>NZ_JBQTGK010000002.1:0-446454 GCF_052400665.1 Marinifilum sp. RC60d5
CAGCCAAATCATAATTAATCATATTTAGGCTTTAGAATCAATAAGATAGTTGAATAAAAGTGCTAGAATTAAATTTTCAACAAGCCAAAATGTTTACAATCTTAAAAATCTGCGTCTGATAATTTTGGGATACTTTGGCGATGTGGAAAAAAAGCCGCTGGAAATTCATAATTCTTAATTACTCATTATTAATTTTCTTAATTCCTTCCATTTGTGTCATTTGTGGACCTTTTTTCGACCTTGGTTAAAGAGATCCTTCGTCGCTCCGCTTCCCTCAGGATGACTGCAAACTTTGGACCTTTTTACCTTTTCACCTTGCCACCTTTCGTCGCAGGAGCCATCTGCCTTTAATTTAACAAAGCTGTGCGACAATTTATATTGGGAACTTTCTATCCCAGGGTGGCATTCGCTGCGCTCATTTGCCCTGGGCTATAAATATGTTTGCCCTACAGGCAAAAAAAAACAAATTACCTTCTATTTTTAAAGACACTTCGACTACGCTCAGTGTAGCGTTTTTCAACACTTTGGGCTTTGTTACTTGGAACTTGGAACTTGGAGCTTGGATTTTGGACTTTGTTACTTGAAACTTGGACCTTGGATTTTTTTCGTAAGGTCTTTTGCAGTTATGGGTTCCCCATCTACTTTGGCGAGGTCAATGGCCCTCCAGATAATTTTTAATTCTTAATTACTCATTCTTAATTATAAGTAGCACTTACTTGTTCCTTTATCCCTTATCCTTGAAACTTGTTCCTTTTTACTTGTCATTTGGAGCTTGAAACTTATTATTTGTCATTTGTTCCAGACCATTTTTCCTTTGCCCCCCTTAAAAGTGATTATTTAATCCCTAAGTTGATAATTAAATGGGTAATTTTGGATTACCAGGTCTGATTACTAAAATCAAAAAATTAAATATGAATTTATTTACAAAAAGAAAACTGTTTTATGTGATGATAGCTTTAGTGCTATTTTCTTCTTGTAACAGTTCCCAGAAAAAAGAAGAAAAATTGTCTAAACCGAATGTAGTTGTTATTTATTTAGACGATTTAGGTTATGGTGATTTGGGGATTTATGGTGCCAAAGGATTGGAAACCCCAAATATTGATAATCTCGCTAAAAATGGAATAAAATTTACCAATGGGTATGCAACATCGGCTACTTGTACACCCAGTAGATATGGATTGCTGACAGGGATCTATCCATGGAGAAATAAGGATGCTAAAATTCTTCCGGGAACAGCTCCTTTGCTTATTGGAACCGAGCAAATGACAATTCCTAAAATGATGAAAAAGCAGGGGTATCAAACTGCAGTTGTGGGTAAATGGCACCTGGGTTTGGGTTCTGGTATTAACGATTGGAACAAGCATATTACACCTGGTCCTAACGAGGTGGGTTTCGACTATGCTTATATTATGGCGGCTACGCAAGATCGTGTTCCTACGGTATTTATTGATAATGGATATGTTGACGGTTTGGATCCAAATGATCCTATTGAGATTAACTACGATAAGAATTTTGAGGGGCAGCCTACGGGGAAGGATAATCCGGAATTGTTAAGAATGAAATGGCATCACGGACACAATAGCAGTATCGTAAATGGTATTCCGCGTATTGGTTACATGAAAGGTGGAGAGTCTGCAAAATGGGTAGATGAGGATATGGCTGATCATTTTTTGGCGAAAGCGCAAAAATATGTGAAGGATCATAAGAAAGAACCCTTTTTCTTGTACTATGCAATGCAGCAGCCTCATGTTCCGCGTACTCCTAATCAAAGATTTGTTGGAAAATCGAGTTTAGGACCAAGAGGAGATGTTATTGTAGAGGCCGACTGGTGTGTGGGTGAATTTATGAAAACATTGAAAGAGGAAGGAATTTTAGATAATACCTTAATTATTTTCTCGAGTGATAACGGACCTGTTTTAAATGATGGATATTACGATGATGCTGTTGAGAAGCTTGGCGATCATCAGCCTACAGGCGGATTAAGAGGTGGAAAATACAGCTTGTTTGAAGCAGGCACGCGTGTTCCTTTTATTACTTACTGGAAAGGGAAAATTTCTCCCGCGGTATCCGATGCTTTAGTATGTCAGGTTGATGTGTTTGCTTCATTGGCAAATCTTGTGGGTAGCGATATCGCCGTAAGCGATAGTGAAAATATGCTGGGTTTATTGCTTGGAAGCGATAACAAAGGCCGCGAAGATCTTATAATAGAAGCTACCAGCAGAACGGCTTACCGAAAGGGGGATTGGCTAATGATTCCTCCGTATAAGGGAGATAAACTTCTGAAGGAAGTGAATATTGAGATTGGCAATTCTGATGATTTTCAGTTGTATAACTTGAAAGAAGATATGGGACAACAGAATAATCTGGCCAAAACAAATCCGCAAAAGTTAAAAGAAATGCTATCAGGTTTTGAGGCGATTCGTGGAACCGATTATAAGGAAATTGAAGCGGTAGAATTAAAATAAACTGATTGATATCATCTTAATTGTAAGGCTTGTTCATAGTTTGAACAAGCCTTTTTCTTTGTTAAAAGCAAGTGTAAATATGTGTTTTCGTTTACTATTTACCCCCCTTTGGATTATCAAATGCATCCTTTTATATCAAACACACATGCTATATGTGTTGAAACACGGAGGGAGAAGGCTGTAATTTATATCTAGTTTTGAGTAGTGTTTAATTTAGACCTCGAATATTAATTAGAGATATTGAAATGTTATGAAGAGATTACTTAATTTACTACTTATAGCTTTGTTTGCAGGTGTGACTGCCTGCAATTGTAACAAAGAAAATCAGTCCGATTTTGATATCAGGAACTATAATGATGCAGATTTTGATCGTTTGGGCATAAGCGATAAAAATCATTTAAGTGAAGCATCTAAAAGAGCATTGAAATGGGGAAAGATGAGTAATGAATGGTTTATTGAGTTTGAGGTTTCGGATCTTAAAGGAGATTTGGCCTACGAAGAGGGAGTTGTGAGAAGAGATCCAAGTGCGGTTATAAAAGTTAATGATAAATACTACGTATGGTATACAAAGAGTACCGGACCAACTCAGGGGTTTGGAGGTGATGTTGAGAATGAAAAAGTTTTTCCCTGGGACAGGTGTGATATTTGGTATGCCACATCGAAAGATGGAATTACCTGGAAAGAGGAAGGCTTAGCTGTTGGTAGAGGTCCCAAAGGAGCTTACGACGATCGTTCCGTATTTACTGTTGAGGTGATGCAGTGGGATGGCATGTATTATTTATCTTATCAAACCGTCAAATCACCATACACAGTACGTGTAAAAAATCAGGTAGGTTTGGCTTGGTCTAATTCTCCCGATGGTCCATGGGTAAAATCAGAAAAGCCAATTTTGAGTCCTGCCGATAATGGAGTTTGGAAAGGTGAAGAGCAGGATCGTTTTAGTGTATTGAAGAAGGGTGATTTTGATAGCCATAAAGTACACGATCCTTGTATTATTCCTTTTAATGGTAAGTTTTATCTGTATTATAAAGGTGAGCAAATGGGCGAAGAAATTACTTTTGGAGGTCGCCAGATTCGACATGGTGTTGCCATTGCCGATAAACCCAAAGGTCCGTATGTAAAATCGCCTTATAATCCAATTAGTAATAGCGGACACGAAATTTGTGTCTGGCCCTACAATGGAGGTATTGCCTCATTAATTACTACCGATGGTCCCGAAAAAAATACCATTCAGTGGTCGCCCGATGGAATTAACTTTTCAATTAAATCGGTTATTAAAGGTGCACCTCATGCAATCGGTCTTAATCGTTCTGCTGATAGCGAAAAAGAACCAACAGAAATACTACGATGGGGATTAACCCATGAATATAAAAGCTACGATTATCAATACATTAGAAGATTTACTTCGAGGCGTATTGTTGCTCATAAAGCAAAAGGTGTGGGGCTTAAAAAATAATGAAATTAGATTAGTTATTAGTGTGTTAAAAAGGTCGTTTCATATCTACTTATGGAATGACCTTTTTTAGAAAATTATTGTTTTGATTACCGATATTACCCTTTCAAGTGTTAGTATTTGCAAATAGAATTTAAATATAAAAAATATGAATAGGTTGGCGTTTTTAGTAGGTATTGTTATTTTTTTCTGTAACGAATTGCAGGCTGCAGAACCCGATAAGGTAATTGTAGATGTGAATTTAAAAGTGCAGAGAAATTTAGGTGAGATATCAACTTTTGATAGAAATAAATTTATTGCTATACATGCCGATATTAGCGAACAGGAATGGGACGGAGATAATTTTACTGCTGATTTACGAAATGATTTTTTGAATGGGTATGATGTTTACTTAGGCAGAAACACAGGAAGTATTGGTTGGAATATGAATGCTGTTGTAAGCGAAGATCCGGATAGATCTGGTTATGCCGATCCTGAAAGTATAAGAAGTACTGGAGAGAGTGCTAAAGCCAGTTACGGAAATAATACTGAGTATCATGCCTACGAGTTTAGAAACGATCAAATTCTATGTGCTCAGCTGCATCCTTTTTGGCCCGATGGTCAGGAAACGAAAAAAGGATGGGCTTTTTCGCAAATCGATACTGATAAAGAGGCATTTGGAACGGCATCGGGAGAATATATGGGACGTTATATTCACGATCATTATGCTAAGGGCGGAGCCACGGGAAAAGCAGAACCTAAATATGTTGAAGTGATTAACGAACCTCTTTATTGGTTAACAGATAATGGTAACGAAGAACCGGAAAAAGTATTTCGATTTCACAATGCGGTAGCAAATCAAATTAGAAAATTTAATCCCGATTCGGATATTCTAATTGGTGGCTTTTGTGTTGCATTTCCGGACTTTGAGAAGAATGATTTTAAGCGCTGGGAAGAGCGATGGAAATTATTTATGGATATGTGTGGTGCCAATATGGATTATTTCACCATTCATTTGTACGATTTTGCAGCCAAAGAGGGGAAGCAAATGTATCGAAAAGGCAGTAATATGGAAGCTACTTTCGATATGATGGAGCAATATTCTTACTTGTTATTCGGAAAGGTAAAGCCAATAATGATTTCGGAGTATGGGGGCGTTTCCCACGACTTGAAAGGAGCCTGGTCGCCTTTGCGGGACTGGCATCATATAAAATCGGTAAACTCCATGAGAATGCAATTTATGGAGCGGGCAAATATCATTACTAAAACCATCGATTTTTTGCCTGTAAAAGCAGAATGGGGATCAACAGCAGCCGATAATACCTACAGTCATCGATTAATGCGCAAGGCAAATGAACCAGATAGCTATACTGGCCAATGGGTGTATGCCGAGACTGCAAAAGTTTACCAGTTATGGTCTGATGTGAAAGGAATTCGTGTGGATTCAAAATCGACAAATCCTGATCTGATGACGGATGTGTATGTGGACAAAAATAAGGCTTATGTAATTTTAAATAATCTTGACTTTACGCCTCTTGATGTTTCAACTACTATTTTGGACCCTAATCTTAATTTGCAGAGCCTAAAAATTAAACATCTGTATTTATCAGGATCAAATGTGGTGCTAGATGAGGAAATACTTAGTCAGGAACAGGAGGTGTATACAATTGGAGCCGAGGGAAGTATGATTTTAGAATATACTTACGAAGATGATATTGTGATTGATGAAAGTTCTGCAGAGCAAAAATATTATGCAGATACTTATTTTAAGACGATAACAGCAAATACTCCGGAAACATTTATTCTGCAGGGAGTGAATACCGGTAAATATGGCGAAGCTACTTTGCGTATTGGTGTGGGGAGAGCTCATGGAAAATCTTTACATCCCAAAGTATTGGTGAATGGTAGCGAAATAGATGTTCCAACGAATTTTAGAGGTGGAGCACAAACGCAGCGAGAAAGTTTTTTTGGTGTACTAGAGATTCCTGTTCCTTACGAGTTGATAAAAAGTAGCAATACAATTTCAGTAAGTTTTCCGGAATCGGGAGGTCATATTAGTACTGTGACCATGATTTGCAATTTGTTTAGTAAGGAGATTATAAGATCGGGGAATGTTCCTCTTGCCATTGAGGATGAATTACCCAAAAACAGAAATTCAAAATTGGGTATTAAATTATACCCTAATCCTGCTAGTTCACTACTAAATGTGCAGATTGAAGATAAGAAAAGATTTACCCATTTAGAGGTGGTTTCGCAAAATGGAAAAGTGATTTTAAAATCGAATATTGAGAATCATGATGCTACTATTCAGATAAATATAAATTCGTTGCCCAACGGTTTTTATGTGCTCAGATTAGAAGGGGATAGCTTTCAATCTTTTCCTTTTATAAAAAATTAGCCGTTGCTCGGCAAATAAATATAAAGGGTCTTGCAAACACATTTATTGTTTGCAAGACCCTTTGTCTATTTTATAAATAAAGAAGTTTTTATTTGTTATTGGATTTAGCATACTCTGATGGGCTCACTCCAAATTTTTCTTTAAATCGGGTTCTAAAGGTTCGTAAATCGTTATAACCCACTTGCCAGGTTACTTCCGATACGCTTAATACATTCTGACTTAGTAATTCAGCAGCATGTTTTAAACGTATGTTTCGAAGAAACTGGTTTGAGGTTTCTCCTGTTAGCGCCTTAATTTTTCTGTTCAGGTATATTCTCGAAACACCATATTCTTTGGCTAGTTTTTCTATGGAAAAGTCCGATTCGGAAAGGTTTTTCTCAATAATTGCTAAAATCTGATCTAAGAATTTTGAATCGGTAGGCGAGTTGGCAATAATCATTGGATTAATCTCAATCTCTTTCTGAAATTTTTGGCGAAGTTTTTCTCTGTTCTTTAAAAGAGAAATTACCCGTGCTCTTAAAATGTCAGAATGGTAGGGTTTGGGAATATAGGCATCGGCACCAATTTCAAAACCTTCAATCTGCGATTCTATGGTATTTTTTGCCGTCAACAATAAAATAGGAATGTGACTCACCGCTTCCTCCGATTTAATTTTCTGACAAAGTTCAATGCCATCCATATTTGGCATCATTACATCACTAATAATTACATCTGGCTGATGTGCCATGCATTGTTCATATCCCTGTAATCCGTCATCGGCTTCAAAAACAATAAAATCGTCTTTAAAAATATCACAGACCACATTCCGTAAATCAATATTGTCTTCAACCAGAAGAATTTTGTAATGATTTTTCTTAAAATCAGTAGCTCTTTCGGTATTTAATGGAGAATATTCTTCTTCGTTTTCTTCCTCGTAATTGTATTCTGCTTCGGAAGGTGCAATAAGGCTTAACGAATTTGATTCCATCCAGCTTTCTCCTTTATGGAGTTTTACTGCAAACGAAGTACCTTTTCCTTTAACGCTGTTTACCTCTATTGTTCCTTTGTGCATATCTACAAGTCCTTTGCAAAGGGCCAGACCAATTCCTGTTCCACCAAAAGATTGTTTGTCTTTACTTTCCGATTGATAATAGCGCTCGAAAATATGTTCCTGTTCCTTAGGATCGATCCCAATTCCTGTATCAGAAACATAAATGGTAATAAAATTATTGTTTTCAGAATCTTCAATTTCAAGATTTATCGATCCATTTTTTGGGGTAAATTTAAAAGCATTGGAAAGTAAATTATAAATAACTTTTTCAATTTTTTCCGGATCGAAATACATTAATTGTTCCTTATCGCTTGCCTCAAAATTAATGTTGATATTTTTTTGTTCAGCCCAGGGCTTAAACGATTGATAAATATTATCTACAAATTGATTCAACTCAATAGGCTCCAGTTTTAATTTCATTTTGTTTTGATCCAAGCGTCTAAAATCCATTAGTTGATTTACCAGACGCAGCAGCAGATTCGCATTTTGCTTAATTAATTTGTAGTTGCTTAATCTTTCTTCATCGGATAATTCTTTGTTTTTGCTTATTAACTTATTTAATGGACTTGTGATCAGGGTTAATGGAGTTCTGAATTCGTGAGAAATATTAGTGAAAAAGCGAAGTTTAATTTGAGCAATTTCCTCTACTTTATTTTTCTCTACTTCTGCAATTAATAGTTTCTTTTTCTTGCTTTCGTTCATCTGAATTACGCGGTAAGCAACGTACATAATCAGTAACAAGAGAATAAAATAGGCCAGATAAGCGTAGGAGGTTTTGTAAAAAGGAGGTTTAATTTTTATGCTAATGCTAGCAGGTTGGGGGGCCCATATATTATCGCTGTTTGCAGCAATTACCTTAAAAGTATATTCTCCTACAGGAACATTGGTGTATTTTGCAATTCGATACGAGGCTGAAGCATTGTACCAGTCGGCATCAAAGCCTTCTAATATGTATTTGTATTTGTTTTTTTGTGGTGCATTGTAATAAAGTCCCAAAAAACCAATCGAGAAACTATTTTGATTGTAGTTTAATTCAATTTCTTTGGTGTATTCTATACTTTTTTCGAGAATAATTTTCCCATTAATCTTTTCTCCGGGCTTAAGTTGTTTGTTTAAAATATAAAAATCGGTTAAGAATAGTTTAGGAGCTACTGTGTCTTTGTGAATTTGCCGAGGCGAAAAAACATTAAAGCCGTTAATTCCTCCAAAAATAAGATCTTCGTTGGCTCTTTTGTAGGCACAGATCTCACTAAATTCATTGTGCTGCAACCCGTCTTCGGCATCATAATTAACAATCTTACCTGTTTTCGGATTGTATCGGCTCAGCCCTTTGTTTGTTGAGAGCCATAAATATCCCTTTTTATCTTCAAGTATCGATTTTACGGTATTATTTGGTAATCCTTCCTGCATAGTTACCTTCGAGAAATGATCCTGCTTACTGGCATCAAGCCAGTGAGATACAAGCCCGCTGCCCATACTGCCCATGTATAATGCGCCATTTTTGGCTTCATAAATCTGTAAGCAGTACATGTCTTTAATGGATTTAGAATTCTCGAAACTTTCAAATTCAGGATTGGCTTTGTTTAGTTCACTGGCTTTAATTCTGTTTAAACCTTTATCGGTAGCAATCCATAAATTATTATTTCGGTCGAGCAATAAATGTCTTATAATTCGCGATGAGATATGTGATTTTGTACCATTTTGAGGAGTAAAGTTTTGGGTTTTGGTAATTTCTCCTTTTTTATTGAGGCTTAGTTTCCAAAGTCCTTCCCCGTAACTTCCGGCCCACAAAACGCTGTCTCCCTGCGATTCAAGGGTGAATAAAAATCCCAGATTCTCATTTATGTAATTCAAATCTATTCTTTTTAGGCTTACTGGGTTTATAGCTGCCAGATTGGTTGGAAAGCTGGAGCCAACCCAAATTAAACTTTTGTGATCTTTAGAGTCTGGGGTTAAGGTTTCTTCTATGGCGTAGGCTCTGTTTTCTTCTGGGTTATTACTAACACTAATATTCTTAAATCCCTTGTTGTAGTTATTTGGGTTCTTGTTCGAAAGAAAATTGATTCCTTCATCTTCTGTGCCTATCCATAAATTTTTATTGTGATCTTCGAATACAGATTGAACAAAATTACTACTAATTGATCCTTTCTTAGTGGTTTTGTAATAATGTTTGAATTTTTTTGGACTCAGGTCGATGGTATAAATTCCTCCGGCTCGTGTTCCAACCCAAATTTGACCGATTTCGTCTTCGGTTATAGAGGTAACAATATTACTTTTGATGTGCTCATCTAAATTGGTTTTATTAATTTCTAACTCTACTTGCCATCCTTTGTCGGGATGGTATTTTAAACAACTAATTCCATGTCTGTTGCCCGACCATATTTTTTGATTTTTATAGATGAATCCGTTTGTTGATAAGTTGTAGATCAGGTTTAATTTGTAGGAAGCATTTTTTTGTTTTTGAATAGCATAAATACTGCTACCTCCGGCTAAAAGTCCATCTTCGTATTCATAAAAAGCATTCCCCTGGCAGTCGAATTCTTCATATTTTAGGTTTTCTTTTTTTTCATACGGATTAATAATTCTGAAAACCCTAAGGTTTGTACCCAGCCAAATTTTTCCTTCCTTATCCTGATGGATCTTTTTAATGGAAAGTTTAATGTTATCCTCTGTGAATTGATCCTGAATTGGTATTGTGATTATCTCTGATATTTTATCCAGGTTTTTATCCAATTTTATTCTTGAATAGCCATACCAGTTTCCGAGCCAAATAACATCATTATTATCAATAATCATACAGGTAACATCGTTGCTGTGTAGTTTGGTGTTTTTGTCTCCTCTGGTATCATAAATGGTAAATTTTTCGTTTAGCGGATTTAATTTACAAATTCCCCGACCATAGGTGCCAATCCAAATGTTCCCCTTGCTGTCTTCATCAATAGCAATTATCATATTACTACTAATACTTTCGGGATCGTTAGATATTTGGTAGGTTTTATAGGTATAGCCATCAAATCGGAGAAGACCATCTAAAGTCCCTATCCACATAAAACCTTTGCTATCCTTAAATATGCAGTTAACATCGTTTTGAGGTAGATTTTTTAATTGAAATACCGAAAAGGAATCATTTTTATCAGCGTAAACTTTACTTGTAAATAAAGGAAGCCAAAGTAAAGCTATTACCAATTGGTATTTTATAATTATATTTTTCATAAACGAGCTTTGTTTTTTAATTGTGTAGCATCAATACGTGTAAAAATACTCAATTTATCTTTTTTATAAACTCGTGTTTGATAACTACTCTTCGAAAACGTTATCAAACACCACCTTGTTCTTCTCAAATATCTTATTTGTTATCATTTACACCTACTTATTTATGGGAAATGGGGCGGTATTCTTACTGTACTATGAAATAAATTTGAATCTAATCAAATGAGTAACGATTTATTTTAATCCTAAACTGTAAATGAAAATGCTTTCTTATGAGAGAACTAATTAGAATTAATGGAAAATCAATAGTCTTATTGGCTTTCCTCTGTCTGTTTTTTGGTGCAAACGTTATTGCCCAAGATAAGAGTATTACTGGAACTATTTATGATTCATCAAATGGAACGCCGCTTCCTGGCGCAACTGTTGTCGTAAAAGGAACTACAATTGGTACAACCAGTAATATTGATGGTGTATTTACAATTAATACATCTGAAAATAGTATCCTTCTTGTGTCATTTATTGGCTATGTAACTCAGGAATTTCCATTGTCAGGAAAATCAAGTGTAAAGATAAATCTTTCGCCCGATTTTGAGGAATTATCCGAAGTTGTAGTGGTAGGTTATGGTACACAAAAGAAAATTGAGTTAACAGGAGCTGTTTCATCAGTTAAATCGGATGAGATGGCGAAGATTGTTTCTTCCGATTTTACCAAATCACTTCAGGGTAAAATTGCCGGAGTTAGTGTAATTGAAAGTAGTGGTCGCCCGGGAGATCAGGCCAATATCCAAATTCGTGGATTGGGATCCATCTCGAGTAATGCCAGTCCTTTGTATGTAGTCGATGGAATTCCTTACGATGGAAATCCAAATATTGCATCGGAGGATATTGAAACTGTTGATATTTTAAAAGATGGTGCATCGGCAGCGGTGTATGGTACGCGTGCATCCAATGGGGTAATTTTGATTACTACCAAAAGAGGAAAAGAGGGAAAAACAAAAGTAAGTTTTTCTTCTTACTATGGTATTCAGAATATTACTTCGGGAACAGAACTTTTAAATACAAAAGAGCATTTATATGTTGATGAGATGATGCAACAAATGCAAGGTTCTCATTCAAGTATTCTTCATTATAATCCTAATGCAATGGATTATGATACCGATTTTGTTGGTTCTATTACCAATGATAATGCAGCCATTCAAAGTCATAATGTAACTTTATCGGGTGGTCGCGATGGGCTAACCTTTAATGTAAATGCCAATTACTTTAATCAGGATGGTATTTTACGTCAATCAGGATATAACCGATTTACCACTCGTGCCAATGCAAGTTTAAAAAAGGGAAAGTTCGATGCTTTTGTAAGTCTTGGTATAATGCACTCTAATAAAGAGCAGGAACCATGGGCACTGTATGAGTTTGCAATGTTTCAGGGACCTTACCGTCCACCATTGGCCGGACTAGCAACAACAGAAAATTCAGTTGTAATTCCAGGTAATAACCCCGATCATGTGGGATATTTATCCCGATTGTTAAATCAGGAAGATGACAGAATTGAAAATTCTTATAATGTTTCGGCCAACCTAAAATATGAAATAGCAAAAGGTTTGACTTATCAGGTTAACTTAGGTTTTAATCACTGGAACTACCACCGTGAATTCTGGCAACCACAATACCTGGTATACGATGAGGATGGAGATCTTAATAAATTAGGTAGTCGTGAAGAGGCCGTTTTAACTGAAGATTTTACTACATCGTATAAATACACAATGGAAAATATTGTTAATTATACGAAAACGTTTGATAAACATACCATTACAGCAATGTTAGGTTATACTATCGAAAAATCGGACTACGATAAGACTTCTGCAACCAAAAAAGATTTTATAAGCAATAGTGTTTCTGTTTTTGATGGTGGTTCAAGCAATACAGCAATAACAGGGAACGATAGTGAACATGGTATTGTAGGTAAACTGGGACGTTTGCAATACAATTATGACGATCGTTATTTGTTTAGTGCAAGTATTCGTTACGATGGATCTTCAAATTTTGGTGAAGATTACCGATACAATGAGTTTTATGGAGCTTCTCTGGGTTGGAATATCAGCGAAGAGAGTTTTATGGATTCTTTCGAATCTATTGATAATCTTAAACTTCGTGCAAGTTATGGTGAGGTAGGTAATCAGGGAATTTCTTCATACTTGTATGCTGCTTATGTAGATGCAAATATTGATTATGTATGGGGACCTGAAAATAGTGATGAACTGGGAGCTGGAGCTATTCAAAGAGGTTATGCAAACCCTTTGGTACAGTGGGAAACCAACGTTTCACAAAATATTGGTGTTGATTTACTAATGTTCGATGGCAAATTCAGTTTTACCGCCGATGTGTACAAGAACGATAAACAAGACATGCTTTTAGATGTTCTTCTTCCTGCATCTACAGGAACAACGGTTCCTGGTGACTGGGGAAATTACAATTCGAAAATTTCCAATGTTGGTAATATGGTGAATAAAGGATTCGAACTTTCAGCTTATTATAAGGAGAGAACGAAATATGGCTTAAACTGGCAGTTGACAGGTACTTTTACCCGAAACATAAATGAAATTACCGATTTAGGTGACGATTTAGATAAGATTGCTTTGGAAGATAGTAAGCCTGGAAACTGGCGTGCAACACAACAGGATATCACAACTTATATGGTTCCAGGTTACGAAGCCGGAGCATTCTTCCTGATTCCTACTGATGGGATTTTTAAAACTGCCGAGCAGCTTGCAGCTCATGTACATACATACGAAGATGGAACAACAGGTGCTATTCAGCCAAATGCTAAATTAGGAGACTTAAAATACATCGATACCAATAATGATGGAGTCATTAATGATAACGATCGTGTGTATCAGGGATCGGGTATGCCTAAATTCGAAGCGGGTTTAAACTTTACTGCTGACTATAAAGGATTCGATTTAAGTGTTCAGTTGTTCTATTCTAATGGAAATAAGGTGTTTAATGGATCTAAGTTGTTTGCTTATTCAAATAAACGACATAAAGATCTGTATCAGATGTGGACTCCTCAAAATTCTGATTCTGATATCATGTCAGCCCGCGTTAGTTCTGAGCACGATAACTTCCGTTCTCGTTCTAATTATTTCCTTGAGGATGCCGACTTCCTTAGAGTTCGTAACCTAACCCTGGGGTATTCTATTCCTAAAAAGATCATAGGAAAACACCTTGATAAGTTGAGAGTTTATTTTACAGCTCAAAATCCATTCACATTCACCGATTACGATGGTTATGATCCTGAAATTGGTGGAAATGGAGTTTCAACAAGAGGTATCGATAAAGGAACATATCCTGTAACTCGTAAGTTTTTAATGGGAGTACAAGTTGATTTTTAATATCAAAACAAGTAGAAAATGAAAAATATATTAAAATATACGCTAATTTTCGTGCTCTTGCTTGGTGCGTTAAGTAGTTGTGAAGATGATTTGCTGGAACAGGTAAACCCCAATGCGGTTACCACAGACTCGTTTTGGCAATCGGCAGAAGATTTCGATAAAGCTGTAAATGCATTATATAGTTCTTTACAGTTTCCTGCAGTTAGTGGTCAGGGGCTTGTGAAAAATATGGTTAGAAGCGATTTTGCCGGATCAGAAAGTTGGTACGCAGATGTAAAGTATTCAAATTTAGTTTGGAATGATGCCTCAGATAATGTTGTAGATAGATGGTCACAACTGTATGTAGGTATTTACAGGGCAAATCAAATATTGTATTATATCGATGGAGTAACATTTTTAAGCGATTCTGAAAAAGAATTAATTATTGCCCAAACTCGCTTTTTAAGAGGATTGAATTATTTCTGGTTGATACAATCTTATAATCAGGCAATTATTCATGATGTGCTTCCTGTTGAAGATGTGGATATGCACAAACCTTTGAGCACCAGAGAAGAAGTGCTTTCAGAAATGATAATTCCTGATCTTACTTTTGCCTATGAGCATCTTCCTAAAACCTGGTCGGATAGTGATACTGGTCGATTTACCTGGGGAGCTGCAGCTTCTATGCTGGGAAAAACCTATTTGTATGAAAAAGACTGGACAAATGCAGCAAAGTATTTTAAAGAGGTGATTGATGCTGCTGATAATGATGGCCTTTATTCATTGGTACCTAATTTTATGGATAATTTTACCATAGAAAATGAATTCAATTCTGAATCAATTCTTGAAGTGGCTTATTCTGATAATTATAAAGAAGGTGCCAGCGGAACCCGACAAGATGATATAGGAACAGTTCCCGGATCGGAAGCTACTTCTATTGCAAGTTCTTTTGCCAGTATTACTGGTGCAGGTGGTTACAATACCTGTTTGCCAACTTATTGGTTACAGGAGCTATTTGTTGCAGCCGATTCCATTGATCAAGCTAATCCTGTAAATATTGGAATGCGTTATTCGCAAAGAACCTATGCTACTATTGCTGTTGAATTTGGAGATGGTGATTATTATCAGGCACCACTAACATCCACAGATACAGAAAAAAGTAAAGCTAATTTTAATTACGGACAAGGTTCTAAAGTTAAAAAATGGACAAGTTGGTATTATAAAGAGAGTGAAGATGCATCAACCTCTGCACGTTCTGGTATTAATTTCCGTCACATTCGTTTGGCAGATGTGTATCTGATGTATGCAGAAGCGGTGCTCGAAAAAGATGGAAATACGACCGAGGCTTTAAAATATATCGAAAAAGTTAGAGCCAGAGCTGGCGTATTGTCCTTACAACATTATATGGATAATAATAGCGGAATGATTCCTGTTTTGGATAAAGCTCGTTTCCCAAATGGTTTAGCTCAATACGATATGGTAGCAGTAAGCAAAGAATCTTTACTTCATCACCTAAGAATGGTAGAAAGACCATTGGAACTTGCATTCGAAGGACATCGTTGGTATGATTTGGTTCGCTGGGGTATTATTGCTGAAACCTTTACTGCAAGAAAAGCAGAAGAAGATTTAATCAAGGAGAAGCTTCTCGATCCGGTAACGAATAAAATGCTTGGTGATAAAATTTTCCCACTGTACTTAAATGAGAGAGTTCGTCCGGATTGGCCTGTGCCAGCAGCTAATTACAATAGTGCTGTTCACGATTATTATCCAATTCCTTCGATTGAAAATCAGTCAAATAGAGAATTGTAATTGTTGAGGAATAATTTAAAAAGATTAAAATGAAACTAGCAAGATTAACTAATTAGTAAGTCATACGTGAATACGATTAGTTAAGAATGCTAAGTTTCATGAAATCTTAAAATGAAAATTATAAACAGATGAATAAGATATTTAATAAAATCGGATTATTGCTGGCAATGACCCTCGTGATTCTTTGGTCGTGCGACGATGAATATGAAACTCCGGGAACAGAGCCAAGTCATGTTTATGCAACCACATCCTTTGGTGATACAGAAAATAAATTACAGGTAAACAGTTTCATGTCTTTTATTGATCTTTCAAGAGGTGTAGAAAGCAGAATGTGGACATTTACTGATGATGCAGTTGGTATTGATGGAAATGGCTTGCCAAGTTCTTCGGAAGAAGCTGTTAAAGCCATGTTTACCACAGCAGGAGTGCACAATATAGGCTTGTCTCAAACATTTTCAGGAAATGTATGGGTTGGCGAGACTCAAAAAGAGACTGCAACTTACGATACGATAATTGCAATTACAGTTTTAGATAGTGTTAAAGCCAGCTTTACTGCTTTTCAGGTAAAAGAAGGAACCGATCTGGTAAATGCTGACAATGCTATGAATGAAGTTTATGCGGGTCGTGAAATTAAATTAACACAAACAAGTTCCGAATTAATGGGAGCCGATAATTTTGTTTGGTATTTTACCAAGCAAGGTGGAGCCAGCTTTAAATATGAAGAAGCAGAAGTTACAGCAAAATTTAGTAGTGTAGGGGTTTATGATGCGATGCTAATTGCATCTAATGAATTTAGTAAAGATACTGTTTCTTACGATTCATATTTAAATATAGTAGCATCTACCGATCCTGTTGAGTTATTGGGAATAACTGTTGATGGTGACCTAAAAGTTCGTTTCGGACGCGACATGGGCTATCCAACAACTTGTGATCCTGCATCGTTTAGCTTAACGGTAACAAATAATGGAGTTGATATTCCTGTTAGTGTTACAGGTTTAAGACTGGATGCTGATGAAAATAACGTTATCGTTTTAGAATTGAGCGATGAGTTATTTAATAGTGATGTAGTAACAATGAGTTACGATGCTACGGTAGGCGATTTAATTACATCTGATGGAATGTTAGCTGATTCGTTTACAGATGAGAAAGTTATATTTATTACTGATAATATTCTTGCCGCATCTGATTTCGATTATGGATTTGAAACAAGCACAACCCAAGACTGGAAATATCTTTGGTGGGGTGGTGTTTGGGGAGAATACACTTTCGAGGTGTCAGAAACACAGTTCTATAAAGGTAAAAAGAGCGGCCATGTAAGTATGAATCCAGGTGGTGGAATGATTATGGGATTAAAAGATGCAGCCAATGAATACATTACTTTTACAACCGAAGCTGGTAAAGAATACGAGATTTCCTGCTGGGTGTATATGGAATCAATTGGAGACAGAGCATCTACTCCTGATTTACGTTGTTACTGGTCTGCTGATGTTGACTGGAGTGTTCAGGGGGCATTTTTCGATCCTGAATATGAGGAAGGAAAGTGGGTTTACCACTCATGGAGAGTGAATTCACCTGGCGATGGCGAGTATGGCTTCCAGATTAGAGGTGATAATCAGGGTAACTCTCAGGCTTGTTCATTCTATTTCGATGAAATGTCTATGTCGGTAGTTGAGCCAAGAAAATAAAAAGAGTTTAAATTTTAACAGATAACAGGGAGAGCAATTTGCTCTCCCTTATTTTATTTATGTGGCATAAACTTTACTAAAAGTTACTCTTAATTTTAAGGGTTCACTTAAACCATTTAGCAATTAAATGCTCATTTGTATTTTCATTTTCATTAAGGATGTAAATTTTAGGATTCAAACACCCCCTGTAGTCCATTTTTAGCACCTTTTGTTATCAAACGCCCCTAGTTTTTTATTCGGCTTACCTCCTGCACAGCACAGTTTGTCTGCTTAAATTTGATAGTGAAAAGCAAGTCTTAACTAGCAATGTATGAGTGAAAATTAATGATTGATAAAGGTTTTATTCGCAGCAGAGTCAGATAAATTATTGCCTTTTGTTTTTGTTTGTGAGGGTGAAATTCAAACTGAACATTAACTCAACAGTTCTTGTAAGTTCTTTGTTGATAAATGTTTTGTGGATTTTTAGATCATTGCCTATTTAAAATTTACCCCCTTTCAGAAACTTGGATTGAGCTTATATTTAAATCAAAGATTAAGTAAAAATTAGTGTGTAGATATTATTTAGTAGAATCAATAAATATTAATTCATAGTTATTATGAAAGCATCATTATACGAAGGTAACAAAACCTTCTCGGTAGTCGAAAAAGAAAAAGAAGCGCCAAAGGCTGGCGATGTAAGAGTAAAAGTAGCCTATTGTGGAGTTTGTGGAACAGATGTTCACATCTATCATGGTATGATGGATCAGCGTGTGAGTATTCCGGAAACAATCGGACATGAAATGTCTGGAATTATTGATGCTGTGGGGGAAGGAGTAACAGAATTTAAAGTGGGCGATAAAATTACAGTTCGACCATTGGATAACAGATTGGAAGAGGCTTCCGATAAAGGATATAGCCACATTGCTAAAAAACTAAAATTTATTGGTATTGACAGCCCCGGTGCCATGCAGCAATACTGGAATGTTCCAGCATTTACATTGCACAAATTACAGGAAACAACAGATTTGAAATTGGCTGCTTTAATCGAGCCTTTATCAGTTGCTTGTCATGATGTGCGCATGGGGCAGTTAAAAGCTGGCGAGACGGCAGTGGTATCAGGTGGTGGCCCTATTGGTTTACTAGTAGCCATGGTTGCCAAAAGTAAAGGTGCCAATGTAATCATTTCGGAGGTGAACGAGCTTCGCATTAAAATGGCCGAAGAAATGGGATTCGAAGTAGTAAATCCTGCTAAAACAGATTTAGTTGAGTATGTAGATAAAAAAACAAATGGAGCTCTAGCTGATGTGGTATTTGAGGTTGCCGGCGTACAGGCTTCATTGGATATCACTACAGAGGTAGTTGGCATACGAGGAAGAATTGTGTTGGTAGCTATTTATGGAGAAGCAAAACCTGTGAACTTATTCAAATTTTTCTGGAAGGAATTGAGATTAATTGGAGCTCGTGTATACGAAAAAGAAGATTACGAAGAGTCAATTCGCTTGATCACAGAGAATAATTATCCTTTCGAAACAATTATAACGGATACAAAACCATTGGAACAAATTCAGGAGCTTTTCGAAAGCATTGATACCAATCCAAATGGAATGAAATTCTTAGTAGACTGTCAGTAAGGATTTATTCAATTAATATAGATAATTAACAAGTTCATAATAAAATAATCACAATGAGTGTTTTAAATACATTTAATTTAGAGGGTAAAGTAGCTTTAGTAACAGGTTGCAAAAGAGGTATCGGAATGGGAATGGCAATTGCTTTGGCCGAAGCTGGTGCCGATATTATTGGTGTAAGTGCTTCATTAGAAAAGTCAGGAAGTGCTATTGAAAAAGCAGTTACTGCTGTAGGACGCAAATTTACTGCTTACACCTGTGATTTTAGTGATCGTAAATCTCTTTATGCATTCATTAAAGAAGTAAAAGCTGAGAATCCAGTAATCGATATTCTGGTAAATAATGCAGGTACTATTTTAAGAGCGCCAGCGGCAGAACATCCAGACGAAATGTGGGATAAAGTAATTGAGGTAAACCAAAATGCTCAATTCATCTTAACACGTGAAATTGGTAAAGAAATGGTAGCACGTGGTGCTGGTAAAATTGTATTTACAGCTTCATTATTAACCTTCCAGGGTGGAATTACCGTTCCAGGTTATGCCGCCAGTAAAGGTGCTATAGGTCAAATGACTATGGCTTTTGCTAATGAGTGGGCATCGAAAGGGGTTAATGTAAATGCTATTGCTCCTGGTTATATCGATACAGATAATACAGAAGCTTTGCGTAATGATCCTGTTCGTTCAGAACAAATTCTTTCTCGTATTCCTGCCGGAAGATGGGGTAAACCAGCAGATTTTGCAGGTCCAATCGTATTCCTTTGTTCAGATGCTGGTGCATATATGCAAGGTAGTATTGTAACAGTTGATGGTGGCTGGATGGGACGATAGTTCAAAATAGCTGTTAGAGATTAGCTTTAAGCTATTAGCTAACAGTTTATGATACTCCGCTGGCTGTACTTATGAATCAATTAGGTTATTGTCAAATAATGATAAAAATGGTGAATCGTAAATTTAATAGAAGTACTAAAGAAATTTGCGTTACAAATAGTATTATAGTTCAAACTAAGCTAAAATTTATTAGAAACTTTTATTGGCATAGGTTAGCAGCCAAAAGCCAATAGCTAAAAGCTAAAAAATGGATCTAAATTTTAAACAATATATCAATGGAGCCTGGGTAGCTCCAACAAATGGACGTACTGCTGATGTTTTAAATCCGTCGAACGACGAGATTGTAGGAACAGTAGCAAACGGAAACGAAGAGGATGCTGTTGTTGCACTTGAGGCTGCAGAAAAAGCACAAAAAGGATGGGCGAAGATTCCTGCTCGCAAAAGAGCTGAATTGATGTATGCCTTTGTTGCGGAAATTAAAGCCAATCGTGAAGAGCTGGCAACCGTTTTAACCAAAGAACAAGGGAAGCTTTTTAAAGTAGCTCAGTTCGAGGTTGATGTTTGTTGTTCGTTTATTGAATATGCTTGCGAGTGGGCACGTCGTATCGAAGGGGATATTATTCCTTCTGATAACGAAAACGAGCAAATCTGGATTCAGAAAATCCCTCGCGGAGTAGTGGTAGCCATTACGGCATGGAATTTTCCATTGGCTTTAGCGGGTCGTAAAATTGGACCAGCTTTGGTGGCGGGTAATACTATTGTTGTGAAACCTACTACGGAAACGCCAATGTCTACTTTAATGTTGGGTGAACTGGCAAAGAAAGCCGGTATTCCTGATGGTGTTTTAAATATCATTACAGGTCCTGGTCGTACCATGGGAACAGCACTTTGTAAGAATGAAATCACAAAAATGGTGAGCATGACAGGTAGTACTCCTGCAGGACAAGCTATTTTTAAATCAGCTTCAGAGAACCTGGCTCACGTACAATTAGAGTTAGGTGGAAAAGCGCCATTTATAGCTTTCGAAGATTGTGATGTCGATGCAGCGGTTGAAGGTGCATTGCATTCTCGTTTTGATAATTGTGGTCAGGTTTGTACTTGTAACGAACGTATGTATGTTCACGAAGATATTTACGATGTGTTCATGGAGAAATTCATGGCTAAAGTCAAAGAAATCAAAGTAGGCGATCCTTTCGATGCAACTTCTGATATGGGAGCGAAAGTAAACAAATCGGAGTTAAAGCACATGCACGAATTGGTTGAGGTAAGTTTGAAAGAGGGAGCTACTTTAGCTTACGGAGGAAAAGCTCCAGAAGGTGCTGAATTCGAAAAAGGAAACTGGTTTATGCCGACTATCCTTACCGATGTGAAGCAGAATATGACTATTGTTCATGAAGAGGCATTCGGACCAATTCTACCCGTAATTAAATTTTCATCTTTCGATCAGGTAATCGAATATGCGAATGATTGTGAGTTTGGTTTGGCTGCTATGGTTTATACCAACGATATGAACAAAATCATGAGCTGTAATAGTGAATTAGATTTCGGTGAGATTTATATCAATCGTGGACATGGTGAGCTTCACCAGGGATTCCATAATGGATATAAGATGTCTGGAACAGGTGGAGAAGATGGAAAATATGGCTTCGAGCAATACCTGGAAAAGAAAACTTTCTACGTAAGGTTTAAAGGTTAATTTAAATACAATACGCAATGAATTATTCCTACGTCATTTCTAATTAGGAGATGGCGTAGGTTTGGTTTAAGGCTTGCTTATAAAATAGAAAAAATGAGTAGTAAGATTTCAAATATAAAAGTGCAATTGTTTAAAGTTCCTCTTCCTGAGGTACTTTCCGATGCCAAACACGGAGATCATTTTCATTTTGAATTGGTAACGGCAACAATTACTCTTGAAGATGGTAGCGAGGGGACTGGTTATACCTATACAGGAGGTAAAGGTGGTCATGCCATAAAAGCGATGATTGAACATGATTTTGCACCGGTTCTTATAGGTAAAGATGCTGATAAAATTGAAGAACTTCATGATTTTATGTGGTGGCACATCCATTATGTTGGTCGTGGAGGTATTGATGCTTTTGCAATGGCAGCTATTGATATTGCCTTATGGGATATTCGCTGTAAAAAAGCGGGAGAACCATTATGGAAAGTCGCTGGAGGAGCAAATAATACATGTAAAGCATATTGTGGTGGTATCGATTTAATGTTTCCATTACCAAAGTTATTGGATAACATTAGAGGATATCTGGATAGAGGATTTAGTGCTGTGAAAATTAAGATTGGGCGTGATATTCTCGATGAAGATATTGAACGTATCAAAGCAGTTCGCGAACTAATTGGTCCGGACGTAACTTTTATGGTAGATGCCAATTATTCAATGAGCGTAGAGAAAGCCATCGAAGCTGCCAATCGATTCAAGCAATATAATATTTATTGGTTCGAAGAGCCAACAATTCCAGATAACTATAAAGGATATGCCGAGATTGCCGATGCAACAGGAATGCCTTTAGCAATGGGCGAAAATCTTCATTCTATTCATGAGTTTGAATATGCTATGGCAGATTCGAAATTGTCTTTTGTTCAGCCAGATGCATCCAACTGCGCTGGAATTACCGGATGGTTAAAGGCCGCTAAATTAGCTGCAGAGAATAACATTCCAGTATGTTCTCATGGAATGCAGGAGTTGCATGTTAGTCTTGTTTCTTCTCAGCCAAATGCAGGTTGGATTGAGGTGCACAGTTTCCCTATTGATGAATATACAACTCGTCCTTTGGTAGTTGAAAATTACCGAGCAGTTGCTCCTGATTATGCAGGTGTAGGAGTGATTTTCGATTGGGAAAAATTGGCTCCTTATAAAGAGTAATCAGTATTCATTCATATCTGAACAAAATGAAAAATCAAAAATCCCGTTTTGGAGAATATCAAGGTGAAGCAATAGAATTGTTTCATTTGGAAAATGACAATGGAATGATTGTAAAAATCATGAACTATGGTGCTACGATTACGTCCATTTCGATTCCATCGGAAAATAACTCTAAAAGAATAGAACTGGCTTGTGGTTTCGATAATTTCGATGCTTATTTTGCAAAAGAATATAAAGAAAATTCACCTTATTTTGGATGTACGGTAGGCCGATATTGCTCCCAGATAAAAGATGCAAAGTTTGCCATAGATGGAAAAGAATACCAATTGGCTAAGAACTGTGGTGAAAATAACCTGCATGGTGGAACTGTTGGTTTCGATAAAAAAGTTTGGCAAGCAGAAAGTACAAATGCCGACAATTCGGTAGGTGTGCAATTGAAGTTAAAAAGTGCTGATTTGGAAGAAGGTTTTCCTGGTAATGTTGCTTCTACTGTTACTTTCATGCTTACTAATGATAATGAGATTCAAATTACTTATCAGGCTACAACCGATAAAACAACACCGCTTTCACTAACGAATCATACCTATTTTAATTTATCTGGATTTAAAAATGATATCACCGATCATAAGGTATCCGTTTTAACAGGAAAGCGTTTAGAAACGGATGAGACTGGCGCTGCTACCGGAGTTATTCTAGATTTAGATAATGCAATTGATGATTTGCGAGAAGGAAAAATTGTAGCAGATGTCCACAAAGCAATGGAGACAGGCTTCGAACATTTTTTTGTTTTTGAAGATGCAAATTTCGAATTGCAAAAGGTTGCTGAGGTAGTAGATCCAGAAAGTGGACGCAAACTAGAAGTGGAAACCTCTGAACCATGCATGCTTTTTTACACAGGAATGTACACTTCAGATGAATTGAAACGCGAAAATGGCGATCAATTTGGAAAATATCGTGGCTTTTGTTGTGAAACGCATCGATACCAAAATGGTCCCAATATAGAAGGATCTCCGAAAACGATGACGAGACCCAATGAGTTTTTTAAAAGTAAAACTGTGTTTCGGTTGACTTTTTAATCTAATCCAGAAGAATAAACTAATCACATAAAAATTGTAATTATGATTGAAGGAATTATATGGGCCATATTTGCCGGATTAATGCTGGGAACTTATGCCTTACCCGAAAAATTTACCAAAGACTTTGAGTTTGAGAATACCTGGGGTTTAATGTTTACTTTAAATATGTTTTTGATTCCCATTATTTCAGCTTTATTGCTGATTAAAGGTTTTGGAGGTATCCTTAATGGAATTCCAATGGACATTTTGTTGAAAATGGGAATCGCAAGTATTCTTTGGGGAGTAGGTGTAATGATGTGGGGAAAAGCAATCAACCACATTGGATTATCTCTTGGTTTTTCAATTTTTATAGGAACCGTAATTTTAGTAGGTTCACTATTACCATTCTTAGTTGATGGATTGCCATCGGGTAATATGCTGATTTATATTCTTTCAGGTATTGCAATTGTATTAGTGGGTATTATTGTAAATGGTAAAGCAGGAATTCTACGAGAGCATGATGAAAAAACAGATAGCTCGTCTGATAAAAAATCAATGGGAGCAGGTATTACCATTGCTGTTGTTGGTGGATTATTAGCTACCGGATTTAGTTTTGCCAATGCCGTAGGACGTCCTTATTTGCATGAAGCTTGTCAGGCTGCAGGAAATTCGGAATGGGTAACTTCAGTAGCAGTTATGTTTGTAATTTATGTTTGTGGAGGTTTATTTGTAGTTCCGTATTTTGTTGTGAAATTGAGTCAAAATTCGTTATGGTCTAATTTTAAAACACCTCACCTTACAAAAAATGCGATAATGACACTTTGCATGGCAGTTTTAAACTTTGCAGCATCGGCAGTTTTTGCTTATGCGGCTTTTAAGTTGGGAAAAGCTGGAAATACAGTTGGATATGCAATTTTTAATACCATATCGGTGGCTGTAGCTATTATAGGTGGTTTGCTTACCAGCGAGTGGGCAAAAGCTTCGGGAAAAGCAAGAATGTATTTGTATCTCGGACTGGCAAGTATGATAATTGGTGTACTTGTAATTGCTATTGGCAATAGTCAGGGAATGATGTAATATTGTTTTTAGTACAATCATATTGAAAAAGGCCAAAATCTTTAAGATTTTGGCCTTTCTTCTTAAACACAGATCTTTCTGATTGTTGTATTTTTTAGGTCGCCTTGAGTTTTTTCCTTAGTTTTTGGGTCAAGCCAAAAAGTAAGAGCCCTTCCGGCTCGAGGATAAAAGAATGAAAAGTCAAAAAATAGATGACCAAACAAGTAAGCTTATGCAGATCAATTTACTCCTCAATTGTGAAAACTTTCATTCCTGTTGGTGATTTCCTTTAATCACGTATGTTTTTACAAGATATTCTATTATTTCGAATATTGATCGATAATTAGTTTAATAGCTCGCTGGCAAGCCGGGCAAAATTCATTGTGACGGGTGAACATGATACAGTTGGCAGCACTTCTATACAAACCTTTCGATTTGTATTGAGCACCTTCAAAAGCACCAACTTCTCCGCTGTGTTCCATATTCGATAAAAGTTCATTGTCCCAGGCTTTTTTCTTCATAAAGAATTCTTCCATTACCTTTTCATCGACTTTTGCTTTACGCATTTCTACACGTTTTTTCTGAGTAGCAATGCTGTGCTTGTCGTATTTTTCTTTTTCCCAAGGTGTTGGAATAGGCGTTCCGGGAGTTAGAATGTCTTTCCATTTTATACTTTCCGGATCAGCATTAGCGGTTACGTTCAGTTCCCATGGTTCTTGGTGTTCCGCATCCATTTCGTAAGCTGTTGCTGAGGTGTAATACTCATCGGCCAAATCGGCAAAATGATGACCAAATTCGTGTACAAACAAATATTCCTGAAAAGCATTATCAGCGGCAGCTGTAATATAAAGATTGTAAATACCTCCTCCTCCATAAATCGAATCGTTCATTAAAATGGCTGTAAATTCGTAAGGAACAGCAGCTGCCGCGTTACGAATGGTTTTGTTATCGAATCCCAAAGCATACCGTTCCGAATCGAAAGCACCGTAAGTTACCGAAAGAGCCGAGCGTGTATGAATATCCTGATGGGGATGATTCACACCAGAGTCGGGCGATGGTGTTTCAACTGCACGAATCGAAAACTTATTTTTAGAAGAAGCAAAAGGCTCGGTACTCAACAAAACTTCGGCAAAACGTTTTGCATCTTTCCTAAATTTGCTCATGTCATTTTTTGCGTATCCTTCGCCCAATACCACAATGTCAACTTGTTTTTCAGGTTTTCCGTTTACCACAATATCAATGGTATTGTAATGGTTTTTTACAGCACTTGGAAATGCACGATGATGTTTTGGATTTACTCTGTAGGTCCAAACCGGATCGAATCCATTATTAATATTTCTTTTCAGAATGGTAACATTAACATCAGTTTTGGGCCAGGGGAAACGTAACGATTCATGAAAGCTGCCCCATTCTTTTTCTGCTTCGGGTGTGGTTTCCCATTCTCCGTAAATACTTGCAAATCCTCTCGAATAAAGTAGTTTTCCTGATTTTGGATCTTTCACCTCGAAGAAATATTTTCCCAGTCGCAGTTCATCGATTAAAACCGTTTTGCTACCGGCCCATTCGCCATCGTTAAGCATTTGGTCG
Organism: Marinifilum sp. RC60d5; assembly: GCF_052400665.1. Lineage (NCBI taxonomy): Bacteria > Pseudomonadati > Bacteroidota > Bacteroidia > Marinilabiliales > Marinifilaceae > Marinifilum > Marinifilum sp. RC60d5. The sequence continues at coordinate 26,414 of NZ_JBQTGK010000002.1, forward strand.
AAGGCAAAATGTTCTTCTGTTGCGGTACCTACATGGTTATAATCCAGTCGCATGCAGGCAGAGGTAAAATAATCGGCATATTGTGCCTTGGTAAACAGAGAAATACCCATTAGCATTACAGCACATACAAAAAATTTTTTCATAGTATTTGTGTCTTTTCTTAGTGTTGGTTTTGATGCACAAGATAAGGAATATCAATTATTTTAAAGATGCATAAAATCATATCTAAAAACTTATGCATTTATTAATAATCTCTCTTTTTTCTCCTCGTTTAATCAGCTTCCGAATATTTCTTTTAATTTAGATTTTTTGTAACAATACACATTTTTTATGATAGGAACACTCGTAAATGTAGCAGCCATAATTGCAGGAGGAAGTTTAGGTCTTTTGTTTCGCACAAAAATTCCCGATCGCTTGTTTAAAATTGTTTTTCAGGCCTTGGGTATTTTTACCTTGTATTTGGGTATTAGTATGGCTTTAAAGGCGAACGAACTACTAATAATGGTTTTTAGTTTGGTTGTAGGGGCATTGTTAGGTGAATATTTTCAATTGGAAGAACGCATTGAAAAATTTGGCGAGAAACTTAAAAAAAGAATTGGAAGTAAAGATGCAAATTTTACAACAGGCTTACTTACTGCTTTTATGTTGTTTTGTATGGGAGCCATGACCATTGTGGGTAGCATGGAAGAAGGAATGGGAAAAGAACCAACCTTACTGCTAACAAAATCTTTAATGGATGGGATTTCATCGGTTGCATTGGCGGCAGTTTTAGGAATAGGAGTTTTATTTTCGGTGGTTCCTCTTTTAATTTTTCAGGGTGGATTAACTTTATTGGCTGCTTATTTTGGCGATGTAATTCCCGAAATTATTATTAATGAGATTACCGGTATTGGTGGTGTTTTAATCATTGGCTTGGGATTAAGTATATTAGATGTCAAAAAAATAAAGGTTTTAAATATGCTGCCGGCAATTTTGGTGGAACTACTTCTGTGCTATCTCTTTTTATACTATAAGTTTTTGTAAATTTGTATTTCCTTGAAATATCAGGCTAACTAAAAGAAAAATTACCTTGAAACAAGAAATAAAAAATGCGCTTATCCAATTGTTCGAAGATTGGGCCGATGATAAAGTTGTTGATGTTGAATTGTTACCACAATCGGGATCTTATCGCGAATATATCCGTCTAATTGGTGAAAAAAGAACGGTGCTGGGGGCTTACAATGCAGATAAAAAAGAAAATAATGCATTCGTTAGTTTTAGTAAACATTTTGCTTCTAAAAATTTGCCGGTTCCCGAGATTTACCATCAGGATGACGAGCAAAATATCTACCTTTTACAGGATTTAGGAAACACCACCTTGTTCGATTATATTCTTCACCTTCGTGTAGGAGAAGGTTTTGCGAATGATTTGGTGATTATTTATAAAAAAATAATCACTCAATTGGTACGTTTTCAGGTAGAAGGTGGCGATGGCCTAGATTATTCGGCTTGTTATCCTCGTGATAGTTTCGATAAGCAATCCATGATTTGGGATTTGCACTATTTTAAATATTATTTTCTGAAACTTGCAAAAATTCCTTTTGATGAACAGTTGCTGGAAAATGATTTTCAGAAATTCTCTGATTACCTTTTAGAAGCACCAAGAGAATATTTTTTATATCGTGATTTTCAGTCCCGAAATGTGATGCTGGTAAACGGTGAACCATGGTTTATCGATTATCAGGGAGGCAGAAAAGGAGCCTTGCAATACGATTTGGCATCTTTGTTATACGATGCAAAAGCAGATTTACCGCAGGATGTGCGCGATGAATTACTAGAGCATTATCTTCAGGAAGTCAAAAAAGTTCAGGAAGTAGATCCAAAATCCTTCCGTTCCTTTTTTCAGGGATATGTGCTTATACGTATCATGCAGGCAATGGGAGCTTATGGGTTTAGAGGTTTTTATGAGCGCAAGGAGCACTTTTTAAAGTCTATTCCTTTTGCTCTTAAAAATTTGGAAACTATTTTAGAAAGAATGGATATTCCAGTTGAATTACCAGAGTTAAGCAAAGCTCTACGAGAAGTAATTAATTCTGAATTTTTGCAACATGTTGGGAGAGAGGATGAGGTAAAACTACATGTTGAAATCAACAGCTTTTCGTATCGTAGAGGAATTCCTTTGGATAAAACAACCAATGGTGGTGGTTTTGTTTTTGATTGTCGTGCTATTCATAATCCCGGGCGATATCAGGAATATGTAGAGATGACAGGAAAAGATCAGCCAGTGATTGATTTTTTCAAAGAGAAATCGGAAATGGATGAGTTTCTACATTCAGTTTTCAATATTGTAGATATGAGTGTGGATAAATATATTAGCAGAAAATTTCAAAATTTACAGGTGAGTTTTGGCTGTACCGGAGGTCGTCACCGTTCGGTATTTTCGGCCGAAAGTCTGGCGAAGCATTTACGCGAAAAATTCGATGTTAATGTTACTCTGCGTCATATCGAAAGGGAGATAGAAGGCAATTAATATGGCAAAGAAACGTTGTAAATTATCGCCACAGGAATATGCGGAGAAGGTATGCGACTCCGCTAATTTTGTGTGCAAAAAATGCAACAGAGTAGCTAAAAATATAAAGAAACTTTGTAAACCAAAGAAAAAGTGATTGCAAGTTTCTTGAGAATAAAAATTCTTCATTATTAATTTATAATTCTTAATTAAACAAGATGTTAAATGCAATGATATTTGCGGCCGGATTGGGAACTCGTCTTAAGCCATATACTAATTCTAAGCCTAAAGCTTTGGTGGAATTAGCAGGAAAATCTCTTTTAGAGCGAGCCATTTTAAAGTTAAAAGATTTGGGTGTCGATCGAATTGTAATTAACGTACATCATTTTGCCGATTTAATAGAGTTATTCTTAACGGAGAACAATAATTTTGGTCTTGATATTCGCATATCCGATGAACGAAACGAATTATTGGATACTGGTGGAGGTTTGAAAAAGGCTAGAGATTTATTTATTCCCAATGAATCCATTTTAATTTATAATGTAGATATTCTTTCTTCTATTGATCTGAATCAGTTAATAGAAAGTCATCTAAAATCGGAAGCTTTAGTGAGTATGGTAATGCGGAAGAGAGAAAGTAGTCGTTATCTTTATTTTAATAATGATAATCAGTTAACAGGCTGGAAAAATTGCAAAACAGGAGAAACGAAAGTGGCACGTAGCGATATGAATCAATCGCATCCATTGGCTTTTAGTGGTATTCATCTGGTCGATTTTAAACTGTTCGATTTAATTGATGAAAATGGGAAATTTTCTATTATCGATTTATATTTGCGATTGGCAAAAAATGAAAAAATGCTGGCTTTCGCCGATCAGTCGGATCTTTGGTTCGATTTGGGTAAACCAGAGCAACTAAAAAAGGCAGAACAGATAATTAGTAACTACGAATTGTAGAAACAAATTATCTATTTAAGCAGGCTTAAGTATTTTCTCTGGAAAAGAGAAAGGATTGTAAAAATAGAATTATTGGTCGTTTTATTTTACGACTATTAGATTATTAAAATATTATAAGATGAATTTGAAACCGATAATTTTTGCAGCAGTACGAGTGGTATTGTATGCCATTCCTGTGGTAGCATCGGCATTAATCATTAAAAGCGATGCAGGTATTTTGATTGATGGAGGAAAATTTGGTGAAGCTTCGCAAACCGAGCTGTTGCAGGAGCTTTATTTGTTACTTACCAGTTTAACTTTTATTCTGGTAGGTGTACGTTCTAAAAATCACAAAGCCATTTCTTATCTGTTTGGAGGGGGAGCTTTCGTAGCGTTTATTCGCGAGTTGGATGTGTACTTCGATCAGATTTATCATGGTGCATGGTTTCCATTGGCAATGATAGTTTTGCTTGTTGCCGTATTTCTTGTTTTTAAGAAGAAAAAGCAAATCTGGGAGAATCTCGAAGAGTTTTTTACCACTCCGGCATTTGGAACATTTATTGCTGGATTCTTAAGTGTATTTGTATTCTCGCGATTATTCGGAACCAAAAAAGTATGGAGAGCCTTGTTCGAAGTTGAGCAACTAGAGCCTGTGCAACGTTGGGTGAAAAATGCAGTTGAGGAGGGAAGTGAATTGTTCGGCTATACCTTACTGTTTATTGCAGCGGTGGAATTCTTCGTATATGTAAATAAGAAATTGAAAGAGTAAGCAGAATTAAATATAAAATTAAAGCCGTTTTGTTACAACAAAACGGCTTTAATTTTATGGTTTTTTTCAGGTTTAATCAATAACTCCAGAACCAATTAGCTCACCTTTATCGTACCAGGCAGCAAATTGTCCGGCAACAATGGCACGTTGTGGTTCATCAAAATGGATGTATAATCCTTCTTCTTTAAAATGAATGTTTCCACCTTGCAATGGCTGACGATAGCGAATTCTGATATCGTATCTCCTTTCGCAATTCTCAGTAGGACGCAAATCTTCACGAATAAAATGAATTTCTTTTTTCGGGATAAACAGAGCTTTCCGCATTAGCAACGGATGTTCGTGTCCCATTCCAACGTAAACAATATTTTTTACCACATCGGTTCCAATTACAAATAAAGGTTCTACCTTACCTCCAACATTTAAACCTCTGCGTTGACCTACCGTAAAGAAATGAGCACCATTGTGAGTTCCTACTTCAGATCCCATTTCAGGTGAAAATTGATAGGGTTGTGCAATGTCTTCTAAAGCTGTTGATTGTGGGATAATTTCATGAGCTTTATCAGCTGTTATTTCTATAATTTTTCCTTTTTTGGCTTTTAATTTTTGTTGAAGAAAAACAGGTAAATCTACCTTACCGACAAAACAAATTCCCTGAGAATCTTTTTTCTCTGCCGAAGCCATTTTTTCCCGGCGGGCGATTTCTCTCACTTCAGGTTTTTCAATGTGTCCGATTGGAAACATAGCTTTTGAAAGTTGTTCTTGCGAAAGCTGGCATAAAAAGTAAGACTGATCTTTGTTTTTATCTTCACCAGCAATTAGTCGGTATATTTCTTTTCCATCTTTTACAATGGTTTCTTTTTGGCAGTAATGTCCTGTTGCAACGTAATCGGCGCCCAATTCTAACGCTTTTTTTAGGAAAACATCGAATTTAATCTCGCGATTACAAAGTACATCGGGGTTTGGTGTTTTTCCTTTCTCGTATTCGGCAAACATATAGTCAATTACCTGAGCGCGATATTCAGTGCTCAAATCTACAAAATGAAAAGGAATACCCAATTTTTTGGCAACCATTTGCGCAAATAGAACATCTTCTTCGAACGGACATTCTTCCGATTTTAATCCAACTGTGTCATTCCAGTTTTGCATGAACAGTGCTTCTACTTCGTAGCCTTGCTCAATTAATAAATGAGCAGCAACGCTTGAGTCAACTCCTCCCGATAATCCGATTACAACTTTTTTCTTCATCAATTTAATTCTCCTGTTTTCAGCTGACAAAAGTATTCATTTTTTGTTTAGGGGACAAGTCTCAAAAAATAAGTACAAAGCAGATATTTTTATGATGTAAGTTAAGGCCAAAATTTAAGTTTATAGAAGTGTTAAATCATTACTATAAAACGAATATAGGATATGAGTTTTATGTATTTGATTTTAAATATTTACTGATATTTATGTCTTTGCTACTTATTGCAGTTTTATCTTTTAATTATAAGAATAATTTTAGGTGGGTTTGATTAGCTTAAAGATCTATATAATAGTTTGTTTGTGTGCAATAGTCAATTGATAAAACCGATTATAAAAAGACAGATGTAAAACAGATTGTGAATAGGTAAAATTTTGTAAATTAGGGAATGAGTAATGCGAATTGCTTCAATTATAAGTTCATAGATTATCTTTAACAATCAATTGCTATTTTCTATAATATTTTTTTTTATGAAAGTATTTTGAAAAGGTAAAAAGAGTTAACTTCGTTTTAAATTTGAAGATAAAATTGACCCTATTCATATTAAATAACTAAAACTAAAATTTAATAAAATGAGAAAAATTGCACTATTATTATTTGCTGTAATGCTAGGATTTATTGCCGTAGCACAGGAGAAACAAGATACTTCGTATTGGAAAAAAGGCGGGATGGCTTCTCTTACCTTTTCGCAAACATCATTAACAAATTGGTCGGGTGGTGGCGATAATGCTATTTCTACCAATGCTTTGTTAGATCTTTTTGCTAACTATAATAAAGGTAAAAATAGTTGGGAGAATACTATGAAATTAGAGTATGGTTTGGTAAAACAAGGCGACGAAGGAGTTCGTAAGAGTATTGATAAAATTGATTATACATCGAAATATGGTTATAAAAATGGTGGACACTGGTTTTATTCGGCTTTATTCGATTTTAAAACTCAGTTTGCCAAAGGTTATAACTATGCAAGTAGCGATGCTGATTCAGATGTGAAGGTTTCAAATTTTCTAGCTCCAGCTTATGTTACTTTCTCACTTGGTATGGATTACAAGCCTAATGAAATATTTTCAGCTTATTTGTCTCCTGTAACTTCTAAAATGACAATTGTTAACGATGATGATTTATCAGATGCCGGAGCTTTTGGTGTTGATCCGGGAGATAAATTCAGAGGTGAGTTTGGTGCATTTACCAAAATGGCTCTGAATAAGGATATCATGAAAAATGTAAATCTAAAAAGTACTTTAGACTTGTTCACGAACTATTCTGAGAATTTTGGAAATATCGATGTAACCTGGGAAGTAATGGTAAATATGAAGGTTAATGATTTCTTAACGGCGACTATTAATACATCATTAGTTTACGATGATGATGTTGACTATGTTAACGATGAGGGATTAAATAAAGGACCTAGAATTCAGTTTAAGGAAATTGTAGGAATCGGTTTAGCATATAAATTTTAATCGATCTAAAAATAAAAAAACGGAAGAACTATTTTTTAATTCTTCCGTTTTTTTATGCTTTATTTTCCACGCTGTACCAGATTAATTCCTGTTTTATCTTCTACAAAAAGGAAATAATGATAGAGTTTGTAGTTTACATCAAAACCATAATCTTCCATTGGACTGAAATCAATTAAATTTTCAAAATAAGGATGTCCCTTTAGATACAATCTGTTCCATTCTAAGATATATCTTTCATTCCAATTTTTATAATACTCTTTAGAATGTGCAGCTGCAAGCAAGTTATGAGTTGCAAACCAGCTTTCGAAGCGAAGGTCTAAAATTACAAGCTCATATTCGCTACTATCTGTACTGATTATTGCTTTGTCTTCGGTCTTTTCATTGTTAAATGATGAATAAGTACCACAGGAGCTTAACAGGAGCATTGTTACTATTAAAATCAGTAAATTCTTCATAAGTATGTTATTTAAACTGAAAAGAATTTTTGAGCAATATTGATAAAATCAATAAATAGAGAGTTTATATTATAAGGAACGTAAGGCAATTAAAAAGGTTGCAGAATTAGAGTGTGTATAAAAAAGGCAGATGTATTACATCTGCCTTTCCACTATGATTTATCTAATTTATAGTTTAAGTAATTTTTTAGTTACAACTTCTTCTCCATCTTCAATCGAAATAAAATACATGCCTGAAGGTAGTTCCGAAACATCAATGTTATTATTCTCCATATTCAAAGTCATCAGTTTAATGGTTTTACCCGTAATTGTAGTAATACGAACCCGAGATTGAATATTTCCCTGAATGTAAAGATTCACATAGTCTTTAGCCGGATTTGGATATACTTTTAGTTCTTCAACAGGAGGCGTTTCGCTTAGAGATAAGCCTAAAGCCATAGTTTTAGTAGCAAGATTTTGTGTTGTATTTGAAATGTTAATGGTATAATCTTCAACCTCACCCTGACTGAATATCTGACAAGCATCGGCAGCGCCTCTTCTGTGTTTTAAGATAACTCTCATTCTTGTATGTCCTAAAGCTGCATCGGCAGGAACTAAGACATTGGTCGAATAAGTTCCACTGCTTATTGCATATCCTGAAACAATATTTTCATCCTTGCTAAAAGTTCCATCGCGGTTAAAATCAATGTATATTTTCCAATGGCTTAAATAAGTTCTTGATTTGTAAGCCAACGAAAAGTTTAAAACATAGCTTCCACCAGGATTAACATCTGCAATTAAGCCTGTATAATCTCCATATCCACCATCGTCGCCCGATGGATTGCTCATATTTGCAATTTCTACCAAATCGATGTACTGATATCTGGTATCTTTAGCATAAGATTCACAATATTCGGGTGTTGGAGAATCTTCCAGTGTAGTTACTGATTGAATAGGAGTGTATTCGCTTTCTCCAGAAGAGTTGGTTGCTCTAAGTTGATATTCATAGCTTGTTTCGGCACTTGCCCCTATATAATCGAAGTTAGTAGATGAGCTTGAGAATGATTCCCAGGCAGCACCAGATTCCCGAATTTGAATATCGTAATTATCTGCAAACTCCATTGCATTCCAACTTAAAGTAAACGAACTGGCAGTAATATTAGATGCACTTAAGCCTGTAGGAGTTTCAGGAACAGGAATAGGATTGGTTGTTAGCGTACCTACAACCGAATATTCTCCATTTCCAACATTATTGTTTGCTCGTACTCTAAATTCATAATCAGAATTCGCTTCGGCAGGACTAAAGTCATATGAAGTAGAAATAGTATTAGTTGATTCCCAGCTTCCACCTGATATCCGAATATCTACATCGTAATTATCAGCATCGTCTACATCATTCCAGTTAATTGTAAATGAGTTGTAGGTTATATTGCTGGCAACTACATTTTCAGGGATTCCTGGAACGGTAGGTTCTGAAAGTGTTTCTGCGCTTACAATAGCAGAGTAGGCACTCGAACCAAAATCATTATTCGCTCTTACCTGAAATTCGTAGGTAGTTGCGCCACTAAGTCCGGTATAATTATATGAAGTAGCAGTTTGATTAATTGTAGTCCAGCTTTCACCAGTAGCCCGTACTTGTAAGTCATAGTTGTTTGCATCTTCCGAGCCATCCCAGCTAATGGTCATAGAGTTATAGGTAATTGCCGAAGCTATTAGGTTAGCAGGAGTTTCAGGAGCCGGAGGAGCTTGAAGTGTGCTTACTTCAGTCGTTGAAGTAAAAGCACTTGCGCCTATGTCATTTTTTGCCAATACTCTAAATTCATAAGTAGTTTCAGCGCTAAGTTCTGTATAATTGTAAGAGGTGCCTACTTGCTCGATACTTGTCCATGCTTCACCTTTTGGTCGAACATTTAATTCGTAACTGTCGGCATCCACTGATGCATCCCAACTAATAGTCATGGAGTAATAGGTAATATCCGAAGCTATTAAATTTTCGGGAGTAGCCGGTGCAGAAGGAGCTTCCAGAGTAGTTGCCTGAGCAATATCAGAATAGTCGCTCGAACCATTATTATTTTTTGCCAAAACTCTAAATTCATAAATAGTTTCAGCGTTTAGTCCGGTATAACTGTAGGAGGTTCCTGTTTGCTCAATACTTGTCCATGTTTCACCATTAGGGCGAACATTTAGTTCGTAGCTGTCGGCATCCACTGATGCATCCCAGCTAATGGTCATGGAGTTATAGGTAATATCCGAAGCCAATAGGTTAGCAGGAGTATCTGGTGCCGAAGGAGCTTCCAAAGTTGTTGCTGCTACTATTGCTGTATAATCGCTTGAGCCTTCTGCATTATTGGCTCTTACTTTAATCTGATAAGTTGTTTCTGCGCTTAATGATGTGTGAGCATAAGTAATTTCTGCTTGAGTAATTGTAGTCCATTCTCCTCCTTCAGGACGAATGTCAAGATCATAATCAACAGCATTTGTAACAGCATCCCAGCTAATGGTCATAGAGTTATAGGTAATATCAGTAGCAGCTAGGTTAGTTGGTGTATCGGGAGGAGTTGGAGCTTCTTCGGTTGTAAGTGTTGCTATGGCAGAATATGAACTTGAGCCTGAATCATTATTTGCTCTTACCTGATATTCATAAGTTGTACCCGCAGTAGCACCTGAATAGTTATAGCTTAGTTCACTTGTGTTGTAAGTTGTCCAGCTTTCTCCCTGTTCACGAATTTGTAAATCGTAGGAAGTAGCACCACTCACGGTATTCCATTCAATAGTAAAAGAAGTTTGTGTAATATTTGTTGCTGTTAATCCTGATGGAACAGATGGTAAATTGTCGCCGCTAAGTGCTTTGTATGCATTTAACCTTCCGCTACCTAATTTGCCAGCATATCTTGAGCTTTGTAAATCGTCAATAGGATCAGTATTGTCAACAAGTTTGTTCCATACCTCGCTCGGAGTTATGTTTCCAGCATACTTGGATACGATTAGAGCTGCAACTCCTGATACATGAGGACAAGCCATTGATGTTCCTTGAAATACTCCATACTGATCGTCAGGGAATGTACTATGAACAGCTGTAGGATCTTCGTTAGTAGTTTCTAACTCTCCACCTGGAGCGGCAATATCAACCCAATCGCCATAATTCGAGTAATAGGATCTTACATCGTTTTTATTAGTTGCAGCAACAGCCATAACCTTATCGTAATAAGCAGGATAATATCTGCTTTGAGAATTATCGTTACCTGCGGCAAAAATTACGATTCCACCATTCATAGGTGCACCGTTACCACCTGCATTGGCAATAAAATAGTCTATTCCATCAAGAACAGCCTGATCGTATTGATAAGGATAAGAGTAACTCCAGCTATTTTGAGAGATAACAGCTCCATTATCGGCCGCATAAGTAAAAGCTTCAGCAAAACCACCACTTGAGGCTCCAAAAACATTACATGACATTAGCTTGACACCATCATTATTACCGCTACCACCGGCAATTCCACTTACACCAATACCATTATTATTAACGGCAGCTACGGTTCCTGCAACGTGAGTACCATGATCACCAACATAAATATCCCCAGTGTCATCTCCAAAGTTATAACCATAAATATCATCCACATATCCATTGTTATCGTCGTCAATTCCATTTCCAGGAACTTCACCACTATTTATCCACATATTCGCAGCTAAATCTACATGATCGAAATCTACTCCACCATCTTCAATAGCAACAATTACATTAGAGTTACCGGTTTCAATTTGCCAGGCTTCCAGCAGGCTAATATCAGCTCCTGCAGTACCTTCGTTTTGTCCGGTATTTTCGTAATGCCACTGATCTCCAAACAGAGGATCGTTGGTTCCGGTAGGCAATGCTGTAGGTTCAATTTTTTTTCCATTTTCAGCGCCTATCATTTTTGTAGCATGTACTCCCTCTGCAACAGAAATTTCTGCTACATTTTGATAGGATTCAATTAATTGTTTTACGGGAGTATTTGAGTTAAACTCTATTTCGTACCATAGGTGCAAACCAAATTTTCGGTGACGATCTTCAAATTTACCGGCATCACGGTAAACTCTTTTCATCTTGTGTGCCTTAAATTTTTCGTTAACTCTATCCAGATTTCTGATGTTGGTAGTTACAAATTCTGGTTTTTGTTTTAGTTTTATTTTTTTTGCATCCAGTAGAATTTGATTTAGGGCATCTACTTTTTTAACTTCTTTAGGTGCAAATTTTACATGAATAACACCTTTGTATTTACCTTCGGTATTAATTTCCCGGTTTTGACTATAAGCAGTACCTGCAATAAATATAAAACAAAGAAAAAGAGTAAAAAATCTTTTCATAATTGGTTGGTTTAAAAGTGAATATTTTGATAATAGAGATTAAGTTAGTTAAAATAGTTTTCTATGTCAATACCAATTAATTAAGGAGTTTTTGGTGTTTTATATTTTTATTAAGTTATGTAAAATTTAGTTTAGACAAGATAATTATTTGCTTATACTAGGGAAATAAAGAGAATTTAAAATTAATATCTGCTTTGTTTATTTTAATAAAAATTAAACTCTATTTTTTATTAAGTTAATTAAAGTTTTGAGTGAAAAAAATATGATTTTTTCAAGAGTCTGTTCTTCTTAATAGTTTTTCAAATATTAATGAGCTTTTAATTCTTAATCCATTTCTATAATTAGTATTTTTCGAACTAAATATTATCCATAATGTCAGAACTTAATATATACCGAGCTTCAGCAGGTTCGGGCAAAACCTATACTTTAACGGGTGAGTTTTTGAAACTGGTTTTCGAAGATCCATCTAATTACAAAAGCATTCTTGCAGTAACCTTTACCAATAAGGCTACTGATGAAATGAAATCCAGAATTATAAAAGAAATACATGTGATTTTTTCAGGGAAAAATTCTCCTTATGCTAAAGATTTATGTGTAGCTAATAATTTAAGTATTGCTGAATTACAAAATAGGGCTGGTGAAATTTTAAATCGTTTACTTCACGATTATTCGCGGTTTTCGGTGACAACAATTGATAGTTTTTTTCAGAAAATTGTTCGTTCGTTTACACGGGAAATTGGTTTGCAAATGGGTTATAATATTGAGTTGGATCAAGGCAGAGTTTTAAATGAGGTTGCCGATTTGCTTTTGCAGGATGTTGATGATGATAAACAGTTGAGAGCATGGTTGACTTCCTTTGCAGAATCGAAAATAAGAGAAGGAAAAACCTGGAATTTTAAACAGGATATTCTGGTTTTGGGAAGTGAAGTTTTTAAGGAAGATTTTCAGAACTTTTCAGGAAAACTAATTGAAAAATTATCTGATAAAGGTTTTTTGAATGAATACCGAAAAATTTTAAAAGAAATTAAAGATGATTTCGAAGCTTATTTTACACGAATAGGAGAGAAAGCCAAAGAGCTTATAGAGAATCATGCATTGGATGTTTCTGATTTTTCCTATGGTAAATCGGGTGTGGCAGGATACATAACAAACCTGGGTAAAGGTGGAAAGTTTGAGCCTGGAGCAAGAGCCAAATCAGCTGTTGATACTCCTAAAAAGTGGTATGCCGGAAAAGCATCTCCAGAAATAAAAAAAGCTGTTGAAGCTGCGTGTTCAGCGGGATTAAATGAGTTATTAAAAGATGCAATAAAATATTATGAAGAGCAGGGGATGCTCTACAAATCAACAGATAAAACCTTGAGTTATATTTATACTCTGGGAATTTTAACCGATTTGTCAAAAAAAATCAGAGCGTACTCAGAAAGTGAAAATATTTTTCTGTTATCGGATGCCAGCAGACTGCTGAGAAATATAATTGGAGAGAATGATTCTCCATTTATTTACGAAAAAATTGGTAATGTTTACAAGCATTTCATGATTGACGAATTTCAGGATACCTCATCAATGCAATGGGATAATTTTAGACCTTTGCTTGGAAATTCACTGGCTGAAAATCAACATTCACTGGTAGTTGGAGATGTAAAGCAATCGATTTATCGCTGGCGAAACGGGGATTGGAAATTATTGTCGGAGCAGTTGGATATTGATTTTGAAAGTTACGGTGTAAATGGCATGAGTCTAAATTACAATTGGCGAAGTGCGAAAAATGTAATTGACTTTAACAATGCCGTATTTTCTCTGGGAGCAACTATTTTGCAGAATGATTATAATGCCTCTATTCCAGATGAAATATCAGAAGCATTGCAGGAAGAGCAGGGGAAAATTTTAAATGCTTATAAAGATGTGTATCAGCATTACCCAGACAAAAAAGAGGGTGTTGGAGGGTATGTAAAAGCTCATTTTATAGAAAAAGATTCAGAACGAGATTGGATCGAACCTGTTTTGGAAGATCTACCTTTGAAAATAGAGGAGTTACAGGCTAATGGATATAAGGCCAGAGATATTGCTATTTTGGTTAGAAATGGGAAAGAAGGTGGCTTAGTTGCAGATGCACTTATGGCTTACCGAGCCAGTGAAAAAGCAATGAAAAATGTTAATTATGATGTGATTTCCAATGATTCATTGTATCTGAAAAATTCATCGGTCATAAATTTTCTAGTCCATCTTCTTCATTATCTGGTTTATCCTGAGGATAAGGTTAATATTGGTTTTTTGCGTCAGGAGTTTTGTTTGTACGTGGAGGAAAGTACCGATTTAGCAGCTGATGATATTTATAGTGTTAGTGATGAGGCGAAATCAGTTTTTCCAAGTGAATTTACTGATCATATTCCGGAGCTAAAAAGACAGCCTTTGTATGATTTAACTGAACGATTAATACAAATGTTTAATTTGAATAAAAATCCTCACGATTATCCTTTTTTAGAGGCTTTTCAGGATTTTGTTTTAGGCTTTACCAAAAGTGATTCCCCAGATTTAAACTCATTTGTTTTGCATTGGCAAGAGAGAAAAGATAAGGAAGTAATTTCGGTGTCCGACGAGCAGGATGCAATTAGAATTATGACTGTTCATAAATCGAAAGGTCTGGAATTTAAAGCTTTAATTTTACCTTTTTGCAATTGGGATTTAGACAATACACGACATACCAATATTCTTTGGTGTCAGCCTAAAGTAGAGGGCTTTGATGTTTTAGATGTATTACCGGTTAGGTATGGAAGTACTTTAAAGGATACCATTTATTACGAGGAATATTTTACTGAGAAACTTCAATCGTATATCGATAATTTAAATTTATTGTATGTGGCACAGACTCGTGCCGAAGAGGTTTTTATCAGTTATTCTCCATTAACGAATAATAAAGAATTGAAAACGGTTGCCGATTTATTGCATTTTTCTTTTCAAAAATCCAGCGAGTTTTCTTCCGATTTCTTTGGTGATAAAATAATTTCTTTATCTGAAAACTGGAACGAGGAAGGAAAGTTTTTTGAATTGGGAAAAATAGTAAATAAGAATGCAAGTATTCCTGCAGAAGCAAAACATAAAATGCTGGAATATCCTGCTTCGCTTTTGGATGACAGGTTAAAATTGCGATCGCATTCTGCTGATTATTTTGATTTTTCGGAAGCAGAATCTGTGGAGACATTTTCGCCTGTGAGCAGAGGAAATATTCTGCATCAGTTGTTCCAACTTATTGAGTATGCCGACGATTTAGATAAGGCAGTTACCGCTTTGCAGTTCGAGGGGAAATTAGATTCCAATCAAGCAAACGAGGTAAAAGAATTTGCAAACGAACTTTTAGATAATCCGAAAGTTAAAATGTGGTTTTCGAAAGAATGGACTGTTGTGAATGAGAGAGATATCTTAAAGGGAAATGGTGATATTTACCGTCCCGACAGGGTGATTTATAAAGGAAAAGAAGCAATAGTTATTGATTATAAATTTGGAAAAAAGAAAGAGAAAACTCACCAGAAACAGGTGTCTACGTATAAAAATCTGATTAAAGAATTGGGTTTTAATTCGGTTAAAGGCTATGTTCTTTACGGAAAACTTTCAGAAATAGTAGAGGTCTGAAAATTTAATTAGTTTGCCAGTATTTATTTTTACATCTTGTTCAATAATCAATAAAACAATTAATTTATGAGACTTACTATTTTGCTGATTTCAATATTATTGCTTTTTAACTCTTGCGATTTTATTGCATCTGGAATAAAAACTTTTAGTACTGTTAAGCAAGAAGTACAAAAGAAAAAGATACAGGAGGAAGATCAAAAAATAAATGAATCCTTAAAGCTTAAAGATGGTGAGAAAAAATATTATTATGCGAATGGTAATATTAAGTCAATTGTAAATTATCGTAAGGGTAAAAAGATTGGGATAAGTCAGACTTATTATAAATCAGGAGAAAAGCAGTATGATATTCCGTATCAGGATGGAATGAAACATGGAAAAGTAATTTGGTATTATAAAAGTGGTAAAATTTATCGAGAGACCCAGTACAAGAAAGGAAAGAAGAATGGTTATCAGCGAAAATACTGGGAGTCGGGTAAGTTAAAATCAGAAATGATGTATTTCGATAATTTATTATCTACCGGATTAAAAGAGGTGTCGAACACAGGAAAAGTAAAGAAGATGCCAGTTATTAAAGTAGAAAAGATCAACCGTTTAAAGGAGACAGGAGAATATTGGTTGAAAATGAAACTAAGTAATGGAAGATCGAAAGTACAGTTTTATTTAGGGGATTTAATTGATGGTAAATATTTTCCGGCTGATGGACGTGGATTTATGGCAATAGATACTAAAAATGGAGTTGCTGTTTATAAAATAAGAATTGGTAAAGGAGAGCAATTAATTGGCGATTTTAAACTTGTGGCAATTGAAACTACAGCTTATCAAAATAAAAGATTATTGCACAAAAATATTCCTTTAAACATTAGAAATGCTAACTAAAAATATGATTATTATTTAGTATATAAAGCTCCCTAAACAGGAGCTTTTTTTATGACTTTTAAAATTTTTACAAGTACTAATTTTTAATTTCTGGAAAACAGTTTTTTATTCTGAAATAAAAAGGATCAATCTGATTTACTAAAAATATTATTTTAAATAATGCGTGTAATTCCTTATATTTAAGATAGATATATACTAGTACATATTCATTAAAACACTAAGCAATGACAACAAGAACGATTGTTAGCATGCCAGGCGATGGTATTGGTCGCGTTGTAGTTGAAGAAACCCAAAGAGTTTTATTGGCTGCCGGGTTTAAAGCCAATTATGTAGAAGCTGATATTGGCTGGGAGTTTTGGTGCAAGGAAGGAAATCCTCTTCCCGAACGAACTATTAAGTTATTAGAAAAACATAAAATTGCTTTGTTTGGAGCAATCACGTCAAAGCCTAAAGATGATGCAAGTAAGGAGCTTGCAGCCGATTTACAAAATAAAGGGCTTGTTTATTCCAGTCCGATTGTGGGTTTACGTCAGTATTTTAATTTAGATATTTGTATTCGTCCTTGTAAAAGTTATCAGGGCAACCCCCTAAATTTTATACGGCGTGGTAGAAATACGACCATAGAAGAACCCTTGGTTGATGTTGTGATTTTTAGACAGAATACCGAAGGCTTGTATGGTGGTGTGGAGTGGTCTAATCCTGATAATGTGGTATATGCTGCATTAACCAGTCATCCAAAATTTGTAAAGAATTTTGGAATGGTTCCGCGTGAGGAGTTATCTGTGTCGACCCGAATTTTCTCTAAAAATGCAACAAGCAGAATTTTATATGCAGCCTTCGATTATGCCCGACAATACAATTACAAGTCGGTTACCGTTTGCGAGAAACCCAACGTAATCAGAGAAACTTCGGGCATGATGTTTAAATTGGCTCAGGAAATTCAAAAAAAAGAGTATCCCGAAATTGATTTGTGGAATACTAATATTGATGCTCAAATGATGTGGCTTACTAAAAATCCTGAAAATTATGGGGTAATTGTTGCCGGTAATATGTTTGGTGATATTGTATCCGATGGTTTTGCTGGCCTGATAGGAGGTTTGGGTTTTGCATGTAGTGCGCAGATGTCGAACGATGGACTTGCCGTTTTTGAACCTACACATGGTTCTGCTCCCAAATATGCCAATTATCCGGTTTCCATTGTTAATCCCATAGCAATGATAGAGTCGGCCTGTATGATGCTCGATTATCTTAAGGAAAAAGAAATTGCCATAAAAATAAGAAAGGCTGTTGCTCAGGTGATTATGGAGGGTAAAGTGCAAACTTATGATATGATGAAAATGCCGGGAAACCCGAATGTAATTAATCAAGGTGCTGCTTCTACAGCGCAAATGGCCGATGCAATTATAGAAAAATTAGCATAAACTAATCAACTGGTATTAGATTTAAATTGATCTTATGAGAGAAACAGTAAAAGAATTGTGGCCCGAATTAGATTGGATTAAGGATAAGAATCTGAGAGAGAAAACAACAGGGGTGTGGGAACTGGCACTTAAAAAAAGCGTGCTTTCTGCAGGCGATTTAAAGCTTATCCCTTTTACTTTATTATGTGATCCCGAATTAAAAGTTAGCTTTATGGATCATAAAAAATGTGTTGTTCATATTGCCAGAGAGAGTGGTCTAAAAATGAATGCTTTTTTTAGCGATCAACTGCCTGTTAATATGGATGTTTTAATTTCGGGAGCCATATTATGCGATGTTGGAAAATTACTGGAATATGTTTTCGATGAGAATGGAAAAGTTGTTCAGGGAGCTTATGGCAAATATCTTCGGCATCCGTTTTCCGGGGTTTCATTGGCCGAGCAATGCGGGTTACCGCCAGAAGTTTGTCATATTATTGCGAGTCATGCTGGTGAAGGGGATTTGGTAAAGCGCAGTACCGAAGCATATATTGTTCATCATGCCGATTTTATGACATTTCTGCCATTTAAAGATCGCTTGCAAATATAATAGTTTTGTAGGAGTAAGTTTTGGGCAAGCTATTTTTGTAGTATCGCAGCAAGACTACTAATATAATCAGGAGCTTTATCTTTATCGAGCCATTTTAATTCATATTGAAATAAATCATTCATTATTGCGTTTACATTAAAACCGAAAGCAACCAGATTGTACCTTATTTTTTCAGGCATCGGACAATTTTTACCTGAAGCAAGAGCGCAGGGTGAACATATTTCACAACTATTTGCAGCAATCATTATGTTGTTTTCAGATTCGATGTCGTGCAAATAGGATTGTAGTTCTTCTTTTATAAAATTATAGGCTTTTAAACCGCGATTTTTAGCTTCGATAAAATTAAACTGATCGGTACGCGTATAAAATAAGTGTAGATTAATTTGTGAAAAATTTTTTGCATACTCAGTAAAAGGGGGACAATTAGGTGGACAAGTCCATTTTTTATTAAAATTTGAACATCCTTCTTTGCACAGGGAATTAAATTTATCAGGCTGTAAATAGGTTAATATCTCATTTGTAGGAATCTGTAACTGCTTGTGTTCGATTGTTATGTTCTTATGAAAATAAGTTTTAATCAGATGTTTATTTACAGTTTTGAGCATTGTAATTTTATGTAGTTTAGTACAAAAGTAATTTTTTTCATACTTTACTAATAAGTTGTATGACATATTGATAATGGATTGTAATGTGTCTAATTGTATTTTTGTATCTTCGTAACTTGAATATTATCCAAAAATCTATCTATGCTCTCATTTGATGCGATCGTTGTATTAATCGTATTGGTATTTATTTTAATCTCATTCTACAAAGAATGGATCGGACCTGCATTTACATTTCTCATTGGAGTAGTCGTTTTGGGGATATGTGGAATTTTAACTCCATCTGAGATTTTAAGTGGATTTGCCAATGATCAGGTTGTTGTCATTTTAATGTTATTGCTTATTGGCGATATCATTAGAGATTTAGGAATTGTAGAAACCCTGTTCGACCGAGTCTTTCAGAACGCACGAGGATATCGGCAATTTATGGCTCGAATGATGTTGCTGGTCGGAGGTTTTTCTGCGTTTTTAAACAATACCCCATTGGTAGCAGTAATGATGCCTTACGTTCACAATTGGAGCAAACGTAATAATATATCCCCTTCTAAAATGCTTATCCCATTGTCGTATGCGGCAATTTTAGGAGGATGTATCACATTAATCGGAACTTCAACAAACCTTATTGTTAATGGTATGGTTAAGGATCAGGAAATTATTCCGGCATTAGATTCTTTGAGTATGTTTAGTTTTGCTTATGTTGGAATTCCGATGATGTTTATTGGATCGGCCTATTTACTTATTGTTAGCAAAAAATGGCTGCCAGAAAAAAGCGATGTTTTAGGAGAATTTTCGGAAAACGCCAGAAAATATATTGTCGAAGCTCACGTAAAACCAAATTCCGATTTAATTGGAAAGACCATTGAAGAAGCCGATTTAAGAAACTTAAAAGGCTTGTACCTGTTTCAGATTAACAGAGGGGGAGTTAAAGAAGCTGCAGTTTCTCACGATTTTAGATTGGAGAAAGGGGATCGTTTACTTTTTGCGGGTGATACCGAAACAATAGCCGATTTGGTGCTTCCAAATTCAGGATTAACATTGCCAACCGTTGGTATGTTAACACACAAAAAACATTTAGAGGTAGTAGAAATTGTTATTTCGCACAATTCAACATTAATTAGCAAAACAGTAAAAGAGGCCAATTTTAGAGGACAGTTCGATGCCGCAGTAATTGGAATACATCGAAATGGAGGTCGTGTGAGCGGTAAAATTGGAGAAGTAAAATTGCGGGCTGGCGATGTTCTGTTACTATTAGGAGGTGATGATTTTGTAGAACGAACTCGCCGAATACAGGATTTTTATTTTATCTCAAGAGTAAAAGAATTTAAAAAACAGGAAGGATATAAAATTGGATTATTATTAGGAGGAACAGTGCTGGCAGTTATTTTATCGGCACTTAATATTGTTCCATTATTTATGACATTAATTGTAATGATTATTGTTGTGCTGGCTTTAAAAATATCGAATCCTAAAGATATTGCTACCATGATAGATTTTAATTTGGCCCTAATAATTTCACTTTCCCTCGCATTTGGAACAGCAATGATAAAATCAGGATTGGCAGAAATTATCGCCGATTTGTTGATTTCAGTCTTTTTACCACTTGGTCGAGTTGGAGTTTTATTTGGAATTTATCTGATTACCTCAGTTTTGGCAGCTTATATTACCAATAAAGCAGCAGTAGCCATTGTATTTCCTATTTCATTAACCATGGCTTTAAGTTTACATTTAAATCCGGAACCATTTGTATTAATTGTAGCCTTTGCAGCAGCAGCTAATTTTATGACTCCTATTGGATATCAAACCAACTTAATGGTATACGGACCAGGAGGATATTCATTTAAAGATTTCTTTAAAATAGGATTCCCATTAACAATTATTTATATGATTGTTACAGTTTTAATACTGTCAGTTATTTATTTTTATTAGTCGATATTATTACTTTCTACTTAAGTAGATTAGAAAACTTATACATGAATTTTAGTAAAAGAAAAGAACTCCTTTTTACAGCAATTTTAGCATCGCTGAAAGCAGGCAAAAAGATTTTAGACGTTTATCATTCTGATGATTTCGAAGTGCAATTAAAATCGGATGATAGTCCGCTAACGATTGCCGATCAGCGGGCACACAAGGCAATTGTATCACTTATTGATAACTTAGGGATTCCCGTTTTGAGCGAAGAGGGAGTTCATGCCAATTACGAAGAGCGAAAATTATGGAAGCAGTGTTGGATTGTTGATCCCCTTGATGGAACCAAAGAATTTATAAAAAGAAACGATGAATTTACCGTAAACATTGCATTAATTGATGAAGGAAAACCTGTTGCAGGAGTAATATATGTTCCAGTTTATCGTCAGTTGTATTTTGCAGATAAGGATTTAGGTGCTTTTCGTACCGATGATATTGAAGATTGGAAGCAGAATTTTGATGATCTGGTAAAATTTTCCAATAAAATGCCCTTCGATAAGAAAAGAGAAGGCCTGATTGTTGTAGGTTCCCGTTCTCATATGAATGTTGACACTCAGAGTTTTATCGAAAATTTAAAAAAGGATAATTCTCGGGTAGAAATGATTTCGAAAGGAAGTTCCTTAAAGTTGTGTATGGTAGCTGAAAATGAGGCTAATATCTATCCGCGCTTTGCTCCAACTATGGAATGGGATATTGCCGCAGGACATGCTATTGTAGCTGCTTCGGGAGGAAAGGTTTTGCACATTAATTCGAATTTAGAACTTAGCTATAATAAAAAGGATTTGTTAAACCCGTTTTTTATATGTAAACGATAAGTAGCCAAAACAGAATCAACACAAATACTATGAAAAGATTTATAACCTGCTTTATTATCTGTACACTTTCTATACAGATGATGGCTCAGACAAAAAAAGTACCGCTTAATCATTCTGATTATGATGGATGGAAGAATTTGATAAATCAGCAAGTTTCTAACAACGGGAAATGGATTTGTTACGAAGTTAATCCGCAAAAAGGCGATGGTTTTTTATATCTATACGAAGTAGCAAGCGATAAAAAAGATTCTATTGCCAGAGGATATGATGCTAAATTTTCTCCTGATGCTGATGTGTTAAGTTTTAAAATTAAAGCGCAATACGATACCCTTCGTCAGGCTAAACTCGATAAAGTTGATAAAAAGGATCTGCCAAAAGATTCATTGGCAATTTGGAACTTGTCGAATGGGGAGTTGACTAAATTCTCAAATCTTAAATCGTTTCAAATGCCAAAAGAAAAAGGCGATTGGATGGCTTTTTTACTGGATATGCCAAAGGAAATTGCGGATACTTTACAAAAAGATTCGACTGAATTGCCACTAAAAAAGAAAGATAAGAAAAGAAAGAATAAGAAGAAAGACAAGTTGGAAAAAGGTGAACTGCTGATTAAAAATTATAAATCGGGAAAAGAGTTCAGATATATGAATGTTAGCGATTATGCTTTATCCAGAAATGGGAATGCAGTAAGTTTTATTCAATCGAAGGGCGATAGTATCCAAATCGCTTCTGTTCATAAATTTGTGGGCAAATCAGAGGAAGCAAAATTAATTTTTGAAAAAGAAGGAAGCGCCAAAAAAACTACAATTTCGCCCAATGGAGAGAAGTTAAGTTTTATTTTTTCTGCAGATACATTAAAAAACAAATGCTACAATCTTTTTTATGCAGATTCTAAAACTGAAGCAAAAATTATTGTAGATACATTAAATCGCGAAATTCAGGACAATTGGACAGTGAGCGAGAACGGAAAAATTTACTTTTCCCGTAACGGAAATAAAATGTTTTTTGGGGTTGCACCTAAGCCAATAAATGAATCTAAGGATAGTTTGCTGGATGAGGAAAGATATAGTGTAGATATTTGGAATTGGAAAGATCCTTTACTGCAACCACAACAAAAATTACAAGCTAAAAAAGAGAAAAAACGAACTTACTTAGCAGTCTATCATACTCAGGATGATAAGGTAGTTCAGTTGGGGCAAAAAGAAATGCCGAATCTTAAATTATATGATAATGGCAATTCAAATTTGGCTTTGGGAAGTTCAGAATTACCATATCAGATATTGACTTCCTGGGACGATTGGTATTCCGATTATTATTTAGTAAATCAGGAAACGGGAAAAAGAGAGCTGATTTTAAAAAAGAAAAATTCTGATGTGAGTATTTCTCCCGATCAGAAGTATATGATTTGGTTCGAGACTCAGGATAGTATTTGGTATTCTTATCAAATAGAATCGAAAAAGAAAATAGCTTTGAATAAAAAAGTTAAAGCTGCATTTTACGACGAAAAACATGATACTCCAAGCGATCCATCGCCCTACGGATTGGTTGGCTGGACCAAAGGAGATAAAAAAGTGATTGTTCAGGATCGATATGATCTTTGGATGCTCGATCCCAGCGGGAAAACCGGAGCTATTAATTTAACCAATGGATATGGAAGACGAAATAAAATTCGATTCGACTATGTAAAATTCGATGAAGAAGATTTATTTGTTGATATCACCAAACCTATTTTGTTAAGTGCATTTCATGAATACAATAAGAAATCAGGCTTTTTTAGGTTGGAAAATGAGGAAGATCCAACAGAATTTGTTTTTAAGGATGTAAGTTACCGAAGTCTTAAAAAAGCAAAAAATGCTGATCGTTTAATTTGGAAACGATCTACTTTTAAGGAATATCCTAATTTATGGACCAGTAACATAAGTTTAACATCACAAAAACAAGTGTCGGATGCTAATCCTCAGCAGAGTAAATATTTATGGGGAGATGTTGAGCTGGTAGACTGGACATCCGGTGATGGTGAACAATTACAGGGATTACTTTATAAGCCTGAAAATTTTGATCCAAATAAGAAGTATCCTATGTTGGTTTATTTTTACGAAAGAACATCGGATCGTATGCATAGTCATCATGTTCCACGACCTAATTGGTCTATCATAAATCCTTCTTATTGCGTTAGTAACGGATATCTTGTGTTTATGCCAGATATTACTTATCCAAAAGTTGGATATCCGGGCGAATCGGCTTATAGTGCAGTTGTTACAGGTACACTAGCTATGATGGATAGGTATAAATTTATTGATAAGGAAAATATTGCATTGCAAGGTCAAAGTTGGGGCGGATACCAAATTGCATATCTGGTTACAAGAACCGATTTATTTAAGTGTGCTATGGCAGGAGCACCGGTAAGTAATATGACTTCGGCTTATGGTGGAATGCGTTGGGGAAGTGGTATGAGTCGTATGTTTCAGTACGAAAGAACACAGAGTAGAATTGGAGGTACTTTATGGAACAGTACTTTGCAGTACATTGAGAATTCTCCGATCTTTTTTGCTCCTAAAATAAAAACTCCATTGTTAATTATGCATAATGATAATGATGGTGCTGTACCCTGGTATCAGGGAATAGAATTATTTGTTGCCATGCGACGATTGCAAAAACCATGTTGGATGCTTTCCTATAATAACGAAGCCCATAACCTAAAAAAGCGTCCCAACAGAATGGACTTATCAGTTAGAACTATGCAGTTTTTCGATTATTATTTAAAAGGAAAACCTGCACCTATTTGGATGATCGAAGGAATTCCAGCAATTAAAAAAGGAAAAACAGATGCCTACGAATTTTCTAAATAACTAAGTTTATAAAATGAAAAATGCGCCTGATAAAGAGCGCATTTTTTATGGATAAATATGAGTATATCTCAAAGAAGAACGCCTTCATTTCCGATAAATGAAGGCGTTAAAATTAGTCTTAATTGTTAGTTAAGTGCTTTGTTGTTTGTTGTTGTGTTTTGTGTTAGCTAAAATAGCCAGATAATATTTAGTGTTGTTGTTGTTTTCAGTATTATTTGATAGTAAAGTAAATGCTTTTCCAATATATTTCATACATATTTGTAGAAAATAAGTAAAAATTACCGATATTGTAGGTGTTAGGAGTAAAATCAGCTAAAGCTTTATGCAAACGTTATAAATAGGAGTAAAAATTTCTTTTATGGAAAACCTAGATCAAACCGATAAAACCATTTTGCGAATACTTCAGAATGATTCGAAAAAGACAGCAAAAGAAATTGCTGGCATGTTAAATATTACAGTATCGCCGGTATATGAAAGAATTAGAAGGCTTGAAAATCAGGGATTTATAAAGAAATATGTTGCTATTCTCGATAAAAAAAGAATTGAAAGAAGCGTAACAGCAATCTGTCAGGTTTCAATGAGATATCACGACGAGGCATTTATTGATGAGTTTGAAACACAAATACAAAATTTAAAAGAAGTTCAGGAGTGCTATCACATGGCTGGCCAGGTCGATTTTATTCTAAAAATTCATGTTCGAAGTCTGGAAGAATATCATGAATTTGTTCGTTATAAATTGTCTAAAATTAAGAATATTGGTGTTTTAAACAGCACATTTGTTATTAAAGAAATTAAACATACCTCTGAATATTATATATAAAAATACGTAAAAGAAATACAGATTTGAATATCTTAAAAAATTTTGTAACTTACTTTTAACTAATGAGGTATGAAATTGTAAGTTGATAAGATATAAAGATATGACAAAACAATATCATCATAACTGCTTAGATAAATCAGATAAGAATGTTCTAAACTACAAGAAGAAAATTGAAGTTCTGGAAAAGGAATTGGAACAACTTCGGAAAGAGAAAAAACGATATGCTCAAGATTTCCATAATGCCCATTCTGTAAGTAATTACGAATTGCTTTTTAAGTATACTGGGCTTGGTGTTATTTGCCGAAATCAAATGGGTAAAATTATTTATGCCAACGCTGCTGCCTCAAATATATTAGGGGTATCTAATAGTAGACTTCTAAATATAGAGAGTTTTGAACCTGCCGTAAAAAATATTTATAAGGATGGTACCTCGATGACAGGAAGTATGCATCCAGCTAAAAAAGTGTTCAAAAGCGGTAAAGAAATTGCTAATGAGCTTATGGGGGTTTATAACTATGTAAGTCAGTGTTATGTATGGATAAACCTAACTGCAATTCCTTTAATTGATCATTTGGGACAAGTTGAAATGGTTTATACTGTTTTCGAGGATATCAGCGATAGAATTAAAATGGATGAGTTATTGGCTGATAATATGGCCAGATCTAAAGCTTTGTTAAGAACTATTCCTGATTGTATTATAAGAATTGATAAACATGGAAAACTTTTAGACTTTCATGGTGAGGATTTAAAATTATTTTTGGTTGATAAGGCAGTTATAGGAAAGAATGTTAAATTATTATTTAAACCTGATTTTTATCAGTTTTTTACTGATAAGCAAGATCAGTTGAAAAGTAACAAAGAGTTATTTGTTTTTGAGTATCAAAATATCTGGCCTAATAGTAAAAAGCTATTTTTCGAGATTAGAATGAGCTGGAATGAGAATGGTGAAATTACAGCAATTATAAGAGATGTTACCGCTACTAAAAAGTCAGAACAAAAAATAGAGGAAGCAAAAAGACAACATTCCACATTAATGGGGAATTTGAATGGGATAGTATATCGATGCTTGGCCGATAAAAATTGGACCATGCTTTTTCTTAGTGATGGAGTTTATAATTTAACTGGTTATAAAGCTGATGAACTACTTAATAACTCTTTTATATCATTTGGAGATTTGATATATCCTGAAGACAGAAAAAATGTTGAGGAAGTTATAAATAAGGCAATGCTTGCCAACGAGAGATTTAGTGTTGAGTATAGGGTTTTAACAAAAAAAGGCAAGCTAAAATGGGTTTATGAACAAGGTCTTACTATAAAAGATACATCTAATAAAATTTTGTTTATTGAAGGATATATTAGTGACATTACAGATCGGAAACAAGCTCAGGAAGATATAGAATCCCGCGAAGCTAAGTATCGATTATTGTTTAATTCTTTAAATCAGGCAGTTTTTGTACACCCTTGGAAAGAATCGGTATTTCAAACTTTTGTTGAGGTTAATGATATGGCCATTCATCGTTATGGATACACCAGACAGGAGTTTCTAAACTTATCTCCTTCTAATTTAATCAAGCAGGGTGAGTTAAGTGGAGCCGAATTAGAGAGAATAAGAAGATCGCTTAAAAATTTTGGTCAGGTTCGTTTTGAAACCAGGCACTTAACTAAGTCTGGAGAAATATTTCCTGTTGTACTCTATGCCAGTATAATAGAATTAAATGGAGAGAAATTTATTCAGTCAATTGTGCGGGATGTAAGTGAACAAAAGAAAGCTGCCGCAAAGTTGAAGCATAGATCGCAAATTGAAAAACTGATTAGTAGTGTTTCTAAGGAATTAATAAGTTCTGACATTAATAAGTTCGATAAAGTAATTGATAGAGCTTTGCAGAGTATTTCAGAAATTCTTTATGCAGATAGGAGCTATATTTTTCTTTTAGACAATTATAATTCGAATGCAGTTAACTCTCACGAATGGTGTAGAGAAAATGTGCCAAATGTCTTAGGAGAGCAAAAAGAAATTCCTAAAGGCTTATTGCATTGGTGGATTCGTAAATTCGAAAATCATGAGCAAATATATATATCATCTATAGCTGATCTGCCTAAAGAGGCTCTTCTTGCTTTTGGAATAAACAAACAGGAGAAGTCAGGATTGTATTTGCCAATTTTTTATCAAGAACAATTACTTGGTTTTATCGGGTTTGAAGTATTGCAGTCTAATGCAGGTTTGAATAAAACCGATTTTTATCTTCTTTATACTTTTGCTGATTTGTTAGCTGGAGTATTTTATCGTAGAAACTTCGAAGAGCAATTAATAATTGCAAAGGAAAAGGCAGAAGAAAGTGATCGGTTAAAATCTGCATTTTTAGCTTCAATGTCGCATGAGTTAAGAACACCATTAAATGCAATTATTGGCTTTAGTGGTTTGGTAGAAAAGGATATAAATAATGAAAATTACCAGAAATGGAATAAAATTATTAATTCAAGTGGAAAACATCTGCTTAATATTATTGAATCAATTTTTGATGTGTCCTTGTTGCAGGCAAAAGAAGCCAGATTAGAGGAGGTTGAATTTTCATTATCTGAATTCTATTCAACCCTTCAGCAATATTTAAAATCTCAGCTTAAAAAGCATAATAAAACAAATCTTGCTGCTAAGATGTTTAGCTTTTCAAATTCTGAAGTTTTTATTAAAGCTGATAAAACTAAGTTGCTGCAGCTACTTACGAATTTTCTTAATAATGCAATTAAGTACACTGAGCAGGGAGATATTGAGTATACTTACCGGGTTATGGGAAATGATGTTTTGTTTAGTGTATCCGATACGGGAATCGGGATAAAAGATGAACATAGGCGTGTAATTTTTGATGTTTTTCGACAAATTGAAGATTCTATGGGTTCTATTCAATCGGGGGTAGGTTTAGGTTTAGCGATTTGTAAAGAAATTTCTGATTTAATGAATGGAGAAATTTGGTTAGAATCGGAAGAGGGAAAAGGATCAACGTTCTATTTTAAGTTATTTGATGTCGTTGTTAACAAGCATGAACAGCCTAGGGAATCAAAAGTAAAGCCACCCAGTTTAAGTGGAAAAACTATTTTGGTGGTTGAGGATGTAGAATTCAATTATTTATTAATAAATGAGATGCTGAGTTCAACTTCGGCCAAGGTTCTTTGGGCAAAAAATGGGAAAGAGGGCGTTCGTTTGGTTAATTCTGAATCGTCAATCGAATTAATATTAATGGATATAAAAATGCCTTTAATGGATGGTTATGAGGCATCTCGCAGAATATCAAATACAAAACCTAATATTCCTATTATTGCACAAACAGCCTATGCTCTTAGTAATGATAAGAAAGATATAATTGAAGCCGGTTTTATTGATTATATTCCGAAACCTATTAATGAAGCTTTGTTGTATGAATTGCTTAGGCGTTATTTATCCCCAAAAATGGTCTAATGTACTTTAATACAGGATGAAAAAATGCTGAAAATTTATTGGTAATAAAAGTTTGAATATCAGTTTGTGAATGATTGATAAAGTCAATTTTTTTGTTCAGTTTTGTGATGAATATAAAAATACAAAACATGAAAAATCTAATCGTACTTAGCTTACTGATATTGCAATTTTGTCTTACTTCTTGTAATTATTGTTCTCGTAAATCAAATTCGGAAGCAGAATCCGGACTTGAACTTATGTCTAAAAAAATAAGTGCTTATCAACCTGTTTTGTTAAGTAATACTTTATCCGAAAAGGTAGATGAACAATCGGGAATAGTTTGGTATGATAAGCTTTTTTGGGTGAATAATGATAGCGGTTGTGAGCCCGAATTATATGCCTATAATAAATCCGGAAAGCTTCAAAGAACAGTACACATTAAGAATATAAACAATGCAGATTGGGAAGATTTAACCGACGATTCAGAATATTTTTATATCGGAGAATTTGGAAATAATTACGGTCGTAGAAAAGATTTAAGAGTGTTGCGTGTTGCAAAATCACAATTAACAGAAGAGCAAAACATAGAACTTACTGCCGATGTTTTAACTTTCGAATGGGCCGATCAGCATAATTTTGAGAAGCGTAAGCACAATCATGATTTTGATTGTGAGGCTTTTTTTTCCTACGGTGATTCCTTGTATTTATTTTCGAAAAATTGGGCCAATTATAAAACCCGAATGTATGTGATGCCAAAAACAAAAGGGCACCATAAGCTAAGTCCTAAAACCGAGTTTAATACAGGATTTATGGTAACTGGAGCCGATATTTCCTCAGATGGTAAACAGGTATCATTAATAGGTTATAAAGATTTTAAAACCTACATGTATTTGTTAACAGATTATAAGGGAACTGAGTTTTTTAGTGGAAATAAAACATGGGTAGATATGAGCCCTTTAGGAGGAGCGCAAACCGAAGGGATTGTTTATGGAGAAAACGACTCTCTTTTTATTTGTACAGAAAAAACAAATCAGCCACAAAGTATTTATAGAGTAGAGTGGGAACAATGGAAAAATTAATTTTACAGAATTCAATTTTATTATTGCATTCTAAAATACCTGTCGCAAGCCGGATAATCTATCTCATTGTTTAAGCTCATAAGGTAAGAGATAATGGTTTCTGTATCAGTTTGATTCTGTCGGTCTCTATTCTCAGGGAAATAATCATCATGCACAGCTGGTATATAATCGTTTAAGCCAACTTTTAAAATTGTTTGGTCGGCGAGAGCTTGTCCTTGCAGATCTTTAATGATAATGTTTTTATCTTGCTGATTTAAAGTAACTCCTGAGTAGTAAAAGCCAGATCCGCTCTCTTTTAGAAAATTTTTTATTTCTAGTACACTCATTTCATAAATAACTGTTCCGTTGTTAAATGGCGATATTTCATATACTTCTTTTTTGGTAATATCGCCTTCGTTTAAGCTTGATCTTATTCCACCAGTATTTTGAAAACAAATATCAACTTGCAGTTGAGAGCGCAAAGCATCGGTATAGAAACAACCAACCTGATTTTTTTGATGATACTTGTTTGAATAACCAATAACATCTGAGAGGTAAGATTGATTGTTGTAGGTCTCAATAATAGACTTCATGTCAGAGTCTGACTGATTGTATTTGTTAAGGTCTATTAATTCAAATTGTATGTTTTCTATTTTTTTATTGATTACCGAGAGTTCAATTTTTCCCAGATAGTTTAAATAACTTCCCGATTGGAAAATAGGAATACCATTGACAGTTCGGTTAACTTTTGCATGAGAATGTCCACCAATTATCAGGTCAAAATAAGGAAATTTACTTGCCAATTGATTGTCTCCCAAAATATTGTTGTTTCCATCATCGCCTAAATGACTTAGGCAAATATACAGATCCGAATTTTCCTCCTTTTTTATGTTCGAATATAGAGATACAACATTTTCAGGACGATAGAATGATAGATTTTCCACCCTCCATGGATGAGTGGAAGGAATTGTGGCATTCTTTTTACCATTGGTCTCCACAAGTCCTAAAAATGTAAGTTTAATATTGTCTTTTATAATGCTTACATATTCATTTGGTTCTGGTAATTCACTAGTGTCGGTGTCAACATTCGCACACACCCATTTAAATTCCGATTGTTCCATTCTGTCTTTCAGAAAATCAGTACCATAATCAAATTCGTGGTTACCAAAAACCGCAACATCAAAACCAATTTTATTCATTAAATCTATTATAGGATATCCTTTCTGGGGATGATTATCTACAACAGGATTACCTGAAAATAAATCACCTGCACTAACAAGAATCACATTGCTCTGTTCTTTTTCCTGATCGACAATATATTTAATTTTTGAGAAATTTTCAATCTTACCATGAACATCATTAACGCAAAATATAGTTATCTGTTTTTTGGTATTGTCAATTGAGGAAATATTCTTTGTGTTGCTATCCGAACATGAAGTAAATAAAAGTAAGACAACAAATATATAAAGGATTTTATTTTTCATAAGTTATTAGGCTAATTACGATAGTTAAAAATATTAAAAATATAGTAGAAAAATGTGTTTGCTTTTAATTATCGTAGTAGATATGAGATTTCGCTCTATTTAATGATTGTAGAATGTTGACTGTAAAATAATCTTGCGCTTTGATTTTGAAATCCTTAAAAAGCGTGTGATTTTGCAAGCCAGTTTACTAAACAGCCAAAATTTAGGGTTTTAATTGGTTAAGAAGAACGTTTTGAAAGACAAGTACAAAGAATTATTCGATAAAGGAACAGATTTACCTCTAGTTGAGGATTTCTATACCATACAAGGGGAAGGGTACCACACGGGTAAGCCTGCTTACTTCATAAGAATTGGTGGCTGTGATATCGGTTGCCGGTGGTGCGATAGTAAGATTTCATGGAATCCGGCAGAGCATCGTTTAATTTCGGTGGAAGAGGTTGTTCGAAAAGCAGTTGAGTCACCAGCAAAAGCTGTTGTTGTAACGGGAGGGGAACCTTCCTTATATAATTTAAAGCCTTTGTGTACGGAACTCAAAAAGCACAAGATTGAGAACTTTTTAGAGACTTCGGGCGCCTATGAAATAAGTGGTGAATGGGATTGGATTTGTTTGTCGCCAAAGCGTAATATATTGCCAGTGCCGTCGTCCTACCAAAAAGCAAATGAGTTGAAGGTGATTATTTACGATCTGGAAAAAGATTTTGAATGGGCTGAAGAGTTGGTAAAGAATGTTGGTGATGATTGTTTGTTGTATTTGCAATCGGAATGGAGTAGGTATGTTCATAATGTAAAGCCAATTGTAGAGTATGTGAAAAATAATCCGAAATGGAATATTTCATTGCAGGCACATAAATTTATACGAATTCCATAAGTTGTAAGGATATAGATAGTAAGAAGGGCATTCAAAATTTTTTGAATGCCCTTTCTTTTCCTAAACTAATAATCTAAAATTGGTAAAAACTAATACAATTAAAATGATACTCCTAAAACAAGGAATAAATTTTCAGCCATTGGGTTAGCAATTACTGATGCTGATAGGGGTAGTGAAAATTTTTCTGTGATACTTATTTCTTTTGAGGCTGTAAATCCCATATTTACAAATCCTGCTGTTTCGCCGTAAAATCCAGATTCACCTTTTTCTTCGTCGGCATCAATTGGTGTAAAACCTGCAAATACATCAATGCCAATTTCTTTATAGGTAAAACTGTGTCCAAGTTCAATATATAATGAATATTGCTGATCGCCGTTGGCATCTTGATCAGCTCCCCAAAAGTTCATTGCTGCCATTATGCTTATAGGAAATCCTTCGCTTCCGTTAAAGGCAAGTGTTCCTTCTAGTATATGGCCTGTTGATGCTTTTTTAAAGTCAAAATAGCTATTATTCATAGCAATTTCATCCGTTGGAAAAAAGTAATCGGTAACAGTAGCGGTAAATAAATCGTCTGCAAATGTGTAGGACATATAAAGATCAGCCTCGGCACCATCTGCGCTGCCATTTTGTGAGTATGAACCCCATGCGCCAATTGCAAATCCACCTTTGCTATATTCTACTCCTGGCTGAATTACAGGACCGGTTGAAAATTGTGTTCCTCTCCATACATACCTGCTCATTAAATCAGCTCCGAATGTTAATTCGCCTTCCTGGGCTTTTGCATTTCCTATAAATAGGATTATTCCGAAAATTAAGGTGATAATTTTTTTAGCTTTCAACATAGTAATACATTTTAGGATTAATAAATAATAGTAATAGTTATATCTAAAAATTGTGGTTTTTGTTTTTTTAG
Organism: Marinifilum sp. RC60d5; assembly: GCF_052400665.1. Classification (NCBI taxonomy): domain Bacteria; kingdom Pseudomonadati; phylum Bacteroidota; class Bacteroidia; order Marinilabiliales; family Marinifilaceae; genus Marinifilum; species Marinifilum sp. RC60d5. Next base: position 59,389 of record NZ_JBQTGK010000002.1, read on the forward strand.
TTAAAAGTAACACCTACCCCTTTTTTCGAGGGGCAGGTGCTAGCATGAATCAACTAATTTTTATTTCATCCCTAATCATTATGGGGTTGCCTTGTCAAAAGTATAAAAATATTTTAATGAGACATCATTTTCAAGGGGGTTTATTTAAATAAAATGTATTTTTTTAAGTGCAAAGGTTTTAATTTAAGGGGGTATGTTGAAAAGTAATGCTTTTTTGTAAAAGGGAGGTGTGGATTAAAAGGGGTTTAAACTAGAATGAAGATATTTTTATTTATTTCTCTAATCAGATTTATTTAAAAGTAAGTTGTTATCTATTTTTGCTTAGGTATTTTGTATTGAATATAAATTAATTAAAAATATAGAGAATCTGTTTTTAATCTTTGAAAAATTATAGACATTCGTGTAGGTGAAATTAAAATCAATAAATTAAAACTATGAGCGAAAGTATAAAAGGTACACAGACAGAGAAGAATCTTTTGAAATCATTTGCAGGAGAATCTCAGGCTAGAAGCAGATATACCTATTTTGCAAAACAAGCTAAGAAAGAAGGTTACGAGCAAATTTCAGCTATTTTTATGGAAACGGCAGAGCAGGAAATGCAGCATGCTAAAAGATTTTTTAAATTTTTAGAAGGTGGTGAAGTTGAAATTACTGCTGCTTTTCCTGCAGGTGTAATTGGAACAACAGCAGAAAATTTAAAAGCTGCAGCTGCAGGTGAGAACGAAGAATATACCGATTTGTACCCTGAATTTGCAAGAGTTGCGGAAGAAGAAGGTTTTAAGAAAATTGCAACAGCATATAAGTTAATCTCTAAGGTTGAAAAAATGCATGAGCAAAGATATTTGAAACTTCTTGCAAATCTTGAGGCTGAAAAAGTTTTTGAATCAGAAGAAAAGGAAGAATGGTATTGTCGTAATTGCGGATATGTTCATGAAGGAACTAAATCTCCTAAAATGTGTCCTGCTTGCGAACATCCACAAGCTTATTTCGAAAAGAAAGCAACAAATTATTAATTGTTAAAATAAAAAAGCTTCCATTAGGAAGCTTTTTTATTTTAGTCCTTAAGTAAGTCGGGACGAAGTTTTTTTGTTCGTAAATAGGCTTGTTCCTCTTGCCATTTTTCAATTTTTTTATGATCTCCCGACAATAAAATATCTGGAACTCTCCAGCCTCGAAATTCTGCAGGTCTGGTATAAATTGGTGGCGATAAAAGATTATCCTGAAAAGAATCGGTTAGTGCCGACGTTTCATCGCTCATCGCTCCTGGTATTAAGCGAACTACACTGTCGGTTATAATAGCAGCAGCTAATTCACCTCCTGTAAGCACAAAATCTCCTATGGATATTTCTTTACTGATAAAGTGATCTCTAATTCTTTGGTCGATACCTTTATAGTGTCCACAGAGAATCATAATGTTTTCTTTTAAGGATAAGTTGTTAGCTGTTTTTTGATTGTACTGATCACCATCGGGTGTTGTGAAAATAATTTCATCATATTTTCTCTGTTCGCTTAGGTGTTCAATACATTTTACCACAGGCTCAAGACGCATCACCATTCCAGCACCTCCACTAAAAGCATAATCATCAACTTTATTGTGCTTATCTTCCGAAAAATCACGAATGTTATGAATGTGTATTTCAACTACGCCTTTGTCTTTGGCTCTCTGGATTATAGAATGATTTAAAGGACTTTTCAGTAATTCGGGTACAACAGTTAGTATATCGATTCTCATTTTTTTTAAATTTTCTGTAAAAGTATATAACCCATGCTTGTGTTGCAAGGAAATAAAAAATCTCATTAAAAATAGATATTTAATGACATATAGTCATGGTGTAGGTGTATTTTGCAGTCAGTATGGCATTAAATATTTTATTTTACTGTCGAAAATAGTTTAAAATTCAAACGGCACAGACATTGATTAATGATTTCTGAAAATAATTAAAAAAATATCGGAATCCGGAACCGAATAAATAAAGTAAAAGGAGATTTAAGTTATGACAGTTTTAAGATATTCAAGACCTGGTGATTTTTTTACAAATCAATTAATGAATCAATTATTTAGAGAAACAAAGGATAGTTTTAAAAATGCAGCTGAGAGAGAGTCTGGTTTTCATCCGGCAACAAATATTATTGAGGAAGAAAACTATTATCTTATCGAGATGGCTATTCCTGGATTATCTAAAAAAGAGATTAGTATAAACGTTGAAGATGGATTCTTAAAAATTTCAGGAGAGAAAAAAGAACAGCAGACCGATACCAAATTCTTACGTAAAGAATTTGGTATTAAAAAAGTAGAACGCAATTTTAAATTAGCTGATGCTGTAAATAAAAATAATATTTCGGCCGAAGTTAAAGATGGAATATTAAATGTTGTACTTCCAAAAGTTGAAAAAGTAGAGCCAGAGGTTCAGAACATAGAGGTAAAATAGTTTATTGAATACTATATATATTGTTATGAAATAAGTAAAATTTAATGCAAATAATAAGTATTAGTGTAATTAATTAGTTTGTTTTAGTTAAGAGGTTCGCATATCTGTGTGAACCTCTTTGTTTTTAAGTAATAAAAAACTTGAAAAACTTTGAGGATTAGCACATAATTAGTTAAATTCGTAAGAAAGTGTAAAAAGAATTCCTTTAAGGTTGTATTGTTAACGCGGGACTTCGTTCTTTCGAAATCCTAATCTAACTCAAATTACATGAAAGCACAAGATCTATCAAATCCCTCTCAAGAGAATGAATTAAATGAGAATGTTGAAGAGCAAGCTAAGTTTACCGAATCTGATAAAGAGGAGAAAGTGGAAGAAAAACTAGTTAATGAAGATTCCGCTTCTAAAGATGATCAGGTATCAGAAAAAACCGATCAAAAAGAAGGTGATCATGAAAGTTTGCAAGAAGAAAAAGAAGGTGAGTCAGAACTACAAAAAGAACCAGATTATAGTTTAATGGAGAAAAGTGAACTACGCGATAGGCTGGTGCTCTTGCTAGAGAATGATTCTTTGATAGATATAAAAGATAAGGTTGCAGGTATAAAACTGAATTTCTTTAAGAAACATAATGAGGAAGTTGCTCTGCTTAGGACTAAATTTATTGAAGGTGGAGGCAAAGAGGAGGAATTTTCTTATGATGAAGGCGAGGTAGAGAAACAAATTAAAGAGTTGCTGCAAAAATACAAGCAAAAAAAATCGGAGATTACTCGTAATCTGGAGCATGAAAAAGAAGAAAATCTTAAGAAAAAATATCAAATTATCGAGGATATTAAAGATCTGGTAAATCGAAAAGAAGCCTTCGACAAAACATTTCATGAATTTAGAGCATTACAAAAGCAATGGCATGAGATTGGTATGGTTCCTCAACAGGCATTAAAAAATTTGTGGGATAATTATCACCATCATGTCGAGAACTTTTACGACTATATAAAAATTAACAAAGAGCTTCGCGATTTAGATTTAAAGAAGAATATGGCTTCGAAAATCAAATTATGCGAAGAAGCTGAAAAATTATTAAACGAGGAGTCTATTGTAAAAGCATTTAATACACTTCAAAAATTTCATGAGCAGTGGAGGGAAATTGGACCAGTGCCTCGCGAAGATAAGGAAGCACTTTGGGCACGATTTAAAGAGACAACAACCATTATTAATCGTAAACATCAAGGTTTTTATGAAGGATTAAAATCTGAACAAAAAGAGAACCTTGAAAAGAAAGTAGTGCTTTGTGAAAAGGCAGAAGAAATTGCGAACCGAAAAATAGAATCGCATAAAGAGTGGAATGCTACATCTAAAGAAATTATAGAGCTTCAGAAAGTTTGGAGAACAATTGGTTTTGCACCTAAAAAAGATAATAATAGTATTTATCAGAGATTTCGTGCTGCCTGCGATTTGTATTTCGATAGGAAACGAGATTTTTATATGGTGCTAAAAGAGAAGCTCAATGAGAATCTGACCAAGAAAAGTGAACTTTGTGAAACCGCAGAAAGCCTTCAGGATAGCGAAGACTGGAAGGAAACAACAGATAAGCTAATTACGATACAAAAACAATGGAAAAAAATAGGACCAGTTCCAAGAAAATTTTCTGATGATTTATGGGGGAGGTTTCGTGCCGCTTGCGATAAGTTTTTTGATAATAAGTCTGAACATTTCAATAATGCAGATACCGATCAGCTCGATAATTTAAAAAGTAAAGAAGCATTAATTGAACAGATCAAAGAATTTGAATTATCGGAAAATAACGAAGATAATTTAAATGCTCTTCGTAAATTTCAAAAAGAGTGGTCGCAAATAGGATACGTCCCTTACAAGAAGAAAGATCGAATACAGGAAGCTTTCCGAAAAGCTATTAATCTTGTGTACGATAAAATGAAAATGGATGGTGAGAATGTTGAACTTCAAAAGTTTAAGTCTAAGATTGATGCCTTTCTTGATATGAATAATTCTGAAGATAAAATTATTATTGAAAGAAATAAAATAGCTAATAAAATTAGGCAGCTTGAAAGTGATATTGCTCTTTGGGAAAATAATGTGGGATTTTTCTCATCATCGAAAAATTCGAGTGTTGTTGCAGATATTAAAGAGAAAATAGAAAAAGGAAAGCAAAATTTAAATCTGTTAAACCAAAAACTGAAAGTGATAGATGGATTAGTTTCCTAAATATTTAAATGAATTATAAAGAACATTCTTGTAAATAATATAGAATGTTCTTTTTTTTGTGATTGATAAATTAGTTAGAACTTTTATTTCCGCATAAAGTGAAAAAAAGAACTTGCTAAGTGCTTAAAATTTAATTATTCGTGGATTCATGATTTGAAACATTAAAATTGTTTCTTAAAAAACTATAAAATGACTACTTTTGCTGCTTTATTAATCCAGTAAAACGTATAGAAAAGTGTCAACAACCAAATACATCTTCGTTACAGGTGGGGTTACCTCATCATTGGGAAAAGGAATTATTGCATCTTCATTGGCTAAGTTACTGCAGGCCAGAGGGTATTCCGTTACAAACCAAAAATTGGACCCTTATTTGAATGTCGATCCGGGAACATTAAATCCGTATGAGCACGGTGAATGTTTTGTAACCGACGATGGCGCAGAAACAGATTTGGACTTAGGACACTACGAACGTTTTACGAATGCACCTACTTCTCAGGCTAATAATGTTACAACAGGAAGAATTTACCGCAACGTAATTAATAAAGAGAGAAAAGGTGATTTTTTAGGGAAAACAGTTCAAATTATTCCTCACATAACCGATGAGATTAAACGAAACATTAAAATGCTTGGCACAAAGCAGAAATTTGATGTTGTAATTACCGAAATTGGCGGAACTGTGGGAGATATTGAATCATTACCATATATCGAGGCTGTGCGTCAGCTAAAATGGGAATTGGGTCGCGATGCTCTTGTCATTCACTTAACATTGGTACCTTATTTGGCAGCATCAGGTGAGCTAAAAACAAAGCCAACGCAGCATTCTGTTAAGTCTTTATTGGAAACAGGCGTTCAGCCAGAAGTTTTGGTGTTAAGAACCGAACATGAATTACCTAGTGATGTTCGTCGTAAGGTTGCATTGTTTTGTAATGTTGAACCTAAGGCTGTTATTCAGTCTATCGATGTGTCGACGATTTACGAGGTGCCATTAAAAATGCGTGAAGAAGAGCTTGATAAAACAGTTTGTGAAAAGCTTGGACTTGACCTTAAAAAAGAGCCTAAACTAAAGGAATGGACTAAGTTTCTTACCCGCTTGCAAAATCCAAAATCAGAAGTGAAAATAGGATTAGTTGGTAAGTATGTAGAACTACATGATGCTTATAAGTCTATTGCCGAATCATTTATTCATGCCGGATCGGTAAATGAATGTAAGGTAAAAATTCAATGGATTCATTCTGAGAAATTAAGCGATAAGAATTATCAGGATGAACTTAAGGATTTGAAAGGAATTCTAGTTGCTCCGGGGTTTGGTCACCGAGGACTTGAAGGAAAAATTTTAGCTGTAAAATATGCTCGTGAAAATAATATTCCATTTTTAGGAATATGTTTAGGTATGCAGGTTGCAGTTATTGAGTATGCCCGAAATGTATTGAAATTAGAGGAAGCCGATTCACTGGAAATGAATCCGAAAACTCCACATCCGGTTATCAACTTAATGGAAGAGCAAAAAAATGTAACCGAAAAAGGGGGTACCATGCGATTAGGAGCTTACGATTGTATTTTAAAAGATGGATCGAAAGCAATAAAGGCTTATGGGAAAAAAGAAATCTCAGAGCGTCATCGCCATCGTTACGAATTTAATAATGAGTATTTGGAGCAATTCGAAGCAGCAGGAATGAAATCTGTTGGAATGAATCCAGATACAGGTTTGGTTGAAATTGTTGAATTAGATACTCACAAATGGTTTGTTGGAGTGCAATTCCACCCAGAATATAAAAGTACAGTAATTAATCCACAACCATTGTTTGTAGATTTTGTGAAAGCAGCAATGAGTGAGTAAGGACTATAAAAATTGATTAAGAAACTAAATAGAAGAAATGGATAAAAATTCGATTTGGGGTTTGGTGATCATTGGAGCAATTTTGCTTGGGTATACATACCTGACAAAACCTTCTGATGAAGAGATCAAGGCCATGAAAACAAGAGATTCCATTGCAAGTGTTGAACGCTTGCGCGATGAGAAACTTGAAGCTGCAAGAATTGAAGGATTGAAAAAGCAGTATGCCGAACAAAAAGAAGATACTGTAGCTCTTCAAAAAACTTATGGCGCATTTGCAGGAGCAGTTCAACAAAAAGAAGAGATTATTACTCTTGAGAACAAGTTGGTAAAACTTAGCATTAATACGCTAGGAGGTAAAATTGCAAATGTTGAGTTGAAAGATTATAAAACTCATGATGCTAAGAAATTGATGCTTTGGGGCGAAAAGAATTCTAAATTTGGATTGACATTTTATGCCGAAAACAAAGCACTAAATACTCAGGATTTATTTTTTGTTCCTGTAAAAGCTCTTAAAACTGTTGATGCTTCTACTGCCGAACAGGTTGTTAGCATGCGTTTATCTGCTGGCGAGGGAAAATATATCGAATACAAATATACTCTAGAGCCCGATTCGTATAAAGTTGGTTTTGATATCAATGTTGTAGGAATGCAGGATGTAATATCTTTGAATCAAAGAGATTTAACTTTTAACTGGGCTGCCGATATTCCAAGTAAGGAAAAAGGACGTAAGTTCGAAAATCAATATACTGCATTGTATTATAAATTCTTCGAAGATGATGTGGAATCTCTTTCTGCATCAGGAGAAAAAGAAGAGAGCGTAAGTACAAAAGTAAAGTGGATTGGTTTTAAGCAACAGTTTTTCTCATCAGTTTTAATTGCTGATGAAGCTTTCAAAGGAATCGAATTTAAATCAGTTGATATGGAGGAAACTTCTCCAATCCTGAAAAACTTTTCTGCTGCCATTTCATTACCTTATCAGGGATCTCAATTAGAAAACTACCCAATGAGTTTTTATTTTGGTCCTAATAAATACAAAACTTTAAGAGAATATGGTAAGGATATTGAACTTCACTCATTGGTTGATTTAGGATGGAAAATGTTTGCCTGGGTAAACAAGTGGTTTGTAATTCCTATTTTCAACTTCCTGGAGAAGTATATCATGAATTACGGTATCATTATCCTGATTTTGACCATTGTTATAAAATTGATTTTAGCACCACTTACTTATAAGTCGTATATGTCGACAGCTAAAATGAAGGTATTGAAACCACAAATCGATGAAATAAACGAAAGAATACCAAAAGATAAAGCAATGGAACGCCAGCAGGCAACCATGGCATTATATAAGAAAGCCGGCGTAAATCCAATGGGTGGATGTTTGCCAATGGTGGTACAGTTCCCGATTTTAATTGCTCTGTTCCGATTCTTTCCATCATCTATCGAGTTGCGACAAAAGAGCTTCTTGTGGGCTACAGATTTATCATCATACGATTCAATTGTGAGTTTACCTTGGGATATTCCATGGTATGGAGATCATGTTAGTTTGTTCTGTTTGTTAATGGCAGCAACCAACTTAATTTATACTCGCATGAATAGTCAGATGCAAACTTCGCAACAAATGCCTGGTATGCAAACCATGATGTATATGATGCCTCTAATGTTCTTGTTCTGGTTCAATAATTATGCATCGGGTCTTTCTTACTACTACTTTATTGCAACCTTATTTACTGTTGTTCAAACATGGGCAATTCGTAAATATTTAGTTGACGATGAAAAAGTATTGGCAATGTTAGAAGCTAACAAGAAAAAGCCAGTTAAGAAATCGAAATTCCAACAACGTTTGGAAGATGCTGCAAAACAAAAAGGTTTTAAAGCACCTAAAAAATAAGATCGATTAGATTCTATATAATGAGCTCCACAATTTTTTGTGGAGCTTTTTTGTGATAATACCTCATTGACTAGTCACTAACCCAAAAGAAAAGCTTATAATCTTTCGATGTTTTAATTGTGAAGTTTCTCTTTTCACTACTAGAGGGCTAGGCGTTTAAGTATTTCAAATTATTGATCACATTCCTTGAAGTTTTTTCGATTTGGCTTTTTTCTTTAAAAAAAATGGCAGAAATTATAGGTAGATAAAAATAATCTTTATTTAGAAGTCAGGTTCTTAGTTTTATACCTGCCTAAACATAGGAATTAGTCTATTAGTTCTCTTTCAGGGTGTTTATCGCCTTATCTGCGTTTTGCAAAGAATTAATTACATCCAAATTTACTAATCATGGCTAAGTTTACCAAAGAGGATGCATTACGGTATCACGAAGGAAATCGGCCAGGGAAAATTGAGGTAATCCCTACCAAATCTTATTCTACACAATTAGATTTATCGCTTGCCTATTCGCCAGGAGTAGCAGAACCCTGCCTTGAGATAGAGGCTAATCCTAAAAATATTTATAAGTATACAGCAAAAGGAAATTTGGTGGCAGTAATTTCAAATGGTACAGCAGTACTTGGTTTGGGAGATATTGGTGCTGCAGCAGGAAAACCTGTTATGGAAGGAAAGGGCTTGCTTTTTAAAGTGTTTGCCGATATCGATGTATTCGATATCGAGGTTGATACAAAAGATGTAGATGAGTTTGTTAAAATTGTAAAAGGAATTGCTCCTACCTTTGGCGGAATTAACCTGGAAGATATTAAGGCACCCGAATGTTTTGCCATAGAAGATAAGCTTAAAAAAGAACTTGATATTCCGGTAATGCACGACGATCAGCATGGAACAGCTATTATTTCGGCTGCGGCTTTATTAAATGCTGTAGGCTTACAGAAAAAAAAGTTAAGTGAGATTAAGCTAGTGGTAAATGGAGCCGGAGCGGCGGCTGTGGCATGTACTCGTTTGTATATTTCATTGGGTATAAAAAAGCAAAATATAGTAATGGTCGATAGTAAGGGTGTAATTCATAAATCGAGAGCCAATTTAAGCGATGTAAAAAAGGAATTTGCAAGTTCGAAAGATGTTTACACTTTAAAAGATGCTATAAAAGGTGCTGATATGTTTTTAGGATTATCGGTAGCTAATGTTTTAAAACCTGAGATGGTAAAAAATATGGCCAGTAGACCAATTGTATTTGCATTGGCGAATCCAAATCCTGAAATTACTTATGAGAAAGCCATGAATGTCCGTGATGATTTAATAATGGCTACCGGCCGATCGGATCATCCTAATCAGGTAAATAATGTCTTGGGTTTTCCATTTATTTTTAGAGGTGCTTTAGATGTAAAAGCCAGTGGTATTAACGAGGAAATGAAAATAGCCGCAGTAAAAGCAATAGCCGGATTAGCCAAAGAGGATGTTCCTGATATGGTAAATACAGCATATCAGGAAATAAATTTAAATTTTGGGAAGGACTATATCATTCCGAAACCTTTAGATCCCCGACTGCTTACAGTTGTTGCGCCGGCAGTAGCTAAGGCTGCAATGGATTCTGGAATTGCCCATTCATCAATTCACGATTGGAATGCTTATAAAATGGAATTGGAAAAGCGAATGGGGCGAGATAATAAGCTTCTACGGGCATTAACAGATAAAGCAAAACGAAATCCTAAACGAGTGGTATTTGCCGAAGGAAGTAGTTTTAGGATTTTAAAAGCTGCACAAACTGTTCTTAATGAAGGTATCGCCAGACCTATTTTGTTGGGTGATCAGGAATATATCAGTAAAGTTATAAAAGAAAATGAACTGGATTTAGGTGATGTTCCAATTATTAATTGGAGATCGATAGAGGAGAGAACGAGAAGAGAAGAGTATGCAAAAATATTGTTTCGTAAGAGAAATCGTAAGGGATTAACTTTTACAGAGGCTATCGATAAAATGAACGATCGTAACTATTTTGGTGCTATGATGGTTGAAACTGGGGAGGCCGATGCATTTATTAGTGGATCAACTTCGAAATATGCTGACACCATTCGTCCGGCAATTCAAACTGTAGGAATAAAATCAGATATAAATCACATTGCAGGAATGTATTTGTTAATGACCAGTCAGGGACCAATTTTCTTTTCGGATACAACCGTAAGTCCTCGTCCTGACGCACAAACTTTGGTCGATACAACTTTACTAACAGCGGAAGCGGTTCGAAAGTTTAATATCGATCCGGTAATTGCTATGGTTTCTTATTCTAATTATGGATCAATACGAACAGGTAGTCCAACCCGGGTTCAAAAAGCAGTTGAAATTTTGCATCATCAATATCCCGAGTTAATTGTTGATGGAGATATTCAAATGAATTTTGCTTTGAATGCTGATTTGCGAACAAAGATGTTCCCATTTTCAAAATTAGGCTGGCGAAAGGTAAATACCATTATTTTTCCGAATTTAAGCAGTGGAAATATAGCCTATAAAATGATGCAGGAAATTGGTGGAGCAGAGGCTATTGGTCCAATTTTGTTAGGAATGAATAAGTCAATTCATATTGTTCCTTTGGAAAGTTCTGTTCGGGAAATTGTGAATATGGTTTGTATTGCAGTAGTTGATGCCCAATAAGAAATAAGCTATATATTTAAACTATGATTAATAGTATTTGGTTATATTGAAGCCTAACTATAAGTTGTACAATGTGTTATTAGTGGTGTAAGTGGGAGGTATTTAAAATATAATAAACAAAATAGGAGAGTTTAAGTTTTATTAATTATTGGTAATCAGGTTAAAATGTAGATTGGTCAGCTTAGATTAACCTCTCACCAAAATTACTTAGATTAAATCTAAGTAATTGCCAATCAAATTTGTTCAATTCCCTAAATGTCCCGAAATTTTATTTACAATTAGAAAAAATACGAAGGTGTATTTTCTAATGCTATGTAAGAATGAAAATATCATTTTTGCATAAAAAAGATTACTACCCAAAATAAAACTATCAATTACCCAAAAAAAGTGTAATAAACTTTTCTTGTTAGAAATATTTATGGATTATCGGCAGTATTAATTTCTGTAACCGAGGAAGCGAAGCTATGCCGATAGTTAAAGAAAAAAAGTAAACGTACCTCCTTATTAAATAATGAAAAAGAGACTTCAACCATCTCATCAATTTTAGTTATTTTTTAAGTAGTTCATTCACTAGTATAAACCTTAACTCAATCAACCATGCAAGCCTTAAAAAGGCCATATTTTTGGCATGCGATTTATACAAAATCGCGTGCTGAAAAAAGGCTCTACAAAGAATTGTGCTCAAAAAGTATTGAGTGCTACCTTCCTTTAAAAAAACAGCTCCGTCAGTGGAGCGATCGATCTAAATGGGTTGAAGAACCTTTGCTAAGATCGTACTTATTTGTAAAGGTTAGCGAAAGAGAATATTACGACGTTGTAAATTCAAATTATGCGGTTCGATATGTAACTTTCGGTGGCAAAGCTGTGCCCATACCTGAAAAACAAATCCTTACACTTCAACTTTTTCTTGAAAATGAAAATCAGAAAGTAGATCTCAGTCATGAGAATCTGGAAAAAGGTGAAATGGTAGAAGTTGTTGGAGGTCCCTTGAAAGGGGTTACGGGAGAAATTATACAAATAAGGGGAAAGAATCGAATCGTTATTAGATTTGATTCTCTCGGGACTTGTGTTTATACCGATATTTCATTGAATAAGATTAAGCAAGTTCAAAGCGTTTTTTAAATTTATCCATAGAATTTTATGAAGCATTTCGAAGTAGTTACCACAATTGGATTGGGGTATATCGGACTTCCTACGGCCTCACTTATTGCTAAAAGTGGGATTCGTGTGTATGGGGTAGATACAAATCTGAAAGTTGTTGAAGCCGTAAATCAGGGAAAAATAATTATTGTAGAACCCGATTTAGATAAACTTGTAAAGCAAGTTGTTGAAAATGAGTTTTTATCTGCCCATACAAACCCCATGGAAGCTGATGTTTATACCATAGCAGTTCCAACTCCTTTTAAGGGCAATCATGAGCCTGATATTTCTTACGTGATTAAGGCTGCTAACTCTGTAATTCCTTTATTAAAAGAGGGCGATTTATTTATTATTGAATCAACATCTCCGGTTGGAACCACCGAAAAAGTACAGAATTTAATTTATTCAGTGCGTCCCGATTTAGAGAATAAAATATATATCGCATATTGTCCGGAACGTGTTTTACCTGGAAATATAATTTACGAACTGGAAAATAATGACAGAGTAATTGGAGGAATTAACGAAGAATCGACCGAAATGGCTTGCGAATTTTTTAGGCAATTTGTAATTGGTGAATTACATAAAACCGATTCAAAAACTGCCGAAATGTGCAAATTGGTAGAGAATTCTTCCAGAGATGTCCAAATTGCTTTTGCCAACGAACTTTCTATTATCTGCGAAAAGGCCGGTATTAATGTTTGGAAACTTATAGAATTAGCGAACCGACACCCAAGGGTTAATATTCTAAATCCTGGTTGTGGAGTAGGAGGACATTGTATTGCGGTAGATCCTTACTTTATTGTTTCGGAATATCCGTTGGAAAGCCGAATTATTGGTAAAGCTCGTGAAATTAATAATTACAAAACCTTTTGGTGTGTAGAAAAAATTAGAAATGCCCGATTGGAATTTAAAATTACCCATGCTTACGATCCAAAAATTGCAATAATGGGGATGGCTTTTAAGCCTAATATTGATGATTTAAGAGAGTCTCCAGCGCAGTATATTGTCAAAAAAGTGATAGATGAAGGATACAATGAAGTAATGGTGGTTGAGCCTAATATTAGTAATCATGAAGAATATACATTAATCAATTTTAAATTGGCATTTGGAGAAGCTGATATTGTAATTTATTTGGTGGCTCACGATGAGTTTAAACTATTACCCTTTACCAGAGAAAAATTAATTCTCGATTTTTGTGGCGTTACCCGATATCAGGATAAGGTATCAGAAGAAGTTTTTGTTGAGGCTGTAAAATTCAACTCAATAAGAAATAAAATTTCCTGATAAGCTCTAATTTTTACTTCTACATATATTTTGTTCTTGTTTAAAAAAAATCAAATTTAATCATTTTTCTTATGGATGCTAGTAATAAATATCGTGTATTATTGGTATTTGGAACTCGACCCGAAGCTATAAAAATGGCTCCTTTGGTAAAAGAGTTTCAAAAATATACCGAAGAATTTGAAACTGTTGTTTGTGTAACCGGCCAACATCGCGAAATGTTAGATCAGGTATTAAACTTATTTGAAATAGTTCCTGATTATGATTTGCAAATTATGAAATCGGGACAGGATTTATATGATATTTCTGGAAAAGTCTTATTAGGGATGAGAGATGTTTTAAAAGAAGCACAACCCGATTTGGTGCTTGTGCACGGCGATACAACAAGTTCTTCAATTACTGCTTTGGCTGCATATTACCAGCAAATTCCTGTTGCTCATGTTGAAGCAGGATTGCGCACTTTAAATTTGTATTCACCGTGGCCCGAAGAAGCTAATCGGCAGATTACCGGACGCCTGGCACAATGGCATTTTGCTCCTACCATTATGGCTCAAAAAAATTTATTAGATGAGGGAATTAGTAAAAACAGAATTATAGTAACAGGAAATACTGTAATTGATGCTCTACAGTTAACATTAACAAAAATTCATCGATCGTCGCGCGTGGTAATGAATATTGTAAATGCTTTGCAAGCCAAAGGAATACCAACAGGTTTGGTTGCCGAATGGGTATATCGGACCAGAAAAATGGTGTTGATAACAGGGCATAGAAGAGAAAATTTTGGGAGAGGATTTATGAATATATGTGAGTCTGTTAAGTTTCTCGCCAATAGATATCCTGATGTTGATTTTGTATATCCAGTTCATCTAAATCCGAACGTTCAAAAGCCTGTTTACGATATTCTAGGAGATGATTTAGCAAATGGCAAAGAGAAGAGTAAAAATATTTACTTAATCGATCCTGTTGAATATTTGCCTTTTGTGTATCTAATGAATTTGTCTCATATCATATTAACCGATTCGGGAGGAATTCAAGAGGAAGCTCCTTTTTTAGGAAAGCCAGTTTTGGTAATGAGAGATACCACAGAGCGTCCCGAAGCCTTAAACGCAGGAACAGTAAAGTTAGTAGGCACCGATTCTCAAAAAATTATTGAATCGGTAGAATTTCTTTTTGAAGAAGAACTTACTTACCGAAAAATGGCTCAGGCTATAAATCCTTACGGAGATGGTAAGGCATGTATTCGAATTGTTCAGGAAATAAAAAAATCATTAGAAGTTAAAGAGCGAGGTGTTGCCTAGAGTATGTCCGATTTAAAAAGCCAAACAATTAAAGGTGTTTTCTGGAGTTTTATAGAAAAGTTTGGGAGTCAGTTTATTTTACTGATATCACAAATTGTTTTAGCAAGGTTGCTGGAACCGGAAGATTTTGGTTTATTGGGAATGATTGCCATATTTATAGCAATATCTCAGGCTTTTATTGATAGTGGTTTCGATAATGCTTTGATTCAAAAAAAGAATCCCACACAAGTTGATTTTTCCACAGTCTTTTTTTTTAATATCAGCATAGCTTCTGTTTTGTACCTTATTTTATTTTTAGCAGCTCCACTTATTGCTGATTTTTTTAGATCTCCGCACTTGTTAAATTTAACAAGAGTTGTTTGCTTAATATTAATAATTAATTCGTTTGGACTCATTCAATTTGTAAAGTTCAAAATTGATATGGACTTTAGAACCATAGCTCAGGTTGTGGTAATTGCAAATCTGTTTTCGGCAGTAATCGGAATCTCAATGGCACTCACGAATTTTGGTGTTTGGGCATTAGCCGGACAAATTCTGTCAATGTATTTTTTTAGAACTTTATTGTTTTGGTTTAAAAGTAGCTGGAAACCTTCTTTTGTATTTTCTATTCAATCGTTTAAAGGTCTGTTTAATTTTGGTTCGAAGTTACTTTTGTCCGGACTAATTAATCAAACATTCGAGAATATTTACTTATTGGTAATTGGCCGGATGTTTTCGGCTACAGCCCTTGGGTTTTATGATCAGGCAAGAAAGTTTCAGCAAGTTCCTGTTGCAACATTGGCGCAAGTAGTCGGGAATGTTACTTTTCCAGCTTTTTCGAAAATTCAGGACGAAAACGAGCGTCTTCGCATTGGCTTTAGCAAACTTATAAAGCTATTAGTTTTTATAAATTTTCCTCTCATGATTGGATTGGCAGTAATGGCTGATCCCTTATTAATCGTAATTCTGGGTGCCAAATGGCAGCCTACAGTTCCTTATTTTCAGTTGTTATGTGTTGCTGGAATGATTTATACGGTACATACTTCGAATCTTAACATTTTAAAGGTAAAAGGTCGTTCCGATTTATTTCTTTATCTGGAAATAATTAAAAAAGGAATTGTAGTTATTGCCATTGCCGTTGGATTACAATGGGGAATTATTGGCTTGATATTGGGGCAGATATTTACCTCATTTGTAAGCTTTTTTATAAATGCATTTTTTACCGGGAAATTAATTTCCTATACAATATCAGATCAATTAAAAGACATGAGTCAGGCATTCCTGATTACGATTTTTACAGCTGCTGTAATGAGTCTTGGTTGGTTAATTCAAAATCAAATTTTAACTCTCTTATATCAGATACTTAGTGGTATCGGTACGTATTTGCTACTAGCTTTTATCACAAAACAAGAAGCTATTAGCGATGGTTTATTAATTCTTAAAGAACTAATGCCAACACAAAGATGGAAAAACGTAAAATCTTAGTAACCAGACCTCAATTGCCTCCTTTAAACGAGTTTATTCCGCTTTTAGCTGATATTTGGGAAAGTAGATGGTTGACAAATAATGGCAAATATCATCAGGAATTTGAGAAAGCATTGGCACATTATTTAGGTGTTCCCTATGTTTGTTTATTTGCAAACGGAACATTGGCTTTAATGGCAGCCTTACAATGTTTACGAATAAAAGGTGAGGTAATTACCACTCCTTATAGTTTTGTTGCGACTACACATTCGCTTAAATGGAATCATATAAAACCTGTTTTTGTAGACATAGAACCAGATTACTGTAATTTAGATCCTGCAAAAATTGAAGCCGCAATAAGTCCGCAAACAACAGCAATTTTGCCTGTCCATGTTTATGGTAATCCTTGTGCTGTTGATCAGATTCAGAACCTTGCGGATATATACGGATTAAAAGTAATTTACGATGCAGCACATGCTTTTGGGGTTCGTAAAAATGGTTCAAGTATATTTAATTATGGGGATTTATCGATTGTTAGTTTTCATGCTACTAAAGTTTTTAATACAGTTGAAGGAGGAGCAATTATTTGTCATGATTTAAAAACAAAAAAAAGAATCGATTACCTTAAGAATTTCGGTATTGCGAATGAAACAACAGTAATCGGACCAGGGATTAACGCTAAAATGAACGAATTGCAAGCTGCCTATGGATTATTGCAATTGAAATATTTCGATACGGTAATTGATGCACGAAAATACATTACCGATAAATATAAGAAAGGTTTGCAAAGTATTGCTGGTATCCGTTTTTTGGATGTTGCCGATGATATTGATTATAATTATGCTTATTTCCCTGTTTTTATTGATGAATTACAGTTTGGACAAAGTCGAGATGCTGTCTTCGAAGAACTTAAAAAACATGATATTTTTGCGCGCAGATATTTTTATCCACTAATTAGCGAATTTCCAACCTACCGAAGCTTACCATCTGCAAAAGGATTACATGTAGCACATGAAATGTCGAGACAAATTATCTGCTTGCCACTTTATCCAGACCTACCCGATGAAATTGTTGATTTAATAATTTCTATAATAGAGAATATGTCGGAAGTGTCTGCAGCC
The DNA here is from genome assembly GCF_052400665.1 of Marinifilum sp. RC60d5. NCBI lineage: Bacteria > Pseudomonadati > Bacteroidota > Bacteroidia > Marinilabiliales > Marinifilaceae > Marinifilum > Marinifilum sp. RC60d5. The sequence continues at coordinate 76,686 of NZ_JBQTGK010000002.1, forward strand.
AAAATATCTGTTAATGTTTTAAGTGATTTAAACAGGAATCATGATCTTCATAAAAAGTAAGCTCAATCATATTATTGATATTTTTTGATAAATAGATATGGAAAAACCATTGGTGAGTGTTAAAACAATAACTTACAATCATCAGGAATACATTGCCCAGTGTATAGAAGGGGTTATGAAACAGAAAACGAACTTCTCATTTGAATATATTATTGCAGAAGATTGTAGTACCGACCATACTTTGGAAATTGTTAAGGAATATGCCAATAAATATCCTGAAATTATAAAAGTAATAAGCAGCGATAATAATGTTGGAGCATGCGAGAATGATCACCGATCGGAATTGGCATGCACAGGAAAATATGTAGCATTATGCGAAGGTGATGATTACTGGACAGACCCTTTTAAATTACAAAAACAGATAGATTTTTTGCAGGCCAATCCCGATTATGGCCTGGTGCATTCTAGTTTTTCTTGTTTAACAGATAAAAAAATACTTGAAGATGTGTGGGGGAATAATACGGTTCCAACTGGCAATATATTAGATAGTTTAATTAAAGGAAACTGTATTGCTACGGGAACGGTGTGTGTACGAAACGATTTGTTAAAAAAAATTAGAATAGGTCAAATTATAAAAAAACAGAATTGGGGAATGGGTGATTATCCTTTGTGGATAGAAATTGCAGCCGTGTCGAAAATCGGGTATATTACGGATGTAACTTCGGTGTATAGAGTTCATTTTGGATCGATAACACATGGTTTAAATTGGGAAGGAGAATATAATTTTTTTATGGATCGCTATCGAATAAAAAGATATTATGCCAAAAAATATAAACAAGAAAATATTTTGCCGTCTATTGATGAGATGTACCATAGAGAGTTACTTAAATATGCTATTTTTCTAAGAGATAAAAAGCTTAGAAATAATTGTATTAGCTACTTCGAAAAAGCGAAAACAATAAAGGATTTACCCTTTTTATGTTTCTCTAAATTTTCTTTTCTAGATTCCATTTTTAAGTTTATATATCGCTCAAAAAAACGTTTTATAGCAAGTGTTTAGTTCGTAATAATATGTTTTATACAAATTTGCAACTCAGGAAATCATGACAGATAGACAAAAAAGATTGTTAATCCTAGGTGGGTCGCCTTTTCAAATTCCCTGCATTGAGTATGCAAAATCGAAAGGGTATTATGTAATTACATGCGATTATTGTCCTGATAATCCTGGGCATAAATATGCCGATGAATACTATAATGTGAGCACTACCAATTTACAGTCGGTACTAAAGTTATCCAGAAAGTTGGAAATTGATGGGATATTGGCTTATGCATCCGATCCGGCAGCTCCTACGGCAGCTTATGTTACCGAAAAAATGGGTTTGCCAGGAAATCCATATAAATCTGTAAAAATATTATCAGAGAAAGATCTTTATCGTAGTTTTTTAAGACAGAATAACTTTAATACTCCTTGGTATGGAGGATTTAATAACTTAAAGGAATTCGCAAAATCTTCATCTCAGTTTTCTTATCCTGTTTTGGTTAAACCAGTAGATTCGAGTGGAAGTAAGGGAATTTCGGCAGTCAATAATTTTTGGGAAATGGATAAAGCAATTAATTATGCCATTAAATTTTCCCGATCGAAAAGGTTTATTGTTGAAGAGTTTATAGAGAAGAAATATCCTCAACTCGATGGAGATATTTTTGTTTATGATGGAAAAATTATTGCCTATTATTTAGGCGATCAGCGCAATGATGTTGCTGTTAATCCTTTTGTTCCTTCTAGTATAAATTATCCTTCACTACTTCCGCAATGGGTGCACGACACAATAAAAACAGATTTACAACGGGCAATTGATTTATTGAAAATTAAAATGGGCGGTTTTAATATTGAAGTAATCGTAAATGAGAATGATGAGGTTTATCTTATTGAAATGGGCGCAAGAAATGGAGGAAATTGTATTCCTGAGATTATTAAATGTGCCAGTAATGTTGATATGATAAAAATGAGTGTGGATACATGTATGGGGCTAGAGCCAAGTATCTTAGAGCAAAAGCTAATCGATAGCTTTTATACAACTTATGTAATACATTCAAATAAAGATGGATATTTTAAATCTGTAGAGTTGGATGATGTCATTTCTAAATATGTTTTAGATGTAAAATTAATGGTTCAGGAAGGAGAAGAAGTTTTAAAGTTTAATGGTTCGAATTGTACAGTTGGAGTTGGTTTATTCGAATTTCCCGATTTACAAGTACGCGATAAAATGATGAATAATATAGAACAATTAATAAAAGTAGAACTCGAGTAATTACAAAATGAAGTATATAAAAATAGGATTTCTATTCCTGATTTTTTTTATAGCATTTTATCTTAAAAGCTTTACAATTGGAGGTTTCGAATTGGTTTATGCCTGGAAACTACCTTTACTATTTTATTTGATATATCAGCTTGCCGGTCAGGAAATAAAATATGCATTTCTTGTGTTGGGTTATGCTTTTGCCATTAAAAATATTATTAATGTTTCATTTTTTGATTTTCCCCTCGATACATTCATAAATTTTATAAAATACATGAGTATACCCTTATTTGCTCATTGGATTTTGTTAAATGTTAATAGCCTTAAATCGTTACAAATATTGCGTATTGTCCCTGTATATTTGTCTGTGTTTTTTATTATTAGTAATGTTCCTTTTTACCTGGGAATAATTTCTGCTCCAGTTCAAACTATGATGTGGCTGGAAGATTCTCAGTTAGACGGATTAATAGGGATCTTAGGAGCTGCACATTATTCTTCGGTTGTTCTGGCTGTTACATCGGTAATTTTGCTCGAGTTTTTAATAAAAAAAAGAGCACAAGGTTTTATAAATGTAATTTTAATTTTTGTGCTTTTGTTGGGTTTGTTTTTTCTATTTAAAACCTATGCAAGAACAGGATGGTTGATGTTTGTACTTGGATCTTTTGTGCTGTTTATTCGGAATATATCGTTTAAGAATATGGGTAAAATAGCTATTGTTTCTATGGTATTAATAGGTGGCTTGTTTTTCCTATTTCAAACAAATGAGGGATTTCGACGGAGAGTTTTAGACGAACGAGCAGGTCAGGAAGAACAATCAACCTATGAAACAGTTGGTTCGGGAAGGCTTAAAATTGCAGAAATATATCTTGAAAATTTATATGAGAGTAATTTTCTTACCTATTTAATTGGTATGGGTATGGAAGAATCGATTCTTAGGTTCGAGAGAAAAGATGGGACTCCTCTTTTTGCGCACAATGGATTTATTCAAACGCTTGTAGATAATGGTCTTATAGGTTTTGCTTTGTATTTGATGTTTTTGATATTGATTTATCAGGCGATTTCTAAATCCGTAAGTAGTCATAATCAATTGGCTGTGGCAATTTTTTTTATGTTTATTTCATGTCTGGCTACACAGCAGGCAAATTACTTTTTACTCGATGTTTTTTTGTCTGTATATATTGGCATAGTACTTATTGAAGATCGTATTAATTTACATGTTCATTACCAAAAAATCAAACCTAAATTAGTATCTGATTAAAAACTTATTTGTTTATTAGTGCATCTGTTTTAGATGTTTACTGTAAAAACAGATGCAAGTTTATCCATAAATTTATTATAAAATATCCGTTCATTTTATTCATAAACATAATTAAAAGGAAATGTATACTTTTCAATTTATTTCATTGAGTGAACTGGGGCAGGTAGAGTATAAAGGGGAATTTCCTAGTTGTCAATATAAGTGGATAAAAGACTGGTATTCAGTTTTTAAAAATGTTGAGAATAATGTTATAGGTTATAAGAAAAAGCCTTATATAATTGCTGCTTATACAAATAATACTTTGGTAGCTATTGTTCCATTGGTTAAGTTATGCAGGGTTTATTGTAGGTGCATTCGTTTAGAATTTATTGAATTTTTAGATCAGCAATGGAGTAGTATGGGAAATGATATTATATCCGTTAAACCTTTACAGCATAGTTTTGTAAATGAACTAATTTATTGGATTGAGAAGAATATTAACTATCACTTTATTTTCCTGAAATATCTACCAAAATCGACCATATTAAAAGAAAAGTATAAAATGTATCATTATTCTGGAATTCCGTTTATACCTCTTTCTAAATATCAAGATTATCAGGATTTTAGAACGAGAGGTTATAAAAAAAGATTTCGAAAGCAATTGGATAGAACTTACCGAAAAATAGAGCGAGATGGTTTTACTTTTGATTTGTCGTTTGAAGATGTAAACGAAACCAATTTTGAAGATATTAAAAGAATTTCCAGGACAAAAAAACTTGATGGCAAAGGCTTTTTGTATGGAGACTCCAAAAAGGAAGAGTTTTATTTGAAACTGTTTAAGCATTATTCTTCTAAAGTTGTACTCGTTAAATTGAATAATCAGCCAGTAGCCTATGTTGTTAATATTGAGTGTAATGGTGTTAGAATAGGTGTAGATTGTGCTTTTGATAGAGAGTATCGTACATATGGCGTAGGTATACAGTGTATGAATGGTAATATTAAGTATAGTTTTACTGCTAAAAATGATCAGTTTTCTTTTGGTGATGGATTAGATCCTTATAAATTTCAGTTTACACATTGTGCAGAGCCTCTTTATATGTGTTTTGATTTTAAATACAGTTTCAAATCTATACTTGCTTTGCCTTTTTTAATGTATCTGATAAATAAGAAAGATAAAGAGGTTTATAATCAGCTTCAAAAAGTAGATTGTAATGAGTAGTTTAAAAAAGGCAATTGCCAATTCTTTAGGTTTTGTAATGCTCCTATTTTTTAAAAGAATAGCATTAAAGCAATTCGAAAAATGTGTTTTATCAATTTACTTTCACAATCCATCTGCAATTTTATTTAAGGGAATTATTAATTTTCTAAATGCAAACGGATTTAAATATATCGATGAAAAAGAATATTACGAAATCGTAAAAGGGAATGCAAATATAAGTGGCAGAAGTGTTTTTATTTCCTTTGATGATGGTTGGAGAGGTAACTTAAAGTTAATTCCTGTAATTGAAAAATATAATATTCCCATAACAGTTTTTGTATCGGTTAAACCTGTAATAAGTGGAAATTTTTGGTGGGAATATACCGATTATATAAAAAAAAATAATTCTAAAATTTCAAGTGTTGAGGATTTAAAAAAAATGACCAACGAGCAACGTCTTTATCATGTGAATAAAGCTATCGAGCATCGTAAACTTGAAAGATCTGCCATAAATAGTGATGAGTTGTGTTTATTACACAATCATCCTTTGATAACTATTGGAAGTCATACCTATACTCACCCAATAACAATAATGTGCAGTGATGATGAGCTGCAATTTGAATACAGGGAGTCGAAAAAATATTTAGAATCCTTACTTCATACCAATATCGAGTCTTTGTCATTTCCAAATGGAGATTACAATAAAAGGGATTTGAGCTTGTTAAAGAAAAATGCTTACATAATGGCTTTTACGACCTCTGTAAATATCTTTAATGATATTATTGATGAATATGAGATTCCCCGAATATCCATTAATTCCATGGGAGGAAAATATGAGAATATTTCTAGGATGCTGGGGTTATGGGATCAGTTTATTCAACCACTTCATTTTCGATTACGGGAAGTTAACCGGAAACTTAAAACTGCCATATATTGTTTTTAAAACTTTGTTTATTGTGTTTCCCCTAGATATAATCCTATTTAAATGAAAGAAATACTCTACATAAGTCCGGAATTTAAAAATAGTAGGGGCGGAATAGGTTTATGTGTAAATAATTATGCACAATTTATGCCGACCTTTAAGATATTGGTAACAAATAGTTTTCGTTCTAAGTTGCTCAATTTTATATATTTCCCTGTTTGTATTTGTCATTTATTCTTTAAATTAATTACTGATAAAGACATCAAAATCATTCATATTCATGGTGCATCGAAGGGAAGTTTCTACCGAAAATACATTCTTTTTATTATGGTAAGAAGTCTATTTCGTAAGAAGGTAATTTATCACATGCATGGAGGTGGATTTCGTGATTTTTATAATGATTCACCTTTGTTTATCCAAAAGAGGATTCGTTACATGATTAATTCTTCGGATCTGTTAATTTGTTTATCGCAAAAGTGGAAAGATTTTTTTACCGAAACATTTTATCCAAAGCGAATAGAGATACTTAATAATATGGTTTTGCCTCCTGTAAATACAGATAGAATAGAATCGAAAAGAAAGTTTAGACTCTTTTTTTTAGGCTTAATAGGGGATAATAAGGGGATATTTGATTTGTTAGAGGTGATTGCTGAAAATAAAGAACAGTTCGGGAAACTGCTTATTTTAAAGGTTGCCGGTAATGGAGAAATAATACGTCTGGAAAAGAGAATTAAAGAATTAGGAATTGATAAAATAGTGCAATTCCAAGGATGGGTAGATTCGAAAAAGAAGGAAGAATTATTTCGTTCATCAGATGCATTAATTCTTCCATCCTATAAGGAAGGCTTACCCTTATCGATACTAGAGGCTATGAGTTATGGACTACCCATTATATCAAGCGATGTGGGCGGAATTCCTGATCTGTTGCTTACGCATAAAAATGGAATATTACTTGAACCAGGAAATAAATTATCAATACAACAAGCGATTATGAGTCTTGTAAATAATAAAGATTTGGTGGAAAAATTTTCTAAAAGATCGATAGAAGGAGTTGCGGAATTTTATCCTCAGAGTGTGCTAAAAAAATTGAACTCTATTTATGATGAATTATAAACGAGCAAAGGATTTTATAGTTAAGAAGCTTAAGTATGGATTCGTTTTCGAGAGAGAATTAAGAAGAGTCAAATTCTTACATTCACTTGATAAATCTCAATTACTTGAGATGAAAAATAAAAAATTTATTCAGCAATATCGAAATGCCTATTTGAATTCTCGCTTTTATAATAATTTGTATCGCCACCATGGATTAACATTAAATTCAGTTAAATCTTTAAGCGATATTGAAAAATTGCCGATAATAAGTAGAAAAGACATTCAGCATAAAGTTGAGGATCTTCTTACTACAAAACGAATATTTGTGTACGAAGCATTTACCAGTGGAACATCTGGTTCGCCTCTAAAGATCTATCGCGATTATGTATCGGCATGTAGAGAACATGCTTACTTGCATTATTTTCAGCAGCTTTACGGCTATGAGTTAGGCGATCCGGTATTGTCATTAAGGTCTTTTCACGATAAAAACAGATTATCATATTTAGATAAAAGTAATAATATACTTCACTTGTCTAGTTTTCATATCAATTCTGATAGAATTAATGAATATCATCAGCTAATAAAGGGTTTTAAGCCAAAAGTGCTAAAATCTTATCCAGGATCGATGCATATTCTTGCTACAGAGCTTTATAAGGCTGGTAAAGAAATACAAATTCCTATTACTTTTTCAGCATCAGAAACTTTACATGATTTTCAAAAAAAGAATATTGAAAAAGTGATGAATACAAAAATTTATGATTGTTATGGTAATGCAGAGAGGACAGTTGCTTTGGGGCAGTATAATGGTTCTTTATATCGTGAATTTCCTTTGTATTCACATGTAGAGGTAAAATCGGATCATCTTATTACAAGCAGTTTTATAAACTCTTCGTTTCCTTTAATTCGTTATACAGTTAACGATGTACTTAAACTTTCGAATAGCGGTGACATAGATAAAATCGAAAAAATTATTGGTAGAAGTAACGATTATGTTTTAATGGAAAACGGACAGAAAGTTTCAAGTTTAGAATTGGCATTTAAAGAAGTCGAACATTTATGCGCAGCTCAAATTGTTCAGAAACAAATTGGTTGTTTGAATGTTAATATCGTTCCTGATAAGAAGTTCTCAGAAAAAAACCGACAGCATCTCGAACAAAACTTAAGAAATTATTTAGGAGATAAATGTAGAATTCGTTTTGATATTATAGATACCAATCAATTGATTTTAACTCAGAAATCGAAATTTAAATTTGTGGTTTCTCAATTAGATAAAACCAAAGTAGGATAAATAATAACCTCTTGTTTAAACGATTAAATCTCATTTAAAAAAATACTATGACAAATTTATGTCTTACTCTCGATTATGAATTGTTTGGTTCGGGAAGAGGAAATGTATTTCAGCATATTATTGAGCCTACAGAACGTTTATTAACGATTTGTTCGGAGCATAATGTTAAGCTTAGTATTTTTTTTGAAGTTGTGGAGTATTGGAAAATTAAAGAATACTATGAAAATGGGGTAAGTATGGGCTATCAGTGTAATCCTGCTGATGCAATGAAAGAGCAAATTATTAGGGCTTATCAGCAAGGACACGATATTCAGCTACATGTTCATCCACAATGGATTGATGCAAAATATACAAATGATAAATGGATCCTGAATTTAGATTACTGGAGATTACCTCAGCTGCCAATGCAGGCGAACGAATCAATTAGTATGGGATTAAATGATTTGATTAGAAATGGGAAACGATGTCTGGAAGAGTGGTTACAAGTAATAAACCCTGATTATAAATGCAATATTATTCGTGCAGGAGGTTATAATGTAGATCCTTCTCAAAACCTGATTAAAGTATTAAAAGATAATGATTTTGTTGCAGATAGTTCGGTGTATTATGGTGGAATTATGAATAGTGAATTATCAAAATATGATTATTCCGAATTATCGCAGGAAATTCCTTACTGGTATAGTTCTAGTTTTTCTTTATTTAAAGAGGATAGGAATGAATCGGGTATTTTAGAATTGCCGGTTTTTGCAGATAATATCCGTAGGATACATAAGTACGATTGGATAAGGATAAAGTCAGCATTGAAAAATAAAACAAATGCAGTAGAAAAATTTAAGAATAATTCTTTAAAAAAATCGAAGTGGGAAATGCTTGGTTTTATACTCGATAAAGAGGCGGTTACCTGGGATTTCTGTTTGTTCTCAACTTTTAAAATGAAAAGATATTTAAAAAAGGTCAATAAAATTCAGTTAAAATCTTCATTTCCTTTTCATCCTTTTGTATTAGTTGGGCATCCTAAAGATTTTTATTATTCGGATGCACTAAACTACATAATACAGTATAATAGAAAACAAAAAGGAAGATTTTTAACAGTAAGCGAAACGGTAGAGAAAATAAAAAGTGCTGCTGTTAACCGGCCAGCAGTTTGTAAAGAAGAATTAATTATTGATAAGATAAATCAGTAAATTATGATTAAACCCCTTGTTAGTGTTAAAACCATTACTTATAACCATCTGCCTTATATAAAAGATTGTATAGAAGGTGTTTTAATGCAGAAAACCAATTTTAGTTTTGAATATATTATTGGTGATGATTGTAGTACCGATGGAACAGCAGATATTGTGAATGAATATGCTCAAAAATATCCACATATAATTAAATTGATTTCGTCTGAAAATAATGTGGGTGCCTGGCAGAACGATAGACGAACAACCAATGCATGTAATGGAAAGTATGTGGCTGTTTGTGAAGGTGATGATTTTTGGACTGATACTCTAAAATTACAAAAGCAGATTGATTTCTTAGAAGCTAATCCCGATTATGGAATGGTGCATTGTGATTTTTCCAATAAAATTGGCAGGATATTGGTTCGAAATGTTTGGAAAAACAGGCAAATTCCTCAGGGTGATGTTTTCCAAGAGTTGGTCCTGGAGAATTTTGTGGTTACAGCTACAGTTTGCATGCGGAACGATCTACTGCAGGAAATATGCATTAATAGTGCCGACAAAACAAAAAAATGGATAATGGGTGATTACCCTTTATGGCTTGAGATTGCCAGTAGAATGAAAATCGGTTTTATTACCGATGATATGGCTACTTATCGGGTACATTCTAATTCTGTTTCTCATAATCTTGATCTAGAGGGGAGTTATAAATTTTTTACGGACAGATATGACATAAAAAGATATTTCGCAAATGAATATGGAGCTAAACACTTGAATTCTACTATTGAGGATAATTATCACAAGGAGCTTTTAAAGTTTTCAATATTCATGAAGAGTTCGAATTTAAGAAGGCAGTGTATTAATCATTATAAAGGCAGTGAGAAAAAACGTTTCTTTTTGTGGAATTTATTTGCAAAATATTCAATTCTCGATCCTCTTTTTAATCTGCTTTACTTTTTGAAGCAAAAATTTAAGTTGCGGGAATCATTATAATTAAAGTATAAAATTATTCTATTTAGAAAAGCTATTTATAATTATGAAAGATAATGAGTATACATTTAAACGTATTTCTTTACAGCAGTTTGCAGAGATAAAATACCATAGTGATTTTCCCAGCTCTATAGTTGATTGGCTTTTGGAATGGTATGTTATTTTCAATAAAAAGCAGGATAATGTGCTTGGTTATAATAAGGATTTATATTTAATAGCTTCCTATCAAGAAGGAAAAATTGTGGCTATTTTACCATTAGTTTGTGTTACCCGACGTTATTTTGGACTTTTTTCGGTACGTTTTTTAGAGTTTCTAGGTCAGCAGTGGTCTAGTTTTGGGAACGATTTAATTATTATTGAAAAAATAGGAAAAGATTTTTTTCTGCAGTTAAAGAGTTGGATCAAACAAAATATATCCTATAATTTTTTGTTTCTTAAGTTTATGCCAAGAGAGTCGATTATTGAAAGGAATTGCCGCTTTTATAGTCACGGTGGAGCTCCGGCAATTAATCTTTCTAATTATGAGGATTACAATCAATATGCCAAGCAGAATCATTCTCGTAATTTAAAACAGAATTTGCGGAAAGCTTTAAACAAAACAAAAAAAAATAATATTCAAATTCAGGAATGTGTCGAAGAAATAAATGATTCTAATTTTAAGGAGATTAAACGAATATCAAAAAGCAAATTGATTGACAATAAGGGGTTTGTATATGGTGATAAGGAAAAAGAAAATTTCTATCGATTTGTGTATCAAAAGTTCGATTCGAATGTGGTTTTTGTAAAGTTTAATGGTGTAGCTGTAAGTTACCGCACGAATATTTTTCTTAATGGAAACAAATATTGTGTTGATGCGGCCTTTGATCGTGATTACAGAAAATACAATTTGGGAATTTGGAATGTAGATGCCAGTATTAAAGATAGTTTCTCCAGAGGCATTAAAATTCATTCGATGGGACCCGGATTAGATAGCTATAAGTTCAAGTTTGCCAATGCTTTTAATAATTATTTTATGTGTGTAGATTGGAAGTTTAGCTTTAAATCATTACTTCTTATTCCATACTTTATTTATTTATTGCGCAGAAAAAATAGTTCCGTTAATCAAGAGTTGCAAAACTTTGGTTTTTAGCAAGGGCTGCTTGTAAAATCACATTATAATCAATTGAGAAGTCTTATTGCAAAATGGCTTGTTTTCGAACAGGCTTACTATCAAACACCCTTTTATTTCTAGTGTGCCTATTTAAAATTTCTTTGATATGATTGTTGAAAATAGAAGTAAAATTGCAGAAAGTTTTGAACGTTTAAGAGAATATTGTGAGGCGGAAGAATTTAAAGGCTGGGATCCTTATGATGGATTAAATTCCAAAATTTTTAAGGCTTTTCCTTTAGTAAATAAGAGCAGGCTAATTCGATTAATTTGGATACAGATATTTAAACGAAACTTAATTAATTTCCGGGATCTTGCAGGGATTAAAAAGGCTTATAACCCTAAAGGTCTTGGTTTATTTCTTAGCGGTTATTGTAAGCTTTATCAATTTGATCGCACACAGGAGGTAAGATCCCGGATTGTTTTTCTCTCTAAAAAGTTATTAGAATTACAAAGTAAAGCTTGGTCGGGTGCTTGTTGGGGTTATAATTTCGATTGGCAGGCTCGTGCATTTTTTCAACCCAAAGGAACACCATCGGTTGTTGTTACATGCTATGTAGCTAATGCTCTACTCGATGCCTATGAGATATTAGAAGATCCCGAATTACTCGAAACAGCCATAAGTGCAAAGGATTTTATCTTAAACGATTTACATAGAACTTATGATGAAAAAGGAGATTTCTGTTTTTCATATTCTCCTTTAGACAAAACGCAGGTTTTTAATGCCAGTTTGCTGGGAAGTAGCTTGTTAGCTCGTATTTTTTATTATACAGGAAATGAGGAATTGGCAATTAATGCCAAACATTCGGTTCAGTTTTGTGCTACCAATCAGAATACCAATGGTTCCTGGTCCTACGGAACTTTAGCTTATCATTCCTGGATTGATAATTTTCATACCGGATTCAACCTGGAAGCCATAAACAATTATCAAAAATATACGCAAGATAAATCATTTGATAGTATACTAACTACAGGATTAAACTACTACCTGGGGAATTTTTTTACCAACGAGGGCATACCCAAATATTATAACAACTCAATTTATCCTATAGACATTCATTGCCCAGCTCAGTTGCCAATTACTTTGAGCAAACTGGGAAAGCTAAACGAAAATATTGAGTTGGTAGATAAGGTTATGAATTGGACTCTATCCAATATGCAAAGTTCCCGTGGATATTTCTTTTTTCGAGCAGGAAAAAGATTTAAAATCACCATCCCCTATATTCGCTGGGCACAAGCCTGGATGTTTTTATCATTATCAACTTTATTAATGGAAACCTTAAAAGCACCAGAATATGAGAAAGAGAATTACAATAATGAATTCGCCGGTTGATGTTTTAACAATGCGCCAAACTATTGACTTAATTAGTGATTCCATTCGCGATAGAAAACCAATTCAACATATTGTTGTGAATGCAGCAAAACTGGTTCTCATGCAGGAAGATAAAGAATTGTATCAATCGGTTGTGAAAAGTGATATAATAAATGCAGATGGAATGGCTGTTGTATGGGCCGCCGAAATTTTAGGAAAGCCCTTACCTGAAAGAGTTGCAGGTGTTGATTTAATGCAAGAACTTGTGATACTAGCCTCAGAGAAAAAGTATAAAATATTTTTCTTTGGCGGAGTAGAAGAAGTGGTTTGCGAGGTTGTTCGTAAATACAAATCTGTATTTGGCGAGGAAATAATAGCTGGATATCGTAATGGCTATTTTAAGAAAAATCAGGAAGCAAATATTGCTGCGCAAATAGCAGAATCTAAAGCCGATATTTTATTTGTAGGAATTAGTTCGCCGACCAAAGAAATATTTCTGAATACTTATAAAGATAAATTAAAAGTGCCTTTTATTATGGGAGTGGGAGGATCTTTTGATGTGTTGGCGGGAAAAGTAAAAAGAGCACCCAAATGGATGCAAAAATCTGGTTTGGAATGGTTTTTTCGTTTTTTACAGGAGCCAGGACGAATGTGGAAGAGATACTTGTTTACAAATTCTCTGTTTATTTATTATGTATTAAAAGAAAAATTTAAAAGTCTATTCGCAATTAAAAGATCTAACTAAAATCTTCTACTAAAACCACTTTAAACCTTAATAAACCAAGCATGATTAAAGGAAGAGAAAAAACACTAGCAAGAATTAGTATTCTTTCGCAGGTGGCTTTGTCTGCAGCATGTTACTGGCTTGTGACCTGGGCGGTAACAAATTTCTTGCGACCAATGCAAATTGCTGATCATGACAACAATACCATTTATTTATTGATAATAGCCATTTGGTATACTCTTATAAAGGAATTTAACCTGGGTAAAATGCTTAGAGTTAAAACCTACTCCGAATTATTTACCGAATATTTTGCAATGGTATTTATTAGCTCTGCGATTCTATATTTGGGCAGTTTGTTTTTAACCGATTCTGTGCCTGTTTTAATTCTTTGTTTGTTTGCCTGTTTAAATATGACTTTACTTTTCGGCTTTAGACTGTTAAGTTATCATTTTTTTAAAAAGATAAGAGGAAAGGGCTACAATCGACGAAATGTATTAATCGTTGCCGACGATGAATCTTACGTCCATTTTATTGACAGAATGCTTTTCGTTAAAGATTGGGGCTATCATGTGTGGGCCATAATGTCCGATGGGAAGCATATAAAAGATCAGTATGAATCGCATGTTAGAGTTCTTCCGGAACATTTTCAACTCACAGAAATAATAGATGCCAACGTGGTTGATGAAGTAATCTATTGTAAAGGAAATTTTGATAATACTGAAGTTCGCGACTTGATTTATACCTGCTCCGAGGTAGGTGTAAAATTTCGGGTTTATTCCGAATTGCTTAGTGTAGTTAGTATGCAGTCTCATCTGACTTATTTTAAAGAACTTCCCTTCTTAACATTTGCAAATACTACCAAGAATTATTTTGCTCTTAAAGTGAAGGAGATATTAGATTTTATTTTTTCTTTCCTAATAATTTTGCTGATCTCTCCAATATTGTTAGCCATAGTAATTGCAATAAAGATTGAAGATCGGGGAACGATTTTTTTTAAGCAAAGACGAGTTGGTCTGAATGGACGAATTTTTTCCTGTTTAAAATTTAGAACAATGGTCGAAAATGCTGAGGCTTTAAGGGTTAGTTTAGAGAATCAGAACGAACAAAGCGGACCTGTTTTTAAAATTAAGAATGATCCTCGGGTTACCAAAGTAGGACGCTTTTTAAGAAGAACATCATTAGATGAATTGCCACAATTTTTTAATGTTTTAAAGGGCGAAATGTCCATTGTAGGACCCAGACCTCCAATTCCATCGGAAGTGCAGCAATATCAGCGTTGGCAACGTCGCCGATTAAGTATGAAACCGGGAATTACTTGTATTTGGCAAGTCTCGGGTCGCAATAACATTCCTTTCGAAGAGTGGATGAGATTAGACATGATGTATATCGATACTTGGTCGTTAAAGCTCGATTTAATGCTTTTTATAAGTACCATCAAAGTTGTTTTAACTGGCGATGGGCAGTGATTTACTGAGGGTTCAAACTTTCCTTTCTCCTTAATAGTGCATATTATCAATGAAATAAACCACCAATTACTAGTTAACAAGCGATAATTATTAATTAAAAAACCAAGACCATGACTAAAAAATATTTAATCCTAATGGGCCTTTTTATAGTAATAGGGCTTATTTCCTGTCGATCGAATAAGGATTTGGTGTATTTGCAGGATGCTGATGCTGAGGTTTTAGCACCCGATTTTGTGATTAGCGCACCCGAATACAAAATTAAAACGAACGATAATTTGTTTGTGAGTATAATATCTTTGAATTCAGAGATAAATCAATTGTATAATCCTGCACAGAGTATCGGTGGACAACAGGGTAATCAGCAGTTGTATAGTCAGTTACCCGATCAGTATCTTAATGGATATTTAGTAGATTCTCAGGGGAATATTTCCTTGCCAATAATTGGAAATGTAGGAGTGGCCGGTTTAAGTCAGGCTCAGGCTCAGGCAAAAGTGCAAGAACATGCCAACGAGTATTTGAAAGATGCCAGTGTAAAAGTGAAATTATTAAATTTTAGGGTTAGTGTAATGGGGGAAGTTACAAGTCCTGGAGTTTACTATAATTACAATAGCAACTTAACTATTTTAGAGGCCATTAGTATGGCCAATGGTATTACCGATCACGCTAAAATAAATAGAATTTTGGTAATTAGAAATTCCAATAATCAGAGTAAAACTTATCGTGTTGATCTATCTTCCAAAAATGTATTAAAATCAGAAGCCTTTTTTTTGCAGCCAAATGATGTTGTTTATGTTGAGCCTCATAAAATTAAAAGTACCGATATGAACTCTAATATTTATAGTTTGTTGTTGTCGACTGTTTCAACCGCTGTGCTTATTACCAGTTTGATTATTTCCAATTAATATTGAGCCATTATGCAATATGTAGATGAAGTAATGGATTATTTCGATAAAAAAGAAGGTCCTGATGTGAAAGAATTTCTCTATCGCATCTTGTCCAAATGGAAATTATTTGTGTTTTGTGGAATTCTTGGGCTTGGTGCTGGTTACCTGGTCAGTAAATATACTACGCCTGTTTATATGATGCGAAGTTCTCTTTGGGTACATGTTGATACGGAAGAAACGAATGCTAAAGCGATGTTTGAGGGGTATCAGGTTAAGGATAAGGCAAATATTCAAAACCATGTTGAGATCCTAAAATCATTTACCCTGAATAGGAAAGCAATGGAGAATTTAAACTGGAAACAATCCTGGTTTAAAAGTAAACTGTTTAGAAATGAAGGTTTGTATCGTAAAGAGCCATTTGAGGTGGTACAGCATGAAGGGGTTAATCTGTATCAAATTCCGATATATATAAGTCAGTTAGATAAATATACCTACAAAATTAAAGTAGATGGAAAAGCTGAATATAAGGATGATGAAATTAAGGTGAAGTTTGAGGAAGAAGCCTTTTTCGATATGCCTTTTAAGAATGAATATTTCAATTTTACACTGAAGAAAAATCAGAAGAAAATAAACAGGGAAAAAAATTATTTCTTTGTTTTTAATGATTTGGATAAGATTACATTGAGATATATTGATAACATGTTGATTAGTGCTGCGGAGAAAAAAGCCGAATTAATACACCTTAGAATCGATGATAGTGAACCCGCTCGTGGAGTAGATTATTTGAATGAGTTGAATTGGGTTTATCTCCAATTTATGCTAATAGAGAAGAATAAAAAATCGGAAAATACGGTTCGTTTTATTGATTCTCAGCTAAAAGGTATTGTTGATTCATTGCAATTGGCAGGACAAAGTTTTACTAATTTTCGATCGAGGAACAGAATTGTTGATTTAGGACAGGAAGCAGGTGTTGTTGTTGCTAAAATGGAAGAAATAGAGAGCCAGTTATCTGAGGCTCAAATTTCTTTGGAATACTATGAAAATTTGCTTCGTAATTTGGGCGATGCCAATCGAATGAAACAAATGCTCGCACCTTCAGTAGCAGGTATAAGCGATTCGTCCATAGGTGCTTTGGTTGCTAAGCTTACCGATTTGTATGGTAAAAGAGAAGTGTTATCCTATAGTGTGCAAGCCAAAAATCCTAGCCTCCTTATTTTAAATAAAGAGATTGATTTAATCCGTCAAAGCTTAGACGAAAATCTAAAGACTTTGGTGGCAAACTCTCAAATCGAAGTTCAAAGCCTGAGTTCAAGAATGGATAAAGTAAAAGCACAGCTTGCCAGAATGCCAAAGAATGAACAGAAATTGAATAATATGAAGCGTAATTTCGATTTGAATAATGAGCTATATACTTTTTTGTTGAAAAAAAGAGCTGAAGCGGCAATTGCTAAAGCTTCGAATGTTTCAGATTCGCAGATTATAGATCCTGCCCGCCTTTCAACCATTGTAAAAACAAAACCTAATATTGCTATAAATCTTTTAATTGGTTTGCTTTTGGGCTTAGGTTTGCCTTTTTTAATTATCATATTACGGGAGTTCTTTAATGATAATATTCAGAGTAAAGAGGAATTACGTAAAAATACACAATTGCCAATTTTAGGAACAATTATTCACAATCGATACGAAAATTTACTTCCTGTCTTTCATCATCCAAGATCTTCTATTTCTGAATCTTTTAGGACCTTACGAACCAATCTTAATTATGTTGTGCCCGATCAGCCTTGTAAAATCATCGGAATACATTCGACTATGCCTTCTGAAGGAAAGTCGTTTGCCTCGGTTAACTTAGCTACTATTATAGCTATGAATAATAAGAAAGTTTTATTGATTGGTGCCGATATGAGAAAACCTCAGATTGATAATATTTTTGATTTGGAGAATACGGTAGGTTTGAGCACTTATTTAGTTCGGTATAATAAATGGCAGGAGATTATCCAGGAATCAAAAATTAAGAATTTAGATTGTGTAAGTTCCGGGCCTATTCCTCCCAATCCGGCTGAACTTCTTGAAAATGGGCGATTGAAATTATTTTTAGAGAAAATCAATAATAGTTATGATTATGTAGTAATTGATAATGCTCCAATTTCAATGGTTACCGATGCTTATATTACTGGAAAATTGTCTCATGCAAATCTCTTTGTTTTGCGTCAGGATTATAGTCATCGCGATCAGATTGATTTTGTAAATCAAATATCCGAAAAAGGAAATATCGAAAATGTTTCTCTAATTTTGAACGATGTTGATGCATCAAGTAAGTATGGACATTATTCAAACGGAAAGGGCTACTACTATGAGGAACCTTCACAAGGAATGTTAGATCGTCTTTGGCAAAAACTTAGTAGTAATTAATATTTAGATCGTGATGGAATAAAATCGAAGCTTTTTATTCATTTACATTGAGATAGAACCAAATAATTGCATAATTTTATAGGAGTGTTATTTTCTAAAATTTTGCTTATGATTATTGCAGTTGATTTTGATGGTACGATAGTACAACATAAATATCCAAAAATAGGAAAAGAGATCCCTTTTGCTATTGAAAGTTTGCTTCAACTGCAAAAAGAAGGACATCAAATTATTTTGTGGAGTTACCGAACAGGAGAACTATTGCAGGAAGCCATTCGTTTTTGTAGTAGTAATGGTTTAGAGTTTTATGCTGTTAACTGTAATTATCCCGAAGAGGAATTTGACGAATGCGTGAGTCGAAAAATTTATGCCGATTTATATATTGATGATCGAAATATTGGCGGATTGCCAGATTGGGGAAATATCTATAATATGATTTCAAATTCGAATACAGAGCCTAAAAATGAAGCAAATTCAAAAGGCTCTATCATTCGATTTTTGGATAATATTTTTGGAGAGTAGTTTGCTAAAATTAGAAAGATAGTTCAATTTTGACTTTCTTCTTTTTAACTTTCTCATGTTTTAGTTTACCAATTAATTTTTTTCCTAGTCCTCTTTTTACAGCCACATAAGAGGTGTGATCTAAAACATCGATTTTTCCAAGTTCATCTTTCTTCATTTTTCCCATTTTAAAGAAAAATCCTACCAAATCAACTTTGTTTACCTTTTCCTTTTTGCCAACTCCAACGTAAAGGGTTTCCCATTCGGGTAATTTTGGAACACTAATTTCCTCCAAAAGTGGCATTATTTCCATATCCTCAGGAATAAAATCAGGAACTCGTTCGGCTTCGGCAAGAACAATAAATGAATTCCCATTGGCGTGCATACGAGCAGTTCTTCCATTACGATGCACAAAAGCTTCCTCTACTCTTGGCAGTTGATAGTGAATTACATTTTTTATTTCTGGAATATCCAATCCGCGTGAGGCCAAATCGGTGGTAATTAACAAATGGTTACTTCCATTTCTAAATTTAATTAAAGCTCGTTCCCGGTCCGATTGCTCTAATCCACCGTGGAAAATATCACAACTAATTTCCTCATCCAGCAATAGTTCCCCAATTCTTTCTACAGCATCTCTGTGATTACAAAAAACAAGACTCGGTTGATCTCCAACTTTACAAATTAACTGAAAAAGAGCAGCAAGTTTGTCTTTGTCATTCGCAATTACCTTCATTTGTGTTAAGGCAATTTGTTTTTCTTCCGGAAGAAAATTAATTTCTTTTGGAAAGTTCATTTGTGCAAATTCAGGGAGTTCAATTCCTTTTGTTGCCGAAGTAAGAATTTTCTTAATGCGATTGGGTAATGCTTGAATTACCTCGGTCATTTCTTTCTGAAATCCCAATTCAAGAGCCTTATCAAACTCATCCAAAATTAGAATCTTAATTTTAGAGCAATCTACATTTTCTCTGCGAATATGATCTGCTATTCTTCCCGGAGTTCCAATTAAAACAGCAGGAGGAGTTGTTAAGTTATTCTTTTCAATTTTCATGGAATGTCCACCATAACAGCAATTTACTTTCAGCGACGTTCCTAAGGATTTAAAAACGGATTCAATTTGCAAAGACAACTCTCTGGCAGGAGAAAGAATCAATGCCTGAACACCTCTTTCCGTTGGGTTCAGATTTCGCAGCATTGGCAATAAAAAAGCCAGTGTTTTCCCTGAACCAGTAGGAGACAAAAGAACCAAATCTTTATTGGTACTCCATGCTTTAGCTGTAGAGTTTTGCATTTCATTCAATTCCTGAATGCCCAGTTTCTTTAAAATATCTTCCGTATTTATTTTCATGCCGCAAAGGTAATAACAATTTAATCAGTTTTAGGTAACCTATCAGAAACATACTCTTATCTTACCTTTCTTAAATTAGCATAGACAAACTACAATCTATAATTATGGAAGCTCGCAAAGAAGGAATGTACAGAATTGAAGTTTTTAATCTTGAAGGAGATATAGTTTTTCTGAGTCTGGATTCTTTAAATCATTTTTATGAGGATTCCTTGCCTGGGAACTTGCCTTAAGATGCATATACAGTAAGAATTTCAGGAAATGATGATTATTTTTACGAGAAGTTATTGATTGCCGAAGAATGCTAGTATTATTGTAGATATTAATAGCTGAATTTTTATTCAAAAGCTAAATGTGTTAGGTTTGTGATAGAATTTTATTGCTTTCCTAATTCCTATGACCAAAGAATCGAAATTACTTTCTAATTATCTAAAACAAAAGCAGATTAGAGCATTAAAAGAATTAATGCCACAGGTTTTTAATGGTGATAAACTGAATTTAAACCAACTGAAAAGTTATTTGGGAAGTGATTTGTATTCCGATGAGAATAATTACGGATTAAGCTGGTTTAGTAAGCAGTTATGTGTCGATATGAATGAAGATACTGAACTGGGAAAATTCATTTTAGATAAAGAAAAATCTTTAGGATTAAATAATAGCAACTTTTTAATTGAAGGGGATAACTTAAGTGGTATAAAGCTTTTAAAAAAGAACTATCGTGGCAAAATTAAGCTGATCTATTTCGATCCTCCCTACAATACAGGCAAGCAATTTGTTTTTAGTGATAATTATCAGATTAGTTCTTCTCAATATCTGGATTATCTGAATGAATTGAACCCAGTTAGAGTTGATACTTTAATGCAAAATAGAATAGAAAGTGGAGAAAAGCATACCCAATGGTTAAATATGATTTATCCACGATTGATACATGCCTGCGATTTATTAACTAAAGATGGGCTTATTTTGTTTTCGATTGATGAATCGGAAAAAAGTAATTTGTAAATTATCTGTAACGAAGTACTTGGAGAGGCAAACTTTGTTGGTTTGTTTATCTGGATTAATAGAAGTATTCCAAACGATTCGTCTAATTTTTTTGCTACTACGCATGAATATATTTTAGTGTATGCAAAAAATAAAGAATTGATAAAATTTAAAGGTGAGGAGAAGGATTTATCTTTGTATGCTAACCCTGATTGCGATTGTAATGGAGATTGGATTGCTGATAATCCAACAGCAGCAAGTGGAAATGAGAACTCGCGTTTCCCAATTAAAAATCCTATGACAGGAGAAGAATATTTACCGCCATTGGGAAGATATTGGGCATTTTCAAAAAATAGAGTAGAGGAGTGGACTAAATCTGGTAAGTTAATTTTTCCTGAGGAGCTTGGAAAACGTTTTTTGCTTAAAAAATACAAAAGCGAATTAAAAAGCAGAAGAAAACCTATATCTTCAATAATTACCGATATTCCTACATCGAAAGGTACTAAAGAGCTGAAAGCTTTATATCCCGAAGGAGTACCATTTAAGTATCCTAAACCTACCGATTTACTTGTGAAATTATTTGAGCAACTAAGTGATGATGGAGATTATATTCTCGATTTATTTGCCGGATCGGCTTCGACTGCTCATGCTATCTTTAAATTAAATGAAAAAGAGAATACCAATCGTCATTTTATTTGTCTACAAAACGATGAGCCAATACACAAAGGTACCGATGCTTACAAAATAGGGTTTCGGAGTTTGTGCGATCTATCAAGAGATAGAATTGTTAGAGCAGGAAAATTGTATTCTTCAGAAAAATCAGGGTTTAATTATTTAAAAATTGAGTTTTAGGAGTAAAAATTCCTGTGTTTTGATGTTTTATTCTAAAATCATACTAAACGATTCTTATAAGTTATACTTTATCAGTTTTATTTACTTAATAGTGTTGCTTGTTGTTGAAATTATACTCAAGTTTTTTTACTTTGCATAAGGCTACCGACTAATTGGAAAGCTCAAAAAACAATACTTAAACAAACAACAATATACCTAGTTATCATGGCAAAAATGAAAGCTTTAGTAAAATCCAAAGCAGAAAAAGGAATTTGGATGGAAGAAGTTGATATTCCTAAGATTGGAGTAAATGATGTTCTTGTTAAAATTAGAAAAACTGCAATTTGTGGCACCGATTTACACATTTATAAATGGGATGAGTGGTCGCAAAATACGATTAAGCTAGGAATGATTATTGGTCATGAGTATGTTGGCGAAGTGGCCGAAATAGGTGCTGGTGTTACAGGTTTTAAAATTGGCGATCGGGTTACAGGAGAAGGTCATATTGCTTGTGGTCATTGCCGTAATTGCCGACGAGGACGTAAACATGTTTGTGAAAACACAGTTGGTATTGGCGTAAATATCGACGGGATTTTTGCCGAATATGCAGCCATTCCTTCATCAAATTTGATGAAGATGAGCGATCAAATTGAAGACGAATTGCTTGCCATTATGGATCCTTTTGGAAATGCAACTCATACAGCTCTTTCTTTTTCAGTTATTGGTGAAGATGTATTGGTTACAGGTGCCGGATTAATTGGTTCTATGGCAGTGGCAATTGCTAAATTCGCTGGTGCTCGTTATGTTGTGGCTACCGAAACAAATCCCTACAGAATTGAGCTGGCTAAGAAAATGGGTGCAACTCGTGTTGTCAATCCTATGGAAGAGAGTCTTGATGACGTGATAAAAGAGCTTGGAATGATTGGTTTTGATATCGGATTGGAATGCTCGGGTGCACCAGCAGCCTTTAACGATATGGTAAGTCACATGTACAATTCAGGTAAAATTTCATTATTGGGAATTTTACCTTCTCAAACTACTGTAAATTGGAGCAATATTATTTTTAAAGGACTTCAGCTAAAAGGTATTTATGGTCGTGAAATGTACGAAACATGGTATCAGATGGAGCAAATGTTAATGAGTGGATTGGATCTTTCTCCAATGATTTCTCATCGCTTTAAAGCTGATGATTTCCAAAAAGGTTTCGAGATAATGGAAAAAGGGGATTGCGGTAAAGTAATTTTGGATTGGGAATAATACTTATTTTATGATACAGAGAAGCTCGGTTTTTTTTGCCGGGCTTTTTTTGTGAACTAATGTCAAAAAATCGAATAGTCAAAGAGTATGTAAAAGTTTTAAAAAGAGAAAGGTAGGTTTTAAACTTTGGGCGGCTATAAAAAATAATCAGCATCTATTCACCCTAAATCATTTCTGTGCGTCATAATAATGTAAGTGCAAAATTAATGCACGTAAAATCAACTACTAATTATTATAATCACTTAAGCTTCTTAAATAAAAAATAATGAAAAAGATAGGGTATTTGTTAATAGCGATTTTGTTTCTGTTTGCTTGTAATCCGGAATCAATAAAATTAAAAGGAGAAATAGAAGGATTAGAAAATGGACTTTTGTTGGTGAAAATGAAAACCAATAAAAAGCTTTCGGAAAAATATATTGATACCATTCAAGTAGTAAATGGTGAATTCGAGTTTCGATCAAATGATATTAAGCCTCCTGTACGACTTACAATGTGTGAAAACAAAAATTGTGAATTCGATATTTGGCTTGGGAAATATGGAAGCTTTACTATTACCGGAAATATTTCTGATTGTAAGGATGCTGTTGTATATAAAGATGATTTGGCTACAGAATATAACGCATATCTTACTCGTTTAGATGATGCCTACATTGTTCCTGTAAAGAAAAAAATAGCTTGGGTACAACAAAAAAACGAGGAAGCTGAAAATGGAAATAAATTATCGCAGGATGATGAATTTACTATGTTTGATTACAAAAAGGACATAAAGAAAGCATTCTCGCGCAGAAGAATGTCTATTGTAAAAACTGTACGTGCCAACCCTAATTCACCTGTGGTAATGGCCGTAGTGCAGAAAGAGTTTAATTCGTTTAATAAACGACATAAAGCCGAAATGAAAAAGATTTTTAGAAGAAGGTTTAGCGATACAGCTTTGTATTGGCAATTATGCCCGTAGGAAAATTAAATATTGCTGATGTATGAACGCAAAAAGAGCAGTCGTTTGTGATACGACTGCTCTTTTGTTTATTTAATATTGTTTTTTAGAAGAAGGCCAGTTGAGTATGCCTTTTTCTTCTATATTAAATCAATAAGTTGTCAGTTCTTTTTTACAGGTTCATTTTTCTTTATTTTGTTTTTGTTATCAATTGTGATATAATTAATTCCCGTAGAATCAACTTTTATACGAACACCTTTTGTTTTAGAATTTACAATGGTATCACTTTTCGTTCCCAAAACAATTTTTCTTCCATCCGAAAGAATTAAAGTAGCCTGTTTTTTCCCTGGCTTAATTTTTTTATCCGCTAACACTTGATTATTTGCCGGCAGAATAAAAGCGACTACAACAAGTGCAATAGCAAATCGATGCAAACAAATGGTAGCATTCACTAATTTACCTTTACGATCCAAAAAGTTTATGGATTTGGCAATTTTTCTCTTCTTCATTATTTTCCCCCTATTTATATTACGCTAGCTCAGAATCGAAAAAATTATTCACAACCTAACAATACAATAACAGTCGAATGTTATTATTGGGTGAACATTTAAGTGTTATTTTTTGTTAAAAATGTCAAGGCTATAGTTTAAAGGAGTACTTAATAATACTATGTGTTTGTGAATTAGTTTAATTGTATTACTTGTGTAAGTATAGTTAATGGTTGAAAATGAAAAATCTCAACTGTAGTATGGTTAATTAAGGTTAAAAAAACACATTCCATTCACACAAAAAGCATTTTCTATTGTCTAAAGGGTATAGAATTTAAATTAATTGGGTAATACCACTAAAATTAAACAAATGAAAAAAGTATTTGGAGTAATAGTAGCATTGTTCTTAACAAGTAGTGTTTTTTCTCAGGGAATCGCATTCGAACACGGAACATACGCCGAAGCTTTGGCAAAAGCAAAAAAAGAAAACAAAATGGTTTTCATGGATTGCTATACAACTTGGTGTGGTCCTTGTAAAATGTTGGCGAAGAATATTTTTCCACAAAAAGAGGTGGGCGATTTCTTCAACAAACATTATGTATCTGTAAAAATGGATATGGAAAAAGGGGAAGGCATTGAATTAATGAAGAAATATGAAGTGAAGGCATTTCCAACCTTATTATTTTTGGATGATAATGGAGTTGTTCTTCATAAAATGGTGGGGGGATCGGATGCTGCCGGATTAATAGGAGAAGCCAAGGCGGCTCTTGATCCAAATCAGCGAATTGGAGCTTTAGATGCCCGATATGCAAAAGGCGAAAGAGGTGTGAAATTTGTAGCCAAGTACATTCAAGCACTGCAGAAAGCTTACAACGAAGAGAAAATGGCTCAGGTAGGAAAAGAGTTTATTGAAAATACCCCTGTTGATCAACTCTGCAACGAAGATGCATTTACAATTTTATCCTGTGGAGGTACCGAGTATAATAGTAAATCATATCAATACCTGATCGCTAATAAAGTTAAATTTATTGATTTGGTTGGTGAGGAAAGTTTTGCTCAGGTAATCGGATCAGCAATTAACAATCATTTAAATGCTTTTGCTGCAACAAGTACATTGGAAGGTTTAAAATCCGAAATTGAAAACACAAAGAAAGATTTTGTCACTCCAAATCAGGTAATGATGGAAAAGAATTTAATGAGTCAGTATTACCTTTCGCATAAAGAATTCGGAAAATGGTTCGATGAGCAAATAGCAGGAGCGAAAGAAGCTTTGAAGACCGATAAGAGAATGGGATCAAGTATCTTAATTAATACTACATACAGAGTTGCGATGGATCCTGCATTCGAAGGTGCCGGATTGTATGGTAAAGCAATTACTGCTGTCGAAGATTATTTGAAAGAAGATGGTGAAATGTTAGCCGGATATTACTGTTTAGCCAGCTTGTACAAGAAAGATGGCAACAAAGAGAAGGCTTTGGAAAATATAAATGTGTTTATGACTAAGAACGCAGCAGCAGGTCGACAAAATGATAGCAGAGTGGAGCAGTTCAAGCAATCTATTGAAAGTATGTAATATCGAAGTATGCCTTTAAACAGAGGTCTATTTTATAACGAAAGGCTGTCTCAGTGTGGTGAGATAGCCTTTTGTTTTTGCAGACAAACATACCTATTTTTAAGGAGGCATTCGAAGGATTGAATTGCAGGAATGATCCGATTCATTCCTTTATTTAGGCAGAAGCTGGAACGAGATTGTCTTTTATTAAGGATGCTACAGAAGGTTTTATGTGAAAATAGCTTTATCTCTACTTGTGTAATTCACTTAGGAAATCTATTTTTACCAATTATAATAACGGACAAGTTGATCTTAAAATAAAAACGAACAAAGAAGTTATATGAGTGTTGAGAAGGAAAGTGTAGCGAAAGCGGGGTTTAGTAAAGCCTTTTGGGTTGCCAATTCAGTGGAGCTTTTAGAAAGAGCTGCCTATTATGGAGTATTTATCGTAATTACCATTTATTTATCCCGAATATTAGGATTTAGTGATATAGAAGCAGCCTTGATTTCGGGTAGTTTTTCAGCTGGATTGTATTTTCTGCCCACATTTAGCGGTGCTTTGGCCGATAAAATGGGCTTTAGAAAAGCTCTTTTGCTGGCATTTAGTTTGTTAAGTGTTGGCTATGCCGGATTAGCACTTTTACCCACTATGCTCGAGTCGGCGGGTTTGGTAAAGTATACCGATATAACGGAATTTACTGGATTGGAAAATACCAGCTGGAAATGGATGATTGTACCTATTGTTACGGTGATTATGATAGGAGGATCGTTCATTAAATCGGTAATTACAGGAACGGTTGCAAAGGAAACAACTGAGTCGAACCGAGCCAGAGGTTTTTCTATTTTTTATATGATGGTGAATATTGGTTCTTTCTCGGGAAAAACCATTGTTAAGCCTTTGCGCGAAGCCATGGGAAACGAAGGCCTGGTAAATTTAAATTACTTTTCGGCAGCCATGACCTTTCTTGCAGTAATTGCAGTTTTCTTTTTCTTTAAGAGTGCGAAAACTGAAGGTGAAGGAAAGTCTTTAAAAGAAATATGGGATGGTTTAATCAGAGTGGTTTCCAATGGGCGTTTGGTGGCTTTAATCCTTATTGTAACCGGATTTTGGATGGTTCAACACCAGCTGTATGCCACCATGCCTAAATATGTATTGCGTATGGCAGGAGAGGGAGCTTCCCCATCTTGGTATGCCAATGTAAATCCATTAGTGGTTGTTTTATCAGTAGGTTTAATTACTCAGCTTATGAGCAAACGTTCTGCGCTTTTCTCAATGACAGTAGGAATGTTTATTATGCCATTTTCCGCACTTTGTATGGCTGCAGGTAATTTGTTAGATGTAGAAAGCATAAATTTAGGTTTTTTTAGCTTGCATCCAGTTGCTTTTATGATGATTGTAGGTATTATATTCCAGGGGTTTGCAGAATCTTTTATTTCTCCCCGGTTTTTAGAGTTTTTCTCATTGCAGGCACCAAAAGGTGAAGAGGGAATGTATTTAGGATTTAGTCATTTGCACTCCTTTGTTTCTTCTATTTTAGGATTTGGATTGTCGGGGGTTCTGTTAACCAAATACTGTCCCGATCCAACATTGTACGAATCGAGAGCAGAGTGGGAATTAGCTTCGGCACATGCTCATTATATATGGTATTATTTTGTTGCTATTGCTGCAGTTTCGGCAATTGCATTGATTATTTACGGGCGAGTTACTCGTAAAACCGATGCTAAATTGAAAGTTTAAATTAAGCAAAACATTACAGGAACCGTCTCTTTTAAGAGACGGTTTTCTTGTATACACAAATTCACAAAAGTTAATTAAGCTTAAAAAATTCTACTTGCTTTCACCCTATTGGGATTTAATATTGTCTTACTAACAGAAAGAATATCTACTAATGATAGAAGAGAGACTCTTTTATCCTGAAAAAAGAAATAAAATGAAAAATAAAATTGCAGTACTTCTGGTACTAATGATGAGCGTATCGGTTATTTCGTTTGCACAAATTTTAACTCCTGCGAAGTGGACTTCAGAATTATCGAAGAAAGAAATTAAGGTGGGAGATGAGATTGAAATTATTTTCAAAGCAAAAATTGATAAAACCTGGCATGTGTATTCCAATGATTTCGATCCTGAATTAGGCCCCATTTTAATTGAATTTGATTTTGAGGCTGATGCAAGTTACGAACGAGTTGGAAAAGTAAAGCCTGTAAATGCCCAAAAGCATTACGATAAAATTTGGGAGGGCGAAGTAAGTTATTTTGAAAATACTGCCGAAATGCGTCAGAAAATTAAGGTTAAAAGTTTACCATTGCATATCGAAGGAACTTTCGATTTCCAGACTTGTTCCGATCAAACAGGGCAATGTGTAATGGGCGATGATGAATTTGAGTTTACTTATGGAAAGTAGATTGGTTCAAAATTGATATGCTTAACCTAAGATAATAAGCAGAAGTAAAGATTACTTGTAGTTTTATACTAAAGTGATCTTTTTTTTTAGGTGTTGTTTAGGATAAGCTTAAAATGAAAATTAACTGAATTTGTCAGAACCATAATTAAATTGAAAGGAAAGTCAAAGTCAGTAACAAAAAACTACATAAATTCATAAGTTTTTTTAAAAAATAATTCTTATCTAATCTAGATTGTAATAGAATTTATTAGCCATAGGTAATCAGTAGTGTTATCATGTTTTTAATAAACAAAATAAAATATAAATTGTCTTGTGTGTGTTAGCTAATGTGCTTATTATTAACATTAATTAACGAAATTTTTCTTTACTTCGTTCACCCATTAATAGATTTTAGTTGTCTTTAATGCAAAGGTGAAAAACAAAATACATAAACAAATAAATCGAACAAGTTGGAAATTGCAGTAGGAGACTATTTCCAGCAAATAAAAAGACTGAAAAATGAGAGGTAAAATTACAATTTTGGCCATTTTTATGATGGTGTTTAGTGGACTTTCTTTCGGGCAAGTAATACAACCAGCCAAATGGAAAGTAGAATTCTCAAAAAAAGAAGTTAAAGTTGGCGATAAAATAGATATCGTTTTTAAAGCTTCAATTGATAAAACATGGCATGTTTACTCTAATGATTTTGATCCGGATTTAGGACCGATTCTAATTACGTTTGATTTTAAAGACAACGCGAGTTACGAAAGAATAGGTGATGTAAAGCCAGTAAATGCCCACAAACATCACGATGAAATATGGGGCGGAGAGGTCAGCTATTTTGAAAGTGAAGGAGAAATGCGCCAATCCATTAAAGTAAAAGAATTGCCTCTTAAAGTAGCTGGTACTTTCGAATATCAGACTTGTTCAGATGAAACCGGACAGTGTGTAATGGGCGATGAAGAGTTCGATCTTAAAGCTGGTAAAGAAGATGCTAAAGTTGTTGCTGCTGCAAGTCAAACTCCGGTTAAAAAATCGGATGATCCAACAAAAGGATCGCTTTGGAATATTTTTATTCTTGCATTTTTAGGTGGTTTAGCTGCTATTTTTACTCCTTGTGTATTTCCTATGATTCCAATGACTGTGAGTTTCTTTATGCACAGTGATGAGAATAAAGCAAAGGCAAAATTTAAAGCATTTTTTTACGGATTTTCTATTATTTTAATTTATACAGTAATTGGTACTATTGTAGCAGTTACCTTAGGAGCTAATTTTGCAAATTTCCTAAGTACTCACTGGATTCCTAATGTGTTATTTTTTGTTATCTTCATGGTTTTTGCAGCATCCTTTTTCGGAATGTTCGAAATTACCATGCCAAGTTGGATCGTAAATAAATCGGTTGCAAACGAAGATAAAGGTGGTTTAATGGGTGCATTTTTTATGGCATTTACTCTGGTACTGGTTTCATTTTCATGTACAGGTCCAATTGTAGGTGCAATTCTGGTAGCATCGGCTGGCGGTGAGGTGTTAATGCCAATTATAGGAATGTTAGGATTCTCTTCTGCATTTGCATTACCTTTTACACTATTTGCAATTTTTCCATCGTGGCTAAACAACATGCCAAAATCTGGTGGTTGGTTAAATTCTGTAAAAGTAGTTTTAGGTTTTATCGAGGTGGCTTTGGGATTAAAATTTTTAAGTATTGCCGACCAAACATACCATTGGGGAATTTTAGATCGAGAAGTTTATCTTGCAATTTGGATTGTAGTATTCACATTATTGGGATTTTATTTATTAGGAAAATTAAAGTTTGCTCACGATAGTGATGTTAAGTTTGTGAGCGTTCCTCGATTAATGTTGTCGATTGTTACATTTGGTTTTGTAGTGTATATGATTCCTGGTTTATTCGGAGCTCCGCTAAAAGCATTGTCTGGATATATGCCTCCACAAGCTTCTCTCGATTTCGATATCAATAAAATTGTAATGAATAATTCGGGTGGGAGCACACCTAAGGAAACGCATACCGCGAAATATTCCGATTTCTTACACTTACCTCATGGCTTAAACGGATATTTCGACTATGAAGAAGGAATGGCAGCTGCTAAAGCACAATCTAAGCCGGTATTTATCGATTTTACAGGTCATGGTTGTGTTAACTGCCGCGAAATGGAATCGAATGTTTGGTCCGACCCTCAGGTTTTAAAACGCCTGCAAGAAGATTATATTGTAATTGCAATGTATGTTGATGATAAGACAAGATTACCTAAAGAGGAATGGATCGTTTCGGAATACGATGGCAAAAAGAAGAAAACTTTAGGCAAGAAAAATGCCGATTTTCAGATTTCAAATTACAATGTAAATGCTCAACCATACTATTGCTTGCTCGATTCCAATGGTAATGATTTAACAGAACCAAGAGCTTATGATTTGAATGTAGAGGCTTTTGTAGAATTTCTTGATAGAGGAAAACAAGAGTTTAACCAGAAAAAAACAGCGCAAGCCATAAAATAATACATGAACAAAGTGATGATAGATAGGCTGGAAAAGTTCTTGTAGTATTGGTAATGCTTAGAAGAGAAATTTAGGATAAGAGAAACATTTTTCGTTTCTATATTATCTAGGATATCTATTTGGATTTATACAAAAACAACAACAAATACTAGTTAGTGGTTAAGAGCAGAACAATAAAAGACTTTATCCCAATATATGATTTTAAAGTTTCTGCTCAGACCCTTTTTTAATTAGAAAAGCACTTGTCCAATAACATTTTTTAATACACAAAAATTTTACTTTTGTATGTATTAAAAGGGTAATGCGGATCAAAGGAGCTCTAGGAATGATTTTGAGGAAAACTTTAAAAAATAACAAAATGAAGAAATATTCAATTTTACTCATAATGAGTACTATTTTGTTCTCTGTAATTCATATTCAGGCTCAGAATACGACTACAATACCTTTAAAGTCGGATGTGAAGCATGGTACGCTTTCAAATGGAATGCAATACTATGTAATGCATAATGAGGAGCCAAAAGATCGTGCTAGTTTTTATTTTGTACAAAATGTAGGTGCAATTTTAGAGGAAGAACCTCAAAATGGTCTTGCTCACTTTTTAGAGCACATGGCCTTTAACGGTTTAGAGCATTACCCTGGAAAAAATATGATTAACTACCTTGAAAAGAACGGTATTCAGTTTGGTAGAGATATTAATGCTTATACTGCGCAGGACGAAACAGTTTATAATATCAGCAATATTCCTACAAATAATGAAAACCTTTTGGATTCAACTCTTTTGGTTTTGCACGATTGGTCAGGCGGATTATTGCTGGAAGGAAAAGAAATTGAATCGGAACGAGGTGTAATACACGAAGAGTGGAGAACTCGCAGAAATTCACGTTTCAGAATTGGAATGCAAAGAAATCCGGTAATGTACAATCACTCGCAATATGCAATTCGCGATGTAATTGGTTCTTTAGATGTGATTGATAATTTTGAGCATCAGACACTACGCGATTACTATAAAAAATGGTATCGTCCAGATAATCAGGCAGTAGTTGTTGTTGGAGATGTTGATGCTGCAAAAATGGAAAAAAAAATAGAAACTTTGTTCTCGAAAATTCCAATGCCAGAAAATGCAGCAGAAAGAGTCTATTATCAGGTAGAGGATAGTAAAGAAACTCAGTATGTGTTGGCAAAAGATAAAGAAGCAAAATCGGTTTCTATTAACTGGATTTTTCGCAAGCCGGTAACAACTGTTCGCGACGAGAAATATTTAAGAGAAAGCCTGGTTAGTGGGATGTTTAACACCATGCTAAACAATCGATTAAAAGAATTGATGCAAAAACCAGAATTTCCAGCAGTTGCAATGGAAGTTGGTGATTTTGAAATGTGTAGAACAAAAGCAGCAAATTATTTATATGTTGCTCCTAAAGAGAATAAAGAGTTAGAAGCTTTTGAGGCATTAATAACAGAATTTACACGAGTTCAGCGCTTTGGATTTACCAAATCGGAATTGGAACGCGTAAAAATATCTTTCTTAAGAAGCTATGAATCATACCTTCAGGGTAAAGATAAAATATCTAATGAAGATTGGGCAAAAACATTCCAAAAGCATTTCTTGAAGGCAGAGCCTGCATCATCAGTAGAATGGGAGGTTGAATTTGCTCAGAAAGTAGTTCCTCAAATTACACTTCAGGAAGTGAATTCAATGTTAAAGAATTACGGAAATGTCAACAATAGTTTATTTTCGGTAAGTGGTCCTGATAAAGCAGAGATTAAATATCCTACCAAAGAAGAATTATTTGCAACTGTTAAGAAAGTTATGACTTCGGATATTGAAGCTTATGCTGATGAAACAGGAGATGCTCCACTTGTAACTGATGAATTAACTGATAAGAAATTTGTTTCAGAATCGCTTGTTAAGGGTACTGATGCTAAGAAGTATGTTTTGGAAAATGGAGCAAAAGTAGTTGTTCTTCCTACAGATTATAGCAAAGATGAAATCTTGTTTAATGCATACAGTGTAGGTGGTAGTTCCTTATTGGAAAGAGCAGATATGGAGTCTGGGGAAATGGCAACCATGTTAGCCCAAATTTCGGGTGTTGGTGAATTTAATGCTATTCAGTTAAGAAAGAAATTAACGGGTAAAATTGCAGGTGTTAAGCCATCTTTGGGTGAGTTTACCGAAGGTTTTTCTGGTTCGGCATCGCCAAAAGATTTTGAAACTATGCTACAGTTGTTGTATCAGTATTTCGAGCATCCAAGATTCGATCAGAATGTATTTCAGGCTCAAATGGGAGCAATCAAAAACAATCTTCAAAATGCGAAGGCTGATAACGGAAAAGCATTAAAAGATACCATTGGTCAGATAATGACAAATTACCATGAGCGTGCTTTAATGTTCAACGATAATTTTGTAAACAATATCGATTTTGAGAAGGCTAAAAAAATCTATTTGGATAGATTTAAAGATGCCAGCGATTTTACATTCTTTTTTGTAGGTAATATTGATGAGGAAAAACATTTACCTTTGATTAGAAAGTATATCGGAAGTATTTCATCGGAGAAACGTAATGAAAACTGGATTGATCGTAAGGTTAGAATGCCTGAAGGAAAAGTACAAAGAATCTTCGAAAGAGAGATGCAGGTTCCTAAAACAACTGTTTTTATTGCTATTAATAACGAAATGGAGTATAATCTTAAAACCAGGATGTATGCCAGAGTAGTTGCTGAGTTACTATCGAAAAGATATATGGAAACTATTCGTGAGGAAGAGGGTGGAACTTATGGAGTAAGTGTTAGACCATCAATTAGCAAGCGACCTTATGAACATGTTGTTTTAACAATTAACTTCGATTGTGGTCCTGAAAAACAAGAAAGACTAAGAGAATTGGTTTATAAGGAAATTGATGCAATTGTAAAAAGCGTGAATAACACAGATCTTGAAGAGATTAAGAAAAATTACATTAAGAGCAGAGCAGAATCGGAAAAAGAAAATAGTTTTTGGTTGAGTGTAATTAAAGGATCACTAATAAATGATGAACCAATTACTAGTACCGAAGGATATAATGAGCTTGTGAATGATATAGATGCAAAGAAAGTAGAAAGTTTTGCAAAAAAATTATTTAAAAAATACGATTCAATAGAGGTCGTTATGAATCCTAACGAATAATAAATCGCTTTGGAATTGAGTCTGTCAAAATAAAGAATTTGGCAGCTCGCCTTTTTCATCTAACTAATATTTAACCACAAAAAAGATTGCTATAAACAACAACAACAACAACAACAAACACATAATTTAAATCAAGATGAAAGAAATTTTTTTACAAAAGATGAAAGAGGAATTCGTTCCTGCTCTGGGCTGTACCGAGCCTGTTGCTTTAGCTTATGCTGCTGCAAAGGCAAGAGAAGTTTTAGGTATGCAACCTGAGCGCATAGAATTTCATGTAAGTGGAAATGTTTTTAAAAATGGTATGGGAGTAGGTATTCCCGGATCAGGAATGGTTGGTTTACCTATTGCCGGAGCATTAGGAGCATTAGGGGGCAACCCCGATGCCGGTCTGGAAGTGTTAGGAGGCATTTGCAGCGAAACAATGGAGTTTGCAAAACAATTTGTCGATCAGGGAAATGTAAAGGTTGATGTAAAATATAAAGTACCTAAGCTTTATATTGAATGTGTGTGTTATAATGGAGAAAACTCGGGACGAGTAATTATTAAACACAGGCATACCAATATTGTTTCTGCAGAAAAGAATGGAGAGCTTTTGTTTAATAATGATGAATCTGCTTCAAATGAAGAAGGAACAGATTTTTCGAAGTGGAACTTTAGTGCTATTTATGATTTTATTACTACTGTTGAATTGGAGGAAATTGCTTTTGTAGAAAAGGGAATTGAACTAAATAAATTAATAGCTCAGGAAGGCTTAAGAGGTAATTATGGTTTACAAGTTGGTAAATCTATGATGTTGAATATAAAGAATGGTATTCTTTCGGGAGATATGATGAATCGGTCTGTAATGCTTACTGCAGCTGCAGCAGATGCACGTATGGCTGGTAGTTCTATGCCTGTTATGTCGAATTGTGGAAGCGGAAATCAGGGACTTAGCGTATCTCTTCCGGTAGTGGTAGTTGCTGAAGAACTAAAAGCCGATCGCGAAAAACTACTTCGTGCACTAGCTCTTGCTTTATTAGTAACCATTTACATGAAATCTTATGTTGGGCAGTTATCTGCTTTATGCGGAGTATTGTTATCTACGGCAGGTGCTGCTTGTGGTATAACGTATATTATGGGAGGCAATTTTAAGCAATTAGGAATGACTCTGCAAAATATGACAGGTAGTGTTACAGGAATGATTTGTGATGGTGCAAAATATGGATGCTCCCAAAAAATTGCTGCTAGTGTAAGTGCGGCTGTACAATCATCATTATTAGCCATGAGTTGTAATAGTTTAGGAGGGCAGGATGGTATTATTGATGATAATGTTGAAGAAACAATTCGTAATATTGGTCGTCTCGCAAATGAAGGAATGGAAGTTACCGATGAGGTGATTCTAAAAACCATGTTGGAAAAGATGAACAAACCTATATAAGTTTGGATTTATAGTAAAAAAAATGAACGTAAAAGAAAATACAATAGAAAAAGTAAAGTGTCTGATAATTGGATCGGGTCCGGCTGGTTACACTGCAGGAATTTATGCTTCTCGTGCTAATTTAAATCCTGTAATTATTGAAGGATTGCAGCCGGGAGGACAGTTAACAACAACTACCGAAATTGATAATTTCCCTGGATATCCCAAAGGAATTAGTGGTCCGGTGATGATGGGTGAGTTAAAAAAGCAAGCGGAACGTTTTGGTTGTGATTGCCGTTGGGGAATTGTAAGCAAATCGAATTTAGAGCAGCGACCATTCAGATTAACCATTGATGGAAAAACTGAAATAGAGGCTGAGTCGGTAATTATAGCAACCGGAGCAACAGCAAAGTATTTGGGTTTGGAAAGTGAAGAAAAGTACAAAGGATCTGGAGTTTCGGCTTGTGCTACCTGTGATGGCTTTTTTTACAGAGGTAAAAATGTTGCAGTAGTGGGTGGTGGTGATACTGCTTGTGAAGAGGCATCTTATTTGGCAGGTCTTTGCAAGAAAGTATATTTAATAGTGCGAAAAGATTATTTACGAGCATCAAAAGCTATGCAGGAGAGGGTTTTTAATACTCAAAACATAGAAGTATTGTTCGAGCACAACACCAAAGAGTTAAGTGGAGAAAATGGAGTGGAAGCTTGTACGCTAATAAAAAAGGCAGGAACTTCTATGGAACAGGAAGTTAAAATCGATATTGATGGATTTTTTCTTGCAATTGGACATCATCCAAACTCTGATGTTTTTAAGAAGTACATAGATACTGATGAGCAGGGATACATTATTACCCAGGCAGGTACGCCAATAACAAATGTTAAAGGAGTGTTTGCTTGTGGCGATGTGCAGGATCCTAATTACCGTCAGGCCATTACATCAGCAGCTTCTGGCTGTCAGGCAGCAATAGAAGCAGAAAGATATTTGGCCGAGCTAAATTAAAACCAGTTTTTAGCATTATCTATAAAAATTTATTGTGTAAGTTTAATAAAAATGCCCGATCAGATATTATGGATCGGGTATTTTTTATTCGTCTTTCTTATTTATGAGGCTGGCTTTTTGTACCAATTGCTCAGTAACTTCGGCAATATTATAAAGCAATACCAGTTTTTGTCGGCGGATTCCTCTTTCAGTTTCGTTAAGAATCTCATCAAGTTTTTCTAGTATGGACTGTAAATTTTCATTCGAATCGCAAGGAGTTTGATTCTGGATGGCATTTGCCGCTATCTTAAGAGTTTCCTCAACATCTTTATACATGCCTTGTTCTTTTTCTGTCATGTAATTTGGGGTATTGCGATGAGCTCCCAGAGCGGATAGATATGATAAGAGAGCATGGTTTAGATAGGTAAGAGAGAAAGCTCTTTTCTGAAGTTTCTGATGTTGTTTGGGTTCTAATTTCATTCCACGCCAAGCCATTGCCAGCGAATTGTCGGCCTGATGGGCTTGGTATCTTGAAATGCGATAGGAAAGATCATCTTCGCTAGGCTGATCGTATTCCAGTAAAATACGGCTAAAGTATTCTTTATTCTTAGCAATAGCTATGGCAAGTAGCTTGGGTAATTTTTTGTATTGCCAGTCGGGCCACATAAAACGAACGACAGCAATAGCTAAAATAGCTCCAATTAGGGTGTCTAAAACTCGGGGTCCCATAACAGCAACTCCTCTATCAGCAATGAGATTAAAGGCGGCAATTACAAAAATAGTAACAAACACCACCGATAAGGAATAATTCTTTTTAAGCCATACAAAAAATGCATAGGCAGCAGTTAGCAGCAAAATAATTTGGCCGGCTTTTGTAGGAAGAATCTGTACAATTAAAACACCTGCAATAACACCACTTAAGGTGCCTAAAATTCTTTGGAATAACCTGCGACGTGTTTCGCTATAACTAGGCTGACATACAAATAAACTGGTTAGCAAAATCCAGTGTCCTTTTTCCAGCTTAAAAGCAATAATCAAGATATATCCAATGAGAAAACAGGTGCTCAATCTAATGGCGTATCTAAATTTAGGGTGATTCCAGTTCAGCTGTTTAGAGAATCTTATCCATAAACTTTCTT
This sequence comes from Marinifilum sp. RC60d5, assembly GCF_052400665.1. Taxonomy (NCBI): domain Bacteria; kingdom Pseudomonadati; phylum Bacteroidota; class Bacteroidia; order Marinilabiliales; family Marinifilaceae; genus Marinifilum; species Marinifilum sp. RC60d5. The sequence goes on from NZ_JBQTGK010000002.1 coordinate 114,261, forward strand.
CGTCGCGATCTACTCTGGGAAGTAATCCTGTTTCCAGATTATAGTTCATATTTTGTAAAGACAAATGCGATTGGGTAAGGTTTTTTAATAGCAAGCCCAAATCATTATGTTTTGAGTTTGATTTCTTTTTTTTGATCTGATTTCTTAACGCGCTGATTGTCCATCGAATAGATACAGGGTGATGATAATCTGTCCCCATTAATAAACTTTTAGATAATTCATGTGCCGCCTGCGATAATTGAATTAATAATTGTCCAAGTCCTTCCAGTATTTCTACATTATCTGAATTTTTACTTAGCAAATCGTATTTTTCGTGACTGGAGGCAGCGCGCTCATGTAAACTTTGTAATAGAATAAATTTATGCAAATAGGGCCGCAGAATATTTTGATCCTCTATTGCATCTGCATAACTGTTTATTACATTTTTACATCGACCAAGAGAGTTGACAAGCTGAATGTTAAGTGTAGCCAAACGGTTACGTGTTTTCTTTTGTACAGATGCATCGCTGGGGAATAATTTTGCTTTTTCTTTCATATAAAGCGATAGATCCTCGAAACCTTCAGCTAACTGTTCTTCTAATAAGCGTTCAGGATGGAAAATTAACAGGCTTAATGAAAGCAGTCCGTAGCAGAGGGCTCCTGCAGGCAGTAAAATAGGTTGTATATACCATTGTGGAGAAATACTTGCACCAAGCATTGTGTAAATAGCAACTAAAAGAGCTCCGAAAGTAACACCTCGGTATCGTTCTCCCAGGCCACCAAGTATTATAAAACTAAGCGTAGAACCAATTAATCCAACACCAAATAATATGGGGTAGGGAGTAAGTATCTCGACCGAAATACTAGAAATTGCAAAACTAACAATGGTAAGCAATAATGCTTTTATTCTTCCTTTTGGATGGTCATCTGTTTCAGATAGAGCACCAGCTAAGGCTCCAAGAGCTAGAGTAACACCAATAAACGATTGATTAAGAATGACAAATGGAATAAGTAAGCTACCCATTGCAATTGCAGCTTTTAAGGCTAATAAACGATTTGGATAGCGCCACAAGTTACGTATTATAAACTCATACCATGTTTTGCCTTGAAATTGATTCATTGATGTTCTGTTTCTCATTTTTCGTGATAAATATGGGGCAAAGATAATACATTGAAGATATTCAACACAAGGGAATTTAAGAATTGGAATTATTGTAATATGATGCTGGGTATAAGTCGTAGGTCTAAATAAAAAAAACAATTTAAATTTTGCTCAGTATCTTTATTTTTGTTGTAGGTTTGAACATTAGGATTTGTCTCCTTATTTCATGTTTTTAATGAAAATTATATTTTAGATCTGGTATTTGATCTTATATGTTTGATCTTTAAGTGTAATAAATTAAAAATCTTATTTTATCTGGGAAATGCAAAGTTATCATTGTAAATTTTCACCCATTTTAAGAAACTTTAAAATCGTAGTGTCCGTATTGTTATTATACGTTTTTAGTCTATGAGAAAAATTCATTTTATAACTTTACTATTTATTTGGATACTGCTAATTAGTATTTCATTTTTGTGGAATTATTCTAATGTAAAAGTAAACAATGAAAAAGTTGTTTTAAATAAATCACAATCTTTTTTTAATCAAATACTTATTTCCAGAAGTTGGAATGCAAGCCATGGAGGGGTTTATGTTCCTATTGATGAAAAAACTCAGCCAAATGAATATTTAAAAGATTCTGCAAAAAATATAACCACCCTTAATGGAATGCAATTAACTAAAGTTAATCCATCCTTTATGACCCGGCAAATTGCAGAACATAATGATAGGCGAAATAATGTTCATTTTCACATTACAAGTTTAAATTGTATCCGCCCTAAAAATAAGCCAACAGAAAAAGAAATACAGGCTTTAAAAAGATTCGAAGCAGGGGAAAATGAAGTTCTGAATTTTGTTGAGTTTCCTGAACCTAGTTATATGTATATGGCGCCCTTACATGCTGAACAGTCTTGTCTTCAATGTCATGGTTTTCAGGGGTACAAAGCGGGTGATGTTAGAGGAGGAATTAGTGTATCATTTCCGGCTAAAGTATATATCGAAGCTATGAGATCACAAATAATTTCCTTATCTGTTGTTCATTTTATTTTATTATTTCTTGGAATTTTGGGAATTGTGTTATTTTATAAAATTAACAATAAGTATTTTGCGATTATTGGTGATAAAAATTTAGAGTTACAACAGACAATTTCTGGTAGAGATAAGCTTTTTGCCATAATTGCTCATGATTTAAGAAGCCCATTTTCGGCTATTTTAGGTTATTTAGATATTTTGCATCAGGATTATAAAGAGTTAAGTGAGGAAGAGATATCTGATTGTATTAACGAAGCCGATAAGGCTGCTCACGATTCATTTGATCTACTTAATAATCTACTTATTTGGGCAAAATCACAACAAGATGGAATTGTTATTGATATTAAAAAAGTAAACCTGTGTCAAATTATAAAGGAAGCTTTATTGCCCCATTTAAATAATGCTAATATTAAAGATATTACAGTTAAAATTGAGGTTTCCGAGGAAATTTTTATTTGTGTTGATGAATTTACATTTCAAAGTATAATTTCTAATATTATAACAAATGCATTAAAATTTACACCCCGAGGAGGTACAATATCAATATCAGCAATAGAAGAAAATGAGTTAGTTAAAATTACTATTTCTGATACAGGAGTAGGAATACCATCGAATAAAATAAAGAAAATTTTTAATGAAGATGTTCTTGTGACTACAAAAGGAACAGATGGTGAAGCAGGAAGCGGTTTGGGCTTAATGCTTTGTAAAGAATTAAGTGAAAAAAATAAGGGGAAAATAAGTATTGAAAGTACTCTGGGAAAAGGAACTAATGTTATTCTTAAATTTCCCAATTGTAATACGAACTTATAGTTCAGAATAAAAATGTTTTCAGAAACAGCTAAAACCTTGTGTTTATTAGTTTAGTGCAAATTTTTAATTGCCAGCTGGTAATGTGAGCAGATATAGTAGCTAATATTTTACATAAAAGATCGATTTAAGTACTATTCTTACTTGTTATCTTCGTCGGTTTTTTTGTTTTTACTAATCCTATTAATTTATTAAATTCTATTCAAATATATTTTTATTTACGAGTAAATAGATATGAAGTATTCTTTAATTTTGTTCAATTAATACTTCTATTTATCAGTAATTTTTGAAAAATACCAGTTGACATATTATGACTAAGATAAAGATAAAAGGAATTCTGAGAATTGTTTTAATAGTTGCATCTATATCCTCCTTGTACTTTGTACCATGGCTTTTGGTAAAAGCATGGATACTTCCTTTGCCAGATACGGTTCAGGAACAGGTAAATGAAGCCATTGATCATGGATTTGATGGCATGGTTGTTTATGTAGATCAAGCTGGTCATGCACCTCAGTATTTTGCTTCAGGCTGGCATAATCGAAAATTGAAAATACCTGCGAAACCTCACGCATTATTTAAAATTGCAAGCATTAGTAAACTGTACGATGCTGTGGCTGTAACCAAATTGGTAAGTGATGGACGTCTTTTTTTGGATAAAACACTAGCTGAATATTTACCAGAACTTGTAGGTCGAATCGAAAATGCAAATAAAATTACTTTACGCTTGATGATACAGCATAGAAGTGGAATTCCTAATTTTACGGACGCTCCAAATTTTTGGGCATCTCCAACACAGACCTTTGAAGAAAGTCTTGCATTGATTCTCGATAAACCAGCCAATTTTAAGCCTGATGAAGATTATGAATATTGTAATACGAACTATCTGTTAATTAATAAGATTATGGATGATGTACTTGCCTATGATAATTTTAAGTTTATTCAGGAGGAAATTCTAAAGCCACTAAATCTTAACAATACTTTTGCGTCTTTAAAAGATGTGAATTTAGAGAATGTAATGAGTGGATATCATGTTGGGCATCCTTTTGATTTAAAGACAGACGAACATGGGATGTTAGCTACAGCAGAAGACGTTGGAATTTTCTTGCGGGCATTAAACGATGGAACATTGTTTAAACCAGGTGAGCAGGAAATATATTCTTCCGTTTATAAGTATGAACATGGAGGTTGGGTTCCGGGATATCAAAGTTTTGCAAAGTATTATAAAGATATTGATGCTGTTATTGTTGAATTTTACAGTACAACAGATTCCAGACTGTATAACTGGAATTTATCAGAAATCATAAACAGTAGAATAGTCAAGATTCTGAAAAAGAGAAAATCTACCCGTCCCGAAGATCTGTAATTAGAAAATAAATATGTTAACTAATAAGCTAAAAGTAATTATCGATACAAGGTTTACACTACTTTTTAATTTGTAACCATTAATTATATTTTGATGCTTACTTCACCTGAAGTTTTGAATCATACGAAAGCAACAAAGTACAATTGTCTTCCTGACATTCTTAAAAAAAAGGATGTATTGTTAGTTGTAAAAACTCTTTAAGGATTAATGTTATAGCTCAAGAAATATTTATTATATTTAAACAACAAAGTCTCAGCCAGAAAGAAATATATCGTTATAATAGGTAGGTTTACTGGAGAGTTGTGGAGTATGAAAAACCATATTACGTTTTAAATAATGATAAAATTTTTATTAGAATGGAAGAGCAAGACCTAGAAAAATTTGCGAATAGTAAGCTTGATGTATTAAGAAAATTAAATTTATCGTCCATTTTTGAGAATACAAGTGATAGTGTTTGGGCTATAAATTCGCATTATGAGATTTTGTTCGCTAATAAGATTTTTATTTCTGCATTTTATTCTAGTTTTGGTATTGAACTTAAGTTAGGTACAAATCTTCTTTTATCACTACCTGAACCAATTCGAGAGGTTTGGAAATTAAGATATGACAAAGCACTAAATAACGAATCATTTTCTTTTATAGATAAAGTTAATATTGGGCTAGAATCATTATATATTGAAGTGTTTATGAATCCTATAATACTTGACAAAAAATTAATTGGAGCATTATTTTTTGGTAAGGATATTACTGAACGTAAACTGGATGAGTTGGCTTTGAAAAATTCACAATTGCTTTTAAAAGCTAGTTTGGAAAGTCAAAAAGATACCATTCTTTTCTCTATAGATAAGAACTATGAGTATTTGTATTTCAATTCAGCACATGCTAAAGTGATGAAATATGCTTATGACAAAGAAATAGAAATTGGCTCTAATATATTGGAATGTATGAGCTCTGAAAATGATCGATTGGTGGCTAAAGAAAATTTCGATCGAGCATTATTGGGTGAGTCTCATTCTAATATCAGAGTATATGGAGATGAAAATAAAGCTTATTACGAAAGTTTTTTTAACCCGATAAGAAATGATGAAAACAAAATTATTGGAACAACAGGCTTAGCTAGGGACGTAAGTCATAGGAAAAAAACAGAGTTGGCTTTATTAGAAAGAGAGAGAGAACTAAAAGAATTAAATACGACCAAGGACAAACTTTTTTCAATTATAGGTCACGATTTATGTAATCCCTTTAATAATATACTTGGGTTTTCGGATTTACTAATTGAAAATTTAAATGATCCTAGCTTTAATGAACATGAAAAATATTTGAAAATTATAAACGACTCAGCTAATAATACCCTTATACTTCTCCAAAATTTATTAGATTGGGCAAAATCACAAACAGGAATGTTGAGTGTCAGGGAAGAAAAATTAATTCTATCTGATATTATTCTTGAAGTTATAGAATTAAAAAAGCCCAATGCTAAGGCAAAAAATATCTCTATAAATTATTATTTAGCCAAGGAAATTAAGATTAGTACTGATAAGAATTTGCTGAAAACAATTCTTAGAAATTTAATTTCTAATGCCATAAAATATACTGAGCCAGAGGGAGAAATACAGATATCTGCGATTCAAAAGAAGGAATGGATAGAGCTTACAGTTTCAGATAACGGAATTGGCATAAGTAAAGAAAAACAGCATAAGCTTTTTAAGTTGTCACTCGAATCCAGTACAATTGGCACAGCAAATGAAAAAGGTTCTGGCTTTGGCTTGCTATTATGTAAAGATTTTATTAAAAAACTCAATGGTAAATTGTGGGTGGAGAGTATTGAAGGGAAAGGAAGTGATTTTAAATTTACATTACCGTTGGGTAAACTCTTAAAATAAAAACGAACTTATTGTAAGAGAAAGTTGTTCGCAATTAAAATTTGCAAAAAAAAACTTGTTGATTCGAATATGTTATTTCCTGTCATTTTTTCATCTTAATCTGTCATTTTTTCAAGAATTTAATTTATTCCATGTCATTGTTACAGTGTTGTTTAGGTTTTAAGTATTGCTCCAGTTATATAAATATATGAAAATCAGTAGAGTGATGTTTTTTAGTATGTTTTGTCTTCCAATTGGCATTTGATTTGACTATCATTAATCGAAATTAATAAAAATTGTTTAACTAAAATTTGGAGGATTAATCATGACATTAGCAAGATTATCAAACAATGCATTTCCATCGTTTCCTTCATTATTTGATAGGTTTTTCGATGGGGATTTAATGGACTGGAACAGAGGTAACTATTCAAGTGCAAATTCAACATTACCTGCAGTAAATGTAAGAGAAGATGATGATGAGTTTAAGATTGAAGTAGCTGCCCCGGGTATGAAAAAAGAAGATTTTAAGGTTAGTTATGATAATGGAAGACTTACCATATCATCTGAGCAGAAGAATGAATATGAAGATAAGGATAAGGACAAAGTTACACGTCGTGAATTTAGTTATCAGTCATTTCAACGCTCATTTACGGTGGCCGAAAATGTAGTAGATGCTGAAAAAATTGCTGCAAATTACGAAAATGGTATTTTATATCTTACATTGCCAAAACGTGAGGAGGTTAAGCCAAAACCAGCAAAACAGATTGAAATTATGTAATATAAAATTGGGACGGTTTATTCTGTCCCATTTTTTTTGCTAAATGTAACTTATTGCAAAAAAAAGGTAGGCATCTGCTGGCTATGATTATTGCTCAAGGTAAAATACATACAATTGTAAGTAATAAGATTTTAAGACTGTATGTAAGCTTGTAATGCAACTTTATTAACAATACTATTATATATTTTATTTGGTGCAGGATATTTAGACAATTTTTAGGTCTGTTGTTTAATTTATCTTGCACCAATTTTATTTTAGATGCTAACATTTCAAAAAAAAATCTTTTTAGGAACATGCTTTAATTAATCTATTTGTATTTTTATAAACTCAGGCAAAAATCACATGGTTTTTTTCCTTGTAATCTTGCAATTTGCAGATTTCGAATTTGATGTTTTTAATTCGGGATCATAAAAAAGATAAATAAGGGAATAAAATCTTATAGAGTATGCGATATAGATTTTAGTGGATTGATTAAAATAGATATTGAAACCTATTTTGGAAGGTATTCTGTTGATCTCAAAATAGAATTTTTAATTTTTTTATGTAATTTTTTGTATTTCGTTAACAATGAATATCACAATAGAAAATATCATCCTTATTGGTTCAATACTGCTTTTTATAAGCATAATTGCTGGGAAAACAAGCTATAAATTTGGTATTCCAACCTTATTACTTTTCCTTTCAATTGGAATGTTAGCTGGTTCTGAAGGTATTGGCAGAATTTACTTCGATGATCCTGGTATTGCTCAATTTATTGGTGTTGTATCACTTAATTTTATTCTTTTTTCCGGGGGAATGGATACGGAGTGGAAACATGTTAAGCCTATTCTTAAGGAAGGACTTGTATTATCAACTCTAGGAGTATTGTTTACTGCTACTACTTTAGGGCTTTTTGTTTGGTGGGTAACAGATTTTAGTTTGTTTGAAAGTTTGTTGCTTGGTTCGATTGTTTCCTCCACCGATGCAGCTGCCGTGTTTTCAATTTTGCGGGGTAAGAATTTAAAGTTAAAAAACAATATTCGACCTACTTTAGAGCTTGAGAGCGGAAGTAATGACCCTATGGCTTATGTTCTTACCATTACTTTTTTATCCTTGGTAATAAATCCTGAGAAGAGTTTTTGGTCTATTCTTTTGCTTTTTTTCCAACAAATGAGTTTGGGAGCATTGGCAGGTTATTTATTTGGACGTTTAAGTAAATTTATCATTAATCGGATTCACCTCGATTTTGAAGGTTTATATCCTGTTTTAGTAATTGCATTAATGTTTATAACATTTGCTGCTACTAATTTTGTAGGGGGAAATGGATTCTTAGCCATTTATATATGTGCGGTTTATTTAGGCAATCATAATCTAATTCATAAGACCAATATCATGCGTATGTTTGATGGTTTGGCCTGGTTAATGCAGATTGTGCTTTTCCTTACACTTGGTTTATTAGTTTTTCCATTGCAAATAATACCTTTATTTGGAATTGGTTTATTGATTGCTGGGGTTCTTATTTTTGTGGCTCGCCCTTTGGCTGTTCTTTTGGCATTGTTACCATTTAAAGCAAAATTTCGAAACAAAGTATTTGTTTCCTGGGTGGGGTTAAGAGGAGCTGTTCCTATTGTTTTTGCAACATATCCATTAATTGCTGGAATAGAGAAAGCTCACTTAATTTTTAATATTGTCTTTTTTATTTCTGTCACCTCAGTTCTAATTCAGGGATCTTTCTTACCTATTATGGCCAAATGGTTAAAAGTTGGTCAGCCCGAAGTACAAAAAATAGTCTCGGCTGCCGAGGCTTTAAATCAGGAGCATCCGAGTAGTATCTTAAAAAAAATTAGCATATCAGAAGGTGCAGATATCGTTGGCAAAAAAGTTGTGGATTTAAATTTTCCACAGAATTCTATTATTGCAATGATTGAGCGTGATAAACAATACTTTACGCCTAATGGTTCCTCTGTTATTGAAGCCAGCGATGTTCTTAATATTATAACTGACAAAAAGGAAAATCTGCAAAAGGTTTATGAGAGTTTGAGCCTAAGTCGCGCAGAAAATAGGTGAATCATTAATTAAATAGGTAATAATTCTTAATTTTACAACCTGTAAATAAATAGATAAAAAGTTGAATTTGTTAAAAAATATCGGAAATAGAATAATTGCTGCACTGGCATTGGCCTTCCTATTTGTTCTTGCCTTATTTTTTGATGTTCAACCTTTAACACTATCTTTTAATAAGTTAGATCCGGGTACTAGTAAGCAAATTTTACTTTCTCAAAATCGAATTGTACCCATTGCTGAAAGTAGCATATTATTTTATAATATTAGTATTCAGCCAGCACCACGGCAATACAATAATGAACAGTTAAATGCATTATTGTTTGAATATAATCAGCAGGTTAAATGTAGCTTAAAACGACAATTTCATTTTCTGGCTACTGTATATCTAAAATATAGGAAGTCCGATTTTCTATTTCCATCTCATTATTTTTGGTAACTCATTTTCTTTTAAAAATATTGGTAAAGACTTTGATGCTTTAATTTATTGACAGTAGTAATAATACTGTCTGATTTTTAAATGTTTAAATAGAAGAAAATGGATATAACAACAACCATTATTGGGCTTGTTATGCTTGGGATTTTTATTGTTCCGGTAGCAATAGTAAGTTCTCGTAACAAAAATAATAACAATGCTTTATTAACAGAGTTAAATTATTTTGCAACGCAGAATAATTGTGAAATTTCAGAACACAACATCAATTCTCAATTTGCTATTGGTATTTCCACATCAGGAGATAAGGTGTTTTTTATACGAAAACAGGGATCAGATCAGGAACTTTTTAAAAGTTTGGTTCCTTTGAAACAGATAAAACAGTGTGTGTTAAAAACTCAAAACAGAACAGTTAAATTGAAGAAAAACACAGAAAATGTAATTGATAAAATTGAGATTAGATTTCAAAGCAAATTAAAAGAAATTAATGAGCTTAGCTGGCTTTTTTATGATTCAACTATTTCAACTGAAGTTATAAATGAATATCAGCTAGCAACGAACTGGATTTCTAGAATAAATAAACACATTTAAAATTGGTAAGATCTAGTGAGGTATTCCTCATTAGATCTTATTAAAAATTAAATTGAAATGTTTATGTTGAAATAATCATTTTGTTGCCATTACTGATATTTTTTAATTTCTAATTATTAATCATTTGGAAAGGGTTAAAATTTAAATTAGCAAACACTAAAAGAACTTGCTAGAGTGTGTAAATATTTGATTATGGAGAGTTTTTTCTTCTACTATTAAGCGAAGTGCAGATATTCTAATGGGAATCTTCTCATATCCATCTATTACATTTTTCATTTATATATTGTATATGTAAAAAAAGTGAATCTTTTTACATATTATGTGCGTATATTAAAGCTTAGTTTTAGAATGACTAAAAAATGTGTTAACTAATTAAAATGATACAATCATTTTAAAAGGCTATTACGATATAAAATCATGATAATAATTAGAAAGTGATGTACTTATAATCTACACTTAAATGATTAGAGTGTTTTGTTTAGCTTATTATGTGTTTGTTATAGGTCATTAATAAGAATTATTTATGAAGATAAGAAACGACTGGCGGATATGGTTATTATTCGCTCTTGCTATAATTTCTACTCTTTTTGTTACTCACGTAATTAAGAAGGACTTTGATAAAATTGCCAAAACTGAGTTTTTGTTTGAATGTAAGGAGATTACAAGTAAAATAGAATTAAGACTAGATGCTCATGCTCGATTGTTGCAAAGTGGAGTAGCATTTTGGAATGCTTCTGATTTTGTTAATGGAAAAGACTGGAAAGAGTTTATTAAAAAGTCGAAAGTGGATGAAAACCTGCCTGGAATTTTGGGTACTGGATTTGCTAAAATTATAAAAAAAGAAAATTTAGAAGAGCATTGTATACAATATCAAAATTCAGGTTATCATTCATATAAGGTTTGGCCAGAGTTTACAAGAGATGTGTATACTTCAATTGTTATGTTGGAGCCACTTAACGATCGCAATCTGCGCGCCATTGGTTATGATATGATGACTGAATCTGTACGAAGAAATGCGATGGAACGAGCCAGAGATTATGATATTGCCGCTTTATCGGGAAAAGTGTTGTTGGTGCAAGAGATAGGTAATGAGGTGCAGGCAGGTAACCTAATGTATGTACCTGTTTATAAAAAAGGATTACCCGTTTCGAATGTTGAACAAAGAAGAGCTGCAATAATTGGTTGGGTGTACAGCGCTTATCGCATGAATGACTTGGTAGGTGGAATACTGAAAGGTTGGGATTTTAATAAAGGACAAAGAGAGCTGCAATTAAATATATATGATGGTAATTCAATTTTGAATGACAATATTTTGTTTAAATCTCACAAAGATTCTTTACAGAAAATTGAAAAGACTGTTCGTTTTTCTTCACATGTAAATGTTGATTTTAATGGGCATACATGGGTATTGGAATATAAGCAAATTAAAGGTAATCTATATAAAGATTATGAAGGTGTTTTATATGTATTCATAGGAGGAATAATAATAAGTTTTTTGCTGTTACTGCTTGTAAAATCGTTGGTAGAGACAAATTATAAAGCTCAGGAAATAGCACATAGTTTAACTTTTCAACTTAAAGAAAATGAGATACAATTAAACGAATCACAGAAGATCGCAAGTTTAGGACGATATTCTTTAGATATTGTTGCAGGTAAGTGGAAAAGTTCGGAGGTTTTGGATAGAATTCTAGGAATAGAAAGTAATAAAATACATACAGTTGATGCCTGGCTTAATTTAATACATCCTGATGATAGAACTACTTTAGAGACATATTTTAACAAGACCATTTCAGAGAATGGCTTTTTTGATAAGGTATACAGAATTGTAAGGAATACGGATAAGAAGGAAAGGTGGGTACATGGTTTAGGTAAAATCATTTTTGATGATAAGAATAAACCTGTGAGCATGATTGGTACGATGCAAGATATTACCGAACAGAAATTAGTTGAGTTTGAAATCCAGGATATTTCTAATCGATTACAATTGGCAACTAGAGCGGGAAGTATTGGAATTTGGGATATAGATTTGATTACAGGAAAGGTTATTTGGGACGGTACGATGTTTCAGCTATTTGGTTTAGGAGGCGATAAGACGATTGATCCGACAAACGTTTGGAGGAATTCAGTTCATCCGGAAGATAGAGAGAGAGTTGATCGTGAAATTCAGGCTGCAATCAATAAAGAAAATGATTACCGAACAGAATTTAGGGTCGTATGGCCAGATAAAAGTGTACATTTTTTGAAGGGTTATGGTTATGTTCGTTGTGATGTTAATGGTAATCCTAATCGTATGCTCGGTATAAATATGGATATTACTGAGCAAAAACGGGCGCATGAGCTTATTCAAAAGCAACAGGAAGAATTGGAAATTAAAGTAGCCGAAAGAACAAAAGAGTTAACCATATCAGAAAAAAAATTAAAGCAAAGTGTTAAAGACATACAAGATTATAAGTTTGCTCTAGATGAATCAAGTATTGTAGCCATTACAGATAATAGAGGAGTTATTACTTATGTTAATGATAAATTTTGTGAAATTGCTAAATTCAATCGGACTGATTTAATCGGAAATAGCCATAAAATAATTAATTCAGGATACCATCCAAAAGAATTTTTTATCAATTTATGGAGAACAATTGCACAAGGGAAAGTTTGGAGAGGTGAAATTAAAAATCGGGCTCAGGATGGAACTATTTACTGGGTTGATTCTACAATTGTTCCTTTAATAAACGATGAAGGAAAAGTAGAACAGTACATTGCTATTCGAACCGATATTACTAGCAAAAAAAATGCAGAAGAAACTATTATCAAAGCTAAAGAAATGGCTGATTCTGCCAATCGTGCTAAAAGTGAATTTTTGGCAAATATGAGCCATGAAATACGTACACCAATGAATGCAGTTATCGGCTTTTCTGAATTGTTAGCCAAATCAGTAGTTGATAAAAAACAGCGCTCTCAAATTGAATCAATACGAAGCAGTGGTAAAACTCTTTTAAAAATCATAAACGATATTCTTGATCTCTCAAAAATTGAGGCAGGTAAGATAGAGATTGTTCCGGTCGCCACTAATATTAAGGGGTTGATGGTTGAAATTGAAAGTATGTTTGTACTTCAGGCAAAGGAAAAGAAAATCGATTTTGAGATTGAATATGAAAGTATTATACCTCAAGTATTGTTATTGGATGAGGTGAGAATTCGACAGATATTATTTAATTTAATAGGGAATGCACTTAAGTTTACCCAAAATGGATATGTAACTGTAACCCTTGATGCAAAAAGAATTACCCAGTTTAACGACAAAATAAATTTAGTAATACATATAGAAGATTCTGGAATCGGAATACCATCAGATCAACAAAAATTAATTTTTGAACCTTTTACCCAGCAAAAAGGTCAAAGTATCAAATATGGAGGAACAGGATTGGGCTTATCAATTACCAAAAAATTAGTTGAGAAAATGGGTGGAAATTTAACCTTGGAAAGTACTTTAGGAAAAGGGAGTAGCTTTTCATTAGAAATTCCTGAGGTTATGGTGATAGAAGATAAAAGCAAGGAAAAAGAGAAAAATAATGATCATTTTAAAGTGGTATTTTCAGGTGCAAAAATTTTACTTGTCGATGATAATTCAGAAAATAGAAAATTAATTATTGATTTGTTCGAAAACTCTCAGATTCAAATTTTTGAAGCAACTGATGGTAAAATGGCTGTGGAAATGGCAAAAGAATATATTCCAGACATTATTCTGATGGATTTAAGAATGCCGGTTATGGATGGTTATGAAGCCACAGAATTAATAAGGAAAGAACAAACGACCCGTAATATCCCTGTTTTGGCAATTTCAGCTTCTACCCGAAAAGTAATTCACGATGGCAGAACCAAAAATATCTTTAACGAGTATTTGTTAAAACCTATAGACTCAAAAGATGTATTCGAGAAAATGAAAAAATACTTGCCTTTTGAGGAAGTAGAAATTGTTGATGCCGAGAATCAAACTGAAAAAATTAATTTGTTGAAAGAAGAAGAATTAAAAGATTTGCCCAACATTATAAATGTTCTTGAAACAGAATTTATGCCATTCTATTTAGAAGTATTCGAGTCTCAAATGATAGATGATATAGAAAGGTTCGGAAATGAGCTTAAAATATTTTCAGAGAAAAATAATTTTAAATATTTACTCGATTATGCTAATAAAATCTACAATTGTGTTGATAATTTTGAAATTGAAAAATTACATCAATTATTAGAATATTTTCCGCAAATAATTGAGCAGTTAAGACAAAATCAGTAAAATTCCCTTACGATGTTAATAGACGAAAAAATAATGAAAACAAAGATATTAGCAGTTGATGATAATCCTAAAAATATTCAGGTACTTGGGAGTATACTGCGTGATGCAGGCTACTCTGTTGGATTTGCAACAGATGGAGAACAAGCACTAAAAATTTTGGAAAACTCTCCAGATTTCGATTTAGTATTAATGGATATTAACATGCCAAAAATGAATGGATTGGAGGCATGCCAAGAAATGCGTAAGAGAGAAAAACTTAAGGATATCCCTGTTATATTTCTTACCGCACGAGATGATGTGGAAGATATGGTTACAGGATTTAAATCGGGAGGTCAGGATTATGTGACAAAGCCATTTAGTTCTGAGGAGATACTTGCTCGTTTAAAAACTCATGTGGAGTTAAAACAAAAGAAAGATCAGTTAAAAATGGTTAATCTTCATCTTGAGCAAAAAGTAAAAGAACGAACACAAGAGCTCCAGGTTTCTCATGAAAATTTAGAAAAAGCTTATGAAGAACTAAAGGTACTAGACCAATCAAAGTCTGATTTCTTGTCGATTATTAGCCATCAGATCAATACCCCTCTGAATGGGATTCTTGGTTTCATCGATTTGCTGAAAGATAAAATTACGGATACTCACCTTAAAGAACTATTTTCATATCTCGAACAATCTGCCAATAGACTCGATGCATTTGCGAAGTTAAGTTTACGGATCACCGAATTGAGAACTAGAAAACTCCTTGTGGATAAAAGAGAAGTTTCGATTAAAAGCCTAGTGAAGACGAGTGAGGAAAACTTAAGCGAAAAATTGAAAGAAAAGAAGATTCAAATTCATTTTGAAAATAATTCACCCTTTGATATTATAAGTGGAGACCTGCAACTGCTCCAATTTTGTTTCGAAAGTATTTTTGAAAATGCGATTCAGCATTCGCATGAATCAAGTAATATTATTTTGAAAATTGAAAATAATGAGAATAAAATATGTTGTTTTTTTATGGATGAGGGCGTTGGCTTTGACTCGGAAATGATTAAGCAATTATTTAATTTATTTGTTACAGGAGACAAAAACAGAGATGAAAATAAAGGATTGGATTTAGCCTTGGTAAAAATCATTGCAGAACTTCATAAAGGAAAAGTAAAGGCCTATAATCAAGAAGGAAAAGGTGCTGTGGTTAGTTTAACTTTACCGTTACTTAATTAATTCTAAAATAACAATCTTATTCATTTTCTTTCAGATTGTCATAGCAATTGGTAGCAAGTACAAGTAAATAAGTATTAAGAAATTTTTAACAGCTTATAGTATTACAAATCTAAACGATTGTTTAGATTTGTAGCGTAATTAGAATACAATGTCAAGAATAAAAGCATACAACAAAAAGGAAGTAACTCAAAAAGCAATGAATCTATTTTGGAAGAATGGCTACAATACTACTTCTATGCAGATGCTCGAAAAAGAAATGGGTATTAATAAGTACTCTATTTACGACAGTTTTGGAAGTAAGGAAGGTTTACTGGAAGAAAGTATTAAGTGTTACGCTCAAAAGCTAAATAGTATTATAGAAAAATTAAAAAAATCTTCGAGAGGTATAGTTGCAATAAAACAATATTTCTTTGATTTTAAAGATCTTTCTGTTGAAAATGATATAGCAAAAGGATGTTTTGTTACCAATACAGCTAATGAGTTAATGGACAGCTGTAATAATGCTATAAAAATATTACTGACGGATTGTACCAATAAAGTAAGAACTACTTTTGCTCAAAAATTATTGGAAACAGGCCAATATTCATTTGAGGAAATAGAAGAAATGGCTGATTATTTAATTGTTGCCATGGCTGGATTTTCATCTGCAACTAAAATGTTTAGCGCAAAACAAGTGGATAATTATTTGCAGCAAATTTTTAAGAATATATAAAAAATTTTAATTTATATCTAAACGATTGGTTAGATATAAATTAATAAAAATTGAAACAATGAATAAATTAGAAAAAATAATACTATTTACTACGACTTTATTAATGGGATTGGTATTAAGCAGGTTTGCAATTTCAAAACTTACAGGTTGGGAAATTTCAGTAAAAGCATTTATTGAAATGGCGGAACCTCTGGGGATAAATCCCGCATTTTTTAGAATTTCAACAGGTATATTACTATTAATAATTTTCATAGCCTATTTAGCTACTGCTACTCTAACTATTTTTAAAGATAAAGTTCGCTTGCCTGCTAAGTTTACTTATTTTAACATCGCATTTTTTGCTAATATTTTAGGTTTATTAACCATGATTGGTGCTTTGTTGGCTGAGTTTTATTTAAGAGTGCAGCCCAAATGGTTGTTAGTGTATATTGCTGTAGGAGTAATTATTTTTTCGGCCATTAATTTATTTATCGTAAAGAATAAATCCTCTTTTTATCTACAACTAATAAAATACAAAAAATAATGAATATTAATTTAGATAATAAATCACTAGCTGTACACTTATTACAAATATCTTTTGGGATTAATTTCTTATTTCATGGACTAAGTGAGGTTACCCAATTTAGATAAATTTATTGTGCGTATGCAAGATAAATTTCAAGATACTATTCTGCCAGACTTGTTAGTGACCCCAATGGCGTATTTGATTCCTTTTGCTGAAGCCACTATTGGACTGCTGTTGCTACTGAATAAATTTACCAGGGAAGCACTAATTGCATCTTTTATATAATAAACATTTTGGTGTAGGGAGTTCTGTATTGCAAAATTGGGAGTCTGTAGGATTAAAGTTAAGCTATATTGGCTTCTTATTTGTCCTACTTTTCTTTACAAAAGATATGCATAGATCAAAAAATAAATAAATTTTAAAATAAGGTTTATCGGTTTACTGGCAGCAAGTTATCTAAACCAATAAAAAGAAACGAAGACAATAAATACTCAGAAAACGAAAGTAGAAACATCTATACATTCAGAACTTGAAGTACGCAAACTTAATTTTAGTAAAAAAGAAGATATACTACCAAACAGATTTACCAATAAGACCTAGATGCTGTTATAATTACTATTGATAGAAAAATTGAGTTTGTCTTTTTAAATGCAGATTATAAAAAGTGTGCAGGGCCAAATGAAATAACCATTTTTCTTAGGGACATGAAGAATTAGAATAAACCTGTATTTTTGTAAGTTTATAGTTTTCCGGGGTATAGGATTTTAAATTGTATCCCGGAAGCTGTTACCTAAACTTATTTTAGTAGAGCTGTGTTACAGAAAAATGTATCATAAGGTGAGAACTTCTTTAACGATACCGATGAGTTTAGCGATTTTCAAATAAATTTTAATAAAACTTGCCCAAAAAAAACTCCGCTTAGTCTATAATTTTCTAAATTCCACAAACAGAAAAAATAGTAAAATTAGCATTATAAAAGAGTTACTTGATAAAAATAGTCTGGCAGTACTTAATCTGAAAGATCGACTTCTGGACGAATTTTTAATTTTCTTCAGTCCTATTTTTTACAGAAACTTAACACTCAAAGTTTTGTACAATAGCTTTAATTTGGTTGTAAAGTGAATAGTTTTTATGTTATAGATGCATAAAGATTGCAGTTTTTTTTACAAAAAAAATCAACTATTATTCAGAGTAAACTATTCCATGACTAATGTTTTAGCTCAAAAAGTAATTATCATTTATTTTAAATAAAAAGATAAGAAAAAATTACCGAGTCTATTTTATTGGTGTTACTATTCACTATATTAATATGTTATGGCTTTTTGGTGTGGGTGGTCTAAGCTATTATATTTAGTTCCCATAATTTTCATAGAAACTAAATATTAACTATTTTTAGATTTCGTAAATTTTTTGCATTCAAAATAGAAGTAAAAACATAGCCTTATCCAAACGAAGATATTTGGAGACCATTGATAGCCTTACCGAGTTATTGGCATTTCTTTTGAATTTCGGATGTTTACTAAATTCAGGTAATTATGACAAATAAAGATTTTTTCATTGTTGGTATAGGCGCATCTGCAGGCGGCCTTGATGCTATTCAACAGTTGTTTGATAACATCCCAGCCGAAACGGGAATGGCATTTGTAATTGTACAACATCTTTCGCCCAATTTCAAAAGTTTAATGCCTGAGTTGCTGGCAAAGCATACTCATATGAAAATTTTTACAGCCGAAGATAGGCAGATCCTGAAACCAAACTGCATTTACCTGAATCAAAAAAGTAAAAACCTGCATGTGGTTGGTAATCAGCTTTTTTTAACCGAAAAAAGCCCAAGACCTAACTTGAATTTACCCATAGATCTTTTTTTTCACACCCTGGGTGAGCAACACAAAGATAAAGCGATAGGTATTATTTTGTCGGGCACCGGCTCCGACGGATCAAGAGGTATTAAAACCATAAAAGAGGCGGGGGGCATATTGATTGTGCAAGAACCTGAAAGTGCGCAGTTCGATGGCATGCCAAATACCTCTATTGCAACAAATCTTGTCGATTTTATATTAAATCCTGAAGAGATTGCCCAAACTCTTATAAAAATTCCTAATCACCGAATACTTCTGACTGAAGAAGAGGAGGAGGTGAAGTCAAATGAAGTAGCTTATTACCAAATTTTAGATCAGGTACATAAAAATTCGTCCATCGATTTTAAACAATATAAAAAAAATACGCTGCTGCGCCGATTGGAAAAACGGATGAATATCAACAATTTTACGAAGCTGCACAATTACTTTGCATACCTAAAAAGTAACTCTAGTGAAGTTCAAAAATTAAAACAGGATTTTTTAATTGGAGTAACCAGTTTTTTTAGGGATGTGGAGGCTTTTGAACTTTTGAAAACCAAAGTAATCCCTGAGCTGTGTAAAGCCAATACTAATTCAGAAGAACCTATACGGGTATGGATAGCTGGCTGTTCAACCGGCGAAGAAGTTTATAGTATTGCCATACTATTGGATGATCACATAAAACGGGAGCGCTTAAATGCTGACTTTAAAATTTTTGCTACTGATATTAATGAGGCGGCGCTTGAAATTGCTGGGAATGCTATTTATTCACACAATTCGGCAAGTGAAATTGCCCAGGAATATGTCGAAACCTATTTTGTGAACAATGCGGGTAACATGAAAGTTATTAAACGCATTAGGGAACGTATTGTGTTTTCCAAACATAACCTGTTAAAAGATCCACCGTTTATACGTATGGATTTAATTTCTTGTCGCAACCTCCTTATTTATTTGGAAGGGAGTCTGCAAAAAAAGGTACTAATGAATTTTCAGTTTGCCTTGCGTAAAGATGGGTATCTGTTATTGGGAAGTAGTGAATCGCTGGGACACTTGTCCAAGTTTTTTAAATCCATTAGTTCGAAATGGAAATTATATCAATGTATAATAGATAGCAAGCGCTTACCTATGCACGATATCCCTGAAGGGCGTATTAATTCCATGAGTTTTAAAAATTCACAGACACCTGTACTTCCAAAGTATGAATATCAGTTTAAACAAAATCCTGAAAATGCCTTTTACAAATTTATGGGGCAGCAGTTTAGTCCGGCTATGGTATTTACCGATATTGATTTCAATATTCTGTTTGTAAATGGCAATATCACCACTCGACTTTCGGTAAATCAGGGAGTATTTCAAAGTAACCTTCTTAAGCTGGTGAGCAAAGAAATGGCTAGTATCATTCGCAGTGGTATTCGAAAAGTTGAAAAAGAAGATGCCGAGGTGGTGATTACAGATGTAGTAAACAGAATTGGGAATCAGGAGTATTGTTTTGACCTTGGCTTTCGTAAAGCGAACGATTTTAATGGTTTGGGTACTGTTTATGTAATCCATTTTAGTAATGATAAGCAAAATCAGAACACCATTACACTAAAAAATGTCGATACGGATGAAGTTAGCAAGCAAAAGGTAGCAGAGCTCGAAGACGAACTAAAAGAGAATAGAACCCGTTTGCAAAGTGTTGTTGAAGAATTGGAAACCAGTAATGAAGAGTTACAGTCATCAAATGAAGAGTTGATGGCTTCCAATGAGGAACTGCAAAGTACCAATGAAGAATTGCAATCGGTAAACGAAGAACTTTATACCGTTAATTCTGAGCTTCAGGAGAAGAATAAGGAGCTTTCGAATTTAAACAATGATATTACCAACTTATTGAATGCTACAGACATTGGGACTTTGTTTTTAGATGTGGATTTTCGTATTCGTAAATTTACGCCCGCACTTCAAAAGCATTTCAATTTAGAACCCGAAGATGTGGGAAGGAGTATATCGAGTTTTGCTTCTAATTTTAATGAAGATGACAGGAAATGGATGATAGAAGATTGTAAGGCAGTTCTTGACGATTTAAAAGTAGTAGAATCGGAGGTGTCTAGTTCTGATGGGGAGTGTTTTTTACGGAGAATAAGTCCTTTTATCACTAGCGACAAAAAGATTGATGGTCTTGTAATTACCTTTGTAAATGTTACAGATATACTAAAAATAGAATATGAACTAAAAGAAAGTGAAAATAGATATAGAACTGTTTTTACTAATGCAGGAGTGGGTATTGCTACTGTTTCGGCCAAAGGTAAATTATTAACCGTTAATCCTGAATTTGAAAATATACTTGGATATTCAAGTAAAGAACTGACTGAAATGATCTTTCCGGATTTTACTCATATTGAGGATATTGAGTTGGATTTGTCACAATATACCCAATTAATGAAGGGAAAAATCGATTCCTATAAAATGGAGAAGAGATACATCCATAAAAAGGGACATATTGTTTGGGGACAACTTACAGTAACTGCAGCAAAAGATAAGAAAAACAAGATCCTTTATTCTGTGGCATTGATAAAAGATATTACCAAGCGCAAAAAAGCAGATCAGGAATTGTTAAATGCCAAAGATAAAATTGAATTAAGTGAGAAACGATACAAAGGCTTGCTTACCAATACCGACATTGGTGTAGTTGTACATGATAGAGATACATCCATTTTGTTTAATAATCCAAGATCAAGTGAATTGTTGGGTTTAAGCGAAGAACAAATGAGAGGAATGCAGGTGCCTAATTCTTACTGGAAATTTGTAAATGAAGACAATTCCACCATATCCATAAGTGATTATCCGGTAAGTAGGGTAATTGCAAATAAAAAAGAATTAAACAATTTAATAGTAGGAGTAGTTCGAAAGAAGAATGATATTGCTTGGTTGATGGTAAGCGGATTTCCTGTATTTACACCCGAGGGAGAAATTAAAGAAGTACTCATTAGTTTTATCGATATTACCGAACGGAAAAAGGCAGAGGAAACCTTACAAAAAACAGCTGAGCGTTTAAAAGAAGCACAAAAAATTGCATTACTGGGTAATTTTGAACACGATTTTAAAGAAGATACATTGTGGTGGTCTGAACAGAGTTACAAAATATTAGGATTTAAGTCAACACCGAAACCACCAGAATTTAATGTGTTTATAAAGAGGTTACCCGACGAGGATGCTAAAAAGTTAAGTGTATTGTTGCATAGAGCTGAAATTCATGGTGAGGATTACAGTTTAATCTTTAAGTATTATTTGCCAAAAACAAGCGAATTAAAATATATCAGTCTACAGGCAAAAGTTTTATTCGATAATTTAAATAAACCCAAAGGGGTAAAAGGTATTGTTCAGGATGTAAGCGAAAAACGGGAAATGGAGCTGGAAAAAGATATATATCTTGAAAGAATGTCTTCTTTGATGGAATATACCGATGAGGGTTTTTATTTATTTGAAGCCATTGAACCTGTTGATGTGAAACTACCCGTTGAAAGGCAACTGGAGCTTATCTATGCCGGAACGATAGTAGAATGTAATACTGCTCAAGCAAAGATGTACGGATACAATAAACCCGAAGAAATTATTGGCAAAACATTAGCCGAAATGCATGGGGGAAGTTCACATCCGGAAAATATATCATTTATTTCGGACTGGATAAAAGGAGGATATGAAATAAGAAATGCTGTATCGGAAGAGAAGGATAAATATGGCAATACGGTTTATTTCTCGAATAACATTATTGGTATGATAAACAATGGTGTGCTCGAAAGAATTTGGGGTACACAAAAAGATATAACCAATAGTGTAGAATACGAAAAAAGTTTAAAGGCCGCCAAGAAAAAAGCAGAGATTGCCAATGTTTATAAGAATCAGTTTTTGGCCAATATGAGTCACGAAATTCGAACTCCAATGAACGGTGTTGTTGGTTTTGCTGATTTGCTTGATAAAGATAATATCGAACCTCAAATTAGAACGAGATACATTAATATTATTAAAAGTAGTTCTAATCAGTTACTTAATTTAATTAATGATATTATTGATGTTTCAAAAATTGAAGCCAATGAATTAGCACTTGAGTATAAAGAGTGTAATCTTATAGATTTAATGGAAAATTTGGAAACAACGTTTAATGAGACAAAAAAACAAAAAAATAAGCAGCATATTTCATTAGAGTGTATTGTTCCTAATGAATATACGAGTCTGAATATTAAAACTGATCCTGTGCGTTTGCAACAGGTGTTGTCGAACCTAATTGGGAATGCCTTAAAGTTTACTGAAAAAGGCTCCATAGAATTCGGATTCAATCTTTTAACCAAAGATACAATTTCATTTTTTGTAAATGATAGCGGCCCAGGTATTCCACAAGAAAAACTGGAAGCCATTTTTAATCGTTTTGAACAACTTGAAACTAATAGAAATATTACCAATGAAGGTACTGGGCTAGGTTTATCAATTTCGAAAGGTATTGTTAGTTTGCTCGAAGGAGATATTAGCGTTGATTCAGAAATAGGAAAGGGGACAAAATTTACATTTTCTATTCCGCTGATTAAAGGGGCAAGCATACAGAAGAGAAAAAATAGTGAAGTATTCGACACAAAAATATCAGAAGAAATAAACTTGCTTGTAGCAGATGATGAACCTGTAAATATAGAATATTTTAAAGCAATTTTTGCAACACTACCAGTACGTGTTTCTTATGCTCAAAATGGTAAAGAAGCTCTAGAGATTTATAGTCGTAATAAAAATATTGATGTTGTATTAATGGACATAAGAATGCCTATTATGGATGGAATTGAAGCAGCAAAAGAAATATTAAAAATAAATCCAAAGGCCATAATTATTGCCCAAACTGCTTATGCGATGACTGCTGACCGTAATAAATATTTATCCATGGGATTTGTAGATTATATTTCTAAGCCCATAGATAAAATAAAATTAATGAAAAAATTAATTGACTTTAAAAAATAGAAATTACAAAGCACTTATATTTTGGCAGATAATACGCTAAAATTAGAAATGAAATACCAATAAATACGAAATATTAAAGGATAGAATATTGATTTAGATATTTTAATGACTCGAATGTAAAATTAAGAGCTGTAATAATTGAATTTGAAATAATATTGAATGGAATTATAAATTTCAGATTCAGTTTTAAATTAAATGTCTGCAAAAGAAGTGCTTTAATATTTCTGTATCCAAACAAATGCGGTACTTTAGGGCGTAAAAAAAGCAGCTAACAAATAGCTGCTTTTTTGTAGCGGAGAAAGAGGGATTCGAACCCCCGGTGCCTTGCGGCACACGAGCTTTCCAGGCGCGCACAATCGACCACTCTGTCATTTCTCCAAACAATATCCTTATGAAGGATTGTGTGGCCACAAAAGTAGAATAAAATTGCAGATTATAAAATAATATGATGAGAAAGTTTGTTGTGATTTACCCCATTAATTAGGCTTATACATTGTTCTGATATTATTTTCACTTTTAAAAAAGATTATATTACTCAGCATCAATTTGTCTGCCATTTTCCAGTTTTAAAATATTTTTCACACAATTGGGAATTTGATCTTTATAGTGACTCACATAAATAAGAGTAACATTACTATTTTCACAGATTGCTTCTATAATATGTTTAAAGTTGTTTATTTGATGGGTATCTAAACCCTGACAAGGTTCGTCGAATATTAGTAATGGCGGATTTTTGATTAAAGCTCTTGCCAGTAAACACAAGCGTTGAGTACTTGTGGAAACTTTTTTAAATGGTTTATTGGCCGAATTTTCTATCTCTAAAAATCGCATCCATCGCTTTACAATTTCTACTTTAGTAGGATCGGATTTTCTAAAAAGACCTAAAGTATCGTAAAATCCCGATTCAATAACCTGTAAACAAGTATTACCATTTGGAAAATATTGGAAAAGTTCAGGTGACACAAAACCAATATTCCTTTTTATATCCCAAATGCTTTCTCCACTTCCTCTTTTTACATCAAAAAGAATTATGTTGTTAGAATAAGCTTGTGGGTTATCGCCATTGATAAGACTTAACAGAGTAGATTTACCAGCACCATTACTGCCAAGAAGAGCCCAGCGTTCTCCCTGCTTTATATTCCAGTTTACCTTATTAATAATTAGTTTATTATCATATTTAATGATAATATCTTTCATTGCAATAATATTTTCATATTTGTTTTGCTTTTCAACTGGCAATAATTTTTGTAGTTCACTTACATTAATTTTATTAACATTTGTAAAAGCTAAATCATCAGCTTTAAAATCAGCTTTAATAAAGGTATTTGTTATTTTACCTTCATCAAGTAGTGCTATATGAGTAATCGCATCTGGAATTTCGTTTGGCGAACTAGCTAGTATAACATTAATTCCAGAATTTGAAATCTCAGATAATAAATTATTGAAATCTTTTCTGGTATCTACATCAAGTCCACTTAAAGGATTATCCAGTAAAAGTAAAACCGGATTTTTCAATAATGCTTCAGCAATAAGTAATCTTTTTGTTTCACCATTTGATAGTTTAATAAGGTGTTTGTCTTTTAAATTTTCAAGATGCAGTCTGCTTACTACCTTTTCGTAGCTCCATTGTTTAGAAGGTTGAATTGCCTTAATTTTAGAAAGGTATTGTGCTACAGTTTGTGTATCGCTAGAGTGAGCTGTGTTGTAACGTTGCTGATAGTAAAAACTATTTGTATTGGAGAGATTTTTAAATCCATGCCTTGGAGACACCATACTTATAAAATTTCGCCAACTAATCAGCTCTTGTTTATTCTTATGGATTTTGCAAAGTTCATCCAGGTGTGGGTGTTTAAATTCGCCTTGGGTGATTGCAAACTTTCCTGTAATGGTTTTCAGTAATACACTTTTACCGGAGCCGCTGGCGCCAACTAATGCCCATTGTTCTCCTTTTTTTACTGATAAGTTAAGCTTTGTTAAAAGTGTCTGATTAAGGGATTGTATATTCGTATTTTGGAAAGAAATGATAGTAGGATTATTCATGAGAAGTAATTTTTAATCTATACAATTAAGGATGTTAGTTGTATATATTCATGCTTGGATTATAGGTGTAAAAGAATAAAAAAACTTGTGATTAGTGAATGGTAAATATAGTAATAGTAATATTGCCATTTTATATCTCTAACAAAAGTTTAGTATTTAGCATTTTCTTAGATTGTTAAGCGGTAATTTAAAGTGGTGTTTTAATATGTTGATTGTTAGGTGTTATAGCGATGTGAGTTCTGAATTGTCTAGTTTTTGTTCAGATTAATTTTAGTGATGATAAGTTTTAGTAAAAGCAATTCTACCATCATTTCGCGTGCTTATATGCAATTTTGAAATCAGTACTTTGATAAAAAAAGAAAGCTATGAATACTTGTTATAAAATGACTTTTAAGACTGTTCTTGCCGTGTTGTTTATGCTGTTTTTAATGAACACTAGCTTTGGGCAGGATTTCCAGAAAGAAAAGAAAGCCTTTTTCCGAAAAATAGAAATCGAAAAAATTCAATCGGATCCTTCGGTTGAATGGAAAAATTTTGGTCCAGGAATGTCTGGTTACAATGAAGAATTTTGGTGTCATCCAACAGATACCAATGTGATGTTTATGGGTCCCGATATGCATGTATCTTATGGAACATGGGACAACGGGAAATCATGGCATTCCATTAAAGATTGCGATGGCGATGGAAAAGACTTGGAACGTGTTCATGATATTGTATTTTCCAGGCAGAATCCTGATTTTGGATTGGCGCTCGAACGAAGAGGGAAGATTTTTGAAACTACAGATAGAGGAAAAACATGGAATTTGATTTATACGATTCCCGGAGCAGAAAAGTCAAGCTATAATGCACATACTAAAATGGCAATTCATCCAAGTAATGATGATATTTGGTTTGTAGGAGCTGGAGATTTCTGGAATGTGAAACAAAATCACCGATCAAAAGAATTTATTCATGGTAAAAAGCAAGCAAGAGCACGTTATGGTTATGTTTTAAAAACAGCCGACCATGGTAAAACATGGAAGAAAGTTGCCAATACTATTTCCAAAGATCTGGATGTAGCTAGAATTATTATGAATCCAGCAAAGCCTAATCAAATGTATATTGCTACAAATTATGGCTTTTTTGTTAGTAATGATGAGGGAGAAACATGGAAATCAAGCGGGAAAGGATTACCAAATAATCTTCCCCGAGACTTATCGTCTTACTATAACCCAAAAACAAAAGAATTTATTCTATACCTGGTTGAGCAGACTGTTTATGAGGCTAATGGGAAAAGTATTACTACTAAAGGAGGAGTATATAAAAGTAGCAATGGAGGTAAAAGCTGGGAGAATATTACGGGAAATCTTGGCGTTAATTTTAATAAGATTACCGATAATTATCACAGAAACAATTACTATAAAGTACTAACCTATTGGTTTGGTGAAAACTCGAAAAAGTTATATCCTCAATTTCCAGAAAATACATATTCTATTTTTAATAGGATTGTTGTGAATCCAGTAGATAAGAATGAAATTTACTTAGTTGCAAATCAGCGCCACGATAAGAGTTTTGGACCGGGAGATGCATGGAAGACTGAAGATGGTGGCAAAACCTGGAAGATTTGTGCACGTGCGGGAGCGTACTGGAATCATGAAAAGGATAAAGAATATTGGACAAGTAAGGGATTTGAAACGGGAGCTAATGT
Organism: Marinifilum sp. RC60d5; assembly: GCF_052400665.1. NCBI lineage: Bacteria > Pseudomonadati > Bacteroidota > Bacteroidia > Marinilabiliales > Marinifilaceae > Marinifilum > Marinifilum sp. RC60d5. The sequence continues at coordinate 141,489 of NZ_JBQTGK010000002.1, forward strand.
TGAATTTGCTCATGTAGGAATAGCCAATGCTGAGTTAAATGAGGTGAGGTTTGGAAACAGAATGTTAGCCATTAATGCAAAAGGAGATGTGTTTATTGGTGTTCAGCAACAAACACAACGCTCGAATGATGGTGGTAAAACCTGGAAGCAAGTGGATGATTATGAGACTGAACCAGGAAGCAATGCTTGGGTAGGTCGCGGTGATAGTGACTTACCCGGGCGTTTTATGTTATTGGAAACTGGGATTAAAGATCGTTATTTGTTTTGTAGTGGAGAGCATGGTTTATGGCAAACTGCACCTCTTGGAAATTATCCTGATAAAGATGCTGTTGCTGTAAAACAAATTGATGGTCAGGTAAATGATCATGGAGGAAATCATGGTTTGCATTCAGTATCTACAGTGGCTGTTCATCCTAAGAATCCGAATATTATTTATACTATTGGCTGGCGACAAGAGCACCGTGGTAAAATGCGCCGATCAACCGATGGAGGGAAAACCTGGGAGAATATTTCAACAATTTTTGAAGGAAATAACCCATCCTATAGAGGAATAGCACCACAGTATTCTTTAATGATAGATCCTGAAAATCCAGATAACATGTATTTTTGTGCAATCCGTCATGCCATTCAGGAAGTGGGTACTTCGCCCAAAGAAAGTGTCATGAAGAAAGGGAAATATGGTGTTTATCGCTCAAATGATGCTGGATACAACTGGAAGCTAAGTAATGAAGGACTGCCAGAGTTAGGAAGTGTTCGTCGTTTAACAATGGACTCTGCTAACTCTAAGGTGTTGTATGCTTCGGTAAATCAAAGAAATAAAAATCATGTTGGAGGATTGTACAAGTCGGAAGATGGAGCATTAACATGGAAAAAGCTAAAGATACCTGTTCAAATTAAATCGGTGAATAACCTGTTTATTGATAGGAATACCAAAGATATGTATTTATCGACAGGTTCTACCTTTGGACCATATACTGCAGGAGGTGTATGGAAAAGTAGAGATAATGGTAAATCATGGGAGAAATTTTTCAAAGCACCCTATGTATGGCAGGCAGAAGTTTCTCCTGTTAATTCAAATATTATTGTGGTGAATGTCCCTTACCAGAAATCGTTTAAGAATCCTGGTTTATATTTAACTCCTAATGGAGGAAAATCCTGGTCTAAAATAAATAAAGGAATCGGTCAACCCGATAAAATGACAGAGCTAAAACCAGATCCTTATAATGAAAAAATCTTATGGAGTGTCGGATGGGGAAGTGGCTGGTTTAAAGCGATTATAAAAGATTAGATCAGATATGAACTTATTGAAATGGATATTGATTACAATTGAACGTTTTTTGGTTTGAATGAATTAGATTGTTTAAAGAATTAAAAATATGAGACAGTTTCTACTATTTAGTGTTGTTATTCTGCAAATTTTGGTCGCAAATGTTCTTGTGGTAAAGGCGGGTAATCCTCCTAATGTAATTCTAATCCTTACGGATGATCAGGGAATAGGTGATTTAGCTTGTCATGGAAATCCTTGGATAAAAACACCTAATCTTGATGCATTTTACAAAGAAGCGGTGCGCATGACCGATTTTCACGTAAGTCCGTATTGTGCGCCAACCCGAAGTTCGATTATGACAGGTCAATATCCAATTAATAATGGTGTGTGGGCAACCTATAAAGGACGTGATGCACTTTCTGAAAATACATCAACAATGGCCGATATATTTCAACAAAATGCTTATGCAACAGGTATGTTTGGGAAATGGCATTTGGGTGATAATTACCCTGTTCGTCCTACCGATTGTGGTTTTGATGTAGCGGTTCAACACAAAGCCGGTGGAGTTGGAGAATTGTCTGATTATTGGGGCAATACTTATTTTAATGATGTGTATTACGTGAATAATGAACCAAAACAATTTGAAGGTTATTGCACAGATGTTTGGTATAATCAAGCCACAAAGTTTATTGATGAAAATAAAGAAAAACCATTTTTTATATATCTGGCAAGTAATGCTCCACATAGTCCTTGGATTGTGGATGAAAAATACTCCGAACCATACAAGCAACTAGAAAAGGATAAAAAAATAGTGAGTGCTAATTTTTATGGGATGATCGCTAACTTGGATGAGAATATTGGTAAACTGGAGAGATTCCTAAAGAAACGGAATCTTACAGACAATACCATTTTAATATTTATGACTGATAACGGTTCCAGCGGGGGGATTAGTCGTAATGGTAAAATAGGGTACAATAAAGGTTTTCGAGGAATGAAAGGGGCCAAAACAGAAGGTGGGCATCGGGTACCATTTTTTATTCGCTGGCCTGATGGTAAAATTGAAGGCGGAAAGGATATCTCTGATTTGACTGCTCATGTTGATTTATTGCCAACATTGGCACATTTGTGTCAACTGAATCTACCTCAACACATGAATCTTGATGGAGTGGATTTTTCTTCTCTTCTCGTCAATAAGGGGAGCAAGTTAGACGATCGAACTGTTTTTGTTCATAATCGACAGGACTGGCGACCTCCAATGGATGCAAAGCAAAATTGCGTGATGAGCGACCAGTGGCGATTGGTGAATGGTAGGGAGCTGTATGATATTGAGGAAGATCGGTACCAGATAAATAATCTGGCTCAGGAACATCCTGAATTGGTCAAGAACTTGCTGAATGACAATGAGAGATTTGTAAAGTTGGCAAAGACAAGATCAGAATATCAGGAACTGCCATCTCATGTGATTGGAAATAGTGAACAGAAAGAAATTACGTTAACCATTCAGCATGCTATTGGCGACGATGGAGGAATTTGGAAATGCGAACAAGTTGCCGAAGGAATGAGAAATACTAATAATACGCATGCCTTAAGAGTGGATTGTGCTGGCACCTACGAAATATCTTGTTGCAGATGGCCAAAAGAATGTCCCGGTCCTGTTTGGGGAACACCTGATAAAAATCCGAAGAATTTTTTTACCTACAAAACAATAAAGCCTGAAAAGGTTAGAATTAGTATTGCCAATCAGATACTTGAAAAAGAAATAAAAGGTGATGAGGAAGCAGTTAGCTTTCAAGTTAATCTTGATAAAGGAAAAACTTTGTTGGTGAATGATTTTATTGAAGGGAAAGAAAAATATGGGGTGTATTACACTTATATAAAAAAGGTAGATTAAAAGAAAACTTATAAAATGGATAGAATTTATATAAATTTAAAATTATTCTTAACAATATTGTTCATTATCAATACACTGTGCGTAATGTCTCAGCCCATGGCACCTAAAGGATACAAATGGGAAGTTGTTAAAGTTTTAAGCGATGAATTTAACGACTTTGATGAATTAAAATGGAACTATTCTTTATGGAATTATGATGCTCCAAATATCATGATAAAAAGTCAGGTTTCTGTAAAAAATGGAAAGCTATGCATTAAGGCAGAGAATCATAATGATTCTGTAAGGTGGATGAAAACAGGTCGAATTATGTCTAAAGCTCAAATCTCTTATCCAATGTATACCGAATGTCGTATGAAGGCTGCAGATATTTCTGCATACAATACCTATTGGCTGAATAATGGAAATTCTGAGAATAGAAATGAGATTGATATTTGTGAGAACAATGCCAATCCTAACAATCCAAAAACAAAACACGGTATTGCTGATTTTCCATATATTATGCAATCAAATATTCATCATGCGGTAAATGGAAAAAATTTGCGAAGTCCTAGTGCAGCATCAACAAAATTTCTTTCTGAGAAAAATAAGAATAAAGGAAAGAATTTTCATGAAGCGTATCACACATTCGGACTTTATTGGGAAGATGATCGTAAGTGTCATTGGTTTTTAGATGGTGAATATGTTGGGTTCTCATCTGCTCAGCGAAAATTTACTCGGGAGCTAAATATTTATTTTGGTTTATGGTCCAACTCCTGGGATGGTTTTCCAAATAAAAAAGAATTAGATGATAATTCAAAAAATACCATGTATGTAGATTGGATTCATACGTATAAGTTGTGTAGGAAAAAGTAGAATTATTTTTGAGATCTACTTTAAATGTATAAAATTGATTTTAGGGTTGGACTTTAGTGGGTCTAACCCTTTTTTTATTTAGAATAAATATAATCTTCTTCAAATCAGAATCTATTACGATGCCCGTAAACTCTCTGTTTTACTGGTGTTTTGCCTTGTTTTTATAAGTGTTAATAATCAATGCTTTATAATGCAATATATATTTAAATAGTACGTACTTTGCATTACTAGGTAATTTATTTATATTTGTGGTGTAAAACCCAAGAATAATGTGCAATTGTTAAAATGGTTCATAATAAGTTGAACAAACGTTTGAAATTTCAGATATATAATAGAGGATATTCTTCGAACGCTTATTGCGGAAATTAAATTATACCAATAGATAATTGTACTTCAGAAATAAAAAAGATGTCAATAAAATAAAACTCATCATGAACAAGAACAAATCCAAAGAGTACGATGTGATTATCATTGGAGGTGGAGTCACCGGTGCAGGAACAGCAAGAGATTGTGCGATGAGGGGACTAAGTGTATTGCTTGTTGAACGTCATGATTTTGCCACTGGAGCTACAGGACGAAATCATGGTTTACTGCACAGTGGAGCAAGATATGCTGTTACTGATCATGAGTCTGCTTCGGAATGTATCAAAGAGAATATGATTTTGCGGAAAATTGCAAGTCATTGTGTGGAAGAAAACGATGGATTATTTCTTACTCTTCCCGAAGATGATATGTCTTTTCAGTCTCAATTTGTAGATGCTTGTACAAGTGCAGGTATTAATACTGAGATTATCGATCCGGCTTTAGCTCGTCGTATGGAACCTTCTGCAAACCCAGATTTAAGGGGAGCAGTAAAAGTACCCGACGGATCGGTAGATCCATTTCGACTGACCATGTCGAATGCATTAGATGCGAGGATTAATGGAGCAGAAATTTTAACTCAGCATGAGGTTATTGACATTATAAAGGAACAAGATCGAGCAATTGGAGTTGATTTGTTTAATCATAAAACAAAAGAAAAAGTTCAGCACTATGCAAAAGTAATTGTAAATGCAGGTGGAATTTGGGGCCATCACATTGCAAATCTTGCGGGGGTTAATATTAATATGTTTCCAGCAAAAGGTTCTTTATTGATTTTTGGACACCGTGTTAATAAAATGGTACTTAACAGATGCCGAAAACCAGCTAATGCGGATATTCTTGTGCCAGGAGATACCATCTGTTTGATTGGTACAACTTCGGAACATATCGATTATGATCAGATAGATAATATGTTCGTATCTAAAGAAGATGTAGATGTATTAATTCGTGAGGGAGTGAAGCTTTCCCCATCATTAGCTACAACACGTATTTTAAGAGCTTATGCGGGAGTAAGACCTTTGGTTGCTGCCGACGATGATCCTAGTGGAAGAAGTATTAGTCGTGGAATTGTTCTTCTTGATCATCAGGAACGTGACGGACTTTCTGGTTTTATTACCATTACAGGAGGAAAGTTAATGACTTATCGATTAATGGCCGAAGAGGCTACCGATTTGATATGTAAAAAACTTTCTATTGATAAAAAATGTGAAACGGCAGATAAACCATTGCCAGGATCCGAAAAAAGTGATCTTTCAATGGAAAATGCCTCGAAAAATATCTATTCAGGATCTAGTATAGCACAAAAATCGGCGAAAGACCGACATGGTTCTCTTGCACATAAAGTTTCTAACGGAGGAGAAAATGATGACTCATTGGTTTGTGAGTGTGAGGGGGTATCAATTGGAGAAGTAAAATATGCCATTAACGAATTGCATGTAAATAACCTTATTGATTTGCGTCGGCGTACTCGTGTGGGAATGGGAACTTGTCAGGGAGAATTATGTGCTTGTCGTGCAGCTGGATTGTTGTGCGAATCGATGGAAGAAGTAGGTAAAGCAAAAGACGATTTGGCTAATTTTCTGCAGGAACGCTGGAAAGGAATGTCCCCAATTGCCTGGGGAGATACAATTAACGAAATACAATTTACTTCATGGATTTATGATGGAATTTATGGATTGAAACCAGATAATAATTAAGAAAGCATTAACATGAAATTTGATAACATTATAATAGGTGGAGGTTTAAGTGGACTTACATCTGGAATCAAACTGGCAGAGCAGGGTCGAAAATGTGCAATTGTTTCATCGGGTCAGAGTGCAATCCATTTTTTTTCTGGTTCTTTCGATTTGTTGGGAAAAATTAATGGGCAGGAAGTGGTAAATCCGCTTGAGGAAATGAAAAAATTGAGCCTTAAACATCCATATCAGCGCATTGGTATGGAAAATATTGCTCCTTTAGTAAATGAGGTTCCTCAATTCTTAAAACGTGCAGGTCTTTCTTTTTCAGGACAAGCCAGTAAAAATCATTTTGTTCTTACTCCAATGGGCGTAATGAAACCAACATGGCTAACTATCCAGGATTTTACCTGTTTCGATACTAAAGATGAATTTCCATGGAAGAAAGCTGTGATTCTAAACTTTAGCGGATTTTTAGATTTCCATACTCTATTTATAAAAGATGGATTAAAAAAGTTTGAGGTAAATGCTCAAATTAAAAATATAGCCATGAAGGAGTTTGAAGCAATTCGTCGTAATCCAAGCGAAATGCGTTCTTCGAATATTGCGAAGGTATTCGATCAGGGAGAAGCTATTAATGAATTTGCAAATAAAGTAAATGAACTTAGCGAAGGTTTTGAGGTAGTTATTTTACCAGCAGTATTTGGTTTAATGAATAATAAAGTAGCGGCAGATCTTAAAGAAAAAATCAATAAACCTTTGGTATTGCTTCCAGCTTTACCTCCTTCCGTTCCGGGTATTCGTAGTCAGATAATGCTTCGCCAGCGCTTTCAGGAATTGGGAGGAACATATTTTTTAGGTGATAATGTGGAAGAAGGCGTATTTGAGAATAATCGTTTAATCGAGATAAAAACCAATAATCATGGTGATATAAAACTTGAAGCAGACGAGTTTATTCTGGCGAGTGGAAGCTTTTACAGTAAAGGTATTGTGGCCATTCACGATAAATTATACGAGCCAATTTTCGGTTTAGATATTGATGGAGATAATGATCGTGCCCAATGGCTAGATGAAAAATTTTTTAACGATCAGCCATATATGCACTATGGTGTTAAAACCGATGAGCATTTTCGTGCAATGATGAACGGTAAACCAATAGAAAATTTATATGTGTCAGGCTCTGTGCTTGGAGGAGCAAATCCTCTTAAAGAAGGTAGTGGTGCTGGTATTAGTTTATTGACATCCCTTCACGTAGCTGAGCAAATTTTAAAATAACAGGACGATGAAAAAGGAAATATTCGAGCCGTTTAATATAAGCGACAATAATTTTGAACAGTGTGTTAAATGTACAGTTTGTACAGTATATTGTCCTGTACTAGAGGTTAATCCAGATTATCCAGGTCCTAAACAATCGGGACCCGATGGAGAACGATTGCGTTTAAAAGATCCAGGTTTTTTTGATGAGGCATTAAAATTATGCATGAATTGTAAGCGTTGCGAAGTTGCTTGTCCACATGGTGTAAAAATTGGTGATATAATTCAACTGGCACGTATTAAGTACAGCAAGCAAAAGCCAAAATTAAGAGATATGATTTTGGCTAATACCGATATTGTTGGAACAATGGCAAGTACTTTTGCCCCTATTGTTAATCCTATGGTGGCTTTAAAACCAGTCCGAAAAGTAATGGATAGTGTACTTAAAATCGATCATCATCGAATATTTCCTAAATATTCGGGTATGAGATTCGAAACCTGGTACAAAAGGTATGCAGCTAAAAAACAAAAGGATTTTAAAAATCATGTTAGCTATTTTCATGGTTGTTATGTGAACTATAATTTTCCGCAACAAGGAAAAGATTTAATAAAAGTTATGAATGCTGCAGGTTATGGCGTTCATTTACTCGAGAAAGAGAAATGTTGTGGTGTAGCTTTGATATCAAACGGTTTAATTAAGCAAGCTACCAAGCAGGCGAAACAGAATGTGGAAGCGTTTAAAAAGTCTATTGTTGGAAGAAGTATGCCTGTAATCTCAACATCTTCAACATGTATATTCACAATTCGTGATGAGTATCCTCATTTGCTTGGAGTTAAGAATGATGAGATTCGCGATCAAAGTGAGTTGGCAACGCGTTTTCTATTTCGTTTAATTGATTCTGGAAAGCTTAAGCTGGTATTTAAAAAGAACTACAAAAAGCGAATTGCTTATCACACTCCATGTCACATGGAGAAATTGGGATGGTCGATTTATTCAACATCCTTATTAAAAATGATACCTGGAGTAGATTTTGTTCAGCTTGAATCGCGTTGTTGTGGTATTGCAGGTACCTACGGATTTAAGAAAGAAAATTATGAAACTTCTCAGGGAGTGGGTAAACCTTTGTTCGATCAGATTGAGAGTTCGAATGTAGATTTTGTAGCGACCGATTGTGAAACTTGTAAGTGGCAAATAGAAATGTCTACCAGCAGAAAAGTAGAGCATCCTATTTCTATTCTTGCCGAAGCATTAGATGTGGAGGCTACTATGAAATTATGGCAAAAATAAATAGCCATAGTAAAAGTAGATATGGAAGTTAAAGTTTAGGTTAAGCATAGTTATATTTTAGGTTAGTGCCGTAATTATTGGATTTATTTAATCCAATGATTACGGCATTTTGCTTTTTAATAATTCATGTTAGTGCTTTATATTAGATCAATTTGGTTTACAAATTTTAAATTTCATCCTTTTAATTTATGAATAAAATCAGTAAAGTTTCATATACAAAAACTATACTGTTTTATTGTAGATTACTGATTGATAGAGGTATAGCTATGTTGTGTAATATACACCCTTTTATAGTAGTATTTTTACTCGTATTATAACTTGTGTAATAAATAAATTTGCTTAAAAGATTTTAGAATTAATATTATACTCCGATGAATGCAAATAAACTATTTATTCTTACATTTTTAAGTTTGTTAATTGCAAGCAAAATTGTAATAGCTCAAGAACAACCCAACGTACTTTGGATACTAACAGATGATCATCGTTACGATGCAATTCGTTCTTTTAATAAGATGCTTACGGGGAATGAAATGAGTGAATTAGGTTATGTTGAATCTCCTAATGTAGATCGATTAACAGAGATGGGAACAACTTATATAAATACCTATTGTCAGGCGCAGGGATGTGCTCCTTCGCGTGCTTCCATGCACTATGGTCGTTATCCATTTCGTTCTGGAGTTTATGAGTTTGAATATCACAACAACAATGCAGAACATTGCCGACCAACTTTGCCCGAGCAAATGGCTGATTTAGGCTATCAAACCCTACGAATTGGAAAATTGGGCGTGCGGATAAAAACGATTAAGAATGGTAAAGTGAAACCGGCTATTATCTATCAAAATAATATAGATTTTAAAAAATTACGAAGAGAAGGTTTAACGGGATGGGGTAAAGATTGGTTTTATGAATTGGATGGAAAGAAGTTTGAAAAACCAATTAAAAATTTAGAATTTTTTGTGACTCCTGAAGGAGAGTTTAAGTACACTTCTTTAGAATTAGAAAGACAAAGACCAGAATATGCAGGTATGGCAGAAAAGACTGTGAAAGAATATGATATGCTTCGTCATTACACAGAAAAGAAAGGAAAACATTTAGATAGCGGAATGATTCTTTCAGGTGTTAGTTCACAGCCAGCAGGAAAAACAAGAGATGGATACTATTCTTCTATTTTTATTGATTACTTAAAGAACAAAGACAGTAAATTTACAATTGGTTCACAAACCATTGATGGGATTGATGCTGAGAAACCACAATTCTTTTACATTGGATTTGACTTTCCACATACACCTGTATTGCCACCAGCAAGTTATAGAAAACGTTTTGCAAAGCATACTTATAAAGTTCCGGAATTTGATGAAAAGGAATTAAAGACAATGGCAAAGCAAATGAAAAAACAAGTGTCGAATGGCTATTCAGATCATTTTACTGATGAAGATAAGCAAAAAATGATTCAGGATTATTATGCATTTTGTGCTTATGGCGATAACTTAATTGGTCAATCGGTAGATGCATTTATAGAGTACAATGAGAAGAATAATAAAGAATGGATGATTGTATACGTAAATGGAGATCACGGCTGGAAATTAAACGATCACGGTTCAGTTTCTAAATTTACTCCTTGGGATATTGACTCGCACAATCCAATTGTTGTGGTTTCATCAGATAAAAAGAAATTTCCTGCAAGTAAAGTGGTCAGAGATTATACTGAATTTGTTGATGTTGCTCCAACAATTCTTGTTGCAGCGGGAGCTAAATTACAAGATCCTAAGTTTAACTATTTGGATGGATTCGATATGGCAAAAGTTGCTTCCAAAGAAGTTCCTGCTAGAGATTATGTAGTTGGAGAAAGTCATGCTGTAACCGGACCTCGTGCATTTATTCGTACAAAAGAATATGTATTCTCGATGCAAACTCGTCCCAATAAGAAACGTGGTGAGAATATGGATTGGGCTCGAAATGCAACTTACGAAGAATTAGATCCAGCATTGTATTGCACAACGAAAGATCCTCACGAAATCAACAATTTAGCTTTCAATAAAAAATACAAGAAAGTTGCTAAAGAGATGAAAGAAAAATTAATGAATATTGTTCTTGGTGATGGTCGTGTTGAGGTGCAATGGGGTAAAAAAGCGGATGGAACAAAAGTATTTCACGGTGATTTTGCACCAGGTTCTCATGATTATAAATTGAAATTGTAACGCGTGTTTTTGTGGATATAAAATCATTAATCAGTACAATATGAAAAAAATAGCACTGATCGCATTTTCAATTCTTTATGGATTAAATGGACATGCTCAATTAGATAAAACTTACTTTAAAAAGCTCCAATCTCAACGTGTTGAATCTTCTGATTTGGTGGAATGGCAACAATTTGGTCCTGGAATGGCAGGTTATTGTGAAGAGTTTTGGTGTCATCCTACCGATAAGAATGTGATCATGATGTCGCCAGACATGTTCAATAGTTACGGTTCATGGAATGGAGGTAAAACTTGGCAAACCATTAAAGATTGTGATGGTGATGGAAAAGATTTACCACGTATACGCAGGTTTACATTTTCACATCAGAATCCAGCATTTGGAATGGCGATTAGTGGTGGTGGAAAATTATATAAAACAGAAGATACAGGCCGAACTTGGAAGCAAATTGAAAGTTTTAAAGGACGTTTTTCAGAATTAACTGTAGATCCATCCAATGAGAAGCTTTGGTACTTGGGACCAGGTGATTTTTGGAATGTGAAAAAGAATTGGCGTCATCAGAATGGTCAGACTCGCAATTTTAAAAATGAGGGAATCTATAAAAGTAAGGACAAGGGAAAAACATGGATCAAAATTACGGTTGGAGAACATTCCGATTTAGATGTTGGTCGAATAATTGTTGACCCAACAAATTCAGATGTGATTATTTCTGCTACAAATAAAGGAGTCTACAGAAGTCAAAATCAGGGTAGAACTTGGAGTTTAGCAGGGAAAGGACTTCCTGTGAATCGTCCGCGAGATATTGATTCTTATTATAACAGCAAGACGGGTGAGTTTGTTTTGTACCTTCTTGAACAAACAGCGTTTACGGCCAATGGCAAAACCGTTGATGTATCGGGTGGAGTTTATAAAAGTATCGATCATGGGTTAAGTTGGCAGAATATGACTGGAAATTTAGCGGTTGATTTCAATAAAATTACCAGCTCATCACTTCGAAATAAATATTGGGGAGCCTTGGCAACTTGGTTCGAGACCGATAAGGAAACAGTAAAGAAGAAATATCCAGAGCTACCAACTTCTGTTTACTCGATTTTTCATAGAATACGGGTAAATCCGAATGATAAAAATGAAATTTATCTGTCGCACAATAACAAGCACGATAAAGCTTTTTTACCAGGAGGAGCATGGAAAAGTTCTGATGGTGGGAAAAACTGGATTGCAGCGACACGAACAGGGAAATATTGGATTAAAGGAGATGATAATGCTTATTGGAAATCAAGAAACAATCCTGTAAATGTAAATACAAGCTTTGCACATCTTCAGCCTGAAATGAATAGTAGAGAAGAAGTATGGGGCAACCGATTTTTGGAAATGGGTGTTGACGGGAAAGTTTATATTTGTCTCGATCAGCAGGTGTTGGTAACAAATAATAAAGGAAACGATTGGCAACAAATTGATGATTATGAAACTGCTCCAGGGAGTAAACACTGGGTTGGTAGTGGTGATAGTAATTTACCTGGTAGATTCATGTTGTTAGAAACAGGTATTAAAGATCGTTATTTGCTTTGCAGTGGAGAGCATGGTTTATGGCAAACGGCACCATTGGGGAATTATCCTGATAAAATGGCTGTGGCAGTAGAGCAGTTAGAAGGGCAGAATAAGCATGGAGGAGCACATTCCATATCTACAGTTGCTGTGCATCCAAACAATCCGGATATTATTTACTTTTTAGCATGGAGACAAGAACATCGGGGTAAATTGAGGAAATCGACTGATGGTGGGAAAACGTGGAAGAATATTGCTACAATTTTTGAGGCTGATAATGCCAGTTGGATGGGTGTTGTTTTTCAAAATTCTTTGGTGATTGATCCAGTCAATCCAGATAATATGTATTTCTGTACCACACGCAAACCAATATCGGAAGTGAATGGTCCCAATGCAGGAAAATTAACAAAAGGGGGCTATGGCTTTTACCGTTCTTCGGATGGAGGATATACTTGGGAACTAAGTAATAATGGTTTTCACGATGGAGCTAGTGTGCGACGAATAGTAATGGATTCTAAAAATCCAGATGTGTTTTATGCAGCTTTGAATGATGATAAAGGAGGTTTGTACAAATCCAATAACAAAGGAAGCGATTGGGCGAAAATGAAGATTCCATCGGTAATTAAATCAGTAAACAATATTTTTGTAGATCGTAATACCCGCCAAATGTTTATTTCTTGTGGCAATGAAAAAGCAACCGACCTAGGAGGTGGAGTATGGCGAAGCAAAGATGATGGCAAGTCATGGAAAAAGATCTTCGATATGCCTTTTATCTGGCAAACAGAAACCTCTCCAGTCAATCCTGATATAATAATGGTAAACGCTGCATTGCCTCCAAAAGCGAAAGGAAATGCAACATTAAATCCTGGTGCTTACCTATCCTTGAATGGAGGAAAAACTTGGAATAAAATCAATACCAATTTAGGTCAGATTGATCGAATTACAGACTTAAAACCAGATCCTTATCGCGAAGATGTGTTTTGGTGCGCTCAAAAAGGGAGTGGCTGGGCAATTGGATACTTAAAAGGAACAACAAAAGGATGGTCTGAAAAGTAGTTTGGAAAGAGTAATAGGATCGTAAAATAGTTATAAAAATATAATAAAAGTAACATGAAGAGGACACTTTTTTTAACAGCCCTTTTAATAATATCTCTGGCTTTTCAATCATTGAAAGCACAGAAACGAGAGGCAGATTTTAATTTCGATTGGAAGTTTACTTTACTTGATGATACCAAAATTCCATCTCAAATTCCTTTTGAAGATGAGGCTTGGAGAGAAGTGCGTTTGCCTCATGATTGGAGTGTGGAATTTTCATTTGATGAGAAAATGGAAGGTTGCACTGGCTATCTAGCTGGTGGAGTTGGAGTTTATCAAAAGCATTTTAAAACAGCAACTGACAAAAATAAAAAAAGCACCTTTATTCTATTCGATGGGGTATACAACAATGCGACTTTTTGGCTAAACGGAAAACGTTTGGGAGAGAATCCTTACGGTTATTCTCCTGTTTACTTCGATCTCACACCATTTTTAAAGGAAAAAGGAGAAGATAATGTGTTAACGGTACACGTTGATCATTCTCGTTATGCCGATAGCAGATGGTACACAGGTAGTGGGATTTACAGAAATGTAAAATTGATAACCGTTGACAAATTGCACATTCCTATTTGGGGGACTTTTGTAACAACGCCACAAGTTTCTGCCGATGAGGCAACAGTGTAGATTGAAACAAAAGTGTTGAATTCAAGAAAGAAAAGTAGCAAGTTTGTTTTTTCAACGGATGTAGTTGATGCAAGTGGAAAAGTTGTTGCTTCAGATAAAAAGGAAGTAAAATTATCGTCTGGAAAGGAAACGAAAATTTTGCAGACTATTTCTGTAGGTCAGCCTAAATTGTGGGATACTAAAAATCCGAATATGTACAAGGCAGTTTCCAGGTTAATGGTAAACAACAAAGTAGTTGATCAATATAGTACATCATTTGGAATTTGTAGTCTTCGAAACGACAAAGATCATGGCTTTTTTCTAAATGGAAAGTCTACATACGTGAAAGGGGTTTGTTTGCATCACGATGGAGGATTAGTCGGAGTTGCAGTGCCAAAAGGAGTGTGGAGACGTCGTCTTCAAAAGCTAAAAGATGCTGGTTGCAATGCCATTCGTACTTCTCACAATCCTTTTTCTGAAGAATTTTTGGATTTATGCGATGAAATGGGATTTCTAGTTCAGAATGAAATATTCGACGAGATGGATAACCCTAAAGATAAGCAGTACAATATGAACGAGCGTGAGGTAAAATACATCACACGTGGTTATACCGAGCATTTTCAGAAATGGGGAGAAAGCGATTTAAAGAGAACCATTTTGAGAGATCGAAATCATCCATCAGTATTTCAGTGGAGTATTGGGAATGAGATCGAATGGACTTATAAAGATTATAAGCATGTAAGTGGATTGTGGGATCCTGAGTCTAAAGGTGGATACTGGAATAAAATACCAGATTTAACAGCCGATGAAATGAAGGCACGATACAATGCCTTGCCAGATAGAAAGTACAAATTGGCCGAAACAGCTCAGAGATTATCCAAGTGGGTTAAAGAATTGGATACAACACGAGCAGTAACAGCTAATTTAATTATTCCTGTAGCCAGTTGTGCTTCTGGATATGCAGATGCTTTAGATGTGGTTGGTTTTAGTTACCAAATTGCACAATACGATTGGTGCAAAAAGAATTATCCTAACATGATGTTCACTGGAAATGAAAATTCTGGATTGTTGAGCGAATGGCTTTCAATTATCGAGAATCCTATGGTTTTCAGTATGTACATGTGGACAGGAATTGATTATATGGGAGAATCTCAGGACAAATGGCCACAAAAAGGTTGGGATGGCGACCTGCTTGATTTTGCAGGCTTCGAAAAGCAAAAATGGAATTATTTCAAGAGTATCTGGGTAAACAAAGCTCATTTGTCAATCGGGACATTACCTGTTGAAGGTTCAAAGTTTACAGTAAATGAGTTAAGCGGAAAACCAGTTGCTAAAAATAAAAAAGCAATGAATTGGGCCAATTCAAATATGCATTGGAATTACAAGGATAAGGAGATGGTTTTAGTTGAAGTATGCTCAAACCTTCCAGTAGTAGAATTGTTCTTAAATGATGTTTCTCTGGGATGTAGAAGTCTATCGGAATGTCCCGATCGTATTTTCCGTTGGGCTGTTCCCTTTCAAGCGGGAACACTTACCGCAAAAGCAGGTTTCGATGGAGCAAGAATTCATGCAGAATTAAAAACGACATCAGCTCCTGTGGGTATTCGTTTAACAACCGATAAATCAACACTTACTGCTGACGGTTACGATGTAGCTCATGTAATTGCTCAGTTAGTTGATAAGGATGGAAATGAGGTGAAGACATCGGATGTAAAATTGACTTTTTCTATCGATGGAAAAGCAAGAGTTTTGGGTGTAGATAATGGTTCCAACAAGAGTGTTCAGGATTATCAATCGAACGAATTGGTAACTTCTCAAGGTCGAGGGATGCTTTTGATACAATCTTTAAAAGATAAAAGTGAGATTATTGTTAAGGTACAAGCGGATGGCTTGAATAGTAGTAGAGTTCATATTGAAACAAAATAAATGGTTATGCAATTACTTAACAGAATACAAATTTTTATCGCATTAGGCTTATTAGTAATGAGTAGTTGTACTCAAACAAAGAAAAAAGGAGAATCAAATGCTCCGATTATTAATCCTGATGCAATAAGTGTAGATGTAATCGTTCCAGAACATGGAATGGCTGATCCTCATGCTTGGGTACAAAACGATACGGTGTTTGTGATTTGTGGTCACGATGAATCCTGGGAGGGGAAAGGTTCTTTTCGTATGGATCGATGGGAAGTTTGGTCAACCGCAGATTTAAAGAACTGGGAACACCATCGTAATATCTATCCTAAGGATACTTACATTGGTGATAATCCAAATTGTTGGGCAGGAGATATTTGCGAGAGAGATGGCAAGTATTATTGGTTTTTCTCCAACAGAAATATCGATACTGGTGTGCTTGTTGCTGATAAAATTACTGGCGAATACAAAGATTTACTAGGTAAACCATTGTTGCCTAAAGGAATTGTTCCTGTACATCCTTACGATCCTGAGATCTATATCGAGAATGATGAATACACCATTTGCTTTGGTGTGAATACCTACTACATGGCTACACTGGCTAAGGATATGAAATCTTTAACATCTGAGCCAAAGGAAATCATCGTGAAAGATGAGAATGGTGAAAAAGTAATTGCTGAGGATAAACCTACCTTATTTAAGCGCAACGATTGGTATTATTTAGTTTTTGGAAGTCGTTATGCCATGTCGAAGAATTTATATGGTCCGTACGAATTTAAAGGTGCATTTTTATCTGGTGGGCACACAAGCTTCTTCGATTGGCAGGGTCAAAAATATGTATTGCAAGAGAATCATGATATCAGTGCATTTTACCGTGGGGCAAGTCTAAAACCAGTATTTTTTAATCAGGATGAAACTATTTTTATTCCTGAGGATGATAGAATGTATCCAGCTCCTGGAAGACCTTTCCAGTTTAAAAATAGCACCATGGGTTGGAAAGCATTGAATGGAACTGATCTTCAATTTTCTGATGGGATTTTAAAAGGGACAATTTCTGCTAAAAATGCAATAATTCAATCTGCTCCTTGGTTGTATA
The DNA here is from genome assembly GCF_052400665.1 of Marinifilum sp. RC60d5. NCBI lineage: Bacteria > Pseudomonadati > Bacteroidota > Bacteroidia > Marinilabiliales > Marinifilaceae > Marinifilum > Marinifilum sp. RC60d5. Next base: position 158,523 of record NZ_JBQTGK010000002.1, read on the forward strand.
CCGATACTCAATTGTGTTCTAAAGTAAGCTTTAAAATGAAGAACAATAGCGATGCCAAGGAAATGAAATTTGCTATTTATACTCGAAATCAAGGTCCTGGTTTTTGGGGTAAAGGAACCGGTCAAGTAGATTGGAAACAACAAGAATGGATTAGTATTCCGATCAGTTCTAACGATTCTGATTTTGTGACTTACACAATTGAATTATCTCAATTTAAAGAGGTAAATGAGCGCTTGATGCAAATAGCCTTACAACCTGCAACGAATGTAAATTCAGGCTCGTGGGAAATCGATGAGGTTCTGGTAAAATAATAGAATGGAAGTATGATAAAATTAAATAGGATGAAATCAGTAATGAAAAAAGGACTATATCTGTTTGTAGTGTTTTTGTTTTCTTTATCGGCGCAAGCGAAAAAAAAGCCCAATGTAATTATTTTTTTTGCAGATGATATAAGTGCACGAGAGTTTCCAATGTATGGTTCTTCTGTTTGGAGTGATCCCAAAGGGCACAATACAGACAATCCTGAATTTCGTGCTAAAACACCAGTAATGGATCGTTTGGCCGATGAGGGGGTAACAGTTAAAACGGCTTGGGCAGCAACCGTATGTAATCCTAGTCGTGCCATGATGATGACTGGGCGTTACGCTCATATTCACAAGTGGTGGCACAATAAAGACAAAGGTTGGTATATAAATGAAAAAGGTAAAAAAGCTACATGGCCTCCTTACGAAAGTTCGCCGATGTTAATCGGTCATATCGCTCAAAAAGCGGGTTATGGAACCTATTGGGCTGGGAAAACACAGATGGCTGGAGATTTAACGAAATATGGATTCGATGAGGGTTGTTTTACACCTGGTTCTTTATCAGATAAAGACAATCCGTATACTGACTTTAAGCACAAGATGCTTAAAAAAGATGGGAAAAAGATTTTACTTAACGCGGATACAGGAAAGCCTTGTAAAACTTACATGCAACATGGTTGGTATTGGTATCCACATGTGCGTTTGATGAATGACCCAGTTTCAGGAAAAAAATTCAGTTGGTGGCCAAACACAAAGGAATCTAAAGCATCTTTCGGAATCAATACTTATGGTCCAGATGTTGAGTTGGATTTTGTATTCAATTTTATGGATCGTCAGGAAAAAAAAGATAAACCATTTTTCATTTATCACACAAGTCATTTAGGACACGATGCATTTGATTGGTTCAAACCAGATTCTAAATGCAAGTGGCCAGGAGCTCCAATTGTGAAGTGGGATGGAAAGAAATATACAAGAACAAAGCCACAGGTTACAGGCGATAATGGAGTATACGATACGCATGGAACCATAACTTCTTCGGGAATCCACAATCACATCAACTACATCGATTATCAAATATCTTTATACCTGAAGAAGCTTAAAGAAATGGGTGAAGATCAAAATACCATTATAATAATAGCTGCTGATAATGGAACTAGTGGCTACGGAAAAGCGAGTCCTGATCGTCAGAAAGGCTGTCATGTTCCTTTTATTGTTTATGCTCCAGGTTTTGATTTTACCAAAAGTGGAATGCAAGATGTATTGCTAAATATTGCTGATGTTTGGCCGACTTTGGCTGAAGTTATGCAGGTAGATGTTCCAGATGATTATGAGGTGAATGGTGAAAGTTTTTGGGGATGGTTGACTACCGATAAGCAAGAGCACAGAGATTGGATTTATGCTTATAGAAAGGAAATGCAATTGGTTCGAGGGAAGAATGTAATGAAAGATGGTTATGGTAAATGGTGGGATGTATCGGAGCAACCCGATGATTTGATTGATTTCCAAAAAATAATGGATTGGGAAAAAGAGTCGAAAACAAATCGCAAGGAGAAAGAGCAGCTTTTAAAGACCATTAAACCTTTCGATAAGCATGAAACAGAGCATGATGCACCTGGTTATAAAAAAAGATAAGGATTCAATTGGTTAGAGTTTTCGTGTTGTAAATGAAAGGTTATAAACCCACTAAAATAAAATAGATGTATAGATTATTTTTGAGTTCGGCCATAGTTGGATTGCTAATTTGCATGTTTTCCTGCCAATCAAAAAAGCAAGAAAGTGAAGCAAAAGATCAAGGCGGTTTTCCTTTTATTTTACCCGATGAAAAGCCAGATCGAGAAATGAGTGCTGCTATGGAGCGAATTTACACTGATTATGAGGCTCCTCAACCACATCATAACGAATTGTTTTCTCAGTTTAAATATACAGAGCTTAAAGGTTTCGATTACAATAACTACGACGGAACAATTTCGCGTCGCGATCCATCAAAAATACTTTTACACAAGGGTAAATACTATGTGTGGTATACCTATCGAAATACGCCTACTCCGCCACAAGGAGCCGACAAATGTAATGATACCATCCCGTCGGCAGATTGGGATTTAGCAGAGATTTGGTACGCTACTTCTACCGATGGCTTTAATTGGGAAGAACAAGGTGTTGCAATCAATCGTCCTGAAAAACCTTTGGTTGGTTGGAGAGCTGTTACCACAACTGATATTTTAGAATGGAAAGGGAAATACTATTTGTACTACCAAGGCTTTATGCAGGCTAGTGGAAAGCGTGGAGATGATTGTCCGGTGGCTGTATCTTATGCGGATTCTCCTGATGGACCGTGGACTCCTTACAACAAAGTAGTGATTGCCAATGGAGCAGAAGGGGAGTGGGATCAATATTCGATTCACGATCCTTATCCATTAGTTCACAATGGTAAAATCTATATTTATTATAAATCTGATTTTGGTGAGAGACCAGACTTGGTGCGTATGCAAGGTTTGGCAATAGCCGATAACCCATTAGGACCGTTCAAAAAACATCCTTTAAATCCTGTAATTACTTCAGGACATGAAACATCTTTATTTCCTTTTAGAGAAGGTGTGGCTGCATTGGTTTATAAAGACGGACCTGAGCACAATACCATTCAATACGCGAAAGACTGGGTAAATTTTGAGATTGCTTCCATCACTGAATTGATGCCCTATGCAGCAGCTCCATACGTTGCCGATGCTTTTACCGATACAAAAGATGGTAGAGGAATTACATGGGGAACAGCTCATTTTATAAACGTTACTGGTAAGAGGGATAAGTTCTGTTCAAAATTAGTTCGCTTCGATTGTGATTTAAGTCAAGATATTAACGATCCAGAAATGAAACAGCATCGTGTAAAACACAAGCCGGATGTATATTTTCGTCAAAGATTGAGCGCAAAGCAGTTAAGTCGAATTGAGCAAGAAAATGAAAAACGGATAAAATAATATTTTTAATAAAATGAAGAATTATTTAGTTGTAATTGGATTGTTATTGTTTAGTATCTATTCCTGGACATCCTTACGAATCTGAAATTTTTATAGAGAATGAGATGTACACCATTTGTTTTGGTGTAGGTCAATACTATATGGCTACACTGGCCAAAGATATGATGTCTTTGGAAACTGAACCTAAGCCTATTTTAATCATCACAAGTTTTTAAATACCCCCCTTTATCCTTTTCATTTTATCTTATTGCGATTTTTTGAGATTAAAAAAACAGATTAGTTGTGATTTTGTTCAGTTATGTAGAGTTTTTGAATAGTATTTTTTCTACTATAACAGCTACTTAAACCTTAACTTTAACAGATGTTTTAAAGACAATTTAGAATTGGTAGTTTACAATTCGCTTCTGGGATATTGCAGCTATAGAACGATTGAGTAGGAGTGAATAAAGTTGTATCAGAAAAATTCAATTTTTAAAATGTAGCAAAACATGGTTTAATACAATTATCGGAGAATTTTCGAAAGAGGTAGAATACGTTAAAAAGCCACTTGAGTTTTGGGATTGGAGACTCTGGAAGGGAGAAGCAGATGTAATTCTGATTATTCGAAACTTAGAATCAAAAAATCAAATAACATAAAATATGTACCAATGATAAAAAGAAATTTATTATTCTATTTATTCTTATCAACCTTATTGTTGATGAATGCAATGCCAGCACAGGCAAAGAAAAATACTAAACCAAATATTATTGTAATTTATTTAGATGATTTAGGTTATGGTGATTTAAGTTCATACGGAGCCACCGAGTTGAGCACGCCTAATATTGATTTAATAGCTAATGAAGGCGTGAAGTTTACCAATGCTTATTCTACTTCGGCAACATGTACGCCTAGTCGTTATGGTATGTTAACCGGAGTATATCCTTGGAGAAACCCAAAAGCTAAAATTCTTCCCGGTTCGGCACCCTTAATTATCTCTCCAAAGCAGGAAACATTACCTAAAATGTTGAAACGTGTTGGATACCAAACTGCAATTGTAGGAAAATGGCATTTAGGTTTAGGTGCTGGTAATTTAGATTGGAACGAACACATTACACCGGGTCCAAACGAAGTAGGATTTGATGATGCCTATATTTTGGCTGCAACTCAAGATCGTGTTCCAACTGTTTATATTAAAAATGGTTATGTAGATGGATTGGACCCTAAAGATCCGATACAAGTAAGTTATAAGAAGAACTTTGATGGAGAACCTACAGGAAAAGACAATCCTGAATTGACAACAATGAAATGGCATCACGGTCACAACAACAGTATTGTGAATGGGATACCCCGAATTGGTTACATGAAAGGTGGCGAAGCAGCGAAATGGACGGATACAGAGATGGCCGATCATTTTTTAGTAAAAGCGAAAGATTACGTAAAAAATCATAAAGACAAGCCATTTTTCTTGTATTACGCTCTTCAACAACCTCATGTTCCTCGTACTCCAAATCCACGTTTTGTTGGAGCATCAGGAATGGGACCTCGTGGCGATGTGATTTTAGAAGCTGATTGGTGTATTGGTGAGTTCATGAAAACTTTGGAAGAGGAAGGCATTTTGGAAAATACCTTAATTGTATTTTCGAGCGATAATGGACCTGTTCTTCAGGATGGTTATTTCGATAATGCGATTGAAAAATTAGGTAAACATACTCCTGCAGGCAAGTTGCGAGGTGGTAAATACAGCTTGTTCGATGCAGGAACGCGTGTTCCATTCATGACCTATTGGAAAGGAACAATCAAACCTCAAGTTTCGAGTGCTTTAGTTTGTCAGGTCGATCTTTTAGCCTCTTTTGCTAGTATGTTTAATGAAGATGCAGATTTAAATGACAGTGAGAACATGTTACCTGTTTTGTTAGGAAAGAGTAAAAAAGGACGTAAGAATATTGTTCTTGAAGCAAACTCAAAAACTTCATTCCGTTCTGGTGATTGGGTTATGATTCCTCCATACAAAGGAAAACCATTAAGTTGGAAATCAGGTATTGAAACAGCAATAAGTCTAGATTATCAATTGTACAACTTAAAAAAGGATGTAGGGCAAAAAGAAAATTTGGCTCAATCAAATCCTAAAAAGTTAAAAGAAATGATTCAAGAATTTGAAGCGATTCGAGGAAAAGATTATTCCAATATCAAAAACTAAACGATGCGAAATAAAATTATTTTATTGATATTATGCATGAGTTTTAATTGGGGTCTTTTTGCTCAAGAAATGACCAATTCGAACTATTCTACTCCAGAAATTGATGCTAAAGTTAAAGCTTTGATGTCTAGCATGACAATGGATGAAAAGCTGGCTCAAATTATGGGAACTCGAATTCGAGATATCATGGTAGATGGTAAAATATCCTTGGAAAAATGCCGTGAACACATCCCTTATGGAATTGGACATTTCTGTCAGTTTTCGTCAGGTCAAGAACTTTCTCCAGAAAAATTAAGAGATTTAGTGAGAGAGATTCAGCAGTATTTAATGACTGAAACTCGATTGAAAATACCGGCTATTTTTCATGAAGAAGCGATTACGGGTTTTGCAACATTGGGCGCAACAACTTTTCCTCAGCAGATAGGGGTTGGCTGTACTTGGAATACAGAATTGGTTGAGAAAAATACAAATTCAACAGCGCAAAATATGCGTGCAGCAGGAGCAACTTTTGCGCTTTCTCCAATGCTCGATTTAAGTAGAACGGCTCATTGGAATCGTCATCAGGAAAGTTATGGTGAAGATGCCTATTTAACTTCACGAATGGGCGTTGCCTTTGTTCAAGGTTTACAGGGAAATGATTTTAAAACAGGAGTTGCAGCCACAGTGAAACATTTTGCTGGTTATGGAACTAAAAATAACAATTCAAAATTGTTGTATGAAGAGTATTTGATGCCTCACGAAGCCTGTTTTAAAGTGGCAGGTGCAAAAAGTGTGATGCCATCTTATGGAGTTTACAAGGCATTGCCTGTTGCAGCCAGTCCAACCATGTTAGATCAGATATTACGCAGAGATGCAGGTTTCGATGGTTTGGTGGTAAGTGATTATGGAGCCATTACCATGCTTTATAAAAAATATAAAGTAGCCAAAGATAGTATGATGGCTGCTGCCTTGGCATTGAGTGCAGGTATGGATATTGAATTGTCTTCGCCAAGCATGTTTCCGAAATTACGAGAAGCTTTAAAGCAAGGATTGGTTACCGAACAGTTGATTGATGGAGCGGTGAAGCGTTCTTTAATCATGAAAGCAAAATTGGGTTTGCTGGATAAAAAGCCAATAATCGGAAAAGATGGCGACTTGGATTTTGATCCTCCAGCCTTTCGAAATTTAGCCTACGAAACAGCCTGTCAGTCAATTGTATTGTTAGAAAATAATGGCATTCTTCCTTTAAAAAAGGAGGTTAAAAAAATTGCTTTGGTAGGGCCGAATGCAGCGAATGTATTTGGTTTGTTAGGCGATTACACTTATCAGGGCATGCGTTCTTTTTGGAAACAAACTACATTTGATGCAAATAACCCAAAACTGATTACTGTAAAAGAAGGTCTTGAGAATAGATTGGGTGAAAATGTTCAAATTAAGCACGAACGAGGATGTGATTGGAGTGCTGCCTTGGAAGCAAAAATTGATAAAGAAGGATTTGGAGATAGCCGAATTGAGAAGCTAAAGATGATGACGGTAAGCGGTCTTCCACAAGCTGATTTGAAAAATGCGCTTCAGATTGCTAAGGAAAGCGATGTGATTATTGCCGTTATGGGAGAAAATCTATACCTAAATGGAGAAGGACGATGGCGCAAAGGCATTAAATTACCTGGAGAACAGGAAGCTTTTGTGGAGCAATTAATCGCAACCGGAAAACCAGTTGTTTTGGTCCTGTTGAGTGGTCGTCAACAAGTTATTAGTCAGTTTTCAGATCAATGTGCTGCGATTGTGCAAGCTTGGTTTCCGGGCGAAGAAGGCGGTAATGCGATTGCTGATGTTCTTTTAGGGAATGTGAATCCATCCGGAAAGCTATGTGTTTCTTATCCTCGCACCGAAGAGAAAGTTGAAATAAACTATCAGGATGGCTATGAAAATAAAGAATTGGTGCATTATCCTTTTGGTTACGGCTTATCTTACACGCAATATGAGTACAGTGCTATTAAAATGAAATCGAAAGTTGACATTACCGATGAGCGCTTTAGCATTTCTTGTACAGTGAAAAATACTGGATCTGTTGATGGAACCGAAATTGTTCAGCTGTACGTATCTCCTAAGAATGCCAATTCAAGCATGAAACCAATTTTACTGAAAGGATTTCAGCGAGTTGAATTGAAAGCTGGAGAAGGAAAAACCATTCAGTTCAAAGTTTCTCCGCAACAGTTGGTAGAATATAAAAGCGGTAAATGGATTATTGAAGCCGGAGATTATGAGTTTAAAATAGGAGCTTCCTGTACTGATATTCGTTTAAAAGGCTCGATCAATTTACAGGGTGAGAATTTACAATTGGAAAACGGAAGAGAAGTCTTTTTTTCAAAAAATAAATAAACTATTAAAAAAATAATAAGATGAAAAAACTAGCTGTTCTTAAAGGTTTTTTTCTATTGAGTCTGCTAATGAGCTTCTTCATTTTAAGCTCGGAAGAAGCAATGGCTCAAAAGAAAAACATCATTATGCTGTTAGCAGATGATGCTGGATATCATGATTTTGGATTTCAGGGAAGTAAAACGATTAAAACGCCCAATTTGGATCAATTGGCTGCAGAGGGTGTTATTTGTAAGCAAGCATATACCACAGCGGCGGTTTGCGGACCATCAAGGGCAGGTTTATTAACGGGAATATATCAGCAAAGATTTGGTATCGAAGAAAACAATGTTCCTGGTTACATGAGCGAATCGTCGAAGTTATTGGCCGATGAAATGGGCTTGCCATTGCACCTTAAAACAATAGCTGATTATCTTCATCCAATGGGTTATAAATCGTTAATTTTAGGAAAGTGGCATTTGGGTAGTGCCGATAAATACCATCCATTGCACAGAGGATTCGATGAATTTTATGGTTTTAGAGGAGGGGCTAGACCTTTTTATGCTTTAAGCCAAAGAGAAGCGGTTGAAAATCCAGATAAAAAATTAGAAATCGGTTTTGGGAAGTTTGAAGAGCCAGAGAATTATTTGACCGATGCTATTGCTGATGAGGCATGTAATTTTATCGATCGAAATAAGAAGAAACCATTTTTTATCTACGTATCGTTTAATGCAGTTCATTCTCCTTTGCAAGCAAAAAAACGCGATTTAGAAAAAGTAAAAGGATTGACTGGAAAACGGAAAAAATTAGCCGCCATGACTATCGCTTTGGATCGTGCTTGTGGTCAAATTCTTAAAAAAGTAAAAGAACTTGGTTTGGAAGAAAACACATTGGTAGTTTTTGCCAACGATAATGGTGGTCCCGATGGAACTTTAACTTGTAATTATCCTTTGAGTGGATGTAAGTCAAATCACCTAGAAGGAGGGCTTAGAGTTCCTTGTATCCTAAAATTGCCTAAGGTAATTGAGGCAGGAACGGAATATACCAAAGCAATTAGTATGTTGGATATGCTTCCTACGTTTGTAAATGCTGCCGGTGGTAATGCATCAAAAATTAAAGGTTTAGATGGTGTTGATTTATTGCCTTATGTAACTCACAAAACAAAATCGGCTCCTCATGAAATATTATATTGGAAAAAAGAAAATAGAGGAACAATTCTAAAAGGAGATTGGAAAATGCTTCGTTTTCCAGATCGACCAGCAGAATTGTATAATTTAGCAAAAGATATTTCTGAGAATAATAATTTGGCTTACAAACATCCTGAAAAAGTAAGAGAATTATTTAAAGATTTATGGGAATGGGAAGGGCAATTGGAGCGTCCTTTATGGCAATTGAAACGAATTTACGAAGTGAACGCCATGAAAAGAATTGACGAGAAAAGAACACCAGTTTTAGATCAGTAAAAAATAAAATTATTTGTTTGTGAGTAGTTGTCATTATTAATTTAGCTGACAATATAAAAAGCCTAGAGATGTAAAATCTTTAGGCTTTTTTGCTTAAGGGGAAAATATATAATTAAATTTTAGAGTATGTTTTGCTGGAAATATGCCATAAAAATTAGGGTGAATTACTTTTTCTGTTCTACAAACTCTCCTTTTTCTTCCGCTGCAAAAATTCCCCACTCTGTAATTGCTTCTAAAACAGGAACTAATGTCTTACTAAAATCAGTCAATGAATATTCAACTTTTAAAGGAGGTGTTTTTGTATATACTTTTCGTGATATTAAATCATCTTTCTCCAATTGTTTCAACTGTAAACTTAGTGTACGTTCTGTTATTGTCGGCATTCCTTTTCTTAATTCATTGTACCGTTTTTTACCGTCAATTAAATGCATTAAAATAACACTTTTCCATTTTCCTCCAATTAATTCCATAGCTGCACTTGTTGGACATGGAAATAATTTTTCATGGAGCTTTATCATCGGTCTTTTCTCAAATAGCTCTTTTCTATCCATTATAAATTCGTATTAAGTACGATTGTATCACACAAAGGTATAAAACTATACTTATTTTTACAACTATACTTTTTATAGTTTATTTTTCACATTTTAACTTACTGATAATAAGGCTTATATTGAAATATCTCAATACTATCCATTTTGACCGTTATTGTGAGAAATTAAAACTATACATACTTTTGTCACTATACAAATGATAGTTACAATTGAATTAATAAAAATCGAATGAAGAAACTATTATTAATAATTGCATGTGCAATGAGTTTATGCGCCAATGCAGAAAAATATAAAATTAAAAACACCATGAATGTACTTGTAGAATTTACCATTAAAGCTGACCGTTTTCAAGAGTTTAAAAAAGCAGCAATACACAGTTTAAACCTTTCTCAACAAGAAGACGGAAATTTAGAAATGAAGCTATATACCGATAAAAACAGACCTAACATTTTGTTTGTTTATTCGCGATGGAAAAATGAAGCTGCTTACGAAACACACACAACTTTTTCTTATTCAAAAGATCTTGGTTTGTTAGCAAAAGAGGTATTAGAGTCGGCACCAAAAATAATGAAGCTAGGAGAAACAAAGTTTAAACCTTCGCACTACGAAAATTCAGTAAATCCTGAAGACAAGGAAGAAACATTGTTCTTTATTTTCAAAATAAAAGACGGATATCGCGATCAAGTCATTAAAAGATTTGAAGATCATGTTGCAAACACGCATAATGAAAAAGGAAATCTCTTTTTCGATTTTTACACTGTTGAAGGTGCTGATGATACTTTCGTTGTGTATGAAAATTGGAGAAATCCAGCTGCAATTTGGGATATCCACATGAAACAATCTTATGCTGAAAAAACAGGTGCTTTATTAAATGAAGCCATAATTGGAAAATTAGAAGATGGTATGAATTTCGTTTCTGAAGTTAAATAATCATGAAGAAAGTACTACTAGTAAACACCCTACTACTTTTATTTTTAGGAGCATTTGGTCAAACAAATAATCCTTACAAGGAGAAAACGATAAATCTTGTTGATAATCGTATTGTAAAAGAATTTAAACGCTTTGAATTTTTGGAGAGTGTTGCCTCAGGAAAAGATGGTTCGATATACACAACCAACTTAATGCTGGGCTTGGTTTATCAAATTAAAAATGGAAAAACCTCAATACTTGTCGATTTTGAGGGTCAATTGGCTGGACTAACATTTTTAGATGAGAGTCATTTACTAGTGACAGGTACATCCGATAAAAAAGAAGCTATTGTTCTTCAAATAAACCTAAACATAAAAGAATCAAAAATATTGGCAACTGTTCCTAAAGGCATTCTATTAAACGGAATTACCCAATTAAACAAAACCAATTTCTTAATTGCTGATTCTTTTAAAGGTGTAATTTGGAAATTGAATATTAAAGACTCTTCAGTGAAACTTTGGCTAAAACATGACTTACTAAGTAGTCCTTCTATTGAAAAGCAAAGCCCAGGAGTGAATGGTATTAAAGTACAAGGGAATTCTGTTTATGTCAGTAATACGGGAAAAATGTTGATGCTGAAAATTCCAATTATAAAGGGCGATAAAGCTGGTGATCCAGAAATATTCCACAAGAATGTGTTTATAGATGATTTTGAAATGGATTCAAAAAGCAATGTTTATGCAGCGACTCATGTTTATGACAATATCATAAAAATAACACCCAAAGGTGAAGTGAGCATTATCGCTACCGCAAAGCAAGGTGTTGCTGGAAGTACTTGTCTTGCTTGGAAAAAAAAGACAAAAAATACTTTGTTAGTATCAAGCAATGGAGGCATCCTAAAAGCGAATAAAGATGAGGTTGTAAGCGCCAAAGTCGTTGAGCTAAATCTGGAATAAGACAGTCTTTATTAATAGATAGTTCACCCATTCTTAAGGGATTAAAATAAAAATAAGAAGATGAAAAATATCGTTTTAACACTAATGAGTGCAATTATATTAATAGGCGGAACACTTTCTACTACTGCACAAGAAAAGGAAATATTTAGAGAAGAAAGCATGCGAAAATTCACCGTGAGCAACACAACAGTTCAACTTGAAAAAGGAACCATGTGGGTTTACAATTACGGCGATGTGAAGTTACATACTTACGAAACCAAAGATTTCTTCGGAACATTCGCATTTATTTTGGAGAAGAATGGAAAAGCTGTATTGCTTGAAACACCACCAGTTAAGGACAACTACGAAGAGTTGATAAACTACATAAATGGCTTAGGACATAAGAGTATTGACTTGATTGTTTCTTATCATCCAATTGGAGCAGATTTTATTAAAACCGATAAGCTGAAATTCACCAATATTTATTCTATGCAACATGCCACAGATCATTATGCTACAGGTGCAGGAGCACCATCTTTAATTGGTTTAAAAAAGCGTTTTGGTGATCCAATGGACGTGACCATTTACAAGCCTACAGTTTTAATGGAAGAAGGTGTGAATGAGATTGCTGGAATAAAATTTGACATTTCTAATAAAGATTTTGCTTTCGATCTGGCAATTCCTGAAATTAATGCGATTCATCTGCACATGTTGGGTCACGACAAGCATGCTCTTATTTTTTCTTTTGAATTTTTAGATCAGTATATCGCTCAATTAGAAGGTTATCAGAAGAAAGGCTACGATATGATTTTTAGCTCGCACGGAGAGCCAGAAACACAAGGGGATGTAACTATTAAGCTTCATTACCTTCAAGATTTAAAGAGCATTGCTAAAGCATCGACGAATAAAGAAGAGTTCTTGGCTAAGATGAACAAAGCATACCCAAATTTTGGATGGCCTTTTTATTTGCAAGGAACTGCTAATTTCTTATTCAAAAACTAAATTCTTAAGCCAAGATTACGCTAATAAGTTGCACTATGAAAATAGAAACAAAAACCTACTTGAAAGTTTTAGCCGAAGAAATTCACTCGGTTGTTGTAGCAACTACCGACGAGAAAGGCTTGCCGGTAACCAGAGTGATTGACATCATGTTGCACGATGAGGATGGCATCTATTTTCTAACAGCAAAAGGAAAAGCCTTTTACACGCAACTGATGGACAAAGGCTACATTTCGCTGAGTGGAATGACAGCAGGAGTCGATTCCATGTCGAAGAAAGCCATTTCCGTAGCCGGTTCGGTAAGGAATATTGGTAGTGAAAAACGTGAAGAGATTTTTAAGAAAAATCCATACATGGCAGATATTTATCCAAGTATGGAAAGCCGAACAGCCCTAGATATATTCCATTTGTACAAAGGACAAGGTGAGTTTTTTGATTTAAGCACGAAACCCATTACGAGAGGAATTTTTGCATTTGGAGGAAAAGAAATACAAGCCTTTGGCTATCAAATTACAGAAGATTGTAATGCTTGCAGTTTGTGTTTAGAAAAGTGCCCACAAGACTGCATTCGTATTGGTGAGCCGTACGAGATTATACAAGAAAACTGTTTACACTGTGGCAATTGCAAAGAAGTTTGTCCTATAGGAGCAGTCATTAAATTAGAAGAAAAATAAGAATTATGAAATATACAGGAACAACATACCGACCACCGATTGAGGCGAATACTTTACTGCTTCAAGTAACGGTAGGCTGTAGCCATAATAGCTGTAGCTTTTGCACCATGTACAAAGATGTTCAATTTAAAATTGAGCAGATGGAGCAAATCGAAAAAGATTTGCAGGAAGCGAAATTGCTTTATGGTTCGCAGAAAAGAATCTTTCTATTAAATGCAGATGCTTTTGTTTTAAGCGCTCGTAAATTGAAAGAGATTTCGACAAAAGTTATCGAATACTTTCCCGAAATAGAAGTCATTACCATGTATGCTTCTGTTAGGAATATTATGAGTAAGACCGATAACGAACTTCGTGAACTCAGAGAAATGCGCATTAACGATTTGTGGGTTGGGCTGGAATCAGGTAGCGATGATGTATTGAAGAAAGTAAACAAAGGTCATACAATAAATGATGCTTACGAGCAGTTGGAGCGCTTGACTAAAGCTGGAATTCGACACAATGACATTTTTATGTTGGGCGCCGGAGGTAAAGGCAAGTCAATTGAAAATGCCATGCAAGCTGCCAAGCTAATCAACATAACAGGTTCTAATTTGGTAGGTGTTACTTCGCTTGGATTTTTCCCAGGAAGCAAAATAGCGAAAGACGTTGAAGACGGCACATTTATACCGGCTACGGAACTGGAAATACTTGAAGAAGAGCGCAAACTAATTGAGTTGATTGAAGTAGAAAATATGCCTTTTTATGGAGGTCATCCTATTAATGCAACACAATTAAATGGTTTATTACCTCGTGATAAAGTGCAAATGCTTCAATCAATTGATGATGCAATTAGTATTAGCGACCAAACCTTTCTTAATGGAGTTGCTGAACGTACAACATTATAATAATGCCATTACAATATGAAATATACAATTACAATGATATCTGATTTTCAATGTCCGTACTGCTATATTGGCAAAGGCATTATTGATGGATTGAAAAGTGAATATGATATCGAAATTATCTTTAAAGGATACGAGATACATCCCGATATTCCTGAAAATGGAATTCCATCGGAAGATTATTTTCCAAATGCCAAAGAGAAGAACTTGCAATTACAAGCATTTGGTCGTCAGTATGGTCTCAACTTTACAGATATTACATCAATGCCAAATTCAAATAAGGCACTACAAGTTGCTGAATATGCGAAATCTGTAAACAAATCGGATGAATACAATACTGCAATGTACGAGGCTTTCTTTTTTAAGGATATCAACATTAGCTTGATCCCAGAAATTAAAAAGCTTGCTAAATCGATAGGTATTTCGGAAGAAGAAGTTGATGCCGTTTTCGCGACAGATAAATACAAGAATGCTCTTAAAGACAATAAAAAATTTTGTGTGGATAATAATATTACAAGTGTCCCAACTTTTATAATTAACGATAAAATTGGAATTGTAGGAGCACAAAGTCCTGAGAATTTTAGAAGGGCTTTTAAGCAACTAAATGAACAATAAGGAATAAAAAACATTTAAATAACTAAATAAAGCATATCATGACAAAGAAAATTAGTAGATACCCAGTACCAGAATTGAATGAGTTACCAGAAGACGTTCAAGCTATTTTAAAAGGCGCAAAAGAAAATTATGGTTTTGTTCCCAATGTAATAAAAGCACTTTCGCACCGACCAACTGAGTTGCGTGCTTTTTTAGCCTACAATGATGCATTAATGAATAAAGAAAGTGGATTAACTGCTGCCGATAAGGAGATGATTATCGTCGCTTTTTCAGCCAAAAATGGTTGTTCGTATTGTGTACAATCTCATGGAGCATCACTTCGAACACTATCGGGAAATCCTTATGTTGCCGACCAAGTTGCTATTAACTATAAAGAAGCCGATATTACTGAACGTGAGCGTGCTATGATAGATTTCGCAATGAAGGTTTCTTTTGATTCTGCTTCGGTAAACGAAAAGGACTTTGAACTATTGAAAGGTCACGGTTTTAGCGACGAGGATATTTGGGATATTAATGGAATCACCGCTTTTTATAATATGTCCAATAGACTAATGAGCTTTTTAGCTGTTCACCCTGACGAAGAGTTTTATAGCATGGGACGCAACTAAGTAATTATAAATTAATAATGGGCAATTAAAAATTATAAAAAAAGCTGTCTGTTAGTTAATTTTAAATAATAAAATACGACAACACATTACTCATAATACTATTTTTTTAAAAGGATGGACAAACTAAACATCTTATGGACCTCCAATGATCGAGACAGCTTTTTTAATATGCTATCGATGTATGCCATTAACTCGAAAAAAAGAGGATGGTGGAAAAGTGTGAACCTTATTATTTGGGGAGCATCGGTAAAACTTACAGGTAATGATACTCAAATACAAAGTGAAATTATGGAAATGATTCAATCGGGCATAACAGTAGAAGCCTGTAAAGATTGTGCTGAAAATTTTGATGTAAAAGAACGCTTAGATAAATTGGGTGTAAATGTACACTATATGGGTATTCCTATGACAGAATATCTTAAGAATGGAGAAAAAATATTATCGCTATAATTTTTTTAATAGTATAAGTAGGATTAATTAAATATGCTTAACATTTTATTACAATTTTGATAGCCTAATTTTACTAAAATTGCAAATAGTTAATGTAGCAATTAAATTATAATGAATAAATATCATCAATTTAGAAAAAAGAAAGAGATGAAAGCAAAAAAAGAAGACATACTAAAAGCACACGCTTACCGAAGAGCAATTAAGGAATTTGATGCAGATCAAAAAATCAAAGATGAAGATTTTGAATTTATTCTCGAAGTAGGAAGACGCTCACCAAGTTCGTTTGGTTGGGAGCCTTGGAAATTCGTTGTTGTACAGAATAAAGATTTGCGTGAAAAATTGTCTGAACCAAGTTGGGGAGCTCAAAAGCAATTGGCCTCGGCAAGCCACTTTGTTATCCTTTTGGCTAGAAAAGGTGACGAAATGCGTGCTGGTTCAGACTACTTAAAATACAAATCGCAAGTGATCGATAAATTACCTGCTGAAGTGGAAGAAATGAAGGTAAGTTTCTTTAAAAACTTCATGGAAAATGAATTCGATTTGACCGACGAACGCAAAATTTTCGATTGGTCTAGTAAACAGACCTATCTTCCATTAGGAAATATGATGACTGCGGCGGCACAAATTGGAATTGACTCTTGTCCAATGGAAGGTTTTAGTAGAGCAAAAGTAGAAGAAATTTTAAGTGACGAAGGAATTGTAGATACTACAAAATTTGGTGTTTCGGTTATGGTCGCTTTTGGTTACAGAAAGGAAGATTCTCCATTTCCTCAATCTCGTTTTCCGATGGAAGAAATTGTTGAATGGGTGAAGTAAGATTTGAATGATTAAAAACACCCAGCTTTTATTTTTATTGTAAAGTGCAGACTAACATTCTGCACTTTTCTTGGTTTACTACATAAGTGATTGTAAATTTGCCTTTAGTTTGAATAAATTTCAAAATCAGGTAATGGCCAATTCAAGTAATAGTTCTAGTGCTGAACAGAGTTCAGGGAAATTTCAGTCGGGTAATGTTGTTCTAATATCTGCATCTCACATGTTGCATGATATTTATTCATCTTTTTTGGCACCTCTTCGTCCTTTATTAATAGAAAAATTTGGAATTACATTGGCTCTCGCATCAATTTGGGATTTAATTATGCGTGTACCCTGGTTTCTAAATCCTTTTATCGGAATTATTGCAGAACGAACAGCTGCCAGATATTTTATAATTGTTACTCCGGCTATTACAGCAATAGCAATGAGTTTACTTGGAGCAGCTCCTTCTTTTGTAATTATATGTATACTGCTTTTTACCATGGGAATAAGCAGTGCAGTGTTTCATGTTCCGGCACCAACAATGGTAAAACGATTATCAGGAGAGCGTACTGGGCGAGGCATGAGCTTTTATATGTTTGGAGGAGAGCTGGCAAGAACTGCAGGTCCTTTATTAATTACAGCTTCGGTATCGTATTGGGGATTAGAAGGAACCTGGCGATTAATTCCCTTAGGTTTGATTGCTTCATTTATTCTATTTTTAAAACTAAAGGATATTAAAATATCCGATGAAATTAAAAATAAAAAGTCGGGAAAAGGCAGTGAGTTATCATCGCTAAAAAGATATTTGCCATTTTTTGCATTACTTATTGGTATTACCTTGTTTCGGGCAATCATGAAATCAGGGTTAAGTGCATTTTTACCTACTTTTTTCTATACCGAAAGAGGCGAAAGTTTATGGTTTGCCAATTCCGCTTTAGCTGTATTTCAGTTGGCCGGAGCGGTAGGAACCATATTAGCTGGTAGTATTTCCGATAAATTGGGAAGAAAAAGAACATTGCTTATAATAAGCATAATGTCTCCCGTAATGATGTTTCTTTTTATTAATTCTACAGGTGCATTATCCTTTGTTTTTTTAATGTTAATGGGCTTTTTTGTTTTTGCACCAGGACCGGTTTTAATTGCTTTAGTACAAGATAGATCAAAAGATTTCCCCGTGTTTATGAACAGCATTTATATGACTGTTAGTTTTGTAACCTCGGCATCGGCAGTGTTTTTTGCCGGAGTAATGGGAGACTGGCTTGGACTTGAAAAAACATATCTTATTTCTTCTATTTTGGCATTGGGAGCAATTCCTTTTGTTTTGTCTTTAAAAAATAAATAGCATTTCTTATTAACAGAATGGTTGTACGATTATGGATAATTCAAAGATTCCAAAATACGATTTTAACAATAAAAAATCTAAACTTGGATTAGAGATTATTCCTCTTAAAAGAATTGTAACTTATACGAAAAAAGCGGCTTATGAGGCTCATCGGCTTAATTTTTATCAAATTCTTTTTATCACCAAAGGCAGAGGAATTCATGAAGTCGATTTTGAGAGTATTGCATATTCCGAGAATACAATTATTCCTGTGGCAATGGGGCAGGTTCAGCAGTTTTCGAATAATGATCAACTCGAAGGATATGCGGTAGTTTTTACTCCCGATTTTTTAGTGAAAGACGATTCCGATTACAGATATTTATATGATTATACAGCTTTTATTCATTCAATTAAGCCTGTAGGTTTATTTGCAAACAAGTTTATCTATACTCTTTTAGAGGATATGATTTTGGAACAGCAAAAAATACAGGATTTTGAAACTAGTGAATATCAACGTAACCTTCTTAAAAATTTTTTAATTCAGTTGGAAAGAAGTAAACGTGGCCGAATAGAGATTCCTTTTAATGATACTTTTAGTCTTTACATGAAATTTAGGAAAGTACTCGAAGAGAGAGTTAATTACAAAGTGCGAGTTGTTGATATTTGTGAACGATTAAACCATACTCCTAAACAGATTAATGCTGCAGTAAAATTATTTGCCAATACTACTGCAAAACAATATATCGAGGATCGTGTAATTTTAGAAAGCAAGAGGTTGTTGGTTTATTCGGTTCTTTCGGTTAAAGAAATTGCTTATGAAATTGGATTCGAAGATCCAACAAATTTTACCAAGTATTTTAAGGCTCGCGTAAATATGCTTCCCACCGAATATCAAAAGATGCGTAAGTCTTAGGTTTAAGATAAATATCAATAATTTATAACAATTAACAGGAAGTAGATATTTCACTATTAAATTTAGGCTTACCTGAAACTAAGTAGTAGTTTTTATTAGTGTTGAATAATTACGTTTTTTTGCTGTTTTTATTGTGAGAGTAAATCTTACTAAAGATTTTCCCGAATCTTATTTTACCATTCTTAGGAATATTTTTACCTTTTCTCAGCTTGCTTCTCTCTATACTTTTGTAATGTACAATTTCAAACAAGAAATATAAACATTAAAAAAATATAGAACATGAAAATTGCAGTAACAGGATCAACAGGACAATTGGGACGTATTGTTGTAGAAGAACTAAAAAAGAGAGTTTCGAATGAAAGTATTGTAGCCTTGGCTCGTAATATTGAAAAAGCTTCGGGACTTGGAGTAGAAACCCGTGAATTTGATTACAGTAAACCTGAAATTTTAGTTGAAGCACTAAAAGGTATTGATCGTTTATTGTTGATTTCGGGAAGTGAATTGGGACAACGTACGCAGCAACACTCCAATGTAATTAATGCTGCAAAAGAAGCAGGTATAAAATGGATAGTTTATACTAGTTTATTACACCTAAATGATACTACTTTAAATCTTGCGGGAGAACATATCGAGACTGAAAAAGCATTAAAAGCATCGGGTATTGAATATACTCTTTTGCGAAATGGATGGTATTCTGAAAATTATACTGCTTCGGTGCCCGGAGCAATTGGGGGAGGTACATTTTTAGGAAGTGCAGCCAACGGAAAAATATCGTCGGCAGCTCGGGTCGATTATGCCGAAGCAGCTGCTATTGTTATTGCTGATGAAGATAACAAGGGTAAAACTTACGAGTTGGCTGGCGATGAATTTTATACTTTAACAGATTTATCTGCTGAAATTTCAAAACAAACTGGTAAAAATATTCCTTACAATAACCTAGCAGAAGAGGAATATGCTAACATTTTAAAGAATATTGGATTGCCGGAAGAATTTGCTGATGCCTTGGCAAATTGGGATGTAAGTGCATCAAGAGACGATTTGTTTGATGATTCGCGTCAGCTATCTAGAATTTTAGGCCGATCCACAACTACAATTGCAGATTCGGTAAAAATTGCCTTAAGCTAAGCAGGAATTGATTTAATACAATTTTAACTATTCAATAGAAATCAAAAATGAAAAAGACAATATTTACAATTGCAATATGTTTAGTTTCTATACTAAGTTTTGCACAGCCGAAAGCAAATTTTTCAAGCGATAAATTTGAGAATTTTACACTTCATACCTATGCATCCTTTGATGCAATGGCTGATGTTTCTTTTATTGTGGAAAGTGAAAATAGTTTAGTAATTATAGAACCACAAGCTTTTAAAGGTAAAGTAGAAGAATTTGTGAATTATACTAAGAAGCTGGCTAAGCCTGTAGAAAAAGTATTGGTTTCTTTTCATGCTGCAGGTTTAAAAACTTATCCTAGCGAGCAGAAAGTAATCACAAAACCAATGGCTGAGTTTATGAAATCGGATGCTGCAAAGGGAATGTTAGGATTCTTTAATCAGGCCTTTAAAGGTGAGATGGATACAGAACTTGTTGAGTTCGACGAACAGATTGATGCTTCGACAAATTTTACGGTTGATGGCGTAACTTATAGCTTAGAACCTACGTCGTTACCAGGAATGCCTGGAGTAAATATTGCAATTGGTAATAAGGTTTATTATCAGCATTTTGCTCCGGCAAAAGGATATCATGCCTCTAAAAATCAAATTAAAAATATAGCTTCTATAGAGGGAGCTTTAAGTGATGCTCAAAAAGCCAAAAAGAAAGGATATTCTTTATTGCTAGGTTCTCATGGATACGGAAAAGCAGGTGTTGAGGATTTAAATTTTCAAATTAAGTATTTGAAAATAATGAAAAATATTGCCTTAAAAGCAGTTTCGAGTGAGGATTTTATAAAAAAAATGAATAAAAAATATCCTAATTGCAAGGGAGAAAAGGATTTAAAAGCAATAGCAATAGAATTGTATAAGTAAAAATAAATCCATTTTAATAGTACATTTAATCGGCTTAATTCCATTTAATTAGGCCGATTTTTTTATGCTGATTTAATATCAGGATAATTCTATTTTCTATTCGATGATTCTCTCTCTAATAGATTAACCGGCAGAACAATAGTTTCTTGTTTGTTACCTGTTTTGTTAGAGATGATATCTAATAATAATTCAGTTGCTTTAGTCCCTACATTAAAGCCTGATTGTTCAATTGTAGTGAGTGAAGGAGACAAATATTCGGAGAATGGTTCATTACTGAAACCAACCACGGCCAATTGTTCTGGAATGTTAATGTTATTTTCTTTTGCGTAAAGAATAATGCTTAGTGCAGTTGTGTCATTGGCTGCAAATATTGCATCTGGAGGATTTGCTGATTCTAATAGTTTTTTAGCGCAGAGTAAACCATCTTCACGGGTTAGAGAGCTTTCCAGAATTAAATCTTCAGCAATCACAAGTTTGTGTTTACGCATTGCTTTTAAATAACCCTGCAGTCTGTTTATATAGATATTTAGGTGTTGTGGTCCGCTAACGTGTGCAATTCTTTTACATCCTTTTGAAATTAGGTGCTCGGCAGCTATAAAACCTCCTTTAAAATCGTCAACCACAACTTTACATGTTTCTAACTCATCAACAATTCTATCAAAAAATACAAGAGGAATATTTCTGTTGGTAAATGTTTTATAATGATCGTGATTAGTTGTATTGATTGCAACAGAAGAAATTATACCATCCACTCGTGATGCAAATAAAGTTTGAACGCAATCTGCTTCACGTTCTTCTTCGTCATTCGATTGGCAAATAATAACATTGTATCCTTTCTTGCGTGCAAACTCCTCGATACCTGTTATTGCAGAGGAGAAGAAATATCGACTTATTCGTGGAATGATAACACCAATGGTTTTTGTGCAACTAGTGCGCAAATTAGATGCTAAAGCATTTGGTTGATAGCCAAGTTTATTGGCCATTTCACGAACCGCCTTTTTAGTTTTATCGCTAATGCGAGAATTATTGTTTAAGGCTCTTGAAACAGTAGATCCAGAAATATTTAAAGCTTTGGCGATATCATGAATTGTAATGTTGTTGTCTTTTTTCATTCTTTTGTTAGTGGTGGTAAATTACAGTGCAAAGATGCATATAATATTTTAAAAAAGGTTTAAATATAGTAAATAAGGGGTAATCGATTGCACTAAAATATGTGATGTTAATTTTTTAATATTTTTGTAAATGATACTAAGAGTGCAGTGTTTAAGTAATTTGTGTCTATTTTGTTGTTGGTGTGAAGTGGTAAAAAATTATAAAAAATAAAGACAATCGATTGCACATGTCAATTGCATTTTATTACTTTGTATTGTCGGAGAGCGAAAAATAAAATTATTAATCCGATGTATGAAATTCAAATTATTAATACAATTAGTTATGAGCTTAAAATACGAAGAAAGATACGCTACGCATCCTGCTGATGCGAAAAATTACGATACTAAACGTCTAAGAGATGAGTATTTAGTAGAGAATTTAATGGAAGAAGGAAATGTGAATTTAACTTATTCGCAGTATGATAGATTAATTGTTGGTGGCGTAGTGCCAACCAAAGAAGCTTTGGTATTGGAATCAATTGATCCTTTAAAAGCCGATTACTTTTTGGAAAGAAGAGAATTAGGTGTAGTGAATGTTGGAAGTAAAGGAAGTGTAAGTGTTGATGGTGTTGTTTATGAGTTAGACTACAAAGAGGCACTTTATGTTGGAAAAGGCAACAAAGAAATTATTTTTTCAAGTGCAGATGCAAAAGCTCCTGCTCATTTTTATTTGAATTCTGCACCAGCGCATGAGGTATTTCCAAATGTGAAAGTAGGTCGTAAGGATGCAATTGTAATTGAATTGGGTGAAGCCGAAAATTCAAATCGCAGAACATTAAACAAACTTATTGTTTCTGATACAATCAAGACTAACCAATTGCAAATGGGAATGACTGAATTGCATCCAGGAAGCGTTTGGAATACAATGCCAGCTCATACGCACAGTAGAAGAATGGAAGCATATTTTTATTTCGAAGTACCAAAAGGACAAGCAGTATGTCACTTTATGGGAGATCCTAAAGAAACTCGTCACATTTTTATGGGCAACGAAGAAGCTGTTTTCTCACCAACATGGTCAATTCACTCAGCAGCTGGAACCAGCAATTACACTTTTATTTGGGGTATGGCTGGTGAAAACTTGAATTATGGCGATATGGACGTATGTCAGCCAGATGAGATGCGTTAAGAAAATTGAATTGTTGTATTTGAATGTAATGTTTTTAAAATCATGATATTAGATTTTTTTAAATTAGATGGTAAGGTTGCATTGGTAACCGGTGCTACACATGGGTTAGGAATGGCTATGGCTACAGCATTAGCCGAGGCAGGAGCTCAATTGGTTGTTAACGGAAGTTCTAAAGGAAATATGGACAAAGCAATTGCCGAATACGCAAGTAAAGGTATTAATGCTAAAGGTTATGTTTTTGATGTTACCAATGAGGAACAGGTAATTGCAAGTGTAGCAAAAATTGAAGAAGAAGTGGGAGCAATTAATATTTTGGTAAATAATGCCGGAATTATTAAGCGTGTTGCCATGCAAGATATGGAAGTGAGCGATTACCGCCAGGTAATTGATGTGGATTTGGTTGGACCTTTTATTATGGCCAAATATGTTGGGCGTAGAATGATTGAACGTCGCGAAGGTAAAATCATTAATATTTGCTCTATGATGAGTGAGCTTGGACGTAACAGTGTGAGTGCTTATGCAGCAGCTAAAGGTGGTTTAAAAATGTTGACAAAAAATATGGCTACTGAGTGGGGTAAGTATAATATTCAAACTAATGGTATCGGTCCAGGGTATTTTGCAACTTCTCAAACTGCTCCAATTCGTGTTGATGGTCATCCATTTAACGAATTTATTGTGAATCTTACACCTGCAGCTCGTTGGGGTAATCCCGATGATTTATCGGGTACAGCAGTGTTTTTGGCATCAAAAGCATCCGATTTTGTAAATGGACAAGTGGTTTATGTTGATGGTGGTATTTTGGCTACCATTGGTAAACCATCTAATGAGGAATAGTTAGTAAAGAGAAAGGAATAAAAAGAACAGTAGTATGGATGCGCTGGGGAGTAAATCCATGTTCTTTTTATTCCTATTTTTATGTTCATTAAATCTGTATTTCAGGACCTAAAAAACTTCTTATGATAAAATATAGTTTTATTGTAGTCATAATGGCTACCGTTTTAAGTGCTTGTAGTTCATCAACGACTATTGAGTTGAAAAACGAAATGGCGCAAGCTCGAAAAGATGCTCCAATTGTTATAAACAGAGCAGATGTAAAGAAATTAGTGGGAGAAATTCCTGCGGATAAAATTCTAGTGGTACTAGATGCACAGGGAAAATATATACCATCTCAGGTTGATGATTTAGATCAGGACGGACAGTGGGATGAGTTGGCTTTGGTTTGCGATTTTACTGCAAAAGAAGTGAAGAAATTTAAGGTGAATTTTGTGGATGCTGATAAAGCTCCAAAATATACAATACGTACAAATGTTCATTTGGGTCTTGGAAACAAGGAAACAGGTTTTAAAGCCACAGATCATGCGTTTTCTCCAGAAGGATTTGTTGGAATTCCGATGGCCTACCAATCAGAAAGTGTAGCTTGGGAAAGTGATGTGATGGGTTTTCGTGACTATTTTGATTGTAGAAATGCAAAAGATTTATTTGGAAAATTAATTCCAGATATGCTTATGGATAAAATTGGAACCCATGAAAGTGGTAGTTATCATGAATTAAGTTCATGGGGAATGGATGTTTTGCACGTAGGTCCTTCTTTGGGTTCTGGTGGTTTGGCTTTGGTTCATAAGGATTCTTTATATCGTTTAGGTTCTGTTAAGGAATTCGAATATCAATTGGTTACTAAAGGTCCGGTTCGTTCTGTTTTTGATCTTAAATACAAAGGTTGGAAGGTAGATGGGAAACAATTGTCCGCACAGGAAAGAATTTCGATTTGGGCAGGAAAATATTGGTTTCAAAGTGATGTTACCATCGTGGGCTTAGATCAGGATGCTGAATTGGCCATAGGGATTGTAACAAGTCATTTGAAAGATAAGAAAGCTTTTTCTTTTTCAGCAAATAAGGATTTTGCCGCTGTTGCAACTCATGGTGTTCAATCTTTGAATGATGATAATTTAGGAATGGGAATTTTATTGCCTGCTAATAGTAAGGTAAGAACAGGCGACGCTCCTGTTTTAAGTGAAGAAATTATATCGGGTAGTCGTTACAATCAACCCGTAGGACAAACCCATTTTGTAAGTCAAAAAATCAGTGATAAAACTAGTGCACGACATTACTTTTTTGCAGTATGGGAGCTCGAAAATAAAAAATGGGCTGATCAAGAAAATTTTGAGAACATGATGAAAGTTCAGGCTGATGAATTGAGTTCTCCAATTGTAGTTACCATTAAATAAGTAACCAAAAAAATATAGTGAGAGTATGACTTCTTTGCTATAAATAAACTTAGATATGAACGAAAATGTTTTAGATAAACCTTCGGGAAACTATAGGTACAGGATACTTGCATTGCTTTTTGCAGCTACTACCATAAATTATATGGATCGTAGTATTATGGGAGTATTGGGTCCAACTTTAATGGACCGGTTTAATTGGACTAATGCTGATTACGGATATATAAATATGGCTTTTAAAGCTGCTTACGCCATAGGTATGTTAACTATGGGTGGGGTTATTGATCGTTTTGGAACTAAAATTGGATATGCAGTATCTATTGCCATTTGGAGTATATTTGGAGTTTTGCATGCTGCAGTTCGTCCAGCTTTTGCTTTAGTTGGTTTTATTAGTGCTCGTTTTGGTTTAGGAATTGGAGAAGCTGGTAACTTTCCTGCTGCGGTTAAAACCGTAGCTGAATGGTTTCCCAAAAAAGACAGGGCCTTTGCAACAGGTATTTTTAATGCAGGTTCCAATGTAGGTGCAGTTTTGGCTCCGGCAATTATTCCACTGGTAGTAGCTTCCAATGGCGATAACTGGCAGTTTGCCTTTTTGGTAACAGGTTTTTTTAGTGCAATTTGGGTGTTTTTATGGTTTAGAACCTATAAAAAACCAGAGGAACATCCTAAAGTAACAAAAGGTGAATTAGCTTATATTTTACAAGATAATAATACCGAAACTACAGAAAAAGAAATAGAGAAATTACCGTGGTCAAGAGTTCTACCATTAAGACAAACCTGGGCTTTTGCCATAGGAAAAATTACAGATGCGGTATGGTTTTTCTTTATGTTTTGGAGTGGAATATTTTTCAAACAAAAGTTTGGTCTAGATAGTATTAAAGAACTTGGAGGAGCCCTGGTTGTAATTTATTTGGTAGCCGATTTTGGTAGTATCGGTGGAGGATACCTTTCAAAATTCTTTCTTAACCGAGGTTGGAATTTAAATGCTGCTCGAAAGGTTTCATTATTAATATGTGCATTGTGTATTGTTCCGGTGTCTTTTGCAGCCTTAACTAGTAATGTTTGGATTGCTGTGTGTTTAATTGCTTTAGCATCGGGCGGTCATCAGGCGTGGTCGGCAAACTTGTTTACTTTAGTTTCCGATGTAATGCCTAAAAAAGCTGTCGCTTCAGTTGTTGGAATTGGAGGTATGGTAGGTGCCATTTCTGGTATGTTAGTTGATTTTGCCTTGGGTAATGGTTTAGATGCTACAGGAAATTCCTTCTATTTTTGGATGTTTCTTGTTGCTAGTATGCTGTATCTGGTTATTCTAGGTATTATTCACTTAATGTTACCAAAACTAGAATCGTTAAATGAGAATTTAGAATTAAAATAATAAAGATATTATTATAATTGAGGAGTTGTAATAATTTTTAGATTAGTTAGTTAAAGCCGCATTTTTAGAAATGTGGCTTTTTTATTTTAAGCAAGTGTATTTTTGAATAAGATAAAAAAATATTTAATCAAAGTCGCCAACTTTTTTGCTTCCTTATCCATCTAGTAAAATAAGAAGTAAGGTTTAAGCTAATCACTAATTATTAAAATGTGATTGGTGCTCGTTGTATATGTGTTTTAGCTTTAATGCTAATTGAGCTAATTGCTGGCTTTCGTGATTATTAGATTAATATACTCTTACTTGGTGTATGTTTTATGATGTAAATCATTTTTAGCTAAGAAACTTTCAGAGTATTGTTTTGGTGTTTGTCCAAATTGGTTCTTAAACAAAGAAATAAAATGAGAAACATCCGAAAAACCTGCCATATAAGTAACTTCATTTACATTGTGCTGATTTATTTTTAATAATTCGGCAGCGTAATTTAAACGTGTAACTCTAATAAATTGACTGGGAGTTGTATCCATAAGAGATTTAAATTTACGGAATAGTTGACTTCTGCTCATGCCAAGGGCAGTACTAAAACTTTCAACAGATAAGTCGCTATCTGTTATTTTCGATTGTATAATGTCAGAAACTTTATCAAGAAATAATTTATCTATAGGAGGAACATCTTCTTTAATCGTATTAACAATATTGTTTTCTTTGAATTTTATTTTAATGCTTTTACGCAATTGCAAAAGGTTTTCGACTTGTATTTTAAGTAGTTCTATATTAAATGGCTTTTCAATATATGCATCAGCATGATGCTTAAAGCCTTCTAACTTTTGATCGTCGGAAGTTCTGGCTGTTAATAATATGATGGGAATATGAGAAGTTACAAAATCTGTTTTTAATAGGTTACACAGTTCAAGGCCATTCATTATTGGCATCATAATATCAGATAAAATGATATCAGGCATTTTTTCTTTGGCTTGCGCTAAGGCTTCCTTACCATTTGTACATTCAATAATATTGTAATTCTGGAAACTTGTTATTAGATATTCTCTCAAGTCGTCATTATCTTCTACAATTAATAGAGAATCTTTCTTTTTGTTAGTTTCAATATTTTTTTGCGTTGATACTGCTATTTGAGGTACCGTGTTTGTATTAGAAATTGGCTCTTTTTTAGTAACAGAACGAAACTCATCAGCTTTAAATGCATCTTTTTTTACGGGAATTTGTACAGTAAAGCAGCTTCCTTTATTTACTTCACTTTCAACACTAATGCTTCCACGATGCAAATCTATCAGGCTTTTGGTAAATGATAAACCAATTCCAGTTCCTGTTTGATGATAATCAACAAAATCGGTAGTGTAAAAACGATCGAATACTTTATCTAATAGTTCTGGGGCGATACCAATACCACTATCAATAATTTTTATTGTGGCTATACTATCTATTACATGAAGGTTTAGATCAATTGTACCATTTTTATTGGTAAATTTTAGAGCGTTGGATATAAGGTTAAATAATACTTTTTCAAGAATCCCAAAATCGTACCAGTATTCTATTTCTTGATTTTTTGAACTGTTAAATTTTAATGAAATATTTTTATTGTTTGCTGCATATGAAAAGCTCTTTAGAATTTCCTCTGAGTCATTGAAAATATTTCCTTTAGAAACTTTAAGTTTAATTCTGTTTTCTTCTACACTCCTATAGTCCATAAGTTGATTAACTAATCGCAAAAGGCGTTGTGCATTTCTGTTCATACCTAATATTAGCGATTTAAGTTGAGCATCTTTATATTGGT
Organism: Marinifilum sp. RC60d5; assembly: GCF_052400665.1. Classification (NCBI taxonomy): domain Bacteria; kingdom Pseudomonadati; phylum Bacteroidota; class Bacteroidia; order Marinilabiliales; family Marinifilaceae; genus Marinifilum; species Marinifilum sp. RC60d5. Next base: position 187,115 of record NZ_JBQTGK010000002.1, read on the forward strand.
AATTAACCAGATTTTCTAAAGGTGCAGTAATAAGTGTGAGGGGTGTTCTTAATTCATGAGAAATATTAGTAAAAAATTTTAATCTGTTTTTAGCTGCTTCTTCTATTCGTTGTTTGTCTAGGATCTCGGCTTTTAATTTATTTTCATGATTTGTTCTATAGATAATCATATTTGTGAATAGGAAAAGCGAAAGAACTAAAAATATAAAATATAAAAGTAAGGCGATATTGCTTTTCCAGAATGGAGGATCAATTTTTATTTGTACAGAAGCTCCTTTGTTGTTCCAAACGCCATCATTATTCGAAGCTATAACTTTAAAGGTATAATCACCCGCCGGAACATGTGTATAAGTAGCAATTCTACTATGTTCGGCATTCTTCCATTCGGTGTCATACCCTTCCAGTTTATAACGGTATTGATTATTTTCAGGAGAGGTATAGTTGATTCCGATAAATTCAAACGAAAAAGAAGATTGTTCGTTGCTTAGTTCTAATTTGTCTGTTAAGCTAATATGTCTGGTAAGAGGTGATCCTTTTTCGCCAATTTTAACAGTTTTATTAAGCACTAACATATCAGTTATTAAAACATTGGGAATGTTTGGATTGTCTTTAATTGAATCGGGATGAAAAATATTAAAGCCATTTTGTCCTGAGAATAGTAATTTTCCAGTGCTTGTTTTTAATGATACAAATTCTTCAAATACATTTGATTGAAGACCATCATTTTTATCGTAATTTTTAAATTTATTTGTTTTTGTATTTAATTTTGAAATTCCCCCTTTGGTGCTTACCCAAATATTATTGTTGTTGTCGGTTAAAACTGCACATATATAACTACTTGATAAGCCATGCTTTTTATCATATAATTTAGTTGTTTTTGTTTTAATTATGTGTTTTATCAAGCCTTTATTGGTGGCTAACCATACATTCTTATTTTGATCTTGCGTTATGGAATTTATTCGGGTTTTGCTAGTAAGTGTATTATAAGAATTGTTTAGCTTATAAGTGTTGGCAATACCGGTTGATTTATTATATATGTATAAACCATTAGACCAGGTTCCTATTAATATGTACTTGCCAATATCTTGAAAGCATCTTGCATAAGTAACATTTTTAAGATGTGTGAATTGTTTTGTTTCTGGCTTATAGATATCTACGTATGAGTTATTGCCAATCCAGATATTACCATCGTAATCTTTGTAAATCGAATATATATTATTATTTGATATGGAATTTTCGTTTTCTTTAGCAGTAGAAAACTTAGTAAAATAGTTCTCTTTTTTGTGAAAGGTGAATATGCCACTACCAAAAGTACCTATTAATAATTTTCCTTTTTCTAACTCATTAATTGCAATAATAATATCGTTATCCAGCCAGTTTATTTTCGATTTATCTGCTTTGTAATTGTTAAAAATTTCTTTATCCGTGTTAAACTTACTAATTCCTCCACCTTCTTTTGTGCCAATCCAAATTTCTCCATCCGAATCTTCAAATAGTGCTCTAACACTATTGCTCATTAAACCTTTACTTGTATAGTTAAAATGATAATGGTCAAATAATTTTCTGTGTCTATCAATGAAATTTAATCCATTGTTGTAACTACCAATCCAAAGGTTTCCAAAACTATCGGTAAACATTGTTCTGGGCGTTTTGCTTTTTATACCTTTTGGGTTATAGAGATCTGGCTGCAATAAATGAGATTCTCCTGTAGATTGATTTAGAACCAGTACCCCAAAGTCTCTAATTCCTGCCAATATAATATTATTATTGTAGTTCGAAATACTCGATATCCAATTGTATTCCGTAGTTTCCAGATTTGGCTCATAGTATTTTGAAATACTATCGTTTTCGCATATATAAAGCGAGTTGCTTTGTTTTGATCCAATCCATAATCTATTGTTGGAGTCCGAAAATAAGGTTGTTATATTTAGTTGTTCCTTATTTTCGAGAGTGTATTTAACTTGTTTGAAAGTATTTGTTTTAGGAAGGTAATAGTATAGGCCTTTTTCTGTACCAAACCAAAGTCGCTGTTTTTTGTCTTTGTAAATAGCAGTTAGGTATTTGGGAACATTTTTATTGGTTTTAGATATATTTATAAAGGAATCTTCCTTTGCATTGTATTTAAACAAACCTTCGTTAAATCCCTCATTAAATCCTTCAACCCAAACATTACTTTCGCTATCTACACAAACCGATCCTCTAGCAAAAGGGGTGTACGATTTGCTTTGGGAAGTGGAAATACTGTAATTTTTAAATTGATAATTGTTTTTATCAAATTTGGAAATGCCATTAGAAGTAACCAACCATAAGCAATTGCGAGTTGTATCTTCAGCAATAGATGAAATAAAATTGTTCGCAATAGAAGTGCTATCCATAGGAATATTTTGAAAACTATCAAATGAATATCCATTAAAGCGACACAATCCTTCGGCTGTACCAATCCAAATAAAATCATCATGATCCTGAGTAATCGCATTAACCCAGTTCGATATTAATCCATTTTCGTAATTGTAATGCTTAAAAGGAAAAGATTTTTGACCCAAGACATTTAATACCTGGCAGAATATAAGTGTGATTAATAGAAATGGTTTACTTTTTGTCATAATATCTGTGTTAATTACTTCAATACCATTAGCTATAAATGAGCCTTAAAAAATGTCTGAAGTAATGGAGCTGGATGTTTGTGGTTTTGGTTGACCAAAAATAGTTAAAGCTTTTATTATAAAAAATTCTAAAAGGAGAATAGTGAAGCAAGTTTATCATTCTATTTTTGTTTAATGTTAACCTAGATTATTCATTTGTAGATGATAAGAATGTTTTGATTGTGATGAGTGTTTTTTACTAATTAATTTTATTTCATTCTGCGAAGTAATTTATAGAATGTGGAATTGTTGTTTTTATTGTTCGGCCAGTTCTCAAAGCTTATTCTTAAAATTGCATGTAAGAATCAAAATATTTATATCGTTTTATTTGCGATTTTATGTTTTTTGTAAGTATTAGTTAGTCCTAACGTAATAGGATCTTTCATTTAAACCTATGTTGTGTTTTTTACTTAAGTAGTGTAAAAAATATTTTCTTTAACTATTTCCATATTTTTTTTAAGAATATATTTATTTGTTGTTAAGTTGTAGTGTAGTGTAAATCAAATTAGTAAACTTTAACTGCAACAAATATCCTATTCTTTGGAACGCATTTCCTACACCATATCATGTAGTCTTAATACTTTTAATGTATGAAAAAAAGAGTAATGGATTGTGTAAAGGCAATTAGCAAGAAAAAGTATGTTACGTATATATATACGGTAGTAATCGCCTTGTACGTATTTTTTATTCTATACCTATTCTTATAATCTATTAAGTCAATAAGTTTTAATTAATAAAATATATTTTTTTACATGTGGGAGCAAACGTTTTCAGACAAAAACAAAATAAGCTTTACATCAATAATAATGTGGTTTATCCATATACACGAGTGCAGTTAATAGAGATTGGAAATATTGTTTTAGATAAATAAATTTTATAAAAAGAAAACGAGAGACGCAGCAAACATCTCTCGCAAAATAATATCTAGCAATAGATATTATCTATATAATAATAACTTATAATCTTACAAATTTATGAAAAAAAAATCGTTTTTAAGGCATTCAGCCTTTAGAGGTGGTTTAAAATGTTTCAGCATGTTGTTAGTATTGGTTCTGTTCAATATGGCAGCTTATGCGAATCATTACGCTCCAACTAACGAGAATGACATTTTTGACTCTGAAAGTCAGCAGAATCGAAAAGTAACAGGTAAAGTGTTAGATGAGGAAGGGATTTCTCTTCCTGGAGTATCCGTTATTGTAAAAGGAAGCACTTTAGGTACGATCACATCAATTGATGGAGATTTTGCAATTGATGTACCTGAGGATGCAACAACGCTTCTACTAACTTTTGTTGGTATGGAAAATGTTGAAATTGATATTCAAAATCAAGATTACTTTGATGTGACAATGGTAAGTAGCTCAATTGGGCTAGATGAATTAGTTGTTGTTGGGTATGGCGTGCAAAAGAAGGCATCTTTAACTGGTTCTATTGATCAGGTAGATTCTGATGCTTTTAATGATAGAGCAACGACAAGTCCTGCCTTAGCATTACAAGGACAAACTCCAGGTTTAGTTGTAAGTCGTAGTTCATCTCGACCAGGTAAAGAAGGTCTTGATTTTACCATTCGTGGAGCTACTTCAGTAAATGGTGGAGACCCACTTATTGTAATTGATGGGGTACCAGCCATTAGTGATCAGGCATTTTTAAATATGAACTCAGATGATATCGCATCTGTTAGTGTGTTGAAAGATGGTGCTGCTTCTATTTATGGTGCGCGTGCTGCTAATGGTGTTATTTTAGTAACAACTAAGAAAGGTAAAGGAGCCATGAAGGTTAATTTTACCAGTAATGTTAGTATCCAAACTCTTGGAATACGTCCTACATCTCCTACAATGGGTGAATATGCAACAGTTTGGCTTGAAGCTGCAGAACAAGATGGAGATTACGCCAACTATTGGGGTTGGGCAACTGAAGAGAACCTTTTACGAATGCAACAAAATGAAGCAGGATATTACTCTACTTCATATTGGGGTGATATTTATCTTCAGAATGCTCCCCGTTATGACGAAATGTATGGATCATCTGTATCGAATCAACAAAATTTGAGTATTTCTGGTTCATCTGATAAAACAAGCTATCGTTTGTCTGCTGGTTATTCTGAGAACAGAGGGATGCTAAAAACCGCATATGATGGGCAAAAACAATATAACGTAAGATTTAATTACGATTATAATATTACCGACTGGTTTAAAATTGAAAGTGGATTTTCATATTTAAATACAAATACAAATTATCCTTCTACAGGTTTTGGATCATATTCAGTAGATCAAGATCCTGGAATTTTCGCGTCTAAAAATGAAGATGGACAGTGGATGGGGAACTTTGGAGCAATGGGTGGAAATAAAAATACCGTTGCTGCAACTACTGATGGTGGTGAAGAAACACAGGTACGTGATCAGATTCGAATGAATTTTGCTGCGACCATAAATTTAACCAAAGATTTGTCTTTGAGAGGAACGGCTTCTTATGAGAAAGAATTTTTGAATATAGACAATTATCAGTTAACAGTTCCTACTTACGGATGGGATGGTACGCCAGCAAAATCTTTTATTAATGGTACATCTAAAATAAGTAAAGAGCAGAAAACTAAAACCTATAAGACTTTTGGTGGTTTTGTTAACTATAACAAAGATCTAGGCGATCATTCTTTTGCTATTATGGCTGGTGTAACTGGTGAATTACAAGAGTATACTAGATTATATGGATACCGTCAAGGATTAGAGGATTATGGCGTTTATGATTTAAATGTTGGGTCTACAGAGTCGAAAGAAACAAATGGAGGAGGTGCAAGCCACTGGGGACTTTACTCTTTCTTGGGTAGATTTAATTACGCCTATAAAAACAAATATATTTTCGAAACTACTTTCCGTAGAGATGGATCATCGAAATTTGCGGATGATGAGCAGTGGTCTGATTTCGCTTATGCTTCGTTAGGTTGGGTTTTGAGTGAAGAAGATTTTATGGAATCTTTAGGTGTAATTTCATTCTTGAAATTACGTGCTAGTTATGGTGAAACTGGAAATCAAAAAGGTATCGGAACTTATTCTGATATTTCTTCGATGAGGTTTGGTTCTAAAGTTTTTGGTACAACTTCAGGCGTATTGCAGGATGTTGCATATGTAAACGGAATGACAACCAATGCAGCAACTTGGGAACGTGTGAAAAACACAACCCTTGGTGTTGACTTTAGATTATTAGATGGTAAAGTATTTGGATCATTCGACTATTTTAAAAAGAAGAATGATGGAATGCTTATTAATGTGAACTATCCAGGTGTTCTAGGTGCAACTGCTCCTAAAACAAATAGCGGAAAATTGGAAACAAAAGGATGGGAAGCTGTTATTGGTTATAAAGGACAAGTTGGAGATCTTAAGTTTAATGTATCTTTCAATATTGGTGATTCAGAAAATGAATTAGTTAGTATGGAAGGTGTTAATACATATAAAGCTGGAAAGAATTCTAAAGTTGAAGGTTATCCTTTGAATTCATATTTCTTGTACCAAACGGATGGTTACTTTGCTAATAATGATGAAATGGAAGCTTATTATGCTACCGTTAACGATTCTGGCACTACAATTCCTGATTATCAGGATCCTCGTAAAAAGCTTAGAGCTGGAGATACTAGAAAGGTTGATTTAGATGGTGACGGTGCAATTACGAGTTCTGGTACTATTGGTGACGGAAATGGTGATGTAAAATACATGGGTGATAATCAAGCGCATTATAATTATGGACTTAACCTAGGATTAAATTATAAGAATTGGGATATGTCTTGTTTCTTCCAAGGTGTATTAGATCAAAATGTGGTTAGAACAGGTAAAATGGCATATCCATTTTTTGTACCCTATTCAAATCAAACAAACCAATACATAGGTAAAACTTGGACAGAAGACAATACGGGTGCTGATTACCCTAGAATGACATTTGATAGAACAAGATCAAAATGGAACTGGCAAAATAATGACTTTATGATGCAAAACAACCGTTATGTGAGATTAAAATCACTTGTAGTAGGTTATACATTTAATAATCTTAAGCTTGATAAATTAAACCTTGAAAAGGTAAGACTTTATTTCTCTGGTAACGATTTGTTTGAAATTACAAGTATTAAGGATGGTTATGATCCAGAGTTTGGAGAGAGTTCAAGCTCATCTTATCCGTTTAACAGATCATGGTCTTTTGGTGTTAATGTAACATTCTAAGAAATTCAAGTATTAATTTCAATGAATCTAAATATAGTTTTGATTTATAGTCAGACTTATTTGATTTCTCTTGGAAATACAATAAAAAATTAAACAGATGAAGAAAATATTATTTATACTTTTAGCTTGTGTGATGCTGTTTTCAGCATGTCAAGACACATTTTTGGATTTGGATCCTCAGGATTCCATAACCGAAGCTGCATATTACAAAACACCAGATCATTTTAAAGCAGGAACAAACGATCTTTATTATGGACTAGCAGGTTGGAGAACTACTTATGACAATGAATTTAGGGACTTTGGAACTGACTTATGTGGATATGCTCAAGAAGAAGGACGTGGTGATGACGTCGTTCCAGACTCTGATGGTTATTGGACTAACACTTATAAGTATTTAAGAAAAATAAATACAATTCTTGAAAAAGCAGCTGAATATGACGGAGATCAGGCTGATATTGCAGAATATGTTGCTGTTGCTAAATTTTTCAGAGCTTATCAACACTTTTTCTTATTGCAACGATTTGGAGGTGTCCCAATTGCTACAGAAGTACCTGATATTTCAAGTGATGTTGTAAGTGCACCAAGAAATTCTCGTTATGAGGTATTTGCGCAAGTTCTTACTGATATTGATGAAGCTATCGCAGATTTGCCAACAGAACAACAAATTGCTGAAGTGGATAAAGGTAAAATTAGCAAGTGGGCAGCAGAAGCGTTTAAAGCAAAAGCTTTACTTTTCGAAGCTACTTGGGAAAAAAATGTTGGAACTACAACAGATGGTGATGGCTCGACTAATGGAGCAGGATCTGTTAAACCAGCGTCATATCCTTCTTTTTCGGAAATGATACAAATGGCTAATACTTTAGCTAAAGATGTTATGGATAATGGAGGATATAGCCTTTGGAATCATAATGCTGAATTGGATAATTTAAGTACGCTATATCTTTATAATCTAGAAGATGCAGGATCTAATCCAGCTGGATTAGAAAAAGCTTCTAATCATGAGTATATCCTTTACTCAAAATACGATTATGATTTGTATAGAGGAAACCAAAACATTTCACATACTGCAAGAGGTCGTTTGGCTCCTTCTCGTAAATTAATGGATATGTTTTTATGCCTTGATGGTAAGACAGCACAAACATCTGAACAGTTTTTAGGTTATGCTACTTGCGATCAGGAATTTGAAAATCGTGATTATCGTATGAAAGCTTATTTTGCAGATGTTGATACTTGGGAATTATTTACTCCTGGTACTTTGGTTTTACCTGGTGCTAGTGGTGGAGCAGGTGTTGCATGGGAATGCAGAAAGTTTTATTCATGGAACTATGGATCATACAGAAATGTGAAAGAAGAATCATTCGACTATCCAATTATTCGTTTACCAGAGGTGTATTTTATTTATGCAGAAACTTTGTATGAAATGAATGGTAGTTTAACCGATGCTCAAATGGCAGAATCAATTAATAAGGTTAAAGAACGTGCTGGACTTCCAGGTATTACAAATGCTTCTTTAGCTGCAAATGGCATGAATATTTATGACGAGATCATGCGTGAACGTGCTATTGAACTTTATTCAGAAAATAACAGATATTTGGATTTAAAGAGATTGGGTATTGCAGAACAAGAGCTTAATGAAGCTATTTGTGGTCCTATTGTTGAAGGAAATGCGTTTGAGAATAATTTAGCTTTATACGATCCTGCAACATATAATTATGGAACAAAAAAAATTCAAACAAAATTTGGATTGCTTGATGCTGTTGTGATTGATCCAGCTGAGGTTCGTAATTTTGAAAGAAAACATTACTTATTCCCTCTACCAATTGATCAAATGGATTTAAATAGTAATTTATTGCAAAATCCAGGATATTAAATCTTTAGGATTTTCAAATTTATAAAAACAGATTGGACTAGTTAAATAGTTTGGTTTGTTAGTAACAAGAACATTACGGGCAATTTATTTCTTAGGATTTATTATTGTCCGTAATGTTTGTCCTTATGAGAATATGTTTGTTGATTTTTATAATCAATATGAACAGGAATATTATCTAGTGATTTAATCATGCAGCTGTCATGTTTAGTGTACAGTTGATAAATTATCTTTGGCTTACAGCCAAAAAAAAACACTACGAAAATTTACGATTAATAATGAATTGGAAGATCTAATTTATTTATGGATAAACTTTGTCTTGTGCAAGGTGAAAATCAATTAGCAATAATAATAACGAGGTTATGTGTTTTGAATAGGACTTATTTCTAAACAAGAAAGCCTTAGTTAGCATCAAATAAAGGAATTAATGAAGAGAGTGAACAAACTGATAACAGCTTTTTTAATCTTAATTATAACTGTTTCATGTTCTAATGAGAAGAAAGCGATAGAAAAACTTGATACTGACAAGGTCTTGGAGTATTGTGTAAAGAAAGCACAAGAAACAATGAATGACCTTACCGATGTTGACAGTTTACCGAGGAATATATATCCCGGACAAAAAAAATGGAATAAAGTAGGGAATAAGGATTGGACTTGTGGTTTTTGGCCAGGTGTACTTTGGTATGCTTACGAGGCATCCAATGATTCTACAATTCTAGAAAAAGCAAAAGATTTTACAAATCCACTGACTGCAGTTCTTGATGTTCCTGTAGATAATCATGATTTGGGTTTCATGTTGTACTGCAGTTTTGGAAATGGATACCGTCTTACTAAAAATCCAGAGTATCATGATTTCTTAATTGAAGCAGCAGATTCATTGGCAACATTATACAATCCTAAGGTAGGAACTATTCTATCGTGGCCTGTAATGCGTAAGAAAATGAACTGGCCTCATAATACTATAATCGATAACATGATAAATTTGGAGCTTTTGTTTTGGGCTTCGAAAAATGGTGGAAAACAAGAGTGGTACGATATGGCTGTTAAGCATGCCGAGACATGTATGACTACACTCGTTAGACCAGATTTTAGTACCTATCACGTTGCCGTATTCGATACGATTGATGGGCATTTTATTAAAGGTGTTACACACCAAGGATATGCTGATGATTCTCAATGGGCACGTGGGCAAGGATGGGGAATTTATGGTTATTCTATGTGTTATCGTGAAACAGGTGAGGAGAAATTTTTAGAAACATCTAAAAAACTAGCTGATGTTTTTATTGATCGTTTATCCGAGGATGGTGTTCCTTATTGGGATTTCGACGATCCTTCAATTCCGAACGCGCCAAAAGATGCCTCAGCAGCAGCCGTTGTAGCTTCTGGTATGTTGGAGCTTTCAACATTCGTGAAAGACAAAGCAGATCAATTGAAATATAGAAATGCAGCTGTTTCTTTATTGACAAAACTTTCGACAGATATGTATCTAAGTAAAGATGAGAATCAGGCAATGTTGTTGCATTCAACAGGTCATCTTCCTCATGATTCTGAAATTGATGCATCGATAATATATGCAGACTACTATTTTATTGAAGCTTTACTTCGACTAAAGAAAATTGAAGAAAAAGAATCATAAGGAATAAGAAATTAGAATGTCTTTCTAAAGAATAATAAAATGAAAAATTATATCGTGAACATTAAAATGATGCTAGTTGTAGCTTTGTGTATAATGTTTATAAAAGTAGAGGCTCAAAAAGTTGAACTGATTTATACAACAACTTCGGATAGATGGGTAAAAGATAAAAAAGCAGCGAAATTTGAGAAAAATATAGCTGGAAATCCTGATATTACAGTATATGCTGATAGTTCTTTGCAGGTTGTAGATGGTATTGGTGGTGCTTTTAATGAATTGGGTTGGACTGCGACTTTAGCTTTGCCAAAGGAAGATGCATCTAAAGTATTTGATGCGCTTTTTGGAGAAGATGGATGTAATTTTTCAATGGGTAGGGTACCAATAGGTGCAAGTGATTATGCTTTGAGTTATTATTCTATGGACGATGTGCCGGAAGATTTTGAAATGCGTGATTTTAATATCGATCGTGATCGTTTTATCATGATTCCTTATTTAAAAGAAGCATTTAAACGTCGCCCAAATTTTAAACTATGGGGTTCCCCTTGGACTCCTCCAGCATGGATGAAAGTGAACGAACATTACTCTTTGCGAGCTGGTGAAATGGGAGAAGGTAGAACAGGTGGTAATAAAATGGCTCCTGGTAAAGAAATTAGAACCAGTTCAACAGCTTTTAAAATGCAGAAACGATATTTAGAAGCTTATGCTTTGTATTTTTCTAAATTTGTAAAGGCTTACAAAGAAGCAGGAACGCCTGTTTTTATGATTCAGCCGCAAAATGAAATTTTATACGCACCCAACTGGCCTGCATGTACTTGGTTAACAGAAGATATGTCCTACTTTATTGGAGACTTCTTAGGTCCTAAATTTGAAGCGGACAGTATAGATACTGAAATATGGTTAGGTACAATCAACAGTCCTGATCCTAGGTATGTACAATATGCGCTTAAGCATAAAAATGCCAAAAAATACATCAAAGGTGTAGGTTTTCAGTGGAATGGTGAACGATCCATTCCAACCATTGCAAAAGAATTTCCTAATGTTAAATTAATGCAAACAGAGAATAAGTGTGGAGAACAGGAAAATGACTGGTCGTCATTAGAAAGATCTTGGAAATCGATGGTGCATTATTTTAATAATGGAGCAGGATCTTACTTATATTGGAACATGATTTTGGATGAAACGGGTAAAAGTGCCTGGGGATGGCCTCAAAATTCGATGGTGGTAATCGATAAAAACACCAAAGAAGTGAAATACAACGATGAATTTTATTTATTCAAACACCTTTCACATTTTGTACAACCTGGTGATCATTTCTTGAAGTCAGAAGGAGAAAACCAATTGGCATTTAAATTAAAAGATGGACGTACAATGTTGATGGTTTATAATCCAGATAAGAACGAAAAAATATTGAATATTAAACTTGGTGAGATAAACTTAAAAGCGAAGCTGAAAGCTGTTTCTATCAATACAATTGTACTGAACTAAGTTGTAGATATTAATAAGGTTCTGTTCCCTTTATTAAAGGGAATAGAACTTTTTTTCAATAGATTTTTTTTTACCGATAAAGAGAATTTAAAAGACTGTAACTACTTAAAATTAAATATAAAATGAAAAAATTACATCTTCAAATATCCACTTTGCTATTGTTGGTTCTGACGATTTTTCCAGGAGCAAGCATGTCACAAAACTCAATTCAGATTGATACAAAATCTGAAGGTGAGAAATTCGAACACTTTTGGAGTAAGTGTGTAGGTGCCGGTAGAGCCAATGAAGCCTTAAGAGCTGGGTGGCTTGAGCAAATGGAGCAAGTACAGGAAAATTGTGGCTTTGAGTACGTCCGTTTTCATGGCCTGTTTCACGACGATATGTTTCCTGTTTTTGAAAAAAATGGGAAAACAGTATACAATTGGCAATACATTGATGATGTGTTTGACCGTTTATTAGACTTAAACGTAAAACCGTTTGTTGAATTGGCTTTTTTGCCTAAAAGTATGGCCGCAAAAGATTCAAAAACAGTTTTTTGGTGGAAAGCCAATATTACACCTACTGAAGATTCATTTGAAAAATGGCACGATTTAGTGTCTGCCTTTACACAGCATGCGGTTGATCGATATGGTATTGATGAAGTGTTAACTTGGTATTTCGAAGTGTGGAACGAGCCAAACCTGTATCAATTATTCTGGGATGGTACTAAATCACAGTATTTCGAAATGTATAAGCAATCAGCATTAGCTGTAAAAGCTGTTGATAAACGTCTTAGAATTGGTGGTCCGGCTACAAGTAACTTTGTGCCCGATGCGCGTTTTGATACTGAAACCTTAGACAATAAAGCTGCGGAAGAAGTTTTTACTATTGATGATATTAATAAGTTGGATTGGCATGGTGTGTGGATTGAAGATTTCTTGAAGTATTGCGATAAAGAGAATTTACCTGTTGATTTTGTTAGCTGTCATCCTTACCCAACCGATTATGCCTTTAATCCTGAAACAGGAAAAGGAAGAGGTCTTACCCGTTTTATTCATGCTCCAAAGTTGGATATGGAATGGTTGAAAAAAACAGTTGAAAAAAGTGCTTTCCCAAATGCAGAAATTCACTTGACAGAGTGGAATACCAGTCCCAGTAGTAGAGATGCCATGCATGATTTCTTACCTCCAGCAGCCTATATTGTAAAATCTAATCTAGATTGTCTTGGCTTGGCTAATTCGTTGGCTTTTTGGACGTTTACCGATATTTTTGAAGAAAAAGGTGGCGCTTCGAGTATCTTTCATGGTGGTTTTGGAATGATAAATTATCAGGGGCTAGTTAAGCCTAGCTATCATGCTTATCGTATGTTGCACCAGTTAGGAGATGAAGAACTGTTTAAAAATGATTATCTGTTTGTAAGTCGTAAATCAGCAAATGGTAAAATAGTAGCCTTAGCTTATAATTATCCTAAAGAGTATTATGGTTCTGTTCCTGCAGGAAATAATAAATTGGAAGAAGGAACATCGAGAATGCTTGATTTCAAACTTACAGGTTTGCAAGCGGGAAAAATGTTCAAAATCGAAATCTTAGATAAAGACCACGGGAATATTCATAATTCTTGGGAAGCAATGGGAAAACCAGAACCTCCAACACGTGAGCAGATAAAAGTGATGAAAAAAGCAGCGAATGCACTAAAAACTGAAGTGGTATCGGCTGATAAAGACGGTAACTTAATCATTAAGCATGAAATTACACCTTGGAGTTTAGTGCTTATTGAGCAAATAAATTAGATTAATATAAAACCTAACTTGATCATGCATTATTTCTTTAAAAGCCTTGCTTATTTGACTGTTGCTTGTCTTCTAATGAGCTGTTCGGCTAAGCCGAAGAACGATTTCGAAAGCTTAAACTCCTCGAAAGATTGGACTTTAAAGCTTTCTGATTCATGCACGGGAAACTGGCAGGATAATTGGTTTTTGGATGGCTTGATTGCCACTGTTGAAAACAGTAAAAAAGGAATGAACTTTACTGCAGGACCTGAATTTAGGAACGATGCACATCATGCTGTTCTTTGGACAAAAGAATCTTTCAAAGGTGATGTTAAAATCGAGTACAATTATACGCGAACTGATATGCAGGTAATCAATGTCAATATTCTATACATACAAGCACAGGGAATTGGCACGGGACCTTACGATAAGGATATTTCTAAATGGAATAAATTAAGAGAAGTGCCAAAAATGAGTCTTTATTATAATTATATGAATCCACTTCATATTAGTTATGCAGCCTTTCCTATGGTTAATGAAGATCCTGAAAATGATTATTTGCGTGTAAGAAAATATCCAGTTACGGATGACATTAGCTTTCAAGATATGGAAGTAGAGCCTTCTTATTTTGATATCGGACTTTTTCTTCCTAATGTGACCTATAAAGTTACTGTTATAAAAACGGACGCACAATTACTTATGAATGTTGAAGGTGGTGGAAAGAAGAAACTTTATTCGTGGGATATATCAGATAAAGAAAAATTGATTGAGGGACGAATCGGATTAAGACATATGTATACACGTTCGGCTCGATATAGTGATTTCAAGGTTTCGATTAAATAATAAGAGTAAAAAATAATATAGTAATAGAATTTAGTTATGAATAAAATAGTACAGGTTTTCGCAATTAGTGTTCTACTATTCAGTTTTGGATGTGGACAGAAGACAAAGAAAAATACTGATGATAAAGCAGTCGTGAAATTATCGGATGATGAACGAATGGAATGGTGGCGCGATGCTCGATTCGGAATGTTTATTCATTGGGGAGCCTATGCTATTCCTGGAGGGGAGCGCAATGGTGAAGTTTGTAAAGGTGGTGCCGAATGGATCATGGATAAATTGGATTATACCATTGAGGATTACGAAAAGGAAGTTACAGCTAAATTTAATCCGGTAAAGTTTGATGCTGATGCATGGGTAAAAATGGCAAAAGATGCAGGTATGAAATACATTGTATTAACATCTAAGCATCACGATGGATTTTGTCTTTGGGATTCTGAAATTACCCATTATGATGTGATGGAAGCTTGTCCGTTTAAGCGCGATATCGTTAAAGAATTATCAGAAGCTTGTAAAAAAGCTGATATGAGATTCTGTTTGTACCATTCAATTGTTGATTGGCATCATCCACAAGCTCAGGCTCCTTTGTATCCAAATTACAATGCGGGTCAAAAAGATCAGACGGTTGTGAATCCTGAATTTCCAAAATACTATGAGAATTATTTAAAACCAATGGTTGGTGAATTGCTAACGAAGTACGATAATGTTGATGTTATCTGGTTTGATGGTGATTGGATTGCTGATTATACGACTGAAATGGGTAAAGATTTTTATTCTTATATCCGCAGTGTAAAACCAAATGTAATTGTAAATAACCGTGTTGACAAAGGTCGTAACGGAATGGAAGGAATGGATAAAGAAGGTGAATTTGCCGGTGATTTTGGTACTCCTGAGCAAGAAATTCCTGCAACTGGTATCGATTCTGATTGGGAAGCATGCATGACAATGAATGGCTCTTGGGGTTATAAACCATCAGATGAACACTGGAAAAGCAATACAGTATTGATTCGACACTTAGTGGATATTGTTTCGAAAGGTGGAAACTTCTTATTAAATATTGGACCTGATGCACAAGGTTTATTTCCACAACAGAGTATCGATCGCTTAAAGGCAATTGGAGAGTGGACCAAAGAAAATGGAGAAGCGGTTTATGGTGCTAAAGCAAGTCCTTTCGAGCGTCCAGAGTGGGGAAGATACACTAGTAAGTCAGGTGTTGTATATGCTCATGTATTCGATTGGCCTAAAGATGGAAAACTAATTTTAGATTCAAGCATCAAAATTAAAAGTGCACGTTTACTAGGCGATTCATCATCAGAATTGAAAGTAAATACTGTTGGAAATGTAATTTCCGTAGAAGTTCCGAAAAAAGCATCTAATAGTTATGCTAGCGTAATAAAGTTAATTGTAGAATAGAATCTATAAGTCTTAAATAATTAACGGCAAGTATTCTTAATAATACTTGCCGTTATTCAATAAGCTAAATTCCTCTTTTCAAATACTGACTATTCATTCTAGTATTTTTTCCTGCCAAATATAGAATTAAAAGAAAATCAAAACTGATGAAACTATACTTATCCATACTTCTTCTATTGCTAGCAAATGTTACGCAAGCTCAATTAAAACTCTCTATAGGGAAACCTGATTTCTCCGATTGGTCAGGAATTATAAAAGTCAAAAACAAGCATGCAAATATTCATAGTGGTGAAGCTATTTTTTTTGCATATCCAAAGCTTAAAAGTCACTCGAAAGGTTATAGAGATTATTATACAGATGCTTGCGATTGGAGTAAGTTTGCGGGTATATCTTTTGAGATTTTCACTAAAAATGAATCGGCTACAGCGATAGAACTTGAATTTTCTGTAGCACCCGAAAGTACGAGAAAACTTCAAGCCAAAAGTACAGCAACTATTCATGTTCTTGGAAAAGGTTGGCAATCTGTTTTTGTACCTTGGAACATGTTTAATCTGGCTGAAGGACAGAGAGGTACACTTCAAGGAGTAAGTAAGCTGAGAATTAAAGCGACATCAGAAAAAAATAAAAGCTTACAAATCAAAGATATTAATTTGCTTAAGGGGCAAACCATTGCTTTAGATGCCCCAATTAAAGGTAAATCTGCTCAAGCTGGTTCTATTGTGGAATACGAAATAGAGATAGGCAACACATCCAAGAAAAATCAAAAAATACAACTCGTTTTTCCTAGAGTGGGATGGGAAGCAATGAAAGCTTCTGTTGAGCCAAGTACGCTTGAATTATCACCAAATGAAATTAAATCTTGCAAGGTCTTGGTTAAACTTCCCGAATCACTTCCGCAAGGGGCAAGAGAAAAGCAAGTTTTAAAAGCCATTGCAAATGGAAATACAACAGCTACGTTAGAGTTTACTACAGCTGTTACTGTACCTTCTCCTTTTATGGTGCATACAAGCGAAAACTGGAATGTTGTTTTAGATAAAATTGAAAAATACGACTGGGCAAAAGAAGGCTTGGCAGAATATGAAGCGAAAGCACATAAATGGAAAGTTCCCAACTATGCAAACAAAGATGCACAAATAGATGTTTTTCGAGGTCCTTATTTATTTCATAATAATGAGGCAGGAAGCATGATGAATTGTGCCATTGCTTATCGTTTAACGGGTAAAAAGGAATATGCTCAAAAGTGCGTTGATTTCTTGCGAAAACTCTCCGATGAGAAAAAAGGATATCCTGCTACTTTAAGAGTCAATCAAAATAATTTTGTAAAAGAAGGTGGCGTATTTCAAGATGTTGCGAGAGGTTATGACATGGTGAAAGATTGTGATCTACTGACTAAAGAAGATCATAGACTTATAGAAAAAACACTTCGTTTGTATGTTGAAACTGCCATGTTGGGTAACGACAATGGAGGTGTTAATAATTGGGATCTTAGTGAATTAGCTGGAGCTTTTTATAGTGCTTTGGTAATTCAGGATTGGGATTTGGTGGATTGGTGTCTAAACTCACCATCTGGAGTTTATCGTCAGTTTACGCAAGGTGTTATGAGTGATGGATGGTGGTACGAATGTGCGGTTGGTTACAACCTTTGGTGTTCAACCATGTTTTCTGAAATGGCAATTGCTTTGCGTCCATGGGGAGAGAATTTTGTAGATGCACAAAAGCCTATTGGTACAACACCATACTATTCTTTGTTGCCAGAACGTATGAAGCCAGGTTTATATGGAATGAACTTTGATAAATGGGGAACCATTAACAAAAATAGTGTTGGAATTAAAGATATGTGGAATGCTCTTATTCCGTTTTTAGATTACCGCGGAGTCATGTTTGCTGTTAACGATGCTAAGGAAGATTTAGTTGTTGGAGAACCATACGAATTAGCCTATTATTTATATGGCGATCCTGAGTATGCAGCAGTGATTAATCGTGGTAAAACCCGCAACTTATTGTATGGAGTTCCTGAATTACCACTTGTAGAATCTGAAAAAATAAAACAATCGGCCTATTCTGATAATATGGGGATTGTACAATTGCGTAGCCAAACAAAAAATAGAGAACAGAGCGAACAAATTCAGGCGGTGTTACATTACGGAACATTTGGAGGATATCACGGTCATTTCGATAGAACCAATTTCTTGAGCATGATGCGATATGGACGAAGTTTCTATAATCCTGAAATGTTTTGGTATGGCTATAAGTCGCATTTGTATAAGTTTTTGGTGCAAACATCCATCAATAAAAATATGGTGGTTGTCGATCAAAAAATGCAGGAGCCTAAGGAAAGTTTTAAAACCTTATACTATACTGGAGATATGATGCAGGCAACTGCCGTTGAAACTAAGTCACGTTGGAGTAATCCTCCTTATGGTGGAATGATATATGGCGACAAAAAGCATATGACATTTGCTGAAAAAGCATTTGAAGAAGGTCGTTCTGTTGTTGTGCCTGTTGATGCTCCTGCTTATGGAACGATAACTGATTTTACAGAATCAGTACTGCAACGCAGACTAATGATTATGATGGACGATTATGTAGTCTTGGCCGATTATTTACAAGCTGATACTGAACATACTTACGATTGGTTGTTTCAAATGAAAGGTTTTAAAGAACTACTAGCTGATAAATCGGAGCGAATTAAACACGATAATCAAATGAGTGCTGACCCACTAAGTAGTGCGCAGTTTATTACAGATTGTGATTGGTACAAAACGAATGGAGCTTCCCGTGCTCAATTCGAAATGTGTTGGGGAGAAGGCTGTGATAATGGAGGAGCTCGTATGCCACACAGTGAAGATGGACCATTAAAGATTGATGTTATTACTGCTTGGCCACAACAAAATGATATCATGATAGGTACCGCTCCTGAAAGTTTTGGAGTCAATAAGCAATTATGGTATTCGGTAAAAGCCGATGATCAAATTTTAGTAAATGATAGCACAGGTGCCTGGATTTTGGGTAGCAAAAATATAGAGCTTAACATCGAAGGGAAGAGTCAATTAACTCTCACAACTAAATTAGGTCGCAAAGCAAAAAATAATACGATTTTTTGGGGTGATGCAAAATTGATTCTAAAAGATGGATCAGAAGTATTACTATCTTCTCTTCCTGTTAAAACCAAAAATATATTGAGACCCAATGCAGGTGAGGATTATTATGGTGGAGCTATAAAAATTGGTGGTGAATTAATGCCAAATTCTACGCCAGGAATGCCTGAAAATTTTAAAGAAGCTGGAGAAATTACGATCGATTTATCAGGAATGGATGTGCTAAGTTTTAAAGCGAAAATTGGTGGTGACTTTCCATTAGGAGATGAATCATCAAGACGTAAAACTATGGCCGTTCGTACGCAAGGGAAAAATACGCGCTACCTATCAGTAATTGAACCATACGAAACAAAATCTGTTATTAAATCGGTAACAGCTAAAAGTGCTAATGAGTTAATTGTAGAGTTGCTGGATGGAAGAATTCAAGAATTAACCATTTCTGATTTTGAAGGTGATGGTACACAAATTAAAGTCTCGGTTAAAGAATTTTTAAATGGAGAGCTTCTTCGCGAAGAGCAATCAAATTAAAAAGTAGCAATAGAATTGAATTGAAAGTTGTTCAAAATAGATGTTTTTTACGTAAAATGAACATTTTGTAATTATTTAATGTTTTGAAAGATAAGGTATTGATGTCAAAAACAGAAGTTTTAGAAATAAAATAAACTTTTAGCTTGCCTTATCTTTCGTCGTAATTTTTGCTTCTTGTCAATTGCATGAGCAAAAAATTAAAGTAGGTGATGATGAGTTTCAAATCTAGTGTATACAAAAGTGATTTATAATATGAAGGGTATTAAACAAAGGATAATGTCGCTTTCAAAACTAGTTTTGTTTGTTGCAGTGGCTCTTAGTATGAGTTTTTGTTCTGCAGAACAAGCTCCAAAAGCGAATTTAAAATTATGGTACGATGCGCCAGCAGCAGACTGGAATGAGGCTTTACCTATTGGAAATGGTCGTTTGGGTGCGATGGTATATGGTATTCCTAATCAGGAAAATATTCAATTGAATGAAGAAACACTTTGGTCTGGAGGTCCACATCGAAATGACAACCCTGATGCGAAGGCGATTTTAGATAAAATCCGTAAACTTTTATTCAACGGAAAATACAAGGAGGCACATAAATTGGCTAATGCAAAGATTATCTCACAAACATCTGCTGGGATGAACTATGAAACGGTTGGAAATTTGCGTCTTAATTTCGATGGTCATGAAAATTATTCTGATTATTCTCGGGAGTTGGATATTGAGAATGCAATTGCTAAAACATCCTATGTTGTTGATGGTGTTGAATATATTAGAGAAGTATTTACATCTTTTACCGATCAGGTTTTGGTGATAAAACTAACAGCCAGCGAAAAAGGAAAAATCAGTTTTTCTGCAGGCTTAGACAGACCTGAACCTGCTGTTGTTAGTGTAAGTACTGAGGGCGATAATGTAGTAAAGATGACAGGTACTTGTGCTGACACAAAAAGCAAAAGAACACCTAAAAATACGCTTCCTATTAAAGGGCGAGTAAATTTTGAGTCGAGAGTAAAAGTTGTACCTGAAGGTGGTTCTTTGTTTTCAACCGAAAATACAGTATCCTTAAGCAATGCCAATAGCGCAACTTTATATGTATCAATAGCGACTAACTTTGTCAACTATCAGGATGTTAGTGCCGATGAGCACCAACGTGCAAGTGACTATTTGGCTAAAGCTGAAAAGAAAAGCTACGAATTGTTAAAGTCCGATCATTCTGCTTTTTATCAAAACTATTTTAACCGGGTATCGCTCGATCTAGGAAGTACTGATTCTATTCAAAATCCGACTGATGTTCGAATCAAACAATTTAGCCAAGGTAACGATCCTGCTTTGGCAGCCTTGTACTATCAGTTTGGACGTTACCTATTGATTTGTTCTTCTCAACCGGGTGGGCAAGCTAGTAATTTACAGGGGATTTGGTGCAAGGATCTTACTCCACCATGGAAAAGTGCTTATACTGTAAATATAAATACAGAAATGAATTATTGGCCTGCAGAGCCAACAAATTTGAGCGAGTTGCACGAACCTTTAATTGACTTAGTAAAGGATCTTTCAGTTGCAGGTCGTAAAACGGCGCAAGATATGTACGGAGCTGATGGTTGGGTTTGTCATCACAATACAGATTTATGGCGAATTTGTGGACCTGTTGATGGAGCTACCTGGGGAATGTGGCCTAGTGGAGGAATTTGGTTAAGTCAGCACTTATGGGAAAAGTATTTGTACAGTGGTGATCTAGAATATTTGAAAGAGGTTTATCCTGCAATGAAGGGTTCTGCTGAGTTTTGCTTAAGCTTTTTAACACCAGAGCCTGAACATGGATGGTTGATTTTCGCACCATCTACTTCGCCAGAGAACAGACCTTCATTTCAGCAAAAGATGGTGAATATTGCCTATGGAGCTACTATGGATAATCAGTTGATATTTGATATGTTGACAAGAACAGCTGAAGCGGCCAAGCATTTAAATATTGATGAAGACTTTGTTAAAGAGTTAGAAGCAACCATTCCAAAACTGGCACCAAACCAGATTGGTCAGCATGCGCAAATACAGGAATGGATTCACGATTGGGATGATCCGGAAGATAAGCACCGTCATATTTCGATGTTGTATGGTATGCATCCTTCCAATCAATTTTCACCTTTCCGAACACCGAAATTAGCCGAAGCTGCTCGAAATGTATTGATTTACCGTGGAGATCCATCTACAGGTTGGTCCATGAACTGGAAAATTAACCAATGGGCACGTTTACTGGATGGTAACCACGCTTACAAAATGATGACAGACCAAATTAAATTGGTAGGTCGCCCTGATTCACCCAAAGGAGGGGGAACTTATGCAAACATGTTAGATGCACATCCACCTTTTCAAATTGATGGAAACTTCGGTTTTACTGCTGGTTTAACCGAGATGTTAATGCAAAGTCATGATGGTGCTATCCATTTAATTCCTGCTTTACCTGATGTATGGAAAAAAGGACGTGTTACAGGTTTACGTGCCAGAGGAGGTTTCGAAATAGAATCGATGGAATGGAAAGACGGAAAAGTAATGAAAGTCATTATAAAATCTACCATTGGAGGCAATTGCCGAATTCGTTCCTATTCTGAATTAGAATTAGAGGGGGAAGGAATACTTGAAAAAGCTAGTGGTACAAATACCAATCCTTTTTATCAGGTTCCAAGCATCAAAAAACCTTTGATTTCAGAGAAAGCAGATTTAAAAGGATTTGAGCTTCGAGATACATACTTGTATGATATTGATACAGAGATTGGACAAACACTTGTTTTAGTAAATGGAAAATTATAAAAGCGGAAAATAGGAAGCTTAAGATTAGAATTATAGGCGATTATTGATGTTTAATCTAGCCAGTAGTTTGTGTGCTTTAATTTTTGAAAAACAATAGTGGTATTTTGTATATTGCTTAGAATTAGAATGTAAGGAGTCTTAGGGATTATGGTAATTACTTATTCTGCAACAAGCTCACTACTTTTTGGGATTAATATTAGATACACATGTAGGGCTATTATTTACTTTAGCTATCTCATTTCTCCTTGCGTGAAGAGAGCATATATGTTATGCAAACGATATAGGTGAATGTGCAGTATTAACGAAAAGTGAAAATCCCAATTTATGAAACTCTACCTAAATTTAATATTAGCATCCGTGTTCATGATGTTTTTTAATAAGCAAAATAAGGTAAAATCTATAGGTGTTAATTGGATGAGAATTTTAATGGTGTTCCTGTTGATGATGCAAATAGGAATTGTTTGCGGACAAAATAATGTGAATAATAGCACCACATCAAATAAAATACATCCTAGAATTCTTAATTCTGAACTTAAACGAGAAGCTCTAGAAAACTCTTTGGCTAAAGTAGAATGGAAAAGAGAGTTTGTCGAAAGAAAAAAAGAGAGTGTAGAAAAGTACATCCAACTGTGCGAAAAAGATCCGAATTGGTTGGTTTCCCGTTTGCAAATGAATTGGAAAACGAAACATTCAAATGTTTATTTAAAAGGAGGTAATTTTTCATATTCCGATGGAGAAGCACCTGTTCCTACAGTTCGTTATTCGGGAACTCGAGATTGGGCTACTGATTACATAAAGCCAAAACTCGAGGATGTTGAACCTTATTTTGACGATGAGCGTGGCTATTTTCTGGAAAATAAGAATACAGGCAAAAAAGAGTGGGTTCATCCATCAAAAATGGGTCATGCTATCGAAGGTATCAACAGGCAAATATTATCCATTGTGCAAGATGCAGCTTTTTTATATTGGCTTACAGGTGAGGAAAAATATGCCAAATTTGCAGAACCTGTATTTCTAACCTATATGGATGGAATGCATTATCGCAATCCTCCAGAGGTGTTGGATGAATCAAGTCAGAAAGATATTTCAGGCTTAGCCACCTTCGAGGTGATACATGAGCAGGCCGTGATTCATTTGGCGCTATCTTACGATTATTTGTATAATTATTTTATCAAAAATAAGCGAGATCTACATCATTCGGTGGCCGTTTTTCAAAAATGGGGCGATCAAATTATTAAATACGGTATTCCAGATAACAATTGGAATTTATTTCAGGCACGATTCTTAACTTATATTGCTCTGGTTTTGGAAGGTGATGAAAATTATGCCAATGGAAAAGGACAGCAGTATTATTTGAAACACACTTTTGATGTATCAACGCCACGTCAAATTGCGATAAAAGACGCATTGTTGGTTTATGATCAGGAGACGGGCATCTGGCCTGAATCACCATCCTATTCGATGCATGTAAATACGACTTTGCTCGAAATAATGGCTTTGCTGGATAATGTGACTAATGCCAATGAATTAGCCAATTTTCCTATTATTGAGAAGGCTGCACTAGCCTGTTTTCAATATTTATTTCCAAGTGGGAATAATGTGGGTTTTGGTGACTCTGGTCATGGTACTATTCCTTTTGAAAATTTTGAGCTGTTAATAGCAAATTATAAAAAGTACAAGAACACGAAGAAAGAACAATTGATCACTTCCTTGTTGCAACCGGATATTGAAAATGGATCATACAAAAGAAGAGCTAAAGATTTGTTTCAGCTTAATTTTTATGTTGATGAGTTAAGTAGTATTGCGGAAGAAGTAGAAACATCAGCTTTAATGACGCCCACTTTTTATGCTTCCAATGTAAGTATGTTTGTGCAGCGTATGGGAAAAGCAGATAAGGCCATTATGGTTTCTACTGTTGGTTCGTATGGAAATCACGCACATACCAATGGCATCTCCATGGAATTGTTTGCTAATAATTACGTTCACGCACCCGATATGGGCAGAGGTAGAAGCTATTGGAGTCCTGATTTTAAGGAATATTACGCTAAAATGCCAGCGCATAACACTGTTGTGGTAGATGGAAAGTCGAACTATAGCAATATGCGAAGTTTCCATCCATATAGTATGGATCATCACTATCCAAAATCGGGAGAACTAAATCCTGGATTTAAACAAGTATCATTTTGTAAGGTTTCATTTGTAGAACCAGCAACAAATGCCGATCAACAACGATTGACGGCTATTATTAATACGCCATCGGGTAATGGATATGTGCTGGATTTGTTTCGGTCGAAGACAGAGGAAGATACTCAAAAGCACGAGTACTTTTATCACAACTTAGCTCATTCGTTCCAGCTTTACGATCATGCAGATAAGCAATTGAAACTGAGAAAAACCAAAGAGCTAACATCAAAGGATGGTCAATTAAAAGCCTACGATTATTTGACCGATAAGAAAGAGATAACACTTGATGGTGACTTAAAGGCCATGTTTAAAATTAAAGAAGACGGTAAACCTGATAATTTGATGAAAGTTTGGATTAAAGGGAATGAAAACCAGTCTATTTTTTCGGTTAAGAGCCCCAAAAGTAATGCCATATCAAAAGGGACTGGTACTGCACCCAAATCTTTGATTGGTAAAAAAATGCCAACATTAATTTTGAGAAGAAATGAGGAAGCTTGGACAAAACCATTTGTATTACTGTTTAACCCATATTTTGAAAATGGAGATAACCCGATAGAAGATGTGGATTTTAGTGAAATGCAAAAGAATCCTTCTTGTCAGAAAATAAAAGTTAGCCATTCCAATGGAATAACAAATGACCAGATTGTCGTATCAAAATCGGAAAATGATGTCGTATCGAATGATGATTTCTATCAAAAAGGGTTATTCTCAATAGTGAGGGTGACTGAAGAAAAGGATATTCCTGATTTTATATTTGCTTCAGGTGTTTATCAATTAAAATACAAAGAGTGGGAAATTTTAGCGGTGAATACGGCAGCTACAGTCTCAATCGAAAACACGAATGAAGGACTGATGGTACAAAACGATAATCCAGTGGTGTTGAAAGTCCCTATAATTACTGATTTTAAACCTGCTATCATTCGATTGTTCGATGAAACCGGAAAGTACATTGATCGAAAAGGAAATGTGAACAGGCACAATACAAACCAGATTGAGTTTCGTTTAGCAAAACCTTACAAAAAAGCTTTAATCATTTCAGAATAAAATATTTTACGATGCATTTTACAAAAAAAATAAGCGTATCGATAGCGTTCATTTTTATGGCTATTGTTGCGAATTCGCAAGTAAGCAGTAAGATTCCATTACCTAAAAATTTGGAACAAGGATATCCTCGTTTATACATCACTCAGGATGAAAAGCCAGGATTAGAAGCTACCATTAAGGAAGAAAAGTGGGCACAAGATGTTCTTAATGGAATTCATAAGCGAATTGACAGTTATGTCAAGCGTCATGTAGACGATCCTGAATGGATGGTATCGCGCCTGCAAATGCACTGGAAAACAAAAGCAAAGAACGAATACATCAATGGTATTTATTATTCGCACTCCGATGGTGAAGCTCCAGTTCCTACAGTTCGTTTTTCTGGTTGTCGCGATTATACGACTCCTTATGGCATACCCAATTTGGAAGATGTTGTTCCTTACTTAGATGATGAGCGTGGTTTATATTTGCCAAATCGTAGCAAAGAAGGAAATCCTTTCGAGTGGGCTGAGCCAGCAAATACGGGGGGTATAATTAATAGACTTAATGAGAAAATTTTGTCCTTAGCTCGTGATGCTGCTTTTATTTATTGGCTCGAAAATGATGAGCGTTATGCCAAATTTGCCTATGATATTCTCAATACTTATATGGCAGGTATGTATTACCGAAGCGAACCAATTGACTTGTTGAATGGGCATATTCAAACTTTGGTAGGCTTTACTTGTTTTCAAGTCATCCACGAAAGAGGTCTAATTTATGTTTCAGAGGCCTACGATTTTTTACATTCTTATATCGAAACAAAGTACAAGGGTGAAATAGCAAATTACGATGCAACCATTAAGCGATGGACCGATCAAGTGATTAAAAATGGAGTGCCTCAAAACAATTGGAATTTGCATCAGGCGAATACGATTTTAAAGGCTGCCATGGTGTTGCGCGATAATAAGAATTACGAAGATGCAAAAGGACGCGAGTATTACATCAACCATATATTAAATGTTACATCGCCACGTCAATGGTCGTTTACTAAGTTAATGGATTACGGTTACGATGAAAATAATGGTGTTTGGGCTGAGTGTCCTGGTTACTCGCAAGGTGTTACCAAAGAAATGATGCATTTTATTGCCGATTTCGATCATACTTTCGATCATAACATTTTGCCTTATACGCCGGTCATGAAAAAGGCGGTTAAAATGTTGCCACAATATTTGTTTCCCAATGGACAAATTGTAGCTTTTGGTGATTCCTACTATGGACCAATTTACACTCAACCAATTAGTGATATGATTCGCTTGGCTCAAAAATATAAGGATACTGAAATGGAAGCTGAATTCACGGCCATGTATCGTTTGTTTGAACCTGATGCTGATTATACAAAAAAGAAAGGCAAAACAAAGGCAGAGATTTCTTCCTTTTTCGCCAGTAAACCATTGGAGCTTAATCCCAAAATGAAAGCTGGTAGTTGGAGCGATTACATCACACAAACATTTTATGCACCCAATGTAAGTTGGCATGTACAGCGCATGGGGCAAGGTACAAACGGTATGATGGTTTCCCTTAACGGATCGCTTGGAAATCATATGCATGCCAATGGAATTAACATGGAACTTTATGGAAAAGGTTTTGTTCAAGGAGCCGATCCTGGGAAAGGAGCTGGTTATTTACAGCCAATCTATTTGGAGTACTATTCTCAATTTCCAGCACACAATACAGTTATGGTCGATGGAATTTCTTCATATACCGAAATGTACAGTAGTCATGCTTTTGATTTAATGGGAGCCTATCCAAAATCAGAGAAAAAGGAGGGGTTTTATACGGATATTACTTATTCTGATGTTGCTTTTCTGGAACCTGAAACACAAAGTGATCAGAATAGAACGGTTAGTATTGTTAAAACAGGAGAAACAACAGGATATTATGTCGATGTTTTTCGTTCAAAGAAACAACGAAAAGGAGATAAATTCCACGATTATTTCTACCATAACCTTGGGCAAAGTATGCAACTAAGCGATGCGGAAGGCGTAGCCTTGGATTTGAAACCAAGCGAAGAAATGGCTTTTGCAGGAGGACATCTCTATGCACTGGATTACATGTGGGATAAAAAATCGATTCGCACGAATAAGGATTATCAGGCAGAATGGAGAATAGACATGCCAGAAGGTAAATCGGATGTGTTTATGAACTTGTGGATGAAAGGGACAGAAGGGCGTGAAGTGTTTTCTATTAAATCACCTCCATGTAAATCATTTAAACATAGCAAAGGTATTCCTTATGATGTAGGTAGCGAACCTTATTTAACTTTAGCTGCTCGTCAACACGGAGAAGCTTGGGAACATCCTTTTATTTCGGTGTATGAACCTTATACTTCTGAGCAGGGGAAAAGCATAATTTCTATTCAAGGATTTGAGGACGAAAATGGAAATAAAGATTTTGCAGGTTTACAGATCATGAACAAGTCTGGACGTGAAGACTTTATATTCTCATCTTATAATGGAAAAAAAGCCCAATACAATAACATGTCATCAGATGCTACCTATGCATTAATTGGCAATGAAAAGAATGGTGATTTTGTTTTGTTCATGGGAAATGGAACCCAATTAAAGGCAAAAAGATTTACCATAAAATCAAGCGAAAAGGGAAATGTTGTATTGAAATTTAAGGATGGAGATTTCTATTTGCATAATGAGGTGGCAGTAACTATTTCTGGTAAAAAGGAAACTACATTTAAAGCTGGTGAATTACGTAAAATCAAATTAAAATAATAAAACCTAAGTGTGTTTTTTAGAAATCTAATATTTAATGATGTACCTAGTTTAGCTAGATTAAATATAGGTTTAACAAAACAAACAATTTTTAATGAATATAATTTTTACATACAAATCAATTAACATGAAGAAGTTTTTTGTTTTATTGCTTTTGAGTTTTATGATGCTTGGAGGGTATGCTCAAAACCCGGTTTTCACCCATGTTTTCACCGCTGATCCTTCACCACATGTGTGGCCAAATGACGATCGCCTTTGGGTATATACATCGCATGATGAACCGGGTTCCAATAACCATTATGGGATGACTGGTTATCATGCATTTTCTACAACCGACATGGTTAATTGGACAGATCATGGCCGTATTTTACATTTAGAAAATGTGGAATGGGCCGAGAGTCATGCTTGGGCAATAGATGCTGCTTATTATCGAGGAAAATACTACCTTATTTATTGTATGAAAGAAGTTGGTATTGGACTTTTTAGAACTGGGATTGCTCGTAGTGACAATCCTGAAGGACCATTTACCGACTTAGGTTATGTTAAGGGGGTTGAATTTGGTCAAGATCCTGCGCTATTTATTGATAATGGCATTCCATATTTGTTTTGGGGACATGATCGTAAATGTTTCGCGGCTGAATTGAATGATGATCTGATGTCGATTAAACCTGAAACTTACATCGATTTAACCTCTCAGTTGACCCATGTTTTTGAAGGTCCTTGGGTACATAAACACAAGGGAAAATATTATCTAACTTATCCGGGGCTTACTCCTCGTAGATGGCCAGAAAAAATGTTTTATGCTGTTGCTGATAAACCATTAGGACCTTACGAGTTTAAAGGATGCTTTATCGATGATTTTGAAGGTCAGAGTGGAACCAACCATGGTGGTGTTGTTACCTATAAAGGAAAGGATATCATGTTCTACCACAGTGCTTGGCTTTCTGGCGGTTTAAGTGAAACCCGCTGTGTAATGGCCGATTATTTGCATTACGATAAAGACGAAAATATCATACCTATTGTTCCTTCAAAAGAAGGTTTGGGGAATGCAAAGTGTACTAAAACAACCCTTCAATTAGAAGCTGAAAATGGATTTGCCGCCGGTGGTGAATTATATAACGTAATTGTTGATACATGGATTAAAGGATATAGCGGTAAAGGATATGTTACAAATTTTGATAATCCTTACGACCATGTTTCTATTTTGGCTCAAGTAGCTAAACCAGCAAAATATCGTTTTATCGTAAGCTATGCTTCCCCCGATGGAGATTCAAACCACGATGTTCTGATAAATAGTTATCAGTACAAAGAGTTTGCTTTTCCTCAATCGAAAACATTCCGTGAAATTGATTTTGGAACTGTAGAATTAAAGGCAGGTGATAACCTGATACGAATATTGAAAAAAAACTGGAAACCTTCTACGGGACAACTAGCCATCGATTACATTAAACTGGAGCAAATCATTGAGGACTAAATGCTTATTGTTATCCTAAACTAAGTTTGGGATGACATATTTTTAGTGTTAAATTTAAATAAGCTAAAATACATATAACTATGAGAACGCCATTTATTGTCCGATCCTTCAATCGATTTAATCACTAAGTCTTCAATTTAATATTTTCGATGATTCTGCTAAACTAATAGGCTTTGCATTTGCTTACAAGGGAGAGATTGGCTACGGTGGTTCTCTACCTTTACGTACTTTTACCAATGAAAACAATGTGATAGTAGGCCTTACTTTAGGTCGAAATTTTGAAAGTGAAGAATACTTGGTTGATATCGTGAAACTTTAGAATTGAAGGAATGATTGGGGATTTATATTCTACGATATTGGAAAAAAGTTACGATTGATTATTCCTGTAGGTTTTGAAAAGGAGTCTTCTCTGGATATTGATCTTATTGGAGAGTACAGCTAAATAGAACACAAAATACAGTTGAAGTTTGGCATCCTGAAATTTCAAATCCTATTGAAGTTCGTTATGCCTAGTCATCGAACCCAGAGGGAGCTAACCTATACAATAAAGAAGGATTACCAGCATCCATATTTAAAACCAAAAATTAATATAAACACAAGATAGCATGATAATTAGTAAGTACATTATTGTTTTTTTATTTTTTATTTCTTCACTCACTGCCTTTTCACAGGACATAAAATTTCAGAATGCACCTGAAGATTTTCAACTATATGCTCGGGATAAATCCGATAGTGCCAGGGTTGCAGTGCGAGGGAAGTTTAAAAAAGGGGTGAAATATGAAAGGGTATCGCTTCATGTTTTTAAGGATAATCAACCTTATAATAGTCAAAAATGCGCATTGAAAAAGAATGCCTTTTCGGCGAATACGAAGATTCATGCCGGACTTCACGAGTTCCGCTTTGAACTTCATCTTAATGATGGACTTAAGGATAGTGTTGTTATGCTAGCCGATAGTGTTGTTTGTGGCGATGCTTACATTATTACAGGTCAATCCAACTCGCATGCAAGTAGCATGTATTCAAAGTATAGCAGTGAATATTGCCGAAGCTTTGGTGTGAAAACTGGCTACGAAGCCTACAACGATGCGGACAAAAAAGTTCGTTGGGGAAGAGCAACAGGTAACTGTGTTGGTTTAAAAAAAGAAGGTGGTTGGTTCATGAAAAATAAGTTTGGTGTTGGCGCCTGGGGGATGGAGCTGATGCGATTGATCAAAGAAAAATACAATGTTCCCATATGCATTATTAATGGAGGAAGTGGTTCTTCTTTCATCGAAGAAAATATGTTGGAGGGACCTGAAAAAGCATCACTCGAAACCAGCTTTGGTCGTTTGGCTTATCGGGTTAGTCAAGCAGGATTGAAGGATAAGGTGAAGGCCATATTTTGGCATCAGGGTGAATCGAACTCAAAATTTCAGCAAAGCGAGAGTAATCCGGATGAGAATTATAAAATCTATTCTGAGAACTTTGATATTCTTTACAATGATTGGAAGCGTGTTTATACAGGACTCGAAAAAGTGTATCTGTTTCAACTTCACCCAGGCTGTGGAGGAAATTACCAATCTGAAATGCGTGAAACACAAAATCAGATTGCTAAGCATTACAAAATGATTGACATCATGTCTACTACAGGAGTTGTTGGACATGAAGGATGCCATTATGCTTTTGCAGGTTATTGCGAGTTTGCAGAACGCCTTTTTCCCTTAGTTTCTCGTGACTTTTATCAGGAACAACCACAAGGAATTATTACGCCTCCTCAATTAATTGAAGCCTCTTTTTCTAAACATGGAGAGATCGTTTTACAATTCGATCAGCCTTTAATTATGGAGGATAGTTTGGAAGTAAAAGGAAATACTCATTATATAAAAGACCAGTTTTTCTTCGACAATGATAAAAAGGCAAATTTGGTTGAGAAAGCCTTTGTTGAGGGGAATAAGGTGGTGCTTTTTATGAAGAATACGACTTTTTATAAGTCTGTTACCTATTTACCAAACAAGTGTTATCTGAATACGAAGGATGTTTATGAAGGACCATGGATTTTTGGTGAAAATAATATTGGTGCTTTAAGTTTCGACAGAAGAACAATTGAACTTCCTAAGACTCTTGGAGTGAGATCTCAATGGAAGGGCTATGATATGTTAGACTCGACCTTGAATGGCGTTAATTTTAAAATAGTTTCTCCGAAAAAAGCGAATAAAAATAGAGATTGGGTGTGGCGTGCTCGTTTTTGGGGACATGAACCACAAACGGATTTAGCTTTACTTGAACAAGGATTTCATATAGCATATATTGATGTTACTGGACTTTTTGGAAGTCCAAAAGCTACCAAAATATGGGATGAATTTTATGCTTTTGCAAGTGAGAAATTCCAATTAAATAAAAAAGTGGTGCTCGAAGGCATGAGCAGAGGTGGATTGATCATCTTTAATTGGGCAAATCAAAATGCTGATAAGGTAGCTTGTATCTATGGCGACAATCCAGTATGTGACTTTAAAAGTTGGCCTGCAGGTAAATACAGTGGTGAAGGTTCGCCAAAGGCATGGAAAAAGTGTTTGGCAGAATATGGATTCAATGCGCAGGAAGCATTACAGGCCAAAACCAATCCTATTGACCACATGGAAAATGTTGCTAAGGCACAGATTCCTATTTTGTGTCTGATTGGTGATGTTGATAAAGTGGTTCCATTTGCCGAAAATACAGCTCTTTTACAAGCCAAGCTAAAGCAACTCGGTTTAGATATAACCATTATTCACAAACCAGAAGCAGGTCATCATCCTCATTCGTTAATTGATCCAAAGCCTATTGTTGATTTCATATTAATGCACACGGGTAACAAGTTGCAACAAGTTTCTGAACGCCCCGAATGGAGCATGAATAATGTGACACTTCGAAGCAATTTTAGAAATTGTAAGCTTCAATTTGAGCAATATAAGACGGGGCATGTCGCATTTATTGGTGGTTCTATTACCGAAATGGACGGTTATCGCCCTATGATTTGCAAGTATCTGGAAAAGCAGTTTCCATCAACCGAATTTAATTTTACCGATGCTGGAATTGCTTCTACAGGATCTACAACTGGAGCTTTTAGAATGGATCGTGATGTGTTAAGCAAAGGCCCTTTAGATTTGCTGTTTGTAGAGTTTGCGGTAAATGATGATCAGGATACTTCAGATTCGTATGAAGAAGCCATCTTAGGCATGGAAGCCATCATCCGAAAAGCCAGAAACCACAATCCTAATGTCAATATTGTCATGACTTACTTTGTCAATCCCAATATTTTGAGTGATTATCAGAATGGCAAAATACGTACATCCATTGCCGCACACGAAGCAGTGGCAAAACACTATCATATTTCAACATGTAATCTTGCAAAGGAAGTTGCTGACCAAATTGCGGTGGGAACTTTAGATTGGAAAACTTTTGGAGGAACCCATCCTCATCAGTATGGAAACAGCATTTGTGCCAACATGATTACTTCAATGTTAGAGAAAGCGTGGAGCACAAAAACGAGTTTTAAGAATCCAAGTGAAAAAGTGAGTGCTCTTAATTTTGAGAATGGACAATTGATAAATCCTAGGGACTGTGATTTTGATTCTAAGTGGTCGTATGGAGTTCCTGATTGGAATAAATTGAAAGGTGATAAACGGGAGCGATTTACGAAAATTGATATGTTGAGCACAACTAAAAAAGGCGCGGAATTAAGCTATGAGTTTAACGGAACGGCAGTTGGTGTATACGTCGTATCTGGTCCTGATGCTGGGACTGTCGAAGTAAGTATTGATGGAGGTGATGTTCAGGAGTTTGATTTGTATCATCATTTTAGCAAAAGTCTACATTATCCTCAAACCATTCTATTTTCTACTGATCTTGAAAAAGGGAAGCATACTCTAAAATTGAGAATGCTTAAAAAAACATCGAGTAAAGGTAGAGCAATGCGAATTATGAATTTTGTAGTGAATTAAATTATCAATACAAATAAGAAACATAGGTAATAAAATACATGAATAAATTAAATTTTTATAAAAAGTTAGTAGTATCCATTTTTGTGTTTACATGCTTTTTTGGTGTTAATTCGATAGCACAAAACCAATTTTCTAAAGCTTTAATTTTGGATATGGTTCATCACAACCCTGGTGAGGAGCCTTATAAATCGGCTTATAATAATCCGGCAGTGATAAAAGAGATGGGGTACAATGGCAAGGTTTATTTCCTTTTCGAATCGCCTGCTTTGGCAATCAATTGGGAATCTGTCGATCCGGATATTTTACCTAAAGGTTCCAAAGAGCGAGAATGGGTAGACGATAAGGCAAGCCAAATTAAAAAAATGCAGGCTTCTTGTGTGGAACAAGGGATGTCTATTTATGCGATGTCGGATCTTGTTTTATTTCCCAAAAGGTTAATAGAAATGTATGGAATTGAAAAAACATTTGGTGACCCTAATGATCCTAAGACAGAAAAGTTTATTCGTGCTCAAATTAACGAGATGTTTGATCAGTTTCCAAGTCTGGATGGACTGGTTGTTAGAATTGGAGAAACCTATTTGCACGATGCACCTTATCATCAAGGAGCAATAGATAATAAGACAAGCCCTGAAAATACAATCATCCCACTAATGCAAATTTTGAGAGAAGAGATCTGTGTGAAGCGAGATAAACAGTTGATTTTTCGTACCTGGAATTCTTTTGATAGAGATAGGGTGGCTTATATGAAAGTGAATGATGCTGTGGAACCACATCAAAATCTCATTATTAGTATTAAGCAATGTGAGGGTGACTTTCATCGAGCTCGTCCATTTAGTAAATTGATAGGTCAGGGACGTCATCCTCAAATTATTGAAGTACAATGTGCGCGAGAATACGAAGGGAAAGGAGCTTATCCAAACTACATTGCCAATGGGGTAATTGAAGGTTTTGAAGAGCATGCAAGAATGCCTGAAGAACAGATAAATAGTTTGCATGAATTTGTTGAGAAGAGACCTGATATCTATGCTGGAATTTGGACTTGGTCGCGCGGTGGCGGTTGGGATGGTCCGTATATCAAAAATGAAATGTGGTGCGATTTAAATGCTTGGGTAATGGCTCAGTGGGCAAAAGATCCAAGGCAACATGAAGAACCTATTTTTAACAGATATGCAAGCGAACGTTTACATCTTAAGGGAGCTGATATTGCTAAATTTAGAAAACTTTGTTTGCTTTCAGCAGAAGCTGTTGTTAGAGGCAGAAACACAACATATAATGATATTAGTGATGTGTGGTGGACACGTGACCAAGGTATAGGTTGGCCTGCATCTGCAAAAGATTCTATTGCTCAAAAACGTAATTTGGAACAAAAAGATGAGTCTGTTGCCAAGTGGGAAGAGATTGTTAAACTGGCAAAAAAGATTCATTGGGAGAATGAGAAGACTCGTGATTATGCAGTAGGTTCTGCAGAGTATGGATATAGATTGTATAAAATATATCGAATACTTGTGAATATGTCTGATGCGGAAGCCAAAGGAGATATGAAGCGTGTTGAAAAGTGGATTAAAGCCTACGATAAAGCGTGGATAGCTTATAAAAAACTCCCAGAAAAGTATAATTCAATGTCAACATTGTATACTCAAGAATACAATCGTCATATCAAAAATAATGCAGATCAGAAAGTGAACAAACTTAGAAGTTGCAATTAGAACAAAACTAAAATATTTGTATGAAAACAATAATAGTGGGCTTTAGTGTGTTAATTTTTGGTTTGATGGGATGTCAGTCAAGATTTTCACATAAAATAGAAAAATCAGATCATGGTATAACTATCTATCAGGATAGCTCAATTATTCAAATTGAGATTATAGATCAATCGATTATTCATATTAAAAAACAATTGAATAACACGCTAGAGTCAACTATTCCAGACTATGTAACCATTTTAGAGCCTCAGGATGTAGATTGGAACGTTCTTGAGGAAAAGGATCAACTATGCATTATTACTGATGATTTAAAGGTGATAGTGAACAGTGACGGTACGATAGACTTTCTTAGTAAGGATGATAAAAAACTACTGGCAGAAACGAATGAATTGACCTATATCAAAGCAAATAATACAGAAGGAAATACGGTATCGCAATCCTTTCTTGCTGGTGATGAGGCTTTGTATGGTTTAGGACAGTTCCAGAGTGGCATTATGAACTGGAAGAATGTTCCCATTCGTTTGCAGCAGTACAATCAGGAAATTGCCATTCCATTTTTGGTTTCTACCAAAGGTTATGGTATCTACTGGCACAATTATAGTTTGACAGATTTCAATGAGCCTCAAAACGAGATTCAGTTTGCTTCAATAGCTAATGTTAAAACTAAAAATAATAAAACAGAAATTACTGCTGATGGTGAAAAAGAAGATGTGGCAGCCCACATTACAAAGCAAGATATAGCGAAAAACATTCGTGAAACCACCTTCACTCCAGATCAAACTGGTGAATATACTTTTATGGCATTAAGCGATAACAATGGTAGAATGAGAGGAGAGATTAAAGTGTCTATTGATGGAGAGGACATTATCAATTACTCTACCATATGGATGCCAAGAAGATATTCTGGAAAAAAACAGTTAGAAGCTGGTAAAGAATATAAAGTGGTGTTTCAGAATACCGGAGCTAAGGTTTCCGGGCAACTATTTTATAACAAACCAGATTACAATAAAACTGTTTTTAGCAGTATAAAAGGACAGGTCATCGATTATTATTTAGTGAAAGGTGACAATCCTCAAGAGATTATTTCTCAGTATCAAAACCTAACAGGAAAAGCGCCTATGTTTCCTAAAAGTGCCTATGGCTTTTGGCAGTGTCGTGAACGATATCACAATCAAAAAGAATTATTAGAAAATGCTCGTGAAATGAGAAAACGCGAGATTCCTTTTGATAATATTGTTCAAGATTGGTTTTATTGGCCAAAAGGAACCAAAGGTCCAGAGTGGGATAGAGCAAAATATTCGAACCCAAAAGCGATGGTTGATGAGTTGAAAGAGTTAAATTTGAAACTAATGGTTTCAGTTTGGCCTGAAGTGAAGAATAAAGCTCTGGAGGAGAAGTACAGTCTTAAAAAAATAGAGAGTAGCAACTACGTAGATATTTACGATCCGGCAATCAGAGAGCATTTTTATCACATGTTAAGCGATTCGATGTTTCATTATGGAGTGAACTCTATTTGGTTGGATGGAACAGAGCCAGAAGGAGTCAACAATACAAAAGTGAATACAGCCGTAGGACCCTATGAGGAGGTTCAAAATCCATATTCCTTGGAAGTTACCAGAGCAGTGTACGAGGGACGAAGAGAAGAATTCCCTAACGAGCGTGTTTTCAACCTGATTCGTTCCGCTTATTCCGGACAGCAACGTTATGGCGCTGCCTCCTGGTCTGGAGATGTAGAGGCATCTTGGGAGCAATTTTCAGAACAGATTGCTGCAGGTTTAAACTTTACCATGGCAGGAATCCCTTATTGGTCGCACGACATAGGAGGATTCTTTAGAGATTCAAAATCCATTAATCCTCAGTTTGATAGTCAATATACGAATCCTGAATATATCGAATTGTTAACGCGTTGGTTCCAATTTGGTTCTTTCAGTCCGATTTTCCGTATTCACGGATATAAATCTGAAACTGAAATTTGGCGATATGGACAAAAGTTTGAAAGCATGGCTCGTAAATTCATAGAATTACGTTATCAGTTGATGCCTTATATTTATTCTGAGGCTTGGAAAGTTACCAACGAAAGTCACTTACTGATGAGTCCTTTGGTTTATTACTATCCAAACGATAAAAATACTTGGGGTATAAAAGATCAGCTTTTCTTTGGAGAATCAATGATGGTATCCTTTGTTACGGAGTATCAAAAACGAAGTAAAGAGGTATACTTACCCGAGGGAGATTGGTACAATTTCTGGACCAATGAAAAAGTTTCAGGAAGCAAAAAACTTAGCGTTGAAGCGCCATTTAATAGTACACCAATTTTTGTAAAAGCAGGATCTATTATTCCAACAGGGCCAAAAATTCAGTACACAACCGAAGAAACCGATGAGCCCTTACGCATTAAAATCTATCCTGGAAAAGATGCTGAGTATGTGTTGTATCTAGATGATAATGAAAGTTACGATTATGAAAAAGGAGAATACTCAGAGGTGATATTTTCTTATTCCGGATCAAGTAAAACAGTAAGTATTACAAAGGGAAAAGATAATTATACTGACTTTAGTAAAAATCCTCTCGATTTAATTATTGATGGAATTGGTACTGGAAAACAAGAAAAAGTAAGTTTCAAAGGTACTGATATACAAGTTAAATTATAAATACAAATCTTATTGCATCATTCGAATACATCATTTTATTCTTTCATATTTTGAGTTTGACAATGGTTTTAAAAGCCAATATTGGTTTTAGCATGCATATTTCCCCTAAAAAAAATAGACAATGAGTTTTAAATTATTACATGAAAAGATTGGCCATATGAGTAGAAATTTTAGTTTTCTACTAGCATCAACTAGTTTAATTATATTGCTGGCAGTACTTGCATTTTCCTGTAGTCAACCGAAAAAGATTGAAGACTTCACTGTTACTCCAGAACCTTTTTCAACTCCTGAAATAGAATTACGAGTAGATTCTATTCTGGCAACAATGACTTTTGAAGAGAAAATTGCTCAAATACAAGGTATACGTCCAACCGAACTCTTGGTAGACGGAAAACTTTCATTGGACTTATGTCGCGAAAAGATACCCAATGGTATTGGGCACATGTGTCAGTTTTCTTCTTCATTTACCATGGAGCCTGAAGAATTGCGTGATTTTGTGCGCGAAGTACAGAGCTATTTAATGACGGAAACACGCTTAAAGATCCCTGCTGTGTTTCACGAGGAAGCCATCACTGGTTTTTCAACAAAAGGCGCAACAACTTTTCCACAACAAATTGGTATTGTTTGTTCCTGGAATCCAGAAATGGCCACAAGAAACGCTTTGTCTACTCGCAATAATATGAAAGCAGTAGGTGCTAATTATGCTCTATCGCCTATGTTGGATGTAATCCGTACCGCCCATTGGCCTAGAATTGAAGAGAGCTATGGCGAAGATCCTTATTTGACATCTACAATGGGAGTAGCCTTTATTAAAGGACTACAGGGCGATGACTTTAAGTCAGGCATTGCAGCAACCACCAAGCATTTTGCCGGATATGGTGCCAATACGAGTAACGAAAAAGATTTTTTTGAGGATTACCTTATGCCACACGAGGCGGCTATTAAGGGGGCTAATGTAAAAAGTGTGATGCCTTCGTATGCGGCCTATAAAGGGGTGCCCGATGTGGCTAATCCTGAATTGCTTACTGATATACTTAGAGGTAAATTGGGTTTTGATGGGATAACGGTGAGTGATTATCATTCCATTGATCACGTTTATGGAAAATGGGAGCAAGCATCTTCTTATAAAGAAGCTGGTGTCATGGCCTTAAAAGCGGGTAACGACCTAGAGTTTCCTTTACCAAAAACGTATGAGTTTTTACCAGAAGCTCTCGAAGAAGGATTGATTACTATGGAGGTAATTGATGCCGTGGTGAAGCGTTCTTTAATCATGAAAGTGAAGTTGGGTTTGTTAGACAATCCTGTGTTTGGCGCGGAAGGCGATTTAGATTTTGATCCTCCTGCAAACCGAAAGTTGGCTTATGAAGCGGCATGTCAGTCCATTGTTCTTTTAGAAAATAATGGTATTCTTCCCTTAAAGGTGGATGAAATAAAGGATATTGCACTCGTTGGGCCAAATTCCGATAATGTATTTTGTTTATTGGGCGATTACACCTACCAGTCGATGATAACGTATTTCTGGGGACAAATATTTGATCCAGAATCGCCTAGAATTGTGACCATTATTGATGGACTGAAGAACAAACTAGGAAATAAAGCAAGCATCCATAATGAACGAGGGTGCGATTGGACAGAACCTTTGGGAACGCTTATCGATCCTAATAGTTATGGAGGTGGAGAATTGGGTACAGCTAAGAAAAACATTTTAAGCAGAGTAGCGCAACCTGATTTTGAAAAAGCACTTTCAATAGCTAAGAAAAGCGACGTGATTATAGCTGCCGTGGGCGAAAACACTTATCTGTGTGGCGAAAATCGTGAGCGCGAAGGCATTCGTTTACCTGGTGAGCAAGAGTTGTTTGTACAGAAACTCATTGAAACAGGTAAGCCTGTAGTATTAGTCATAACGGGTGGAAGACAACAGTTGGTAGATAAATTTTCGGGTCAATGTGCGGCCATTATTCAGGCATGGTTCCCGGGCGAAGAAGCGGGAAATGCACTTGCGGATATCTTGCTTGGAAACGTGAACCCTACTGCTAAACTGTGTGTCAGCTATCCTAAAGATGAGTCTGAAGTAGAAATGAATTACCAGCATGGGTATAAAGAAGTTCAACCGCAATATCCATTTGGTTTTGGATTGTCCTATACGACCTATGCTTATTCTGATTTTCACATGCCATCAAAAGCCAATATAAATGATGCCTCTTTTAGCATATCATGTACTGTTGAAAATACTGGCTCGGTAGATGGTGCCGAAATTGTTCAGCTGTATGTTTCTCCTTTGGATGAATCCTCCTCTATGGATGCCATTCAGCTGAAAGGATTCAAACGCGTAAATCTAAAAGCTGGAGAACAGAAAACGCTTACTTTTGAAGTGTCCCCCCAACAGTTGATGCAATATCTTGATGGAAATTGGAAAGTTGAAGCCGGTAAATACGCATTTAAAATTGGCGCTTCTAGTGTGGATATTCCTTTAAGTGGAATTATTGAATTGCAGGGAGAGGATATGGTATTAGAGGGTAGAAATGTGTTCTTTTCAAAAAGTAAGGTGATCGATGAATAAGCCTCATTATACGTGGTAAAGGAAGGGGTTTAAATGAAAAATAGTGTAAGGTTTAAAATTTAGATTTAAGATGAAATCAGTAAAAATAATTCTCATAAGATGTGTTGCTGTCTGTCTGACATTCATCTTTGTGAATTCAGTTTATGCGCAGGTAGAAGAGACATCGACTTGTTCCAAACGTATTTACAAAGTGTGGGATAACCAGCCAGCCCCCAATAGAGGTGGCGATTTTAATATCAAAAAAGCACGAGGATATCCTTATGATGAAGATTGGGAATTGTATTCCTATCCCATCGGCAACGGTTACATGGGCGCAAATATTTTTGGAAGAACAGATGTTGAACGCATACAGCTTACCGAAAAAACATTGGCCAATGAGGGCCTTTATGGTATTGGCGGGTTAACCAGTTTTGCTGAGATCAATATGGTGTTCAATCATAACAATCCAACCAACTACAGTCGCTCTGTGAATATTAACGAAGCCATTTCTTATGTGAACTATGTTTGTGATGGAGTAGAATATACTAGAGAACATTTTATTAGCTATCCCGATAATGTGATGGTTATAAAATTGAGTGCCAATAAAAAGGGTAAAATTTCTTTCTTGCTGAAACCAGAAATTCCTTATCTCAGAGATTCTACTCAAAAAAATACCAGAACTGGGAAGATGGAAGTTGAAAATGATTTGATTACCCTGTCGGGTTTTATTGACCATTTCAGCGTTAATTATGAGGGGCAAATTAAGGTGATCAATGAAGGCGGAAAGCTGTCGTCAGTAACAAAAGGAGATCGGGTTGAAATAAGCGTTTCAAAGGCCAATAGTGTGGTGCTATTGGTTGCTGCTGGTACGAACTATGAATTGAATAAAGAGCTTTTTTTAGAAGATGTACATGCTAAAAAATTGGATCCTGAAAAATTTCCACATCGCAGAATAAGTGGTTTAATCAATGCGGCTGCCACCAAGGGATATACAGCCCTGAAAGCAACACACCTGCAGGATTATCAAAATTTATTTTCACGGGTAAATTTAGAATTCTCCAAGGAAATGCCGCAAGTGCCTACTAAAGAGTTGTTGGAAAGTTATAAATTGGATATTTCCAACCATTATTTGGAAGAATTAATGTTTCATTACGGACGTTATTTATTGATCTCTACCTCCAGAAAAGAAACCCTTCCTTGTGGTTTGCAAGGTGTTTGGAGTCAGTACGAAGTCACGCCTTTTACAGGTGGTTTTTGGCACAATATCAATGTTCAAATGAACTATTGGGGGGCTTTCAACAGTAATTTAGCTGAAACGTTTACGCCCTATGTTGAATTTTTCGATGCTTATCTTCCAAAGGCAGAAAGTTTGGCTACCGAATACCTGAAAAAGCATAACCCGAAAGCTTTGGCTAAAGACAGTCTTGATAACGGATGGACTATTGGAACGGGAACAACTCCACATAAAATTGTAGGTCCTGGTGGTCATTCTGGCCCAGGAACAGGTGCTCTCACCACCAAAATGTTTTGGGATTACTACGAATTTACAATGGATACCACCTTCCTTCGCGAAAAGGCTTATCCCGCTATTTTAGGGATGAGCAAGTTTTTGTCGAAGACTCTGGTTCCTGTTGGAGACAGTCTTCTTTTGGTGACGCCTTCAGCATCGCCAGAACAAAAGCATAATGGCGAGAATTACATTACTGCCGGCACCACATTCGATCAAGAGCTGGTATGGGAAAATCACAATGATTTACTTAAGGCTTCCAAAATCTTAAATCTAAAGGATGCTTTTATTCAAGAGGTTCAAAACGAAAT
Source organism: Marinifilum sp. RC60d5 (assembly GCF_052400665.1). Taxonomy (NCBI): domain Bacteria; kingdom Pseudomonadati; phylum Bacteroidota; class Bacteroidia; order Marinilabiliales; family Marinifilaceae; genus Marinifilum; species Marinifilum sp. RC60d5. Next base: position 229,494 of record NZ_JBQTGK010000002.1, read on the forward strand.
TACAAAATTAGACCCTATTATAATCGGTAAATCGGGGCAGGTAAAAGAATTTAGAGAAGAGGAGTACTATGGTGAAATTGGCCAAAAACATCATCGCCATATCTCGCATCTTTGCGCGCTTTACCCTGGAACTCTTATCAATTCAACTACAAAAGATTGGATGGATGCATCCATCGTTACGCTTGATTTAAGAGGGAATAATACTACGGGATGGGCAATGGCCCACCGGATGAATGCACGGGCTCGGACAAAAGATGGTGAGAAAGCTCACGAAGTGTATACCAAATTTATTAAAGAAAGGACTTTGCCTAATCTTTGGACTACCCATCCACCATTTCAGATTGATGGTAATTTTGGATGTATGGCAGGAGTAGCCGAAATGTTATTGCAAAGTCACGAAGGGTATATAGAACCACTTGCTGCCTTACCAAAAGCATGGAACAATGGTAAGTACAGGGGGTTAGTAGCCAGAGGTAATTTCGAAATTTCACTTGTATGGAAAGATGGAAAGGCGACTTCAATCGAAGTTCTTTCGCACAGCGGAGGCGAGTGCAATCTTAAATATAAGGGAATTGCTAAAGCTATATTAACGGATAGTACAGGTGAAAATATTAGTTTTAAAAGTGCAGATGCTGACTCCATTTTATTTGAAACGGAGAAGGGGAATAGCTACTTTATAAGCTTATAAAGTTCTCTCATTAATAGTTCATAATAGTTAAGTAGATCTCAAAGTAACGAAGAGTAAACTGATATTATTTAATTCAGATTAAAAAATCTAAAGGCAATGGAATTTGTTCTTTAGAAAATTGTGTTGTCTTTTTATAAGATCTTCTTAGGAAGGATAAGTGAATTCACGGTTTTTGTTGGATAATATATCCTTAGAAGCTCTGTTTTATTCATTATGCAACATTCTTCCTATTTTTTGAATTATCTTTTTGATATCATTAAGTGTATTTGTGGCAAATTTACAAGCGGTAATTCAAAGGGTAAAACAATTGTAATGTATTTTGTGAATGTTTAAAATAGATATAAAATAAACAATACTGAGCATTTTCTATCTGATCCGATTTTAAGAATTTTAACCAAATAAAATTAATGAAATGAAAAAATATTTTTTACTATCCTTTGTTCTGCTTTGTTTTTCGATGTTTACATCTTGTAAACAAGAAAAAGTACAGCCGAATATTGTAGTCATCTTGTGCGATGATTTAGGTTATGGTGACCTATCAACCTTTGGTCATCCTGTTATTGAAACGCCTAATTTGGATGAATTGGCAGAAAAAGGAATGAAGTTTACGAACTGTTATTCTGCAGCTCCTGTATGTTCGCCATCACGAGCAGGTTTATTAACCGGACGAAGCCCAAATAAGGCTGGGGTTTATGATTTTATTCCTAGTCCTAAAAAGAGTCCTGATTGCAGAGATTTAGTTCACTTGCAAGCACATGAGCAAACGATTCCAGCAATGCTAAAAAAAGCTGGATATGCTACTTGTTTGTCAGGTAAATGGCATTGTAGTTCGCGTTTTAATAGTGATGCGCAACCTAAACCAGGCTATTTTGGTTTCGACCATTGGTTTTCTACTCATAACAATGCAGCTCCAAGTCATCATAATCCTAATAATTTTGTGCGTAATGGCAAAAAGGTGGGAGAAATAGAAGGTTTCAGTTGTCAGATTGTGGCTAATGAAGCCATGCAATGGCTAAAGGACAAAAAAAATGACAAACCCTTTTATCTTCAGGTGTGTTTTCATGAACCACATGAACCTATAGCTTCTCCAAAGAATTTAGTGAAAAAGTACTTACCTCAAGCTGAAAATGAAAATCAGGCCGAGTATTTTGCTAATGTTGAGAATATGGATAAAGCTGCCGGAAGTTTGATTAAATTTTTAGAAGAAAATTATGGCGACAATACGCTTGTGTTTTTCACCTCTGATAATGGACCCGAAACTTTAAATAGATATTCTAGAGCAACTCATTCTTATGGATCACCTGGTAAATTAAAAGGGATGAAATTATGGACGAATGAAGCAGGATTTCGTGTTCCTGGAATTCTATGTTGGTTGGGAAAATCTACATTTAATGGTACAACAGATGCTATTGTTTCTTCATTGGACCTATTACCAACTTTTGCTGAATTATCAGGAGCAGAATTGCCTAAACGAACATTAGATGGAGAATCTATTACATCATTAATAAACACAGGTAAAAAGGAAAGGATTAAACCTTTAATTTGGGCTTTTTATGATGCCATAAATGAAGAAAGAGTGGCCATGCGTGTTGATGACTGGAAAATTATGTGTCGTTTGAAAACAGATACAGCTTATATAGGGCATATTCACAATTTGTACGAGGGCAACGAAAAGCTTGTAAAAGAGGCTAAAATGGTTGATTTCGAACTATTCAATATGAAATCAGATATGAGTGAGACTGAGAATGTAGCTCAGAAATATCCCGAAGTATTTAAAAGTATGAAACAGAAATTTGAGTCGGAATATGCTGCCTTGTTAGAAGAAAGTCATATCTGGAAAAGATAATCAGAATAAAAGATAAAATGAATTCGTAAAATTCACACTTATGCTTATTCTATTGGCACTAGCAAAAGCTAGTGCCAATAAAACCGAAAAGAATTCGAAGCTAAATGTGATACTAGTTATGCTTGATGATATAGGAGTTGGTGGTTTGGCTTGTAACGGGAACCAATAGATTAAAACTCCAAATGTCGATGTGCAACATGCTAAAAGTACACGTTTTACAGATTAACATGTAAGTTCTACTTGTGCACCTGCGCATGCTGCGATTATGACAGGGCAGCATAACTTAAAGAACAGGAGTGTTTTTTACAATAAAAGGTTGTTTTCTTAGTCTGGAAAAAGAAACGACCATGGCTCAGGTTTTTAAATAGGATGGATATAGTACAGCAATATTCGGGAAATGGCACTTAGGTGATCATTATCCATTTCGTCCGCAGGATAAAGGATTTGATGAGGTTTTAATAAAAAAAATATGAAACGTCCATATAAAGAAGCGCTCGATAAATAAGTAAACTAAACAATTCTCACGGCTAAATTTCTTTAAAACAAGATGAACAACCTAAAGTCAATTGTACTGATATTAATGCTTGCCTTATCAATGATAGTGCAAGCAAAAGAATACCATGTATCTAAAAGTGGTAACGATTTTAATAATGGAAGTATTGAATCTCCATTCAATACGATTTCTAAAGCGGCAAGAATTGCTCAAGCTGGAGATGTTATTACAGTACACGAAGGAACCTATAGAGAATGGGTCAATCCTTATTATGAAGGGCGGAATGATAGAAATAGAATTGTTTATCAGGCTGCCGAAAATGAAGAGGTTTGGATTAAGGGATCGGAAGAAATTAATACTTGGAAGAAACACAAAGGTTCTATTTGGAAAGTCGTTTTAAAAAATGAGCTTTTTGGAGATTTTAATCCCTACCAAGAAATTATTTATGGCGATTGGTTAACAAGAACTTCTGGTCGTGATCACCACTTAGGTGAAGTGTATATAAATGGTAAGGCTCTATATGAAATTGACAGTTTATCCAAAGTGTTTTCTGAAACTCCTTTAAAAAAGGCAAGAGATATTGAAGGTTCTAAGTACAAATGGTATTGTGAAAGTAATCAGAAAACAACAACTATTTATGCTAATTTCAATGGCGTAAACCCAAACAAGGAATTAGTTGAAATTAATGTGCGTCCCACTGTATTTTGGCCTAAAAAAACAGGAATAAATTACATTACTGTACGTGGTTTCAATATGTGTCATGCGGCTACACAATGGGCACCTCCAACCGCAGAGCAAATTGGTTTAATTGGGCCCAACTGGAGTAAGGGATGGATTATTGAAGATAATTTGATCTCTGATTCGAAATGTTCAGGTATTGTTATCGGAAAAGAAAGAGCTTCGGGGCAGAACCAGTGGAAACGTGATAAGAGAAAACAAGGAACCCAGTATGAGCGTGAGGTTGTTTTTAAAGCTTTACAGTTAGGATGGTCTAAAGAAACAATTGGTTCTCATATTGTTAGAAATAATACCATTAAAGATTGTGAGCAAGGTGGTATTATTGGTCATTTAGGCTGTGTGTTCAGCGAAATAAGCAATAATCACATTTATAATATTGGTATAAAAGGACAGTTTAGTGGATGGGAAGTGAGTGGAATTAAATTGCATGCGGCCATCGACGTTTTGATTAAGAACAATTGCATTCACGATAATCATAGAGGAATATGGCTCGATTGGCAGGCTCAAGGGGCACGTGTTTCAGGTAATTTATTTTTTAATCACACAGACAACGAAGATTTATTTATTGAAGTAAATCATGGTCCTATGATTATTGATAATAACATTCTATTGTCTGAAAAAGGAATTTTGAATGCTTCGCAAGGAACCGCATTTGTGAATAATTTAGTAGTTGGATATATTCAAACCCGTGCGGCAAGCAATCGTTTTACGCACTATCATTTTCCTCACTCTACTCAGGTTTTAGGAATGATGACTGTAATTCTTGGTGATGATCGTTTTTACAACAATATTTTTGCAGCAAATAACGACAGCTTGGGTAAAAGTCAATTTTACGGTCTAAATGCTTACAACGATTTTCCACCAGCAGACTATGTTTGGAAATCTCCGGGAAATTTAAATGCATATAACAAACAAAAGTTTCCGATGTTCATCGATGCCAATCTTTATCTGAATAAAGCATTGCCATCGACAATTGAAACCAACTTTGTTGAGGATAGAAGTGTAAATCCAGAAATAAGCCTATCGAAGGAAGACGGTTCTTACTATTTGAACATTACTGTTGATGAGAGTTTTGCAAAAGTGAAAACGCAAATGATAAATACCGAAAGATTAGGGTATGCATTTCAGCCTGAAACTCCTTATGAAAACCCAGATGGCTCACCAGTTACCATAAATCAAGATTATTTTGGCAAGCTAAGAAATACAGAAATACCAATGGTAGGTCCACTTCAAAACCTTACAATAGGAAAGAATAAGATTAAGGTTTGGGATCTCAATTAATTTCTGATTATTTAATTCTTTAAAAATGGAACGAAGAAAATTTATAAAAACAGCTTGTTTAGGGGCTATGAGTATGGCAATTGTACCTCATGCCTTTGCAGGTTTTTGGAACAAAAAATGCGAGCTTGAAACTTGTAAGATTACTTGGGAAGGATTGTGTGGAAATATCGGAAAAACCTATAAAACAGATGGTTTTAAATATGTTCACCCAACAAAGAAAATACCCAATGTGCTTTTGTATGGTGATTCCGTTTCAATAATGTATACCTCACAAGTAAGAAAGAGTTTAGAGGGAAAAGCAACGGTAGTTCGTTTGTTTAAAAATGGAGGATCAAGCCATAATTTTATTCCCAATATGGATAAAATGAAGGAAACAATGTTCCAGCCTAGTTTGAAAGGCGGTTGGAATTTTAAATGGGATGTCATTCACTTTAATGTTGGTTTGCACGATTTAAAATACTTAAAAGGCAAGAATTTGAGCAAGAAAGGGAAGCAAGTTTCATCAACAAGCTTATACAAAGAAAACCTAGATGATATCTGTAAGTATTTGAAGAAGAACTACCCAAAGGCTAAATTGATTTTTGCCACAACGACTCCTGTTCCTGAAAATGCTAAAGGCAGATATAAAGGCGATAGCATAAAATTCAATAAGGCAGCAATGGATGTATTGTCAAAACATCCTGATATTATTGTAAACGATCTTTATTCATTCACCTTTCCACATCATAAAGAGTGGGCTCAAGCGCCTGGAAATGTTCATTACAATCAATTAGGATTTACTCAGCAAGGAAAAGAAGTGGCACGAGTTATAAGTGAAAATTTATAAACCCGTATATCTTGATTAACAATTTACAGTATAAATATTTATAATAAAATGAAACTAAACTACTCTAAAATTTTCACCTTTTTTATTGGTAGCTTCTTGTTTTGCATGAGTTCATGCACTAGTAAAGCTAAGATTGAAAACAAGCCAAATATTGTAATCATTTATACCGATGATCAGGGGTACGGAGACGTAAGTGCATTAAATCCAGAGGCGAAATTTAAAACGCCTAATATGGATAAAATTGCGAATCAGGGAATCGTTTTTACCGATGGACACAGTAGCGATGCTGTATGTTCACCATCAAGATACACCTTACTAACCGGACGATATAGTTGGAGAACTTCTTTGAAAAAGAGCGTTTTGAGAGCAGATGGTCCTTGTTTAATAGAAAAGGATAGAATGACTATTGCATCTATGTTGAAAGAAAATGCTTACAATACGGCAATGGTGGGTAAATGGCATCTTCAAATGGACTTTGCCGGCGAAATAGGGAAAAATCGTGATTGGTCAAAACCTTTTAAAGAAGGTCCTATTGAGCATGGATTCGATTACTTTTTTGGGATTGCAGCTTCGATGAATTTTGGAGTATTATCACTTTTAGAAAATGATAAGGTATTGAATCCTCCAACTTTGTACACGCATAAAAAAAGAGATGTAACCCCTCATACATTCCGGTTTACTCCACCATATGATGAGGAATACAAGAAGGGAAATATTGAGGTTGCACCTTCTTTTAATGATGAATTGGTACTAGAAAAACTGGCAGGGAAAGCGGTTGAGTACATCAATAAATCAGCTGAAGATGCAAAAAAAGGGAAACCTTTCTTTTTATATTTTGCCTTAACAAGTCCTCATTTGCCTCATTGCACACATCCCGATTTTCAAGGGAAAAGTAATTGTGGTAATTATGGCGATTTTATGATGGAAACAGATTATAGGGTTGGACAAGTATTAGCTGCTTTGAAAGAAAATGGTTTAGAGGATAATACCTTGGTTATTTTTTCGTCTGACAATGGTGCAGAAAGCAATTATGCTTATCAACGAGATACATACCAGCATTATTCTTGCATGAATTTTAAAGGAGGGAAACGAGATATTTATGAAGGCGGACACCGTGTACCTTTCCTTATGCGTTGGCCTGGTGTTATTAAAGCAGGTAGTAAGGTGAATGTTCCTGTTTGTCAATCGGATTATTTGGCAACCATAGCTGATATTGTTGGGGCTTCAATTCCTGATAATGCTGCAGAAGATAGCTATAGTTTATTGCCACTTATGACTGATGAAGGCACTGAATCATATCAATCAGACAGAGCGGTAATTCACCATTCTTTCACAGGGCATTTTGCTATTCGTCAAGGCAAATGGAAATTAAATATGTTGAGAGGTTCAGGAGGTTCGTTAAAACCTAAAGTTTTTGAACCAGCAGAAGGTGAAGCGACTTACGAATTATACGATATAGAAAATGATCCTTCAGAGATGACTAATTTGTATTTTGAATATCCTAAAGTCGTTGAGAAGTTGAAAAAGGAAATTACTGCCATCATTAAAAATGGACGTTCAACAGCTGGGGCTCCTCAGGATTTTGTAAAGGAAAATTGGTCTCAAGTTACTTGGATGAATTTTTAAATTTAAGAAGGTCTAATCATGAGATTTTTTAAATATACACTTATTGTAGGCGCTCTTTTCGTGATGTTGTTTACGTCGTGTACTAAAAGAAATAATGTTCTTACTAATGTCATAATTGAATCTGAAGTAGATTCAATTATGACAGCCAAATGGGGCAGCGATTTTATACACGCAGAATATCCGAAGCAGTGGACTGATAATGTGATCGTAGTTAAGCCTAAAGAATCAATTCAAGCAGCTATTGATAAGGCAAATGAAGCAGGTGGTGGGATTGTCTTTTTAAAAGAAGGCGTTCACATTCTAGATCGTACTATTACCTTAAAAAGCAATGTTACAATTATTGGGGAAGGTAGCGATAAGACGATTCTAATGCAAGGAGCCAAGCTTGATATGGCCGCATTTAATGTGGAGGCAAAACCAACAATTACCGATGTTTTAATTAAAGATCTGACTATAAAAGGAACGAGAAGTGGTAAGGTCAATGGGATACTTATTCGTGGAAGAAATGAGGACAGGCATAAACGAATTATGTTTCAAAATATTGATGTCACTGATTGGTCTGCACAAGGTGTTCATATCAAACGAACCAACCATATCATCATGGATAATTGCAATTTTCAGTATAATGGTTCCGGTGGAGGTTTGTACCATAATTGTTACTTCTTGTACAACAAATCTATATTGCAAAGTGATTTAGATATGTCTTTTCCTATAAAGGGTAAGGGATGTAAATATACGTCTTGTGAGTTTGTATTGGCACAGCGATGTACCATAAAAGATACGCATGGAAATGGAATTCAGGCGGATCATGAACAGGCTGGATATTTGTTTTTTCATAAATACCACATTTCGGGGTGCGAACGTGTTGCAATGTGGTTTCCTTGTGAAGATTATTACGACAAGTTTACCTATAAAGAAGACTCTAAATATGCACCTCAGAATATCATATTAAATCGATGTGAGATTGTTGATAATACTTGGGGTGCCATGTGGCGTGCCGTGAATGATTCCTATGTGATAAACAGTCATTTCTCCAATAAGAAAATTGATATGGGCTTGTTGAAATGTCATGTGCAAATGGAAAATAGCACCTTCGATAAAGGAAATGAAATTTATACCGATGTAAAACAGTGGCCAGAAGATGTGAAAATCTTGTGGTAAATAAACATGCAATATGAAACATTTTGTACTATTATTCATCTTAGGTTTACTTGTGTCTGGCAGCTTGCAAGCACAGGAAAAAGAGGTCATAAACCTGGATCATGAGCAAGAACAGCCTTTCGAATTAACCTATAAAGTTGTCGATAGTGTTGTTCTGAATATGACTCTCAGGTATCCTGCTGATTTTAAAAAATCGAAAAAATATCCCACTATGATTTTCTTTTTTGGTGGCGGATGGAATGGCGGAAAAATATCTCAATTTCAACCTCAGGCTGAGTATTTTGCTTCGCGAGGAATGATTACTGTTTTAGCAGATTATCGTGTAAAATCAAGACATAAAACTACGCCTTACGAGGCTGTTGCCGATGCCAAGTCTGCGATTCGTTTTTTACGACAACATGCCAAAGAGCTGAATGTTAATCCTAAAAAGATAGCCGCTTCAGGCGGATCGGCAGGTGGACATTTAGCTGCAGTTTGCGGAAATTGTCCAGGTTTAGATGAAGTTGGAGAGGATTTAAGTATTAGTTCAAAGGCCAATGCTTTGGTTTTATTTAATCCGGTATTCGATAATGGCCCTGATGGTTTTTGTCATGAACGAATGGGCAAACGTTGGCAGGAGATTTCTCCAGCACATAATATCCGTAAAAATGCACCTCCAACTATTGTCTTTTTAGGATCTAAAGATCATTTGATTCCTTCTTCGATAGCTAAAAATTATCAAGCGAAAATGGAAGCGGTAGGAAGTCGATGTGACTTGCATTTGTACGAAGGACAAGATCATGGCTTTTTCAATCAGAAGAAAAAAAGCCACGAGTACTATAACAAAACAGTGCATGAAGCTGATCTATTTTTACGCTCACTAAAGTATATAAAAGGAAACCCAAAAATATAGAATGATGAAAACGTATCAATCAACTTTTTTAGTTGCGATTGGCTTATTAATGGGATTTGTAAACCCCATTTTAGTTAAAGCACAAGGCAAGACAAAACAAAAGCCGAATATTATTTTAGTCATGACCGATGATCAGGGAATGGGAGATTTGGCTTGCACAGGAAATCCCTACATAAAAACGCCAAATATTGATGAATTTTATTCCGATGCGGTAAGATTGACCAATTACCATGTTTCCACAACATGCGCACCAACCCGTTCTTCTCTTATGACGGGTCGTCACTGTAATCGTGTTAATGTGTTTCATACTATTGCAGGTCGTTCCATTCTTTTCGAAGATGAGGTGATTTTGCCTCAGGTATTGGCTCAAAATGGTTACACCAACGCTATGTTTGGTAAATGGCATTTAGGTGATAATTATCCTTATCGACCAGAAGATAGAGGTTTTCAGGAAGTTGTTCGCTTAGGGGGCGGTGGTGTTGGCCAAGCACCCGATTATTGGATGAACGATTATTTTGATGATACTTATATTCACAATGGTGTAGAGCAAAAGTATGAAGGTTATTGTACTGATGTTTTCTTTTCGGAAGCTATGGATTTTATCGAAACCAATAAGGACAAGCCTTTCTTTTGTTACTTGGCTACCAACGCACCACATTCTCCTTACAATTTACCAGAGGAATATTACAATCAGTATCAAGGTAAAAAATTCGAGAAGTTAAATCCTCGACTTCGACGTTTTTATGGTATGATTACCAATATTGATGATAATTTTAAAAAATTGGAAGAAAAGTTGGATGAGCTTCATTTAACCGACAATACCATTCTTATTTTTACCACAGATAATGGAACTTCAGCAGGTCGTTCAACCTATAATGCCGGTCTAAAAGGAGGAAAGGGAAGTCAGTACGATGGCGGACATCGTGTGCCATTCTTTATTCGTTGGCCCAATGGAGAGTTGACTGGTGGAAAAGATATTGAGAGACTTGCTGCTCATTACGATTTATTGCCAACTTTTGTCGATTTATTAGGTCTTGATTTTAATCCGGTAAAACCATTGGATGGAAAGAGTTTAAAGCCTTTGCTTGAGGATGAAAATGCTGAATGGGCAAATCGTATTTTGTACATGGATACTCAGCGTGAGCAAAATCTGATCAAGTATAAAAAATATACCGTAATGGACGATAATTGGCGTTTGGTAGATGGAAATGAACTATACGAAATGGACAATGATCGTGGAGAGGATAAGAATGTAATAGATGCACACCCCGAAGTTGCTGCCCGTTTGGCTGAAGGCTATGAGCGCTGGTGGCAATCGTTTATGGACGATGGTGTAGATGAGAAATATGCTTACATCAAAGTAGGATCGCCATATGAAAATCCGACTAAAATTTGTTCTCATGATCTATTGATCGGAAGATACAAAGGTGTTTGGCATCAAAATGGTGCTATTGAAGGAGAACAAGCAGAAGGTTCATGGAAAATAGAATTTGTTTCTGGTGGTGACTATAGTATTACGCTTCGCAGATTCCCTCGCGAAAGTGGCTTAGCCATTAATGAAACTTTCCCTGCTCAGGAAAAAAGAATTGAATTGGATAAAACAGCTCCAGCAGGAGTGAAAAACGATTTTACTGAGGCTCGATTGTATGTAGCAGGTATAACGAAGTCCCTTGAAATTAAAGAAGGACAGGCCGAAGTTACTTTTAATGTTAAAGTACCCGTAGGAAAGTACGATATGGAAGCTCGATTAATTGATCAAGATAATCGCGTACATCCTGCATACTATGTCTACATTGAAAAATTATAGTAAGACCCATTTTTTAGGTTAAAGCTTTTAAACAATTAAATTTTTAGGTTATGCGTAGTGTATTATTCGTAGTTATTTTTCTTTTCAGTTCATCTTTTATGTATGGGCAAAATGCTAGAGAGCTTGAAATATTAAAGGATTTCAACAACAAAGAAACTGTAGTTTATAAAACGGTGGATGGGCTTGAATTAAACATGGATATTTTTTATCCTGATTCGTCTAAAATGAAGCAGAAAAATCCTTGGATGATACACGTGCATGGTGGTGGCTGGGCTGGAGGTAGTAAATACAAAATCTTAAAACCTCCTTTCCTGTCTACTTTGCATACGCTTGTTGATAGTGGTGTTGTGTGTGTAAGCATAGAGTACCGAAAAGCCCGTGGCAGTTCTAATGCCTACGATTCTGCTGTGGATGCTAAAGATGCTACTCGTTTTCTTTTGAAAAATGCAGCAGAATTTAAATTGGATCAAGAGAAATATGGTGTTTGGGGAGGTTCTGCTGGAGGACATCTAAGCTTGGTGACTGCTTTAGGAGCAGATTCCGATTTTCAAGGAGATGCACAATTGGCAGATATTTCTACCCGATATAAATGTGTTGTTTCTTATTTTCCTTTTACTTCATGCATAAATCCTGATTTAAGACCGGGTTCTATTTTTGAAGATGAGACTCTTTTTGTTCGCCTTTTAGGTGCACCATTAAATGAGAAGCCTAAATTGGCTCGCTTACTTAGTCCTACAGAACTTTTAAAAGAAACGAGTTCTCCAATACTATTAATTCATGGAGATAAGGATACAACACTACCCATTAAGAATTCTCTTTACATGATGGAGGTGGCGAAGAAGAAAAATGCGGATGTTCAATTGTTTACGATTAAAAATGCTGGGCATAGCTTTAAGGGAGCAAATATTTCACCTTCCATGAAGGAGCTTAATAATTATTCTGCCAAGTTCATTCTTTCCCATTTGAAAGACTAAGTACATCAAAATAGATAGCTGTTAAAAATACTATTGATTTTGAAATTTTTAAAAGATTGCTTACCTAAGAGATGAAACAATGAAAAATAGAAACAGACTTAGATTATCAAGTATCTTATTAGTAATGATCTTCTCAATTGTTGCCAAAGCACAAAACACGGTTCAGACCAATGATGGTTTTGTGAAACTATTTAATGGTGAAAATTGGGATGGCTGGCATCTTAAATTGAGAAATGGAGATGAGGAAATGGCTAAAAAAGTATATGCCATTGAAGATGGAATGGTGCATGTTTTTAAAAATTTTCAAGATAGTATCGATATGAATACTGGTGAAAATGGAACACACGGACTTTTTTATACCAATAAAAAATACAGTAAGTATATTCTTCGATTTCAGTACAAATGGGGGACTAAAATTGCTAATAATTTCGACAGATGGCAATACGATGCAGGTGTTTATTATCATGTAATAGATGAAAAAATATGGCCTACCGGAATTGAATATCAAATTCGATACGATCACATCAAAAAAAGCAATCATACTGGAGATTTGATACGACCCAAAGGTACCGATTATACATGGTATTGCGATGAAGAAAGCAAGACTTACTTGCATCCGAATGATGGTGGAAAACCTGAAGTAAAGAGAGATTGGATGCATTTGGCTGCTCCAACGAAAAATTTTCAGGCTGTAAACGGCAAGTGGAATCAATGTGAAATTATTGTTATGGGCGCTCAATATGCCATTTACAAACTAAATGGAGATGTGGTAAACGTAGCTTATAATTTAAGCCCTGGAGAAGGAATCTTAGGCTTTCAATCAGAGACTGCCGAAATTTATTATCAGAATATAGAAATAAAAGAATTCGATGAGATTGTTCCTATTGAGAAATTTCTAAAGAAATAGGATTTGTGATTAATTCTCAAAAATAGAATTAAAAGGGATTGATAAAAAGACAAAAGCCGGAGAGAAGATTGTTTTGATTCGGGAATAAATAAGGAGAATCTATCTTTAGAGTTTGAAGGCAGATTTTTAGGTGATAATTGAAAAATAAAAAGTTAGATTGATGAAAAAGAAATTTTATAAATCTGTGTTAGGACTAAGCTTATTTTTGTTCTTTGCTGCAACAACTGAATTGACGGCACAGGGATCACATGAAACAGAAAGTGCGAAGAGTTTTGTGCTAAATGATGGTAGTTCGTTTAAAGCTAAGGCTTGTTTTCCTGAATTTTCTTGGGAGACAACGCCTATGTATTATCACTTTGGTGATATTGACAGAGTATTAACACCTAGTGAGGTTAATAATATAGCGGGTAAAACAGGTTTTATATGTATAGAAAAATCACATGCTTATCGCCAACTTGGTGATCAGGTATTAGGAACAAAACATGAAGTGAAAGCGTTTCATAAAGTGAAACCAGAATCAAAAGTATTATTCTATTACAATTCATATGTGGCATGGCCTTTCCCTAGATTCAACAAAGAGCTTACCCCAGAGGGTATTGCTAAAAATAAAGAATTAGCTAAGTTCTTAGCTATTAATCCAAAGACAGGTAAATTGAAGGAAAAAAGGAGAGGACCTGCTTTTTCATATTATTTTGAAGCTTTGAACCCTGATTTTCGTAAATGGTGGGTGAAATCGGCTGCTAAAGGGGTGAAAATTTCAAAGGCTGATGGGATTTTTATTGATCGTATGAATGTGAATCCTGGTTCAGATTATCCAGAAGATAAATTGACTGAAATAGCTATCGCTAAAGGTGAGATGATGGCTAATTTGAAAAAAGCAATTGGCCCAAAGAAAATATTGATAGGTAACAACGGCGCTAATACCAAAGAAGTTTTTCCTTCTTGCGATGGTTTCATGTTCGAGCATTACAATGCTTCTGTTATGACTAAAGAAAGTCTTCTAAAAGATTGGAAAGATATGCTTAGAATTGCTAAAGCTGGAAAAATGTCGATTTACCGTTTCGGAGCAAAAGGTAAAGGTAAAAGAGATATAACGATGGGTGCAACAGACAAAGGTGGTATGGAACAAAAGTCTAAGGATCAATTAGAATATTACCTTGCTTGTTACCTTATTGGTGCACAACCGTATTCTTATCTTCAATGGAATTGGGGTTGGAATTTAGCTGATGGTAACTTAGTAGATTATCCCGAGTTAAGAAAACCACTTGGAGCTCCAAAAGCAGCCTATAAACGCGTAAATGCAGAAGCTTGGGAGTTTACTCGTGAATTTGAGCATGCGAGTGTTTGGTTAAATACAGAAACTAAAGAAGCTAAAATAACTTGGCGATAAACGGGACTGTTTGCCCAAAAGCAAAGGGATTTTAGGCTTGAAAGGAATTGATAAAAGAAGGAAGCGAGATTGTTGCATTGTGCTAACAGTCTCGCTTTTTTATTGCATTTATTGTAAATGCAACATTTCACCTATTTATTGGAATGAATTCTAGGTCTTCGAACTGGTGTTTATGACTAATTTGCAATTGTTAATCTGAAAAATTGTAAAGTTATGAAGACATTTAGGAATAGTTTTATTCTGATACTTGTTGCATTTGTGAGTATTGTGTACTCGTGTGCAAACCCAAAGATTAAAAAAGAATCTTTGGATATTTCTGCTTATTTGAAAGCGGGAGATAGCAAGTCTATTTATCCAACTGTTGAGCAATTGGAAATGCTCAAAAATGTAGTGCCTGCAAATTCATTTCAACCTGCACCCTCAGTATCCCATCGTAATTATTGGAACAGAATAGCAAAAACCGAGGAAGGGAAAGACTATTTAAAAGAGGCAGTTTCACTACTCGGAAGGCAACCAGAAGTTCCTATTTCAGATGCCATTTATCGACGTGCGAATAAAGAGGGAAATCGAAAAATATACAAACCACGTTATTATCGCACGATGGATCGACTTGAGAAGTTTACTCTGGCGGAGTGCATTGAAAATAATGGACGGTTCATTCCTCAAATTGAGGTTTATTGTGATTCGATTATGGCAATGAAATCATGGATGCACCCCAACCATGATGATAGAGAAAATACGGTATTGGAAGGGAAACGAGTGTCAATTGATTTGGGAGCTCGAAAATTCGGATTGGTTTTAGCTCTTACCGATGCTTTGCTCGAGGATAAATTATCTGAGGCGATTAGAAAGGAAATAGCAGTTCAACTAAAGTGGAGAATAACAGATTCGTATTTGCAAACTTGTAGAGGAGAAGATGTAATAAAAAGCAATACTTGGATACGCAGTACCAGTAATTGGAATTCGGTTTGTACTAGCGGTACCCTATTTACAACTATAGTAGCTTCAAAAAACAATAATGAGCGTATTGCAGCAATAGGGTGTGCCTTAAACAGCATGGTATATTACTTGTCGGGTTTTGGTGATGATGGCTATTGTTCTGAAGGTACAGGATACTGGAATTATGGTTTTGGTCATTACCTCTACCTAGCTGAGATTTTAGATGATTACACGGATGGGAAAATTAATCTATTCAAATTTAATAATCCTGAAAAATTAAATAATGTAGCCAATTTCCCTCATAATTTTCAGATTCACGAAGGCATGTATGCTCCCTTTGCTGATGGAGTAACAAGATTGAAGTCTGGAAGTGATAATTTTGCTTCTGCGATTGCCGCTAAACATTACGGTTCAAAAAAACCATCGAGATTTATTCCTGATGAAGGCGTACAAACCTTAATTATTTGGAATGATGGTGACGATTATACTTCTAAAAATGAAACTAATTCTGAATTACCAGGGCATACTTATTTTGATGATTTTGGTATATTAATTTCAAGAGGTCAACAAGAGAATCCTTTATCAATAACAATTAAAGCTGGGCACAATGCCGAAAATCACAACCATAGCGATGTGGGAACTTATGTAGTGGTTTTGGATCAGGATTATGTATCTGGCGACATAGGTGCTCCATCTTATACTGCTGGAGCTTTTTCAAAGAACAATCCAGCTCGCAGTTCTTGGGGACATCCAGTACCAAGAATCAACAACACCTTACAGTCAAATGGAATAGAGTTTAGAGGTGAGATTTTGGAAACAAGTTTCAACACGAATGTGGATAGTCTTGTTATGGATATTAAACCAGCTTATGATCTTGAGGTTTTAAACAAGCTAGAACGCACCATGGTAAACAATAAATCGGGGAAGGGAACAATTACGGTAAGCGATAATTTTGAAGCTTCAAAACCAGTTAGTTTTGGAACCGCCATTATGGTGAATGTAGCTTACGAAATTGTAGACAATAATACAGTAATCATCAGTTCTGAAAATCATAAAGTAAAAGTTGAGATTACTTCTGTTGGGGGTGATATTAGCATAAAAGATGAGCAAGTACCCGTTAAACATTTACGAAGTGGCAAAAAATCTTACCGCATCGGACTTGACTTTAAAAAGCCCGTTAAATCAGGAACAATAGCAGTAAAGTACACACCTATCAGTTAATAGAACAAGCACAAGTGTGTAAAAACAATGCTTAGTGAAGTTTTATGCGGCTATCGTTCCGAATTTATTGAGCGACCGTATTCTGGTTTCATTTTCTGTTGTTTGCGTCAATGGCGAATAGGTCTAAAAATCGATCGAGCAATAACGGTTTCTTGATGGTTTTGGTCATTGAATTGCTACTTTATGGGGAATGGTCTAACTTAAGGAACCTTTAACAAAGAGAATGCTAGAAAATGAAGTTCCTAAAGTGGATTGATTTTAAAACGAATATAAAGCTGTGGAGTAATCTACAGCTTTTTTTGTTCTCATTTCACAAGATTTCACTAGTGCACATAGCTAAGGCAGTTTTGCGGAAAATATTCTTCCTGCAGTACTGAGAAAATACTTGCTAAAACTATTGTAAAAGTAAATGTTCCCAAACGAGAAGGCCTTCATTCTTCACGATACATTCAGGTATTATTAGGGCATAATTCTTCTAAAACTACAGAAATAGATACGCAGGTAAGTGATAAAATCTCAGACAAATAAAAGGCCCGTTGTATGATATTATATTGTAAAATAATCATTATTTTCGGGATATTATTAAAAAGAAACCCTAGCCAAAGTGGATATGTTGATACCATAGGTAGGCATACTGAATAGTTATCTGCAAGTTGACAAAACAGATGACCCTAAACTAATAAATTATACATGAAAGAAATTAAAGACAGATGGCAATTAATTATTGGCTTCGCAGCAATTATTATTTCATTAAGTGCTTTTAAAGACGAATTGAATAAAATAATTGTAGATTTTCAGTTCATTTCTTTTTCGCTATCTCAATATTTATTCATCTTGATAATTAGTTTTATATCAGTAATTCATCTTTATGTTATTCCATTCATTTTTAGCACAACTAAATATTCCAATTTAAAGGTTTTTAAGCATATTGAATCTTTGAGTTATATTTTGTTTCTCGTTATTATATTATCGCCTTCTCTCTTACTGATTATCTATTTATTGCAACTTTTGATTCTACAAATTTCAGTAATAAATGAAACTGCAAAATCTGTTTCAATGTCGATTCTATCAGCAATAATTGGCGCAATAACAACTTATTTTTCTAAATATGTTGTGGGTAAATATCAGTCTTCTAAGAAATCAAGAGAAGATTCAGAAATTATTGAAAAGGAAGTGAAATCATTTGAAATTGCTGACAAATTAATTAAAGATGGATATTATAATCAATCATTATTTGAAACATTCAAAATGTTAGAAAATGGGATTTATAAAGCTTTAAGACAACGTGACCTAATATTTAGAAAAGCTCCATTTCTTGAAATGATTAGAATTTCTGATAAATACAACATATTTACAAAAGGGCAAATTGAACAAATAAATCGGATAAGAATCAAAAGAAATGAATTTGCACACAATATTTCATCAACTATCACTAAAGCAGAAGCAGAAGATGCTCAAAACTTAGCAAAAGAGATTTTGGCTAATACTGAAAACATAGAAACAGAAAATATTGAGAGTGAAAATAAATACTTTTTGGGTAAGGTTCATACAGATCTAAAACATGCTAAAGAACTATCTAAGAAAGCAAATAAACCTATGTTTGTTGTGATTTATAATAAATTACACCCAAAACTTAGTAAACTAGAACATTCTCTTGGTTATTTCATGGAATATGAAACAACCAAGAAAATGGTGAATAATAACTTCATTCAAGTATTGACTGATTCAGAAAAACCAGAAGTTAAAGAGTTGATTCCAGCCGAAGAGCCATTGGAAAATTGCTTATTGACTGTATTAACACCAGACAATGGAATTCTAAGACAAGAAGGCGTTTATGCGAATCCAGACGAGGGATTGAAAAGAACTAAAGAAATAATTGCTAAATGGAATAAAACAACCAGCAGCTAACAATGTATAAAAATAATAGTCGAAACAGCTGTAATATCAAGGGTTTTAGCCAGCTTCAAATTTCTTGTAATTTGACAGGAGAGCACCACGCAGTCGGTTACTATTCTTATACGCAACGTTGGCAATAATTTACTTAAAACCAACGAAAAAGCTCGATTACATCAAAAACTATGAAATTCAAAGAACCTTCTGAATATAACATTATTAATTTTGAGGAAAACATAAGTATATTTAATTTAACAAAGATAAAAAACGGAATTTACCCAGCAATAATTACTATAGATGGTTTTTTAAATGAAGATAAAGATGATATCAAAGAATGGGAAATCACTATTTTAAAAAAATATCCTAATAACTCTTGGTATCATTTGAATTGGCAATCTGAAAATAGAAAAAAACTATTAAGAAGAAGTTTAGAAAGAGTTGGCATAGCTTTAATACCTAATCCTTTTTATTTTATTACATTACCTAGAGTAGCAATTGGTTTAAGTGGAATTACAAAAACTTGGAAAAATGCTTTACGTAAAAGTGAAGAAACAGGAAGTTTACTATCAAAGGTACTGTTAAAGTGCGAAATAGATGAGTATATTTTAATAGGTCATTCTCTTGGGAGTAGGGTTATATTTAATTGTTTGAACGACTTAAAAACGAACGAGAAAAAAATTATTAAAGATGTTCATCTTTTAGGAGGAGCTGTCACAAATAATAAGGAAAAATGGTCTTTAGCCGAAAATGCTGTGAAAAATAAAATCTATAATTATTATTCTAAAAAAGATAGTGTTCTACAAATAGTATATAAATTAGGAACATTTGACAATAATCCAATTGGAAGAACTTTAATAAATAGTAAAAAGTCTGAAAATATAAATGTAACAAAATTAGTAAATAGTCATATGACTTTTAAAAAACATTTCGGACGTTATATAAAATAAAAACTATTGCCAACAACTAAGCGTTCGTGTGGCAGGAACTGCCCAATAGGTACGGTAGGTTGACGGAACCGATAACAGAATTGCTACTTTATGGGGAATGGTCTAGTTTGAAGAACTTTTAAGAAAAGAAATCTTGTAGTATGCACCCTTTAAAATGTAGTAAATCCAAAGAATAAAATAAAGTTGTAGATCAGTCTACAGCTTTTTTTGTTTTAGATTACTAATGGCAACTTTGTGCGTGTATCTACCCAAATATTCGGTAAGCTTTTTAGGTCCAAACAAAGGCCGTTTGAAAATGAAAATTCTTCAGTATTGGCACTTAATTTTTCCGAATAGTGTTGCGTTGCATGATAGAAAAATTCTAGCGTTTTACGAAAATATAGAGTCGGATAATTCCTTTGAAAGCAGAGTAGAAGTTTTCTGTTTCCCTTGTAAAAAACGTTTGTTAGGGCGATGGATTATTAAAAAGAGTGTTCTTGAATCCTATTCGTCGTAAAACAAAATACTATAGTAATTCCAATTAAAATACTCACGTAAAAACTGTAGCGGGCTAATATTCATAGAGTCCGCTATTTTTTTGCAACAAATTCTATATTCTTTGAGATTTATCTTTCATCAGAAAATATCGTATTTCTGTACTTTGCAATACAATTCAAAACATAAAAAATAAATAATAATGATCCTTTTTGAGAAAAGATTTAAGAATGCTGCCTCTATCAGATTAAAGGAATTTGTTCTTTTCTGTAGTGTGTTTTTTATTTCGCAGTCAGTATTCTGTTCTGTAAAAGTAAATTCTTTAATTGATTTGTTACCCTACCTGAAACAGGATAATGTCGATGTGAAATTAGCTCCAGGAATTTATGGAATAACAACTGATGATATTGCAAAGGGAACTTTTGGCACCACGGATTTTGAAGATAGAGCTAAGATACTTTTACAATTTTCTGGCAACAATAGCACTTACGATTTTACAGGAGTAACGCTTACTATTGAAACAGGCGTATTTAAATGTTTTGGAAAATACAGAGTACACGAACTGGTTGTTACAGGAAGTAATAATGTGTTGAAAAACCTTACCATGATTGATTTGGGCTCGGAGCAAGACAGACCAAACAAAGGAGCTTTAGGAGTTTGTATGGATGGAAGAGACAATCGAATTGAAGGTTTTCACATGACGGTTAAAGGTTCATATCCTTATGGGTATGGCGATGCATTTGGTAAAGGAAAACGCAATGTGATTAGGCATTATAAACATTCGGCATTTTTGGTTCGTGGTCTACGAAATCATGCAAAAAACTGTCATATCATTCATAGATCATATGGTCATGCCATATTCATGCAAGCAGCAAGTTATCCAACTATTGAAGGTTGTGTGGTAGAAGGGAAAATGCGTAAAACAGATGATATTTTAGCAGAAACGTCAGGTCCTGCTTTTGATGTTGACTTTATGACAGCTTGGGGTTATAAACTTCCTGCTGGGTATATGTTGAGTCTTGGTGAGGCAGGTATCCGTGCTTATAATGGAGGGAAAACTATTATTGATGGAAAACAATACAAACGAGGAACGGATAACCCGACGGTACTGAATTGTACCGTGAAGCATATGAGAACAGGAGTAACTCTTGCACATGCTACGGGTAAAAAATATGTTGAAGCTTGTGTTGCCATTGGATGCGAAAATGGCTTTTCTTTAGGGTCGGGTGATGTGGTCAATTGTAAGGCAGACTGTGCCTTCGGACCCGTTTATGCAAGTACATACGAAAGTGACTTGGGCTATAATGCAGACATAACAATTATACCTGCCATAGATGAGTATTGCAATGGTTCAGGATGTGTAGCATACATTGGAGGTCATGGACATAAAATTACTTTGCGTGCTGGTGCAGAAGCAGTAGAGAAGGGATTGAGTATTAAAGTGGGTGGAGATAAAGGTAATATACGTTTAAAACACGGGAATTTTCCTAAACAAAATAATTTTAAAGCGTTTAGTTTTGAATTGAACAATCTAACCAATTATCCTGTGGAGCTTTCAACTAAAAGTTCTGAAGTAAGAGTAAAATCCAGAGGAAAGGTTTTTGATAAGGGTTCTGATAATCATGTAAATAAATAAATTTTAGGCTTAAAAATACTTGGATGTTGGCAAGCTTATAAATAAAGAATGTAAAAGAATGAAGACACTCATTTTATCAATTTTAGTTTTTTTAAGTTCATATTGCTATAGTCAGAATCGAGCGATTGGAGAGTTTGATGCAGCACCTGTGAATGGTGGTTTTCAAATGGAAGACTATTGGGTTTGGGGAAGTTCTGTTATCAAAGGAGATGATGGAAAATATCATATGTACGCTTCTCGATGGCCAAAATTTCTTCCTTTTCATCCTGGCTGGATGATTGGTTCTGAAATAGTTCATGCGATTTCTGATACGCCTGAAGGACCTTATGATTTTGTTGATGTTGCTTTAGGTGCAAGAGGAGCCCAATTTTGGGATGGAAGATCTTGTCACAATCCAAAAATAATTAAATACAAAGATGAGTATCTAATTTACTATATGGGTTCTACCCATCCTTTTGAAGAGGTAAACGAGCAGAATGCAAATGAACTTACGCTCGACAGCAAATGGTGTATTGCCGGTCGCTGGGGAAAACGAATTGGTGTAGCCACTTCTAAAAGTCCTTATGGACCCTGGAAAAGGTTGAATCACCCAATATTGGATGTAAAACCTGATTCATTTTATAGCTTTCTAACTTCCAATCCATCACCGCTAATTAAAGAAGATGGATCGGTTGTGTTGATATTTAAAAGTCGTGATTATGACGAAAATGGTATTTCAAAAGGAGATATGAAGGTTAGTGTTGCCACAGCACCATCTTATCAAGCTAAATATACTGTATTGGGAGATACACCTCTTTTCTCGAAAGATAATTTTGGAGAAATTGAAGATCCTCACTTGTGGAGCGATAAGGATGGCTATCACATGATTGCAAAAGATCAGCGTGGGCAAATTACGGGTACTGCCGGAGATGGTTTACTGGCACATTCGCAGGATGGCATACATTGGACTGTAGATGAAAATCCAAAAGCATATACCAAAACTGTGAAATGGGACAATGGCAAAACGATTAAGCAAGGTCAATTGGAAAGACCTTTTGTTTTGGTAGAAGATGGAAAACCTACCCATCTGTTTTTTGCCACTATGGATGGACCCGGTGGTTTTGCAAATGGAACAAAAACTTGGAATATGGTAATTCCTTTGAAATAGGATTTGGAGCGTATTTAAACGAAATTAAGATATAGAAAAAAGAAAATTCATGATAAAAAAAATAACAGGATTATTGGTTTTGTTTGCTTTTCTAGTTAGTAGCTGTAGCGATAATAAAATAGATTTATTTGTTGATTTGCATGCAGGAGAAGGTAATTTTACTACTATCCAGGATGCTATAGATGCCGCTAAGGAAATAAAGAAAAACAATCAGCATGCTCAAATTACGATTCGTGTGTCAGCGGGGAATTATCATTTGGATAAGGCCATTGAAATAAGGCCAGAACTAAATGGCATATCCATTGTTGGTGTAGGAAGTAATGAAGTAAGTATTAAAGGTTCAGTTCCATTACAATTGGATTGGAAAAAGCATAGCGAAAATATTTATGTCGCATCGGTACCAGAAAAATTAAAATTTGATCAATTGTTAGTGGATGGCAAATCGCAGATATTAGCTCGTTATCCAAATTACGATGAAACGGCTCATTATTGGCAAGGATATGCCAAGGATGCTTTTTCAAAGGAACGAATAGCATCTTGGAAAAATCCCAAAGGTGCATTTTTTCATGCTTTACATGGTGGCAGATGGGGTGGATTTCACTGGCAGATTGTTGGAATGAATGAAGATGGTTCACCAGTATTAGAAGGAGGTCATCAAAACAACAGAGGTTCCAAACCACACAAAGAATACCGAATGGTAGAAAATGTGTTTGAGGAATTGGATAGTCCTGGAGAATGGTATTTAAATGAAAGTGAAAATAAACTTTATTATTGGCCAAAGAAAAGTGTTGATCTTCAAAAGGCAAGTTTCGAGGCTTCTGTATTAAAAGCGTTGATAGAGGTAAAGGGAAGTTTGGAAAATCCTGTGAAGAATGTGAAAATTTCAGGAATTAGATTTGAAAATACGCATCGCACCATAATGGAAACGTATGAGCCTTTGTTAAGAAGTGACTGGACCATTTACAGAGGTAGTGCAGTATTTTTCGAGGGGACAGAAAATTGTGTTGTTGCAGACTGTGAATTCACCAATTTAGGTGGAAATGTAATCATGGCCAGTAAATACAATCAGGACTTGCAAATTAAAGGCAATCATATTCATGAATGCGGAGCCAGTGCTATATCTTTTGTTGGTGATGCTTCCGCAGTTCGTTCACCATCATTCAATTATGGGCAATATGTTCCTCTACAAGATATGGATACTGTAAAAGGTCCTAAAAATGAAATGTATCCTCATAATTGTTTGGTAGAAGATAACTTGATCTATAGAATTGGAAGAATTGAAAAGCAGAGTGCGGGAGTTCAAATTTCAATGGCTATGGATATTACAGTGAGTCATAATAGTATTTACGATGTTCCTCGTGCGGGTATTAACATTGGAGATGGAACTTGGGGCGGTCATATCTTGGAATATAACGATGTCTTTAATACTGTGCTTGAAACCAGTGATCATGGTTCGTTTAATTCTTGGGGACGAGATCGTTTTTGGCATCCTAAAAGAAGAGTAATGGATAGCATGACTACTGCAAATCCTGATATGCCAAAATGGGATGCTATCAAAACAACAGTAATTAGAAATAATCGTTTTCGTTGCGATCATGGTTGGGATATTGATTTAGATGATGGATCATCAAACTATCACATTTATAATAATTTGTGTTTAAATAATGGTATCAAATTAAGAGAAGGCTTTTTTAGAACTGTAGAAAATAACATTACAGTAAATAATTCAATACATCCACATGTATGGTTCGCAAAAAGTGAAGATGTGGTTCGGAAAAATATATTGATGGATGCTTATCAGGATGTTGGCGTGTTAGGTTGGGGAAAGGAATTGGATTACAATTTATTTCCGAATGAGGCGTCAATGATTAAATCTCAGATTTATGACAGAGATTTAAATAGTGTTTATGGAGATCCTATGTTTAAAGATCCAAGCAAATTGGATTATACAGTGGCAGATAATTCTCCAGCCTTAAAACTTGGTTTTGTGAACTTTTCAATGAATGATTTTGGAGTTAAAAAGGCTGAGTTTAAGAAAATAGCAAAAACACCAGAGATTCCTGTTTTAAAAGATCTAGCAAATAGTGGGATTGGAGAAAGTCCAATTGTGGCTTGGTTAAGAAATCAATTAAAAGATGTTGATTCGGAGCAAGAACAATCAGCTTATGGACTAAATACTACTGATGGAGTTATTGTGTTGGGTGTTTGGAAACACAGTCCGGCAGTAAAAAATGGAGGCCTTAAAAAAGGTGATGTAATTTTAGCTGTTGAAGGAATGAAAGTAAAGAATACGGTTGAATTTCTTAAGAAAATTAAGAATTATCAAACCATCGGTAAGGTTCAAATTTTAGTAATGAGAAATCAGAAGGAAATGACTTTTAGAATTCAAGTCAAATAGTAAACAATTAAAAATTAATAAAAAAAGTAAGGGATTATGAAATTGCAACAAATTGTATTTGTATTGTTTTGTACAGTGCTCTTTTCTTGTCAATCGGCAAAAAAAGATAAAACTACAGCTAAGGAATTGCCCAAGCGACCAAATATCATTTTTATGATGTCGGACGATCATGCTTATCAGGCAATTAGTGCCTATAGTAATCGTTTGACAGAAACGCCGAATATTGATCGAATCGCTAAGAATGGTATGAAATTTACCAATGCTTGTGTTACCAATTCTATTTGCGGGCCTTCTAGGGCTACAATATTAACGGGTAAGCATTGCCATATACATGGTAAAACAGATAACGTTTTTCCGTTTGACGAAACACAAACAACATTTCCTCAGTTGTTACAAAAAGCGGGTTACCAAACGGCTATGTTTGGTAAATTGCACTTTGGAAATAATCCAAAGGGAATTGATGAGTTTAAAATCCTCCCAGATCAGGGATGCTATTACAATCCTGATTTTGACACCAATGATGGTAGAATTACGGTTGAAGGTTATGTAACCGATATTATTACCGATATGTCGATTGACTGGTTGGACAATCGTAGAAAAAAGGATAAACCTTTTGTGATGTTTTATTTGCATAAAGCACCTCACCGCGAATGGTTACCAGCACCACGCCATTTTAAAGAATATACGAAGAAATCATTTTTAGAACCTGAAACTTTATTTGACGACTACGAAGGACGAGGTACAGCAGCGAAGACAGCTGAAATGAACTTATTGAAACACATGAACTGGGCTGGTGATTCAAAGCTTTATCCAGAAATGATGGCTGAATTAGGTCTTAAAGATGAGTCTGGATGGGATTTGGAAGCTTTCGATCGTGAGGTTGGACGAATGAATGCTCAACAACGTGCTGTATGGGATTCAACCTACATGCCTTTAATGAAAGATTTTAAAGCGAAGTATCCTAAAATGAACGATACTGAACTAATGAAATGGCGTTACCAACGTTATATGCAGGATTATTTAGGTTGTATTGCAGGTGTGGATGAGAATGTGGGTCGATTATTGGATCATTTAGAAGAAGAAGGTCTTACTGAAAATACGATTATCGTTTATACTTCAGATCAAGGGTTTTATTTGGGAGAACACGGTTGGTTCGATAAGCGTTTTGTATATAACGAATCGTTTAAAACCCCTTTACTAATTAGTTGGCCAGGAGTTATAGAACCTGGAACAACAAATACAGAAATGGTTCAAAATCTAGATTTTGCACAAACTTTTCTGGAAGCTGCCGGAGTGGATGCACCGGATGATATGCAAGGAGAAAGTTTAATTCCTTTATTGCAGGGAAATGATGAGGAGTGGACTAGAGATGCTGTTTATTACCATTATTACGAATATCCATCTATTCACATGGTGAAAAGGCATTATGCGATTATTACTCAGGAGTACAAATTGATTCATTTTTATTACGATGTTGACGAGTGGGAACTTTACGATCGTAAAAAAGATGTTCAAGAAATGCACAATGTAATTAACGATCCTGCATATGCAGATGTTGTTGTAAAGCTTAAAAAACAATTAGTGGAAATGCGCAAAAAATATG
The DNA here is from genome assembly GCF_052400665.1 of Marinifilum sp. RC60d5. Classification (NCBI taxonomy): domain Bacteria; kingdom Pseudomonadati; phylum Bacteroidota; class Bacteroidia; order Marinilabiliales; family Marinifilaceae; genus Marinifilum; species Marinifilum sp. RC60d5. Next base: position 256,381 of record NZ_JBQTGK010000002.1, read on the forward strand.
GTGATAGTTCACAATTAGATCAGGAATTGATTGATAAATATATTCAAGAGAAAGAGAATCCAAGTATAGATAAGGTTTCACTTCATTAAATAATAATTGAGCTGCTAAATGAATCATTTTTGATTCTTTTAGCAGCTTTTTTACACAGATTAAACAGAAAGCATGCAATACCGAATTCGAATACAACTAACAACGGTTTTATTACTTTGTTTCGTTTTATTCTCAGGAATGAAAAAAGCAGACAAATCAATTTACCACAAAAATTGGATTGATTTCAATAAAAATGGAGTCAAGGATATTTTTGAAGATCCTTCTCAAAATATTGAAAGTAGAGTTAAAAATCTATTGTCTCTGATGAATGTTGAGGAGAAAACCTGCCAAATGGCAACACTTTATGGTTATGCTCGCGTTTTAAAAGATGAGTTGCCAACCAAAGAGTGGAAGAATTGTGTTTGGAAGGATGGAATCGCAAATATCGATGAGCATTTAAATACCATTTGGAATCAGCCAAAAACATATACGCAGTATTCCTATCCCTACAGCACCCATGCCGAGGCGATTAATACGGTTCAAAAATGGTTTGTAGAAGAAACACGAATGGGAATTCCTGTTGATTTTACCAATGAAGGCGTACATGGTTTGTGTCATAAAAAAGCAACTCCTTTGCCCGCTCCAATTGGTATCGGTTCTACTTGGAACAAAGATTTGGTATATCAGGCTGGTGAAATGGTAGGGCGAGAAGCGAAAGCTTTGGGTTATACTAATGTTTACGCTCCCATATTAGATGTGGCGAGAGATCAGCGTTGGGGTAGAGTTTTAGAGTGTTATGGAGAATCACCTTTTCACATTGCTGAAATGGGCAAGCAAATGACTTTGGGAATTCAGTCTCAAGGAGTGGCTTCAACATTGAAACATTTTGCAGTATATAGTATTCCCAAGGGAGCTCGCGATGGTGATGCTCGTACCGATCCGCATGTTGCACCTCGTGAAATGCATCAACTTCATCTTTATCCTTTTAAAAGGGTAATTAATGAAGCCAAGCCGATGGGAATTATGAGTAGTTATAACGATTATGATGGTGTTCCGGTAACCGCAAGCCATTATTTTTTAACTGAATTATTGCGTCAACAGTTTGGTTTCGAAGGTTATGTTGTTTCCGATAGTGAGGCCGTTGAGTATGTTTCTGACAAACACAATGTGGCCGAGGATTACAAAGAGGCTGTTAGACAGGTTGTGGAAGCAGGATTGAATGTTCGAACTACTTTTAGAACCGCTGAATCGTACATTGAACCTTTGCGAGAATTGATAAAAGAAGGCAAGCTTTCAATGAAAACTATCGACGCGCGAGTGGGTGAGGTATTGGCTGTGAAATTCCGATTGGGTTTATTCGATCAGCCTTATGTCGAAAATCCGAAGGAATCTGACAAATTGGTTCATACAGAGAAGGATGAAGCATTATCAAAATTGATTAATCAACAGTCGATGGTATTGCTAAAAAATGAAAACAATCTACTTCCATTGGATGTCGATAAAATTGACAAAATTTTGGTTACAGGACCTCTTGCCGATGAGGTAAGCTATACTTTTAGCAGATATGGTCCGGCTAATAATCCTTCAGTTTCTGTTTACGAAGGGATAAAAAAATATGCAGCAGGAAAAATAGACGTTGATTTTGCCAAAGGATGTGATATAGTGGATCCAAACTGGCCAGGTAGTGAAATTATTCCTGAGCCACTTTCTGTGGACGAACAAAATGGAATTCATGCCGCAGTAGAAAAAGCAAAACAATCTGATATCATTATTGCAGTTGTAGGCGAAGACGAGAAACGAGTGGGCGAAACCAAGTCGAGAACAAGTCTTGGACTTCCGGGTAGACAATTTCAACTGGTACAAGCTTTGTATGCAACAGGGAAACCTGTCGTTCTAGTATTGATTAATGGACAACCATTGAGTATTAATTGGGAGAATAGATTCTTGCCTGCAATTCTTGAGGCTTGGTTCCCTAGTACTTCTGCTGGTGATGTCGTTGCCGAAACCTTGTTTGGCGATAATAATCCAGGAGGTAAATTATCTGTGACTTTCCCAAAAACAGTTGGTCAAATTCCTTTGAATTTTCCTTGTAAACCGGGATCTCAAGCAGGTCAGCCAGGTGAAGGCCCCAATGGATATGGTAACACACGTGTGCTGGGTCCTTTGTATCCTTTCGGATATGGTTTAAGTTATACAACTTTTGAGTATGCTGACTTAAAGATTAGCCCTAAAAATGCAAAATCACAGGCTGAAATAAATGTTTCATTTTCGGTGACGAATACAGGAAGCCAAGCGGGAGATGAAGTGGTTCAACTTTATCTGAAAGATGAGGTGAGTAGTGTAACAACTTACGAATCTCAACTAAGAGGTTTCGAACGCGTCCATTTGCTTCCTGACGAAACCAAAACGATTCATTTTAAACTTCAACCTGATGATTTGGCTTTATTGGATAAGAATATGAATTGGACTGTTGAATCCGGAAAATTTAAAATCATGATAGGGAGTTCATCCGTTGATATCCGTCTATCTGATGATTTCAATATAGAAAGCAAGTAAATTAAATCAAAACTCAAATGAAAAAAGTATTTGTATTAATCTTTCTAATAAGTAATGCCATAAATCTGTTTGCTTCACAGATTGATACTTTGATGGTTATAAGTGAATCTATGAACAAAGAATTGCCTAATTTGGTCATTCTGCCAGATAGTTATGGTGATAAAAATAAGGCGTTTCCAGTTTTGTATTTATTGCATGGTGCTTTTGGTAATTTTGGCGATTGGTTGCATAAGGTACCACAACTAAAGGAATATGTGGATACTTATAATTTTATCATCGTTTGCCCTGATGGAGGTTATACAAGCTGGTATTTTGATAGCCCTGTAGATGAAAAAATGCAGTATGAAACTTATATCACCAAAGAACTATTACGGTCAGTAGAGAAAAATTACAAAACCATTCCCAATCGATCGGGACGAGCCATTGCTGGATTAAGCATGGGCGGACATGGAGCATTTTATCTGGCTTTCAAACATCAGGATATTTGGGGCGCGGCTGGAAGCACAAGTGGAGGTTTGGATATTCGTCCTTTCCCAAGCCGTTGGGATATTTCAAAACGATTGGGATCGTATGCTGAAAATAAAGAGGTTTGGGAGGAAAATTCAGTGATCAATTTAGTTTACCTTTTAACGGGTGACAATTTAAAATTGATTTTTGATTGTGGTGTTGATGATTTCTTTTATGATGCCAATAAACGAATGCACAAAAAACTATTGGAGCGAAACATTCCTCATGATTTTATTGAACGTCCAGGGGAGCACAATGTTAAATACTGGGACAATTCTATCAAATACCAATTGTTATTCTTCGATCAGTTTTTCCGATCTGAAAAGCTGTGAAACCACTGATCATCGGATGAAGAAGCATGTTTTGCAACAAATTTCATACTTATTGCAACATAAATTCTGCTTTTTCGATGTTTGTTGAGCTATTTTTGAAGAGACAGTAAAACTTACAAAACAATTGTAAATTATTAAAAATGGTCTCTAAAAGAATAGCTCAATTATTTTTTATAGCCTTGGTTTTTTTTATTCAGGCAGAAAGTATATTTGCTCAGATACATCCAAATTTATATGTTACAAATGAGGATAGACAAACTATTTTATCAAAAATAGAGAATGAAGAATGGGCAAAGAAAGCCTGGGAAAATCTTCAAGAAAAGATAAATCCATATGTAAATAGACATCAATCCGATCCGGAGTGGATTACATCTCGTTTGTCCATGTATTGGAAAGATGGTGGTCGTTTCACTCAATGTTATATCAAAAAACAAAATTGGGATTATGGTGAGGGAAATGCACCTGTTCCTACGGTAAGACTGCCGGGTATGCGTACTTGGAATAGCTACATTAATGTTCCTTTAGAAGATCGATTGGCCTATAGCGAGAATGGCGATATGTTAGCTATTGATAGAGCTAGCGATGACAAAACACCTGTTTTAGTGCCTTACAAGAAAACAGGACATATGGTTCGCGCCAATAATGGAGAAATTTTAAAATTGGCCGAAGATGCTTCTTTTGCTTATTGGCTGACCCAAGAAGAAAAATACGCTAAATTTTCTGCTGACATATTTAATACTTGGTTGTTGGGAATTTATTATATGAATCCTCCCTTAGATCCTCAGAAATCGACCAAAGGTGCTGGTGGTTACGAGCCAGGTGGAATAATGGGTTACTACGATTACGAGCAAATTCATGATGATCGTCAAATAAACGCAGCTTTTATTTATGATTTCTTATACGATTATCTAAATGAACATCCAGCAGAACATCTAAAGACGATTCATAAAGATGTGACTGAAGTAGCTGGAGTTGTTTTTAAACGATTTATCGATTTAGGCTTAATTAGAGGAGGAAAACGTGGTAACTGGAATGTAAATGGATTTAAAAATATTATTCCTTCCATTTTGGTTCTCGAATCGAACGATTATTATCAAGACAAAAAAGGGAAAGAATACTATATTCCTTACTACACAAAAATTACAACCGATTATCATGAGGCTTTGCCTGATTTCATCAAAAATTTTGATGCCGTAACAGGACTTTGGCCAGAATCTCCAGGATATGCTTCTGGCATGATTGGAGCAATCGTGAAAATGGCAATGCCACTTTATAAATCAGGAGTAAATACCATTGGGGATAACCCACTGATTCAAAAAGCAGCAATGGCCAATTTGGGTTGGTTAGATGCTCGTGGAAATTTGGTAGTCGTTGGAGATATGCGAGGTGGTCCTACCGATTTATCCGTTTTTGACAACATGCTTACTTATTACACCTGGGAAGGCGATACTGAAAATGCGAAAAAAATGGCAACCGTTATTCGCAAGGGCATTGCTTCCGGACAATACAGTCGTAGTGAGATCGATTGGAAAGGAATTTGTTTGTTTGAAGCACTTCCTGAATCGGGTAGCGAACTTCCTTTTCATAGCGCAGCTTATTCAGAGCATCATCGTCACATTATCATGAAAAATGGCAATAGTGAGGAAAATGGATTGATGTTTACTTTATATGGAGGTAGCAAAGGCGGTCACTTGTCGCCCAATGGTTTGGCCATGCAATTTTATGGCGATGGCTATGCCTTAAATCCAGATGCATCGGCTTATGAATCTTATTGGTCGAAAGATGCAGCTTACCATCGTGAGATAACCGGTTCGAATACCATAATGCCAGGTTATACCAAAGGAGAAATCACGATCAATGCAATGGACCCTTTTGTGGATGCATCAAATAGCTTTTATAATACTAAAGAAATTTCTGCTAGCTGTTCTTTTGCAGATATTAGCGCTGATGAAAAAAGACGCATGGTTGCTATGGTTCGAACTTCTCCAACATCAGGTTATTATGTAGATGTTTTTCGTTCAAATCAATTGGATAACGACTATGTACAACATATTTTAGGTGATGAGGTAAGTCTAAAAGATGGGCAGGGAGACTTGTTAGATTTAGAGAATGTTGATCGCATTAGCAATCATCATCATAAAGCATATTCGTTTTTTGCAAATCCTCGAAAGATAGATTACAAGAATGATTTTACTGCTACTTGGACAATTGATAAAGTAAGTCCAAGTTTGAAAACGACGATGTGGATGATGGGACAAGACAATCGTGAAATTTATATGGTTGATGCACCGCCTTCTACATTGCGAGCTGATATAACTCCTGGAATGGTAAATAGAAGTCCACTAACAACTCCAACAATTCTAGTTCGACAGACGAATAATAATGCTCAAAAGCACCCTTTTGTAGCAGTCTTCGAATCTTTTAATGAAGGTAAAAAATCGGTGAAGAAGATTTCTAAATTGGTTACTTCTGATAATTTTGTGGCTCTTTCGGTGAGTTCTAAAGATGGAGCTTCCCAGTTTATTTGTAATGCCATTGATAGTAAGCTGTATAAACCATTGTCTGATCTTTCTTTTCAGGGGATTTTTGGAATAGCATCAGAGAATAAAGATGGATTTCAATACCTATACTTGGGGAAAGGTAAATCTTTGACAAAAGGAAAATATTGTATTGAAGCGGTTAATGGAGAGGTTACTGCAGAGCTGAGATTTGTAGATGGAGAGTTTTTCTATTCTGCCGATGCTCCAGTAAAAATATCCTTGAAAAAGGGAAAGGAAAAAGAATACAAGTCGGGTTATAATATTCGATTAAAATAAGACTTTTATAGATGAAGTCGTAAATAATATAAGAAGTTAAGAATATGAGAATTAGTAAGATTTTTGTGGGGTTTGTAAGTATCGTGTTGATGTCGAGTAGCTGTACATCTTTTTCAAAAGATAAAAAGGTACTTAATGTGAATAAGGTTTTGGAGAGTAGTGTGGTGAAAATCAAAAAAAGTGCTAATGATTTAAACGATTATACTCATTTCCCTCGTCGTATACGTAAAGACAGTACCAATTGGAATTGTGTTACAGTTAAGGATTGGTGTAGTGGATTTTGGCCTGGTGTACTATGGTATGCTTATGAGTTTTCGGGCGATAAGGATATAAAAAAGCAGGCCGAATTATTTACGGCTTCAGTTAAAGAAATTGCTTATACACCAGCTCATGACCATGATATAGGGTTTCAAGTGTATTGCAGTTATGGTAATGGTTATCGCTTAACAGGGAATCCAGAATATAAAAAAATAATGTTAGCTGCCGCTGATACTTTAGCTACGCTTTACAATCCAATTGTAGGAAGTATTCACTCTTGGCCTTCGAAAAAACAGTATCCTCATAATACGATTATCGATAACATGATCAATCTGGAATTATTGTTTTGGGCATCAAAGAATGGCGGAGGAGAACGCTTGAAAAATATCGCGATTAGCCATGCTGAAGTTACAATGAAGCATATTGTGCGTCCTGATTATTCAGCTTTTCATTTAGGATCATTTGATGATAAAACAGGAGCGTTTATTGAAGGAAAGACACACCAAGGTTATGCCGATAATTCGATGTGGGCTAGGGGTCAAACTTGGGGAATTTATGGTTTTTCTATGGCTTATAGAGAGTCAGGGAAAAAAGAATTTCTAGAGACATCAATGAAAATGGCTGATAAATTTTTAGAGCGTTTGCCTGAAGATGGTATTCCTTATTGGGATTTTGATGCACCACTAACAGCTGAAACACCAAAAGATGCATCTGCTGCGGCTATTGCTGCTTGTGGTATGTTGGAACTTTATCAATTAATAGATGATGAAGTGGTAAAGAACAAGTATAAGGAAGCAGCAATTTCACTACTTAAAATTCTATCATCACCAAATTATTTAAGTGGGGATAAAAATCAGGCAATTTTATTACACTCTACAGGACATAAACCTAAAAATAAAGAAATTGATATTCCAATTATTTACGCTGATTATTACTTTTTAGAAGCTTTGTTAAAGCTAAAGAAGATAGAATCAAGTGAATTGTCTAGTAAGTAGTTAGTTGAAGAAAAAAGAAATGAGAAAGTTCGGCTTTCTATTTCTTTTTTTTGCTGGAATATTGCTATCGTTTGCAGCGGTTTTCAATAGGACTTATCATTGTTGCAAAACTTCAATAAAGTGTATAAGAACGAAATTGAATCAGCTTTGCAGTAGGATTGAATTTAAGGGAATAACATGTTGAGTGGGGATTGCTACCTATTTAGTTCGTGTTGTTTTGAAGTAATTCTAGCCCGGATTTATAAAAAAGAATGAAAGTAAATAGATGACAGATGAAAAAAATAACGATATTTTTATTTTGTGTAACGATTAGTTTATCAGCCTTATCGCAAACATCTTTATGGCAAGGCAAAGGTCGTATTGCTATTAGTTCGGATGGTAATGAGCATGATCATGATGATTGGGCGGCAACACCCTTGTCGCTTAGTTTGATTGCGGCAAAAGGCTTGCAAAATAGAATGGTCTTGTATACTTATAGTGACCATGTTTGGGGTAGTAATCTACAGGTACCAATTGGTAAAGGAGGATTAACTGCTTATGAACAGATGAAGGAAAGTGTATTAGGCGGGGCTAAGATGTTCGGATTTAAGAAATCAAATTTTATTTGCGCTGTTGATAATCCAGAAAAAGCGTACAATGCAATGGCTCGGGTAATCAATGAGTCGTCGGAAGATAATCCGCTGTTTATTATAGCTGCCGGACCCATGCAGGTTGTTGGGGAAGGAATCAGACGATCGAATTTTGCTAAGCGCAAGTTTGTAACTGTAATTTCTCATTCGAATTGGAACAATAAACATGCTGCAAATTCATACGATTGGGAGCCCGAACATAAAGGTTGGACTTTTGACATGATGCAGAAAAATTTTGGCAGCAAGAAAGGTGGTCAAATGAAATTTGTAAAAATTGCAGATCAAAATGGAGGAAAGGACTATCTCGGACTGAATTGTGCTATTAAGCATTTTGATTGGATGAAAACATCATCTGCTAGAGAAAATAAACGGTATAAAAAAGGAGCTTGGGATTGGTTGTATTCCCGACAGGAGACTTGTATTAAGAAAGGTGGAAAAAACTTTGATCCCTCCGATGCTGGTATGTTGTTATACTTATTTACTGGGGTTGAAAAGACGAATCCCGATATGGCTAAAGAGATCATGGAAAATCCAGTGTCGAAAATTCATTAATACAATTGTTAATAAAACAAAGTGGAAATAATGGAGTTCATCCAAGCAAGATTGGATACAAACGGGTAGCTGATCGAGTGTTTGAATTTTTAAGTAGTAATCAATTGTTGTCAAAATACTGGAAGATCATGTGTTTTGGCGATTCCATCACTTTTTGGGTTGGAGCTAAAGGAGGAAGTACGCATACAGGAGACGATTACCCATCTTTTTTACATCAAAGAATTGCCGATCTAGCTTGTAAATATCAGCGAAGAAAATTAAAAAATCAATCTAAAAATGACTAGTATGAAAAGTTTAAAGTCACTTCTGGTGATCTTGTTTATTGGATGTTTAAGTTCATCATCAATGGCTCAAGATTGGGCTAATTTAGGACGATATGCGAAGGCTAACTCTGAATTGGTAGCGCCATCGGCAGGAGAAAACCGTGTTGTATTTATGGGGAACTCGATTACCGAAAAGTGGGAGAAATACGATTCCTCTTTTTTTAGCTCAAATCCATACATTAATAGAGGTATTAGTGGACAGGTGAGTTCTCAAATGTTGCTTCGTTTTAGACCTGATGTGATTGAATTAAATCCGAAAGTAGTGGTGATTTCGGCAGGAACAAATGATATTGCCGAGAACAAAGGACCCATAAGTATCGAAGCAATTGCTGGAAATATTTTTTCTATGGTTGAGTTGGCTCAGGCGAATGGAATTAAGGTAGTTATGACAAGTGTTCTGCCTGCTACTTCTTTTTCTTGGCGCAAAGAAATTAAGCCAGCCGATAAAATTATTGTTCTCAATAAACTGATTAAAGAGTATGCTCAGAAAAATAAGATCGTGTATGTAGATTACTACAAACCTATGGTGAATGAGCAAAAAGGATTAAAGAAAGAGTATGGAAGAGATACGGTTCATCCGGGTGTTGAAGGATATAAAGTAATGGAGAAATTGGTGAAAAAAGCCATTAAAAAGGCTTTGAAAAGAAGTTAAATTGAATCAGAAAGAAAATTATTTAGATATTTAAAATTATTATGAAAAAATACGCAATTGGAACCGATGTAGGAGGGAGTCATATCTCATGTGCACTTGTTGATTTGGAAAAAGGAAAATTGGTAGAAGGAACCCATAACGAAGGAGATGTAGATAATAAAGCCGACGAAGCTACAATTCTTAAAAGTTGGGCTGATGTTTTGGTTAAATCATTAAAAGGAATCAGTAAAGATGATTTAGCAGGAATAGGTTTTGGTATGCCAGGACCATTTGAGTATGAAAATGGAATTGGTCGTTTTGCTCAAGTGGATAAATACGAGAGTTTGAATGGCGTGGATGTCGCTTCAAAATTGAAAGTTTTACTTGGGCTTGATGATTCTACTCCGCTTCGCTTTATGAATGATGCATCCGCTTTTGCAGTTGGTGAAGCTTGGTTGGGAAGTGCTTCAGATGCAGTTAAGAATATGTCAATTACATTGGGTACTGGTTTTGGTTCTGCCTTTGTTGATTCTGGTGTTCCAGTTGTAGATGGCGATAGTGTTCCAGAAATGGGATGTGTATGGCATTTGCCTTATGCAGATGGAATTGCTGATGATTCATTTTCAACCCGATGGTTTATTAAGAGATACAAGGAAGAAACAGGTTTGGAAGTTTCTGGAGCTCGTCCAATTGCAGAGGCAGCTTCGACAAATTCTAAGGCAGCCGATATATTCACTCAGTTTGGGCGAAATATAGGTGAATTTTTAGGTCCATGGTTAAAGAAATTTGATGCTCAAGTTCTGGTAATTGGTGGTAATGTTACAGGTGCCTATAATTTATTCGGACCAGCTTTTGAAGCGGCTTTGAAAGCTCAGGGAGTAAGCACTCAGATTCATCTTTCCTCTTTAAAAGAGGATGCTGCAATTATTGGAAGTGCACGAATGTTAAATTCTGATTACTGGGATACAATTAAAGCAACTATTCCTTTGATGTAATCTATTTTATTGAGAACTAAAAGTGAATTAAATATCAATTATTAATTTATAATTATGAGTAAAAAAATATCAATTTCAAAAATTCTTCCTGTACTGTTTGGATTTTTTGTTATGGGATTTTGCGATGTGGTTGGAATAACATCAGCCCACGTAAAAGAAGATTTGTTAGGTTCGTATAGTCCTGCCTTTCAGGATACTTTATCAAATTTGATTCCAGTTGCATTGTTTTCAATGTTCCTGATTTTCTCAATTCCTACTGGTTTGTTGATGAATAAAATTGGAAGAAAAAAGACAGTGCTTTTAAGTAATATAATTACAATTGTGGCCATGTTTATTCCACTAATCGATTATAGTTTTATTACCTCTTTGTTCGCATTTGCTTTGTTGGGAATTGCAAATACAATATTGCAGGTATCCTTAAATCCATTGCTTACAAATGTTGTTAAAGGAGACAAGTTGACCAGTAGTTTAACAGCGGGTCAGTTTGTGAAAGCCATTTCATCATTTAGTGCACCATTTATTGCAGCATTTGCAGCAATACAATTGGATAATTGGCAATACATATTCCCAATTTATGCAGTAATTACACTTCTTTCAACAGTTTGGTTGTTAGCAACACCTATTCATGAAGATCCTATCGAAGGAAAAGCAAGTTCTTTTGGTGATATTATTGAAATCCTAAAGGATAAAACGATTTTTTTAATGTTTTTGGGAATTTTATTTGTAGTAGGAGTAGATGTTGGAGTTAATACAGCATCGGCGAAAATTCTAATGGAACGTTGTGGCTTAAGCTCTATTGATGCAGGTTATGGTCCAAGTGTTTATTTTGCATTCCGTACTTTAGGTGCATTTTTAGGAGCTTTCTTTTTAGCAAGATTTTCTTCGTACAAATTCTTTAAAATAAATATTGTTGCTGCAGTTTTGGCTTTAATTGCCTTGATTTTTATTGGCGATAAAATGGCCGTATTTGCAATTTATGCAGTAATTGGTTTTACCATTGCTAATGTTTTTCCAATTATTTTTGGTCATGCGATTCAGTCTCGTCCCGATAAAGCGAATGAGATTTCTGGTTTGATGATTACAGGTGTATTTGGAGGAGCAATAATTCCATTCATCATGGGATTGATGTCTGATGGACTAGGTTCGCAGGTAGGTGCGGTTATCGTAATTCTTGTAAGTGCAGTTTATCTGCTTTATTTGGCTTTCTCGATGAATGAAAGTAAAGCTTAATTACAGATATAATTTTTGTATGAATTTATATAGGAGGTAGCATTCAGATGCTACCTCTTTTTGGTTTTACATATTTGGCTTTATTTCATTCCAAAAACTTTTTTATACTTTGCAGGTGATATACCTGTTATTTGTTTAAAGATTCTGGAGAAATGATATCTGTCAGCAAATCCGGTTTGTATTGCCACTTCATCTATCGATAAATTTGAGTGATGAAGGAATATACATGCTTTGTCAATTCTCTTTTTCTTTACATATTTTTGAGGCGAAACTCCTATTTCTTCTGTAAAAAGGCGTGTGAATGCATTGGTAGCTAATTTGGCTTTATTGGCTAAAGTTGTGTTGCCTAATTCGCTGTCTATATTCGATTCTACATGGTTTAAAACTTCTAATATGCGATAATCTTTCGTAATTAAATCCCATTTTTCTTCTGGTAGTTCAGATAATAAATCCCCAATTAAAGACTGAATGGCTAAACTTGAATGAAAACTAAATCGGGTAGGCTCATAATTCAGATGTCTTTTTATTATTTGTAATTTTTCCCGTAAATGCTCAGTTAAATCGAAGATAAATATGCCAGGTGAAACATTATCGTATGGCATTCCAATATTAAAATGGATAAATAAGTGCAATACGAACTGCTCATCGATAACTTGTTTTGAACTGAAAGTAGAGTTCACTCTTCCCCCTTTTAAAGAATAGCCAATTTTAGGAATTTCGTTATCGAACATTCGTGTTGAGTAGGAAGTATTAGGTGCAATTAATACAATCTTATCAGGTGTTAAAGCATATTCTACATTATCATTTAATATAATAGCTCCCTGATAGCTATTGTGATATATCCGCCAAAAAGGGAACGATAATTCATTAAACTCCCAATTTTGCAGCCACCAATATCTGCAGCAGTGTAATTGTAAATTATATCTGGGAAATATCTGTAAAATATCAGATGGATCAGCTTTATCGGGTATTTTCTTAAATGTCTCCATATTAGCGATGTTTAAAACAGATACAAATTTACAAAAACTAAACATTTCATAAGTACTAAGTTGTATACATTTTTGTATCAAAGAATAATATTAACTATCACAAACGAAAATATATAGAAATGGCTAGTAGATTAATTGGAGATTTACCAAAAATTGGAATTAGACCCGTAATTGATGGACGAGAAAATGGTGTGAGAGAATCATTGGAAAATCAGGTAATGGATCTTGCAAAATCAGCAGCAAAATTTATTGAAGAAAATCTAAAGTTTCCAAGTGGTGAGAAAGTTGAATGTGTTATTGCCGACACTTGCATTGGAGGTGTTGCAGAAGCTGCAATGTGCGCCAATAAATTTAAAAAAGAAGGCGTTGGTGTTTCTTTAACTGTTACTCCTTGCTGGTGTTATGGTACCGAGGTTATGGATACAGATCCACTATTGCCAAAAGCAGTTTGGGGATTTAATGGAACCGAACGTCCGGGAGCTGTTTACTTAGCCGCGGCTTTGGCAGGATATACTCAAAAAGGATTACCAACTTTCGGTATTTATGGCCGCGATGTGCAGGATGCTGGAGATACAGCTATTCCTGCTGATGTTCAGGAGAAGTTATTACGATTCGTAAAATCGGCTCTTGCTGTAGCGCAAATGAATGGAAAATCGTATTTATCTATTGGCTACAGTTCTATGGGAATTGCAGGGTCGATGGTTGATTCGAATTTCTTTCAGGATTATTTAGGAATCCGTACTGAATTTGTTGAGTCGGTTGAAATTCTACGTCGCATTGATGAAGGTATTTACGATGAGGAGGAATTTAAAAAGGCATTAGCCTGGACTAAAGAAAACTGTAAGGAAGGTGAAGATCCAAATGCCCCTGAAAAACAGGCAACAGCAGAAAGGAAGAAAGAAGAATGGGAAACGGTTGTTAAAATGACTTTGATTTGTCGTGATATGATGATCGGTAATCAAAAAGTGATAGAAAAAGGATATAGAGAAGAAGGATTGGGTAGAAATGCAATTCTTGGAGGTTTTCAAGGGCAACGTCAATGGACGGATTATCAGCCTAATGCCGATTTTACAGAAGCTGTTTTAAACTCATCATTCGACTGGAATGGTATTCGTGAGGCTTTTGTGTTTGCTACTGAAAATGATAGTTTAAATAGTGTATCAATGTTATTTGGACACTTATTAAGCAATACAGCACAAATTTTCTCTGATGTAAGAACTTACTGGAGCCCTGATGCAGTGAAACGAGTAAGTGGAAAAGAATTAACTGGTTTAGCCGAAAATGGTATTATTCACTTGATTAACTCTGGATCTACTACGCTTGACGCTACTGCACAACAAAAAGATACAGAAGGTAAACCAGCAATGAAACCTTTCTGGGAAATTACAGAAGAAGAAGTTCAAAAATGTTTAGATAAAACTGTATGGCCACAAGCTGATAGAGGCTATTTTAGAGGAGGTGGATATTCTTCAAAATTTAGAACTGAAGGAGAAATGCCAGTAACCATGTGTCGTGTAAATATGGTAAAAGGAATGGGACCTGTACTTCAAATTGCTGAAGGATGGACCGTAGAATTACCTGATGAAATTCATACTGTTTTAGATAAAAGGACAAATCCAACATGGCCAACAACTTGGTTTGTACCAAGAACAAGCGGAGAAGGTGCATTTAAAGATGTTTATTCAGTAATGGCTAACTGGGGAGCAAATCATGGTGCTATAAGTTATGGTCATATTGGTGCCGATTTAATTACTCTGGCTTCTATGTTGCGAATTCCCGTAAATATGCACAATGTTGACAAGGACAATATATTCCGTCCTAGTGCATGGTCTGCATTTGGTGAAGATAAAGAAGGTTCAGATTATAGAGCTTGTGATACTTATGGTCCACTTTATGGACGTAAGTAAGCGAATAATCGGATTATAAATACAAAGACTTTCTTAAGGTTGTATACTTTGAGAAAGTCTGTTAGAAGCTTAAAATATGCAGGAAAAAGACATAGCTGTTGTATTTGATTGTGGGGCAACCAATGTAAGGGTAATTGCCATGGATATGCGTGGATTAATTTTGGCCTCTCATTCCAGGTCAAATGAAACGGATGAAGATCCTAATTATCCGGGAGGAAGAATTTGGGATTTAGAAAAATTATGGAATAAGTTATGTGAATCTTCTCGAGTTGTTACTTCTCAAATAGATACCTCTAGAATTGCTGGAATTACAGTTACAACTTTTGGTGTTGATGGAACATTTGTTGATGAAAAAGGAGAATTACTTTATCCAGTTATTTCCTGGCAATGTCAGCGAACAGCGCCAATAATGGATAATATAAGCAAATACATTTCATTAGAGGAACTTTATAAAATTAGTGGTGTTTATCCTTATGCCTTTAACACAATCAATAAAATGATATGGTTTAAGGAAAATAAGCCTGAAGTAATCGAATCATCTCATCGATTTTTATTCATACCATCACTTTTAATTCACAAGTTATCCGGAGCATTGAAGAATGATGCCACCATGATGGGTACTGCGATGATGGCAGATCTTGGTAAAAGAAAATTTTCGGATCATATAACGGGTGCATTAGGTATTGACAAAGGAATATTTGGAGATATTGCTGAGCCCGGAGAAAAAGTTGGAGAACTTAACAGTGAAGCCTGTGTTTTAACAGGTATTCCAGAAGGAGTTTCTGTATTTGTAACTGGACATGATACTCAATTTGCCATTTTTGGTTCCGGAGCCCAATTAAATCAGCCTGTACTTAGTTCAGGAACCTGGGAAATCTTAATGTCGAGAAGTGCTTCATTTTCTGCTTCGACAAAAGAATTGGAGAATAATTTAACTACCGAGTTAGACTCAATTGCTGGTGTTTATAACATCGGACAAAACTGGTTAAGTTCAGGGGTTATGGAATGGTTTTCTAAAAACTTTTATCCAGAATTAAATGGAGACGAACTTTACGAGTTAATGATAAAAGAAGCTGAGCTTGAAATGCCTGGCGCAAAGGGTGTAATGGTTGATCCTGCTTTTTATGACGATGGTTCAAGTATTAACAGTGGTACAATTACAGGTTTAACAATTAATACAAGCAGAAGTCAATTGTACAGAGCATTTCTTGAGAGTCTGGCATTCAGGCTTCGAGAAGGTATGGAAGCTTTGGAAATTGCGGGTAACTTTAAAACAGAGAGAATTATTTGTGTTGGAGGAGGTTCCAAGAATAGATTATGGAATCAGCTTCGCGCTGATGTTTGTAATGTCCCAATTCAGTTAATCGATCAGAAAGAGACAACCGTATTAGGAGCATCAATGTTCGTTTTTGCAGGAACTGGGGTATATAAATCTGCAAATGTAGCTCGTCAAAGAATTTCATATCATCCGCAAGAAATAAATCCATCTGGTAACAGATTGGTTTACGATCAATTGTATAATAAGTACATCAAGTTAAAAAAATAGAAATATGCTAAAAGGAATATCACATCTGTTAAGTCCTGAATTGCTTTCAGTTTTATACAAGATGGGGCATGGCGATGAAATTATATTGGCTGATGCTCATTTTCCAGGAGAGAGTTATAATAATAACGTATTGCGTGCCGATGGTATTAAGATACCCGATTTGTTAGAAGCAATTTTACCTTTATTTGAGTTAGATCATTATGTTGATTATCCATTAGTTATGATGAGTGCCGTAGAGGGAGATCAGCTTGATGCTAATGTTGAACTTTCGTATATGAAAAGCATTAAGAAAACTAATTCTAATGTTAAATCATTACAAAGGGTAGATCGTTATGCATTTTATGAACGTGCAAGCGAAGCTTATGCCGTTGTAATTACTGGTGAGACTGCAAAGTATGGCAATATCCTATTAAAAAAAGGGGTGACCCCAATAGAAACTTCTAAAATAATTTATTGTGAGTAGTAAAGCTAAAGTTGTAGAAAAACAATATTTCATTCCATTCATCCTTATTACAAGTCTTTTTGCTTTGTGGGGATTTGCCAATGATATTACCAATCCAATGGTGGCGGCTTTTAAAACGGTAATGGAATTAACAAACACCAAGGCTACTTTAATTCAATTTGCCTTTTACGGAGGATATACTACCATGGCTATTCCAGCCGCATTGTTTGCACAAAGGTACAGTTATAAAAAAGGGGTTTTACTAGGTCTTGGTTTATATGCATTAGGAGCTCTTTTATTTTATCCTGCCGCTCAATTCCAAATGTTTGGTTTTTTTGTGGGTTCCTTGTATGTATTAACTTTCGGCCTTGCTTTTTTAGAAACCACATGCAATCCGTTTATTCTTTCGTTGGGATCGAAAGAAACAGCTACCCGTCGACTAAATTTAGCACAGTCCTTTAATCCAATGGGCTCATTTATTGGGATGACTGTTGCAGCAAGATTTGTTTTGGCAAACTTAAATGCTGATAATCATTTTGACGCGACAGGAAATAAGATAGAGTTCTCAACGTTGAATGAGGCTACCAAAGCCTTGGATAAATTGCACGATCTTGCTGTTATTAGAGATCCTTATGTAGCCTTGGGGCTTGTTGTTCTTGCGATGTTAATACTTATTGCTGTGGTTAAAATGCCTGATACTGCCACTCATGAAGAAATGCACC
Source organism: Marinifilum sp. RC60d5 (assembly GCF_052400665.1). Classification (NCBI taxonomy): domain Bacteria; kingdom Pseudomonadati; phylum Bacteroidota; class Bacteroidia; order Marinilabiliales; family Marinifilaceae; genus Marinifilum; species Marinifilum sp. RC60d5. Next base: position 273,841 of record NZ_JBQTGK010000002.1, read on the forward strand.
CTTTGCAATCTATGAAGAGGTTGTTTAAAAATAAGGTATATCGTACTGGTGTTATCGCTCAAATTGCCTATGTGGCTGCGCAAATTATGTGTTGGACATTTATTATTCAGTATGCCGAGAGTTTAGGATTAACAAAAGAAGCAGGGCAATATCATAATATGGTGGCCATGGGACTGTTCATTGTAAGTCGTTTAGCCAGCACTTTTATTTTGAAGTACGTTAATGCAAGTAGACTTTTAATGTGGTTTGCCATTGGCGGAATAACAACAACAGCCTGTGCGATTTTTATTGTTGGTTTGCCTGGTTTATATTGTTTGGTTGCAACATCAGTATTCATGTCTTTAATGTTCCCAACAATTTACGGCATAGCCTTGGGAAATGTGGGCCAGGATACAACCTTAGGATCTGCAGGATTAGTTATGGCCATTGTTGGTGGAGCTATTATGCCAATGCTACAAGCTATGATTATGGATTTAGGAACCGTTGGGTTCTTACCTGCGGTGAATGCATCCTTTATTTTACCCTTATTGTGTTTTGTTGTAATTGCATTTTATGGCAAGTATTCGAGTAAAATTTTAGCGAAAGGCTAGTGTTTTTTATATGTTTTATTGAAAGGGTCTTATTCGAAAATAAGGATTGAGCATATAAAACTCAATAATGAAAGAAATAATAAAATTAGTATATAAATATAATAGTAGAGTTATGAATAGCTTGACGAATTTACCAGAAGGAGTTCAAAAAGAAATAGATAAGGTGTCTGAAATTGCAGGATACTTATGGAATCGAGAATGGGCAGAGCGAAATGCAGGGAATATTTCTATCAACTTATCGGATTATTTTAAAGGAGTAGAACTTAGTAATCCTGATCGATATTTTGATTATGATTTTCCAAAAAATGTTGCAGGACTGGTTGTATTTATTTCAGGAACAGGATGTCATCTTCGACACCTAATTAATCGTATTGAAGAGGCTGCCTGCATCTTAAAAATTAACGATGATGCTACCGGCTATTCAATAGTTTGGGGTGGTAAAAAAGAAAATTTCGGTCCCACTTGCGAACTGATTTCTCATGTTAAAATCCATCAATTTAATAGTGTAAATAATCCAACACATAAAGCAATTGTCCACACCCATCCAATCGAATTGATTGTGATGAGTCATCATCCTATTTTTAACGACCAGGATAAGTTGAACCATTCTTTATGGAAGATGTGTCCGGAAATTAAAGTGTTTGTACCAAAAGGAGTGCATTGTACACCTTATGCTTTATCTAGTTCAGAAGATTTAGCGGATAAGACCATCGAGGGGCTAAAAAATTATAATGTTTCGCTTTGGGAGAAGCATGGAGCAACAGCAACAGGAGAAGATGTTGAAAGAGCTTTCGATTACCTGGATGTAGCAAACAAAGGAGCAAAGCTACTATTAACAGCATGGTCAGCCGGATTCGATCCTGTTGGCTTGAGTAACGAGCAGCTGACCGAATTGGAACAATTTATTTAAGCAGATAATATTTGAAGGGGCTGTTCGTTAGAATTGCCCCTTTTATCTAATTTTTATACAATAAACGAGATGTTAGAGAAAAGAAGAATTTACTTACCACCTTTGAGTTTAGTGGGGCCTGGTGTAATTGTCGATTTAGCTGAAGAAATTAAAGACTTAGCCGTTAGTAAAGTGCTAGTTGTTACTGATAAAATCTTAAACGAGCTAGGAGTTGTAAAAAGCGTTACCGATTTATTAGATGCTCAAGGAGTTAATTATGTCGTTTTTGACGAAGTTAAACCTAATCCAACATGTGCGAACGTAAATGATGGCTTAGCTATTTTTAAAGAAAACAATTGTGATTTTATCCTAACTATTGGCGGAGGTTCTCCTCAGGATTGTGGTAAAGCAATTGGAATATTAGCTACTAATGGCGGAGAAATTAAAGATTACGAAGGAATTAATCTTTCTAAAAAGAAAGGAACTCCAACTGCCGCTATTAACACAACTGCAGGAACTGCTAGCGAGGTAACAATTAACTATGTAATTACCGATGAAGAGCGTAAAGTTAAAATGGTAATGGTAGATAAAAACTGTTTGGTTTCTATTGCTGTTAACGATCCTGAACTAATGCTAAATAAGCCAGCTCCCCTAACTGCTGCAACAGGGATGGATGCATTGACTCATGCTGTTGAAGCTTATGTTTCTGCAGGAGCTTTTCATTGGTCCGATCACATGGCAATTTATGCGATTCAATTGATCAGTGAAAGCTTAAGAGATGCGGTTAAGGATGGTAAAAACCTAGAAGCAAGAAGTAAAATGGCTTGGGCACAATTTATTGCGGGGCAAGCTTTCTCAAATTGTGGATTAGGATTTGTTCACTCTGCAGCGCATCAATTAGGTGGACAGTACAATACACCTCATGGAGTAGCAAATGCAGTTTTATTGCCACATGTAGAGCGTTTTAATTTACCAGCTAGTCCTGATAAATTTGCTAAAATTGCAGAGGCAATGGGTGTTGATATTTCAGCCATGAGCACTCAAGAAGCGGCAGAAGCAGCCTTAGATGCAATTTCATCTTTATCCAAGGATGTTGGAATACCATCAGGAATTAAAGAATTAGGAGCAAAGCCTGAAGATTTTGAGCTTATGGCAAAAAATGCTTTGGCAGATGTTTGTACTGGAGGTAACCCTAAAGAAGTAACATTGGCTAATGCGATGTCAATATACGAGAGTGCATTATAAGAAAATATAGTGTGATTAGTTTTTTAGCGATTCCCTGGGAGTTTATGTTTTCATAAATTTCTAGGGAATTCTTTTTGATAGAATCGAAGGTGCTTTTCTATTATTTCGTAATTCTTATTTTAAGGATAGCTTCTTTAACCTAGTTGAGTGAATGTAGTAAACAAAGGGATGTACAGTCCTTTCGATATTATAAGAGACTCAGCTTCCAGAAGGTAATGTCTGACTTGTAACTGTGAAATCTTCTAAGGAAAAAAATAATGATTTTTCTTTGTCTCTAGTATAATTCATATCACTATTTTAAGTAATGTATCAGAATTTAAAAAAGCCAGTGAGATTTTCTTTCAGTCTGGTCGTCGTTTGTAATTGTGATAAATATTCAATTATCAAGATTAATTTTTAAATAAATACATTGTGTTTTGCTATTTATTATTTCGATGTAATTCATAATTGAATTAATGAATAATTGCAGCTTGTTTTCATGATTGTTATCTTGAAAATTGGAGTGTTTTCACAGGATTTTATTGTGAAAGCCTTCCCTAAACTATATCAAAAATGAAATATTTTCATTAAATTATTCTTCTATATGTGTAGTAAAAACAATAGGTTTGGATGTGTGAATGATATGTCCATGCTTTTGGAAAATGTGTCCATTTGTCGGAAACGGTTTCGAGGTACATTCGTGGCAAGATTTGTTTACTAAACCAAAAAAATCTATGAAGAAATTTAAGTTAAAATTATTGATGCTAGCCTTATTAATAGGATTAACGTCTAACGCGTGGGCGCAAACGTTAGAAGTGTCTGGTGTGGTCGTAGATGACCAAAGTGTAACAATGCCAGGTGTATCTGTTATAATAAAAGGTACCACAACTGGTACAGTAACAGATATTGATGGAAAATTTGCAATCGCTGTTCCCGATGGAGCAGGTACTATTGTATTTTCTTTTGTTGGGTTCGAAACACAAGAAATTGTATTAGATGGAAAAAAGACTGTTTATCAAGTGCAATTAGCTACTTCATCAATCGGGTTGGATGAAGTTGTTGCGATTGGTTACGGTTCAGTAAAGAAAAGTGACTTAACAGGTGCTGTTTCTTCTCTTGATACCGAGAAGTTAACACAAATGAAAAAAACCGACATTGGTCAGGCCATTCAAGGGCAGATTGCTGGGGTTGATGTTCGTAGATTAAGCTCTAAGCCTGGAGCTCCACTTTCAATTAAAATTCGTGGTAATACCGTTATTAAAAACACGAATGTTGGTAAAGATGGTGTGAGTGATGATTTAGATGATGATTTGTCGAAACCATTGTATGTGGTAGATGGAATTTTCATGAGTGACATTAGTATTATTAATCCTGCGGATATTGAGAAAATGGATATCTTAAAGGATGCTTCTGCTACTGCAATTTATGGTTCTCGTGGTGCTAATGGTGTAGTTATTATTACAACAAAATCAGGTGTTAGTGGTAAAATGAGAATTACCTATGACGGAAGTTTTGGTGTAAATCATGCCGTAAACAGACCAGATTTTTTCTCGGGTGATCAGTATGTTGATTTTGTTTCTGATAATCTAAAAGGAGCTCAATGGAGAAGTCTGTGGGATGATGGTGTTGCTACTGTTGCAGATTATAACAATATAGTGATTAATACGGATACAGAATTTTTTGATGAGAATGAAAGAAATAATGTAGCTAATAAAAATTATACCGATTGGGCTGATCTTTTAAGAAAGACAGGTACTCAAACAAGTCATACTGTTGGAATCTCTGGAGGAGAAAATGGATTGGTTTATAATACTTCGGTTGCCTATACTAAAGATGAAGGTTTAATGGGAATTGAAGATTATGAACGTTATAATATTAGTTCTTCAATTTCGAAAAAAATTGGTGATAAATTTACTGCTGGTGTGCGATCTTATTTTGCTTATTCAGAGCGTGAAGAAGGAAGTAAGGAGCTTTTTAGAAGTTCATTTCGTTTGGCTCCAACAGTGAATCCTTATAATGAAGATGGTTCTGTTAAATTAATTCCTGATGCTCAGGATGTACGTTTTATTAACCCTCTTTATGAATCGGAAGGTTCCTGGACTGTAAATACTCGCAAGTACAATTTTATTGCCAATGCATTTTTAGAATTTAAGCCAAATAAATGGTTTAATTTTAAGACTAATTTTGCTCCTGAGTTTACAACAGAGAGATATGGCGAGTACAGAGGTTTGCTAACAAAAACTGCTCGTAACGATCAATCTCGTACACGTGCTTATAACAATAGCGATTTTAGTAATTCTTATGCATGGGATAATATTGCAAACTTCGATTTTGATGTTGCTGAAGGTCATAACTTAAAAGCTACATTTATCACTTCTATTTACTATCAGCAAGAAGAAGGTTCAATTCTTCAGGTTCGAAATATTGATTCGGATTCTTATTCATTTTACAATACTGAAGGCGGTGATGATATTAAAGATTACGATACTTTCTATTCAAAAGAAACATTGTCTTCTTTTGCTTCTCGTATCAATTATAATATCAATGAGAAATACTTATTTACCTTTACAGGTAGATATGATGGATCTTCGAAATTAGCTAAAGGTAACAAGTGGGCATTTTTCCCTTCTGCAGCTTTCGCTTGGAGAATGAGTGAGGAAGATTTTATGGCTGATATAGATTGGATATCAAACCTTAAACTTCGTATGAGTTATGGTGAATCAGGTAATGATGCTACTGTAAGTCGTTATGCATCTCAGGCATATTTAACTGATGATAGTTATGTGTTCGGTAGTAATGCTACAGCTGCAAAGGTAATTGCTGATTTATCGAATGAAGATTTAAGCTGGGAAAGATCTAAGGAATACAATATTGGTGTAAACGTTGGATTATTTGATGGTAGAGTTAGATTAGAAGCTGAATATTATAACAAAAAGACAGTTGATGCTATCTTAGGAAAATCATTAATGAGTTTAACTAGTTTCTCTTCTGCCGAAGGAAATTATGGTTCTGTTCGAAATGAAGGAATTGAATTAGTTCTGAATACAGTAAATGTTCAAACAGATAACTTTAAATGGGAAACCAGCATTAACTTCTCAAAAAATAACAATGAAGTTGTTGCCCTTACTGGTAATGTAGATAAAGAGGTTTACGGAAAACATGGCGTGCTTCAGGTAGGTAAGCCAATTGATGCTGTTTACTCTTACGAAAAAGCGGGTATCTGGCAAATGGATGAAGCTGCTGAGGCTGCTGTTTATGGATATGTTCCAGGACAATATAAGTTTGTAGATCAGAATAATGATGATATCATTAATTCTGAAGATAAAGTTGTGATTGGTTCTCATTCTCCAGATTGGACTGGTGGTATGACAAATAAATTCAAGTACAAAAATTTCGATTGTTCAATAATGGTGTACACTCGTCAGGGCGTTTATGGTCACTCAGAATTTTATCAGAATTACGCAACTCATAATGGGGATAAAGCAAAATTCAATCGTATTGATATGGATTATTGGAGTCCAAATAATCAAGATGCAACTAACCCAATGGTAGGTGTTGGATCAGATTCTGAGTGGTATTTTGCAGATATGTCATTCGTGAAAGTGGGTAATATTGGTTTTGGTTACAAAGTTCCAAGAAGTTTAACAGATAAACTTCACATCTCTAACTGTAGATTATCTCTTGATCTTCAAAATCCATTTACGTTTACAAATTATAAAGGTCCAGATCCTGAAACAGGTTTACAAAATTCTTACGGAATGGCTTATTCTGTAAGTACAGTATTGTTTGGATTAAAATTTGATTTGTAAGACCTAATAAAATTAAAATACTAAAACCGTAGAAGAGGAAAGTGAATAAAGAGGAGGATGAACTGAATCTTTATTCACTAAACTCTGGAGTTTTAAAAATTTTGAATATATGAAAATAGTAAAGAAATTATTATATACGAGTTCACTGTTAAGTCTCTTGTTTGGATTTAGCTCGTGTAATAGTTATTTAGAGGAAGAAAATCCATCTGAAATAACTGAAGAGAGTTATATTGATGAATCTACTGCCGATGAATTGGTTGTTGGTGTGTATGCGGCTGAACGTGGGGTTTATAAGCAATATGGATCGATGTTTTATGGTACAGATATGTTTACAACGCAAGATCCTCTATATAGCTATAATGCATCTAATGATTACGTTAATTTGAAAGATGGATTCAGCGGTGTTTGGAGTAATAATTATTCGGTAATTAGTAAAGCAAATGCTGTTATTAATCGTTACGAAAACGAAATCGCCTGGAGCGATTCTAATTTAGAAGCAAAAGCCTATGGTATTGCTCAAGCTAAGGGATTAAGAGCTTTGGCTTACTACAATTTAGTACAACAATTTGGAGGTGTCGTTTTGTATTTGAACGAAATTGCTTCTATCGATTTTACTTATGCTCGTTCTACCGAGGAGGAGTGTTTTGCTCAAATTATTAAGGATTTAGAAGAGGCAATTCCTGATTTGGAATCAAATCCTGATTTTGGACGTTTCTCCAAAAGAGCTGCTCAGCACGTGTTAGCTGATGTGTATACGACTCGCGGATATAAATCTTTTGCAGGAGAAAATGATTTTACAACTGCTGCAAGCCTAGCTGAATCAGCAATTGGTTCTTATGATATCAGAAGCCAATCTTATGCCGAAGTATTTGATTACGATAATCAGGAAAATGATGAAGTTTTATTTTCTATACAGTATAGTGAAAACGGAGAAATTGATGATCGTAATAATAACAAGCAGGGAATTATTCAAAACCAGGTCTACAATTATATCGGAATAGAAAGAACTACAAGTACCTATGGTGAGAAGACTTTTTCAGCGATGCCAACGGATTATTTTTATACTTTATTCGAAGACAATGATACCAGAGATGATGTTACTTTCTTCCGTGCATTGCTGGCAACAGAAGAAACTTCATATACTTCTGATTTTGGAACGGATTATATAAGTGTAGGTGATACAGTAATTTATTACCCTAAAAGCACTCTAAGTACAGCTGAGTTAAATGAAAGATTAAATAAATACTGGGTTTATCAACCAGAGGATTATGCTTACGATGCAGCTTCTGATGTTGATGGAGTAATCTATCAGTATTCTACCAATTCGATTAAAACGAATTTTCCAATCTTTAAGAAATTTAATGATGTAAATTCTAATGGTGTTGATGGAGGTATTAGAGATACTTATGTATTTCGTGTAGCTGAAACGCATCTGATTGCTGCTGAAGCTTATTTGCAAGCAGGTAATACAAGCGAGGCACTGGCGCATATTAATATTGTTCGTGAGCGTGCAACAGGTGTTGTAGATTACTATTCTAGCGTAACAATCGATGATATTTTGAATGAACGTGCTTTAGAGTTAGCAGGGGAATCAAATCGTTGGAATATCCTAAAAAGAACAGGTAAATTAGAAGAGAGAATTAATCTTTATAATCCTCATGTTGTTAATCATGGAGAATTTGATGCTTCTATTCACTTGCTTCGTCCTATTCCTTCTGGTGAGTTGGAACTTACTGATGGTTCATTGGAGCAAAATTTTGGTTATTAAGAATTTGAATATAGATTAGTTAGTTAAGCTTTAAACGGGCAGGCGATTATTGCCTGTCCGTTTTTACTTTATAGAAATATGGCTCATGAACTTTTTATTTTAGAACTAAGTGAGAGCCTCATTTAAAATTGGGAACTATACGTTTGTTATACAAAGGGAATTGTAAGAATAGTTCAAACTAAAGGTTTACCTTCTTGAAAATTAAATTATTATGAGAATCTATAAGGTGCTTTTTTTCGTTTTGTGTCTTTTTTTATTGACAGCTGCAGGAAAGAAAGCAGATAAACAAAAAATCTACCACAAAGGGTGGATTGATTTTAATAAAAATGGGGAGAAGGATATTTTTGAAGATCCTAGCAAAGGGATAGATGCACGTGTTGCTGATCTTCTATCGCAAATGACGATGGAGGAAAAAACATGTCAGATGGTAACCCTTTATGGCTATTCTCGAATTTTGAAAGATGAATTACCTACGCCAGAATGGAAACATAGGGCTTGGAAAGATGGAATTGCCAATATCGATGAGCATCTTAACAGTATTGCATTCAGACCAAAAACGGAAAATGCGTATTCTTTTCCTTACCATAAACATGCAGAGGCAATCAATACCATTCAAAAATGGTTTATAGAGGAAACCCGCTTGGGAATACCTGCCGATTTTACCAATGAAGGTACGCACGGATTGTGCCACGATAGAGCAACTCCTTTGCCAGCACCAATAGGAATCGGAAGTACTTGGAATAAAGAACTGGTCCGTAAGGCTGGAGAAATAATTGGTCGTGAGGCCAAAGCATTGGGCTATACCAATGTCTATGCACCCATACTCGATGTAGCGAGAGATCAGCGTTGGGGAAGAATATTAGAGTGTTTTAGTGAAGATCCATTTTTGATTGGGGAATTAGGAACTCAGATGACATTAGGTATTCAATCTCAAGGGGTAGCATCTACCTTAAAGCATTATGCTGTATACAGTATCCCAAAAGGAGCTAGAGAAGGAAATGCTCGTACCGATCCGCATGTGGCACCTCGTGAAATGCATCAACTTCATTTGTATCCATTCAAAAAAGTGATTGAAGAAGCCTCACCTCTTGGTGTAATGAGCAGTTATAACGATTATGATGGTGTACCGATTACAGGTAGCCATTATTTCTTAACAGAACTGTTGCGAGAAAAATTTGGATTTGAGGGTTATGTTGTGTCGGATAGTGATGCCGTAAAATTCCTATCTACCAAGCATCATGTTGCCGAGGATTATAAAGAAGCGGTTAGACAAGTGGTGGAAGCTGGTTTAAATGTTCGAACCAATTTTAAAACACCAGAATCTTATTTGGAACCCTTGCGTGAATTGATTCAGGAAGGAAATATCTCTATGAAGACAATTGACTCGCGTGTGGCTGATGTTTTATCCGTAAAGTTCAAATTGGGATTGTTCGATCAACCTTATGTTGAGAATCCAAGTTTTTCAGATCAATTGGTTCATACTGCAAAGTATGAGGCTTTTGCGAAGCAGATAACGAAAGAGTCATTGGTGCTGTTAAAGAATGAAAATAAGTTACTTCCTCTTGATATAAGTAATCTTAAAAACGTACTTGTAACGGGTCCTTTGGCTGATGAAACGCGTTATACTTACAGTCGATATGGTCCATCAAAAAATCCAGCAGTTTCTATTTTGCAGGGAATAAAAAATTATGCGGGAGAAAAATTGAATGTGGAGTATGCTAAAGGTTGCGATGTGATTGACGCAGATTGGCCGGGTAGTGAAATTATTCCAACTCCACTTACGCAAGATGAGCAATCAGGAATTGAAGCTGCCGTGCAAAAAGCCAAAGAATCGGATGTTATTATTGCCGTACTTGGTGAAGATGAAAAGAGGGTAGGAGAATCTCGTTCACGAACTTCTTTAGGATTACCTGGTAGACAATTTCAGTTAATTCAAGCTTTATATGCTACGGGGAAACCAGTCGTGTTGGTACTTGTGAATGGTCACCCGCTGACTATTAACTGGGAGAATAAATTTGTTCCTGCTATTTTGGAAGCTTGGTTTCCTGGACCATCAGTAGGGGATGCAATTGCAGAAACACTGTTTGGAGATTATAATCCTGGAGGGAAATTATCTGTTACCTTCCCAAAAACAGACGGACAAATTCCATTAAATTTTCCATGCAAGCCAGGTTCTCAGGCTAGTCAGCCGGGCGAAGGACCAAATGGTTACGGAAATACTCGTGTTTTGGGCCCCTTGTATCCTTTCGGTTATGGTTTGACTTACACCACTTTTGAATATAGTGATTTGAAAGTAAGTCCTAGGCAAGCAAATGCAATGTCTGATATACATGTTTCTTTTAAAATATCAAATACGGGTGAACGGGATGGTGATGAAGTTGTACAGTTGTATCTGAAAGATGAAGTGAGTAGTGTAACTACCTACGAGTCACAGCTCAGAGGATTTGAGCGTGTGAAGTTGTTGGCAGGAGAAACAAAAACCGTAAATTTCATTTTGCATCCCGATGATTTAGCATTGTTGGATAAGGATATGAATTGGACGGTTGAGCCAGGAACTTTTAAAGTAATGATAGGAAGTTCATCGGAATATATTCATTTGACGGAGGAATTTGTCATACTAAATCACTAGGAATTTGGCTATTTATGTATGATTGATAAGGTGTTAGAGCTAGAGGTATAATGGATTTGGAAAATCATCCATACTTGTGGGACAAGAGTCCATATTAAAAATTGCATAATATTCTAAATTTGAACTTGAGATCATTAGTAGTAATTTCCAATGGCAAATATTTAAATTAAAATATAATGAGAATCTATAAGTTGTTTTTTTCTGTTTTGTGTCTTTTCTTATTAACCTCCGCGGGGCTTAAGAAAGACAAGCAAAATATTTACAAAAAGGGTTGGATCGATTTTAATAAAAATGGCGTGAAAGACATTTTTGAAGATCCTGAAAATACGGTTGATGATCGAGTGGCAGATCTTTTGTCACAGATGACCATGGAAGAGAAAACCTGTCAAATGGCAACGCTTTACGGTTTTTCGAGAGTATTAAAAGATGAATTGCCAAATGAAGGTTGGAAAAATCGTGTGTGGAAAGATGGAATCGCGAATATTGATGAACATTTGAATACCATTGCGAATCGACCTTATACCTATACCGAGCATGCTTATCCATATAGTAATCATGCAAAGGCAATCAACCTAATTCAAAAGTGGTTTATCGAAGAAACAAGAATGGGAATTCCTGTTGATTTTTCCAATGAAGGGGTTCATGGCTTGTGTCATAAAAAAGCGACACCTCTTCCTGCTCCAATTGGTATCGGTTCTACTTGGAATAAAGAATTAGTTTATAAAGCTGGTGAGATCGTAGGTCGAGAAGCCAAAGCATTAGGATATACCAATGTTTATGCACCAATTCTTGATGTTGCACGTGATCCTCGTTGGGGACGAGTAATAGAGTGTTATAGCGAAGATCCATTTTTGATTGGAGAGCTTGGCGTTGAAATGACAAAAGGAATTCAGTCTCAAGGAGTTGCTGCTACCATTAAGCATTTTGCTGTTTACAGTATCCCTAAAGGAGCTAGAGATGGTGAGGCCAGAACCGATCCACATGTTGCACCTAGAGAGATGCATCAAATGTATCTTTATCCTTTTAAGAAGGTGATTCAAGAGGCTAATCCAATGGGTGTTATGAGTAGTTATAACGATTATGATGGGGTGCCAATTACAGGAAGTCATTACTTTTTAACTGAATTGTTGCGTGAGCAATATGGATTCGATGGTTATGTAGTTTCGGATAGTGATGCGGTGGAATATTTGAACGAAAAACACAATGTTACTGCAGATTATAAAGAGACTGTTCGTCAGGTTGTAGAAGCAGGCTTGAACGTTCGTACTCGTTTCAGAACGCCGGAATCTTTTATTGAACCTTTGCGCGAAGTAATTAAAGAAGGTAAAATCTCTATGAAGACTATCGATGCTCGTGTGGCCGAGGTGTTATCGGTGAAGTTTAGATTGGGATTGTTCGATCAGCCTTATGTGGAAGATTGTGAATTAGCTGATAAAGTGGTTCATACCGATGAGGATGAAGCTTTCGCAAGAAAAATTACCAAAGAATCAATGGTTTTGTTGAAAAATGAAAACAATCTATTGCCTTTGGATATTAAAAAACTAAAAAATGTATTGGTGACAGGTCCTATGGCTGCTGAGACCAATTATGCTTACAGTCGATATGGTCCTTCTTTTAACGAAGTAGTTTCTGTTTATCAAGGAATCAAAAAATATGGTGCCGATCAGCTGAATGTGAAGTATGCGAAAGGTTGTGAGGTGATTGATGAGAGCTGGCCAGAGAGTGAATTGATGGATGTTGCCTTAACGGCAGAAGAACAAGCCGGTATTGATGAAGCTGTTGAGCAAGCCAAAACCTCTGATGTTATTATTGCGGTAATGGGCGAGAATGAAAGTCGTGTTGGTGAGAGTAAAACACGTACAAATCTTCAATTGCCAGGAAGACAACTTCAACTGGTAAAAGCGCTCTATGCAACAGGCAAACCTGTGGTTTTGGTGTTGATTAACGGACGAGCACTTACAATTAATTGGGAAAATAAATACATCCCATCTATTCTGGAAGCATGGTTTCCAGGAGCATCTTCGGGAGATATTGTGGCTAAAACTCTTTTTGGTGATTACAATCCAGGAGGAAAACTATCAGTAACCTTTCCAAAGTCGGTTGGGCAAATTCCATTAAACTTTCCTCATAAAGTTGCCTCTCAGGCCGGACAGGTAGAAATTCCTGGGAATGGTTATGGTAAAACCAGAGTTTTGGGTTCACTTTATCCTTTTGGGTACGGTTTAAGTTATACTACATTCGAGTATAGCGATTTGACTGTTAATCCTAAGAGTGCTTATCCTCAGGCAGATATCCAAGTTTCTTTTAAGGTTAGCAATACCGGAAAACGAGCAGGTGATGAGATTGTTCAACTCTATTTAAAAGATGAGGTGAGTAGCGTAACAACTTATGAATCTCAGTTACGAGGTTTTGAGCGTGTGCATTTATTACCTGGAGAAACTAAAACGGTCAACTTTACACTTCATCCTGAAGACTTGGAACTATTAGATATAAATATGAACTGGACAGTTGAGCCTGGAAAATTTAAGGTGATGATTGGAAGCTCTTCTGAAGATATTCACTTGAACGATAGTTTCGAAATACTTAATTATTAATATTAGCGTTCAATTCGATTGATATTTCTCATTTGAAAGATATTAACAGATTTAGGGAAAATACCGGTTTTTAGTTAGAGTATGATTTACAGGTTTTCTTGTACAATTACACAACTATAAAAACCGGTATTTATTTTTAAGCAAATAGGTAAACATATGTACTACAAATTAATATTATTACTATTCTCCTTCTTATTGAATTTTGCCTGTTTATTTGGTCAGACAAATACACATCCACGTATTTATTGTAAGAATACCAATAGTGCAGAATTTTTTAAAACGACTAATGCGGTAAAATGGAAAAAGCAATTCGTTCAGGAAAAGAAAGAAAACCTGGAAAAATACTTGAAAAAATGTAAGGATGATCCTGAATGGTTGGTTTCTCGTTTACAGATGAACTGGAAAACCAAACATAGTAAAGTGTTTTTACATGGAGGTAAATTTTCTCATTCTACAGGTACTGCTCCTGTTCCTACGGTTCGATTTTCTGGTACTCGTGACTGGGCAACGGACTATAAAACACCGAAGTTGGAAGAGGTAGAACCTTATTTCGATGATGAAAGAGGAATGTATCTGACCAACAAAAATACCGAAAAAAAGGAATGGGTACATCCATCAAAAGTTGGTTTTGCCATAGAAAAAATCAATCGTTCTATCATGTCATTGGTTGAAGATGCTGCATTTTTGTATTGGTTTACGGGTGAAGAGAAATATGCCGAATTTGCTGAGCCTGTTTTTTTAAAATATATTGAAGGAATGTACTACAGGGAGCCGCCTGTTGACTTGGATAATACAGTTCAGCAACGTGTGTCTGGCTTATCAACATTTGAGGTGATTCATGATCATATGGTTGTTCATCTTACAGTTGCCTATGATTTTTTATATCCTTTTTTAATGAAGAATAAAAGGAAATTAAACCATATTTCTGCTGTGTTTCAAAAGTGGGGCGATCAGATCATAAAAAATGGAATTCCAGATAATAATTGGAACCTTTTTCAAGCAAGGTTTTTAACTTATATTGCTTTAGCTCTAGAAGGAAATGATGAGTATGAAAATGGCAAAGGACAGGGGTATTACTTAAAATATACGTTTGACCAATCCACAGAGCGTCAATGGTCAATTAGAGAAGCAGTATCGGGCTATGATCAAAAGACAGGTATATGGTGCGAATCGCCATCATATTCTTTACATGTAACTGAAACTTTGCTGCGCATTCTCACTCTTTTAGATAATTTGACTCATCAAGATGAGCTTTCTAATTTTCCTATAATAGATAAAGCTGCTTTGGCATCCTTACAATACCTTTTCCCTAGTGGTTATACGGTGGCTTTTGGCGATGCACATCATGGAATTATTCCTCCTGAAATTTTCGAGTTGTTGATTGCAAATTATCGAAAGTATAATAAATCTGATAAAGAGTTAATGATATCAGAATTCTTAAAACAATTGATTGACAAGGGAGAGTATACTAGAAAGAGTGAGGACTTATTTCAATTGTTTTTTTACGAAAATGAATTGAAGAAAACGGATAATAATGAATCTAAAGAGTTTTCTAGAAGTGTGATAACACCTACTTTTTATGCGCCCAATGTAAGCATGTTTATTCAGCGAATGGGTGAGGCAGATAATGCAATGATGATTTCTACAGTAGGCTCTTTTGGTAATCATGCTCACGTAAATGGAATATCCATGGAACTTTACGCCAATAATTATGTGTTGGGACCAGATATGTCAAAGGGTTCGAGCTATTGGCATCCTGATCATCGGGAGTATTATTCACAATTTCCTGCTCATAATACGGTGGTGGTTGATGGCATATCTACCTATGGACGAATGCGTGGTTATCATCCTTATACATTGGATAATCATTTTCCAAAATCAATGGACAGCAGAATTGGTTTTGACAAAGTGAGTTTTTCAAAAGTTTCTTTTGTTGAGCCCAAAACAATGTCTGATCAGCAGAGATTAACTGCTATGATCAAGTCAGAATCAGGAAAAGCTTATGCTATCGATATTTTTAGATCCAGAAAAAAGGATTTGTCCGAGCAGAAACACGATTATTTCTATCACAATTTGGGGCAATCTCTTGAAATTTTAGATCCGAATAATCAGGAATTGAGTTTGCAATCAGTAAATGAACTGGGTACTGAACATGGAGACATGAAAGCTTACGATTATTTAAGCAATGAAAAGACGGTGTCAGCTTCAAGAAATATCAACGCTTTGTTCACATTAAAAAGCAAAGGACAACCCGATAATTTGATGAAGATGTGGATAAAAGGAGAGAAAGACCAGAGCGTTTTTACGGTTGATGCGCCTAAATCAAATGCCATATCTAAAGGAACGGCTCCAAAAGAAGTGTTGGGGCAGAAAATTAAAACTCTTATTGTGAGAAGAGAAGCAGAAGCATGGAGAAGTCCTTTTGCAGTAGTTTTCAATCCTTATATCGAGGGAGGTGAAAATCCTATTTCTAAAGTAGAATTTCCTGAATTAATTGAAAGTCCAGAGACTCAGAAAATTGAAGTTATTCATCAAGATGGAAAAACAAAGGATATTATTGTCGCTAATGCTTCGCAGAATGATATTGCTATAGATGAAAATTTCTTTCAAAAAGGGCTTCTATCAGTTATTCGAAAAACAGATTCAGAAAAGACACCAAGCTATTTGTTTGCTTCTGGAATTTATAAATTGGATTATAAAGAATGGGGAATAAAGGCGTATGCAAATGCTGTATCCTTAAGTATTGAACGAACAGATGTGGGATATTTGATTCAAAATGATAATCCCGTTGTAATTAAAATTCCAATTTTTAAAGGACATCAGCCTGAGCAGTTACAAATTTATGAAGATGGAAAACTGATCAATCAACGGTCTATTTTTGCAAACAGAAATAATCCAAACCAAATTGAATTTAGATTAGATAAAGCTTACAAAAAAGTTGTTGTGCTTGTGAAAAAGTAGATAAGTAACGGTATTTAGTGTAGATGAACCCAATTCTGAGAAGGATTGGGTTTCTTAATTTATACGTATTGATTATCGTTTTTTTTTCGAATACGATCTAGAATATTTGAGCGAAATCATAATGAAATCTATCTACATCCAAGTTAGTAGGCTGTAATAATTGTGAATTGTCTGAATAAATCCATCATTTAAGTTCTCGTTTTTGTTGAACTAAATTAGACTTTATTGATTGTAATGTGCAGGTAGTTAGGTGGAAATATTTTGTCCATGCTTGTGGTCTAATAATCCATACCTAAATTTCAATGATGTTATATTTTTGAAATATTGATTAAAGGTAGTTCTCTTTTATTTGTGAGGTAGGGATAATTAAGGCATGTAACGAGTCAAAAGGATTCGTTGAAGAATTGGTTGTTGCTATGTAATGTGTTAATGAATACGAAGTATGATTTTAGAATTGAAAAATAAAATAGTTAAGGTATTTCTTTTAATGACTGTAGTGCTTGCTATAAGTAATCATCTATATGCTTTGCCTAAAGTTTATTTAGTGCAAGGGGAAAAGGCTACTCAAGTTGAAAAGAGTACAATTCTCGATTTTAAAAATGACATATCTAAAGTAATAGAGGCTGAAGTAATAGTGATTACAGATAAGGATAGAATTCCTACGAATGGAACTGTATTTTTGTTAGGAACGATTCACTCGAACAAAAAACTGGCTAAATTATCCAGATCAAAAAAGATTAGTTTATCTGATAAGCAACCTGGAGCAAGAGGAGGAATATGGGCCAAGCTACATCTGAAAAAATATAGAAATGTTATTGTGCTGGGAGGTTCCGATGTGCAAGGTTTGCAATATGCTATTTACGATTATTCGCATCAAATTTTAAATGTCGATCCTTTTGAATATTGGACTGGGAAAGTGCCGGTGAAAAAGAAGAGTTTCGACTTCTTTAATTTTGATGGAAAAACGATTGCGCCTCCTTTGGTGCCAATAATGTGTTACTTTGAAAATGATGTTGATGAGTTGGCAAATTACAGAGGCAAATTACTTGAGTACGATTGGGAATCCTATACCGAAATGATCAATTCATTGGTTCGAATTCGCTACAATGCCATTCAATTTTTTGATATGTTGGGGCGTCCCGAATTTTTTGTGCGTCCAGCGTATAAAAAACTGAGTCCTAATTATCAAATCGATGAGGCGTATTTAGAGAAAATGATTGATTACGCTCATTTAAAGGGAATGCAAGTGCAAATAGACTTATCATTGGGATATCAGATTCATCCATTGTCAGTTGACGAATCGTATTGTTGGACGACCTACAAAGAAAAATGGATTGAGGGATGGAAATATTATTTTGAAAAAACAGCTATCGCTAAAGCTGATATATTTTCGTTACGTCCACGCCACCAGGTTTGGGATTGGGAATATACAAGTGCTTGTGGTGAAGACAAAATAGTGGTTTTTAATGAAGTTTATTCTGTATTAGGAGAGTTAATAGATCATTACAAACCAAATGCCACAAAAATTGCCTTCTGTTATCACGATGGAATGGAAATGTTTAATGAAGGATTTAATCCTCCTAAAGATTGGATTGCTGTATGGTGCGATGATGGTTTTGGTGATTTTGATTATCTGCCAAAAAGTACCAAAGGATATGATTTTGGGACTTATATGCATGCAGGATTTTGGAAAAATCATACCGTTCATAATCCATATCCCATGAAAGTGGATACCATCATGAAAAAAATGTTTCGTGAGTATGGTGCGGATAAATATTGCCAAGTAAATGGACAAAATTTTAGACCTTTTTTGTTTAACTTAGAGGCTTACAGCGAAGTATGCAATCAGCCGGAGAATTTTAATGGTGAAGATTTTTACCAAACATGGTGTGAAAGATATTTTAGTAAGGAAGCTGCTAGATCGGCTGTTAAATCTATGAAGATATTGCATGAAGTTCAGACGGGGCGAAATGGTTATGTTCAGCATTTATGGGAGATTCTTGAAGCAATTTCCTATTTGTCAAATAAGCCAATAGAATTACCTGGTAAAGATGCTGTTCCTTATTCTTACGAGAGAGTTGAAAACGATATTGATAATTTGAAACGTGAAATCGATAGTTTTCAAGTTGCAATAGATCAGGCTGAAAAAGGGATGGAAACTAATATAATGAATAAGGAGTTTTACTATTCTTATATTCTTCTTCCGGTTCATTTATATTCCAATTTAATTTCTTTTGAAAGTACGCTTCACGAAATGGCTTTGTTAAAAAGAGAGTTTGAACAAACAGGCGATAAGCTGAGTATCGCCAAAGCAGAATTGCTTTTGGAAACAGGTAAAGAAAAATTAAAATTAGTATACAAAAATTGTTATGAAGGGGATCAGAATCAGAAATGGGATAATTGGTATTCTCCTGAAATTCGTCGCCCAAATAATGGTTTTCCCACTTTTGAAATGCTCGATAGTATTAGCGAGACTCTTAAATCATTAAATCAGTAAGAAAAAAGAAATTTTCTATGAAATTACCATTTGCTAGATTTACAACAATTAGTTTAATCGGTTTGCTTCTTTTGGGATGTCAATCGGAAAAAAAGAATATCGATTATGTAAATTATGTCAATCCATTAATTGGAACGGCACCATTTACATCCGAAAGTACACTGAAACATAGTGTGGGAACTGAAAATAATTCACAAGTAGTTCCTTTCGTAACTGTTCCCTTTGGAATGACCAATTGGACACCTCAAACAAAGGATGGAGAAACAAAATGTCAATCGCCATACTATTATACAGATTCTATTATTCAGGGGTTTCGTGGAAGCCATTGGTTGAGTGGATCCTGTGTTCAGGAATATGGAAGTATGACAATTATGCCTATTTCTGGTACTCTAAAATGTTTGCCTAATCTTCGTGGATCCTCTTTTTCTCACGATAAAGAAATGGCTAGTCCTTACTTGTATCAAGTTCGTTTAGATGATTATGATATTGATGTAGAAATGACGGCTACTAAGAGATCTGGCTTGTTTAAATTTACTTTCGAAAAAGAAGGTGAAGCACATATTGTAGTCAATCCAAACAGTGACGAAGGACGTGGCTTTATTAAAATAATACCTGAAACAAATGAGATTGTAGGTTACAATCCTGTTCACCGAATTTATCAGGGTTGGGGAGAAGAAGCTGGTTTCAGTGGCTACTTTGTGGTTCGTTTTCAAAAAGATATTGAAACTTATGGCGTTTATCAGGGTAACAACATTAATGAAGGTGTTTGCCAAGTAGCCGATTTAGAAAATCTAGGTGCTTATGTATCTTTTCTTGCTCATGAAAATGAAGAAGTTCTGGCTTCGATAGGGACTTCCTTTACCAGTATAGAACAAGCAAGAAAAAATTTAGATGCTGAAACTAGTGAACTTGATTTCGATTTAGCAAAAACCGAATTACAAACGACTTGGGAAAACCTTTTATCGAAAGTTGAAGTAGAGGGTGAAGTCGAAGATGATAAGGTGAAGTTTTATACTGCCTTGTATCATAGTTCTTTGCAGCCAAGAACATTTAACGATGTTGATGGTTCGTACATGAGTTTTGGTGGTGGAAAAGAAGTCATGAATAGTGGCGATCAGGATTACTACGTGGATTTTTCGATGTGGGATACATACAGAGCTTCTCTTCCTTTATTCAATTTCTTGATGCCAGAGGTAAGTGCTGATATGATTAATAGTCTTTTCTTGAAAGCTGAACAAGGCGGTTGGTTGCCAATTTTCCCTTGCTGGAACAGTTATACGTCTGCAATGATTGGTGATCATGCCATTTCTGCTATTGCTGATGCTAACGTAAAAGGAATTATTGATATTTCAGATAAACAATATGCTTACTTGTTACAAAACGCCTTTAAGTCACCTGATACTTTTGAGGAATACAAGGAAGGAAAAGGACGTCGTGGCTTGAAATCTTACCTTAAATATGGATACATTCCATTGGAAGATGAAGTGAAAGAGTCTTATCATGATGAAGAGCAGGTTTCACGAACTTTAGAATATTCTTTCGATGATTTTGCACTGAGTCAAGTTGCTAAGAAGCGTGGTGATGTGAAAAATGCAGAGATTTTGAAGAAAAGAGCGCAGAATTATAGAAATGTTTACAGTGCTGCCGATTCGTGCGTACGTGGTCGATATATCGATGGAACTTTCACCAAGGAATTCGATAAGTATATTCGTATGCCCTACATCACAGAAGGTACACCTTATCAGTATACATGGTATGTCCCTCACGATATGGCAGGTTTAATGAATTTGATGGGTGGAGAAGATGGTTTTAATACCAATCTAGATCGCTTTCATGCTATTGGTCAGTATTGGCATGGTAATGAACCCGGACATCAAATTCCATTTTTATACAATTATAGTGGACAGCCTTGGAAAACACAGGCCTTGGTTACTCAAATAATGGATACTGAATATATTACAGGTCCTGGAGGATTAAGTGGTAATGACGATGCAGGTCAGATGTCAGCATGGTATGCCTTTGCTGCCATGGGATTTTATCCGGTATGTCCATCTGTTCCAGAATATGTTATATCAGGTCCACATTTCGATAAAATTAAAATCCACTTGGAGAATGGAAATGTAATCGAAATCAATGCCAAAGGTGCTTCAACGGGTAGCAATTACATTCATTCAATGAATGTAAATGGTGTTTCTACGGATCAAAATTTCTTTAATCATTTTGATTTGATAAAAGGAGGCGTTCTTGATTTTGAAATGGGAAAACTTCCTAATAAAAAGTGGGGAACGAGCAAAGAGTTTCGTCCTTATTCCGAAACAAAATAATAAAGAGGGAAGCGAGTTTTCCTGCCTATTTAATCAGCAATAAAAATGAAAAGATCTATGAAATTATTTGTTTTTATTGCTGATTCTAATTGTAAGTAGTTGTTTTTGATTGTTGTAAATTAAAAATAGAAACCCATGATTCGTAAATTACTCTATTCGGTACTATTTCTAATGCTAAGCTGCTTTTCAGTTTTCGCACAGCTTAAAAACAAAGCTCAACTAGAAGAGAAATTCATGGATATGGGCTTAGGAATTTTTGTTCATTGGAGCATGGATTCACAATTGGGAAGTGTTATTAGTCATAGCTTAGTGGGAGCTTCGGATGACTATGTAAACAAATACTTTAATGAGCTTCCTAAAACATTTTATCCAAATAAGTTTGATTCGGATGAATGGGCACGATTATTTAAATTGGCAGGTGCAGAGTATGTTGTGTTCACGACAAAGCATCATAGTGGATTCTGTATGTGGGATACCAAAACTACCGAATTTAATATCATGAATACACCTTATGGCAAGGATATTACGGCTATTCTTTTTAAATCATTACGCAAATACGGATTAAAAGTAGGTGTGTATTTTTCTCCTGAAGATTTTCATTTTCTGCACGAACAGGGAACTTTAATTTCTCGAAAGCGAGAAGGGAGTCAGATAACGGAAAATCAAGAACTTTTGGCCTACGACAAATCTCAAATAGATGAACTTTTGGCCAATTATGGACCGATTGATGTCGTATTTTTTGATGCTTTTAAGACAGGACCTTTGGTGCAATACATTCATGAAAAGGATCCAAATATTGTGGTAACACGAGGAGGAATGAAAACACCTGAACAGAGTATACCGGGTGGAGCTATGAAAGGTCCATGGGAAACCTGTATGACTATGGGAACTCAGTGGCAATACAAACCTACCAACGAAAACTATAAAAGTGGTACAGATGTAATTGATAAATTAATAGAAATTAGAGCAAAAGGTGGAAACTTTTTGTTGAATATAGGTCCAAAACCCAATGGAGAAATTGCCATAGAGCAGGAAGAGCGTTTACGTGAATTGGGGCTTTGGATGTTTGTGAATGAGGAAGCCATTAAAAATATTCGCCCTTTGCCAGGAATTGTTAAGGATGGATATGTATGGTTTACACAAGATGAAAAAGAAAATACCGTCTACGCCTTTATAACTGGTCAAACTGAATGGTTCAAAGGACGACGACGAAACTTTTTAATGAAAAACTTAAGAGCTACTGATAAAACAGAGATTTCTGTTTTGGGTCAGAGTGATTTGGTTGTGGAGTATTGGCCAGAAAATATTCCTGAATCGAGATTCATTCAGCATAAAGATCTGTTGGAAATTTCTGTTTCTAGAGCGCAACGACTTTATAATGATAAAGTATGGCCCAATCCGGTTGTGGTGAAACTAACGAATGTTGAGATCATTAAATAAGTCAGTGATTTTAAGCTGTCGAAAAGAATAGTAAAGGGAAGTCTCAGGGTTTCCCGTATTTTTAAAATTTAAAAGCTAATCAATGAAATTGAAGCTACTGTTTATTTTGGTAATGGGCTTGGTCCCATTTTATGGATTTACACAAAGCAAATATGCTTTCCAGAACGCAAACCTTTCCGTCGAAGAACGGGTGGATGATTTAATGAGCCGATTAACTGTCGAAGAAAAGGTGTTTCTGCTACAGGCTTCTGCCAAAGAGATTTCGCGTTTGGGTGTGGACAAATATTATCATGGAAATGAAGGCTTACATGGAGTTGTTAAAGGTGGACGTTTTACTGTATTTCCTCAAGCCATTGCACTTTCTGCAACCTGGAATCCCAACTTAATTTACGATGTAGCTACAGCTATTTCAGATGAAGCTCGTGCCAAATGGAATGAATTGAATCAAGGGAAAGACCAAACATCAGGATATAGCGATATGCTAACCATGTGGTCGCCAACTATTAATATGGCAAGAGATCCTCGTTGGGGGCGTACTCCTGAAACCTATGGTGAAGATCCATTTTTAACCACTAGAATTGGGCTTTCTTTTGTAAATGGATTACAAGGAGATGATGATAAATACTTGAAAGTTGTGGCTACACCTAAACATTTTGTAGCCAATAACGAGGAAGAAAACCGATTTGCCTGCAATGCTGACATATCTGAAAGAGCTTTGCGTGAATATTATTTGCCTGCTTTTAAAGCATGTATCGTTGAAGGAAAAGCACAAGCCATTATGAGTGCTTACAATGCCATAAATGGTATACCTTGTACCGCAAACAATTGGTTGTTAAATGATGTATTAAGAGATGAATGGGGTTTTAAAGGTTATGTTGTAAGTGATTGTGGAGCTCCTAAATATCTAGAAAAATCACATCATTATGTAGATTCACCGCAAATGGCTGCAAAAGTAGCTATCGAAGCAGGTCTCGATTTGGAATGTGGTAACGTAATTTATACAAATCATTTGTATCCAGCTTATCAGGCCGGACTGGTAAAAAAGGAATCAATCGACAAAGCAGCTCGCCGTGTATTAGAGGCCCGATTCAAATTGGGTATTTTCGATCCTGTGGAAGGTAATCCTTACGCTAAAATATCTCCCGATGTAATTGGTTCAAAAGAGCACCAGGAACTTGCCCTTGAAACCTCAAGACAATCAATTGTTTTGCTTAAAAATCAGGATAATATATTGCCTTTAGATGCCAATGCGATTAAAAAAGTAGCAGTAGTTGGTTTCAATGCCAACCAAGTTGTTTTTGGTGATTACAGTGGCTTACCAGTTATATCTCCTATATCACCGCTAAAAGGAATTCAAAACAAATTAGGCGATAAAGTAGAGGTGCAGTATGTAAAATGGAAAACTGCAGCTCGAAACCTTAATATTCTTGAAGGAGAATATTTACGCAACGATAGAAATGACAAAAAAGGACTGTATGCTGAATATTATGATGATAAGTTTTTGACGGGTACACCGAAGACGAGAACCGATAAAGTTGTTAATTTCGATCCAGTAAATCAGCCACCAGATCCTTACACGAATTACAAACATAAATCAATCAGATGGACTGGTTATATAGCCCCTAACATTACGGGGGATTATAAAATTGGTGTGAATTCGGATGATGGAATCCGTTTGTGGTTGAATGATGAATTGGTTGTTGACGAATGGCACAATCGTGGTACAACAACCGATCAGGTAGATATTAAAATGGAAGCCGGTAAAAAGTATGCCATCAAGTTGGAATATTTTGATAATGGAGGCGATGCAGTTTGTCAATTGCTTTGGAAAGTTCCGAATTCTAAAGGAGGTGATTTATACGAGGAAGATATACAAGCAGCACGAAGCAGTGATTATGTGATTGCCGTTATGGGAATCAATAAAACGATCGAAAAAGAGGGGAAAGATAGAGTAGAACTAGGCCTTCCAGAAGATCAGGTTAACTATTTAAAAGATATTTATAAGGAAAACAAAAATATGATTGTGGTGTTGGTAGCGGGTAGCTCCTTAGCCATCAACTGGATGGATGCAACCGTTCCTGCAATCGTGGATGCGTGGTATCCAGGCGAAAGTGGTGGTACTGCTATAGCTGATGTTCTTTTTGGTGATTACAATCCTGCCGGACGTTTGCCTTTTACTTTCTATAAATCGGAGAAAGATCTTCCGCCAATGAACGATTATGAAGTTACGAAAGGTAGAACTTATCAGTACTTCGAAGGTGAACCTCTTTATTCTTTTGGATATGGCTTAAGCTATACTTCTTTTGGATATAGTAATATGGAAATTGCTAAAAATAAGGAAAGTATTATTGTATCTGCAACGATTAAAAATACAGGAGACTACGAGGGAGATGAGGTGGTTCAATTGTATGTGAAAGATGTGAAATCTTCGGTACAACGTCCCTTAAAACAGTTGGTAGCATTCGAGCGAACAACATTGGGAATTGGAGAGTCAAAGACAGTGAAGTTTGAAGTTCCAATAGAACAATTGATGTTTTGGGATGAAGAGTGCAACGACTGGCATTTTGAAAAAGGAGCCTTTGAGTTTATGGTAGGCGCATCATCAAGCGATATCCGATTAAAGAAATCCTGTAAGGTCAAATAAATTGATTAAGAATAAAGACTCATGAAGATATTATCGAATAGTAAATATTACTTGTTGACCTGTTTGTTTTTGACTTTGTGTACATTGGTGCAAGCTCAAATTACGGAGGTACCCACCGAAAATGATTTTGAAACGGTATTGAACAAGGCAGAAAGAGTTGTAAAATTAGGTGAAGGCCACTATTTTATCGACTTTGGGAAAGCTTATTTTGGAACTGTAGTTCTGCATTCAAAACAATTACAGAAGGATAGTTTGATTGTTCGTTTGGGTGAAAAATTAACTGAAGAAAATCAACTTGATCAAAATCCTGGTGGAACAATTCGTTATCAGCAAGTGAAGCTCGATCAACTAGAAGCAAACAAGGATGTTTTGCTTAATTTGGTTGCAGATAGACGAAATACGAAACCTGGTGCGATTCATCTTCCAGAATCATTTGGTGTGATTATGCCTTTTAGGTATTGTGAACTGGAAAATCTTAAGGTGTCGATTGAAGATGTTGAAATCAGTCAAAAAGCATTCTATTATCAGTTTAACGATGAAGCAGGAACTTTTACTTCTTCGGATACAGTGTTGAACGCCGTTTGGGACTTATGCAAACACACCATAAAAGCAGCTAGTTTTACAGGTTACTATGTCGATGGTGATCGCGAACGTATTCCTTACGAAGCTGATGCTTATATCAATCAGCTAAGTCATTATTCTTGCGATAATGTTTATTCTATAGCCCGCAGAACCAACGAATATTTCGTTGAGCATCCTACCTGGCCAACAGAATGGCTTTTGCATACTGTGTTGTTGTACTATCAAGATTACATGTATACCGGTGAGACTGAAATGCTTGAAAAATATTATGATGTTCTAAAAAAGAGAACCTTAATGGACTTGGAACGTGAGGATGGATTGATCAGTTCAAAATCGGCTAAGTTAGATGGAGCATTCAAATTGGAATTAGGGTTTAAAAAAGCAAAAACGAGAGTTAGGGATATTGTTGACTGGCCTGCAGGGCAAAAGGATACAGGTTGGAAGCTAGCAAGAAAAGAAGGTGAACGTGATGGCTACGAAATGGTGGCGATTAACACCGTTGTCAATTCGTTTTACTACTACAATCTATTTTTGATGTCGGAAATTGCTGACTGTCTTGGGAAAACAAAGGATGCTGCTTTCTTTCAGAAAAAATCGAAAAAGCTAAAAAAGGTCATCAATAATAAACTATTCGATAAATCGAGAGGTGTTTATATTGACGGAGAAGGTTCTAATCATGCTTCGCTGCATGCCAATATGTTTCCACTTGCCTTTGGTTTAGTGCCGGAAAAAAATCAGAAATCGGTAAGTGAGTTCATCAAAACAAGAGGAATGGCTTGTAGTGTTTATGGAGCTCAGTATTTGTTGGATGCTTTGTTTAATGCCAATGAATCGGAATATGCTTTGAAACTAATTACTGATACAACTCATGATCGTACATGGTGGAACATGATTGAAATTGGTTCGACCATGGCTTTGGAAGCCTGGGATATGAAATACAAACCCAATTCAGATTGGAATCATGCCTGGGGAACTGCTCCTTTAAATGTTATTTCGCGTCGAATGTGGGGAGTTACTCCAAAAACACCAGGTTTTGAAAGTGTACAAATTAAACCTCAATTGGCGGATCTTCAATTTTCAGAAATAAAAGTTCCTACCCTAAAAGGAAGTATTGAGGCCAAGTACAATGTATCGGATAAAAACGAGCAGATCTACGAAATTAAGCTACCCAAAGGCATGAATGGTGAGTTTGTTTTGCCGAACAGTAAGACGAAAGTTTTGTTGAATAATCGAGCTCTTAAAAATAAAAAAATAGTGAAGCTGAACGAAGGAGTAAATATTATTGTAGTTAAGAAATAAAGCAACGATTAATAAGTAGTTAGCAAGCAGATAAAAAATATTTAAATGAATTATTTATTACGCCTAAATTTAAGCCGAACATTTATCATATTAAACTTGGCACTAACTTCTTTTTTGAGTTTGCAACAGGTTTCTGCGCAAAACCCATTTATGCCACCAACAGCTTTTATTCCTGATGGAGAGCCTCATGTATTTGAATATAATGGAGAAAAGAGCTTGTTTATTTATGGTTCAAGAGACGAACGCATCATGGGTTTTTGTGGCTATGGTCATGATGTATGGTCGGCTCCCGTGAAGGATTTATCAAAATGGATGAATCATGGAGAAATATTCAGCGTAAAACAAGTTCAGGATATTGGGTATGGAGTGATTGAAGAACAGCATTTTGGTGCGCCTGATTGTGTATACAATCCCAAAACAAGAAAATATTATTTATATACATTTCTTGGAATGCTTTATAAAATGAATGGTGTGCAAGGGCCACTTATTGGAGCAAAAAATTATATCCCCGGCTTTGAGGACTGGGGACCCAAATGCATAATGGCTTCAAGTGATAGTCCTACAGGTCCATTTATTAATCCTGTAATATGCGATTGGCCACCAGCAAATAAGGAAGGTACTTTCGATCCATCTGTCCTTGTAGATGAACTAGCAGATGGTTCTATCAGGGTATATGCATACTGGGGAATGAAAAGCGGTGACAGATGTGCTGAGTTGGATCCCGTAGATATGCATACGATAATTCATCCTAAAACTCGAAGACCCGACCGAAACGCATGGCATAAAACTTTAGATCCTGATAAAATAAAGAACTCCTCTGTTTTTGAAGCTTCATCCATTAAGAAAATAGACGATAATCATTATGTGTTTATTTATTCACCAAATGAACGTCACAGTGCTTTAGCTTATTGTTATAGCAGTAGCCCTGAGGGGCCATGGATTTATGGAGGAAAGATAATTCGTAATGGTATTGATTGGAAGGGAGGGAATAACCATGGAAGCATAGCAAAAGTATTGGACCAATGGTATGTAGTATATCATAAGGCAACAATTAATAGTAAGAACAGACAGGCTATGATTGAACCAATTGATGTAAAGATTGATAACGAAAAGGTACTTATTCCTCAAGTTGAAATGACTTCTCAGGGAATAATTCGTAACGGACTAGATGCCTTCAAACGATATAATGTTAACATCGCATGCTTCCGAACCAATAATGCTTACATAGATGGGACAGTAAGAAATGAAGCTGGATTAAACCCTATGAGAGGATTAGATGGCCCTAATACTACAATTGGATTTAAATATTTCAATTTCGGCAAAAAAGCAGTAAAGAATAAAGATGATTTAAAGCTAAAATTGAACTGTAAGATTTTTCATCCATTAACAGTAAGTGTTTTTGTTGCTGCACCTGAGGATGCTAATTCTGACAAAAATTGGATATTAATTGGTGAACATCCTATTGCGGATAATTTTAATGAGTTTCGCGATTATTCAATTCCAATAAATCGAATCCTAAAGAATGACGAGTTAAAAAAGATAGGAGGTTTAAAAGATAAATTGGCCGTCTTTGTAACATTTACTGGTAAAGAAAAAAATCTATGTGAATTGATTGAACTTGAATTTTCAAAAGGAAGTATTTCAACTCCAAATCCGCTTAATGTAATCAATATCAAAAAAAATAATAAAGTGAAAATTGTTTCAACACCAACAATGGCAAGGGATGGCGAATCGGTAAAACTAAGTATTGAACCAGAAGGTAATTATCTAATTCAAGATATAAAAGTAATAGATGGTAATGGGAACGACATAAATGTCAATAAAAATAAAAAAGCTGAATATGCACCAATATCATTTAACTTTTTCATGCCAAATTCACCGGTAACTGTTGAAATGAAAATAAAATAATAAGTTAGATCTAAGAGTTAGGTTAACTATAATTTTAAGAAAATAAAAGTCTTACCCCAGAATTGATTTTGAAGTTTTGCAGGAAATAAATCTTTACCTGTATTTATAGGAGAATAGGGAAGTTATTCAAAAAACACCAGGTTTTGGAAGTGTACAAATTAAACCTCAATTGGCGGATCTTCAATTTTCAGAAATAAAAGTTCCTACCCTAAAAGGAAGTATTGAGGCCAAGTACAATGTATCGGATAAAAACGAGCAGATCTACGAAATAAAACTACCCAAAGGGATGAATGGTGAGTTTGTTTTGCCGAACAGAAAGACGAAAGTTTTGTTGAATAATAGGATCATTAAAAATAAAAAAATAGTGAAGCTGACTGAAGGGGTAAATACCTTGCACATTCAGCAGTGAAAATATTACTGTTCCAGATGATATTGAGCAGGAAAATGAGCCTAAAAAGCGAATTTTTCTGCTCAATTCGTATCTTTGAATTCGTAAATTTTGTTCAATTGAAAATCCGATATAATGATAAAAAGAAAAATAGTTCAATTATTGATATTGCTTGCGATTCCATCATTTGGAATGGCTCAAAATTCAACACTCGATACCATACGTGTATTCTATTTGGGTGGACAGTCGAATATGGATGGTTATGGTTATAGTAAAGACTTGCCGGATTCATTACAACAAACTTTCAAGGATATTTATATTTTTCATGGCAATCCTGTGAAAGATAATCATCTAAATGGAGGTATAGGAAAATGGGAAGTTTTGCAAGCAGGACATGGAGCTGGTTTTTCATCGGATGGTATTCAGAATAAATTGTCTAATAGATTTGGAGTGGAGCTATCTTTTGCAAAAAAAATGCAAGCGCTTTATCCTAACGATAAAATTGCGATCATTAAGTATTCAAAAGGAGGAACTTCTATTGATGCGAAAACCTCCCGAAAGAGTAGTTGTTGGGAGCCTGATTATAAAAGTGAAACGGGTATTAATCAGTACGATAATTTTTTAGCGACGGTACGTAATGCTTTAAAAGTAAGAGATATTGATGCTGATGGAAAAGAGGATTATTTGCTTTTATCAGGAATTGTATGGATGCAAGGAGAGAGTGATGCACACGATGAAGATGTGGCCATGCGTTACGACTTTAATTTAAAAAGATTAATGGATCTTATTCGAGCTAGTTTTCGCAATGGCGATTTACCCGTTGTGCTAGGAAAGATATCCGATTCTGGAAACAATGCTGAAGGCAAAGTTTGGGAGTGCGGAGAATTGGTTCAGTATGCTCAAGAGAAATTTGCGAGTTCAGACGAAAATGCAGGTATTGTTCGAAGTACAAAATCGTATGACTATTCTGATAAATGGCATTATAACAGTGCAGGATTTATTGATTTGGGTGTGAAGTTTGCCGAAGAAATGCATCGATTGATGCAACAAAATTAGGACAAGTAAGGATTCTAATTCTCCGAGTTTTAGAAACAACAACAAATAAACTGATAATCATATGAAATTTACTTTTTCAATTTTAGCTCTTTTTTTCGTCTTGGCGAGTCATGCTCAAACAAGAGATACGCTTTATTTATGGCCAGACAAAGTGCCTGGCGAACTGAAAGCAAAGCATGCCGCTGTTGTGTCTGATAATTCGAGTGGCAATGTCATCCGTCTAGCTGAGGTTACCAATCCTTCTCTGGTGGTTTTTGAACCTGAGAAACCGAATCATTCTGGTGTTGGAATAATTGTTTGTCCTGGTGGCGGATACAATATACTTGCCGTAGATAAAGAAGGATATGAAATAGCAGAATGGCTCAACACGCTTGGATATACAGCTTTTGTGCTTCAATATCGAGTGCCAAAGAAACAGGAAGGTGCTTTGCAAGATATTCAAAGAGCGATTCGTATGGTTCGAACTAAGGCCTATGAGTATAATTTGTATCCCGAAAGAATAGGAACGATAGGCTTTTCTGCCGGAGCAAGTTTGTGTGCTCGTGCTTCTACTCTGTTTCAGTACGACTCTTATCCAAAAATAGATGCTGTGGATGAGCTTTCTTGTCGTCCGAATTTCTCCATGTTAATTTATCCCGCTTATCTAGATAAAGGGGAGAATAGAAGTTTGACACCAGAATTGACCATTAGCGAGTCTACGCCACCCTTTTTCCTTTTCGGAACAGCTGATGATAAATATGGAAATAGCTCTTTGGTAATGACTTCCGCTTTGCGCGATAAGAAAATACCCGTAGAATTGCATGTTTTAGCAAAGGGTGGACATGGTTATGGACTGCGAAAAGGAAATGTAGCTGGGGAAACATGGCCTGCATTGGCTGAGAAATGGTTAAGTAAAATGGTAAAGAACAGGCGCTTCGAAAAGCATCAAAGAACAATGAATTTCCCGAAAGCGACAGTTTATCCGAAGAAAATGCCTAAAAAGAAAGACCTTTGGGTTTTTATGATGGCTGGACAGTCGAATATGGCTGGTCGTGGATTTGTTGAGCCTCAGGATACTCTTACTTCTGAAAGGATTCTAACGATTAACAAGAGCAACGAGATTATTTTGGCCAAAGAACCGCTGAATTTTTACGAACCCAAAATGAATGGTTTAGATTGTGGTGTTTCATTTGCGAAAGAGCTTCTTAAACAGGTGCCCGAGAACGTATCGATTCTTTTGGTTCCAACGGCTGTAGGCGGAAGTTCCATTAGCCAATGGTTAGGAGATTCCATTCATAGAAAAGTGCAATTACGCTCTAATTTTGAGGAGAAGATGAAGCTGGCAAAAAAATATGGAAAGGTAAAAGGAATTTTGTGGCATCAAGGGGAAAGTGATGCCAATAAAAACTGCATTCCATACTATGAAAGAAGACTTACGAACCTAATGTCAAAATTTCGAAGTTTTGCAGGAAATAAATCTTTACCTGTATTTATAGGAGAATTGGGAAGTTATTCAAAAAGTAAAGCCAACTGGTTACTGATCAACGAACAGATCAAAAGCTATGTTTCCCAAGATAAGAATACAGAATTAATTCAAACATTCGATCTAATTAATCGAGGAGATAGTTTGCATTTCGATTCTCAAAGTCAGAGAATAATGGGAGAACGATTTGCAGATAAATATATTCAGAGTATAAAATAATTGGATTTCATGGAAGTAGGTTTTTTGGACTCATTAAAATGCCCTTTTCTCGTTCACTTTGATTTCTTATTCCGCATAGATGAATTAATGCATAGTGATTGATTTATCCATATCTGTGATTGATTTGTTCATTTATTTGGAGGTCTTATTTTGTAATTTCACAGCTTAAGTAATAAGCAAGAAATTAAGAATGAAGAAACTGATATTAGTACCACTAATTATTGTATTGATAGCATCCGCATGTAGAAAAAACGAGGTGCGTTTGAACGATATTCAAGTAATTGGAAGCCATAATTCCTATAAAATTGCTATAGAAAAGCCGCTTTGGAACTACCTTGCTAAAGTAGATTCGGCAAAAGCAATGTCCTTACAATACGGTCATATTTCAATTAAAAAACAGTTGGAATTAGGCTTGCGAAATGTAGAATTGGATGTGTTTAACGATCCTCAAGGAGGTCATTTTTCAAATCCTAAAGGATTAGAGCTGATTAGAGAATCAGGGGTTGAACCTAAAGAATATGATAGCGAACAAAAACTAGCCGAACCTGGCTTAAAAATGTTTCACATTCAAGATATAGATTTTCGAAGTCATCATCTTTTGTTTAAAGATTGTTTGAAGATGATGAAAAAATGGTCAGATGAAAATCCAGATCATACGCCGATTTTTGTTCTGATGAACACCAAGGATCAAAAAGTGAAAGGTACAAGAGATCCTCTTCCTTTTACCAAAGAAGCTTTAGATAGTTTAGATAAGGAGATTAATTCTGTTTTTTCTAATGATGATTTAATTACTCCGGATTTAGTTCGTGGTGATTTTGAAAGTTTAGAAGAGGCTGTTTTAACAAATGGATGGCCAAAATTGGATGAGGTAAATGGACGGTTTATTTTTGTGCTAGACGAAAAAGAAGAGAAAATAAATCATTATTTGGAGGGACATCCAAGCTTAAAGGGAAGAGTTTTATTTGTGAATAGTCCTGAAGGAAATCCAGAAGCCGCTTTTAGAATCATCAATAATCCGATTAGAGATTTTGATTACATAAAAAGTTTGGTTGAGAAGGGCTATTTGGTAAGAACACGTGCCGATGCAGGAACTAAGGAGTCTAGAACTCTCGATTATACAAGGTTTGAAAAAGCAAAAGAATCGGGAGCTCAGGTAATTTCAACAGATTATTACATTCCAACAAAGCTATATAAATCGCCGTTTAGAGTGGCTTTTGAGAATAGTACATACGAAAGAATTAAAAAATAAGGCATCATGTTTAGATATAAATTAAAGGTTTTAGCTTCTGTATTATTGCTTTCTATGCTCGCAACAATTGTACGAGCACAGAGGAATGAATTTTCAATAGCTTCCGGAGATCAAATTGTAGGAATTACTGTGGCTAAAAAGGAAGCAAAAGTGGTTAAAATAGCCGCTGATATTTTAGCTAGTGATATATTTAAAGTCAGTGGAAAACAGATTCAGGTTTCTACGGCTATTAATAAAATGGGAATCATTGCTGGAACCATCGGTAAAAGCAAATTGATTGATCAACTAATTTCGAAACAGAAAATTGATGTTGCTAAGGTAAAAGGTAAATGGGAAACTTACTCTATCCAAATAGTTGAAAATCCTGTAAAAGGAGTTGAAAAAGCTTTGATTGTGGTGGGTAGTGACCGACGAGCAACTGCCTTTGGCCTATTGGAAATTTCTAGAATGATTGGTGTATCGCCTTGGGAATGGTGGGCAGATGTTACGCCTGATAAAAAAACGGACTTGACTATTTCTGTGGAGGATAAAATATATGGTTCTCCATCGGTAAAATATCGAGGACTATTTTTGAATGATGAGGATTGGGGATTGCAACGATGGGCGGCTTTGAATTATGAGCCTGAAACTGGAGATATTGGACCTAAAACCTATGCCAAAGTATTTGAGTTGTTGCTTCGTTTAAGAGCTAACACCATTTGGCCTGCGATGCATTCTTGCACCAAGCCTTTCTATTCATATCCTAAAAATAAGCAAGTGGCAAACGATTATGCCATTGTTGTGGGTACATCGCATTGCGAACCAATGCTTTGTAATATAAATGCCGAATGGGATAGTAATACAATGGGCGAATGGCGCTACGATAATAATTCAGAAACCATTAAAACATTATTCCAAAAAAGATCAAAGGAGACTGCCAATTACGAAGGTATTTATACAATGGGAATGCGTGGAAAACATGATTCTCCAATGATTGTGGGTGAAGATAATACTGATTCTCAAGTAAAATTGCTAGAGAATGTGATTACAGATCAGCGAAATATCATAGAGAAGGAAACGGGTAAAAAAGCTGCAACGCTTCCGCAAATTTTCATTCCTTACAAAGAAGTGTTGACTTGTTATCAGAATGGAATGGAAGTGCCTGAAGATATTAGTCTAGTCTGGACCGATGATAATTATGGATATATCCGCCAGCTGAGTAATTCTGAAGAGCAAAAGCGTTCGGGTGGAGCTGGGGTTTATTACCATACATCTTATTGGGGACGTCCTCATGATTATTTGTGGTTGAATTCTACCAATCCGGTTTTAATGTGGGAAGAAATGAGTAAAGCTTACGAATTCCAATCACGTGATTTATGGATTCTGAATTGTGGCGATATTAAACCACATGAATATAATATTGAGCTGTTTTTAGATATGGCTTGGGACATGAGCTCTTTTGACAAGAGTAAAGGAGTGAAAAATCACATGCAAAATTGGGCTGGGCGAGAGTTTGGAGAGCAAAATGCAAATTCAGTTACCGAATTGATGTATGAATACAATCGATTGGCTTTTCAGCGTCGTCCTGAATTTATGGATTGGAGTCGAGTTGAACCTGTTACAAAATCAGGAGAAACAGAATTGAATCAAATTCATTACGGAGATGAAGTTTCAACAAGAATTCAAGATTATCAGAAACTTATTGATGCTACTGAAGATTTGAAAACTAATATTGCTGACAATAGAAAAGATGCCTTTTTCGAGTTGGTTTATTATCCTGTATTAGGAGCAGCAAATATGAATCATAAATGGTTATATGCCTATAAAAATAAGTTTGCGGCACAACAAGGTCGAAAAAGTGCTGAGTATTTTGGGCAGAAATCCATGGAAGCTTATCAACAGATAAAGAAAGAAACACAGTACTTTAATAACAAGTTGCAAAACGGGAAATGGAATCATATCATGAGTATGTCGCCACGTTTTTTGCCAGTTTTTTCTACTCCTACAATTACAACTTCTGTTGGTGGTCATAAGCCTCAATTAGGTTTGGCATTGGAGAGTTACGAAATGGAAGTGAATCATGATGTGATTAATTCTTATGCCGATGTGCTACCTGTATTTAATGCCTACCTTAATAGTCGTTATTTTGTAGATGTATTTTTAAAAGGAGAAGGTGAAATTGATTGGAAAGCAGAACCTAAGGCTGATTGGATTCATATTTCGAATGCTAAAGGTACTTTGAATAGTAAGAATCAGGAACAACGTATTTGGGTGAGTATCGATTGGGATAAAGTGCCTGTAGGAGCAAATAAAAAAGAAGCGCCTTTAGGACACGATTATCAGCTTATACCGCCAAGTTACAAGGTGAATTCAGCTATCGATTTTGTTTCTGGTGATTCTACTATTAGCATAGGAATTTCTGTTTTTAACCCAAAATATAAGGCGTTAGAGAACTACAAAGGTTTTGTTGAAGATAAAGGCTTTGTTTCAATTAATGCAGAAAATTATTCAAGCACAAAATCAGGAAAGCAAGCTAGCTGGGAAACTTTCGACGGTGTGGGCTATACAAGTAAAGTGGTAACAGCTTTGCCTCGTTCTGCTGATTCTCAAACTACGATTCAATCAATTGTAAATAACAGTCCTGTTTTGGAGTATGATTTTTATACCTTTAATTTTGGTGAAGTAAATGTGTTTTTACAAGCAGTACCTACACATGCAGTTAATAATGAAAGAGGTGTACGTTGTGCTGTTTCTATAGATAATGCTGATCCTGTAATCGTCGATTTTCAAACCTTTGGAAGAAGCGATGAGTGGATGGAAAATGTATTGAAAAATACCTCGGTTCAGTCGGCACAACAAATTGTGAATAAAGCAGGAAAACATAAGCTTAAAATATGGATGGTTGATCCAGGAGTGATGATCGATCAGATTTTAATTGATTTGGGTGGATGGAAGAAGAGTTATTCATTTCCTGCAGAATCAAAATTGTAAAAGTTGAGAGATAAAAATTCGTAATGATGAGAAGAATTTTAAAATCAGTAGTAATTCTATTAGTTGTATTTACAGCTTTTTCATGTAAACAAGATCAAAGTCAAGAAAAGGGCAATTTTCAGATTGCTTTTATGGCCGATGTTCATTTGAGTGATGTTTATGGCGAATTCCAGGACTCCGATTACAAAGGCGTACTGAATTCAGAAAATGGGAAATATGCCAACCCAAGAACTATGAAAGCACAGTTGCATTCTACTCGAATTTATAATGAAAATTATTTTGCATTTTTAGCAGCTTTAGATGATGTTGCTAACAGAGGAATAAAATATGTGGTTTTGCCTGGTGATTTTAGTGATGACGGTCAGCCTATAAATATTAGGGGTTTACAACGAATTCTAAATGAATATGCTGAAAAATACGACATCAAATTCTTGGCTACAACAGGAAATCACGACCCTGTTCGTCCTTTTTTAATGGATGCAGGGAAAAAAGATTTTTTAGGGAAAGATGGGAAACCTCAGGTAATTATGAGCGCCGAAGGAATGTATGTTCCAAAATCGACTGACGAAAACCCTGTGGTTATTACTAAGGATATAGCCAAAATGGGTTACGAACAAATCATTACGACCTTAGGTCAGTTTGGTTTTTTCCCTCAGCAAGAAGATTTGTATTGGGAAACTCCTTTTTCAAGCTATCAATACAACGATTATAGCTTTGCTAAAGCGACTGAGGACTCTAATTTGGAACATAGAAATTATACGATTCCTCCCTATAATACGACTATGCCTGATGTTAGTTATTTGGTAGAGCCTGTGAAAGATATTTGGTTTTTAGCCATTGATGCAAATGTTTATTTGCCTAAAGAAAGTGCTGAGAATAATCCTTTAAAACCCGCTAATTATGCAGGTTCTAGTATTGGTTATTCCAATGTTCTAACGCATAAAAAACATTTAATTTCTTGGGTTAAAAAAGTTACTGCAGAAGCAGAGAAACGAGGTAAGACTTTAATTGTTTTCAGTCATTATCCGATGATTGATTTTAACGATGATGCTTCAGATCATATTAAAAATTTGATGGGCGAGGGTAAAATGCAATTGCACCGAGTTCCTGCCGAAAGTGTAGCTAAAACTTTTGCCAATGCAGGAATCAAATTGCATTTTGGTGGACACATGCACATTAACGATACAGGAATCAGGAAGTTTGACAATGGGGATTTTTTGGTTAATGTTCAGATTCCTTCGCTTGCAGCTTACATTCCTGCTTACAAAATTCTAAAAGTGAAAAGTAAAACCTTGATGGAGATCGAAACAGTTGTGATTGATTCGGTTCCTCGTTTTAAAGAGCTTTTTCCACTTTATGAGCAAGAACATGCTTATTTGGAAAAAATTGGTGCGCAGAATATTTGGAATAAGGATATTTTAGATGCCAAAACTTACCATGAATTTACCAATTGGCATTTGAAAGAACTGGTTCGATTACGATTTTTGAAAAAGGATTGGCCTGTAGAATTTAGAGACTTCTTATTGAAAGCTACTGGAAACGAATTATTGAATGTAGCTGGTGTAAAGGTAGCAGATTCGGCGTCGTTTGATAACTGGACAGGTTTCGATATGATCTTTGATTTCTATCGCCTTAGAAGCGCTGATAAATTAGC
Organism: Marinifilum sp. RC60d5; assembly: GCF_052400665.1. Lineage (NCBI taxonomy): Bacteria > Pseudomonadati > Bacteroidota > Bacteroidia > Marinilabiliales > Marinifilaceae > Marinifilum > Marinifilum sp. RC60d5. The sequence continues at coordinate 311,997 of NZ_JBQTGK010000002.1, forward strand.
TATAAAAGATATTGGAATCGATCGTATTAAGCAATATCAAATCATCATTAAGTCATTATTAAAGGAAGATACTAATTCTAATATAACGGATGATGTGCGAAAAGATTTTTTTGAATTTGCTGAGATTTTTCATCATTTCTTAAATGGAGCTCCTGCCGATCATTTTCAGATTGATCTGAAGAATAATGCGCTTATTGATTTGGTTGAGTAAATTTTATAAACGTAAATTTAATTTTTATTTGTAATAATCGGATGTGTTGTAAACAGCATTTATTGCTTAAATTTGTTTTCTTATCTTACCCCCAAATTCATTAATATACTGAACATGTTGAGGCAAATTTTTTGTTTTATTTTACTTCTATTATCAACTTCTGCTTTTTGTGAAGAACTTAGATTTGAACATTATAGCAATGAAAAAGGATTATCACATAATTCTGTACGATCGATTTTACAAGATAAGAATGGTTTTTTGTGGTTCGGAACTTTTGGGGGCGTAAATCGCTTCGATGGAGTCGAGTTTAAGGCATTTACTGGAGAGGTTCAGAATCCAAATTACCTGCAGGACGATGACATCACTCAATTGGTTGAAGATGATGAAGAAAATATGTGGATAGGAACCAGTAATGGCTTAACACGCTTTCATTTGCCTACTTCTAAATTCAAAACATTTCATCCCGATTCAAATAAGAACAATCAAATTTGTGGAAATAAAATTAGAGCCTTATTTATTGATAATCATAAGAGGGTTTGGATTGGAACCAAGCATAAAGGATTGTGCTATTATGATAATGAAAAAAAAGTATTCCGAAAGGTTGAGCTGAACAATGTTGAGTACATCCGATCGATAACTCAAACGACGGACGATAAAATATGGGTTGGTACCTATGAAAAGGGCATTTATTCCTTTGATATAGATGATTCTGGAAGGGTTACAAACCTTGTTTGTGTAGAAATGAAGAACAAGGGGCAGGAATCGCTTAATAGTACTGTTTATTTTCTTTACGAGGATCATAAATTTGATGTTTTTGCAGGTACTCGGGCAGGCTTATACAAGTTAAATAAGCTTAAAGGGGAATTCGAATTGTTGAAACAAGAAGGTGTTGCGATTGATTTTTTTCGATGCATAACTCGCGGACCTGATGATTACTATTGGGTTGGAACTACCAATGGCTTGATTAAGTGTAGTTTGATAGAAGATATTGCCTTGAATTCATATGATCGATACGATACAGATTTATCTTATAATAAATCTCTTACAAATAATTATGTTTCTTGTTTGTGTTTCGATGCTACAGGTGTTTTATGGATTGGAACCGAAAATGGTGTTGAAAAGTATGATCCTTTCGATAACCAGTTTAAAATGACTCGAATAAAAGCTGTGTCAGGGAATCGAATCCCTATCGTTAGCAGTTTTGGACAAACCTACGACAACAATATTTTAATTGGTACACATGCCAATGGAATTTATTTGAAAAAGGCAGATGAGATTCGACTAATTTCGGCAAAAGATCTTCGAATTGTCAGTATTTATAGTGATAATGGAATAACCTTTTATTGTGGTTTGTGGGATGGGCGAGTTCTGAAATTTGATTATTTGACTTCAAAAATGGAGATTTTAGAGGTTGGCTTTACTGATGTTCCTGTTGTTTCCATGGTAAAGATTTCTAAAGAGAAATTATTAATTGGATCGAACGGAGAAGGTTTAATAGAATACAATATTAGTTCTAAAAAATATCATGAAGTAAAGCCGGAAACTTTAGGAAAGCAAGTAATCAACAAAATTGTTCAAAATGATTCTGGACTCATTTGGCTAGCAACAGAATATGGGATTTTTAAATACAATTCTAAAACAAAATCTTTAAAAAATTACACAGTTCACGAGAAGGGTGATCAAGGCCTTTCCAATGAGAAAATTAAAGATATTATTATTGATGAAAAGGGAAAAGTTTGGGCCTCAACTCGCCATGGTTTAAATTATTACGATCCTTTACCAGATGAGTTTGTTACTGTTAAAGAACCAAGGGAACTTCAGGATATTTGGATTACAGATATGGCCATTGATTCAACAGGTCAAATTTGGTTGAACATGAATTTTAATCAAATTGCAAAGTACAATCCAAACGATAAGGACTTACGTGTATTCTCTGTGAATAATGGACTTCGATCAAATATTTACAACAAAAGAGGTTTTCTGTTTTTCAATAAAAGTGAAATTTATTTGGGCGGAGAAAATAGTTTTATTTCATTTCAACCCTACCTGTTTAAAGAGAATGATTATTCTCCAGCGCCTTTAATTAGTGATTTTCGAGTTCAAAATAATACAGTTTTACCTGGCGATACCATTAATGGACAAGTTATTCTGCACGAAGATTTGAATTATTCAAAAAGAGTGGATTTAAATTATGATAATCGCATGTTTTCCATAAGTTTTAGTTCCTCTTCCTATGTAAATGAAATACATAATAAATTTCAGTACATGCTTGAGGGATTTGACCAAGATTGGATTGACGCGACAAATAGCTCTAAAACGGTTCAATACACGAATTTATATCCCAATGAGTATTTATTTAAAATTAGAACTGTAAATAGCAACGGATATTGGAGTGATACTTCATCTTATCAAATTAATATCTTGCCTCCTTTTTGGTTAACCTATAAGGCTTTTATTCTATTTTTTATTCTGATTGTTATTGCAATTTACCTTGTTCGTAAGCAATTAAAAAACAGATATAATTTAAAACAGGAGCTCCTTCTTGAGAAAGTAAAACGAGAGCGTGATGAAAATCTTATTAACGAAAAACTTCGTTTTTTTACAAATATATCTCATGAGTTGAGAACACCTATTTCATTAATACTAGGACCTGCCAAACAATTAATTGAACAAGGCGAGGGTACCGATTATCAGAAAAGTAGAGTAGGTCTGATTTTACAAAATTCTAGTAGATTACTTTATTTGGTAAACCAGTTATTAGATTTTAGAAAAGCACAAACAGGAGAACTTCAGTTAAAAGTTTCGAAAACCGATATATTGTTATACACAAGAAATATTTTTCATTCATTCAAAAGCTTTGCAAAGGAGAAAAAAATAAGCCTGAATTTAGTGTCAGAGGAAGTTTCAATTAAAGGATGGATAGATCGGGACAAATACGATAAGATTTTATATAATCTTCTGTCAAATGCCATAAAGTTTACTCCTAAATATGGTAATGTTGATTTATATATTGGTATAAAAGAATTTAAGCCAAAACGTTTGGTAATAGAGGTTAGTGATGATGGAATTGGCATTCCGCAGGAAAGTCAGAAAAAGATTTTTTCGAGATTTTATCAGGCCGAGAATAGCAGGGAAGATAATACAGGTTCTGGAATTGGATTATCCTTGGTTAAATCTTTAGTTAAGCTTCATAAGGCAACAATTGATGTGCAAAGCATTCCAGATAAGGGAAGTGTATTTGCTTTGGAAATTCCAATAGAAAGAGAGTATTACAAGGATTCAGAAGTATTTGATTACGAATCAAAACCAATTGAACCAGTTAATTTGAATCCAATAAATAAGAAAAAGACAGTGCAATCGACTCATCTAAAAGAGAAAATACTAGTTGTTGAAGATAATGCTGAACTAAGACAGTTTGCTGTTGAGTATTTATCGGATTATTTTAGGGTTTATGAAGCCGAAAATGGGGAAGAAGGATTGAAGATTTGTCGTCAAGTAAAACCTGTGTTATGTGTTGCCGATGTTATGATGCCTGTGATGGATGGATTTCAATTCTGTAAAGAACTAAAAAGTGATGAAAGCATCAGTCATATTCCTGTTGTTTTATTAACGGCATTATCAGACAATGAAAATAAAATAAAAGGATACAAACTTGGTGCAGATGCTTATCTGGTGAAACCTTTCGATCCGTCTCTCCTGAAAACACGAATCGATAACATTATCAAAGTAAGGCTAGAGTTGAAAGGTAAGTTTTCTGAGGACGCAGAAAGTGATGTGAATGTATTAACTCATTCGCCAGTTGATGAAGAGTTTATGACTAAGCTAACTGTGTTTATCGAAGAAATGTTAAGTGAGCCAGAGCTTACTGCAAGTTTATTGTGCGACAAAATGGGCATGAGTTCTTCTAAATTGTATCGTAAAATTAAGGAGTTAACCGATTTGGCACCGAATGAATTTATTCGAACCATACGATTAAAAAAATCGGCTCAACTTTTAAAAGGAAAGCGTTTTAATGTATCCGAAGTTGCAACTATGGTTGGCTTTAACGATCCATTGTATTTTAGTAGGTGCTTTAAAAAACAGTTTGGTTATCCACCCAGTAAGTTGATTAAATAGTGTTTTTTAAAATATGTACTCTTAAATTATAATACTCCTTACTAATTCTTAAGAGTGGTACGCGAGATGTTTTTTTTGTCATACAAAAACGCTTTTGCTTTTCAATAGGAACTTTTCATCAGAAATGAAAAGCTTGATTGTCGCAAGGACAAGAAAAGAAGATTGGGGATAATGAAATAATTTTCCTTTCACTTATAAATGCAATTTATTCTGCTTCCTTTTGCCAAAATCATGACCTTGATAAAAGGGATGTTTACGTAAGTATGAAGGGCCTTACTATATGCTTATGAGATTAAATTTTGGTTGCAGAAACTAGGAATGGGACATTTGAAAGGATTTTGGTTTTCTTTCGTTGAGTAATGATCCAATTGTTACCATCGATTTCTTTTCTGATATGATTTACAGTTAAATTGATCACATCCTATTTTACGAAAGCTAAAATAATCTACTTTCCCCTGTAGATTCCCCTAAAAAACAAAACCCCTTGAAAATCAAGGGGATTTCTATTTAAAAGCGGAGAGAGGGATGACTCTTCGTTTCACTTATCGAGAACATGTTACGAACCCCCAAAGGGTTCTCATCCCAAGAAAGTTTAGTGCAAAAAAAAAGCATCAAGTATTTCTACTTTGATGCTTTGTCAGCGGAGAGAGAGGGATTCGAACCCCCGGTACGTTGCCGCACAATGGTTTTCAAGACCACCGCATTCGACCACTCTGCCATCTCTCCAGTATTGTTTGTGAGCTTTAATTGCTCAGCTATCTCTTGTGATAACGGGTGCAAATCTAAGACAAATAATCATTGCCACCAAACTTTTTTTTGCAATAAATGAGGAATATTATCGAATACTCTGTATCTCAGTATGATTAATTTTAATTTAATTTTTAAATGTAGTATTTATGGGCAATTTAGAGTGAAAACTACATTTAAGAATTACTTCCTTTTATCACTATTTCAAGATTTAGAAGGTTCTTATAAACAATAAGCATGTCTTTAGTTTAAAACAGATCTTATTTTTACAATTGTCTAATAAAAACGAATTCTCCTTCGGTAAATTCATCAACTTCGCGAGGAACAATCATAATGCCATTTGCATGAGTAAATGAATTAATGCGTTCTGAACCATTATATTTAATCGGAATAATCTGATTATTTGCATTAAAACGTATAGGTATAAATTCTAGTTGGGCTGTATTTTTTCTTTTATAATTTAGTGATATTGGCATTTTTACCATTGGAGCATTGTAGTTATGTCCCATTAGTCTGTAAAGCAGAGGTTTCCCTAATAGTTCAAATTGAATAAATGATGAGGCAGGATTGCCCGACATTGCAAATATATATTTCCCATTTTTCGAGGCAAAAACCGTATGTTTACCTGGTCTAGCAGCCAAGGTATGAAACCAGATATTAAAACCTAATTTTTTAAGAATGGGAGGAAGGTAGGTATGGTCGCTCTTTTTAGGGTCTTCTAATAGAATTAAAATGTCATTTTCTTCAATACATTTTGTAATTGTCTTTTTATTATTTTCTTTCGATGCTGTTAGAACCCCATGATAATTCTCTTTGATCCCCATTTTAAGCAGCTGAGCCTGTAATTGCAATGAGTTTACGCTTTGCTTATTTTGTGGCTCATTCACTTCATTAGTTTTACTTAATGTTGCAAGTTTAGGTTTTTTATAAACCATAGGTTTTGTGCAGTTAACAGTAGCTAATACAGAAATGTGATGTGGTTTTAATCGCGTACCCTTTTGTAAGACTATATCTTTATTTTTAATATCCTCACCTTTAATAAAGATATTTGACTTAGATTCTTCCTTACTAATATGTAGTAAGCCATTCTCTAATTTTTCTGTATTCTTAATTTTAACAACAGTATCAGCTCCTTCGGGAATCTTTTCTCCAGGCATTATTTTGCAGCACTGTTTATGCAGTAAGGATTTATTGGTTATGTCTCCTTGAGCAACTATTTCTAAATTATCCTTTAAATCTGATTTTTTACATGCATATCCATTCACTGCCGATTGATTAAATGGCGGAATATTAACATCTGAATATACATTTTTTGCTAATACACGATTTAAACAGTCCGATAAATCAACATATTCTTTTTCTAGTTTTTTTGTTGCGTTTTTAACGGTTTCCAGTGCTTCATAAAAAGTAATCATAGTGTTAGTTTTTTATCCATTATTTTGCAATTGGCTTCTTTTAAATCAAATATTTCACCATTAAATTTGATTTATTATCAGCACGTTATTCGTAATTATTGTATATGCTTGTATTTCTTTTGTTCTTTCTAAGAATAAAGGTATCAATATTAATCAATCTATAAATGTGTATGTATGTCTGCTAACGTTTTCGCAATTCTTGAAAAGTATATATATTGCAGATATATAGGTATATAGTCGTTAGGTATATGTACTTGATAATGTTGTAGAATAGATTTTGACAACTTATTTAAATTTAGTTTTAATAAAAACAATAAGACTTATTATATTTGTGTTTCAATTAATTATTTATAATGGGACATCATAATCATTCACACGACCATGGGGAATTAAAAGGTAGAAATCTTGGCATAGCTATTCTTTTAAATGTTGGTATAACTGTAGCTCAAGTTGTTGGCGGACTTATTTCTGGTAGTTTAGCTTTAATGTCTGATGCTTTGCATAATTTCTCAGATGTTTTAGCCTTGATTATTAGTTGGTTTGCCAGTAGGTTGTCGCGACGAAAGCAAACAGCAAAACAAACCTTTGGATACAAGAGAGCAGAAATATTAGCTGCTTTGTTTAATGCAGTTTCTTTAATTGTAATTGCCTTTTTTCTTTTGAAGGAAGCGTTTGTGCGGTTCTCAACCCCTCAGGATATTCATTCTATACTAGTTATGGCGTTTGGTGGATTGTCGATTGTATTAAATGGGCTAAGTGTTTTACTGTTAAAAAATGATTCGAAAACTAATATTAATATGCGTTCGGCTTATTTGCATTTGTTAACCGATATGCTTTCGTCAATAGTTGTTGTTTTGGGCGGCTTAGCAATGTATTTTTGGAATGTGGAATGGATTGATAGCATTCTCTCAATACTTATTGCTTTATATTTGGTATATTCCAGTTGGGGCTTATTAATGGAAAGTGTACGTATTTTAATGCAGTTTACGCCGCTTCATATCGATATAAATGAAGTAAATAGAAAAGCAAAAACGTTGCCTGAAATTGAAAATATGCATCATGTTCATGTTTGGCAACTCGACGATAAACAAATAAACCTCGAGGCTCACATTAGCTTTAAGGAGGATTTGCCTTTAAGTAGAGTAAATGTGGTATTCCATAAACTGGAGCATTTATTGCACGATGAATTTGAAATTAATCATGTGACTTTGCAGCCTGAATTAAATGGTTTCTGTGAGGATAATAACATTATACATCAGGAAAAATCACATGATCATTAATCTTCTAATTATATTACAGCGAATTCAATAAATTCAGTGGATTTTCAAGAAGTGTCTGAGCTCCGTTTTCAAGTAATTCTTCCATATCTCTGAATCCCCATAAAACTCCAACTGCGTTCATTCCCGAATTGTTGGCTGTTTGCATGTCAACACCCGAATCGCCAACATAAATTATTTCACTAGGTTCTAAGCCCATTTTTTTGCTGATATAAATTGCTCCTTCAGGATTTGGTTTTCGTGGAATATCGCCGCCAGCACCTAAAATATATTCAAATTCCCAATCTGCTAATAAAACTTTAGTCACTTTTTGTGTAAGTTCATTTGCTTTGTTCGAGAAAACTGCAAGTTTAATTTCTTTTTTGCTAAGCTCGGTAAGTAATTCGGGTATGCCCGGATATAAGCCGGTTTTTGCAATACAGTTTTCATCATATACTTTCATCATACGATCAAAATTACTGCTTATATGTTCTTCCGTTCTTAGTTCTTCGGGTAAGGCTTTTTCTACTAAACTTTTTATACCTCTGCCTACAAATGTTTTATAGGTGTTGTAGTCATGGATTGGTAGGTTTTTTTCTTTTAATACCTGGTTCATAGAATCGGCTAAATCTTCAATAGAATTGGCTAAAGTGCCATCAAGATCGAATATTATTCCTTTAATCATATTGTCAACATTTAAGTGTGATGCAAATATTGTTATCTATAACAAACAATACAAGATATTTACCAAAAAATGCAAGTCTGAATTTGGTAAATACAAATTGTATTGTTGATTTTTGAAATAAATTTTTGTTTACTAGCGTATCTGACTATAAAATATTAATTCAATAGATGATCAAGTTTATTTTGAGAGTAAACTTAATTTGTTGTTTTGGGTATGAATGTAATGGGCTTCTTAGTTTTAGATATTTCTTTTATTTTTAATTTGTATCGATTGCGTGAGTAATGACTTAAATATATTAGTGTTTTTTTTAAATTAACCCATGTTATACACTTGTATGGTGCTTAAAAAATTCTATATTTGAAAAACTAAATATGAAGTAATTCTTAAATGAGAAATGTGAATAACATAGCAATGATGGTTATCATGCCTGTTTCAGGCTTGGGAATTGCTATGCATAACACATTCATGCGAATTTCTTTTACTACAATCACAACTACCACAACGACCCTTTAGGGGGTTATTTTATTACATATCGCCAAAGGTGGGTAGTACATACTCAAAAAGTTCATAATAAAATTGTGTAACCACAACAAGTGTCGTGCATACTTATTTGTAAATAAGATTGTAAGATAGTTGTAAACTATAACCAATATATAATCATTGATGATAGACTTGACATTTGTAGGGAGAGGAAATTATCAGAAGAAATCAAAACCATGAAAGTTTTAAAATTTGGAGGAAGCTCGGTTTCTAATGCAGAGAACTGCAATCGGGTAAAAGAGATCATTAAAAAGAATTATAAAAGCTGTAAGCAAGTTGTAGTTGTGTCGGCTTTTGGCGGAGTTACTGATGAGTTGGAACGATGCATTTCAATAGCTATTGATCGAAATAAGGAATACGAAAAAGGATTACAGGCTCTAAAGAATAGGCATTTGAAAGTATCTAAAGAGCTCGATTTACCAGAGAGTGCAGAATCACTTATTTTAAAAAAGTTTAGCGAACTTGAAGAGGTATTAAAAGGAGTTTATCTTCTCGAGGATATTTCTGAAAAAGTGAAAAATATGGTAATGGGATCAGGTGAGCTTTTATCATCGGCTATTATTTCAGAATTTTTCAAAAAATCTGGTATGAATGCAGTTTATTTCGATTCCAGAGAGTTTATAAAAACCCAAAATGGGAAAGGAGTATATTTAAACAGTCAACAAACTTTAAAAAATCTCAATAACATTAAGGAGGCTGATTTTGAGCTTGCCGTATTTCCAGGATTTATAGCTTCGGGGCAAAAAGGAGAAACAACTCTTTTAGGACGAGGAGGATCGGATTATACTGCGTCAATATTAGCTGCAGGTCTAAATTGCTCGGAGCTAGAGATATGGACAGATGTAAGTGGAATGTATAGTGCTGATCCACGTTTGGTGTCTCAAGCTGAACCTATCAGAAGAATGTCTTTTCAGGAAGCAATGGAGTTGTCTCATTTTGGAGCTAAAGTAATTTATCCTCCAACTTTAATTCCGGTAGTTCAAAATCAAATTAATGTTCGAATAAAAAATACTTTTTTGCCCGATGATGAGGGAACACTAATAAGTAAAACGCCCGAAGAAAAACGATCTGTAGTTAGAGGTTTGTCATCGGTAAACGATATTAATCTATTTACCCTATCGGGAAGTGGAATGGTCGGAATTAGCGGATTTGCATCTCGTTTTTTTACCTGCTTGGCCAAGAATAAAATTAATGTTGTTTTAATAACTCAGGCATCCTCAGAGCATAGTATAAGTGTTGGTATTCAGAAAGATGATACCGAAATGGCAGTTGAAGCTGTTTGGGAAGAATTCGAGATGGAGATCAAAATGAAATTGGTAAATGATCCTGGTGTTGAAGAGAATCTTTCAATAGTTGCCATCGTGGGTGAAGATATGGGATTTACTCCAGGTATCTCCGGAAAGGTATTTAGTGTTCTTGGAAGGAATGGTGTTAATATAAGAGCGATGGCTCAGGGTGGAAACGAAATGAATCTTACATTCATGGTTCCTACTTACGATATTAAAAAGGTCCTGAATGTAATTCATGAGGAATTTTTTGAAACTACCTATAAAAAAGTAAACCTATATATTGCTGGAGTTGGAAATGTTGGAAGCAAGCTTTTGGAGTTCGTGAAAAATCAATACGATTTTTTAATGGAAGAGAAAGGTCTTCAGTTAATTGTTCGTGGAATTACCAATAGCCGGAAAATGTATTTTGCCGGCGATGAAAATATATTGTCTTGCTGGGAAGAAAAATTGAATAAGGAGGGAGAGAAAGCTAACTTGCAAAAGTTTGTGCAAAAAATGGAGCAGGCAAATCTTCGAAATAGTGTATTTGTTGATATAACAGCAAGTGACTATGTTAGTAAGATATATCAGCAGGTTTTAAGTTCTACAGTATCTATTGTGGCATGTAATAAAATTGCAGCATCATCAGGTTTCGATAACTATATGAAAATTAAAGCTGCAGCAAAAAAACACAATGTGGAATTTATGTTCGAAAGTAATGTTGGTGCTGGCTTACCTGTAATAAGCACCATCAATAGCTTAATCGATACAGGTGATAAAATTGTAGGAATAGATGCAGTTGTATCAGGCAGCTTAAATTTTATAATGAACGAATTTAACAACGGATGTTCGTTTGTTGATGCTGTTAAAATGGCAATGGAACAGGGGTTTACTGAGCCTGACCCTAAAATTGACCTTAGTGGTATGGATGTGCTAAGAAAACTACTGATTCTATCAAGAGAAGCAGGATACAAACTTGAGGAAGGTGATGTGGAACATGAGCCAATGATCCCAAAATCATGTTTAAAGGGAAGTAGTGCAGAAGAATTATTGAAAGATTTAGAAGAAAATAACGATTACTTTGAACAGTGGCGAAAGGTGATGGAGGAGAAGAATATTCGATACCGATATATTGCGTCGTTTAAAAATGGAAAAGCAAGTGTTGGAATGAAAGAGGTTTCGCCTGATCATCCATTTTATGATATTCATGGAAAAGACAATGTGATTTCTTTGAATACAACCTGGTATAACGATCAGCCTTTAATTATTAAAGGTGCAGGTGCAGGTGCTGAAGTAACTGCTTGTGGAATTTTTGGTGATATAATTAAGATTACCAGTAATTCATAAAACTGAAATGCAAGCATAGTAAGAAAAAGTAATTTGAATTTTAAAATGTTGTAAGCCTTTAGCAAGCAGCAAAAATCTGAAATAACATGTCAGAAGTTGTAAAAATATTTGCACCCGGCAGCGTTTCTAACGTTGGTTGTGGTTTCGATATATTAGGATTTGCCATCGATGGAGTTGGCGATGAAATGATCCTAAAGAAAAATGATAAGAATGCAATAATTATAGATCCGGTAAAAGACTATGAGAATCTTCCTACTGATCCAAAAAAAAATGTTGCAGGTGTTGCCATTCAGGCACTTCTCGATGATTTGAATAGTGATCAGGGATTTGATGTTGAAATTATTAAAAATATAAAGCCAGGTAGTGGTATTGGATCGAGTGCAGCAAGTGCTGCTGGTGCAGTAGTTGCAGTAAATGAGCTTCTTGGCAAACCATATACTAAAATGCAATTGGTCGATTTTGCCATGAAAGGTGAAGAGCTTGCGTCGGGCGATGTACATGCTGATAATGTTGCACCGGCAACCTTAGGAGGTTTTTGCCTGATTCGTGGATACAATCCATTGGATATTGTACATATTAATCCTCCCAAAGATTTATGGTGCACTGTAATTCATCCGCAAATCGAGATAAAGACCAAAGAATCCAGAGAGTTATTATCTCCGGAAGTTCCATTAAAAAAGGCGATTCGTCAATGGGGTAATGTGGCTGGCTTAATGTCGGGTTTATATACTTCCGATTATGGACTAATTGGTCGATCTCTCGAAGATCATATTGTAGAGCCACAACGAAAAGTTTTAATTCCTGAATTTGATAAACTTAAGGAATCAGTTATGAATGCTGGCGCATTGGGCTGTTCAATTTCCGGATCGGGTCCGTCGGTATTTTCATTGGCCAAAGGAAGAGAGTCGGCCGATGCAATAGCTGCAGCAATGGATACAGTATTTAAAAACACTAATTTAGATTATAAAATTTATGTTTCTAAAATTAGTGAAGGTGGTGTAAGAGTTATATAAATATTGTATTGAACTTAAGTTATTCGTAAATGAAATATTTTAGCACAAATAATAAAGAATTAAGATACGGATTTAAAGATGCCGTAATAAAAGGACTGGCTCCGGATAAAGGTTTATTTTTTCCTGTGTCTATTCCTCAGTTAAGCAAAGCGTTTTTTGAGAAATTACCTCAAATGAGTTTGGCACAGATTGGTTTTGAGGTGGCAAAACATTTTGTAGGTGAGGATATCAGTCAGTCCGATTTAAAAAATATATGCGAGGAGGTTTTCAATTTCCCGATTCCATTAGTTAAGGTAGAAGATAGCGTTTATTCATTGGAATTGTTTCATGGTCCTACTTGTGCCTTTAAAGATGTAGGCGCACGTTTTATGAGCAGATGCCTGGGTGTATTTGCAAAACAAAATAAAGAAGAAGTAACAATTTTAGTTGCAACATCAGGCGATACCGGTAGTGCTGTTGCAAATGGTTTTCTGGGCGTAAAAGGTGTTAAAGTCATTATTTTGTATCCCAAAGGAAAGGTAAGCAAAATACAGGAACAGCAACTTACTACTATGGGACAGAATATTACAGCCCTAGAAGTGGAGGGAACATTCGACGATTGTCAGGCTTTGGTAAAGAAAGCTTTTGCCGATAAAGACTTGAGTACAAAGATGAATTTAACATCAGCTAATTCAATAAATATTGCTCGTTTGCTTCCTCAGAGTTTTTATTATTTCTATGCTTTGGCGCAATTACAAGCTAAAGATAAAGATGTAATTGTATCGGTGCCAAGTGGTAATTATGGAAACTTAACAGGTGGATTGCTGGCTAAGCAAATGGGATTGCCCATAAAGAAATTTGTAGCCTCGGCCAATAGAAATAAGGTAGTGCCCGATTATTTAGAAAGTGGTTTGTATGAGCCAAAAGCTTCGGTTCAAACCATTTCTAACGCAATGGATGTTGGTGCCCCAAGTAATTTTGAGCGAATGATGGAATTGTACCAAAATGAGCATGTGGATATTTTAAAAGATATTAATGGTGCCTGGTATTCTGATAAGGAAACTGAGAAAATAATGGCTGAGGTATACAAAAAAGAGGGATATATTCTTGACCCTCACGGAGCTGTCGGCTATTTAGGATTAAAAAAATATCTGGATAAGAAAAGTGAACTTGGTATTTTTTTAGAAACTGCACATCCTGCTAAATTTAAGGATACAGTTGAAAAAGTAATAAAAAGTGAGCTAGAGATACCAGAATACCTTAAACAGTGTCTAAATAAGGAAAAAAACAGCATTATTATTGGAAAGGAATTTGCATCTCTTAAAACATATTTATTAAAGCAGTCGCTTGTAAAATAAGGTTAAATTAAAATTGATACTAATTTAATGTGTTGAGTACGAAGCAATCTAAAATTGTTTAATAGTTTATATTGTGTTTTGCCTAGTCTTATTTTGCTGATTTACAGTTCGTAATATATTTTCTAGTATTCAATAGAGGCTTAGGGGTAAATTAAAACGTTTGTTGTAAATTAAATTCTGTTAAATTAAAACATCAAATAAATACAGTTATGATTTAATTAAAATTCGTGTATTATTTGGTAAAAGGGACTTCTGGAGAAAAATAGATTTTTATTATGTTGATGTTATTAAAATGGGAAAATTCTTATTTTTTCCTAATTGAAATTTGCAAACGTTCAGAAATCCTTTATATTTGTATATGATTCAAGTTTAAAAGCATTTTTAACCCTAAAATTTTATAAAGTTATGAACAAAGCTCAATTAATTGATGCAATTGCAAACAAAGCAGGTTTAACTAAAGCAGATTCTAAAAAAGCATTAGATGCTTTTATCGAAACAACAACTGAAGCGTTAAAAGGTGATGATAGAGTTGCTCTTGTAGGATTTGGTTCTTTTTCAGTTTCTAAGCGTGATGCAAGAACTGGTAGAAATCCTCAGACTGGTAAACCTATTAATATTCCAGCTAAAAAAGTTATTAAATTTAAAGCTGGTTCAGAATTAGCAGACTCTGTACAATAAATATATTGTAAGTTAATGAATTTGAGGGGGTATTAATACCTCCTTTTTTTATATCTAAATTTTTGAGAATGGAGAAAAAACTCCTTGTTGAATCGGTTAAGTTTATGGAACAATTTGTGTCCGAGAAACGTGTAAACCTGGTTAATTCGAATGCAGATAATAGAACAAGGTACATAACTGTTGTGCTGGAAAATATTTTCCAAGCTCAAAATGCCAGTGCCGTTATGCGGTCTTGCGATTGCTTTGGAATTCAGGATTTGCATGTAATAGAAAATTCAAACGAATATACTCTTAATCCTGATGTGGTTATGGGATCTTCAAAATGGGTTGACCTGTACAGATATAATGAAAAAGAAGAAAACACTTTAGATACAATACACAGCCTTAAGAAGAATGGCTATCGCATAATTGCAACTACGCCACATACAAATGATATCTTATTACCCGATTTCGATTTAAAAAAAGGCAAAGCTGCATTCTTTTTTGGTACCGAATTAACCGGTTTGTCGGATGTGGTAATGAATAATGCCGACGAATTTGTTAAAATACCAATGTATGGTTTTACCGAAAGTTTTAATATTTCTGTTTCAGCAGCCTTGGTCTTAAACCATTTGTCAACAGAAATTAGAAGAGAGAATGTAAATTGGAGCTTGAGTGAGACCGAAAAACTAGAATTAAAACTCGAATGGTTAAAAAAATCAGTAAGAAAAGGCGATAAATTACTCGAAGAGTTTTTTTTACGATTTAAGAATGAGTAATTTATTAAGAAGAAATACTGTTTTCTTAGTTTTTTATTCGTGAGAATATTATTTAATAAATATTTCGGAAATGGTAAAAAGATTATTATTTTTGATGAAGCCAATATTCCTGTTGATAAGTAAAATTTATTTACTTTTTCTTGACCTTAAAATTTTTCCAATATATGAATTGTGTTGTAATAGATGATGATAAACTTTCAAGGAAAGTTGTTGAAAGTTATATAGAAAGAACTGATTTTTTAACATTTGGAGCATCCTATTCAAGTGCGATCGATGCAATTAATAATATCAAGAAAAATGAGCCTGTAGACTTGATTTTTCTGGATATTGAGATGCCTGAAATGAGTGGAATGGAGTTCTTAAATAGTTTAAATACTACTCCGCAAATAATAATAATATCATCAAAAGAACAATATGCGCTCGAAGCTTTCGAATATGATGTAACTGATTATTTACTTAAACCAATTAGTTACAGTCGATTTTTTAAAGCAGCAAACAAAGCAAATAAACGTTATAAAAATAGCGAAGGCTTTGTTCAGGATAATAACGAAATCTTTATTAAAAGTAATTCCTCTTTAGTTCGTTTAAATTACGATGATATTTTATGGATAGAAGCTTTGGAGAATTATGTTGTGGTAAACACTTATCAGGAAAAGTATACAATCCATTTTACCATGAAAGCTATTGAAGAGAAAATGCCAGCGGCAAGATTCTCAAGAATTCATCGTTCATATATTGTAAATCTTAGCAAAATTGAATTAATCGAAGATAATTCTGTGGTAATTAATACCGAAGGTGGAGCTAAGTCGATTCCAATTGGTAAATCGTATCGCGACAAGTTAATGGGAGATATTAATTTAATGACCCGATAGTTTTTTTATAGCAGGATTTTTGTGAATTTTGTAAGCAATATAATTCTGGATATGATTACAAATCGACAATTATTTCTACAACACGTAGCAACTACCTCTGATTACCCTATTTCACTGGAAATTGAGAGAGCAGAAGGAATATATATGTACAGCCCGGACGGAAAGCCATATTTGGATCTCGTATCGGGCGTTTCTGTTAGTAATCTTGGGCACGGACATCCCCGTGTAAGACAAGCAATAAAAGATCAGGTTGATAAATACATGCACCTAATGGTGTATGGGGAGTTCGTTGAAACTCCACAAGTACTTTTGGCAAAGCTTTTAGCCGATAATCTTCCGGAAAATTTAAATTCTGTTTATTTTGTTAACTCTGGAAGTGAGGCCAACGAAGGTGCGCTAAAATTGGCAAAGCGATATACTGGTCGATCTGAAATCATTTATTTTACAAGAGCATACCATGGAAGTACTCATGGAGCTTTAAGTGTTTTGTGCGACGAAGAAATGAAAAATGCATTTCGTCCTTTATTGCCAGATACCCGAATGATTGAATTTGGAAATTCAATTGATCTGGATCAGATCACAGAAAAAACTGCTTGTGTAATCTTAGAGCCAATTCAATCAGAAGGTGGAATGATTATTCCATCGAAAGAATACATTAAGGCCTTGCGTGCCAAATGTACTGAAATGGGCGCTTTGCTTATTTTTGATGAGGTGCAGATGGGATTTGCTAGAACAGGAAAACTATTTGCTTTTGAGCATTTCGATGTTGTACCCGATATTTTATGTCTGGGCAAAGCAATGGGAGGTGGAATGCCAATCGGAGCGTTTGTATCCGATAAGAAAATCTTAGATTCGTTTAAAAGTAACCCAATGCTTGGGCACATAACAACATTTGGAGGTCATCCTGTTTGTTGTGCCGCAGCTAAGGCAGCATTGGAAGTGTTACTCGAAGAAAATATAGTAGTCGATGTTCAGCGTAAAGGTGAACTTTTTGTTGAACTTTTAAAAGATCATCCATTGGTGAAAGGATTCCGACAGTTAGGGCTTTTTATAGCTGTTATTGTAGAATCAAAGGCTATCATGCTTGAGATTATGAAAGAAGCTTACGAATTAGGTGTGGTAATGGATGCTTTCCTTTTTTGTGATGATGCTTATCGAATTGCACCACCATTAAATATTACTGATGAGGAAATTCATAGTGCAGCTGACCTACTAATTAGGGCTATGGATAAAGTAAATAAATAAAGTATGAGGTTTTCGTTTGTTCTTATTCTAATTGTATTTACATCTTTTAATCTTGCTGCTCAATCGGTGTTGGCAGATTTCGAAGTAATGGCAAATACGAAATTTGAGCAATTACAATTGGCAAATTCCGATTCTCTTAAATTAGAGATTTGTAAAAGTCTGGAGGATTCTTTTTTTGATGTTCTAAGTCATGAAGAGAGTTTCCTGTATCCTTTTTCTAAATTAGATAAAATGGGGAAGTTAACTTCTCCCGATAATTTATTTAGGATATACAATTGGAATTGTGTGTTGTCCGATGGCACTTATCGCTACTTTGGATTGATTCAAATTGCGGATAAATCGAATTGTAAGCTTATCAAATTATCCGATAACAGAGCCAATGCCAATATGTTTACAAGCTATAAGGCAAACAATTGGCCGGGAGCTCTCTATTATAAAATAATTCCATTTAAATCCGAAAAGGTAAATTCTTATTTGCTTTTGGCCTGGGATGGAAATACGATCTCATCGAATAAGAAATTAATTGAGGTGTTAAGCATAAATAAAAATGGAGAAGTTCAATTTGGGAAACCTGTAATTTTGTGGAGAGGGAAATTGTTGAATCGGGTGGTTTTTGAATATGCCAAACAGGCTCAAATGACCATTCAGTATCAGAAAAAAAAGAAGCGATTAGTTTTCGATCATCTGGCACCATCTTTACCGAATTACAAAAATCAATTTGAATATTACGGACCCGATTTTTCCTATGATGCACTGATTTTAAAAAAAGGCATCTGGAAATTAAATGAAAATATCGATCCTGTAAACAAGTAAAACCAACACTTAATTTATAGGGGCAATTTGTGCTTAACTGCGAATGTATAATAAGTTGTATGAAAATATGGCTTTACTAATTTGAGAACTGTATAGGTTCTCTTTTAAAAAAGGGTATAAATTATGAGTGAATCATTTACATATCAAACCGAACAGTTTGCTGATATTAAAATAGTAAGATATCAGGTTCCTGGATTTGAAGATTTAAGTCTGCGACAGAAAGAACTGATCTATTATTTGGCGCAAGCTGCTCGTTGTGGAAGAGATATTTTATTCGATCAGAATAACAAGTATAATTTAAGTATCAGAAGAACTTTAGAAGCCATTCTAAAATCGTATGATGGTGATCGTGAATGTGAAGATTTTAAAAATTTTATAGTCTACACTAAACGCGTTTGGTTTTCAAATGGGATTCATCATCATTACTCAATGGATAAGTTCTTGCCTGAATTTGATGCTGAGTATTTTGGTGAGTTGCTGGCAAATACAAATTTCGAATTGTTGCCTTTACAGGAAAAAGAAGATGTGCCGGCTTTGATGAATCGATTGGTTCCTGTGATTTTTGATGAAAAAGTCGATTGTAAGCGTGTAGTATTAAATCCGGAAATGGATTTGATAGCCGATTCGGCAAATAACTACTACGAAGGCGTAAATCAGGAAGAAGTAGAAGAGTTTTATGCTAAAGCAGATAAGGGTGATCCGGAAAAACCCTTATCAATAGGATTGAATTCGAAATTGATTAAAGAGAATAATCAAATCATTGAAAAAGTTTGGAAGATTGGAGGAATGTATAGCGAGGCAATTGAAAAAATTGTTTTCTACCTGGAAAAAGCTATCCCTTTTGCTGATAGTGAATTGCAAAAGAAATCCTTGCTTAAATTGGTTGATTTTTACAAAACCGGTGATCTGAAAACCTTCGATGAATATTCCATTCTTTGGGTGAAAGATCTGGATGCACACATTGATGTGGTAAATGGTTTTATAGAAGTTTATGGCGATGCTTTGGCTTTTAAGGCCAGCTGGGAATCGGTAGTCAACTTTAAAGATATTGAGGCTACAAAGCGTACCGAAATAATATCGAATAATGCACAATGGTTCGAAGATAATTCGCCGGTTGATGAGCGTTTTAAAAAAGATGAGGTAAAAGGTGTTAGCGCTAAGGTAATTACGGTTGCTATGTTGGGTGGCGATTGTCATCCGGCAACGCCAATTGGAGTTAACTTACCAAATGCCGAGTGGATTCGAAAAGACCATGGAAGTAAATCGGTAACAATTGATAACATAACACATGCATATCATCAGTCTTCTTTAAAAGGTGGAATGATAGAAGAATTTGCATATAGCAAAGAGGAAGTTGCCAGAGCAAAAGAACATGGATATTTAGGTGGAAATTTGCATACCGATTTGCATGAATGTTTGGGGCACGGATCGGGACAATTATTGCCCGGAGTAGGTATGGATGCCTTGAAAAACTACCATTCAACTTTGGAAGAGGCAAGAGCCGATTTATTCGCCTTGTATTACATGATGGATGAAAAAATGCTTGAGTTGGGATTAATGCCAACTCTTGATGTAGCCAAAGCGGAGTACGATGGATATATTAGAAATGGTCTGCTTACTCAGCTAACCAGAATTGAATTGGGAAAAGATATCGAGGAATCGCACATGCGAAATCGCCAGCTGATTGCTAAGTGGGTGTATGAAAAAGGAGAAGGAGTAATTGAGAAGCGAACAAAAGATGGCAAAAGCTATTTTGTAGTAAATGATTACCAGAAACTAAGAAATTTATTTGGAGAGCTGCTAGCTGAAGTTCAACGTATAAAATCGGAAGGTGATTTCGAAGCTGGAAAAGCTTTGGTAGAAAATTATGCCGTTAAAGTAGATGTCGACTTGCACAAAGAAGTAAAGGAGCGATTCGAAAAATTGAATTTAGCTGCCTATGCCGGCTTTATCAATCCTGATTATCATCCGGTAATGGAAGATGGTAAAATAGTGGATGTAAAAATCTCTTATCCAATGGATTTTACACAGCAGATGCTGGAATATGGAGAGAAGTATTCTTTCCTACCACATATCAATTAAAGTTATAAAATAGAGACCTTGCTTGCGAGGTCTCTATTTGTTTTATCCCGGAAATATGCTTGTATAACGAATAAAGTAAGGACTCTTACACAGAGAAATTTTCTTTTCTTATTTTTAGGCTCAACCTAATATCAAAACAGAATGATTCAAAAATTAGCTACCCTATTTAGTGTATGCCTGTTTTCTTTAACAGGCTTTGCACAAGACATGAATTATACCAAACAGTTGGTAGAGAAGTTAAGCTCAAAAGAATTTCACGGTCGTGGATATGTTTACAAAGGCGATAGTATTGCTGCTGCATATTTGTCGAAAGAGATGAAAACTATCGGACTACAAAGTTTCACTAAGAATTACTATCAGCCGTATACAACTTCGATTAATACCTATCCCGAAAATCCAATGCTAAAGCTCGATGGTGTGGAGTTGGAGTCGGCGAGTGAGTACATCGTAAATCCAAATGCAAAATCTTGTGCTGGAGAATCGGAACTCTGCTGGATTACAAAGGATGTGCTAACCAATCAGCGAAGCCTGGGAGATTTTATGAAGAAAGATCTTTCGAATTCGTTTTTGGCAATCGATTCTACAGGGCTAAACAATAAAGATTTGTACAATTTTGCTCAGGCAATGCTAAAAAAGAATGTTTTTAATGCAAAAGGTGTGGTGCTGATTAATGGTAAATTAAAGTTTTCGGCACGGACTAAAGTTGTTGATTATCCAACCTTTATGCTCAAGTCGGATGTGATTTCTCCTGATGCAAAGAAAATCAGCTACAACATAAAAAGTCAATTTATCGAGGAGTACCATACGCAGAATTTAGTTGGCTACATTCCCGGGAAGTCGGATACTTGTATTGTTTATTCGGCTCATTACGACCATTTAGGGCACTTTGGCGATAAATTTTATCCTGGAGCTAATGATAATGCCAGCGGGGTTGCCATGGTTTTAGATCTGGCAAAATATTTTAAAGCCAAGAAGAAGAAACCTCATTATACCCTGGTTTTTGCTTTGTTTAGTGGAGAAGAAGCTGGTTTGTTAGGATCAAAACATTATGCTGCAAATCCATTGCTGCCTTTAGCCAAAACTAAAATTGTTCTTAATTTTGATATGGTAGCCACTGGCGACAAAGGAATTTATGTAATTAATGGTAAAACAGTGCCTAAGGAAATGGCAAAGTTCACAGCCATTAACAAGGAAAAAGAATATGTGTTTAAGATGTTCCCAACGGGTGAATCTTCATCTTCCGATCATGCTTCCTTTCACGAAAAAGGGGTAAAAGCAGTATTCTTTTATACGCATGGCGGATTAGGAGATTACCACGAAACTACCGATACCGCCGACAAATTAGGATACGATCAGTTCGAAGGTATTTTTAAATTGATTACTGATTATACCGAAATGAAATAAGCAGTAGCCTAAAAAAACATTTACCACGAAGGGTAACGAAGAATTTTACAAAGAAACACAAAGAGCTTTTGCCATTGGCAAAAGCTCTTTTTTTATGATATCAAATCAAAACCTGTCAGGATTTTGAATCCCGACAGGTTTAAAATACAAACTAAAATGAGACTCCGAAGGAGTCAGATGTTTATCGCAATGTAATGCTATCAACCTGCGACCCCCTGTGGGGTCGAATCTATGGTTAAATATGGCATTTCGTTTATGTTAATAGTTAGTGTTAGTGCCACTGTATGATTTAAGCTCTTTTGGTTTTTCGCACCAGTACAAGTAGGGGGAGTCGTGTTTTTTTATCTTGATAGTAGTTCCCATTCTAAAAATAAAACAAGGCCTCCCGGCCTTGTTTTTACCCAACGCATTAAATTAATTTTTATTTATTCTTCCTCGCTGTTTGCTTCTGCTTCGGCAGCAGTTCGGTTTCTGCGAGCTCTTATTTTGGTGTTAACCGTATCAATGTAACGAGCAATTTTAGTAAAGATCACTGCATATTCGGCAGGTTTTACTTTCGCCATAGTTTTCAGATAAGGTAGTAGATCATCATTAAAAATATCGACCACTACTTTTTTCTGTAGGGTAGAGGGAATCACATCTTTTTTAAGAGCCAAAACATCCTGATTTTGTTTATACAATTGGTTTAGATTATTGGCAGATGTTTTTAATTCTGCAAGCGGTTGTACTACACCTACTAATGATTCTACTACAGTTTTCATATCCGGTTCTTCGAATTCCTGTAGTAAAGAAAATGCACGAGGCAATTCCTTTTCGTAACCCAATTTGTAGAACGACAAATCGTAGCCAGCTAGTTTATCTAATGCTTTCTCAGCATTTTTGGCTATAACAGGATCGGAAGAATAGGTATTGGCCTCAATAAATTTTTTCAAACAAACTACTCTGTCGTCAAAAATTTCATCGAGTTCGGCCAATTCGTTGGTAAACTCATGTTTTCTTTCAACTCTTAAAGATTCTGATAAAGCAGAATTTTCGGTATTCAATTTCGACTTTAGGTCCGATAAATAATTATCGGTACTTAAATCCATTTCATCAAGTGTTGAAAGGGCAGTACTACCAAGATGTGCTGTTTCGTCGGCAGCACATTTACTTAGAATTTTAACTTCCATAATTCAATTATTTTTAAGGTTTATTTGGGTTGGATAATTGAAATTAAAAAAAGATTATGAATTGTAAAAATCAGTCAGTATAAAAATGCTAAGTTTAACACCTTTAGAAACTTGGCAGATTTGACAGCTTAATTTTATGAATATTATTTGTACATTAATAAGTTTTTTTTGCTGCAAAGTGAATTCCATTGGCAAAGGTTACTTCGCAATGAGGGCGGGCAAAAATCTGTTGGCAAAATTCCCAAAACGAAAAAAATGGCAAAATCCACGTGGAAAAATGCTCTCGACGAAAAAAGTTGATCAAAACCACGTGGAAAAATGCTCTCGACGAAAAAAGTTGACCAAAACCACGCGGAAAAATGCTCTCGACGAACAAAGTTGACCAAAACCACGCGGAAAAGTGTTCTCGACGAGTGGAGTTGACCAAATCCATGTGGAAAAATGTTCTCGACGAGCGGGGAGGGGAAATTTTCAACAGCAAAGAGCTCTCAATGAATACTATTTGTTTTTACCTTTGGTAGAGTGGTAGCATGCTAAGGTTCTAAAGGATCTCAAAAATTAAAAACCTGTCAGGATTCTGAATTCGACAGGTTTAAAATACAAACTAAAATGTGATTCCGAAGGAGTCAGATGTTTATCGCAATGGAATGCTATAAACCTGCGCCTCCCTGTGGGGTCGAATTATCTGTTAATCGATTCATCTTAAAAATTAAACTTCAATTTTACGCCAGTATCGCGGTGCTGCTTGCCATCGAAACTCCAAAATACTTCCACATCAAGCAGAAGGAAAATCTGCGATAAGCCATAACCTACTTCCCAGTAGTTTTGTTTATTGGCATGAGTTAGGTAATTGGCAAATAAGTTTTCCTGAATGGCAAGTGAGTTGTTTAAAATAGGCAAGCGTTTAAGTAGAAAACGATCGGAGGTATATTGCAAATGTGCTTCCAGATAATCTTCGTTTGTAGAGTGTTGGTAGTAATCCAGCAATCGGAAGGTATCCCACGAACTGCCAAGCATTACTGTTGGTTTACTGGTATTAAAATGGCGATAATCAGCAAAAAAAGTTTTTTTGTGCGAAAGAAAACTACCTGCTTTTAGCTTATACTCTAGTCGGTCGTTAAAACCAATATCGAATGCTTGTTTTAGTGATGTTTCCAAAAGAGAATAATCGGTTTCCGAATCGAACACATCTTTAAGGCCTTTTTTGTAGAGTAGCGAGAATGTTGGCTGAGCGTGATAGCTGATCATACGTTTAACACCTTGTTTTACGGTATATCTATGGCGAGGGGTATAGTCCAGTTGAGCAATAAAAGTTAAGGCCTTATTATCGCGTACCAATTCAGGATTTATTCCTTCCGGAATGTTCGATGAATAGTCCTGATCATCAGGATTGGAAATGTACCAGCTGTTGGTATTGTACAGTTGTTTTCTGTTGGCATATTCCAGTTCTGTATAAAGATTTAGGCCATTTGAAAGATCCGTTTCGTGCCAGATGCTCACATAATTTTTATCGTAGAGTTTTAGGTAATTATCTTTAAAATACAAGCTACTTATTGCGTTTAACATTGGATTAATTCCCGATTCCTCATTAAAATCGACAGCCTTGCTTCCTGCTTCAAAGGCAATCCAGGCACGTTTCATTCCGTTGTAACGGTAACTACTTTTAATCGAGAAATCGAGATGCTCACGAGAAAATGCATAGGTAGGAGCCGATGTTAATTCGAAATAATGCCCCAAAGTATCTTTTTTTGAATACGAGAAAGGAGCTTCGAAAGTAAACCCCTGAACCGTATTATAGGAAATTTTATCGATAGCAAAAAGACCAGGAACCGATAAACGAGAATTTTCTTCTTTGTATCGATAGGTTTTACCAAACAGGATGTGATTGAATTTAAATTCGCGATTGGCTCTGCGAACTGAGTCTTTGTATTCTGGTGTGTTACGCACAATTTTGAGAGAATCTTTTTGGTCGAAACTAATTTTCTCATCATCAGAAAGTGGGATAGGGCGCATTTCTGCCCAATACAAAGAGTCTTTGTTTTTGGCATCTTTCGCCATTTTTACTTTCTCTATTTTTATTTCCAGAGGTTCTTTTATTTTCTCTTTTTTCTTTTCCTGATTTTCTTTCTCCATCAGTCGATACAGCTTTCGCATATCCCCATTGTCCATATCGTTTTTTTCCAAAAGATTTTGAATGTCCTCTTTTCGTTTTTTCTCCCTGGTCGACAGAATTTCAGAATCTTTACCATCGGTTAATTGGCTGATATCTTTTTCTTCCTGTTTTCTGGCTAGCTCTTGTTGTTTTAATAAATCATGATTTAAATCCGGATTCAATTTTACTTTGTAATCTTTAATCGAGGCAACATACATTCCCTCCAAACCAAATCCCAAGCCTTTAAATTTAATTTCGAAATCGAAACTTACAGGCATCCACACCTCTTTTGTTACGGGAGCATACAATTGATGCATCTGAACATCGGTCATGGGAAGAGTGAGTTGTAAATCGGCAGAATGAATGTTCCAGTAGGTTTCGCTAATGTTTAAGTATCCGCGAAACAAATCTTTTCCTTTTCGTTTAGGGATTACTTTAATGCGATTTATGGTTCTTCCCTGATCTTCAAAAACCGATTCCAATTGAAATTTGTATACACTAAAAGCGGTTTTGTCGAGTGGCGAAATAAATCCATCGTCACGGGTATTGTATAAGTTTGCAGTAATAAACTGCATCGGATTTGCCTGATCATCCAATCCCGATGTTCGAATAGAAATTACTTCTTCCTCAACTTTATTGGGCAATTTAAAATGAATTTTTGAGATATTTTCGGTTACGAACGTTTTTCCTACGCTAATATCTTGTTCGGCTAATTTCTTTTTAAAAAGTCGGGGTACACTGGTTATTTTTCCCGATCCTTTCAGGTATACCTTATTATCGTATTCGCTAACCTGTTTGGTGTAATAATCGCCCATGGCAATGGCTTTTCGCATTACATAGTAAGCCGGATCTTCACCACTTGCCAGTATTTTTACTTCAGTTAACTGATAAGTTTGAGGAGCTAAGGCTACATCCATTTCCAGATCATTCCCGTTCATGTTAACTGTTACTTCTTTGGTTTTAAAGCCCAGATATCGGTATTGTAAATTCCATTCTCCAGCTGGCAGATCGAGGCGGTATTTACCTTCGATATTTGAAGTAGTTCCGCTTGCCAAATCTGTAATGTAGATATTGGCAAAGGGAATGGCATTTCCATCGGTATCGGTAATTTTTCCTGAAATTTGTTGTGAGAATAAAGTTGCAGGGAATAAGAAAAATAGTAGGAATAGGAAATTTTTTGTCATGTTTGGCTTTTGTTTTATGTGACGCTTATGGGGTTACTATAGTTACAGTTGATGCTAAAAAGAGAACTGAATTTAGTTGTTGTCTTTAATTAGAATGCATTGGACATGATATTGGTTGCCTGAGATTAAAAAACATACAAAACAATATATTTTATACTATCAATTGTGAATTTAAATAAAAAAGAAATATTCTGGTAAACAGTTTTGTGTATTTTATGTTTTTTTAACAGCTTAAGAAAACTCATGTTGTAAGTTTGGAATTCCGACTTGAGTTCTGATTCCCAATATATTTTTTGTAATCGTTTAAGCAGCGAGAATCATAAATATCTTACACAATCTGCGTCTAAATAGAAAAAAAGCTGCCTCTTTCGAAACAGCTTTGATAGTTTAGTTTTTAATCTTATTCCAGGATATTTTCCTGAAACTACGTAATCTTATGTAGACTATAAGAGCTAGAATCGGTATTGCAGCAGGTATTCCATAAGGAATAAAGCTAAGTCCATAATGCAGAAGACCAATTGCTGTTGCTGATATCATTAACAACATTCCTTTCAGAAAGTTTCCACCAGCATCTTGTGTTTCTCTTTCTTTGGTAAATGGAAGAATAGGATCGCTCCACGATTGCATTAAAGATGAAACAATTACGATAGAAAGAAAGCCATAAATCAAATCATCAATTACTTGAATACCCCAAATTGTTAGGGCTGCTGCCGATATAATGATATAAATAGGAATATAATATTTTACCATTACCGATTTGAATGATCCCAATAAAACATCGCCCGGTTTATCAATTGGGAGAATCTGGTAGAACCAGCTCGATTTGTTCTGATCGCTGTATCCCAATTGCTGAGTAATGCTAAAAGAAACAACAATGGTAGTATAAATAAACCAAAGGTATTTATTGCTTTCGGCAAGAGCTTCTATACTAAATGTTTCCTTTGTTTTAAAGGCAAATATCAAAATAAAGATAAAGATGTAACCAAAGGAAGGGTATGCAGATTGTTTGAATTTTCGTTCGCGTCCGCTTATGAGCCAAACCATATTAAAAGCTGTTGATTCCACCTGATTTTTTGTGAATATTCTGCTTAGTCTGGAACTTAAGCTTCTGTTTTCATTTTTTTCTTTGATTACTTTTTTTTCTTTGTTACCTGCGGTGTCGAGTTGAGCTAATGCATTGTTAAACTTTGGAGCCAGTACCTTCACAACAAAAACCAAACTGATAATCGGAACCAAAACAGCACAACTAAAAAAGATCAAGTGCGATAGGTCGTAAGTGTTTGTAATGTAGGCATCAAAGCTACCACTCATCCACAAAGGAGGAACCAGGTAAGACCACCAGTGAATTTGCATTTGAATATTGCTTACATCATACACATCCATCATTTGTGGCATTAGCTGATAAGCCCCCATAAACAAAATGGCCATGGCAATCTGGAAATACACAATAATGTCTTTCAGTTTTTGTCCACTTACCAAATTCATTACTCCCAAATAGAAAATATTGGTTAAAAACAAGGTGAAAAGCGCTGCAAATAATAGGAGTAAAAGCAGAATAATGGTGGCAATAAATCCATGGTTGATAATGCTTGTAATCATCATGAATAGCGATAAAGATAAACTCATGTGGAGCATGTAACAGGCAATATGAAGAATTTTTGCCAGCACAATGGTTCTGCTATTTATTGGGCGTGGCATTAATATGCTATTGTCTCGGGTATCCATCAATACATTGGTAAATTCCGATATCATTAACATAGCAATCATCATCATTACAAAAGCAAAGAAAATAGTATAACTTACCATTGGGTTTTTTATTCTAATGCATATTAAGCCTATAAACGCACCCAATACGCTGTAAACTAAGGTTTGCAGGAGTAATTGATTGTTAGAATTTTTTCCTTTTTGCGACAAAGATATACTTCTGCGGTTGTCCATTTTTAGTTTCGCAGAAAGAATAATGCAAAGCTGATGATAGTCGGCTCCCATTGCATTTATTAATCCCTTAAATGGGAGTAAAATAGATTTTACCATGCTCCCTAGTTTTCGAATACGTTAATAATTTCTTCTGCCTTTTTGCTGTGTCCCGATGTCCCGGTTAATGCGGTGAACAACGATTCCAGCGAGCCGGTACTTGCTTTTGAGTTTAATTCCTCAAAACTACCATCAGCTACTACTTTTCCCTGATCGATGAGTATAATTCGGTCGGATATTTTTTCTACCACATCCATAATGTGAGAACTGTAGAAAATAGTTTTGCCTTCTTTGGCCAGTTGTGTCAGAATCTCTTTTACAATAATCACCGAATTGGCATCTAAGCCCGATAAGGGTTCATCCATGAAAATGATATCCGGATTGTGAATTAAACCTGAGATAATTAAGATTTTCTGACGCATTCCTTTCGAGAAAGAATTCAATCTCTCATCGGCATGAGCCTTCATCTCAAATAAATCAAGAAGTTTTTCAGTTTTAGTAGTAATATCACTTATCGACATGCCATGCAATTCGCCAACAAATTGCAAATATTCACGTGGAGTCAGTGTTTCGTATAAAACAGCATTTTCCGGAATGTATCCAATTCTTTTTTTGATATTTGTAGCTTCCTTTTTTAAATCCATTCCAAGGATCGTTATCTCACCTTCAAAATCGGTTAATAATCCACATAAAACTTTAACAGTTGTTGATTTTCCTGCGCCATTTGGGCCAATATATCCTATAATCTGACCCGGTTTTATTTCCAAATCAATTCCTTTCAATACCTTATTTTCTGCTCTACCATTTTGGTAACTTTTTTCAAGATTTTGAATGCTGATTACAGTATTTTGATTTTCGTGCATAGTTTTTTTCTTGGTTTAATAATGTATCTAAAAGTAAGATAAAGTTAAATAGAATGTTTGTTAAATTATGATTTTTCGATTTTCCAGCTGATTTGATCGGGAAAATGAAGTTTTTGCACGATTTTATTGATCCAAACTGACAGATTCCTGCATTTTTTACACATTTTCTGTCTTAATGACAGTTTTACAGTATTGGCATAAGCTTTGACTATTGGCAAGCTGAAAAATTGTAATTAAACTTTTAAAATAATATAAGTATGTCAACAGGAAAAATTGGTGTTACCAGTCAGGATCTGTTTCCAATCATTAAGAAATTTTTGTACTCAGATCACGATATCTTTTTAAGAGAGATTGTATCGAATGCAGTAGATGCAACTCAAAAATTGAAAACTTTAGCTTCAACAGGTGAGTTTAAAGGTGAATTAGGTGACCTAACTGTTCGTGTGAACATTGATAAAGAAGCCAAAACCATTACCATTTCGGATAGAGGAATTGGTATGACTCAGGATGAAATCGAAAAGTACATCAATCAGATTGCATTTTCTGGAGCTGAAGAGTTTCTTGATAAATACAAAGATCAGGCTAACGCAATTATTGGTCACTTTGGTTTAGGATTTTACTCTTCGTTTATGATTTCTGATCGAGTGGATATTGTAACTTTATCGCATAAAGAAGGTTCAAAAGCTGTTAAATGGAGTTGCGAGGGAAATCCGGAATATTCTCTTGAAGAGGTAGAGAAAGCTGAAAGAGGAACCGATATTGTAATGCATGTTTCGGAAGAGGAAGAAGCTTTTTTAGAGCAGAGTCGTATTCAGGAATTATTAAATAAGTACTGTAAATTCTTACCTATTGAAATTGCCTTTGGAAAAAAGACAGAATACAAAGATGGTAAGCAGGAAGAAACCGACGAGGACAATATTATTAACGATACAAATCCTGCATGGACTAAGAAACCTGCAGATTTGAAAGAGGAAGATTATGGTAATTTTTACCGTCAGTTGTACCCAATGGGAGAGGATCCATTGTTCCACATTCACCTTAATGTGGATTATCCTTTTAACCTAACTGGTATATTATACTTCCCAAAAATTAAGAACAGTGTAGAAATTCAAAAGAATAAAATTCAGTTGTACTGCAACCAGGTTTTTGTAACCGATTCAGTTGAGGGTATTGTTCCTGAATTTTTAACTCTTCTGCATGGTGTTATCGATTCACCAGATATTCCTTTAAATGTTTCTCGTTCATATTTGCAGAGCGATGGTAATGTGAAGAAAATTTCGAATCATATCACTAAAAAGGTTGCCGATAGCCTGAACGATATTTTTAAGAAAGATCGTAAAGATTTTGAAGAGAAATGGGATGATTTACGCATGTTCGTACAGTACGGAATGTTGACCGAAGAGAAATTTTACGATCGTGCCAAGAAATTCTTTATGGTGAAAAATACCGAAGGAAAATATTTTACTTTGGAAGAATATGAAGCCATCATCAAAGAAAATCAGACTGATAAGGACAAGAATATGATTACTTTGTATGCAACAGATGTTGATGCACAGTACACTTATATTGAGGCTGCTAAAGCAAAAGGTTACGATGTTTTGGTTATGGATAGTCAGTTGGATAATCACTTGATTAACCATTTAGAGCAAAAAACACCAACAACTAAATATGTTCGTGTAGACTCCGATATTATCGATAAACTAATTCAAAAAGATGAGGTAAAAGCATCTAAATTAACTGAGGAACAAAGAAATGATTTGATTCCTGTATTTAATGCTCATTTACCATCGGAAAAGGTAAATTACCTTGTTACTTTTGAATCTTTAGGAGAGGATTCGCAGCCACTAATGATTACACAGGCAGAATTTATGCGCCGAATGAAAGATATGGCTGCCATGAATGCCGGTATGGGATTTTATGGTGAAATGCCAGATTCTTACAACCTGGTTGTTAATTCCGATCATGCTTTAATTGGGGATATTCTTAAGGATAAAGAATCAAAAATGGGCGACAGTCTTACCGAGGTTTCGGCTAAACTAAAACCATTATTCGAAGAACGAGATGCTTTAGAAGCTTTAAAGAAAGATAAGAAAGACGAAGAAGTTCCTCAGGAAGAGAAAGATAAAATGGCTGATATTCAGAAACAAATAACTGAAGTAAATGCCGAGAAAGAAGAGTTGTTAAAAGGATATGGTAAAGATAATCAATTGGTAAAACAATTAATCGATCTTGCTTTACTAGCTAACAATATGTTGAAAGGTGAGGAATTGGCAAAATTCGTAAAACGTAGCGTTGAAATGATCAAATAATAATGATCCTTAGATATTATGAAAGCCGGACTCTTGAGTCCGGCTTTATTTTTTGATCTTTTCGAAGACTAGTTAATAGCTGGGAATTTGCAATTTTGTTAAAACATTATTTTCTGAAGAATATACTATTTCTGATTGGAAGTTGTTATTCTAAGCAAGAAGTTCTTGAACTATTTTTTTTGCCAGACTGGAGAGCTTCTTGCGTAAATTTAGTAGTGCAAAAAAAAAGCCCAATAGGGCTTTTCATTATTTCTTTTTATATCTGTTTCTTTTCTTTTGATTTCGTTTTTGAGCTTCCAATTGTTTTTGTCGACCTTTCGACATTGAAGGAGTCTTAGAGTTTTTAGCAGATTTTTTGTGAAAAGCTCCGCTCTTTACATCCAAACGAACCGTATTTTTAATTTTAATATTTCGGGTTTGTTTTTTCTCATCTTCTAAAAGCTGAGAGGTAATTTCAACATCTAAAGGAACCGACTCCAGCGATACTGGTTTTTGAATTAATTCCTCAATCTTTTCCATTAATTCCTCTTCTCCGGCATTCACAAAACTAATAGCTGTACCTTCTTTTTCGGCACGTCCTGTTCTACCTACACGGTGAACATATTCTACATAGTTAGAAGGAATATCGAAGTTAATTACGTGGCTAATATCATCAATATCGATACCACGGGCAGCTACATCCGAGGCAACCATAACTCTTGCACGTCCTTCTTTAAATGCATTTAATGCATTAATACGAGTATTCTGCGCCTTGTTCGAGTGAATAACACTAAGATCTTCGCCAAGAATAGTTTCCAGGCGTTCCACTATTCTGTCAGCATTTTTTTTGGTCTCGGTAAAAACCATCACCTTATTAAATACTTCTTTGTCTTCCAGTAAATATTTTAACAGATTAATTTTACTTAGAATATTTGGTGCCTGATATTGTATTTGGTGGATGTTTTTTACGGTAGATGCCTGAGGAGCAACTTCAATTCGATCTGGGTTTAGCAGAAATGAATCGGCCATTTGAGCAATTGTATCCGAGAAAGTTGCCGAGAACAATAAGTTCTGATGAGCTTCAGGTAAAATCTCAAAAATAGCATTTAACTGCGGCATGAAACCTAAGTCCATCATTTTATCAGCTTCATCAATAACTAAGGTTTTGATTTGTGTAAATTTCAGGATTCGGGTCATGTAGATATCCATTAGGCGACCCGGGGTTGCCACAATAATATCAACACCTTCATATAGTTTTTCTTTTTGAGTGTTGATATTTACACCACCGTAAACGCCAACAGCTCTAATATCCATATAAGGAGTTAGTAATTCGATTGTTTCTACAACCTGCAGCACTAATTCTCGAGTTGGAACCACAATTAAGGCTCTGGGATCATAGCCTTTTGCATAAGCCAGTTTCATCAAAATAGGCATTAGGTAGGCTAAAGTCTTTCCTGTTCCGGTTTGGGCTATTCCAATAATATCTTTTCCCGATCGAACCGGAGAAAATACTTTGTGCTGAATATCAGTCGGTTTTTCGAAACCGGCTTCGTCCAGCGCCATTCTAATTTGTTTGCTTAATTTGATATCGTCGAATGAATTCATCGCGGTATTTTTATTGAAAATTTCAGCAAAAATAGTTAAAATAAGTGAATGTGTGAATTTGTATGAAGTGATTGAACGAAAAAAATGAATTTAAATTCAATACACTACTTTATTTCCAAATTAAACCAATTTCTTCTTTTAATGCATTAATGGCAATATCAATGGGCGGTTTTTGCAATTGCATGTGTGCTTCTATAACCGATTTACTTAGTCCTAGCGACGAATCGGTAGGAATTAATTGTAAAGCTTCTGCATTTATTAGTTGAACCATAGCTTCTTTTGCATTTTTAATTTGCGTCCAAAGTTGGGGAGAGATATAAATCTGTTGAGATAAATTGTGTTCGAATTCTGTTCTTATTGCATTTACTAATTTCTGTTGAAATTGTTGATTGTTTAATCCTGCTGTATTTTCACGAATTATTAAGGATTCAGGATGAATACGTTCCAGAAAAAGGATTAAGCGTTCATAGGCTTGCAGTCGTATTGGAGTAATTTCCTGTTGATTGGAAAGGTATAAGTCCATTTTTTGTTTTTGATGTTCACGACGTAAAAATGCACGAATTACAATATATGCTGCCATAAAAACTACCAGTGATGGTAGTATATACTTACTTATTTCTAAAAAGTCTTTCATTTTTTATACTTCCTTAATGATTTTTTGAATTTTATGAGCTCCCCGAATGTCTAAAAAGATTATATTTACACACTGATAGCAGAATTAGTTGTAAGATACAATTTTGTTTTGCTAGCATGGGGGAATTATTTTAAACAAAAGTATTAACCAAATTATTAAATCCCTAAATTTAATCTAGAATGTTGAAAGTTTCCGATCGAATTGAAGCAATGGAGCTATCTCCAACGCTTGCAATGTCACAAAAAAGTAGAGAAATGAAAGCTCAGGGGATCGATGTTATCAATCTGAGTGTGGGTGAACCCGATTTTAATACTCCTGATCACATTAAAAAGGCGGCGCAACAGGCAATTAATGATAATTATTCTCATTATTCTCCTGTACCCGGTTTTGTAGAGTTACGTAAGGCTGTTGTAGGTAAGCTAAAACGTGAAAATCAGCTGGATTATACGGTAGATCAGATTGTAGTTTCAAATGGTGCCAAACAGTCAATTGCAAATGCAATGATGAGTGTAGTAAACCAAGGCGATGAGGTTATTATTCCTTCTCCTTTTTGGGTTAGCTACAGCGAAATTGTAAAATTGGCCGAGGGAACATGTGTGTTTATTCCGGCAAGTTTAGATCAGGATTTTAAAATTACTGCCGAACAGCTGGAGAATGCAATTACTCCTAAAACCAAAGCATTCCTGTTTAGTTCGCCAAGTAACCCTACAGGTAGTTTATATTCTAAGGAAGAGCTTAGAGCTTTAGCTGATGTATTTGTAAAGTATCCGGATATTGTAATTCTGTCGGATGAGATTTATGAGCACATCAATTATGTTGGAGCCCACGAAAGTATTGCACAATTTGCCGATATAAAAGATCGTGTGGTAGTTATTAACGGTGTTTCTAAAGGTTATGCAATGACTGGATGGAGAATTGGTTATATAGCTGCTCCATTATGGATTGCTAAGGCTTGTGGTAAGCTACAGGGACAAATGACTTCAGGAGCTTCATCTATTGCTCAAATGGCATCGGTTGCCGCATTAGATGGTGACCAGTCTTCGGTAAATGAAATGCGAGAGGCTTTTCGTAAACGTAAAGATTTAGCTTTGGCACAGATAAAAGAAGTTCCTGGCTTCGAGATTCGCGAGCCTAAAGGAGCATTTTATTTGTTCCCACAGGTAACTCAACTGTTTGGAAAATCGAATGGTAGTGTAACAATTAATAATGCTACCGATTTAAGTTTGTATTTGTTGGAAACAGCAAATGTTGCAACGGTAACAGGAGAAGCTTTTGGTGCTCCGGAATGTTTACGTTTGTCTTATGCTACAAGCGAAGAACAAATGGCCGAAGCTATTAAAAGAATAAAAACAGCAGTAGAGAAATTGAAATAAATTTATCTAGTACTATATAGAGGCCGTCATGTTTATTCATGGCGGCTTTTTTTGTTAAAAACTGTTAAGTTATTTAATTCGAATACGTGATTGGGTTTTAAGTATTGTCATATCTGTGAAAGTCAAATACAAAGACTGTAATATGGTAAGCTTAAAATTAAAATTATGAAAATTGTAACGATCCTGTTTTTGGCAATGAATTTACTTTTATGTTCTGTTGTTTCTATGGCTCAGTATTCTTATCAGGAAAAAGTTCCTAAAGTATCAAAAGGCTCAGAATTTGAAGTAGGTTTTCATTATGGACCAGCATGGACATCGGGTGATGTAAAGGAATATGCTCAAAAAGGCAACTCTTTTAGTCTCGATTTAGGTATAAATAGTGGTGTTTTTTATGTAGGAACCGAGTTTACACTTACCTCGTGGAACGATTTTAAAGATGCTGCTGATGCTGAAGAATTGAATTTTGAGGAGACTAATCTATTATGGTTGGTGCACGCCAAATTGTTTATGGGAGAGGGAAAAGTTAAACCATACCTGGGACTGGGAACCGACTTAATTAGCTTGGGCGAGAGTATTTTTACATACGAAGAGGATGATTGCTATGATAATTATACTTGTAATGATTCTGATGAAGAATCTAATTATAATGCATGGATTGTTCCAAATTTTGGTGTTCGTTGGGAAATGGGACCAGATGTTTCTGGAAACGTGGGGTGTAGTGTGAATGCATCGGATAAGTATACTTTTTTACGTTTGCAAGTGGGGATTGTTTTTTAATTAGTAGCCTATGAATTACAAAGGAATCATTACTGTACTCGTTATTCTGCTGCTTTCATATAGTCATTCCATAGCGCAGGTAAAATATTATCAGTATTCAAAATCAGTTAAAAAAGATAAACTTGACCTGGATTTGATAACAGAGTTTGAAATTGGTTTTCATACAGGGTGTAACTGGACAATTGGTTCTGCTAGCAAAATTGCAAGATCAGAACAAGTATATAGTTTAAATTTGGGTTGGAATAATGGACGGTTTTATGGTGGAACCGAGTTTAATTTAAAATTTTGGGATGAAGTTTTGAATAAGGATAAAGCAAATAAACTTAATTTTAATCGAAAGCAATTTTTGTGCTTATTGCATGCCAAGTGGTATGTTTGCAAAGGAAAAGTACAGCCTTTTTTAGGTGTGGGTACTGATTTTTTATCTTTAGCAGAAACAATAATTAATCCGAAAGAAGAGGAAGAAGACTATAGACAGCATGATAATGATAATTTTTTGAATTATAATGCATGGTTTGTGCCTGCATTAGGTATTAGAAGTAAGCTGCGATCAAATTTATTTGCCGACCTTACTTTTAGTTTAGATCACTCAGATCATTACGATTCGATGCGTTTACAGCTTGGTATTTCTTATCAACCTCAGTTTTAGATATAAAAAAAACTCCCCCAGTTTGGAGGAGTTTTAAATATATATGAAGTAATTCTATTACTTGTAAAGTTCCTTTAATCTATTTGCCATTCCTTCGGCTAAAGCGGCACATTGGTCGAAATCTTCGCTATTTGGTGCACAAAGAGCTTCCGGTGTTGCCTCAATGGTTTCCCATTTAATAGCCTCTGCAAATTTGTTTAATCGTTTAAGGCCGCCGCCTCCCCAGGATTTAGAACCAAATACACCAAGAACATGATCTTTTATGCCCATGTGTTCTAGCTCGTTAATTATGGTTTCCATTGTAGGAAAAACATTGCCATTATATGCACAGCTTCCTAAAATAACACCTCTAAATTTAAAAATATCATTAATGATATATGATGGATGAGTTTTAGATGAATCGTGAATGCGAATTTTTTTAATTCCACGTTTTACCAACTGGCGGGCGATATTATCGGCCATTTTTTCTGTATTCCCATACATCGATGAGTAAACAATAACACAACCTTCGTCGGTTTTGTACTGGCTCCATTTGTCATATTTAGCAATAATATCGGTAATATGACTTCTCCAAATTGGTCCGTGCGTGGCACAAATCATTTTAAGATCCAGTCCGCCTAATTTTTTTAATGCGTTTTGGGTTGGTCGGCCATATTTACCAACAATATTTGCATAGTAGCGGCTAATCTCATCTTCCAGATAAGCCATATCCAATTCATCATCAAAAATACCACCATCAAGAGTTCCAAATGCACCAAAAGCATCTCCCGAGAACAAAATTCCATTGGTCGATTCAAATGTTACCATTGTTTCAGGCCAGTGCAACATTGGCACCATATAAAAATTTAGTTTGTGTTCGCCTAAATCAATTTGTTCGCCTTCTTTAACCTCTAAAAGGTTATTTTTAATTCCGTAGAAACGCTCCAACATTGGAAATGTTTTTTTGTTTCCAACAATTTTCATGTCTGGATAACGTTCCGAAAGAGAACGGATTGATCCGGAATGATCAGGTTCCATGTGATTTATGATTAGATAATCAGCTTTTCGGCCGTCAAGAACTTCCTCTATATTATCTAAATATTCATCCATTGTACCTTTTTCAACAGTATCAACAATGGCTATTTTTTCGTCGACAATAACATACGAATTATAGGCAACTCCTTTGGGTAATGGCCAGTAGTTCTCAAAAAGCTGGGTTCTACGATCGTTAGTTCCTACCCAAAAAATCTTATTAGTAATGTTGTTTTTATTGTGCATTCTTTATGATTTTGAATATTTTGCATTTTCAGACTTTAAAATCTTTTTGTTGCATCAAATCCTATGAGAAACAAAAAATAGAAAAACAGAATAAGTAATTTTATTCATTCAGTTTTTCAGCTCCCAAAATTAAGAATATTTTTCTTTCTGAATTGCCTAAGCAACATGTTCTTTAAAAAAAATGACCTATTGTTGAAGAAGCCTGATAAGTTGTTGTTTGTTTATGATTTTTATATTTCTTCTGTTAATTTCAATAATGCCTTCTTGTTCTATTTCTTTTAAACTTCGGGCAAAGGAAGGGCGGGTTACACCAAAAAAATTGGCCATTTCGGCTTGTGACTTCGGAAATGTGATTTCTTTTTTATCAGGAGCTGCTAATTTTAGAATGTAGTTGGCTAGTTTTCCTTTTATGGTTTTAAAATTTAGAAACATGAGTTTGTTTGCCAAAAACTGGCTCCGATTCGAGATTGAGTTTAGATAGTTTGTTAGAAATATTTTATTTTCCTGAAAAAGATCTACTACCGATGCTTTGCTTAATGAAAATATCTCGACATTATCGTTTGCTGTTACATTCACAGGAAATTGATTTCGTTGCCCGAATAAAAAAGCCGAGGCAATAGGATAGGGTGCCATAATATCTTCTATTTTAATGCTTTTTCCTGATGGATCGAGCATTTCTCCTTTTACACTTCCTTTTAATACAATCATCAAATTTTCACAACGATCTTCACGAAAAGCGACCATATCTCCTTTTGAGTATTTTTTAATTTGATATTGTGCTTTACTTAATAGAATTTCCAGTTCATCAGCATTTATTCCTCTGAAAACCGGCGATTGAGATAGTTGTTGATATAGCATTATTCCTGTTTTTTAATGATTCCTCAATAATAGTGGTTTCCTGTTAATCTTCAAAAATAAAAGATAATTTTATCTTATTTAAAGAATAGGATTTGATTCAAAGAAGAACATATTTTTACAATATGTTCTCTTGGATATTTTATTTACTCTTTTATTGATTTATATCATTTTTAGATAATTACGTTTGAAAGCAACAATCGAAATGCTAGTTAATACAGCGCCTATTCCAAGTAATATCAACATTTTTGGCAAGATATCAATGATTGGTAATTGTCTCCAGAAAATATCGAAGAATCCTTCCATAGCCCAATAGTTAACCGAAATAACAGCTAGTTTTTTCATAATTGCCGGCATAAAAAACAGTGGCATCATACTGCCACCAAGAGCCGAAATTATCAGTATAATTAAGGTAGATAAACTTTCAACTTGCTTGCGGCTTTTGCATACCGATGCCATGAAAATTCCAAAGCTAGAGCATGCAATAGCTGCGCAGAGTATCATTAACAGTAATGCTGGTAGATTAATGAAAATATCTAAACCTAAAACCAACCAGGAATATATAAACATAATGGTAAGTTGTAGTATCGACATAAAAAGTGTAGATAACATTTTACCAAACAGAATTTCAGACGGATTAATCGGTGTAATTAACAGGCGACGAAATGTTCCATCTTCTTTTTCCTGAAGTAGGGTAGCTCCGCTGGCCGACACACTAAAAAGTAACATCATTATGGCTATTCCGGCAATTGCTTGCACTAAGCCTAAATTTCCATTTTTTTCTTCGCTAACCAATGCTGTCATAGGTAAGCCCGAATTGTTTTCTATTTCCGATGATTCTTCTGAAGATTCAAAGTCACTAAATTGATTTTCTACCTTCGTTTGAATGTCGGTAATTTGAGAATCATTAAGATCTGGATTTTGTTCTTTTATCCAATTACTTACTTTTCCTTTAATTCCTTTTTTCATGGTAATACCAAATAGGTTCGACCACAGGGCTTGTTGCAAAAGACCCATTTCAATTTCTTTGGCCTGGTCGTAGAAAAGTTCCATAGGTATTTTTTTTCCTGCATTAACCGAATCCTGAAATCCATTATATAGAACCAAAACAGCACTGTTTTTTCCTTTTCGTATTAACTCTTCGGCTTCATTGTAGGGCCTGGCAATTAAATTCAATCCTTCCTCATTGTTCAATTTTGTATATACTTCTGCCGATAGTTGGGTATTATCCTGATCGGAAAATAATAGAGAAATGGGTCTGGATTCTTTTTTTGAGCCAATACCTCCGTACATTAATGCAAAAATAGTGATAAGAGCTATGGGAAGTAGTAGCGATAAGAAAACAGCTGTTTTATCTTTAAAATATCGCTTGATGCCTTTTAGTGCTATGGTAAACATGAAAATAGATTTAGGAATGGATAAAATTAGTCTCTTAATGATTTTCCTGTTAATTCAAGGAATATACTTTCTAAGCTAAGACTTCGAATGTCGATTTTATCGAGAAGAATATTTGACTTAACGCACGATTGAATTAGTTCGGGCAGATCGGCATTGGCTTGCGATGTGGAAAATAGCATAGTATTTTTATGCAATTGAAGCTGAGATTTGTATTTATTCTGTATACCACTTAAATTAGATTCTTTATTTGTGGAAAATTTAAGGTGAATTTCTTCTTTTACCGAGGATGCTTTTTTTAATTGATCGAGATTGCCTTCTGCTATAAGTTTTCCTTCGTCGATAATACCAATTCTATCGCATAATCGTTCTGCTTCTTCCATATAATGAGTGGTGTAAATCATAGTTAAACCACGAGAATGAAGTTCCTCAATTACTTCAAAAATAAGATTTCTGCTTTGTGGGTCGATGCCTACAGTGGGCTCATCCATAAATACAATTTCAGGTTCGTGAAGAAGTGCTGCTGCAATGTTTATTCTTCGTTTCATTCCTCCCGAGTATGTTTTTATTTTGTGGTTTTTACGTTCTGTAAGTCCTAAAAAATTTAGTAACTCATCGCTCTTTTGCTTAAGTTTTTTGCCTTTTATTCCGTACATAGTGCCCCAAAAATTAAGATTTTCTTTAGCTGTTAAATCTTCGTAAAGAGCAATTTCCTGAGGAACAACACCAATTAGTTTTTTACATTCGGATAGATTTTGATATAGAGATTTACCATTGTACATTATCTCTCCCGAGTCGGGTTTTAAAAGAGAACTTAAGATACTGATTGTGGTGGTTTTTCCCGCTCCGTTAGGTCCTAGCATTCCATATAATTCACCTTTCGGAATGGTAAGGTTTAAATTGGATAGAGCTTTTATATTTTTGTATGATTTACTGAGGTTTTTAGCAGTTAGCATAGAATTTACTTTGAATGGGTATTTGTTCTGCACAATTTACACAACTTTAAGTAAAATTGAAAGTTTGTTAGCGAAGAAGCGATACGTTGCCTTTTTTTAAGATCTTTCTGTTGTCTAAATAAATAACTTCTAATACATAAATGTATACGTCAATGTTTTGAAGTTCTCCTTTGTAAAATCCGTCCCAACCTTTGTTTATGCTTTTAGTTTCAAACAGTTTATGTCCCAATCGATTATATATTATTAGGTGTGCCTCCTTAAAATCTGTACCTCTAATAAATAGCTTATCATTATGTCCATCACCATTGGGCGTAAATGCTTTTGGAAGTCCAACAAAGGGATAATCTTTTGCAAATCCGACCTCAATTGTATCTTGCGCAGAACAATTAAATTCGTTGTTTACTTTTACCCAATATTTTCCTTCGGTATTTATTGATATTTTTTGAGATATTTCTCCTGTAGACCACGTATAAAAACATCCTGGGTTTCCTGCATCTAAAATAATTCCATCGTTGGGGTAGGATATAAAATCCTTACCAAGGTTAATTATAGGTATACTGAGCATTTTAATATCCAGGCAGTCCGATTCAATGTTTCCGTTTGCATCTGAGACTTCGAGGCATTGTGTTCCTGATTTGGTTAAATATATTTCGGGAGTATTCTGTTTTAAATCTGCCCAGTTATAGTTAAGAGGATAAGTTGGATTTCCTTCGATTTGAACTGTAATTAAAACAGAATCTCCTTTACATATGGATTGATCTTCGCCAATAAAAACACCGAACTTTTGACCATTCTTATAATCAACGTAAATAGTATCTTTATTCGAACAACCATACTGATCTGATACCTCAACAGTAAAATTGCCACCGCTGTTAATTGTAATTTTTTGTGAATTTTCTCCATTACTCCAGGTATAATCGGCACCAGAATTTTTAGCATCAAGTACTGCTGTTTCTCCTTCCCAGAGAACAAGATCTTCGCCTAAATCGATAATTGGGTTTGCATGATAAATTACCCGGGTACTATCGGTTTTTTCAAATCCATCTGAATCGCTTACCGTAAGTATGTAATTTCCTTCTTTCTCGATAGGGATGCTTTCGTTTGTAGAACCATTATTCCATTTAAATGTATAGGTCTGATTAATTGATAGTTTTGGACTTAGGCTTGTTTTTTCTTCGCCACACATGTGTAGTATGTCGGGTAGATAGAGAGTGAAAAGATCTTCCTGTGTTTTTGTTTTGAATGATTTTGTGTTGGAACATCCAAAGTCCGATGTTTTTACTACTGAATATTCTCCGGTTTTTAAAAATTGATTACTACTTTCTGTGGAACCATCGCTCCATAAATAGCTGCAGCCTTCAGAATAAATATCGATTACCGAATTGTTTTTATCTATGATGATACGATCGGCAATATTAATTTCTGGTGGTTCGTGTACTATTATATCGACATTTGTCGATATAGTCTGATTATCATTTAAATCAGTTACACTTACGGTATAATTTCCTTCTTTACTTACAATTATAGAATCACTTGTTTCATTAGTACTCCATTGATATGAATATTGTGATGGTAAATCGATTTGGGCGCGAAGAGTAATTGAATCTCCTTTGCAAATGTGTTTGGTTTCTCCCAGATCAACATTAAATTTTTTCACAATTTCAATTCCTGCAAAAATTGTATCACTATTACAACCAAAAGCATCCGTTTCTATTAATTTTAAAATATGAGCTCCTTCTTCTTCGGGCCATTCTACAGTAAGCTCAATTCTTTGTTTATCCGATGATTCATTGTTTTTTTTATCAAGTAATTTAGCTCCTTCGGGAAGTAAAACAGAATAAGTTGAATA
Source organism: Marinifilum sp. RC60d5 (assembly GCF_052400665.1). NCBI lineage: Bacteria > Pseudomonadati > Bacteroidota > Bacteroidia > Marinilabiliales > Marinifilaceae > Marinifilum > Marinifilum sp. RC60d5. The sequence continues at coordinate 354,764 of NZ_JBQTGK010000002.1, forward strand.
TTTCCCAATTAAAGCTGTATAATCTTGTTTCGATTTGCTTTTTGCTTTTGGGTAATAGTCTTCGACCTCAGGACTTGGCAGAGGTAATATTTGAATGGTTGTTGATTCGTAACCTTTGGCGATATTTATTGGAGTAAAATCTTCGAACCAGGCTTTCTTTAACTCAATGGTGTAGTTTTTAATTTTTCCACTATAGTTTTTTAAAAGCAATGAAAGATTGTATTTTGAAAGTTGTACTGCATTTTTACTATATAAAACCATTGTAGGGCTGTTGTTAATAGAATAGCTAACAAACCATTTTTTATTTTCAGGTCCTTCAATTTGAATTCTAATTTCTTGTTCGGGAAGAGCAATGCCATTGTTTGCAGAGCAATACATTACCTGATGATTAGATTTAATCTTAACTTCTTCGGTTTGAGAGAATAGTAAATTAGGCAGTAAAATACCTATGAGAATCAAGAATATTCTCATGCGAGATTGTTTTGATATGTTTTTAACATTTATCATTCTTAAAAAAATGATTTTGTTATTCTGTGATTTTGTATTTTAATTCTGTTATAAATATACTTTAAAAAAAGCAAAGTGGAAATTTAATCAAGATTAATGTATAATTAGTCATAAAATAACAATCATTCGTCAATGTATATAATTACACTAAGGTGTATCTGTTACATCTGTTCTACGCAAAAAAATAAAATATGTAACATTGGTTACAGTTTTTTTTTGTGCATAGATCTACATTTGTATCAGAAAATCATTAAATAATCTTTTTCAAGATGGAGAATCAATATTTTAATACCACAGATAGTTTACTTGATATTTGCACGAGATACCCCGAAACGGTAAAAATTTTCGTTTCAAATGGATTTAAGCAATTGGAGGATGAGAAGAAGAGAGCGCTTTTTGGAAAATCACTTTCTCTGGAGATGGCTTTAAAGATGAAGAAATTAAATGTGGATACTTTTACTGCTTTATTAGTAGAAGGAATTGATTTGAATCGCAAACAAGTTGATGGTGATTTGAACCAGAATACTAAAAAACAAAAGGCAGATTCGGTTCACATTCAAGGATTACTTCCTTGTCCGGTTCGTGTTCCTTTAGTTGAAGGTATTGAGGGATTTATATCCGACTATGAAAAGGAGCACGATAATGAAATCGTATATGATTTAAAAGCTGCTTCGATGGGATTAGATTGGTTAATTGATGATGTAATTAATCAGGAGAATACCGATAATTTAGCTGATATTTTTATTTCTGCAGGTTTCGATTTATTTTTCGACGACAACCTAATGGGGAAATTTAAAAAGCAGGGCGTATTTAAAGATAGCACAGGTTTCGATCGCTTGAACAAGGATTTTGATAATGATGAGATTAGCTTAAAAGATCCACAAGGACATTATTCAATGATTGGAGTTGTACCAGCAGTATTCTTGGTAAACAAGGATGAGTTGGGCGATAGACAAGTTCCTCGTACATGGGCAGATATTTTTAAGCCTGAATTTAAAAGAAGTGTGAGTTTGCCAATTAGCGATTTTGATTTGTTCAACTCTATGTTACTTCATATTTACAAAGCCTACGGAGAAGAAGGAGTTAGAGGTTTAGGAGCTTGTTTACTCGAGAGTATGCACCCATCTCAAATGGTAAAATCGCATACCAAAAAGAACCAAAAGCCAGCCATTACAATTATGCCTTATTTCTTTACTAAAATGGTAAAAGTTGGAGGCCCAATGATTGCAGTTTGGCCAGAAGATGGAGCGATTATCAGTCCTATTTTTATGCTCACAAAAGAGGATCGCCTGGAAAAAACGCAGCCAGTAATTGATTTCTTTGCATCGGAGAGAGTGGGTGAGATTCTTTCGCACCAAGGTTTGTTCCCAAGTATCAATCCAAATGTTGATAATCGATTGCCAGAAGAGAATAAATTCATGTGGTTAGGTTGGGATTACATTAATAGTAACGATATTGGAAGTATGATTAAAAAATGTGAAGGCATTTTTAATAAATCTATTCAGGATGAATCATTTGCAAATATAGGGCCTTTGAATTATACTCCTAGCAATGATTAATGAGTAAACACTAATAGAAAACAACACTAGATATGAACTTAGTTACAGTTTCAGGACCTCCTTCGTCGGGAAAAACAGCGGTGATTTTAAAAACCATCGATTCGTTTCAAAAAAGAGGATTGGAAGTTGGAGTGGTAAAATTTGATTGTCTTTATACAGATGATGATATTTTATATGAGAAAGCAGGAGTGAAAGTAAAGAAGGGATTATCAGGATCACTTTGTCCTGACCACTACTTTGTGAGTAATATTGAGGAAGTTACCCAGTGGGGATTGAAAGAAGGATTAGATATTCTAATTACAGAGAGTGCTGGATTGTGTAACCGTTGTTCTCCTTATGTGAAGAGTGTTACTGCGGTTTGTGTAATTGATAATTTAAGTGGGATAAACACGCCAAAGAAAATTGGTCCGATGTTAAAGAGTGCCGACTATGTTATCATTACCAAAGGAGATATTGTTTCTCAAGCAGAAAGAGAAGTATTCGCTTCGAGAGTAAATCAGGTAAATCCGGGTGCAAATATTATGCATGTTAACGGACTAACCGGACAAGGGGCCTACGAATTAAGTACCTTGTTGTACGATGATAAAGTTGAGGTGAAAACCTTAGTGGGCGAGAAACTTAGATTCTCAATGCCATCGGCATTATGTTCTTATTGTTTAGGGGAAACCCGAATTGGAGAAAGTTACCAAATGGGTAACGTGAGAAAGATAGATATGGAAGATAAGAAAGGGAAGAAATAATAAGGATGAAGTCAAAGGGATAAAGTAAAAAATCCAAATTTCAATTTCCAAACCCCAATAATTAAGTGTAGAATTAAAGAATTTTCCCTTTATAAGGGAGATCCCGACAGGGAGAGGGTGTAAAATAGGAAAGTAAATACAAAAACAACATGATCACAATACAAGATATAAAAGAACAAACTATTGCTGATTTATTTGAGCAATATCCTTTCCTTCCGGGATTTTTTGAAGAGAATACCTTGGAAGTTGATGGTCAAATCAATGAAAAGTTAGATGATTTTTTGAGTATTCTTGATGATGAAGAAGAAAAGGAAAATCGTGCCATGGATAAGTTGCAGGTATTGGAATCGATGACTGAATACATTACACAAATGCTCGCTTTTTTAGGGGAAGATGAGGACGATGGAGTGGACAGTATTACCCTTTTACCAGGAACAAATAAATCGGGAGAGAAAGAGCAGTTTGAAGAATTGACCATTAATAAAAGTGAAATTGTTTGTATTGTGGGTCCAACGGGATCGGGAAAAAGTCGTTTGCTGGCAGATATTGAATGGGTAGCGAGTAATGATACACCTACTTCAAGATCTGTATTGATAAATGGAGAAAAAGGAGATAAAAAATGGCGTGTAACTTCGGGGCATAAGCTTGTTGCTCAGCTTTCTCAGAATATGAACTTTGTTATGGATCTTTCCGTATATGAGTTTATTGAGCTGCATGCTCAAAGTCGTTTGGTTGAAGATGTTGAAGGTGTAATTATGAAGATTTTTGATCAGGCAAATAATTTAGCCGGAGAGAAATTTGAACTGACAACACCAATTACAAGTTTAAGTGGTGGACAATCGAGAGCATTAATGATTGCCGATACGGCAATTTTAAGTAAGTCGCCAATTATTCTGATTGATGAGATTGAGAACGCAGGTATCGATCGTAAAAAAGCATTGGAATTATTGGTGGGCGAAGAGAAAATTGTATTAATGGCAACTCACGATCCTATTCTAGCTTTAATGGGCGATAGAAGAATTGTAATTAAAAATGGAGGAATCCATAAAGTAATTGATACCAGTGGAGAAGAAGATGCTTTGCTTACAGAATTGGAACGTATGGATTCGGTTATTCAGAACATGAGAACTCGTTTACGACAGGGAGAAACTATTCGTAAAGAAGACATAGGTTTTTAATTAAGAATTACGAGTTATTAGTTAAAAATTAGGATAGACCTGAAAATTTATTTGAGAACAGAAGATTAGGTGAATTCTCCCTTTTTAAGGGGAAATAGCGACAGGCAGAGGGGTGATGAAAGTTGAAATATAGAAAGTAAGAATATAAATAAAATATAGAATTGAATTAATTTCTCAATTCTAATAACAGGAGGAAAAAATTATGCATGACGGTTGCGCAGGAAGTTTTGAGAACGGACAACAAGTAGTTGATAAAGTAAGAATGATGGGTTTTGCTCAGCAATTGATGCCAATGCCATTGGATATCGAATGCCATGGTTGCAAAGAAACATTTACCATGGAAGAGTTTGAAGGACATTGTCCTAAATGCGATATGGTACATGGTGTAACACCTTGCCACGCATTTGATCCTAATAATATTATGGCTGCAGGGGTAGGTTATTAAATTTATTTGCAGGAACATGCAATGGTGTGTTCATACAGGGAAATCCCGATAGAATATTCTATTGGGATTTTTTGTGCTTTTAATATTTACGATTAAAAAGAACAGCTTAAATTGATAAAGGAGTATTCTAAAAAAGTATAAGCTAGCATTGGTGTTGAATAAAATGAGAAGGAAAATTTATTTTTAGAAATAGTAAATAGGCGCTTTGCGCGGATATTTTTTTATTTTTAGAATAAAATAGCCCACCAAGCATTTTTTAATCAAAATAGAAAATAATGTTAAAAACAGTTCGAGTTGCCTTTTTAATTGCCTTTTGTTTTGCGGCCAATTTAAGCAGTTTTGCTCAGATTAGTAAAATACCTTGTTTAAAAGGCAAGAAAGTATTAATCGTGTATGGTGGTTGGGGAGGACACAATCCAAAAGCTTTTGTCGATAAAATTGTTCCCTGGCTAAAAGCTGAAGGAGCTGACTTGACCATTTCGACCAGTTTAGATTCTTATACCGACGAGAAATTGATGGCTGAAACGGATTTGGTGATTCAATCGTGGACCATGGGGGACATTAGTAAAGAACAGGTGAACGGATTGCTGAAAGCAGTTCGTAATGGAACAGGTTTAGCCGGTTGTCATGGTGGTATTGGTGATTCGTTTCGCAATCAGGCTGAATATTTGTATATGGTTGGCGGACAATGGGCTGCGCATCCTGGTGGTAAAATTAATTACGAAGTCAATATTTGTGATACTGAAGATCCAATTACTGATGATCTAAATGATTTTAGAGTTGAAAATACCGAACAATATTACATGTTGGTCGATCCGAATTCAAAAGTGCTGGCAACAACTACTTTTAGTGGAGAACACAATTCGTGGATTGATGGAGCTGTAATGCCCGTTGCTTGGAAAAAGTATTATGGGAAAGGTCGGGTTTACAATTTATCAATTGGTCATGAACCAAAAGATTTTGATAATCCATCGGTGTGGATACTGCTAAAAAGAGGCTTTGCCTGGGCTGCTGAAAGTAAATATCAGGTAAAAGAGAATTTGATAACTCCTGTTTATGATACCAAACATAAACTATAATAATTGAATCGAAATAAAATTCATTCTTATATCTGGAAAAATGATAAAAAAAATATATGTCACATTGCTGATTTTTGCAGCAGTACTAAGTGTAAATGCACAAAATTTAAAAGATTATCGTTGGAATATTTTGGAAACTAGTGGAACCGTAGTCGGGCGACACGAAAATGCTTTTGTCGAATTTCAAGACAAGTTTTATTTGATTGGAGGCAGAGGGATTAAACCTGTAAATGTATTCGATCCGCTAACAAATTCCTGGGAAACAAAAGGAAAGACACCTTTGGAGTTCCACCATTTTCAGGCAGTAGTATATAAAGATGCTATTTATTTGGCAGGCGCTATGACTGGACCTTATCCAAAGGAAACTCCTTGTAAATACATTTGGATTTATTATCCAAAGCAAGATAAATGGAGGAAAGGTGCCGAGATTCCTTTTGAAATGCGAAGAGGGAGTGCGGGAGTAGTAATTCGTGATCATAAAATTTATATGACTTGCGGAATAGAATATGGACATACCAGTGGTACTACTAATCGTTTCGATTCTTATGATTTAGAGACTAAAAAATGGAAAAGTTTAACCAAGGCGCCCCATGTTCGAGATCATTTCTCGGCTATTGTGCTTAATGATAAGTTATACTGTATTGGCGGAAGAAACACCAGCGTTCATTATAAAAATAATTTTGGCGCATTTTTTAGCGCAACCATCCCTTTTGTTGATGAATATGATTTTAAAACTGACAAATGGTTTACACATAAGAACCCACTTCCAGTGCCAACTGCCGCGGGTGGAATTGTAGCTATAGACAATAAGATTGTTTACATGGGTGGCGAAGGAATGAGCAGAAAAGCTTATGCTGAAACGCAATGTCTTGATATAGAAACCGGAGAATGGGAGCTGTTGTCCCCATTTAAAATTGGCCGACATGGAAGCAATGCTATTTTTTATAAAAACAAAATATATTTTGCTGCCGGAAGTCCCAAGCAGGGAGGTGGTAATATGAATTCAATAGAGGTGTTTTCAATTACGCACTAAGATTATTCGCAGTATACACTATTTATTGATATTAATCCCAATTGAAAATTCTGTTGGGATTAATTTTTGCCTGTTTCATGAAAAGTGAAAAGTAACAGTATCATGATTTCAGGTCGTTTCTATTAATTTGTTACATTAGGACTTTCAAATTTTAAAATCATGAAGTTAAATTTAGTTGATCAACTTACACTCCTTGCCTTAGACGATGTGAAGGGTAGTTTTATTGCCAATTCAATGTCTTTTGGATATGGGTTGGCGGGTGCTGTTATATTAGAACTTTCTTTACAAGATAAGATTGAAGTTTGTGAGAAAAAATTGAAGGTGAAATCGCATAAATCCTGTAATAATCAATTGTTAGATCACTTTTTAGATACCATTCGTAAGGCGAAAAAAGAAAAGGAGATTCAGGATTGGGTTGAAGTAATAGGCGGTGACGAATCTTACATAAAGCAGAAAACAGTAGACAGATTAATAGATGCTGGCATTCTTAGCAAAAAGGAAGAAAAAATTCTTTGGGTGTTTACAAACGATAAATATCCAACCAGAAATGCCAAACCCGAAAATGAGTTGAGAAAGCATTTGAGTGAACTATTAACAAATAATTGTGAAGTAAATTTGCAGGAGATGATGCTGATAAGTTTAATTGATATGTGTGAATTAAACGAAGAGGTGTTTGGAAAACAGAAAGCTAAAAAATACAAAGATAAAATTAAGAAAATTATTGCAAGTGAAAATTTGAGTTCTTCACTTACCCAAGCTGTTAAAGAGATTCATGAGGTTTTGATCGGGGTAATTTTTATGATAGTAACTGTTAATATTATTAATAATTAGATATGTGTAAAGACCAAATTATTACCCAAACAATAGAATTTGTAAAACAAACACTTGCCGATGCCGAAGGGGGACACGATTGGTTTCATATTTATCGAGTATGGAAAACGGCGAAGAAGTTAGCTGTTAGTGAAAAAGTAGATTTATTTATAGTTGAATTAGGTGCTTTACTACATGATATTGCCGATTCAAAATTTCATGATGGAGATGAAGAAGTTGGTCCAAGAATGGCCAGAGAATTTCTTTCTTCTTTATTGGTTGATCAAGATAGTATTCAGCATGTAGTAGAAATTATTAAGAATATTTCATTTAAAGGAGGTAAAGAAAGACAAAAATTTAAGTCGCTCGAACTGGATGTGGTGCAAGATGCCGACCGTATGGATGCTTTGGGTGCCATAGGAATTGCTCGTACTTTTAATTATGGAGGACATAAGAATCGTGCGATTTATGATCCTGCAATATTACCAAACCTGAATATGAGCAAAGAAGAGTATAAAAACTCAACAGCTCCAACCATTAATCATTTCTACGAAAAACTATTGCTTTTAAAAGACAGAATGAATACCAAAGCTGGAATAGCTATGGCCGAAAAACGTCATGTTTTTATGGAACAGTATCTCGAGGAGTTCTATAAGGAATGGGAAGGTAAATATTAACTGACTTTTGATAAATTGTAAAGGCACATTTTTAAAATTGCCACAAAACATAGAAAATATGCAAATTAATAAGCACATCTATTTCTTTAGTTATGATCATACAGAAAGTGAGTTATGTAAGCTCGAATCAAAATATATTTTTGGTAAGGAAGAAAATAATAAATTGCTTTTTTCCGATCTAAAAGTAGAACCATCAAATAGTGCTTTTATAAAAAAGAGACTTGATGTGATTTCATTTTCGAAAGATTATTCAAATCTCATAAGTGAAATAAAAAAAGAAAATATACACATTAATGGTTTTAAAGTTGAATATTTAGTTGTTGATGGTGATCCAACAGAATATGGGGATAGGCTTGGGAAGTTAAAAGATGTTGGCTATAGTATTGAAGGTGATCCCGATTATTATAATCCAAAAGTAACTTATGCTATATGTTATTACGAGGGAATTTGGTTTTTTGGGAGTTTAATTAAGAATAATTATGAATGGAAAAAGCACAAGAAAAAACCATGTTCTTATAGTAATTCAATAAATATAAAGGTTGCTAAAGCTCTGGTTAATATTGCTATAAAGGATAATAAAAATAGTATTTTGCTAGATGCTTGCTGTGGTGTTGGTACAATAATGTTAGAAGCTTGTTTTGCCGGTTATAAGATAGAAGGTTGTGAAATTAACTGGAAAATATGTAGAGATGCAAGAGAGAACCTTTCATATTTTAATTATTCTACAAATGTTTATCGTTCTGATATAAAAGATATTAACGAAAGTTACGATGCTGCCATTATCGATCTTCCATACAATTTATACAGTTGCGCAAGCGATGAGGATATTCTGCATATTGTTAGGTATACAGCGATGCTTACAGATCGCTTAGTGATTGTATCAACCTCTGACATTACAAATTTAATTCACAATGTTGGATTAAATTTGTTAGATTATTGCGTTGTTAGTAAAAGTGGGAAAAGAAATTTTACCAGAAAAATATGGGTGTGTGAAAAATAGTAATAGCTAGCTCGTATTGTAATGATATTAAAGCCGATTTGAGAATCTAAAATTATATTCTTATGAAAAAATCTATCAACAAAGAGGTACGGGAATTTATCGATTGCTTATGTAAAACAAACCCGCTCAATCATCAAATAATTATAGCTTCACGTAAGGTGGTTTTTGATAATTATCCGAATGCAAAAGAGCGAATAATGTATGGAGGAATCCTATTTTCCCTGGAAGAGGATTTTGGAGGAATATTTGCTTATACAAATCATGTTTCTTTTGAGTTTAGTGTTGGATTTAAATTTAATGATCCGGATAAATTACTTGAAGGAAAAGGTAAGTTTCGACGCCATTTAAAATTAAAATCGCTGGAAGAAGTAGAAAGTAAAAAATTAGATTTTTTTGTAAAACAATCATAGATTAAAAAGTAAAGATAACTTTTAATAAATAATTGAATTAGTAGAAAGTGAGACTTATTAGGTTTCGCTTTTTTTTTTATTTGCAAACTAAAAAATGGATTTATAAAATCAACTTAAATTAATTAAAATTCGATTTTGGGAGAATTCAATAATTGTTTTTATTTTCGCAGGCTTAAATAAAAATCTCTGCCTGGAAAATCGTCTTGTAAAGAGGAGGTAGGACTTGTATAAAGAGATAGTTAAAAGAAGTAGAGATGAAATATAAAATGTTAGTTCTGGATTTAGATGATACGTTATTAAGCGATGATCATTGCATTTCGGAAAGAAATAAAGAGTTGTTGGTAAAAGCCCAGGAACAAGGAGTTTACGTAGTTTTAGCCTCGGGAAGACCTACACAAGCTATGTTAAAATATGCCGAAGAACTTGATCTGAAAAAGTATGGTTCTTATATTATTTCCTACAATGGAGCTATTATTACCGATCTAAACAGGAAGATCCCAATTTTTGAGCAAACTCTAAGTAAAGAGCAAATTCATGGGTTATACGATTTTTCTTTGGCCAATAATGTAGATATTATCACATATTCTTCAGATAGTATTATTAGTGAATCAACATCGAAATATATTGATGTTGAGGTGGAACTTACTCAGATGAAATTAAATAAGGTAGACTGTTTTAAGACTGCTGTAAATGAATCGGCAGTAAAATGTATTCTATTAGAAGATCCTGAATACCTAAAAATAGTTGAAACGAAACTGAAGAAAGAGAAACCAAATAAAAGTGTGGCCATTTCTAAACCTTTCTTCTTAGAGGTAATGCCGCAGGGAATAGATAAAGCTGCAAGTATTGCTCGTTTGGCAAAGAAATTAGAAATTAGTCAGGAAGAAATTATTGCGGTAGGCAATGCGGGTAATGATTTAACAATGATTGAATATGCAGGATTAGGGGTTTGGGTAGATAATGTTACACCAGAACTTCGTCATCATGCCAATGTTATTGTTGCTTCTAATAACAATAATGGTGTGGCCGAAGTGGTAGAAAAATATATTTTAAGCTAAAGTATTTTGTATGAATTGAGACTCTGACTTTAAATGGGAGTCTCAATATATTTCTTTAAGATAAGCAGTGTTCGATTAAAACATTTTACGGTAGCACCGCTTGCGTTTGTGCTGAATGTGATCGAATGATTTCCACAATTGAATCGCTACATGGTTATTTTCAAGCATACCAGTAGTTTCAGCAAATCGTAATCCGTCGGCATTCGATGTTTTTAATAATTCATGCATAAGAATAGAAACAAAGCCTAACTTTTGGCAGTCGTGATCAATTCCCGTTAGCATTAAATCCATTTCGGTAGGATATTTTAAAGCTTTTCGTAAATGCCACCAGCCAAAAGGAAAAAGCTTTCCTTTTGCTTTTTGCAAGGCTTTCGATAAAGAAGGTAATGCAATAATAAATCCAACTAGTTTGTCATTCTTATCTAAAATAATTTTTACATAATTAGGATTTAGGATAGGGAAATATTTTGAAATGTAAAAACGAATTAGCTTTTCTGGTAATTTAAAGGTGCCAAACAAGTCTGAAAAAGCATCGTTAAATACCTTAAATATTTTTTCCTTATATGGTTCCAGTTCTTTTTTTGTGCTAAAATTAACGGTTTGTAAACTATATCTTTTCTTAATCAACTCGGCAATGCGTCCTGCTTTTTCGGGTGTTTCTTTCGGAAGGTTAATTCTAAATTCCAACCAGTCAATTTCTTTTGTATAATTAAGTCTTTCGAAATGTTTTTGGTAGTAGTTAAAATGATAATCGGAAGCCATAGAAGGCAGCCATTCGTGTCCTTCAATTAACAATCCTGCATGATCAAGATTCGAAAAACCTAGTGGACCACTAACACCTATCATACCTTCTGTTTTTAACCAATCTTCGGCTACTTTGAAAAGACTTTCTGATACTTCATATTGGTCAATTAATTCTATTCTGGTAATTCTTCCTATTTTTTCGCCTTGTTTTTCAATACTTAAATTGTTAACAATAGCACCAATTCTACCAACAACTTTCCCATTATGATATGCCAGCCAGAATTTTGCTTTACAGAAATCAAAAGCAGGATTTTTCTCAGGCATCAACAACTCCAATTCTCCTGATTTAATGGGAGGAACCCAAAATTTATTATCCTTATATAAGTGATAAGGGAAATTGATAAACTTTTTGCGTTGGCTCTTGCTTTTTACTTCTTCAATCAAAATATTCATAATGATAATCACTTTAAAAATAAAGATATTGATTTCCTGATCAATCAAAATGCAAGAGGAAACTCATTGTTTGTCTGATTTAGAATAATCAATTTATAGCGCAAATTACCAAAAAGGATCTCAACCGATTGTGTTTTGTTCGATAAAATTGATATGTCGTAAAACATTTATTTGCGTAATTTGTTGAGAATCTACATTTTTGAATTGTGTATTTTTGTGTACACCCAGGCACCTATAATAGCAGTAAATGGTGCTACCAGCACTAATCCAAAGCTACCTACAAGGGTATGTAGGATTTCGCCCGAAACATAGTTCAAATTTAAAATATTCATCATTGGAGTACCTTGTGCAATAAATACCATTAATAGGGCAGAAAAACCTCCAGAGTATGCCAGAAGCAATGTGGTAGTCATGGTGCCCACCACTGCTTTTCCTACTTCGAATCCCGATTTGCGTAATTCTTTTCTGCTAATGTTGGTATTAGCTTGATAAACTTCGAATTGAGCTGCTGCTATATCCATGGAAATATCCATAACAGCTCCTGAGGAGGAGATAAAAATGCCGGCAAGGAAAATTTCGGTAAGATTAAGATAGTTGTATCCCGAATAAAGCAGAGTTTCAGAGAATGGTTTTATGGCGCCATGAATATTGAAAAGCTTACCAAAAACAATGGCCATAAAACAAGTGATTGCTATTCCGCTCATGGCTCCTAAAAATGCAGTGAATCCTTTTTTGTTGATACCTGCAACTAAAAATATGATTACTGAAGTTAGAAGTGCAACTATTCCCAGCGAAAGAGGAATAGGAGAATAGCCTTTTAATAATCCGGGTAATAGTAGTTTCCAAATACATATTCCTGCAAATAAAAAGGAGAGCATGGCTTTTACTCCGGTCCATCCGGCAAAAGAAATCAGGAAAATTACAAATAAAGCCAGAAGAAAAATTTCCAGATTAATTCGATAATGATCAATTACATTAGCACTAATAATATGAGATTTATCCTGACTTAAATTTAATACGCAAAGGGTTTTATCGCCTGTTTTGAAAAATTTATCGAACTCCATGCGACCAATAAGCTGATTAAAAGCGCTTAATTCTTCTCCTTTAAATTGACCATTTAAAACTTTAATTTTTAAATTTTGTGTTCCGGTTTTTATAATACCAGTTTCCACAATCATACTATTGTCTGTTGTTAAAACTTCTGCTTTTACTCGAATTGAGTTGTCAGTTTCTTTCTCAGAAAATCCGTTAGGGCTGAACACTATAGCAAGACTTAAAAGTGTTAGCAGACTAATTAAAAATAAATCTGATTTATGGGGTGCTTTAAATTTAAACATGATGTAAAGTTATAAAAGTCTGGAAAAGTTCAAGGATAAGAAGGTTTAAGAATGTATAAGTACTATATAAGTAGTAATACTAAACTTGCAGCAGTAAAAAGCCCCGCATTTCTGCAGGGCTAATATCTATTATTATGGTTAACTTATTCAAGAAGTTTCTTTAGTCTTTTAGAGACATCGGTATTGTCGAAAAAACCAGTAAATTGTTCGGCACCAACACCAATAGAACGAATTGGAATTGGCGATGCCGTATGTGAGAAAGAAGTCCAGCCGATACCTGCTTTTTGCGATAAGATATGACAAGCAGTAACAGTAAAAGGATCGTAGCTTCCATATAATAAGTAGAATTGATCATCTTTAGACATTTTGTATTCGTAGATCATACTTTTTTCGAAGGCATCTTTTAATTGCTGCAGTTCAAATTCGTTTAGTTTCAGATTTTTTTCTTCATTGCCTAAACCAAAATGTTTCTTCACCAATTCGAGACCGTAATTTACATCGGGTTGTTTCGTACTTTCTCTGTACTCTTTCACCAACTGAGCAAATTTCTCATAGGATAAATTTTGGTTTTGTAAGAGAGAAAATGCTGATTGGTAGTGGCTTCCCGAAAAACCCAAAGCCATTCCTCCGGTTTCATGATCGCCTCCAATAAGAATTAAAGTTTCTTTTGGGTGTTTTTTATAAAACTCAAGAGCAGCCGAAACAGCTTTATCTAATTGTAAAACTTCTTTAATTACAGTGGCAGCATCGTTGGCATGGCAGGCCCAATCAATTTTTCCAGCTTCTATCATCATAAAGAAACCCTTTTTATTGTCGAGTAGCTCTATTCCTTTACGTGTAAAATCTTCAAGCGAAATATCTGTTTTTTCATCCTGATCGATAGAGTAAGGAAGAGATTTTCCTCCAGCTAATCTTGGAGCAATACTAATAATTTTGTCATCTCCTTTTTGTAGAGCTTTAAAATCATCGAGAGTATTTATTATAGTGTATCCTCTTGCTTTAGCTACTTCCAGCGAGTTTGGTTTTTTCTTAGCTAATTTTTGATCGGCACCCATTCCAAAATTTGCCATGGTGTTGTTTTCATCTATTTTTCCATCTCCTTCGGGATGTTTAAATCCTCCTCCGGCAAAATAGTTAAAACCACTTTTGCTTAAATCTAAGCTTATGTCGTAGTACATATTTCGGGTTGGCTGATGCGCGTAGAACGAAGCAGGTGTTGCATGATCGATCGATACAGAGGTTACAATACCAACTTTATAGCCTTTTTCTTTGGCTACTTCAGCAACCGATTTTAGTGGTTTTTGACGTTTTGCATCCATACCAATTGTACTAATGCTGGTTTTTTCACCTGAAGATAAAGCTGTGCCTGCTGCTGCCGATCCGGTAATAAAACGATCACTCGCATAGGTGGTATAAAATCCCTGGTTTGGTAATGTTGTGAAATTTAGTCTTTTAATACCATTGCTTTTATTTAAGGCTCCTAAATAAGCCTCGGCGGTGTTTGCCTGCGATAGTCCCATTCCATCACCTATAAAAAAGAAAATGTATTTGGGTGTTTTTGTATTTTCTGAGCTGTTGTCAGCATTAACCTTAGCTGATGAGGCTATTAAAAGTATTATGGCGACAAACCAAATTCGTAAATTAAATATTGTTTTTGACATGACTATTTTTTTTTTGAAGCTACTAAAGAATCTGCTATTTGTATAATAATAGGAAATAAAATTGTAATAACTTGATGGAATGATACCCATTTATAAAATCATTTTATTAATACTCTCCTTGTTTTTAGAATTAATAAAGGTTTTTCCTTCAGGAGTATACAGATAATCTACATATTCTTTAAAGTAGGTAATAACTTTATCGCGAACTACCTTCATGGTAGAATTCAGTAATTTATTTTCCTCGGTAAATCCTTCGGGAAGTACCCCAATAGCAGTTGGCAGCCATCTGTGAGGGAACATGTTTTCAAATTTTCCTCCAATACGATATTCATTTATTTCTCTCTGGAGCAATTCCAATACAGCTTTTTGTCCTTTTTCGCTATCAGCTTTAAGCTTTAAAGAACGAAGATGCACGAGTATTGCGGCCTTGTTTGGAACAATTAAGGCAATGGTATAAGGATTTTGATTGTTATACAAAATACACTGATCCATGTAAGGAGATTGATCAACAAAGGCTTCTTCAATTCCTTCGGGACTAAATTTTTCACCATCGTTGGCAATAAGTAAAGATTTAAAACGCCCTAAAACATGAAGAAATCCATCTTCATCCATATAGCCCATGTCGCCGGTATGTAGCCAACCATCGCGAAGGGTTTCTGCCGATGCTTTATCATTTTTCCAGTAGCCTTTCATTACGTTGGCACCTTTAATAACAATTTCTCCTTTTTCACCATCGGGGAGGGCTTTGCCTTCATCATTTGCAATTTTTAATTCCATATTACTAACTAAAAATCCCGAAGAGCCTAGTTTGTGTTTATGATGCGCATTTGATGAAATTATTGGTGATGCTTCTGATAATCCATATCCCTGATACATGGGAATACCAATTGCATAAAAAAATCGTTGCAATTCTATGTCGAGTAAGGCTCCTCCGCCTACAAAGAATTTTAAATTGCCTCCAAAGTTTTCTCTTATTTTTGAGAATAAAATTTTGTCGTAGAAAAGATACATCGGCTTAAGTAGTTTACGGGTGCCTTTTCCTTTGTTCCAGCCGTATCCATTATATTTGTAGGCCAATTGTAAAGCTTTATTAAATATTTTTTCTGCTTTGGGACCTTTAGCTTTTATTCCTTTTTCAATATTCTTTTTAAAGTTTTTTGCCAGAGCAGGCACACTCATTAGAATATCAGGTTTAATTTCTTTTATATTTTTGGGTATATTTTTTAACGCCTCCATGGGCGATTTTCCTTGCTGAACAGCTGCAATAGACGCGCCTTTAAGCATAAAACTATAGATTCCTGCTGTGTGAGCAAAGGAATGATCCCAGGGTAAAATCAATAGAGTTTTAAAATGCTCGGGAATGTGCATTAAGCTCGACGATTGAATTACATTACTGGTGTAATTGTTATGCGTTAGAATAATTCCTTTAGGATCGGCAGTTGTACCCGATGTGTAGGAAATATTTGCATTATCATCAGCCTTAATGTTTTGTTGAATAATGTCAAGTTTCTTTTTATCCTTATTGGTTAAATTTTCACCAAGCTGAATAATGTCTGAGAGGTAAACTTCGTTGCCATCGATATCAACACCTTCGTCGATTACAATAATTTTTTCGAGAGTTTCGATTTCATCTTTAATTAATCGAATTTTTTCTAAATGATTACGCGATACAATTACAAAGCGAGCTTCAGAGTGAATTAATCTAAATTTTAATTCGTTTTGCGCATCTAATTTTACAGATAGGGGAACATTTACCCCTGCAGAAAACAGAATTCCAAGTTCTGATAGCACCCATGCATTTCTTCCTTCCGATAAAAGTCCGACTCTATCTCCTTTATTTATTCCTGAGGCATATAAACCATAGGCCAAACTTTTTACTTGTTTATGAAGTCCTTCATAACTTAGCGACTCATATTGCTTCTTAGTTTTTTCCCACAAGTAAGGATTTGTACCATATTTTTTAACGCTCTGCTCAAAGAGTTGAATAATTGTATTCATGTATATATTGTAAAAAAATGTTGTGCTTCAGATTTTAGAATTCCAAAAATAGCTGAATTGAGCGGTCAAAGCAAATAGCAAGAGTTAAAAAAAGATAAGTTATCGTATCGTAAGTTTATGTAATAATAAATTCTAATAGAATTAAAAGCTGATTAATCTTTTTGGTTTTACTGTTTAGAATATCTAATTTCAATCAAATGATTTTTAGAATTGAATTATGAAAGAAACTGTAAGTTTAGATTCTGTTTCAACAAATCGATTTTAATTTCTGGATAGAGAAATAGTAATGATACTTTAATACAAACATGAATGAGTAATTTAGAAGAATATTTTAAAAAGTTTAGAGAAAATACCATAGGATACGATGCTAGTTTTTATTCACCTTATGGAAAACAAAATATTATTTATGGCGATTGGATTGCCAGTGGTCGATTATATGGACCAATAGAGGATAAAATGGTAAAAGAATTTGGCCCTTATGTAGCCAATACTCATACTGAAACAAACGAAACAGGAACATTAATGACTCAGTCGTATCATAGGGCACAAGAGTTAATTAAAAAACACGTTAATGCCGACTCTGAAGATGTTATTATTCATGCTGGTTTTGGAATGACTGCGGTAGTCAATAAATTACAACGTATTTTGGGTTTGAAAGGATGTAGTCCTTTTATAGATCATCCTAACGAAAAACCTGTGGTATTTTTAACTCATATGGAACATCATTCGAACCAAACTTCGTGGTACGAAACTAATGTTGATGTAGTTGTTGTTCCTCCAGGAAAAAATTTAAGCATAGATTTAGAAGAGCTTCGTATGCAATTAGAAAAATACAAAGATCGTGTAACAAAGATTGGTTCTTTTTCGGCATGTTCAAATGTTACTGGTATTGTAACACCTTATCACGAAATGGCAAAAATAATGCACCAGAATGGTGGTATTTGCTTTATCGATTTTGCAGCATCGGCACCTTATGTTGATATTGATATGCATCCTGAAGATAAATTAATGAAACTGGATGGTATTTTCTTTTCGCCACATAAATTTTTGGGTGGTCCGGGTTCATCTGGAGTTATGATATTTGATTCGAACTTATACAATAGCGAAGTGCCTGATAATCCGGGAGGAGGTACCGTAGACTGGACTAATCCATGGGGTAAATACAAATATATTGATAATATTGAGCTTAGAGAAGATGGAGGAACACCAGGTTTTCTTCAGGCTATTCGTGTTGCTCTGGCCATTGAATTAAAAAATCAAATGGGAACAAATAATATTATTGCGCGCGAAAAGGAACTTCTCGATCTTGCTTTTTGCAGGTTAAAAGCAGTTAAAGATGTGCATGTGCTGGCCGATAATGTTCAAAAACGTCTGGGTATCCTTTCTTTCTATGTTGAATATATTCATTACAATTTATTGGTTAAGTTATTAAACGATCGTTTTGGAATTCAGGTAAGGGGTGGTTGTGCATGTGCAGGTACTTATGGTCATTACCTATTAGAGGTTAGTCAGGAGCAATCCGATGCTATTACAAGTGAAATTACGCTGGGTGATTTATCGCATAAGCCTGGTTGGGTTCGTTGGTCTTTGCATCCTACTTCTACAGATTGGGAGGTTTTGTATTTTATTGATTCCTTGGAAAAGCTTATTGATAATTATGAAGAGTGGAAAAAGGATTATTCTTATAACAAAAAAAATAACGAATTTTATTATAGTGGAACTAATGAAATAACAAATAAAATAATAGTTAACGATTTATTTAAACTTCAATAATTATGATTTAAAGATGAGCATTTAACTACCTAAACAATAAATAAGGTTTGGCAGTAAAAATTTATATTCAGATATTTTTATATTTTTGGAAAAGATTAATAAATCAGAAAATAAAGTGTACGATATAATAGGAGATATTCATGGCGATGCGAAAACATTAAAAAAGATGTTATTAGCGCTTGGCTACGAGGATGGTGAGGAAGGATTTTGTCACTCAAACAGGAAAGCAGTATTTGTTGGTGATTTTGTAGATCGGGGACCTAAAATTTTTGAAACACTTAAAATTGTAAAGAAAATGGTGTCGGCAGGTAATGCTTATGCTGTATTAGGAAATCACGAATTAAATGTAATTGCATATTACACCAAAGATAGTGATGGTGTGTATCTGCGTGAACATAGTGTAAAGAATAAAACACAAATTAAAAATACTTACCAGGAATTTAAAAAAGACAAGCCCAGAAGAAAAAAATATCTTAAGTGGTTAAGATCATTGCCTGTTTTTCTCGAGTTGGTTGATTTTAGAGTTGTTCATGCTTGCTGGGATCAGCATGCGGTTGATTTATTGAGAAAAGTTAACCCTGAAAATCGACTTAGTAAATCATTTTTGCGAGATATTTATTTAAAAAAAGGAAAGGTATTTAAGGCACTAATGCTTCTTTTAAAAGGAAGAGAATTTAATTTTCCGAACGATATGCAGATTAAAGATGCTTATGGGTTTAAGCGAACAGCCTATCGTATTAAATGGTGGGAACCAATGGAGGGGAAAAGTTTTGAAGAGATTTCTTTTGGAAACCGATTTAAGTTGCCGGAATATACAATCCCATCGCAATTATGTTATGATATTCCTATGTATGCAAATGAAGAACCACCCGTCTTTTTTGGACATTATTGTTTAAACGGTAAGGCAGGTGTAATTAGTGAAAATCTATGTTGCGTAGATGGTTGTCTGGCAAATGGAGGTGATTTGGTTGCATATCGTTATAATGGTTGTGTGAAATTAGATTCGTCCAATATATTTACTGTTAGTAAAGTAATTAAAGATTCTTAGTATAGAGGTTTTTTTTTGCGTGCATTAAAAACATAATTCCCGAAAAAGATAGGGGTATTAGAAGTAGAAAAACTTCCCATCTCATTGAATCGAAAAAGCCATAAAAAGCAATTCCAATACTGCAGATAATCATGATAATTGCACCCGCTTTTATTTTCCAAAAAGTAAGAAGAAAACCGAATCCGTAGGTTAAGGATAGGGCATAAACTAAAAAGACCCAAAATTCTGTATCATAACTTAATGTATCGAAATTAGATATAAACTCGGGAAGAATAAATAAGATATAAACTCCTGCAATAAGAAATCCTATAATACGGGCTAAAATAAGCATAAAATGGGAAGGATGATCCTGGTATTTCAATCTTTTGTTCATATTGATTTTTTGTTGATCGACAAATAAATTTGCCACATAAGTTATTTATACATAATTAAATGTACAAAATACTATTTCGATTATCAATATTTAATTTAGAAAAATAAAAGCAAACTTTTTGATATGAAACGTGTTTGTAAATTATTCATCTGTATTTTACACTTTGGAATTATTGAATTATATTGCGGCTCTCCTAAAAAATACGGGGCAAGCTATCTGCTACGCAAAAATGCTGGAAGTATGTTTTTATAATTAAATTATTAATGAAAAGTATAAAAGTAATAGGTTTTGATGCCGATGATACTCTATGGGTAAATGAGCCTTATTTTAGAGAAACTGAGAAAAAGTTTTGTGATTTATTACGAAACGGAATGAGTTTGGAAGAAGTTACAGAGGAATTATTGGCAATAGAAATCGGAAATATCCCATTGTATGGATATGGAACCAAAGCCTTTACTCTTTCGATGATAGAAACCAGTCTTAAAATTTCAAATGGAAATGTATCATCCGAAAAAATTAGTGCAATACTCGATTTAGGAAAAGAGCAAATAAACAAACCCATCGAACTAATTGATGGTATTGTTGAGGCTCTGGAAAATTTGCAGGGAAAATACAAACTTGTAGTTGCAACAAAAGGCGATCTGCTTGATCAGGAAAGAAAACTTCAGAAGTCAGGTTTACAAAAGTATTTTCATCATATCGAAGTAATGAGTGATAAAAAAGAGGGTGATTACAGAAAATTAATTGAACATTTAGATATAAAACCTGAGGAATTTTTGATGGTGGGAAATTCATTAAAATCGGATGTTTTGCCGGTTTTAAATCTCGGAGCGAAGGCTGTTCATGTTCCTTTTTATACTACATGGGTACACGAAATGGTAACTGACCAAGAAATTTTAAATGTTAATTTCCAAAAGATTGAACGTGTTAGTGAACTTCAAGGATTATTATAATGTACTTATTTTCTTTTTATGGATAGAATAGGAATTGTTTGCGTAAGCATTTGGTTTTTATCTTCCATATTTTGAATTTTTTTCACAATATCCATTCCCGAAATTACTTTCCCAAAAGCTGCAAAGCCTTGTTTGTCCGGGTTTCTATTGCCATTATAATCTAACTCAGGTTGATTGCCAACACAAATAAAAAATTCTGTGCATGCTGATCCAGGCTCTAGTCTTGCCATCGATATTACTCCGTTTTTATGAAGTATTCCTGTTGTTTTTGTGCTTTCATGTTTAATTGTTGGCATATTATCAACAATTGAATCGTGAAACAAACCTCCCTGAACTACTTCAATTTTTATTTTATTGTTGGGTTGGTTATTGGGACGGACAACTCGGTAAAAACAAGCATTTTGAAAGATATTTTTGTCGATATTATTCAGAAAGTGTGTGGCAGTAAGCGGGGCTTTATCCGTGTAAATTTCCAAATCTATATTTCCCAGGCTGGTTTTAATTTCAATTATCT
This sequence comes from Marinifilum sp. RC60d5, assembly GCF_052400665.1. Lineage (NCBI taxonomy): Bacteria > Pseudomonadati > Bacteroidota > Bacteroidia > Marinilabiliales > Marinifilaceae > Marinifilum > Marinifilum sp. RC60d5. The sequence continues at coordinate 376,114 of NZ_JBQTGK010000002.1, forward strand.
GATTTTGTGAGTTTACACAGCAATAGAAGAGAGGAATAATTAGTAAAAGAAGAAAGATTCGTTTCATTGTTTTGAATTTAAATTAAGCCTCTCGATTTCAATTCCAGATATTTATTTAATGCGTAAGTGCTTAGGTTTTTGGGATCGGTTAATATGGCATGAATACCATATTTTTCTAATTCCTTTACAATTAATTTTTTGTCGTAAAGAAATTTTTCTCCAATGGTTTTTATGTAAATATCTTCAATGCTACTTACACTTTGCTTTGTCATTTTTAATATTTCGGTATTGTTAAATAGTATCACAACGAGTAAGTGATTTTTTGCCAATGCCTGCAAGTAAGGAAGTTGTCGTTTCATGGAATCTAAACTTTCAAAATTGGTGTAAAGCATAAGTAAGCTTCGACCTTTCACAAAGTGTTTTACCGATGAATATAACAGCTCAAAATTTGGCTCGGGATAATCTGTTTTCTGATTATAAAGCAGTTCCATTATCTTTTTTACCTGAGTTCTTCTCCCGCCAGCAGGAAGGTGAGTGTGAACATTCTTTCCGAAACAGAGTAAACCAGCTTTGTCGTGTTTTAGAATTGCAGTATTCGATAAAACAAGGCTTGTATTAATTGCATAATCGAGCAGACTAAGGCCGTAAAATGGCATTTTCATAGAACGGCCACAATCAATAATAGAATAGATTGGCTGAGCTTTTTCATCTTGATATTGATTTACCATAATTTGAGACTTTCGAGCAGTAGCTTTCCAGTTTATGGTTCTATAATCGTCACCTTTTACATATTCTCTAATCTGGTCAAACTCCATTTGATGACCAATGCGACGAATTTTTTTAATACCAAAATCGCTTAATCTGTTCGATGCGGCCATTAATTCGTATTTGCGCATTTGCATAAACGAAGGATAACAAGGAAGCATTTTATTTGCATTAACTTTGTATCTGCGTTTAATTATTTTTAGAAAAGAACTTGCATAAACATTAATGTTGCCAAAATGATATTCGCCACGTTCAACAGGTCTTATACTATAATTAATATGATGCTGTTTGCCTGGCTTAAGCAAAAATCTATAATTAAAATCTCTTTTCTGAAATTGTATAGGAATATCATCAATTAGTTCAATCCTAACATTAAAATTGTAATTGTTTTGAATGCGTATGCTTATTGGATTCTGATCACCATTAGATAATTTTTCCGGACAAATTCGGTCGGTTTCCAGTCCATTTTTTACCCGATATACTAAGGCAATATCAAAGCCAATTGTAATTGTAAAAAGCAGCGTTGCCAATCGTGCTACAGCATAAAGAATGGGGTAAAAAAATCCCAGAACCGAACAGACTGCTATTGCACTAATAATCCAGTAGAAAAATGGATGTAAGTATAGAGATTTGAAAAATTTCATTCGCTATTTTGTTACTGATAAAATGGTTATCGAGGAATTTCAATTCCTTCGAGAACCTGATTGATGATTTCTTTGGCTACGATTCCTTCCATCTCTTTTTCGGGCGTAAGAATTAATCGATGATGAAGAACTGGAGCAACAATTTTTTTAATATCATCGGGAGTAACAAAATCGCGACCATTAATGGCTGCAAATGCTTTTGCTGCAGTCATTACAGCAACCGATGCACGGGGCGAAGCTCCTAAAATAATTCCAGTATTTTTTCTGGTGTTTTGAACTATTTGTACAATGTATCTTTTCAAATTTTCATCGATATGGATCGATTGAACAAGATTTTGCATTTCCTTAATTTGTTCGGCATTAATTACTTCCGAGATTTCATCGATTTCAGAATTCCCTTTTCGTTCGTGTTTGGTATTTAGAATACTTAACTCCTCATCTTCGTTTGGATAATCAAATTCTATTTTCATTAAAAACCTGTCGAGCTGAGCTTCGGGCAATCGATAAGTTCCTTCCTGTTCAACTGGATTTTGAGTTGCCAAAACCCAAAATGGTTCATCCATTTTATAGGTACTGCCATCTATACTTACCTGATATTCTTCCATTACTTCGAAAAGTGCAGCCTGAGTTTTTGCAGGAGCTCGGTTAATCTCATCAATAAGAACAATATTCGAGAAAATTGGACCTTTGTTAAAATCGAATTCCGATTTGCTCATGTTAAAAATTGTTGTTCCTAAAACATCAGAAGGCATTAAATCTGGTGTAAACTGTATTCTTGCAAAATCCGAGCTAATTGTTTTTGCCAGTAATTTAGCCGATAGAGTTTTAGCAATTCCAGGAACTCCTTCAATCAATACATGTCCTTTGGCAAATAGGCCAACCAGTAATAAATCAATATTATGTTCTTGACCGATTATTACTTTCTGTATTTCAAATTTTATTTGACTAATTAATTGATTCAACTCATTTAAATCAATTCTACTTTCGAAATGTTTTTGACTTTCCATATCTGGATGTTATCTTGTTTTGTTTATTTACAATTATTGTAGATATATTCAATTTTAGAATGAAAATTCTCCAAATCTTCCTGCGATAAGGAGCTAATTTCCTGTATCGATTCGGCTTGTCTGAATAATATCTGAAGTGTTTTTATAGCTATACCTGATCGTTTACTTAAATCATCTAAATTTCCCAACTTAAATTCAGTGTGGTATTTGCTTCGTATAAATTCTTTAAAGTGTCTTAACTTTTTTTCAGCTATGTCTTTGTGGTTTTTTCTCGAATAATATAATCTTCCTAGGGTTTGTATAAAATCTAAGGAAGAATTGCGTAATGGTTTAATAATAGGAATAATTTGTTGTTGTCTTTTACCCTGAAAAATTAATAAAAATAGTAAACAGAATAAAAGTAAATAATAAGCTAATCGTAAGGGAGGTTTTGTCATCAGATAGCTAAGAGGAGAGCTTGTGCGAAAAAGTGTTACGGGTTTATAATATTCGTCCCAAACTATTGGTAAATTGGGTAAATAGCTAAATACACCTGCTATATACTCTGCATTATTATCCGATAAAACATTGTAATTGGTAAAAGCCAGTGGCTGACAGTTTATGCTTATGCTTCCTTTTCCAATTTTTTTCTGTATAAATTGAACTTGCTTTTTTTCATCTACGCCAAGTACAGTAAGACTGTCTTTGTTAAATTTTATGATAGAATTAATATCGAAAGCTTTCTCGTAGTTAAAGGTTTTGTTACCAACAATACTTGTGTTTGTAAGGTGTTGTTCCTTCTTTGTTTGTGTAAGGTTTGCAAATTTAATATTACGATCAATTTTTAAATTTAGAGTATCTTCTAAATCTTTACCAATACTCGAGGCTGCAATAAATATCTGATTGCCTTTTTTTACCAGCTCAATCAAACGGGAAACGTCCCACTTTTTCATTTCTAAGTGATTGGTGATATATATGTAGTTTTTTAATTTTGTTGAATCTTCCTGTTCCGGATAATTAAAAATAGGAACTGTTCTAATTTCAAGATCCTGATTGGGGAAAAATTCTGTTTCCACCAAGTCTAGCATTAAAAAAGATCCGTAAGGTCTTTTATCATGAGAATTAAAGTTTTGAGTCCAGTCGATAGGAGTAGGAGTGAATAGTTCAACTAAAATTAGCAGAATTAAAACTCCTATAAAAGGAAATATGGATTTAGGAATAACTAATTTCATGATAACGATTTAGAATCTTTGTGAAACATTGAATTAAAACGATCAAAATCGGCACCAATAACTTTATAATCTTCCTGAACAATAGGAAAATTTCCATACCAAACAGCTTCATATAATTTGCTAAGTTTTGTAAACTCTACTTTAATGCTTTGCTCCTTAATTTCGAGAATGTAATCGGTATTTGTTTTTTCCGATTTCCAAGTTATAAAATCCAGCTTACTTAGAGTTTTTAAGCTTGCTAAAAATTGGTAGCGCACAGCTAATCTGAACTCTTTATTTTGTATTGCTTTGCTAATTTCTTCTTCCCATTTAATTGTATTTGGATTAATATGATCGGTAAAATTAATGGGAATAATTTTTTGATGTGGCCTGAATAGTCCGCTTGAATTACTTTTGGCGATAATTACAACAAGAAATATAATTAAGCCACCAATTAAGATATACCTCAAATACCAGATTACACCTAAGCTTTTGGATATAAAAGAAAGCCATCTTTTTATCATTGCCGAGATTCTCTCAAAAATATTTTGAGATTCGGGTTCCGATAAATCGTAATTAAATTCTTTTTGTTGCCGATAACTCTCAATTTTCTCTCTGGGATTAACTTTTTTATAGATTGTCAGCTGTCCATTATCATATCTTAAGCTATCCTTGTCTGTTTGATTTGGACTAGCAAAAAGTGTGGTTCCTGAAAAAATCAGGAACCAAATATTTAAAAAAATTATTTTAAAAGATTTATTCATTTGTACCTACTGTTTCCAGATCTTTTAATAAGGAAGGGTTTTGTTTTTGTTCAATTAAGCTAAAGTATTGCATTGCAATGGCAGTAATTGGAAGCATTTGTATAAATCCAGATCCTGCTGCCTGAATAATAGAAAATAAAATGCTTAAAGCCTTGCTCGGTGTAATTGGATCGCCAGTACCAATAAATATTGCCAAAACTACCTGATAAATAGTTGAAGGCAATTGAGTAACAAAATTTAAAGAATAACCAATAATACTAATAACGAATAAAAATGCAAAGGTATTCCACCAATTATTTTTAATAAGGCTAAAGCAGCTTTTTAATGCAGATCCAATAGTTTCGTTTTCAAATATTACAATTGGAATTACCAAACTAACACAAATAGAAATATATATTCCAGGAATCACAAGAATTATAAATCCAAATCCAGCCAAAAGCCCACTCACAAATAAAGCGGCAAGTATTCGTGGTATATCTTTTACCATTCGTTTCCATACTTCGCTTAATTCATAATTATTTGCTCCTTTTTCTTTATAAATTTTTATATAGTTCATCATAAAGGACATGGCAAAAGAATAGGCCACAAACATTAAAAAATAGCTAATAAGAGTTGAAATTATTACAAAGCTAGAACCATCGGTAAATAAATTACCTCCTGTAGCCAAAGAGTTTACCGACTGGTATTGTACAAATCCTAACACAATTCCTTGTATTAAACTAATGGGCAATACATAGTAAAGAAATCCTTTTGCTAAATTTTTAAAGTTTTGTTTAAGAAATAGAAAAGTATCACTGAAAAGTAGTCCAAAATCGCGAACTTTTTCAAATTTAAAGTCGTTTGTATTCATTTTTTATAGTTAGGTAGTTATTAATTTTTTGTCTTTTTATGATATACTCTAATTGGATTAATTGCAAAATACCAAATTATAAATGTAAAAGAGCTGAGTATAATTATCCAGCTTAATGCAATTGGCATTTCGGTATGTCGGGTAACAAAACCTTCGAGAAAGCCTGCAACAATAAAAATGGGAAAAATACCTGCTATTACTTTTATACCTTTTCTTACGCCATTTTGTAGGGAGACTTTTCGGGATAAGGTTCCAGTAAAAATAAGGCTGTTACCCAGTGTAATTCCTGCTGCTCCGGCTATTATAATTACCGATATTTCTAAAGCGCCATGAATCCATATTATTCGTGTTGTTTCCCAAAATAAGTCGTGTTGCACAAAAAAATAAGTAAAGCTGCCTAACATTACCCCGTTCGAAAAAAGAATATAGCCTGTGCCAAAAGCTGTAAATATTCCTAATACAAATGCTAAAAAGGAAACTTTAATATTGTTTATTGTAATTCCTAAAAACATTTCGGTAGAAGCTTGCTGCTTGTAAACAGCCATAGGATCGTTTTTACGGATATTATCAATGGTCATATTCACATAATCGTCGCCTAAAATGCTGCGCACAAATGACTGATCTCCTTTTGACGATATGATGCCGATTAAAACTGAAACCATAAAAATAATCAAGGCGTAGAGCAATTGTTTTCTTATGTCATAAAGAGTGAGTGGTAAATCGGTTTTCCAGAAATTTTTAAAAGCAGCTTTCTTAATCTTCTTATTTTTATAGATTTGCTGATGCACCTGCATGCTTAGCTGGTTAAGATATACCGTGGTTGATGATTCGGGATAAAATGTTCGTGAATACGATAAATCATCGGTAAGCTGAATATACAAATTGGCAATGGTATCAGGATTACTTTCTGAAGTTTGATTTAAAAGGTTTTCAAATTTTTCCCATTTGTGCTTGTTACGATTCAGGAATACAATCTCTTTCATATAAATTAGGCCAAAAATCTTTAATATAATGTTAAAGTTATCTTTAATTATGAAATAAACAAATCACTTTTACTGTTAATATAATTCTTGCTATTTAATCGTCAGAATAACAGTATTGTGAGTAATGCGATATTATTTATCGAATCTGAATATTTTTATCTTTAATTTATGATAGGTATATTCGTTAGTTCTAAACTTATTATTCTTATGTCGAAAATAAATATTGAAACCAGCCAAAATGTACAATTAAATTTTCCAGTAGCAAGTGTTGGAGAAAGAATGGTAGCCTATCTTCTTGATATGGTATTTATTGGGGTGTGCTTTATGTTTTGTGGTTTATTATTTGGTGCATTAGGTGAAGAATATGTGATGATTTTTGTTATAATGATACCCTTTCTTTTTTATTCCTTACTGTTCGAGTTGTTTATGGGAGGGCAAACACCAGGTAAGAAAATAATGAAAATTAAAGTTTATAAAATTGATGGTGATTCAGCAGATTTTATCAGTTACCTTATTAGGTGGATGTTTAGGTTAGTGGATATTGGTTTAACTAATGGAATTGCCGCAATTCTTACCATTGTGATTGGAGAAAAAGGACAGCGTGTTGGTGATATTCTTGCAAAAACTACCGTTGTAAAATTAAATAGAAAGCTTAGTTTAAGTAATACTATTTTAAGTGATATTCCAGAAAATTATGAATTGGTGTTTTCTGAAGTTAAGAAGTTAAAAGATAATGATCTAGAGCTTTTTAAACAGGTTGTCGAGAAGTTAAAAACAATGGATGATTATGTTGAAAAGCTTACTTTTGGTTTAAAAGCAAGAAAGAAGGTCTCCGATAAGTTGGGAATACAAACAGAAATGCCACCCGAACAGTTTTTTCAAACACTAATTACAGACTATAATTACATTCATAAAAATTAAGTATTTATAAATGTATCAAAAAAAAATAATTTTTGTCGATTTTTTTTGCGTCCATTTCATAAAGTATACGTCTACCTATTTGAAAGTAGAGTTTAATAATTAAGAAAAGTAAGCTTATGAATAGCCAATGTTGTGGGTCACAATTACATCACACGGAAACTTGTTGTAACGACGATAGTGTGAATGTAGAACTGATAAATCAGGTGCTGGAAGCCCCAGAAGAAAAAGCGCTTAAAGATTGTGCCTGTAAAGGTTTAGGACCATGCCAATGTCCACCAGAAGAAAAACAATCGGAGAAGATTTCAGAGCAATTTACAGATCTAAAATATGCTGGTGATAAATGTGGTTGCGGAGGAAACTGTAACTGCTGATAATATTTTAAATCTATTCTCGCCTTACGAGAACAATTAGCTAATTAATTTTATAAACCATCTTTTGTTACTTCTATATTGTAAATAGAAATAGCAAAGATGGTTTTTTTATTTAGAATGATTTCAAATTATTAAGTTGCTTTTTGTATTTTTGTTTAGATTTTAAAAAATAATAGAATAGATGGTAGAAAATATCTGGAGAGAATATCATAAGCAATTGTTAACTTTTATTCAAAAAAGAGTAGGCGATCCTTCTATGGCAGATGATATTTTACAGGAAGTGTTTTTAAAAATTCATTGTAAAATTGATAGTTTACAGCAGGAGCGAAAAATAAAAGCCTGGTTGTTTCAAATCACCCGAAATACCATTATCGATTTTCATCGGAAATCATATTCTAAGACTGATTTAGATGAGCAAATCATCGATTTGGAAGATGAGAATGATCCAAAAGCCATGGAAGATATTCAATCTTGTATTGTTCCGATGATAAAGTCTTTACCCGAAGGCTATAGAGAGGCTTTAATCTTATCAGAACTAAACGGACTAAGTCAAAAACAACTTTCTGAAAAATTGCAAATATCTTATTCTGCTGCAAAGTCGAGAGTCCAAAGGGGACGAAACCTTTTAAAAGAGGCACTCAATCAATGTTGTAGTTTTGTACATGATTCTAAAGGCCGAATAATTGATTACGAAAAAAAAGTTTCTAGTTGTAAAAATTGTCAAGATAATAAGTGAATTTGTTTTATTCTTAAGCTGTTATTCACATTAACTTCGAATAATAAAAGTAGTAAGTTGTCCTACAGATGATAGTAATTATGGGTATTTATTGTATTTTAAAGCAATAAAATTAATTCAATAAAATATCCGATATGTCTGAGTTTATAAATAATAATAATACCCGTATAGAATCAATATTTCAGTTTTGTTTTAAGCTGATTAAGGGAGAAAAAGGAACTGAGCTAATAAAAGAACATCAGGAGGCGATTAATAGTGTTATTCCCAACGATATTGTGATTGCAGTACATCGTTTGGTGGAAGCAAATCTGCCAATGAACGATTTAAAAATAGGGATTAATAAGGCATTAAATGTTTTTCATAAAACAATTGTAAGTAGACCGAAAATTCAGCTTTCACCCAATCATTTTTTAGGAATTATGATGAGGGAAAACAGAGCCTTGGAAAAATGTTTGACTGAAATTAAACCACTGGCAAAAAAAATAAACTTGCTTAAAGATGAGAATGAGCTTGTGCAAACTTTGTCTAATCTCAAGTTAAAGGTCGAAGAATTAGCAGAAATAGAGAAGCATTATTCCCGAAAGGAGAATGTGTTTTTTCCTTATTTCGAAAATCAATATCCCGAATATAAATGTTTGGGTGTAATGTGGTCAATTCACGATGATATTCGCAAAGTAAGGAAAGATTTAGTTGAAGTTTTAGGAGAATCTTCGTGTAATTTGAATAGAATAAATAAGTTAATGGGCGACTTGTTTTTCTTCATGAATACAATAATATTCAGAGAGGATTATTTATTGTTTCCGGTTGCTGTAAATGCCGTATCGGATGATTTGTGGGAGGAAATGAATCAGCAAAGTCTTGAAATAGGTTTTAGCTTTATTGATATTCCTGTTTTTTCGGAGAAGAAGAAAATTGCAAAAAAAGGATTTGTATTTGAAGGAGAACAGCTGGATACCATTCAATTGAAGGATACACTTCTTAATTTCGATACTGGATTAATGACATTGCAGCAAGCCATGATGCTTTTGAATAATTTGCCGGTTGATATTACTATGATTGATGAAAACGATAGGGTGCGCTTCTTTTCAAATCCTAAAGATCGATTTTTTACCCGATCGAAAGCTATAATCGGAAGAACCGTTCAAAATTGTCATCCACCGGAAAGTGTGCATGTTGTTGATGATTTGTTAAAAGCATTTAAGAGTGGCGAAAAAGATAGCGAACCATTTTGGATACAAATGAAATCTCGCTTTATTTTAATCCAGTATTTTGCTTTGCGCGATGAGGATGGAAACTATAAAGGTTGTATTGAAGTAAGTCAGGATTTAACCGATATAAAAACACTCGAAGGGGAGAAAAGATTGATGTAATGCATTAAAAAAGCCTGATAGATTAAGTTCTACCAGGCTTCTAAATATTATTGAATAGAGTCTTATAATCTGCTCATAAATTTTATTGGATCGATAATGTAGCGAACGTGATGTGCAGAACCAATTTTTCCTCCTTCATCAGATGCTTCAATTTCGAAAGTTAATTTTTTACCGTCAATTTTAACCAGTTTAGCAGTACAGCTTACTTTTGCATTTAACTTGGTTGCTTTAATATGTTTGGTGTCAATTTGAATACCTACACTATCAGTTCCTTTTGCCATATCATTATCGATACAAGCAACTGCAGTGCTTTCCATAAAGGCAACCATTGCAGGAGTAGCAAATACTTCTAATTTTCCCGATCCGTGATATTTTGCCGTATCCTTATTGGTTACAGTCATTGTCTGACTGATTGATAATCCTTCTACTAATGCCATAATAAGCTATTTTATATTCTTATTTTATCTTAAAATTCTGAGGTGAAGTGGAATTCTAAATCAGTATAATTGTTTTGCGCCATTTGAAGCATATAGCTCGAATCGGCAAGAAAAACATCTCTACCATGCTTGTCTTTAGCGATGTATTGGAATTTAGCTTTCTTAAATTCTTTTAATTGTTCATCGTTATTTGATTTAATCCAGCATGCTTTGTGTAGGTTAATATGTTCCCATCTACACGATGCAGAATACTCATGCAATAAACGGTACTCAATAACCTCAAATTGTAGAGCTCCCACAGTTCCAATTACTTTTCGACCATTAAATTGAGAGATAAATAACTGAGCAACACCTTCATCCATTAATTGGTCAATACCTTTAGCCAATTGTTTTGATTTCATCGGATCGGCGTTTTCGATATATTTGAAAAGCTCTGGAGAGAAACTAGGAATTCCTTTAAAATTTATTTTTTCTCCCTGAGTTAGTGTATCACCAATTTTAAAGTTTCCTGTATCGTGTAAACCAACAATATCTCCAGGGAAAGCTTCTTCTACAATAGATTTTTTCTCGGCCATAAATGCTGTAGGACTCGAGAATTTCAATTTTTTGCCATTGCGAACATGTAAATATGGTGTATTTCGTTTAAATACTCCCGATACGATTTTCACAAAGGCAATACGATCTCGGTGGTTAGGATCCATATTAGCATGGATCTTAAAAACAAAACCAGAGAATTTTTCTTCTGTTGGCTCAATTACTCGTTCAACAGTTTGGCATGGTAGAGGAGAAGGTGCAATTTGAATAAATGCATCCAAGAGTTCACGTACCCCAAAGTTATTTAAAGCCGATCCAAAGAAAACAGGAGCAATTTTTGCATCTAAATATTCCTGAACATCTAATTCAGGATAAACACCAGAAACAAGTTCTAATTCTTCTCTTAAAACTTCGGCATCTTCACCAATATATTCTTCCAGTTTTGGATTCGAAAGATCATCAAATTCAATTGTTTCTTCAACAGTTTGAGTTGCAGGAGTGAACAAGCTCAAATTCTTTTGAAACATATTGTAAACTCCTTTAAAATCGGGTCCCATGTTAATTGGCCAGCTTAATGGGTTTACGCTAATTTGTAATTCGGCTTCAATTTCATCAAGTAAATCGAATGCATCTTTACCACTACGGTCCATTTTGTTAATAAAAACAATAACCGGAGTTTTACGCATTCTACAAACCTTCATTAATTTTCTGGTTTGAGCTTCAACCCCTTTAGCAACATCAATAACAATAATTACACTGTCGCAAGCAGTTAAGGTTCTAAATGTATCTTCTGCAAAATCCTGGTGACCTGGCGTATCGAGAATATTAATTTTGTGTCCCTTGTACTCAAAACCCATTACCGAAGTGGCAACAGAAATTCCTCTTTGGCGCTCAATTTCCATAAAATCCGAAGTCGCTGTTTTCTTTATCTTATTCGATTTTACAGCTCCTGCAACGTGAATTGCACCACCAAATAATAACAGTTTCTCCGTTAATGTTGTCTTCCCCGCATCAGGGTGCGATATAATTCCGAAAGTTCGGCGTCTTTGTATCTCTTCTTTAAACCCCATTTATTGTATTGTGTTTACTTTCAAATTTCAGTTTGCAAAAGTAATAATTTTAACCGATAAGCAGTACTCTTAGCAATTATATCCCACCTAAATTGTCATATTAAAAGTACTAATCTTATTTATTAGGAAACTATTTTAATTGATATTGTGATTATTTTTCTGTGTTTCTTTTATTAACTTCACGCCTCAAAATTGTGAAATTAGCTTAAATGAAACGCATAGGTTTACTTTCGGATACTCACGGATATATTGATACGCTTGCTTTAAAACATTTGAAAGAGTGTGATGAAATATGGCATGCCGGTGATATTGGAAATATGGAAACTGTTGATAAACTGACTAAAATCGCACCTCTTATTGCTGTTCATGGTAATATTGATGGTCAGGAAATTCGGGCTATTTACCCTAAACATCAACGTTTTTTATGTGAAAGTGTTGATGTCTGGATTACACATATTGGTGGATATCCTAAAAGATACGATACCAATGTTAAACCAGAGATTTTTGAAAATCCGCCTCAGCTTTTTATATCGGGACATTCACATATTTTGAAAGTTGTGTTCGATACAGATTTAAATTTCTTACACATAAATCCGGGAGCAGCCGGAATACAAGGATTTCATCAGGTTCAAACTTTGGTGAAATTTACCATAGATCAAAAAAATATAAAAGATCTTCAGGTGGTTGAATTTGGTAAAAAAGGACGATTGTAATTCTTCATTCTACCAAAAATTAACACCTAATATTTCAAATTATTTAAGGGGGAAAATAGGGTATTTAAAATAGATTCTTAAAAATCGGAGAAGCTTAATTTTCTTAAACAAGATTTTTGGATTCGTCTTTTTAAAATACCAATATTTTAGTATATTTAGATACTTGAATTTAATGATATGAATATGATATTATTAATTGTTCATAGTTCTAAATATCTATCTGGTAAAACTTAAGGTGGTTCTTATTATATGTGTTAAACGCATAAAAAGATCTGTAGATCTGCTAAGGCTTTTTCAATTAAGATTGAATAAAGTTTTAAATTTTACCAAGATTGATGTATAAATAAAAAATAATAAAAAATTATAGAATATGTTATTTGATTTTGACTTAATTAAATCTGTTTATGAGAAGATGCCCGATAGGGTAAATAAGGCTAGAACCAGTCTGGGAAAACCATTAACTCTTAGCGAGAAAATATTGTATTCTCACTTGTCTGTCGAAGAAAAAGGAGATCAATTTAAAAGAGGCGAGGATTATGTGAATTTTGCTCCCGATAGAGTAGCAATGCAGGATGCAACTGCTCAAATGGCGTTGCTTCAGTTTATGAATGCTGGAAAAGTAAAAGCTGCAGTTCCTTCAACAGTTCATTGTGACCACTTAATTCAAGCTTCAACAGGAGCAGAAAAAGATTTAGCCGATGCTAAATTACAAAATAATGAAGTGTATAATTTCCTAGAGTCGGTATCCAATAAGTATGGTATTGGATTTTGGAAGCCTGGTGCTGGTATTATTCATCAGGTGGTGCTTGAAAATTATGCATTTCCAGGAGGAATGATGATTGGTACCGATTCGCATACTGTAAATGCAGGTGGTTTGGGAATGGTTGCTATTGGTGTTGGGGGTGCCGACGCAGTAGATGTAATGGCAGGAATGCCATGGGAATTAAAAATGCCCAAACTAATTGGAGTGAAACTTACTGGAAAATTAAGTGGTTGGGTTTCTCCTAAAGATGTAATCTTAAAAGTGGCTGGAATTCTTACTGTTAAAGGAGGAACTGGAGCTATTGTTGAATATTTTGGAGAAGGAGCAGATTCTTTGTCTTGTACCGGAAAAGGTACCATTTGTAATATGGGAGCTGAGATTGGTGCTACTACCTCTATTTTTGGCTACGATCGAAATATGAGTAATTATTTGCGACTTACAGGACGAGAAAAAGTTGCAGATCTGGCCGATGTTGTAATGAAACATCTACGATCGGATGATGAGGTGTATGAAAATCCGGGAATGTATTATGATCAGGTGATTGAAATTAACCTTTCTGAACTTCAGCCATATATTAATGGGCCATTTACTCCAGATTTAGCGCATAGCTTATCGGAATTTGCGGCCGCAGTTAAGGAAAATAATTATCCTCGTACTCTTGAAGTAGGTTTGATTGGATCCTGTACTAATTCTTCTTACGAAGATTTATCCAGAGCCGCATCTTTGGCGCGTCAGGCAAAAGATAAAAATTTAAAAGTAAAGGCCGAGTTTGTGGTTACCCCAGGGTCCGAACTGGTAAGATATACTGCCGAAAGAGATGGGATTCTTAGTGAGTTTGAAGGTATTGGTGGAGTTATTATGGCTAATGCTTGCGGACCATGTATTGGTCAGTGGAAACGACATACAGATGATCCAACAAGAAAAAATTCCATTATAACTTCTTTTAACCGGAATTTTGCGAAAAGAAATGATGGTAACCCAAATACACATGGATTTGTGGCATCGCCAGAATTGGTTACAGCAATGGCAATTGCCGGCGATTTGTGCTTTAACCCAATTACTGACACTTTAGTAAATGAAGATGGGGTAGAAGTGAAGTTAGATGAGCCTGTAGGATTGGAATTTCCACCTCAGGGATTCGATATGAAAGATTCTGGTTATCTAGCTCCAAACGAAAATGGTTCCGATGTTCTGATTAAGGTAAGCGATGACTCAGAACGTTTGCAATTACTCAAGCCATTTAATAGTTGGAATGGAGAGGATTACAAAGGATTAAATCTGCTAATTAAAGCAAAAGGAAAGTGTACAACAGATCATATTTCTATGGCTGGTCCATGGTTACGATATCGTGGACACTTAGACAATATTTCCAATAATATGTTGATTGGTGCTGTTAATTATTTTAATGAGGAAACCAATTCTATTTTTAATCCTGTATCTAAAGAATACAACGAAGTTCCTGCCACAGCAAGAGCTCTTAAAGAAAATGGTTTTGGGTCGATTGTTGTTGGTGACGAAAATTATGGAGAAGGATCTTCGAGAGAGCATGCAGCAATGGAACCTCGTCATTTAGGTGTTAAAGCAGTAATTGTACGTTCATTTGCCCGTATCCACGAAACGAACCTTAAAAAGCAGGGAGTATTGGCTCTTACTTTTGCCGATAAAGCTGATTACGATAAAATACAAGAGAAAGATAAGATTGATATTATTGGCCTGACTGAATTTAAAACGGGAAAAGCTCTTAAACTAATTCTTACTCACGAAGATGGAGCTGTAGACGAAATTATGGCGAATCACTCGTATAATGATATTCAAATTGAATGGTTTAAGGCTGGAAGTGCATTAAATTTAATCAGAAAACAAAATAGCTAATAATAAATTGATTATAATCTTGAAACGATACCTGGTAAAGTTTCGGATATTAAAAATATATCAAGATGAAAAAAACACTTAAACAGATCTTATCTGAGAAAATTGAAAAACAAAAACCCAGAACAAAAAAGTTATTAAAAGAATATGGAGATGTAGTTGTTGATAATGTTACCATTTCCCAGGTTATTGGTGGAATGAGAGGGCTTAAATCATTGGTTACTGATATTTCTTACCTTGATCCTGAAGAAGGAATTAGGTATAGAGGATATACTTTAGGTGAGGTAATTGAAAATTTGCCGAAACCGAAAGGTGGGGATATGCCTTATGTTGAGGGATTGTTTTATCTTCTTTTAACTGGTGATGTACCTAATCAGGAGGAGGTAATGCAGGTTGTTGACGAGTTTAGTAAGCGAAGAATTGTGCCTCGTTATGTGTACGAGGTAATTGATTCATTCCCATGTTGCAGTCATCCAATGGCAATTTTCTCGACTGCAATTCTTACATTAAATCGCGAATCTGTTTTTAATAGACAGTATCATGCGGGTTTAAATAAAAAAGATTATTGGGATGCAACCTACGAAGATGCATTAAATTTATTGGCTAAGTTGCCCGAAATAGCTGCGTATATCTATAATAAATTGTATCGTCAGGGACCAAGAATTCAGTCTGATCCTAATTTGGATATGGGGGGTAATTTTGCTCACATGATGGGAATTGCTAAACCTTACGATGATGTATCCCGTTTGCATTTTATTATTCATAGTGATCATGAAAGTGGTAATGTGAGTGCGCATACTGGTCATTTGGTTGCTAGTTCTCTATCGGATATTTACCTTTCTATTTCAGCTATGATTAATGGATTGGCTGGTCCTTTGCATGGATTGGCTAATCAGGAAGTTTTAAGGTGGCTGCAAGAGGTTATGGATAAAATGGGTAATCGTTTACCAACCGAAGAGGAAATGCAACAATTTGTCTGGGATACCTTAAATTCAGGACAGGTTATTCCTGGTTTTGGTCATGCGGTATTACGTAAAACCGATCCTAGATATATGTTACAACGCAAATTTAGTTTAAAGCATTTGCCCGAAGATCCTATTTTTAAATATGCCGATTTACTTTATAAAGTAGTTCCTCCAATTTTACAGGAACATGGTAAGGCAAAGAATCCATGGCCTAATGTTGATGCTCAATCGGGAGTAATTCAATGGCATTATGGTGTTACAGAATATGATTTCTATACCGTATTATTTGGTATTGGACGATCGATAGGTATTTGTGCTAATATTATTTGGGACCGAGCTTTAGGGTATCCTTTGGAAAGGCCTAAATCTATTACAACAGAAATGCTTGAGAAAATTGCTGGTATAAAAAGTGAGCTCGTCGAAGCAGAGAAAAATTAAGAAAGTGTAAATTTTATGAGAGCTGGATTCTACTATTGAATTCAGCTTTTTTTATCAAAAAAAAACTGTAAAAGATTGGTGAAGATCTTTTACAGTTTTGAAGCAAAAACTAACAATATGGAAATATTCCAATAAAATTCTAAAAAAACACTTCGAATCCTACATTAAACTCTAACCTTAACCTAAATCACTGTAGGATCGAAGTGTTGTTTGTAGTTTAAAATTAAACTACTCTTTCTGCACAATCACAATTTTGAAAATTCTTTACTGTGATCTCTTTCGCACACTACAAATATGCAGCCTTTTAGTGAATTGAAGTTCAGGTATTTTACCCAAATAGCAGAAATAAACACTCAAAAAACAATAGGTGTTTTACGCCAATCGAAACATAATAATTAGGGTAAGATTCAGTTGTATAGGATGGTAATAAAAAGAGTCAAGCTTATTTTAAGCTTGACTCTTTTTTTAAGATTCTCGTATTAGCGTGTCTTTAATTTTTACTTCTAAATTATTTAAATCATTTTCAATTTGAGATTTCATGTGAATAAACTTATCAGAAAATTTTTGTGATAAATCTTTGTAATAATTTACTCCATTTAACAAATTGTTTTTGAAAGTCTCGAGCGATTTAATTTGCTTTGGAACTGGCTTTTTAGGCTCTTCGATTTGTTCCTTTAAATAGTCGTAATAAATATTTAATTCTTTTATAAACATGTGTGGTCTGTCTTTTCTTTCAATCAAATTAGCTCTGTTATAAATATGATTAATCATATCTTTTAGGCTCGCTCTTTTCGAGAAATAAGCTAAATTAGGACCCGGACAAATTGAAACACCATCACCATCGCTTTTTGTGTCTATATTATTAACAATGTAAGTTGATGCTGATAAACCTTTACATAAACATGTTTTTTCAAGTAAAAGATTAAGTTCTTTTTCGTATGCTTCTTTCGAAAGATTTTGTTTTTTTAAATCGGCGATTTTTAGTCTTTGGTATTGTCTGGACGCAGTACAAATAGGTTTCTCAGTAAACTCCTTGTTTACAATCATATATCTTTTTGTGCACACGCTGCCTGCTTCGTTTTTAGCCATACGTTCCCATTTCCCAATGTCGCGAGTATTTGTAGCTAAATTATTAAATCTTACCCCAAGAGGAGAGGCATGACTTAAAAATAGATCTTTTTCTTTGGCTTTTTCCAGGAGCGATAAGGTTTGTTCATCAACATTACAAACTTCCGGAACCAAAAGAAAAGGAGTTCCCCAGCCTATGGAATCGAGATTGTATTGATTTATAAGAAAATCATGTTCTTCTGAAGTTCCCACACCACCCTGAGCAGTTACTTTAATCTCGAGAGGATTTGTGGGAATTACTTTATTCTTTTCTTTTAGCGCTTGCAACAATACCTGATATGTACTTTCTTTTAGCTCATCTCTTTTATCTTTGAAATCCTGCAAAATAGGTCCCATTAAAAAACCGTCGGTAGCAAAGGCATGTCCGCCGCAATTTAAACCCGACTCTATTCTGTATTCCGAGATCCAAATTCCCTTTTTAGCAAGAAATCTACCTTGAATTAAAGCAGAGCGATAATCGCTAACCTTTAAAACAATTTTTTTCTTGATATAGCCATTGCTATCAGGATAAAAATCTTTGAATTGCTCAAGGTATCCATATAAACGAGGGTTCATTCCTGCAGAAAGTACCATGGAGCTCTCCAGGTTACTCATCGCAAATCCACGAAGAGCTGCATGGGCATCATTGAATTCTGTTGGTAATTGTTCCCCTTTATAAAAGTTACTCTTGTCTAGTTTGGTCATGATGTTAACATCAATATCCCCTAATGGAAGATGATTGCTTAACCACTCTTTTGCTTCCTTAAGGTATGGATTGTCGGCAAATTTTGCTTTAAATTCCTGTTTAACCTCCGAAAGATCTGGTAGCATATCCAAATATTCTTCCAACTCTTTACTTTTATCCTGAATGGATTCCTTTAGATTTTCGAACTTCTCAGTAACTACTTTATCTAATAAATTTAGATAAGAAGTAATTCTTTCTGCTCTAAAATCTTTGGTTTTTTCCGTAATTGGTTTGAACGGTAAACTTAATTTACTGCAATATACTTCCCGCATTTTTTCTACTAGCAAATCATCCACAATGGAAACAACTGATGAAATTCCAAGGTGAGCGACTTTTACAGGAGTATCCACAGTAAAGCCCGTGCCCATAACCGGAATATGGAAACTGTGTCCTAAAATTTTACTCATGAATTAGTTTATTGATTTAATGATAAATTCCTATTGTATTTTATGCTTTACAAGCACACCAATACAATAGACTGGCAAGTTATATGAATTAGCCTTTAAATCAAAAATAAAACAGATTTATCGCAAAGTATTAAGTTTTAATCTATCTAAACTTTAATATGGGGGGGTTAATCTATTTCAGAACAAAATAGATGTCAATTAAAACAAATCATATTGTTTCGTATCACTTTTAAATTCGATATTTTCTAATTGTAAAAGTTTGGCCTTATTATTCAGACCTCCCGCATATCCGGTAAGTTTGCCATTTTTTCCAATTACTCTATGGCAGGGAATTATAATTGGTATAGGATTTAGAGAATTAGCCATTCCAACAGCTCGGCAGGCTTTGGCCTTGTTTATGGAATTGGCGATGTCCTGATATGATTTTATCTTTCCGTAGGGAATTTCCTGTAATTTTTCCCAGATTTGTTTTTGGAATGCCGTTCCATTGGGGTCCAAAATCAAATTAAATTGTTTTAGCTCCTTATTAAAATACGAGTCGAGTTGTTCTTTAATTTCAGATAATTTTGAACTATTGAGTTGCCAATTTTTATTAATAGTGATATTCTTGAGTTGTGATTCGAATAGAATTTGTTTTAATCCTTTCTCACTTGCTAATAAAAGCAGTTTCCCAATTGGAGATGATATTATGTCGTAGTATAACATTCGCATATAGATGTATGGTTAATAAATTATGCTTCGGCTAAAAGCTCATTAATAACAACCGATGAAATAAAGCATCCGAATAGAGGAGGCATATATGAAATGGTACCTACATTTGATTTTTTATTTCTGCTTTCATCAATAATTACTGCATTTTTAGAAACATCTTCGGGCGAAAATACGACTCTCACTCCTTTATGGATACCTAATTTGTGAAGTCGCTTGCGAAGCATTCTTGCCAATTTACAATTGTATGAATCAGAGATATCCGCAATTTGTATTTTACTGGGATCGGTTTTTCCACCAGCACCCATCGCGCTCACGATTTTTAAATTATTTTGCAAGCTGTATTCAATTAAAAATATCTTAGGTGTTAAAGTATCAATGGCATCTACAACATAATCGAATTGTCCTGATTTTAATATTTCGCTAGTTCGTTCTCCCTTTAGAAATTCGTTTAAAATTGTAAGTTGCAGCTTTGGGTTAATGTCGAGTAATCGGTCACCCATAACTTTGGCTTTATCTTTACTTACATTTGATGTGGTTGCGGCTAATTGTCGGTTAATGTTTGATGTATCGATAGTATCTCCATCAACAATTGTCATTTTACCAACTCCCGAACGGCAAATTTGTTCTGCGGCATAAGCTCCAACACCTCCTAATCCTACAACTAACACATGAGCTTTTTGCAAGCGCTCCAATTTTTTATCCCCCAGTAGCAGTTTGGTTCTGCTTAGCCATTCTTCACTCATAACTTTTAAAACAGGTATTATAATTTATTTGTATTTGTTTTTTCAGATCTTCAAGTCTAATTTCTTTTATTTCTGCAGCTTTATCGTATATTTTCATGATAGATAGTTCACTATCATCGGTTTCCAGAAAGAATTTATCATTTGGTATTTGCTTAAAAACTTGCTGAAGTTTTTTATTCCTAAGAATTGCTTCTCCAAATGATAAGTAGCAATCCGCTTTAAGCAAATTGCTTGCGATTTCTATATTTTTTTGATAGCCATGAATAATCCATGCAGTATGGCTTTCGTGTTTCTTTTTTATTTTTAGTAATTCGGAAAATGCTCTAACACAATGTATAATTACGGGTTTTCGTAATTGTCTGGCAATTTTTATCTGGCTTGTAAAAATATTTTCCTGCACTAATAAGTTTGTACTTATTGCCTTATCTAAACCTATTTCTCCAATTGCAATAGCTTTTAATTTTTTTGTTTCTGAAATTAAAGATTGTTCGATTGATAGTCTTTCTTCTTTTATATTCCAGGGGTGTAAACCTACAGAATAATTTAAATTATTATTGATGTTAGTATTATCTTCAAACAACGAAATATTCACAATAGCCTTAATTTCCTGAAAAAAATTAAGATTATGAGTATGAATATCTATATAAGGAGTTGCTGCCATTTTTAAAAATCAGTCGGTAAAAATACAAATATTGGCAAAATCAGCAAAGCGAGGGCGAATTTCTTAATAAAAAATTAATAGCAAAGAATTTTCTAAAAAATTCATTGCTTGAATGTTGCAGGTTTTTATTTTTTAGATTCGTCAAAATATGTGAAAAAAATTATTGCAGCCCTTGTTTTATGGGATATTCTTGCTTAATTTGCATGTATAAAGAACGTTCTTTTAATACAAGATATAGACATACCGCATTAATTAGCGATTGTTAAACTCAACAGTTATCACATACCGAGAAAGCAACATGCTTGCAAAAGCAGGCCCCAACCTTCGGGTTGCTTCGGCACAGGGGAAACTTGACCAAGCAGGCACTCAAATCCTGTCATACAGGAGTTTAAAATCCCAATAATTAGTGCGGTTTTTTTATGTTTTAGAATGAGAAAATCTAAAGGGAGCTTTTATTATTTTCTTTGAGCTTGTATCTTGTTCCAACTTCCTCAAATACAGGTTCTATAATATTCCAGCAAATTAATTTTACGAGTACTTTTTCGGCTTTATACCGACTTATTTTAGCCAGTTTATAGAATTTGTTAAGGCTTATTGTCTCATTTACTTTTAAATAATCTAAAAGCAGGCTTTCTGTTGTGCTGTATTGTAAATAAGAACCATTTGTTTGTGATTTTTGTTTCCAAACTTCCAGTATAATTCTATTGGCCAATTTGTTTTCATCATCTTTTCGGATGTATGCCAGCCATTTACCATTATCATTTTGTGCGTAATGTGGTTTTTGTGCTGATGCTTGAATAATAATTTCCAAGACATTTTTACCGTGAACATGCCAAACTTTACTATCGAAGCGTATTTTTGGGCGGCAGTACATATCTGCTGCCGCCTGAATCATGTGGTACTCTTCATCTATTTGAGCTCCGGAAATTTTACCATTGTCTTTCACGCCGATAAGCAATCTGCCTCCATCGGTGTTGGCAAAGGCCGATAAAGATTTAGCAATTTTTTTGGAATCAGTAATACAGAATTTGAAATCCTGTTGTTGATGTTCACCTTCGCGAATTAATATTTCTATATCAGTAAGCATAACCAATATCAATTTTAGAGCTTCTTTTTTTACGTTTGAAGAATTTATTCGATTTATTCGAAAATAATTTTCATTTCGCACCTCTGGCAATTAAATTCTAATCTGTATCTGTTTTTATTATCAACTAAATACAGTGGAGAATTCTTTTTTATTCCCGTTTTAACCTCTTTATTGCATAAGCCAAATTCATGTCTTAGGCAATGTTTTGTGGTCATTATTGTTTTACCGGAATTATTTTGCTGTAGTTCAAATCCATCTTCAATTTTCTCTACGCCACATTTATTATAAAATTCTTGGGCATTACAATTTACCACATTTCCCATATAAGTTAGTTCTTTAGATGGATATTGCGGATGTGAAATTAAAGGTCTCGACTTTTCTGTTTTTGTGGCTGCCAATCTATTTTCGCTCAATTGCTTTAAACAATCGCGACGAAGTTCGTTTAATAATTTAGCCTGTATAAATGGTACTTTATCGTATTCGGTTTCTATATTGCTAAGTGTAAATATTGAATCACCTGTTTTTTGCAATTGCTTTTTAATGTTGGCTATGGCCATTTCTTCGTTTCGGGCAAGTTCAAATCCACCTTTTAGTTCGATATTCGCCGAAATTTCGTCTTCATCAATAGCGGTAAGGTTAAGGGTATCTTCAAAAATAGTTAGAAAAAATTCTACTGATATTTTCCTTACAGAATTATCGCGTTTTAAGATTTTTGCAAATTCATGATCGTTATTTCTATACAAAATAGCCCCATTTTGAATCATGCTCATATCGTTAGGAAAGATTCTGTCTCCCTTAACTCCATTAACCTGAAGTCCCTTTAAAAGTTTATTTTTATTGAAGAAACATAATCCATCGCCATTGTTTAATTTAAACTTACTTTCAACAATAAAGTGGTCTTTTTTTACATCAATAATTTTACCGATTTCTTTACCCATTGATTTTGGTGTGTAGAAGTTGGCAATTTCGGGTACTCTTCCAGAGAAGAAATAATTGGTGTATCCACGGTTAAAAGTTTTATCCAAATCGGGAGTGAAATCAATATTGATTTGACCCGATGAGCTAGCTTCGAATTCTCGTTTTTTATCAAAAATAGAATCTAATTTCTGGCGGTAAAAACTTGTTACATTTTTAAGGTAGGAACTATCTTTTAACCTGCCTTCAATTTTTAAAGAGCATATTCCGCTTTCAATTACTTCTTCCAAATGATCAGATAAATTTAAATCTTTAAGAGAGAGAAGGTATTTGTCTTTTGCGATTACTGTACCTTCTTCATCTACAAGATCGTATTTCATTCTGCAGGCTTGACTGCATTCTCCACGATTTGCCGATCTTCCATTAATGGCTTGAGAAAAATAACATTGTCCGCTTAGCGACACGCAAAGTGCACCATGAATAAAGTATTCCAGCTCAACATTGGTATTTTTTCTAATATTTTTGATTTGATCGAGAGATAGTTCCCGCGCAAGAATGATTCTTTTGAAACCAACTTTTTCTAAAAATTGAATTCGTTCTAAATCGTAATTGTGAGTTTGCGTGCTTGCGTGTAATTCGATAGGGGGAAGATCCATTTCAAGAATTCCCATATCCTGAACGATTAGTGCATCGGCACCTATTTCGTATAGTTTGTGAATTAAAGCTTCGGCTTCTTTTAGCTCATTGTCATACAGTATGGTATTCATGGTAATAAACACCTTAGCCCAATATCGGTGAGCATAATCGATAAGCTCTTTAATATCTTCCAGGGTGTTACCTGCGGCTGAGCGGGCTCCAAATTTTGGGGCTCCAATATATACGGCATCAGCTCCATAATTTATGGCTGCAATACCTGTTTCCAGATTTTTAGCTGGAGCTAATAGTTCAATTTTATTCATGCGGATCTAGTTTCCTTGGTGTTGCAATATTTAAATCTCAGCGAAATTCTTTATAATACACTTGTGTGGATATTGAATTTAGATGTCTGTTTTTTGTGCCTATTGCTAATTTTGGACGAAGATACAAAGCAATGATGGAATCTGTAAACTATTCCGAATCTAATTTGAATCTTGTTTGGTAATGGCTTTCTATTAATTTATTTATACTATTCTAAAAAAATACTTTTTCAAGATATAAAATCTTATTTGTATTTTGTATAAATAAAAATAAGAAAGATATAATGAAAAATAACACACTATTAAGTACTTTTTCGATTGCCGATTTAGACTTAAAAAATAGAATGGTAATGGCTCCAATGACCAGAAACAGAGCTGGACAAGGTGATGTGCCTACAGACTTAATGGTAAAGTATTATGAACAAAGGTCTGGTGCAGGTATTATTATTACCGAAGCCAGCCAAATATCACCACAAGCAAAGGGTTACCCTGCAACTCCTGGAATTTACAGTAAAGATCAGGTTGATGGATGGAGAAAAATTACAGAAACAGTACATCGGAAAGCAGGGAAAATTTTCATTCAATTGTGGCATGTAGGGCGTATTTCTCATCCCGATTTTCATGATGGCGATTTGCCTGTAGCACCTTCTGCAATTAAGCCGGCAGGACAGGCTTTTACTTTTGAGGGTTTAAAAGATTTTGTTACACCGCGTGCTTTGGAAGAGTTCGAAATTAAGAATATTGTTGAGGATTACAGACTTGCTACTAAAAATGCGAAGGAAGCAGGTTTTGATGGTGTGGAAATTCACGCGGCTAATGGTTATCTGATTGATCAGTTTTTGGTTGATAAAACCAATAAGCGTATCGATAAATATGGTGGAAGTATTGAAAATCGTGCCAGATTCTTATTCGAAGTCTTGGATGCTGTAACAGAGATCTTACCTGGCGAAAGAGTCGGAGTTAGGCTGTCTCCCAGTGGTTTGTTTAATGATATGGGAGATTCTAATCCTGCAGAACTGTTCTCTTTTGTAATTGAGAAATTGAATCACTACAATTTGGCTTATTTGCATTTAATTGAACCACTAATGCCAATTGATGAGTATCCGCAGTTGATAAAGAATGTGTTGGAATATTATGGAAAGTTTTACAAAGGAGTACGAATGATTAATGGTGGTTTTACCAAAGAGTCAGGGAATAAGGCGATTCATGATGGACTGGCGGAATTGGTTTCTTTTGGAGTGCCTTATTTGGCCAATCCTGATCTGGAAAAGCGATTTGAATTGGATGCCGATTTAAATGAAGCGAATCAGGATACTTTTTATGGAGGAAATGAAGTGGGGTATACCGATTATCCATTATTAAAATAATTGAAAAGGAAACGCGCAGTAAAATTGGTTTACTGCGCGTTATTTTTATTCTTTTATTTCAATGGAGTATTCTGCTGTAAACATTTCTGAAACAGGAAGTTTCTGAATTAATTCTTTGTTTTCGAATTCTCTGTTTGTATCTGCAGAATCGGCAATTCCAATCCAGGGTTCTATGCACACATAGGGAGCATTGGGTTTGGCCCATAATCCCAGGTAAGGAAAATCTTTGAATTGTACTTTCAATTCAAAATCAGATTTCTTGCATTTTAAACTTACGGCTGACGATTTCAAATTCTTGAAAATTAATGCATCATTGGCAAAAATTTCAGGATGTAAGTTGATTTGATTTTCATTGTTTAAAATTTGCTCTCCTTCTTCTGCTATTAATCCGCCTTCAGTTAAATTCCAGGTGTTAAGCGTTTCGTTTTTTTCAAATTCCAGGTAGTAATCATTATAGCTTTCATTTTTATTAAGCTGACAATTAAAAGCCGGATGAGCGCCAAGATTGAAGAGCATTTCGCTATTTCCTGTATTTATAATTTGGTGAACGACTTTTAATTTATTCGATTCTAAAATAAAATGAATACGAAACTCAAATTTGAAAGGATATAGGACTCTTGTGTTATCATTCGATTGTAAGACAAAACTTAGCTTATTTTCACTTTTATCAAGTAATTTTATATCTGAGTTGTTTCTGATAAAGCCATGCTTAGGTGTTGCATATTCTTTTCCGTCATAAATAAGAGCATTGTCTTTTAAACAGCCAATTATAGGGAATAGGTTAGGAGCGTGGCTGGCCCAAATGTCAGGATTAGCTTGCCATATAAACTCTTTACCGCTTGCAATGGATTTTATGCTGCACAATTCTGCTCCGGTTTCTTTAACACTTATTTGTAGAGTTTCGTTTTGTATACTGTGTATCATTTTGATATATAAAATTATTCATTCAACTTTAACTGCTCAAGCTGCAGTGGCTCATCCTTTTTCCATTGATGAAAAAGGATGCAAAAAATCTAGGGCATGTAAGCTTTAGTTACTTCTACTTAAAATCTTTAAGTTGGGTGGGAGGATCTTCGAACAAGTTCTCAGCTATCCCATCTTACTAAAAAAGTACCTCAATCTACCAATGCCCATAAATTTAGCACAAAATTAGCAAGACTCTTAGGGGGATTTCTTTTTATTGTATAAAAAAAGCTGCTAGTAAAACTAACAGCTTATATCTTAAATTGAAAGAAGGATTAGATCTTTTCGATATCTTCTTTTTTTAACCAACCTTCGTTTCCATCGCTTAACTGAATATTTCTCCAGTCCCCAAGACTATCAATAACCTTTACTTTGGTACCTTCGTGTAAAAGGAAAAGTTCCGTTCCACTATCATCAGGCGATCCTTTAATGGTTACACTTGGGTTAAAAATAATTGCATATTCTCGAACCGCAATTTCTTTTGTTTTTTGCGAGGCAAAAGAGTAAGAAAGAATACTTAGTATCAGGCAAAGTGTAGCCAACAGAAAACCAAGTTTTTTTAAGCCAACTTTGTTGCTATAAAGGTAAAAGCATGCAAAAACAAGACAAATAAAGAATAGTGCAATTGAGAAATAAGACCATAACTTAGCCGAGAATGCATTTCGAATTCCCGCATACCATTTGCTTACAAGTAATTCGGGTAGTACTTCTAATTTATCGAGTACATGAACCTGTGCCAATTTTAAATTGTATTGAATATCTCCATCTTCGGGAGCAAGAAGTTTTGCTCTTTCGTAGTTTAAAATAGAGGGAGCTATTTGCCCGGTTTTGTAGTAAGCATTGGCTAGATTAAAATAAATTTCAGGCGATTCTATATGTGTTTCCAATACAAATTCGTATGATTTGATTGCTTTTTCATACTCACCTTTCTGATAAAAATCATTTGCTTCGCTAATTGGTGTTTGCTGAGCCTGAACAGTAAACGAACAGACCAAAACCATTAGTATATATAATAAATTTTTCATTTTTCGAATGCTATTAAACTTCAAAACTTAAATGTTCTTTTCTAACTTAGTAATAGTTTCCATTGTCTTTTTATACAATTCATCCATTTCCGATGATCCGGAGGAAGGTGCATATCTCGCAAATTCGCAAGTATCCAGAATTGTAATAAAATTACTAATCAACTCTTGCTCTAAAGCTTTATTCTGAAGAATATCTGTTATGTTTTCTTTGTTAAGATCTGCTAAAGGCAAATTTAGTTTGTCTGAAGTATATCCCCAGAGTGCTTTTAATATTTCATCGTAAAATTCTTCTTTTTGTTTCGCTTTTAAACGTGCCGATGCAGCTTTTAAGCGTTTCATAGCTACGCGGTTGGCTCGTTTATTTTTTATTCGGGCAACATCAGCATTTTCTTTAATGCGTTTTCTGTTGACAATAAAAGCCAATATGAAAATCACAAAAGGAATAAGATATCCCAGGTAAAAGTTTAAGCTTCCAAAAAATACTTCGCCTTTTACACTTGGCGTAAAATCGTTGGTTTTTATAAATCGGATATCTTTACCAATAAATTTCACATCCTCTTTCGAGAAGGAGCTGATTACCGTTGACGAAGCATCACCCTGACCTTTGCCTACTTTAATGTTGAATTTAGGTGTTGACCTTGTTCTGTATATTCCCGCTTTCGGATCGAAATAACTAAAGTCAACAGCTGGAATTTCATAATTACCTGCATGACGTGGAATAATTAAATACTCGAAAGTGGTTGATCCATTTGTTCCTGTTGTTGTATTTTTAAGATTCTGATTCGTTTTAGGATCGTACACCTCAAAATCGGCAGGGAAGTTGAATTCCGGGGGATTTATTAATTTAAGATTACCATTACCAGATATTTTTACTTTTAAAGTAACTGCATCATTGGCTTGTACGGAGTCTTTATCGATAGTAGCTGATAATTTAAATTTACCAACAGCACCATCGAAACTGGCAGGTTTGTTTGCCGGAAAATCTTTAACCCGAATGGTAACAGGTTTACTTTTACGCGGAACACGAACATCCTGATAATTATCGAAGAAATCGTCGAAGAAACCTCTGCTACCACTGGCACGACTCTGACGAATGATACATTCCAATTCGAAAGGATCAATTGTTATTTTACCTGTGTGTTGAGGAAATAAAATCAATTTTCGGATGGTTCCAACATTATATATTGTACCATTTACATTTTCTCTTTGCAAGGAAATTTGTCCGGAAGTTGGAATTTCCTGACTTAAAAATCCGCTGAACGAAGGGAATTTAGAATCACCAAAGCCAGCAATATTCAATCTTGTGTAAACCTTAATGGTGGCAACAACATGCTCGCCCATATAAACACTTTTTCGGTCTACATTAACCTTAACAAAAAGGTTGGCCTGAGTGATTTTGTTTTCACTAGTCCGGCTTTGTTTTTGACTGCTTTGTGTATTTTGAGTTTTGTTGTTGGTTTTAACAACTTCGATATTTAGCGAGTTAGATGTAAAGTTGTAATCTTTCACCTTAATTTTAGCCGGATTAATGGTGAATTTGCCTTCTTTCTCAGCCAGTAGAACGTAGGTGTAGGTGTAAGAGGTTGCAGAAGACCATTTTCCGTTAATGTATTGAGAACTGGAACTTCGCGAAGTTGATGGCCCCATTAATACTCTAAAGCCTGCAAGAGAAGGCATTTTTAAATCCTTGCCCTTTTCGTTAATGCTATAAACAAGTCTGAATTGTTCACCAACTTCGACTACCTTAGGAGCCGATGCTGTAAACTTAACTTCCTCGGCAATGGCCGAAGAGCTAATAAAAATTGTCGCTAATAATAAGAAAAATAATTTCTTCATCCGTATATAATAGTTTTTCAGATGTGTTCTTTAAAATATCAGTTAATTGATCTGTGGCACAAATGTACTTATAAAACATTAGTTAAATAAGTTGGTATTTCGCTTAATTTTCGAAAAACAAAAGAGTTTTAGTTTTCTGTTTCGAAGTAAGGATGTATTATTTTACCAATCTTTTTTAATTTTTGTTTTTTTCGCTTTTTGAGCTTTTGCTTTGGCTTTTTGAACTTTTTCCTGAACTTTTTTCTCGTCGTTTTCTAGAGCTTCCAGTAAGCGTTGAGCATCTTGTTTAGAAATTTTATTTTTTTGTTGTTGCTGATCTTGTTTCTTTTTATCCTGATCGCCCTGCTTATCTTTCTGATCCTGTTTTTGTTTGTCTTTGTTTTGTTGATCTTTCTTGTCCTGATCCTTTTTGTCCTGATCTTTCTTGTCTTGATCTTTTTTATTCTGGTCTTTGTTTTGATCCTTTTGATCTTTATTATCCTTGTTTTGCTGATCCTGTTTCTTTTGCTCTTCCTCTTGTTTTTTCTTCATTTGGCGAGCATATTCGAGGTTGTACTTTGTCTCTTTCGAATTGGGAAAGTTGCGCAAGGATTGTTTGTAGGCTTCTATGCTTTCATCTATTTTTTTATTTGCCAACAGGGTGTTGCCCATATTGTGATAGAGCTCTCCCAGTTTTTTAGGATCTTTTTCGCTTACGGCTAAAGTCTGAAACTGTTTTAATGCTTCATCATATTTTTTTTGCTTATACAAAGCATCACCTAAGTTAAAACCAGCTTCGTACGAATTAATTTTTTTATCGAGGGCTTTTCGGTATTCAACTTCGGAGTTTTCAAATTTATCGCCTTCAAAAAGATCATTTCCTGCACGAATAAATTTTCTTTCTTTTTGGGCATTGGCCTCCATACTTAGAAGACAAATCATGCTCATGAACAGTATTAAATATTTTTTCATAATTGCTCTGTTTGTCTGTTGCTATTTCGATGGTTTAAATAAATCTATATCTTTTAGGTGTCGGTTTTTACGTTCTAATACAAACATTTCGAAAAATAGAAGCAGAATACCTATGGCGATAAAAATCTGAAATTTTTCATCGTAAGCAGCATAAACTCTAGCTTCTAGTTCTGTTTTGTTCATTTTATTTATTTCTTTAAATAAAACGTTTAAGCCTGTTGTAGTATTATTGGCAATAACCGGTTTTCCACCTCCGGCAATGGCAATTTGCTCGACCATTTGCTGGTCTAACTTCGAGATTACTATATTTCCTTCCTCATCTCTTCTAAAGTCGCTTGATCCTGAACTTACCGGAATAGGAGCACCTTCGGGTAATCCCATTGCAATGGTATGAACCGTGATGCCTTGGGATTGTGCCATTTTTGCTGCAGCAACTGCATCATCTTCATGGTTTTCTCCGTCGGTAATAATAATAATTGCTTTGCTGGCTTCGCTATCAGGAGTAAAACTCTTTGTTGCCAGGTTTATTGCCGAACCAATTGCTGTTCCCTGAATAGGAACGATATCGGTACTTATGGACGATAAAAATAATTTTGCCGAAGCATAATCGGTTGTTATTGGTAATTGTGTGTATGCTTCTCCGGCAAATACCACCAAACCAATTTTATCGTTATTTAGTTTATCAACCATTTTTGAGATGGCACGTTTTGCTCGTTCCAGACGGTTGGGTTGAATATCCTGAGCCATCATCGAGTTGGAAACATCAAGGGCAATTATAATTTCTACTCCCTTTCGTTTTATTTTCTTAAGCTTGGATCCGAATTGAGGACCTGCAATGCCGATAAAGATAAATGCCAGCGATAGGGTAAGAATTATGAATTTATAAATTGGCCTTGTAAAAGATGCAAAAGGCATTAATTGAGAAATAATACTCATTTCGCCAAATTTTTGCAAAGCTTTTTTCTTGATTATATGGCTCACCCAATACAAAACCACTAAAATGGGAATGAGTAGGAAGAGATATAAATATTCTGGATGATCGAAACGAAATTGATCCATTTTAAAATTATTTTCAGTTATTCAATAATGTTATTCTTACGGAATATTCCGTAAAATTGAATTGCGCAGTGCTATTTCCAATAGAAGGAAAAAGGCACCTAAAAAGGCGAATAGTAAATATTCCTCGCTTTTAGTACTGTATTGTCTTACCTCTATTTTACTTTTTTCGAGTTTGTCAATTTCAGCATATATTGCTTTCAGCTTGTTATTGTCTGTGGCACGAAAATATTTTCCGCCAGTCATATCTGCAATTTTGTTTAAAACTTCCTCGTCAATTTTAACAGGCATATTTCTCATGCTTATACCAAAAGCGGTCTGAATCGGATAGGGAGCTTCGCCCATTGTTCCTATACCAATTGTATATACTCTAATGCCAAAAGTACTTGCCAGTTCGGCAGCGGTTAATGGAGCAATTTCTCCCTGATTGTTTACACCATCGGTTAGTAAAATTACCACTTTTGATTTGGCTTGGCTGTCTTTTAATCGGTTTACGGCATTAGCTAATCCCAGACCAATTGCTGTGCCATCTTCAATCATTCCCGATTGGATATCCTGAAAAAGGTTGATTAAAACGGCATGATCGGTAGTTAAGGGACATTGAGTAAAGCTCTCACCACTAAAAATTACCAATCCTATTTTATCTTCAGGACGACCCGTAATAAATTGTGTCGCCACATCTTTAGCTGCTTCTAATCTGTCTGGTTCAAAATCGCGGGCAAGCATACTGCTAGAAATATCCAGCGACATTACAATGTCGATACCTTCGGTGCTTGTGTTTTCGAATCGGTTGCTCGATTGTGGTCGGGCCAGTGCTGTTATTAAAAATGCAATAGCCAAAACACGAAATACGATCAGCGCATGACGCAGATAATATTTATAGGTTCTTGGTGCTGCATTAAAGCTTTTTACGGTTGAAACCTGAATACTTGCTTGTGCATTTTTATCCTTAAAAATATACCATGCAATAAATGGTAGTAGAAGTAATAAAAAATAGAAGTATTCGGGATTTGCAAATTCAATTGAACTCATACTTTGCTGTGTCAATGTTTATTTATTATCCTCAGTTTCTTTGGTATTAGTTGTTTCCTCGTCTTTTTCCTTGTCAACAAGAATTGTGTTTTCAACAATCTGATAAGCATATTTTAGGCTTCGCTCATTTTCGTCGGGCAAAGGCTGAAATTTTGCAAATTTTGCCAAATCGGCACGTTCTAATATTTCTCTTAAATTACGATGCCAGTCATTATTTACTTCAACAGAGTTTACTGCTTCAAGAATTTCATCGGTAGTAGATTCTTGTGTCGATAAATTATAACGCTTGTCTAAATATAACCTTATGGTATCGGTAATTTCAGAATGAAACATTTTTATTTTGCCCGATTGCCATAGCTTTTCTTTTTTTAGCTCGTCTAACTTACGAAGAGCTATAATATGAGCAGGTTCGTCGGGTTTTGTTGTCGTAAACAAGGGCTGATCTTTTTTTCTGAATCGGAAATACCAAATAAGAAATCCTATTAACGCTATAAAGAGTAGCGCTCCTACTAACCAGGGAGCTATTTCGGCCAAGGATAGAGGTGTTTCTATTGGCATTACAATGTCGAAATTAGCCTTTGTTGTATCTATTTGCATGGTGTGTACTCCCAGTAGTAGGGTGTCGCTTCGGAATACTTTAATTGAATTTTCATCGTAAACCTGAAGTTCGAAAGGTTTTAGCTTATACACACCTCCCTCAAAAGAGGTAATCAAAAAGTTTTTATCAACTTTAATCATACCTTCGCTCACAATACTTGTATCCTGAGGAAATTGATTGATAATTTCTACCCCATTGACAATGCTATCCGATAAAACGGGAAATCCGATTTTAATATCTTTCGGCTGTTCTACCGATAGTTGTAGTTTAATCTGATCTCCAATTACAATTACATTGGTGTCGAGCTTTACACTGTAGTTGATTCCTTTATTGTCCTGTGCAAAGGACGATTGGGTAAAAACTACCATGCATAACAAGAAAGTAAAGGCAGTAATTGTCTTTATCAAGAAATTTTTATTTGTTATTATTTTATTTGCCATAGTTTTTAGTTTCCTGATTTTATTTATCCTCTACGTTTAAATAAAGCGATTAAGGATTTCACATAATCCTGATCGGTTCTGATGTTTGCAACATCAACGCCCGATTTTTTAAAAACTTCGGTGGTTTTTTCTTCCTGCTTACGCCACCATTCAGCGTATTTATTACGCACTTTCTTATTCGATGTGTCTACCCAGGAGTATTCACCTGTTTCGGCATCTTTTATTTTAATTAATCCGATAGAGGGAATTTCCTGCTCGCGTTTATCGTAAATTTTTAGTGCCACCAAATCGTGTTTTCTATTGGCGATGCTTAGGGCATTTTCAAAATCGTTATCAATAAAATCGGATATCACGAAAGTAGTACACCGTTTTTTAATTGCATTGGTTAAATATCGCAATGCATTGCTAATATCGGTACTTCTGTGTTCTGGTTTAAAATTGATTAATTCACGAATAATTCTAAGAATATGGGATTTTCCCTTTTTAGGAGGAATAAACTTTTCTATGCTGTCCGAAAAAAAGATAACCCCAATTTTATCGTTGTTCTGAATGGCCGAGAATGCCAAAACAGCGGCAATTTCCGTAATTTGGTTTTTCTTTAATTTCGACATGCTACCAAATTCGCGACTACCACTTACATCAATCATTAGCATAACCGTAAGTTCCCGTTCCTCTTCGAACAGCTTTACGTAGGGGTGATTGTAACGTGCGGTAACATTCCAGTCGATGTTTCGGATATCGTCACCGTACTGGTATTCACGAACTTCACTAAAAGTCATTCCCCGACCTTTAAACGCAGAATGGTATTCACCCGCAAAAATATTGCGGGAAAGACCTCTGGTTTTGATCTCTATTTTTCTAACGCGCTTTAATAATTCATTAGTCTCCATAAAATAATTAAGAATGATATCCCGATAGCTATCGGGAACGAATTAATAATTAAGTCGTAACAATCGTGAATTACGTAATAATATTCAATTCATAATCCATAATTGCTAATACATAATTCTTAAGGTACCTCAACAGTATTTAGGATTTCGCTAATGATAGTTTCGCTGGTGATATTATTTGCTTCAGCTTCGTAGGTTAATCCAATTCTATGGCGCAATACATCGTGACATACTGCACGAATATCCTCAGGAATAACATAACCTCTTCGTTTTATAAATGCATAAGCTTTGGCTGCCGATGCCAGTGAGATACTTGCACGAGGCGATCCTCCAAATGCAATCATATCTTTGAATTGATCTAATCCATAATCGGAAGGGAAACGAGTTGCAAAAATGATATCAACAATATATTTTTCAATTTTTTCATCCATATAAACATCTTTAACCACATCTCGTGCTTTAATAATGTCTTCTGGTTTTAAAATCTGACTTGCTTTTGGAAAGGCTTTTAAAAGGTTCTGACGCATAATAATTTGCTCTTCCTCTTTTTTAGGGTAGTTAATTACCACTTTAAGCATAAAACGGTCGACCTGTGCTTCGGGAAGAGGATAAGTACCTTCTTGTTCAATTGGATTTTGTGTTGCCATTACAAGGAAAGGCTCTTGCAATTTATAGGTGTTATCGCCAATTGTAATTTGTCGTTCCTGCATAGCTTCCAATAAGGCAGCTTGTACTTTGGCAGGGGCACGGTTAATCTCATCGGCTAGTATAAAGTTAGCAAAAATAGGGCCTTTTTTCACCACAAATTCCTCTTTCTTCTGACTGTAAATCATTGTACCCAAAAGGTCGGCAGGAAGAAGATCCGGAGTAAACTGGATTCTACTAAAATCAGCTTCTACTGTAGTTGCAAGCGTATTAATAGCAAGTGTTTTTGCCAGCCCGGGAACTCCTTCCAACAGAATATGTCCGTTAGATAGCATACCGATTAATAAACTTTCAACAAGATGTTTCTGACCAACAATTACTTTGTTCATCTCCATAGAAATCATATCAACAAAGGAACTTTCTCTTTGGATACGTTCATTTAATTCTTTGATATCAACAGTTTGGATCATAGAAATATTATTTAATGCTTTAATTTTTACATAAAAAGTCTTTCTTTTTCGAAAAAACCTCTACAAAGTTAAACCTTTGAAGCTTTTTTGAAAGTTCAGCATCGTTAAAAAGTGTTAAGAATGTTATATAGAACAAGTCTCAGGAAATAAGCCCCAGGGTTTAGGGTCTATACATCAAGCTCAAAGCTTTAAACTTCAGATGCCAGGTCTATCGTTTCGAGTAGCAAGGTGTTTGAATTATCTAATCTTTCATTCTCTTTTTTTTCTTGTTCTACTTCTACTATTGAACTCTTTTCTTGTTCTACTTTTTATTACTTTTGTACAGGATTTTGAAAATAGGAAAGATTTGAAGAAGCGATATTTTATCAGGTTAAGTTATAAAGGAACAAATTATCATGGATGGCAAATACAGCCTAATGCAATTAGTGTTCAGGAGGTGTTAAATAAATCACTGTCTACCGTTTTAAATTGTGCAATTAATGTTGTGGGTTGTGGTAGAACCGATACCGGTGTACATGCAAGTGATTTTTATGCCCATTTTGATATGGATAAAGATCAACTAGTTGATTGTGATAAATTGTGTTTTCGCCTGAATCGTTTTTTGCCTCACGATATTGCTGTTAAATCAGTTTTTCCGGTTAAAGAAGATGCTCATACACGTTTTGATGCAATTTCACGAACTTATCATTACTTTCTTACCAAAGAGAAGAATCCTTTTCGCAGAGAATCGCATTGGCAGGTACCTTATAAATTAGATGTGCAAAAAATGAATGAGGCGGCTAAAATTTTGTTTGAATACGAAGATTTTACCAGTTTTAGTAAGTTGCACACCGATGTGAAAACTAACAATTGTAAAATTGACAAAGCGCTTTGGGAAGAATCGGACGATGAGTACGTATTTACTATTAAGGCTGACCGTTTTCTTCGTAATATGGTTCGGGCAATTGTAGGAACTTTGGTAGAAATAGGACGAGGTA
The DNA here is from genome assembly GCF_052400665.1 of Marinifilum sp. RC60d5. Taxonomy (NCBI): domain Bacteria; kingdom Pseudomonadati; phylum Bacteroidota; class Bacteroidia; order Marinilabiliales; family Marinifilaceae; genus Marinifilum; species Marinifilum sp. RC60d5. The sequence goes on from NZ_JBQTGK010000002.1 coordinate 412,086, forward strand.
AAATGAGTATCGATGAATTTCGACAAGTAATCGAAAGTAAAAATCGCTCGAATGCCGGTTCTTCGGTACCAGGTCATGGGTTGTTTCTGGCTGATATTGAATATCCAAAGACAATTACCAAAGAGTAGTTACCAAAGAAGAGTCTAAAAAGTTCAGATATTATTGTATGCCTGCTAATTATTTCCTTTTTACCGATGCTAGTGTAAATCCGCAATCTAAAACTGGTTATGGCGCATGTTTGTTATTGTCTGATTTGGATATTCCTGTAGATGAAGCGAAAAAATGGCTTGAGTTAAAAAGTTTTGAAAATACTTCCTCATCTAAATTAGAATTACAAACACTTTTATGGGCTCTTGCCAAAATTAAAAGGGGAGTGAGTGTGACCATTTACACCGATTCTCAGAATATTATTGGTTTGCCTGGCAGGCGTTCCCGATTTGAGAAGAATAATTATATTTCTAAAAATGGAAAGAAAATTAGGAATGATCTCTTGTATCAGGAATTTTATAAACTTACCGATAAAATCTCATGTACCTTTGTAAAGTTAAAAGGACACAAAACTTCTTCAGAAAAAGACAAAGTGGATAGTTTGTTTACAATAGTAGACAGGGCTTCGAGAAATGCTTTACGTACTAATATTGCGTTGTAGGTAATCTTCCTGATATCTCAAAAATCATTATTATTTATTTAAGGATATTTTTATAGATTTAAAATAAAACACTTATCCGTTTTTGTAATGAGAATATTCTCATTATATTTGTGGCTCAAATTACAACACACAGCATTAATACATCTCAGGTATTAGATTTAGAAAATAGTACATCTCCTCAAAAACATAGAAGCTGTTAAGTAAATTAATTAAACGATTTAAATTTTAAATACCAATCGGCATTTCGATTGGTGAATATATTAGTAAGATGAACGATTTATACACAAAAGAATTTCGTAGAATAATGCAAGTGAATTATGATTATACCAGTATGAGTTCGAATCGTATTGAGGAAATCATGAATTTCGCAAGAGGGATCGACTTTGAGCGAATTGGAGTGGCGCATTGCATAACATTTTCGGAGGAGGCACGCTTGTTGAAAGAGTATTTTTCGAGGTATTTTGATGTTTACACAGTAGATTGTAAGTATGGAAGAATACCAAAAAAGGACCTTCTTGGAGGTACGGGTGGTCGTATTTTATGCAATCCTGCAGGTCAGGCCGATTACCTAAATAATAAAAAAACGGATTTAAATATTTCAATGGGCTTATGTGTTGGTCATGATATGATATTTAGTAAAAAGTCGAATGCTTTGGTAACAAATTTGTTTGATAAAGATTTTACAAATAACAATAATCCTGCAGAGGCAATTGCCCGTATTCAAAAAATAATATAATTATGAAGACTATTGATTTGCACATTCACACAAGTGCATCGGATGGCTCTTATTCACCCAGAGAGCTTGTAGATTATGCTGTAAAAAAGAAACTATCTGCTATTGCTATTACCGATCATGATACAATGAAAGGGATTGAGGAAGCAATGAGTTATATCGATAAACTGAAACTTCCTATAGAGTTGATTCCAGGGATGGAAGTCTCAGCTTTGGGTATGGATGGGGTTTATGGGACTCATATTCTGGCTTATTTTATTGATAAAACTCCGGAAGAGCGAGCTCGCATAATAACTAATGTAGAGGTCGATCTTCGGAAGAGTTCCGGAACTCCTAAAGAGGTTATTAAAATTATCTCGGCCTATGGGGGGATTGCTTCATTGGCACATCCTCTGGAGTATTGTTTATCGATGCCCGAAATGGATCAATTATTAGGAAAGCTTGCATCTTTTGGCTTAAAAGGGGTAGAAGCAATTTACACCACTCACTCCGATTCTGTGATAGAGCAGTTAAAGTCTATTGCGTCGAAGTATAATTTGATAATCACTGGAGGATCAGATTTTCATGGGACCAGAAAACCAGGTGTAGACCTTGGCAATGGTTTTGGGAATATGCGTATTCCTTATGATATTGTAAATTCGATGAGAGAAAAAACAGTAGAGTTAATTTGAGTTAGAAAATTTGCTTTACTTTTTGCTGCACTGTGAGCCTAAGTATAAGAGTGTCTATCCATAACAATGTTATTCAGTTTTTTTTAGGAGGTAATAGACTAGCTTAAGGCTGCAGCGCAGCTAATTTTTTAGAGTAGAGAAGTAAATGATAAATGTAAAGAGTAAGCTGTTATGTTTCAATGATAGTTTAATGTGACTGGAAGGCTTACATTTTAAAGATTTACCAATTACGGAATAGTTAACAATCCACATTTATCAACAAAATAGGTAAAAAATAGTGATAGTGAAAAAGATACGATAGGTGCGATAATCCACATAATAAAAAAGCGATCAACCTCTGTTTTTCTAAAAATATTTCGAAAGCCCAGTTTGGCAACACCAATACCTATAATAGCTCCTACATTAAGCTGAACAAGCGATGTTGGTATTCCTTTTAGTAAAGAAGCACTAAGTAACAGACTGGCAGAAATAAAAGAGATAATAACCGCTTCGATACGTCCGAAAAGAACAATTTCCTTTCCTGTATTTCGTACAATTTTATCACCAAAAATCGAACTTCCTATACTAAAACTTGGTGCAACAATAAGGGTGGCTAAAATCATAACCTGCAAATATTGATGTTTTGCTATGTGTAATTCGTTGCAAGCCATACTTGAGAGCGGACCTGCTGCATTGGCAACATTATTTGTTCCTATCGAAAATGCAACATACATGGCCATAAGAATAATCAAACCTTTTAATAGATAGCTGTTGTTAATCTGTTTGGATATGGTGTATCCTCGTTTTCGTATGGGTTTATAGATGTATTTTCCGGCAGCATAAGCCAATAAGAATGATAGTAAAGGCATAACAAACCAAGTTGGGATAATCTCGAATAAAAGTTTATCGGTATTTAAAGAATGAAAGTAAATGGCAGGCGCCGTTACGGCCATTACTGTTGCCTGACTGGTTGATTGAGGTATACCAAAAAGGTTGGCAATTAATAGGGAAAATGCTACCGAAAGTAAGATAACCGATACAATTGCAAAACTCATTAATTCAGGGTTTAGTAATCCTTTACCTATTGTTTTGGCGGTTTCTTTTCCTCCCACAATTGCGCCAATAAATACCATGAGTCCAAACAATCCGGGGATAATACTTTTTTTTATTACGTTGGCTCCATAGGCTGCCGAAAATGCTGGTGCAGTTCCACTACCACCCATTGTAATGGCAAGAAATATGGCAATAACGAAGGGAATTAAAAAAGGAATAAGCATAATTCTGATATTTTGATTTTATACGAATCAAAAGTATCGGAAGTATGATATTCAGGAAACAGTATTTTAGCGTAAAACCCTAAGTATTTCAGCGTATTTGTATCTTTAAATTTGGAAAATATGATGTTTTATTGCGTAAACAACGAGCGATGCCGTATTTTTTGATTCAGTTTTCAGAAGAATATTTTCACGATGTTTGTCAACGGTACGTTTGCTAATACATAATTGCGAGGCAATCTCCTGATTCGATAATCCTTTGCAGATATTGTAAAGAATTTCTATTTCTCTATGAGTAAGATCTGATTTGTGTTTTTCTTTATGATTTAAATTTTTGATGATGCTTTCGAGAATTTCGGTAGAGAAATAGCTGTTGTTGCTATTTACGGCTTCTATTGCCTGTTGCACTTCTTCAAAACGAGAATTTTTTAAAAGAAAGGCTTTTGCTCCGGCATTTATCATTTCGGAATAATAGTTTTCGTTGGCATGCATCGAAAGAGCAATAATTTTTGTGTCAGGATATTTCTGGCTGACCTGTAGGCTTGCCTCAATGCCATTCATTACCGGCATTTCAATATCCATTAAAATAATATCTGCCTGCCAATAGCTTAGAAGTTTAAGTAATTCTTTGCCATTGCTGGCCTCTTTTATTTCATAATAATCCGTTTGTTGTTCGAGCAGAAACTTTAATCCTTCTCTAAATAATTTATGGTCGTCTACCACGGCTATGCGAACTTGTTTCTTCATTTTTCGGGAATTTCTATTTTTAAGTAAAAGCCATTTTGTATTTTATTACTTAGTTCAAAGCTGCCATCCAATGATTTAATTCTTGATTTCATATTTGCAATTCCCATACCATTGATTTCTTTTTTTCTTGAAAATCCTTTTCCATTGTCACAATAAATAAGTTGTAGTTTTTTGTGAAAAGAAAGAAGTGTAAGTTCGATTCTCGATGCATTGGCATGTTTTATGGTGTTGTTTATCAGTTCTCCTATTACTCTGTAAATAACAAGTTCAATATTGTAATCGAATCTTAATTTTTCTACCTGTAAATTTAAAATTACTTCTAATTTATCAGGTAAATGTATATTGTTAATGAATGTTTTAATGGCTTTTTCGAGTCCATATCGTTCTAAAAGATGAGGACTTAATTTGTTTGATATCTCTTTCACGCTTAGAATAGCTTCGTTTGTTGCCTGATCGGATTTTTCTAAAAGGACCAGGTTTTTCTCATTTTCCTGGCTCTTATTTATTGCTGAAAGTGTCATTTTTATATTAGATAAAATAGGGCCAAGTCCATCATGCAATTCTTTGGCAAATTTTTGACGTTCTTTTTCTTCTGTTTTAAGAATTGCATTTAGCACCTTGGCTTCGCTTTCTTTACGAAGTTTATCTATTTTATCTTGTAGCTTAAAAATTCTTCTAATATAAAAGGCACCAAAAAACATGAGAAGAGAGATAAATACGGCAATCCAGTTGGATAGCAATAGATCTATATTTTTTACGCCGGCATTCCACAACTGAACAAGTTCAATACACCTGCGCACAGCCATCAATAAAAATCCAATAGAAATCATAATCCACGAAACATTAAATCTGGTTTTCGGAATTAGATTAATGGTGATAAAAAAAGCACCAAATTGTAAGAGAACAGATAGAATAAGAGCAACTTGTAAAATCATACTACAATAGTAGTGATATTATTTTTGATAAAATTACGTAGATAAACGTATTAAGTGGAAGAAATATAAATCCTTTTACATCAGATTTGAGACACGACCTCCATTACAGGTTTTTGAACTTCCGAGACACAAACTTGTCCTTCCGTATGTCACGGAAGGGGTACCTCGTGTCACGGAAGAGCAAAAGCATGTCAAGGAAGTGACTTTTCCTAAAATAACTTGACAGATTATTGTCTAAAACAGGAATTGAAAAATACGGAGCAATCTTATTCCGGATACTTTGTAGAATTTGCTGGTATAGGTCTGTAAGCCGGACCTTTGCTATGGCAAAATATACTTTTTGCTTTGCAGGATAGAAGTTGGAAAAAAGTGTATTGTTGCGACCTGGATCTAACTTATTTTCTATGAAAAATAGATACGTGTGAAACACTTGCACCAACAGTATCTATGATAATGATAGGTAACATACGGCCAGAGCGCAACACACCTTACTTTACTTATCTGTTTAGTCCTGTTATTATATCATTACAACTATCGAATTGATTAAAAGCACAATAATTAACAAAATTATTAGGAAGTAAAGTTTTTTTTAAATTTTTACGTTTAGATTAAACCTTTGGATCCTATTGAAGTCTTAGAATCAGTAATTACTAATAAGGAAAAAATGAAGAATATTTTATTAGCTGTTTTCAGCATACTTGCTTTTAGTACAGCGGTTTTTGCACAGGATTTTCAGGGAAAAGTTTATTACGAAAGTAAAACCACTGTTGACATGGATTTTGGGGGTAGACAAATTCCTGAGGATCGAAAAAAGAGGATATTGGAAAGAATGAAGCAGATGAGTGAGAGAACTTATATTTTAAGTTTTAACAGAACAGAATCGATATACAAGGAAGACGAGAAGTTAGAGCAGCCCGGAATGCAACAAAGGGGGGGTATGCGCATGGCCATGATGATGGGCGGCGGAGAAGATTATTACAAAAATGTAAAACAAGGTACTTATGCTGTTTCGAAAGACTTGTACGGAAAAATATTTTTGGTTAACGATAGCTTGCCAAGTCTGCAATGGCAAATGCAGGCCGAAACCAAAAAGATCGGAAGATATACAGCATATAAAGCTACGGCCATTAAGAATGTTCGCGAGCCAAATATGAAAGCAATTTTTCAGCCAGGAGGCAAATCGAAGGAAACTGAAAATAGAGAACCAGAAATGATTGAAAAGGAAATTAAGATTGTTGCCTGGTATTGTCCGGAGATACCCGTAAACCAAGGTCCGGGTGAATATTGGGGGTTACCGGGTTTAATTATGGAGCTGAACGATGGCAGAACAAGTATTCTGTGTTCTAAGATTGTTTTGAATCCGAAAGAGAAAATTGCTATTAAAGAGCCATCGAAGGGGAAGAAAGTAAATCAGGCTGAATATGACGAGATATCACGTAAGAAAATGAAGGAAATGCGTGAAAATTTCAGAGGAATGAGACCTGGTGGCGGCAGAGGAAGAAGATAGCGATTATCAGTGATCAGCGAAAGCGAATGATTAGAACAAAACCCACTACCTCATTAATGTGAAAGTAAATTAAAAATCATGAAGAAATATTTTTTCATACTCTTATTTCTGTGCAGTTCTATTATGACTTATGCACAGGAAGATGTTACCCTTAAAGGTACTGTAAAAGATAAACAGGGTATAGCTATTGAAATGGCAAATGTAATTGCTGTAAATTCCGAATCTAAATTGCTGGAATCGTATTGTGTGACTAACCATAGTGGTTTGTATAAGTTAAAGCTAAAATCCGGATCTGCCTATGATGTAACAGTAAGTTTTATTGGTTTTGGATCAAAAGAATTTCGCTTTGAGGCAACTGAGAATGATGCAGTGAGAGATGTAATAATATCGGAACAGGAGAGTATGCTAAACGAGGTAGATGTGACTTATACTATGCCTGTTATGGTTAAGGGCGATACCATTGTGTATGATACCGATTCGTTTACCACAGGAACCGAGCGAAAACTTAAGGATGTGCTGGTATCATTGCCCGGGGTAGAAATGAGCGATGACGGACAAATTGAAGTCGAAGGCAAGCAGGTGCAGAAAGTAATGGTGGAAGGAAAAGACTTTTTCGATGGAGACTCAAAAATTGCATCAGATAATATTCCTGCTGATGCGGTTGATAAAATAGAGGTGCTTAGAAACTACAATGAAATTGGTCAGATGAAAGGTTTAACTAATGATGAGGATAATATTGCTCTGAATATCAAATTAAAGAAAGGAAAGAAAAGTTTTTGGTTTGGAGAAATTACCGGAGGAGCAGGTCCTGATGAGAAGTATTTGGCACACCCAAAGCTTTTTTATTACAGTCCGGAATTTAGCCTGAATATTATTACAGACGTAAATAACATTGGAGAAGTACCTTTTACACGCAGAGATTATATGAATTTTAGCGGAGGTTTTAAAGGCTTTCATCCTGGGGGAGGAAGTTCTATTGGTACAGGTTCTGGCGGGTTGGGAATATCAACCGCTCAAAATAATCGCGCTAAAGATATTGATACCAAATTTGCGGCACTTAATTTTAGTTATGCGCCATCGGAAAATTGGGATATTGGTGGTTTTGGAATCTATTCCTACACCGGAACAGTAATGGAGACTCAAAAAATGACCACTTACGAATTAGAAGGAAATCAGTCGCAGGTAGAGGAGAGTATCAACAGGAACGATCAGGATGCAAGTTTGGGATTATTTAAATTTAACTCGGTTTACAAACCAAATTCAAATTTCCAGTTCGATTACGATATTTTTATCAAGCAATCGGATGATGATGAAGAGGAGGAGCTTGTTTCGGTGGTTGATGGCGTATCCGACCAGATAAGTCAGCTAAAACAACAAAAACCTATTTCTTTAAATCAAACAGCAAAAATATATTATACGCTTAACGATAAAAATATATTTGCATTCGATGCTCAGCATTTGTACAAGAACGAGGACCCATTTTATAATTCTACTCGCGATGAGTTCGCATTTACCGAATTAGTTCCGGTTAACGAGTCGGTAAGTTTGTACGATTTAAATCAGAGCAAGGGAATAATTACCAATAAATTTGATGCTATGCTTGATTATTATCTGGTAACAGGAGATAAAAGCAATTTACAGTTTACTTTGGGAACAACGCAAAATCATCAGAATTACGATTCAGATATTTTTCAGGTTTTAGATGATGGTAATCAGAATAAAATCTCTGGAGATGATTATACAAATGATGTAAAGTTTAATGTTTCGGATCTGTTTTTTGGCTTTCATTACAAGCTTAAGGCGGGATTATTTACATTCAATCCTGGTTTTAATCTTCATCAGTTCACAACTAAGAGTGAGCAAAAAGGAGTCACTTTTAAAGATGATTTAACATCAATATTACCGGATATTTATATTAATATGCAGTTAAAAAAATCGGAGAATCTGCGATTTAACTACAATATTACAAGAACTTTTACCGATGTTTCGAAATATGCCGAAGCTTATGTTTTAAGTAATTACAACTCGGTTTATAGTGGTAATCCTGAGCTGGAAAGTTCTTTAAAGCACAATCTGTCTTTAAACTTTTTTAGCTTTAATATGTTCAATTTCACCAATATGTTTGCCACTATAAAATACTCTAAAAGCGTAGAGGGTTTTAAGAGTAATGTTGTGCCTATTGGTATTAATCAAATTACTACCACTTTAAATTCTGATTTGGCTGATGAATCTTTGAGTATGAATGCCCGATATCAGAGAATTTTTGGCAAGATAAAAACGTCTTTAAAAGGAAGTTTGTCGTGGGCCGAGAACAACAATCTGGTAAACGGAAATCCGAGTACATCGAAAACTTTTGCTCAGAATTATACTGGTTCGGTAGAAACGAACTTTAAGAATGCGCCTAATATCGAATTGGGATACAAGTATGCGATTAATGATTACGAAAGAGGAGCTACTACGTCGACTTATTACACACAGCGACCTTTTGCCAAGTTAGATGTGGCCTTTTTAAAGAATTTTATTTTAACGGCCGATTATGAATTCTATTCCTACACCAATAAGGAAAATACCATAGAGAATGAATATAGCTTTCTGGATGCCGATTTAATTTATCACAAAAAAGAAAGTAAATGGGAGTTTGGAATAAAAGGAAAGAATTTGCTGAATACTGATTCTCTGGATAAAAATAGTGAGAATGACTTTTCTTACTCAACGTCTACTTATTTTGTTCAGCCAAGATATGTGTTGCTTACAGTAAAATACGATATATAAGGAATTGGGTCTTGAAATTATAGCTTATAAATGCAGCCGGTGATTATTTCACTGGCTGTTTTTGTATAGGAATGCTTCTGAACTTGCTTTTTTAAGAGAGCCACAGATCCAGTAAGTTTTTTGAATCACCAATAGGTAAAATTGGAATTCATTTTATCCTTATTTTTGATTCCAGATTTCCCAGTTTCTCTCTGCCTGTAGATGCAGCATTCGCAGTCCATTGTGAGTGTTAGCTCCTTTTGCTGCTCCTTTTTTCAGGAAAAGTGTTTCTGCCGGATTGTAAACCAAATCGTAAAGAAAATGTTCCTGACTTAAAAAGTCATAAGGAATATCCGGACAAGTATCTTCTTTTGGAAAAGTGCCCAAAGGTGAGCAGTTTACAATAAGTTTGTATTCTTTAATGATATTTGCATTGAGTTGTGTGTAGGTAAAGCAATTTTCTTTGGCATTTCTACTTACAAATTTAAAATCTATGTCCAGTTCTTCTAATCCCCCGGCAATGGCTTTTGAAGCACCTCCGGTTCCTAAAATTAAGGCTTTGGGTCGCTTTGCTCCCAAAAATAGTTTTAAGGATTCTAAAAAACCATAAATATCGGTGTTAAAACCTTTTAGTTTTATTTGATCTCCCTTACGTACAATTTGAATTGAATTTACGGCTCCCAGTTTTTTTGCCAGAGGATCAATTTCGTCTAAAAATTGGATCACTTCCTCTTTATACGGAATCGTAACACAGAGTCCGTTAAGATTATCATTCTTTTTTAGTACAGCCGGTAGTTCTTCAATCGCAGGGAGCTCAAAGTTTAGAAACTTAGCTTCTAAGTTTAACTGATTGAATTTTTCGGTAAAAAATTTTTTCGAAAAAGAGTGTCCTAAAGGATATCCTAAAATTCCATAGGTTTTCATGGGTGCAGATTTTGGTTATGCTTTGTCTTGAGTTGTTTCCGGCGAATATTTTTCCATGATCCAAATTAACAAAAATCCTGCAACAGCAAGTGCTAGTGCAAAAAGCAATTGAGAATCCTGATTTGTTAACGTCTCAAATGTATATGGCATAATATTCTCTTGTGTTAATGGTTTCTCAGCTCCATGACTATCTACGAAAGTGCTAAGTGTTTCTTTCCATGGCCACACTTTATTTAGCGAGCCAATCATAAAGCCTGAAAGTAAACCAATGGTCATGTTATGGTACTTTCTAAGTAGCCAGCTAAGAAGATGCGAAAAGCTTAAAATACCAACTCCTGCACCTGCTGCTACCACAGCAATGATATCAAGCTTTAAATTACTTAACGCCTCAAGTATATGATTATACGATCCTAAAAGAACCAATATAAATGCGCCTGATATTCCAGGAAGAATCATAGCACAAATTGCCAGTGCACCCGATAAAAACAGGAACCAATAGCTTGTTGGAGCATGGGCTGGAGTACTAACAGTAACCATATAAGCTATGCCAATGCCAATAAGCATGGCAATTATGGTTCTGATTTTCCATTCTGTTATTTTTTTAGCAATAACAATTGCAGAGGCAATAATTAAGCCAAAGAAAAACGACCAGATTAATATCGGATGAGTTTCTAAAAGAAATTTAATTACTGTGGCTAATGATTTAAAACTGATGAGGATACCAGAAATCAATGCCAATATAAAATTTCCGTTAACAGCTTTCCAGAAATCTTTTAATTTAAATTGTAAAAGTAGTTTAATAGAGCTAAGGTTAACCGATTTTATAGTATTGATTAATTCTTCGTAAATACCAGTTATAAATGCTATTGTTCCACCAGAAACTCCCGGAACAACATCGGCAGCTCCCATGCCCATTCCTTTTAAGGCAATAATAACATAATCTTTAATTTGTCTGGACATAGCTATTTTAGAGTTGAATTTGTAAGTATAAGTTGACTTTTTTACGAGTATAACTTAATAATATTGTTGAATTCTGTATTGTTTTCCAGTTCTGGAAATTGCAAAAAGATTTCTTTAATATTTTCAGCATCGATATCAATGGCTTTCTTGATATAGTGTTCGGCAGCATTTAAGTTATTCGTTAGCATATAATAAGCCGCCAGATTGTTTAAAATTTGAGGAACATCAGGAGTAAAGCCCAGACTTTCCAAAAGTACATCAATGGCGGTTTCCAGCTTGTCGTTCTGATGGTAATATTCGGCAAGAGTAACCGGATAGGTTGGATCGTAAGGATCCAGATCTATTGCTTCCCGAAAAGCCTGAACTGCTTTTTGAGGAGTCTGAGATCTTGTGTATGCGGAGCCTAAGGCAAACCAGTAATCAGGGTTTTCAGGATCCAGTTTTTTTGCTTTTTCAAGGTAAACTAAGGATTCATCAATTTTATCCTGATACATTAATATTAATCCCATTCCAAACCAGGGTTCAGGGATGCTATCATTGGTTTTAATGGCCGTTTCGTAATAATTAAGGGCCTGATCGTACTCACTTAATTTTTCAAAACACTCTCCAATATACGAGTAGGTTGATGCATGATCATCTTCGAATTCCAGGTATTCGATATAGTGTTTTATTGCATCTTCAAACTTGCCCATGTTTGCAAAAGCATTTGCTTTGTTAAAGTATGCCTTACTGTGCTGACCATTTACTGCTAAAGCAAATTCGTAGGCTTCTATTGCTTTTTCATAATTTCCAAGGCGATTGTATATGATTCCAATATTATACCAGGCATTATCCGAAAAAGGATTTAAATCCAGGTACGATTCATAGGTTTCTATGCTTTGTTCATCGAGACCTGTTTTTTCGTAGCAATAGGCCAGTTCAAACAGAACTTCTGAATCTTCTTGGTTTATTTTGATTGCTTCTTCCAGGTAACCAATAGCCAAATCGAACTGATTCAATTGTTCAAAGGCTAGTGCAATTCTAAAGAGTAGGTCTTCGCGGCTTTCATGTTCTTTTTTCAGGGCTTCGTCGAATTGCAATTTTGCATTGTGATGCTTGCCCATAAGGTTGTAAATATTACCTTTTAGCAACCAGATTTCTTTATTGGACGACTCAATAGCCTGTACCTTTTTTAAAATAGAAAGGGCTTCTAAATGCTGACCACGATTAATTAAAACCTGTGCTTTTTTTATTTGCAAAGAAATTGCTGCAGGGTGTTGTTTTCCTGCGATATTAGAAACCTTTACCGCTTCGGAAAGTTTATTTTTCTCGATATAATGATCGATTATGCTCTCGAATTCGTGTACGTCAAAATAATAAAGCTTTTGGGCTTCAATCATTTTCTCAAATCGACTTACAAGAGTAAGTGCATCTCCGTCAAGATAGTTTTCCGTATTATCTATCATCTATCAAATTAAAATGATTACTGCACTGCAAAAGTAGAATTTATTTTAAAAAATTCAAGCTTAAGATAGTAACATACGTCGACCAGAAGCAAATGTTTCGGCGGTATATGTCTAAAACAAGCGGTCTTGCAAGGCAAGACCGCTGTTAATTATAAGTTTCTGTGTTCTATTCTTAGTAAATCGAATATGGTTTTTACCGGGTTAAAAGTAATAATCGGAACTTCTACAAAGGCTGTATTCCAGTCAGACATGGCTCCATTCCATAATCCGGGAAGTTCCATTGCTTTAAGATCGGCTCCATTATGCGATTTCTCTGATATAAATCCAGTTTGTTTGTCAACGTATTTAGGTAAGTCGAATTTATTTCCCTTAAAATCTTTAATTCCACAAATCAGGTCAACAGGATTAAAATGAGTTGCTCTTTCTAAAATATTTTTTTGTCTCACATCCGATTTGTCAATTTGTGAGCCTTCAACAATTTGTAAAGATACCGAACCATCGGCATTACGAGCCCAGAAAGGACCACCACCAGGTTCACCCTCATTTTTCACCATCCCACAAACACGCATGGGTCTGTTAAATTTTTCGAATAAGTATTTTTTCAGTTTTTCAGGATTATCTTTCTTTAAGCTGGCAGGAGCAAGGGTGCAAAGCTTTTCTTCCAGAAAAGCAGACATTTCATCAAGTTTTTCCTGACTTATATTATTGTCTTCCTCTAAGGTTTTAAGATAATTAAAAGTGATTGATTGGTACTCTAAAAGTAAGCCAGCCAGCACTTTCTTAAACTGATAGGTTGTTTCTTTTAATCTGTCAGGAACGACATTATCAATATTTTTAATAAATACCACATCGGCATCCAGTTCATTTAAATTTTCGATAAGAGCACCATGTCCTCCCGGGCGAAATAAGATAGAACCATCTTCGTTGCGGAATGGGTTGTTATTAATATCTACAGCGATAGTATCGGTAGATGGTTTTTGAACCGAGTAATCAACTTTTAAACTTCCCTTGTATTTTTCTTCGAATGTTGATTTTGTTTTTTGAAAGCGATTGTTAAACAGTTCTTTGTGGTCTTCTGATACTGTTAAGTGAATTTTTGCTTCTCCATCTTCGTTTTTTGTGTAGTTTAAAGCCTCAACAAGATGTTCCTCGAAAGAGGTTCTGGAGTAGTGCTTGTATCTATGGAATTTAAGTAGTCCTTTAGGTAAATTACCATAGTTAAGGCCTTTGTGGTTCAGAAGCATTGATAAGATTTGCTTGAATTGGTTTTTTTCTACCATTTTATCCAAATCGATATCTTGTTCGATGCAGATATTTCTTAAATCTCCATAGAAGGCAAAATCTTCCAATCGGTCAAAGAAATTATACATGCTTTCCGGACCTTTATTGCACAAAAATTTTAAATATTCATCTTCAGTGTCCTGATAGGTATTTAAAAAGTCGTATAAATACTTAAACATTCTTGAAGCCGCTCCCGAAGCAGGTACAAATTTTAATAGGGATAAACTTTTAGAGTGCTTGTTGTATACTTCTTCGTATACCTCCAGCTCTTCGTCTTTTATTTTGGTTATTCCCTGATCAATGGTGGCGGGCTTTTTAAGTTTCATTTTAGGAAAACCACTATTGAAGTTCTTTATTTGTTCTTCAATTGTTTCCTTCGAAATTCCTTTCGATTCAAATTGAGATAGATCTTGTTCTGAAAACATGGTTAAAGGTTTTGATTTAATTATCAGGCAATATAAATAATACTTTCAATAAATGAAAAGCCATTTTCATTTAAAAGTAACACAATTATGCCTCCTGAATTTAGTCAGGAGAAATTACATAAGATTGCTGATTACTGGTAAAATTAGCATTTGTTATGGAAAGTAATGTCATCAATAGATTAATTTTATGTGCTTTTTTTTAATCTCAGGTACTGAAATCCTGCTGTACTGCTTCTTCTGCTTGCTCTTATTTTTTGGTGTTGCAAGTGTATAGCTGTCTGGTTTGGTCATTTAAAATTTTTGTGAATAAAAAATCTATTTTGTTTGTATTGATATCAGATAACTATAGAATATGAAGCTAAAGGTATAATTCTTCGAATCTGATGTGTGTGATGATTTTCTTTTGTATTTTTGGACAAAATAAAAAAATAGCATGACAGATATTATCTATCCCTGGGGACACAGCAGAAGATACAATGATTTTCCATCTTATTTTAAAAGCCGTTTTACCGAGAGAATTCAAAAAGTTTCTATCGATGCAGGATTTACTTGCCCTAATCGCGATGGAAGTAAAGGGGTAGGCGGTTGTACCTACTGTAATAACAACAGCTTTAATCCTGATTATTGTAGCCCCAAAAAAACAATAAGTCAGCAAATTAACGAAGGTGTAGATTTTTTTAAAGCCAAATATAAAAGTCAGAAATACCTGGCTTATTTTCAGGCTTACTCCAATACTTACGGTTCTATCGATCTTATAAAAAGATTGTACGAAGAAGCATTGTCTCACGAAAAAGTGATTGGTCTTGTTATTGGTACCAGACCCGATTGTGTTAGCAATGAGGTTCTGGATTATCTTGAGAGTTTAGCGAAAGATCATTATATAGGAGTGGAATATGGTGTTGAGTCGGCTAATGATGAGGCTTTAAAAGCCATTAACCGCGGACATACTTATGCCGAGGCCGAAGCTACAATATTAAATACTGCAGGAAGAGGCATTCATATTGGGGCTCATTTGGTTAACGGTTTGCCTTTTGATAGCAAAGAGGATATGATTGCTCATGCCATTCGGGTATCTAAATTACCGGTTGAGACACTAAAATTGCATCAGTTGCAGGTGTTAAATCACACCCGTATGGCTAAGGAGTATGAAAAGGAGCCAGATAAATTTTATCTTTTTGAATATGAAGAATACCTGGAGTTTATTGTAGATGTAATCGAACGAATAAATCCAGATATAATGCTGGAGCGATTCTTAAATCAGGCACCTCCGGGTTGGTTGATTGCACCCAAATGGGGAGGCGTTAAAAATTTTGAATTTATAAATCAGTTGGATAAAAAATTAAAAGAAAGGGAAACCTGGCAGGGAAGACTCTTCGAAAAGTAATTAGTCGATTTGCTCTAAACTGATATTTTTATAACCCAATTTTTTGGCTTTCTGAATGTCTTTTAGAGCACTTTTTTTATCTCCGGTTTTAAGTTTAGCAATTCCCCGGGCATAATAAGCACGGTCGAGTTTTTTGTCTATACGAATGGCTTTGCTGTAGAATTTTATTGCCTCTTTAAAATTTTTAGTGCAATCTAAACAAACTGCTTTATTGTAATATACAGCCGATGAGTTTAATCCCAGTTGAATGGATTGATTGTAATCGGCAATTGCTCCCTTATAATCTTTATTATAATACTTACAAATTCCTCGGTAATGATAGGCTTTAAAGCTTTCAGGATTTATTTTTAGTGTTTGCGTATAATCTGCTATTGCTTTTTTGTAATTTTTCTGATTCTCGTATAAAATAGCTCGATTCAGGTAAGCTTCTTCTTCCTGTTTTTGTTTTGTAATTACAACAGTTAAATCTTTTATAGCAGTACTGTTATTGTTTAGGTAAGAATAGCAGATTGCTCTATTAAAATAAGCAGGAAGATAATTTGCATCCTTTTTTATAATTTGAGAAAAATGCTGAGCAGCTTGCTTGTACTTATGGCTTTTAAGTAATTCAATACCCTTTTCATTTTCAATATCTTTTTCATTTTTATTACATCCGCTAAAGGTGAACAAAAAACTTATAAGAAGTAGAAATAAAAATGCTTTTTGGTATGAGTGTGCCATATAATTTAAGGAGCTATTAAAAAAGCTAATATACAATATATATAATAAATATTAAAATTTTAATCTCAGTAATGTTAGTATCAATTAATTTCAGGTTTAAGCTTAAGGAATTCATTTACCAAAAGGAATCGTGAAATTCTATTTTGCGATCCAAAATAGTTCGGCATCCCATTTTGCTGTAGGAATGCCGAATAATTTACAGGGACTGATATTGATATCTTAAGTAAGTTGTTCCTAATAGGAGTGTAACTATTTAAATAGCTTAGTGATCATATCTTTTTTACCCATCATAGTCAGTTCGTTTTTAATAGCTTCGCGATATTCTCTTTTGTACCAAAATAAGAACTTGCGTTGCGATAATTTTTCTTTTTTCGATTTCGCGGTATACACTTTCTTTAAGGTATATGGGTGATAGCCAGAATAGTAAATAACCGTTGCTACAGTCATAGGTGTAGGCGTAAAATCCTGAACCTGTTCCAGTTTGAAATCCAGTTCCTTTGTTTTTATTGCCAGATCGGCCATGTCGGCAGGATGACTTCCGGGGTGACTGGAAATAAAATACGGAATTAGCTGTTGGTTTATGCCTTCCTTTTTGTTTATGCTATCGAATAAGTTTTTTAGTTCGTAAAAGAGCTTAAACGAAGGTTTTCTCATCACATTTAAAACTTCGTCGGAGGTGTGTTCCGGAGCAACTTTTAGTCTTCCGGATACATGATTTTTAATTAGTTCGACAGCATACTCTTTATTCGATTTATTTGTCGACTCATTTTTTGTTTTATGCATCATTAAATCGTAGCGTACACCACTTCCAATAAATGATTTTTTTATTCCGGGAATTTTATCGGCTTTTCTGTAAATGTCAAGCAAAGGCTTATGGTCGGTATTTAAATTCGGACATACATTAGGATGCAGACAGGAAGGTCTTTTGCAGGTTTTACAAATCGACTCATCCACACCTTTCATTTGGTACATATTAGCCGATGGACCTCCTAAATCAGATAAATATCCTTTAAAACCATCCATTTTAGTGATTTGTTCCACCTCTTTTAGTATTGATTTTTCGGAACGATTGGCAATAAACTTACCCTGGTGAGCAGATATGGTACAGAAGGAACAGCCTCCAAAGCATCCCCGATGCAGGTTCACCGAAAATTTAATCATATCAAAGGAAGGAATTGTTTTTCCTTTGTATCGTGGATGCGGTAGGCGAGTAAATGGCAAGTCGAAAACTGCATCTAATTCTTTTTCGCTCATTACCTTATACGGAGGATTTACAATGATTTGCTGGTCTTTGTAATTTTGAATCAGTTTTTTGGCCTGCATAGCATTGGATTCCTCTTCGATATGGCGGAAATTAGCTGCAAATTTCTTCCTATCTGAAAGACAATCTTCATGAGAATTTAGTTCTAAACTTTCCCATTGTTTTTTGCTGGCATATTTTTCATCTTTATTTGCAAGAAACGAGGTTTGAGGAATATTAGTAAGAGAATAAAAAGGAACTCCTCTTTTTAGTAGACGTACAATTTCTTTTAAAGGTTTTTCTCCCATTCCGTAAACCAGCAAATCGGCATGACTATCGCACAGAATGCTGGGGCATAATTTATCTTCCCAGTAATCGTAGTGAGTTAACCTACGCAGAGAAGCTTCAATTCCACCAATTAATATGGGGGTTTCAGGAAAAAGTTTCTTTAGTATCTGAGAGTAGACTATTGTAGGTTTGTCCGGACGAAAGCCATGTTTACCTCCAGGGGTATAGGCATCATCATGTCGCAATCTTCTGTTTGCAGTATAATGATTTACCATGGAATCCATATTTCCAGCAGAAATACCAAAAAATAATCTTGGCTGACCCAGCTTTTTGAAATCACGCAAATCGTCCCGCCAGTTTGGTTGTGGAACAATGGCTACTTTTAGCCCTTCCTTTTCCAGAACACGGCCAATAACCGATGTGCCAAAAGAAGGATGATCTACATACGCATCGCCACTAAACAGGATAACATCCAATTCGTCCCAACCTCTTTCTTTTACCTCTTTGGCCGATGTAGGTAGCCATTGCTTATATTGAGTATTATTTTTTTCTGCCATAAATTTCTAAATTACCGCAAAGATAAGATTTTAATAATTATTTCTACTAGCTGTGCCTTTATCTATAAGCTAAGGAGCAATTGTTAGTTTGTTAGTTCCGAACTTTGATTTTATATTTGTCAACATAAAAAAACGATGACTCACTTTTCTTTTCATACACACTCTTCCTTTTGCGATGGTAAAATGACGCCTGAAACTTATGTTTTGCATGCCATTAGTTTGGGAATGAGTTCAATTGGCTTTTCATCTCATGCACCTTTGCATGACAATTTTGTCTGGGCCATGAAATCAGACAATTTAGAATCCTATTTATCCGAAATTGAAAGGTTGAAAAAAAAGTATGAAGGAGAAATTACTATTTTTCTTTCCCTCGAGATTGATTATGTCCCGGGAGTAAGTCAGTCTTTTGAAAAGTGGAAACAGGAGTGTGCATTAGATTATACAATTGGATCTGTTCATTTGGTTAAAGCTGGCTCGGAACGCGATTTTTGGTTTCTGGATGGTCCGGATCGTAATTATAGTAAGGGAATTAATGAATTATTTTATGGAGATGTGCAAAAAGCTGTGAGCTCTTACTACAATCAGGTAATTGAAATGATAAAAGAACAAAAACCAGATGTAATTGGACATATCGATAAAGTAAAGATGAACAATAAGAATATTTTTTTCGATGAAAAAGAGGATTGGTATATTGATCTTCTTGATAGAACTTTAGCAAGTGTAGAAGAATCCAATTGTATTGTGGAAGTGAATACCCGTGGCATATACAAGAAGAAATCTCAAGAGCTCTTTCCCGATTCATATTTTCTGGAACAATGCTACCGCAGAAAAATTCGGATGACTATTAGTTCCGATGCTCATCATCCCGATGAATTAATTGCGGGTTTTGATACTGCAAAAAAAAGACTGAAAGATATTGGTTTCGAGTATGTTTATGTGTTTTTTGAAGGAGAGTGGATGCCAGAGCCTATCTGAATTCATAAAAAACGAATCTTTAATTAAGTAAATAATCGGAAGGAGTATAGATAAATTATGCTATTTTTACTCTCTTCAAAATACAGTACTGCCTTTGTAAAAGAAAATGGCTCTATTTGCCTGTTCTGTATTTAAAAAATTAGACCTTAAAATAAAACATAAAACAAGCTTCTCATACTTACCTTAATCGGAAGAAAGGGCTTGGAGGAAAAATATTATATATGAAATTAGTTGATCCCAAAGATTTACTTAAAGCAAGTGAAAGTCTCAATTGGTTTGGAGGGGAAAGCTTTGCTAAATTGCTAATGTATCTTCTTAAGTTAAACAAACTTAACGAATTGTATTCTGCCAACTGTCGCAAAGATGGAATAGATTTTATTGATGCTTTAATTGATGATCTTGGAATTAAATTTGAAATTGATGATGAGGAGTTAAAGAGAATTCCTAAAGAAGGACCATTTATAAGCATCTCTAATCATCCTTTTGGTGGAATAGATGGGATTATACTTATTAAGATAATTTGCATGGTTCGTCCGGATTTTAGGGCGATGGCAAATTTTTTATTGAAAAAGATACAACCTATTCAGGATTATTTTTTAGGTGTTAACCCTTTCGAAACCCGTAAAGGTGTTGCCTCCAGTACAGGTGGTTTAAAAGAAGCCCTTAGACATTTAAGTGATGGGAAACCATTGGGAATTTTTCCGGCAGGAGAGGTTTCTTCCTATCGGTTCGAAACGCATAATATTACCGATAAGCAATGGATGCCTTCTATCCTGAAATTTATTAAGAAAGCAGAAGTTCCTGTGGTTCCAATTTATTTTCAGGGTAGTAATAGTTTGATATTTCATCTTTTAGGGATGATTCATCCTACCTTAAGAACGGTGAAACTGCCCTCGGAACTTCTAAATAAAAAGAACAAAACCATACGCATAAGAATTGGAAACCCTATTTCTGTAAAAGACCAGAAAGATTTTACGGATATTAATCAGTACGGACGATTTTTGCGTACAAAAACATATATGCTGGGAACACCTATTGAGGTGAAAAAATTCTACAAGCTTAAGCGAAGAAGTAAAAAAGAAAAAGTAGAGCCCCTTATCGATCCGGTGGATCCGGAATTAATTCGGTCCGAAGTAGAGAGTCTGAAGGAAGATTATATGTTATTTAAAAGTCGTTCTTATGTTGTATATTGTGCGCCTTCTGCTAAGTTGCCAAATATCTTAACAGAACTGGGGCGACTGCGTGAAATTACTTTTCGTGAGGTAGGCGAAGGAACCAATCAGAGTATCGATGTTGACGAGTACGATTTGTATTATCATCAGCTTTTTATCTGGGATGAAGAGAATCATAAAATAGTAGGAGCCTATCGGGTAGGAAAAGGAAATGAAATTTTATCGGGCTATGGGCTTAAGGGGTTTTATTTGCAAAGCCTTTTTAAAATGAGTAAGCAATTTCAGCCTGTATTAAATCAGTCGCTGGAATTAGGTCGCTCGTTTATTGTTAAGGAATATCAGCGAAAGCCAATGCCTTTGTTTTTGTTATGGAAAGGGATACTGTATTTCCTTCTTAAAAATCCCGAGTCGAGATATTTAATCGGTCCGGTGAGTATTAGTAATCAATATTCGAATTTATCTAAAGATTTGATAATTAAGTTTATCATGTCCAATTATTTTAATTATGAATTGGGACAACTGGTTAAGCCTCGAAAACAATTTAAAGTTAAAACAAGCGATCTGGATATTGATATATTACTGGAAACAGCAAAGAGTGATATCAATAAATTAGACAAGCTGATTGGTGATTTTGAGATTACAAATGATAAGTTGCCGGTTTTATTAAAAAAGTATATTTCCTTAAATGCCAAGATTATAGGTTTCAATATCGATCCTAATTTTAATGATTGCCTGGATGGTTTAATCGTGATTGATCTTTTCGATGTGCCACTTAAGGTAATAGAGTCATTATCAAAGGAAATTAACGATGATACAATTCTACAAAGATTTTCTTCTGAAGAAATAGAGTTTTAGAAGATATTTTACGAACTTTGCGATTCAATTTTGTTAACTGAAAAAGACGAGTAATTGGACTTTCAATATATTTTTAAAGGCATTGTTGTTGGCTTAATGGTATCTATACCTTTGGGGCCAATTGGCGTATTGATCATTCAAAAGACAATACAAAAAGGGAGGCTGGCCGGTTTTATTTCCGGGATGGGTGCTGCCGTTGCCGATATGTTTTATGCAACAGTTGCTGCATTTGGTTTGGGAATTGTCCTGAATTTTATAAAGACACAGGAATTTTACCTTCAATTAATAGGCAGTATTTTTTTGGTGTACGTGGGCATGCGAATTTTTCTTACCAATCCGGTAAAGCAAATACGCGGGGCTAAAAAAACTGGTAAAAAAGGAATGCTGGGCGATTTTTTGTCTATCTTCTTTCTGACTGCATCGAATCCTATAGCAGTATTTGTTTTTGTGGCAGTATTTGCCGGGACCTCTATTTTTGGAAGCAATCCAACCCTTCGAATCGAGCTGTTTCTAATTTTGGGAGTTCTCCTGGGGGGAGGACTTTGGTGGTACACACTTTCAACAATCATCAATGCATTTCGTAAAAAATTCAGATTAAAACAGTTGTTCTGGATCAATAAAATATCCGGAATTATTATTGCTGTTCTAGGTCTGCTCGCATTTTTGGCCTGTTTCGAGCCTATTAAGTCTTTTATTCATTCGTAGGTTTTAAGTGACAAGTTCCAAAAACCAAGTAGTAAGGAAAAAGGAAAAAGGAAGAAGTTCCAAGTTTCAAGTTCCAAAAAACAAGTAGTAAGGAACAAGGATAAAGGAAGAAGTTCCAAGCTCCAAGCTCCAAGTGTCAAGTGACAAGTATCAAGTAATAAGTAACAAGTTCCAAGTTTCAAGTGACAAGTATCAAGCTCCAAGCTCCAAGTGACAAGTATCAAGTAATAAGTCTAAGCTTTAATTTTTGGTTTTGAAATTTGGGTTTTGATTTTTGGAATTTATTTTTTTTGACTTTGGACTTTGAAACTTGAAACTTGGGTTTTGAAATTTGAAATTTGATTTTTTTGAATTTGCCTTACCTAATCGTTACCATCGTAGCTCCCCAGCCATACTCTTTAAAAGAAGCATCTTGCTGGTAATATTTTTTGTACTTGCGGCGCAATTCGTCGTGTAGTTTCTTTTTTAAAGTGCCATTCCCAATTCCGTGAATAAACACTATTTTTTTGCCTTTACTATTTTCATTTTGTCTCAATATATCGTGGAATTTATTGAGCTGATAGTCTAGAATATCGGCATTAGATAGGCCAGTAACCGAATCTATAAGTGCATTAATATGCAGGTCGATTTCCAGAATATCACCCTTGGTTTTTGTACTTGCTTTTTGAGGTTTAGCAGTTCCTGAAAATTCTTTTTCACGAATTACCTTCTTAAACTCACTTTTACTTAACTCCTCAAGTTTATCTTCTATTGCTTCACCAGTAAGCTTACTCAGAATCACATTTTGCTGAAAATAGGCTGTTTCCTTATAAGAGCTCGATTTGTAGAACTTAACCGGCTGAATTTTTATGCTTTTCTCCAGAGGTTTCTTTATGGCCGATTTTCCTTGCTGATAAAAGAGGATTTGAAAGAAACAAGCGGATAAATTGTTCAGCTCTTTGGGGTCGTATTCATTTAGTAGAATTTTCGATTTTGGATCCAGATTACCTGCAGTAATTCCTTCTTTGTCACCCTCTTTTTCATCATAAAAAGAGTAGAGTAAAATGTGATTGGTATCGTTTATCAGATACAGTTCCAGCGGACTTTCGGTGATTTTGTATCCTTCTCGTGGAGCAAATGCAATGTATACATCTTCTTTTTCGACATGTAAAGGTTCTTTTGTGGCTGTAAAAACAGGACTATGACTTTGTAATCCGCTTGTGTTTTTGGGGGGCTGACTTTCTCCTCCGGCTGATTCTACGACTACCAGATTTTTTTTGAGAGTAGGAATCTCAAACTCATCTTCATCGTTTAAAACCATAACTGTATTGGCATCTATAATCCGGGTAACCGCACCGCCACCAATTTCATTTAAAAATCTAACTTTATCTCCTATGTTAATTTGCATCGTATTTGTTTTTTTATTGATATCAATTCAAGTATTCATAAATTATGAATGATAATATGCTTGAATCGCACACTATGTTTTCAATTTCGAACAAAGTTAGCTATTTTTGCCGATCAAAATTAATCGCATAGCTAAAATATATGCAGGGAGATAAAAGTAGGATGGAAACAATTACCAACAGCTTAAAATCGGAGCCTAAAGAAATTCAGATTTCGGAATATACATACGATTTACCAGATCAGCGAATCGCTAAACACCCTCTCGAAAACAGAGATTTATCGAAATTGTTAGTGTTTAAAGGTGGGGAGATAAAAGAATCGGTATTCTGCCAGCTTTCTGAGGAGATAGATAGAGGGACGAAAATGGTGTTTAATAATACTAAAGTTATTCAGGCACGATTGATTTTTCACAAAGAAACCGGTGCGAGAATTGAAATATTTTGCTTAGAACCTATAAATCCTGCAGATTATAGTCTTGCATTCCAGGCCAAAGGGCAGTCTTCCTGGAAATGTATTATTGGAAACCTGAGAAAATGGAAGTCTGGCGTCTTAAAAATGCCATTTTTTGTCGATGGACAAGAATTTTGCTTGCAGGCCGAGAGAATCAACCAACTCGATGGAGCTCAGGAGGTGCAATTTTCATGGAATCACCCCGAACTTTGTTTTAGCGATGTGCTGGAACAGACTGGTAAAATTCCTATCCCTCCTTATTTAAACAGGGATACCGAGGCTTCCGATTTGCTTCGCTACCAAACGGTATATTCTAAATATGAAGGTTCGGTGGCAGCACCTACGGCAGGTTTGCATTTTACTGAAAATGTATTTGCTAAGCTAGATAGCAGGGGAGTGCAGCGCGAGGAGTTAACTTTACATGTGGGTGCCGGAACATTTAAGCCAGTAAAAGCAGCACAAATTGGCGATCATGAAATGCATACTGAGCACATTCAGGTGAGCAAAGAAAGTTTAAAAAGTATCGGCAGCAGCATCGGGAAAATTGTTGCTGTAGGAACCACTTCGGTGCGTACCTTGGAGAGTTTGTATTGGATGGGCGTAAAGATTTTAAGCAATAAGAATAATCCGGCTCTGCTAGAACAATGGGAAGCATATCAGCTGCCAAAGCAATATGATTTAAAAGAGTCATTCGATGCAATTTGTGATTATATGGACGAAAGAGAGCTGACTTTATTCAATGCGGCGACTCAAATTATTATTGCTCCAGGTTATGATTTTAAGGTGATATCTGGTTTGGTAACTAATTTTCATCAGCCCCAGAGTACCCTGCTATTGCTGATATCGGCATTGGTGGGCGATAAGTGGAGAAAAATCTACAAATATGCAATGGAGAACGATTTTCGATTTTTAAGCTATGGCGATAGTTCTTTATTAATGAAGGAGTAGAATCTTATAATTAGACTTTCCGGGAGTGCTTTTTATTTTATGTCTTACTTAATAAATGCCTTGTTTGTTTGGGTAATCTGTGATTGTTTACTACTGATATATGTGGTTTATAAGGACTAAATGGGTGATTTTATCAAAAGCAGTCGTTGTTTAATTAATTTTATTTTCTATCCACGAGTATTTTATTATATTTACTATTGTTAATCTGATGAAATAATCTCAGTGTTCCATTCTACCTATTTGTTATGAGAAACATATTCTTTTTGATTTGTATTTCTTTATCGGCCGGAATCATTAGCTATTTTTCACCTTTTTTTGATATTAATTTTAGCTCATCGTACTCGGAAGAAAAGACCTATGCTGTAGAGATTGCAAAGTATAAATATCCTGTTTATACAAATTATTTTGATAATCTTGATAATGTAATCGAATTAAATGGAAAAAATGGTGAGTATCGCTATTTTTCAGGCATTACAAAATCAATAGCTGAGGTAGAGGAGTTAAGTGAGAAAATTCGAGAATTGGGATACGATCAGGCTCGAGTGGTGAATTTAAAAAATGAATATTCATCTGATGTTGTAAAAGGAATTTTACAGGATCATCTTCAGGTAAAAAGGGCAGAAAATCCGTTTGTAAAGAAAAAGGCAGTTCCTGTAAAGCCAACTGAAAAAATTAAAATGCCAGCAGTTCCTCAAAAAATATCTTCGAATCACGTACAGATTGTTCAGGACAATATGGGGCGCAAAATGCGTGGTAAGGAGTATCATGATTATTATTATGAGTTGACTCATGTGTTAAGTACAGCTCCTGAGTATCATATCGAACTAGGGGCTTACGCAGATAAGGCAACGGCAAAGGCAGCTATTCAGAAATTAAAAAATGCAGGGTTCACTAAGGCAAAAATAAGAACTCCCGGAACTCAGGAAAGCTCTTTTCCTACAACAAAAAGTTCCACCTCTCCCCATTATACCATTCAGATTTTTGCAGGGAAAAAAGCGCTGGAAAGCACTCAGTTTTCCATCAAAGGGATCAGCCGAAGCTACGATCAGTATGAAGAATTGTACCGATATTTCTCGGGGGATTATGATAATTATTGGGTTTGTCGCCGCCAGTTACGCGAAGTCAGACGTAAAGGCTATCGGGATGCTTTTATTGTAAAGTTGTAGGTGTCAAGTTGCAAGTATAAGGGGTAAAGTGATAAGTGAAAAGGATGAAGTGAAAAATCATCAAGGATTAAATTGATATTGTTGGTAGTACTACTCTATTTTGTGGAAAAGTGATAAGTAACAATTATAAAATGGGACAGAATCAATTACAGAATCGGCTATTTCATTTCTCTGTAAATATTATTAAAAATGTACGAAATTTACCTGTTTCAAAGGAGTATAATGTTATAGCATTTCAAATATTAAAATCAGCTACTTCTGTAGGGGCAAATTATGAAGAGGCCCAGGCTGCAGTTTCTGGTGCAGATTTCGCAAATAAAGTAGGCATTTCATTAAAAGAGATGCGAGAAACTAACTATTGGATCAGGATTATTATTGCCATATCAGAAAATGATAAAGAATGGTTGAAGCTTGAGGTGGAATCGAATGAGCTTGTGAAAATTCTCGGGACAATAAGTTATAAGACCAGAAAAAGGCTAACGAAGTGACAACTTTACCCTTATTACTTGATCTTTTTTTCTTCATCCTTCATCCTTTTTTCTTTATCCTTCATCCTTCATCCTTTTGTTTCTTATTACTTATTCTCTGTCACTTGCTATTTACCACTTATTCCTTATCTTTGCGGCGGCAAACCGTTCTATCGCTGCTTCGCAGGAAGGAGAGGAAAGTCCGGGCAACACAGAGTAACATACTTCTTAACGGGAAGAAGGCCGAAAGGCTTTAGTAGTAGAGCAGAAAAGAACCGCCAATAGTGCTTTGTAATAAATTGGTAAGGGTGAAAAGGTGAGGTAAGAGCTCACCGGTGCCCGTGGTAACATGGGTAGCCGTGTACCTTATGTGTTGCAAGATCAAGTATACCGGCAGCTGTAGGCTTACTCGGCCGATGTCGGGGGGTAGATTGCTTGAGGCATTTGGTGACAAATGTTTTAGATAAATGATAGAAACCTCTTTGGAGGGACAGGACCCGGCTTATAGGTTTGCCACTTTTTAATTAGTAATGAAAAATTAGTAATTAATAATACCATCTCAGGAAACTGGGATGGTTTTTTTTCTTCACGCCTTTTTCAGCTATGGGGCCCCACCTGCCTTGTTCATGTCGAGTAGACGATTCGAGCAGACGACCAATTAATTTGTGAGAATTTAAGGTTTCCTTTAATTCCATGAGATCCTGAAACGAGTTCAGGATGACGTGCAAGTGGGGACATTTAGCCTTTAACCTTTAAATCGGTGAGATCCTTCGTCGCTGCGCTTCCCTCAGGATGACGTGCAAGCTTTTGATTTTTCGACCTTTGGATTTTGGAATTTGGACTTTGGAATTTCCTCCTTTACCCTTTTTCCTTTACCCTTTAAACTTTATGCTTGAATTTCTTTAATTCCTTGAGATCCTGAAATCCTTGAGATCCTGAAACGAGTTCAGGATGACGTTCGTCAGTTCAGGATGACGTGTGATCATGAGAATTCCACATTGTCTTTGCGAGGAGGCACGACGTGGCAATCTGTTGATGTGGAGTACAAAGTCCAAATTATTAATTCCTAATTCTTAATTATTTGAAGAGATCCTTCGTCGCTGCGCTTCCCTCAGGATGACGTGCGATTATGATTATCTTAATTAAAAGCAGGCTGCCAAATCATACTTTATCATATTTATGTCTTAGAATCAATGAGACAGTTGAAGCAAGGTTCTAAAATTGTATTTTAAACCAAGCAAAATAGTTACAATCTTAAAAATCTGCGTCTGATGCTTTTAGGATGTCCGAAATAGCCGCCAGATAATTTTTAATTCTTAATTTTTTTCTGTCCTCTAGCCGGAGGGGCTTTTCATTTTTGGCTTGACCCAAAAACGAAACAAAAAAATCAAGACTGCGCCAATCGGTGACCCATCACGCTTTAAAGGCTAAAAAAAAGTAATGTTTTTAAAATGACTTGTCGTTTATTCATATAGATCGTTCCTTAGAATTCATACGATAAATACCTATCAGAAGAAAGTATTCATTTTAAAAACGGATTTTTTTCTTCACGCCTTTTTCAGCTATGGGGCCCCACCTACTTTGGCAATGTCGAAAAAAGCCGCCGGAAATTCATAATTCATAATTAAAAGTGCTCAACCGAATTTGTGTTGATTCGTGTTATCTGTGAAATCTGTGGTTTCCTTTTTCCTTTACCCTTTAAACTTTATGCTTGAATTTCTTCAATTCTGTGAGATCCTTCGTCGCTGCGCTTCCCTCAGGATGACGTGCAAGCTTTTGACTTTTCGACTTTGGATTTTGGAATTTGGACTTTGGAATTTCCTCCTTTACCCTTTTTCCTTATTCCTCCTTTAGCCTTTAACCTGCTGTTCGATGAGATCCTTCGTCGCTGCGCTTCCCTCAGGATGACGTGCAAGCTTTTGACTTTTCGACCCTTCAACTTTGGATTTTGGATTTTGGGATTTGAAATTTCCTCCTTTACCCTTTTTCCTTTACCCTTTAAACTTTATGCTTAAATTTCTTCAATTCTGTGAGATCCTGAAATCCTTGAGATCCTGAAACGAGTTCAGGATGACGTTCGTCAGTTCAGGATGACGTGCAAGCTTTTGACTTTTTGACTTTTGTCCTTTAGTCTTGGGGTTTGAAATTTGGTTTTCGAAGTTTGAAAACTCTTCCTTTAAACTTTGCTACTTTCCCTTTATTACTTCATTTTTGTTTCTAGCATAACAATCTTATGAAGTAGGGTGAAACTTGATTTAAGCGGAATCAATATTAAAAATATAGAAAAAAATAACGCAACCCTTTGCGGAGACATGAGTCATATTAGAGAGTTTTTTCTTAGATAAAATTTTGATTTGAAGGTGTGAATTTGCTCTTTTTCTTGATAAAAATAAAACTTGACAGCTTTGACACTTGCATATAGTAGAATAAGGCTTTACTTTTGTAGGCTAAACTGTAGTTAGATTTTACTGATTGAGTTTTTTAAAATGACAAACACTACTTATATACTATAAATTATGAATTTATTAAAAATTAATGTTTTTGATAAAACAACACCAAGATGGATTGTTTTTGTAATCGACTTGGCAATTAGTTTAATTTCAATCTCTTCTGCTTACTTATTGCGTTTTAATTTTAATTTTGAAGCTGTTCATAACAGTGCAGCTGTGATTATTATTCCAATTTTTGTTCTGTTTAGGGCCTTAACGTTTTTGTACGGTGGTACTTATGCGGGTATAGTAAGATACACAAGTTCTAAGGATGCAGAAAGAATTTTTGTTGTGGTTACCATTGGTTCTGCAGTATTTACTCTTTTTAATTTAATAAGCTTTATTGGGAGAGAGGGAGTGTTCATTGTTCCTTTTTCCATATTAATAATCGAGTACATTTCGGTTGTTTTTTTGATGACAACTAGTCGTATTATATTTAAGGCAATTTATAATAGATATTTAACCCGCTCAAAAGTTCGTGAAAATATATTGATTTATGGAAGTGATGAGTTTGGTTTGATGGCCAAGCATGCTTTGGATAGTGGCTCTGATGTAAATAGTTATATTGTGGCATTTATCGATCACAACAATAAGAAAGTGGGAAGTAAGATCGAGGATGTTAAAATATATAGTACAAACGATTTAGGTGTTTTAATTGAAAAAGAGCAGATTGATAAAGTCATAATAGCTAAAAAGGATTTGACGGCTGAGCAAAAAAGTCAGGTTGTAGAGAAATGTCTTGAGTTTAATGTTAAGGTGTGGGAGGTTCCTAAATTTGAAAGTTGGGTTAGTGGTGAGCTGAGTGTGAAACAAATTCGTGCCATTAAAATTGAGGATTTATTGGAGCGTGATCCTATTAAATTGGATTGGGACCAGATTAATAAGCAGGTTAATAATAAGACGGTATTGGTTACAGGAGCTGCTGGATCTATAGGTAGTGAAATGGTTCGCCAAATAGCTCGTTTTAATCCGAAAAGTATTGTGTTGTTCGATCAGGCAGAGTCTCCTTTGTATGATATTGAACTTTCCTTAAAAGAAGAATTGAATTTCTATAAGGCAGAAATAGTAATTGGGGATGTGA
Organism: Marinifilum sp. RC60d5; assembly: GCF_052400665.1. Taxonomy (NCBI): domain Bacteria; kingdom Pseudomonadati; phylum Bacteroidota; class Bacteroidia; order Marinilabiliales; family Marinifilaceae; genus Marinifilum; species Marinifilum sp. RC60d5. The sequence continues at coordinate 442,250 of NZ_JBQTGK010000002.1, forward strand.
GGGATAAGGAAAGGACTCAAAGGATGTTTGAGGTTTACAAACCAGATTTGGTGTATCATGCGGCAGCATATAAGCATGTTCCTATGATGGAAAACAATCCGTCCGAAGCGATTAAAACCAATGTGTTTGGAACAAAAAATATTGCAGATTTAGCATTAGAGTTTGGCATAGAACGATTTGTTATGGTTTCTACCGATAAGGCAGTAAATCCAACCAATGTAATGGGTGCTTCTAAGCGGATAGCTGAGATTTATACTCAATCCTTAAATAAACCAGGGGGCAAGACTCATTTTATCACCACTCGTTTTGGGAACGTTTTGGGTTCCAATGGTTCGGTTATTCCGCGATTTAAAGCTCAAATTGATAAAGGTGGGCCTGTTACGGTTACGCATCCTGAAATTACGAGGTATTTTATGACCATTCCCGAGGCTTGTCAGTTAGTGATGCAGGCAGGTGCAATTGGCTCGGGTGGTAAGATCTTTATTTTTGATATGGGAAAATCGGTTAAGATTGCTGATTTAGCATATAAAATGATTAAACTAAGTGGTTTAAAGTGTGGAGTAGATATTCAGGTGCAATTCTCGGGTTTACGACCAGGTGAAAAATTATATGAAGAATTATTGAATGTAAAAGAAAATACGATTCCTACCAAGCATCCACGAATTATGGTTGCAAAAGTTCGGGAGTATCAGCTTATGGAAGTGCAGTTGTTGATAGAGCGTTTTCATGAAATTCTTGAAACAAATGATAATTTTAAGATTGTAGCTCACATGAAGAATATCGTACCTGAATTTAAATCGATGAATTCGATTTATGAGCAACTGGATAAAAATATTGTTTCGAAAAGAAAGCTTGTGGGAGATAATAAAGTACCTGATGAAATTAAGAAAATGCTAAACTAAATTGATCTATTCATACTATTGAGAGCTGTTTTGTTTATTAAAAAACAGCTTTTTTTATTCTCGTACAACTTGGCACATTTGGCAGTTTATTTACTGGTAATTTCTAGTTATGTTTGCGAGCCTGAAAAAATGAGCTCTTGTATTGTTTTTGTTAAAACTAGAGGGTGAGTTAGTATTTGTTTTTTGTTCTATTGGAAGGGGATTGGTAAAAACAACAAGTTTTAGATGTTTTTTTTGTGTATCCTTGTAAAAAAAATTAGTAGAAGATGGTTTTTAGTTATGAAGTTGTTTTTCAGGCTGAAAGTTGAGCCTTTTCTATTTTAAAATGGTAAGAAGTACAACAGGGTATAAAAGATGCATTAAAATTAGGGAATTGCGGAAGTGTTTTTTAATTTTGCACAGCTAAAAAAAACATTGATCCTAAATAAATAGGCTTTTGTCAATGCAAAGTGATTTCTGAAAATATAGATAAAAATAGACCGAATATTAAATATTTATAAAATTATGGTTCGATTCATTCGAAAGTGTTCTTTGTTGATGGGGTTTTTAGTAGTGGTCTGTATTGGTGTTTCAGCCCAGTCTACCTCTATTAATCCTGCTACCGTTGATGTAAAATCCTTAAGTGATGCGCAGATTAAGAAAGTGATTGATGAGATGGATAAAAATGGCATGAGTCTGGAAGAGGCCATGACTATGGCCCGTGCAAGAGGGGCTTCTCAGGTGCAGATTGATCAGTTGACACAACGTATTAGAGCGTATCAGTTAACACAACAGTCCAATAATGTAATGTTTTCAGCAGAGTCGGATAGTTCTGATTATTTACAGGAGCAATTTTCGGACAAAGTTGAATTTGAGGCAACAGAAAAAACAAAGAAGATTTTCGGATTCCAGTTTTTTAATTCCGAGAATTTAAGTTTTGCACCCAATGTAAACGTACCGGTATCCGATTCTTATGCCTTAGGAGTGGGCGATGAAGTGAATATCTCGGTATATGGAGCTTCTCAGCAAAATTACCTTCTTAGGGTACAGAAAAACGGAGCACTTCAAATTCCCGATTTGGGACCCGTAAATGTATACGGACTAAGTTTTAAAGAAGCGAAGGAAAAAATAAAGAGCCGTTTGGTGAGCATCTACAATGGCATGCAGGGAGCGAATGCCAATACCTTTGCCGATGTGAGTCTGGGAGCTTTGCAGGGAGTTAAGGTAAATGTAATTGGAGAGGTGAATGTGCCGGGCACCTATTCTTTGCCCGCAACTGCTTCGGTGTTCAATGCTCTGTATTTGGCTGGCGGACCCAATGAGAATGGATCTTTTCGAAGGATCGATGTGGTTCGTGACGGTAAAGTAATCAATTCGGTTGATGTATATGCTTACCTAATCGATGGAGAAACACAAGCTAATATTCAATTGCGCGATCAGGATGTGGTTTTGGTGCGTCCTTATCTGAATCGAATAAAGCTGGGAGGTGAGTTCAAACGGGTTGGTTTGTTCGAGGCCAAAGACCAGGAGAATGTAACAGACATGATACGTTATGCGGGAGGTTTTACCGATAAAGCTTACACTCATCGTCTGGAGATGTATCGTAATAACGGACGAACCTTAAGTTTTACAGGTCTTGATTCTGATGAATATCAAACGAAAGTGTTGATTAATGGAGATTCTATTTATGCAGGTGAGATTGTTGAGCGGTTTGCGAATCGAATCAGTATAGAAGGAGCTGTGTATCGTCCGGGTAATTATGAGTTGACTGAGGGCATGAGCTTATCGAAATTACTCGAAAAAGCAGAAGGTTTAAGGGAAGAGGCTTTTCTAGAGCGTGGAGTAATTACCCGCAAGAAAAGTGACATGAGTCTGGAATCCATTTCTTTTTCTCCCCGCAAGGTGCTTAGTGGAACAGAAGATGTAGAATTACATCGGGAAGACAAAGTCTTGATTTCCTCTATTTTTGAGATGCGCGAAGCACGTACGGTGGAAATTGTTGGAGAAGTTCAATTTTCAGGTACGTATGCCTGGGCAGAAAATTTAACTGTTAGCGATCTTGTTTTTCAGGCCGGTGGCTTTAAGGAAGGGGCTGAGGTTACGGGTGTTGAAGTGAGTCGTGTGCTGAATTATAAGGAGACCGCCGATTTAAGCAAATCTCTTCTGCATACTTTTCAGTTGGGCGTCGACCGCAATTTAAAACTAAATGCTGAAGATGCTGCTTTCATCCTGAAGCCATTCGATAAGGTGTACGTTCGCCGTGCACCGGGATATCGCGAGCAGGGAACTGTCAGCGTGCAGGGAGAAGTGAAGTATGCCGGAGAGTATGGAGTAACGAAGAAGGATGAAAAAATATCCGATGTGATCAATAGAGCAGGGGGTTTAACACTCGAGGCTTATGTGAAAGGTGCATCTTTAAGAAGAAGAATAGAATTGAGTGAGGCAGAATATCAGGCCAAACTGGCCATAGCTGCTCAGGATACAACCATGAATCCGGGTGAGGTAGAAAAAGTAAAGTATCAGGTAGTTGGACTTAATCTGGTTGAGATCATGAAGAATCCAGGAGGAGTAGAAGATTTGCAGCTGCTGGCAGGAGATCAGCTTTTGATTCCATCGAAACTTGAGACGGTAATGGTGTCGGGTTCGGTTCTGAATCCGGTGGCTCATACTTTTATGAAGAGGAAGAATGCCAAAGACTACATTATGAACTCCGGAGGATTTGCCCTGAGAGCTAAAAAAGGAAAGGTATATGTATTGTATGCCAACGGAACAACGGCAGCTACCAAAAGTGGTTTGTTTGGTCGTCGTTTCCCAAAGGTAGAGCCAGGCTGTGAAATTATTGTTCCGGAAAAACCAGAGGTAGACAAAGCAACGCAGGCAAGCAAATGGCTGGCCATCGCATCGACTTTTGCTACGCTGATTACGGCAATTGCCGTGGCTACGAGATAGTTTGCCGTGGCTTCTATTAATGAATGTCTTTGCGAGGAGGAACGACGAAGCAATCTGTTAGGTAGGGATTACACCTCCCGATAGCTATCGGGATAAAACGGATTACACGAATTGACGTCTGTTATCCAGAACTGACGCAGTCATCCTGAACTGACGAACGTCATCCAGAACTGACGCAGTCATCCTGAACTGACGAACGTCATCCTGAACTGACGAACGTCATCCTGAACTCGTTTCAGGATCTCAGGATCTCAAGGATCTCAAGGATCTCAAGGATCTCAAGGATCTCAGGATCTCAAGGATAAATACAGATGCTGAAACAAGTTCAGCATGACGAATATTATTTTAATTAAGAGTTTGAATCCAGAATTAAAG
>NZ_JBQTGK010000002.1:446550-908125 GCF_052400665.1 Marinifilum sp. RC60d5
AAGGATCTCAAAATAAATACAGATGCTGTACCGAGTTTACGAGCTCACTGAAAGTAAACAAGTTCAGCATGACGAATATTATTTTAATTAAGAGTTTGAATTCAGAATTGAAGGATCTCAAAATAAATACAGATGCTGTACCGAGTTTACGAGCTCACTGAAAGTAAACAAGTTCAGCATGACGAATACTATTAAAATGAAAGGAGGATACATCTATATCATGACGAATAAAAATAGAACGACATTATATATAGGTGTGACATCCGATTTGAAACGACGGATAGCAGAGCACGATGAAGGAGTGGGATCAAAGTTTACAAGTAAATATAATTTGACAGACTTGGTTTACTTTGAAGAGTTTGATGATATTAGTGAGGCTATTGCCAGAGAAAAACAATTGAAAAATTGGAAGCGTGAATGGAAGACAAATTTAATTAAGAGCTTGAATCCAGAATTGAAGGATTTAAAAATGGAATTTAGATAAATGAAATAAGGAAAGGATTCAGAACTGATGCAGTCATCCAGAACTGACGCAGTCATCCTGAACTGACGAACGTCATCCTGAACTGACGCAGACATCCTGAACTCGTTTCAGGATCTCAGGATCTCAGGATCTCAAGGATAAATACAGATGCTGTACCGAGTTTACGAGCTCACTGAAAGTAAATAAGTTCAGAATGACCAGAAAGTTTAGCAGTCATCCCGAGGGAAGCAAAGCGACGAGGGATCTCAACAAAATAGTAAGAGAAAAGAAAATAGAAATAATGCAAGAAAACAAGAACATACAAACCCAAGCCGAAGATGAGATTGATTTGATTCAATTGGCCAAAACTTTATGGGAAGGCCGCCGCACAGTCATTAAGACCACCCTTATCTTTATGGGGCTGGGCCTATTCATTGCGATCTTCTCCGCAAAAGAATACACCGCTTCTACCACCATGGTGCCGCAATCGGCCGAGGGCGGATCCAAGTTGGGCGGTAGTCTGGGAGGACTGGCAGCCATGGCTGGTATCAACTTGGGTTCAATGGGTGGAGGCTCAGATATTCCCCCAACGCTATATCCTAAGATTGTAAACAGCATCCCTTTTCAAAAGGAGCTGATGAAAACATCTTTGAGTATTGAAGGGCAGAAGAAACAAGTAACATTTGCAGATTATTATCTGGAAATCAAAAAGCCAGGATTATTGGGAACTATCAAGAAATACACCATCGGCCTACCAGGTTTAATCCTAAAGGCTATCCGTGGTAATGGTAGTGACGCAATGCTTGCGCCTACAAGCAGCGATCTCATCTCTATTTCCCAGGATGAAAAAAAGCTAATCGAAATCTTATCAGCCCAACTCTCCATCGAATTCAATGACAAAGACGGCTACATCTCTCTATCTGCCCGTATGCCCGAAGCCAAAGCCGCAGCTCAGCTGGCACAAAAAGCACAGGTTCTCTTGCAGGAGGCCATCACCGACTTTAAAATACAGAAAGCAAAAGATCAATTGGTTTTTGTGGAAGAGCGTTATGCAGAAAAACAGAAAGAATCGGAAGCAGCTCAGGAAAAATTAGCTAACTTTCGCGACCGTAATAAAAATGTGAGTACTGCAAGAGCACAAACAGAATTAGAAAGCTTAACGGCAGAATACAATTTAGTTTACGGAGTGTATTCAGAGTTAGCCAAGCAACTGGAGACACAAAAAATTCAGGTGAAAGAAGATACGCCGGTGTTTACGGTAATTGAACCTGTATCCGTGCCCATAGAGAAATCGAAGCCCAAGCGTTCTATGATGTTGGTAATCTGGACTTTCCTGGGTGGAATTGTTGGGATAGGAATGGTGTTTGGAAAGGAGTTTCTGGGTTCGATTAAAGAACAGTGGAGTAAAGGAAAATGATTAGAACTGATGAACGTCATCCTGAACTTGTTTCAGGATCCCAGGATCTAAGGATTTAACGGATGTAAGATTTACAAATAAGTGAGCAGATGCTGAACCGAGCTTGCGAGCTCACTGAAAGTAAACAAGTTCAGCATGACGAATAATTAATTAGGTATTGAAAATAAACAGATTAACAACAAACAATCAACTATTTAAAAGTAACGAACTATCAGTTGGGATTATTAGTTAATTTTGGTGAACGTTCATTAAAATACAAACGATTCGTGAATTTAACGCACTGACCGCTCATTCGCGAAATTCGCGTAATCTGTTTCAATTTGTGTAATACAATTAGTAAAAAGAATTAAAACACATAGAATCAAGTTTAAAATGAAAGATATTAAAGTTGCCGTTATCGGATTAGGCTATGTAGGATTGCCTTTAGCAGTTGAGTTTGGTAAGAAATTTAAGACAGTTGGTTTTGATATTAATTTGGATCGAATCAAAGAGCTTGAAAATGGTCATGATCATACTTTAGAAATCTCTGATGCTTATTTGAAAGATGTAATTGATAATTCAAATGAGGATTTAGGAATTAGTTTTTCATCAGATTTGAAAGATTTGGAAGATTCAAATTTTTATGTAGTTACTGTTCCAACTCCAACGGATAAGAATAACAGACCAGTATTGACACCTTTGTATAAAGCCAGTGAAACTGTTGGTAATGTGCTAAAAAAAGGAGATGTTGTTGTTTATGAATCGACTGTTTATCCTGGAGTAACAGAAGATGAGTGTGTACCCGTTCTTGAAAAAGTATCTGGTTTAGTTTTTAATAAAGATTTTTTTGTAGGTTATTCTCCAGAACGGATTAATCCTGGAGATAAAAAACATACAGTAACTAAGATTTTAAAGGTTACTTCGGGTTCAACATCTGAAGTTGCTGATTTAGTTGATTCTGTTTATAATACCGTGATTGTTGCTGGTACTCATAAAGCTTCTTGTATAAAAGTTGCTGAGGCAGCTAAAGTGATTGAGAACTCTCAGCGGGATATTAATATTGCCTTTGTAAATGAATTAGCTAAAATTTTTGATTTATTAGATATAGATACAAGACAGGTTCTTGAAGCTGCAGGAACTAAATGGAATTTTTTGCCATTTGCTCCAGGTTTAGTTGGTGGACATTGTATTGGAGTTGATCCTTTTTATTTGGCTCAAAAAGCACAGGAAGTTGGATATAATCCTGAAATCATTTTAGCAGGAAGACGTTTGAATGATAGCATGGCTAAATATGTGGCAGAGCAGACTGTTAAGCTGATGATTAAGAAAGGTCAAAAGATTAAGGACTCAAATATCTTAATGTTAGGGATTACTTTTAAGGAAAATTGTCCGGATATACGAAATACTAAAGCTATTGATATATATAGTGAATTAAACGACTATGGTTGTCATGTTGATATCTATGATCCTTGGGCAGGTGTAGATGAAGTGAAAAAAGAATATAATGTAGAATTGACATCAGAATTGGAAAATAAATATGATGCAATTGTATTAGCAGTAGCTCATAAGGAATTTTTGAAATTAGATATGTCTGCTCTAAAAAGAGATACGTGTGTGATCTACGATGTGAAAGCTGTTCTTGATAAGGATAGTGTTGACGGTCGGCTTTAAAATGTAATTATTGAATAATAAGTTCAAATGATAGAAAATAGCAAAGTATTAGTGACTGGTGGAGCTGGCTTTATAGGTTCTAACCTGTGCGAAGCACTTCTTGGACAAAACAATAAGGTGGTTTGTCTTGATAATTTTATGACTGGTCACCGCCACAATATAGAACCCTACCTTAGTAACCCCAATTTTACTTTAGTTGAAGGGGATATTCGCAATTATGAGGATTGCCAAAAAGCAGTAGAAGGTGTGGATTATGTGTTACACCAGGCAGCCTTAGGCTCGGTGCCACGTTCTATTGTAGACCCAATGACTGCGACTGATGTCAATATTGGTGGTTTTGTTAAAATGTTATTTGCAGCTAAAGAGGCAAAAGTGAAACGTTTTGTATATGCTGCAAGTTCATCAACTTATGGTGATTCAAAAGCTCTACCTAAGGTAGAACATGAAATTGGTAATGCTCTTTCGCCTTACGCTATTACCAAGTATGTAGACGAATTGTATGCCAAAAACTTTAGTGATCTCTATGGTATCGAAACTATAGGCTTGCGCTACTTTAATGTATTTGGTCGCCGACAGGATCCCAATGGAGCTTATGCTGCAGTAATTCCCTTATTTGTTAAAAAGTTAATGGCTCATGAGTCGCCGGTAATCAATGGAGATGGTACTTTTAGCCGTGACTTTACTTATATTGAAAATGTGATTCAGGCTAACCAGCTTGCAGCTATTACGCCTACGAAAGAAATTAAGGAAAGAGCCAAAGACTATTATACAAAACACAAACAAAATGATACTTGGGTAGACACTGATAGTGTATTAGCTGAAGTTTTTAATGTTGCATTTGGTGAGCGTACCGATTTAAATGAATTAATTGATGCTTTAAGGACTAACCTTGCAGTATTCGATGCTGATATCGCAAAGGTTCAGATTATTCATGGTCCTACGCGAGCAGGTGATATACCTCACTCATTGGCTTCCATTGAAAAAGGGAAGACTTTGTTGGAATATGATCCTAAATTTTCAATAAAAGCTGGGATAAAAGAAGCCACTAAATGGTACTGGGAAAATTTATAAAGATATTATTGTTATGAAAATAGCTATACATCATAGATCCGGATCTTTTAGCGATCGTTGGATAAATTATTGTGAAGAGAAACAGATTGCTTATACAATTGTTGATGCCTATGATACTGACATTGTAGAAAAGGTGAAAGATTGTGACGCATTTATGTGGCATCACCATCATGCAGATTATCGCGATACATTATTTGCCAAGCAATTGTTGTACTCTCTTCAAATGGCAGGTAAAAAGGTTTTTCCTGATTTTAATACGGGCTGGCACTTTGACGATAAAGTTGGGCAAAAATATATGTTCGAAGCAATTGGTGCTCCATTAGTACCTTCTTTTGTGTTTTATACAAAAAGGGAGTCTTTAGAATGGATAGAACACACTTCTTTCCCTAAAGTATTTAAACTAAGAGGTGGGGCAGGTGCAGTAAATGTAAAACTTGTCCGCACAAAATTAGAAGCCATTAAACTTATCAATAGGGCATTTGGTAGGGGATTCCCACAATTTGACAAATGGAATAACTTAAAAGAAAGATGGACTAAATTCAAAGGTGGAAAAGATACTTTCTTGGCAGTCTGCAAAGGTATTGGACGATTATTTATTAATACTGAATTTGGAAAAATGCGTTCACCTGAAAAAGGCTATGTGTATTTTCAGGATTTCATACCAAACAACGGTTTTGATATACGTGTTGTTGTTGTCGGCGATAAGGCAGTTGCTTTACAAAGAAATATAAGAGAAAATGATTTTAGAGCTTCTGGTAGTGGGGACTTAGTTTTTCCTAATGAAAATATTGATAAGGATTTCATATCATTAGCATATAAACTCAATAAAAAGCTTGGTGCTCAATCAACAGCATTTGACTTTATTAAAGATTTAGATAATAATATTTATCTTGTTGAGATTAGTTATGGCTTTCCTATGCTGAATTTTTTAGATAAGGCAAGTGGTTACTGGGATGAAAATCTTAGTTGGAATGAAGGCAAGTTTATTCCACAGAATTGGATGGTGGATAATCTAATAAGATAAATAAAGAGGGGAAATGAAGTCATTTAAACACTATTTAGATGTTTTAAATTATAGGTATAATTATAGTTTAATGCTAAAAAAAGGGTGGCAAACGAATCGTAGGATTGTCGTGATTGAATCAGACGATTGGGGCAGTATTCGAATTCCATCTAAAGAAGCGAGGGACAGGCTTCAAAAGATGGAAGTGAAGTTAAATTTTGATATTGGCTATGATTATTGTGATTCTTTAGCAACTGAAACTGATTTGCTAAATTTGATGGATGTCTTAAATGGAGTGAAGGATTGTAATAACAATCCAGTTAGAGTAACTCTAAATTGTGTTATGGCGAATCCTGACTTTGATAAGATTCACAGAGATAGTTATCAAAACTATCATTATGAAATCATAACAGAAACTTTTAAGAGGTATAATAATTGTGTTAAATCTTTTGATTTGTGGAAGGAAGGGATGAGCAAGGGTTTATTTCGTCCTCAATTTCATGGACGGGAACATTTGAATGTGCAAATGTGGCTTAATTCTCTTCAAAAAGATCTAGGCAAAATGAGAATAGCATTTGGTGAAGATGTTTTTTTTCCTCAAGTTAGTTATGATGAAGATAATAGACAAAGTCATTTAAGAGCTTTTGATGTAAATAATGAAAATCAATATTCTTTTATAAAAACTAGTATCAGCGAAGGATTAGATATATTCGAATCATTGTTTGGTTTTAAATCTATTTCGATGATTGCTCCTAATTATACATGGGATAAAGAAATTGAAGAGTTTGCATTTGCGAAAGGTGTGCAATATATTCAAGGAGCTCCTTTTCAGAGATATTCATTATTAAAATCTGCTGTTACAAAGAAACAAGGTGAGTATCATTATATGGGAGAATCAAATGATTTTGGTCAAACCTATTTAGTCAGGAATTGTCTTTGGGAACCTACACAAAATAAAAAACTCAATATTGATTATTGTTTGAAGGGAATTGAAAAGGCTTTTAAACTTAAGAAGCCTGCGGTAATATGTGCTCATCGGTTGAATTTTATTGGAGCTATACAGCCTGAAAACAGAGATAATAATTTAAAGCAATTTTCTGAATTATTAAAAACAATTGTTAAGAAATGGCCTGATGTGGAGTTTATGAGTTCGGATGAACTGGGTGAGGTTATTATAAATAGCATAGAAAAATAAGAATGGCAAGTTTACGTAAAGAATCATTAAAGGGGCTTTTTTGGATGTCTTTGGGGAAGGTGGGGACAGGATTAACAAGTCTTTTGGTTACAATGGTTTTGGCTAGAATTCTGATTCCTGAAGACTTTGCTTTAATTGAATTGTTAATTATTTTCATTGCAGTTTCCAATGTTTTTATTGATAGTGGATTTAGCCAGGCAATCATTAGAGATGATAATCCTTCGCAAACGGATCTATCATCTGTCTTCTATTTAAATCTGGGCGTATCAATTGTTATTTATATTGGTTTATTTTTTACAGCACCTCTAATTGCTGATTTTTTTCATGCACCTCAATTGGTGACTTTATCGCGAGTGACATTTTTGGTAATTATATTTAATTCGTTAATTATTATTCAAAATGCAAAACTCGTTAGAGAATTCAAATTCCCAATAGTTTCAAAATGCGCTGTAATAGGTATGATAGGTGCTGGTGTGACTGCATTAATATTAGCTTTGTTAGGCTTTGGTGTATGGGCTTTAGCTGCCAATATGATTATACAACCTTTATTTAAAGCTATTGCATTATGGTATTTTGCCAAATGGAAACCATCTTTGGTTTTTAGTTTTCAACCTATAAAAAAATATTTTTCTTTTGGAGGATTTTTATTGATGCAAGGTCTACTCGATGCGATTGTAACTAATATTAGTTCAATGTTTATTGGTAAGATGTACACTAAAAAAGACCTAGGGTATTATTCCCAGGGAAGAAAATTAGATGGATATATTGTCTCCCCTTTTGTTAGTGTATTAGAGCAGGTTACATATCCCATCACTTCGAAGTTGAAAAATGATCAAGATAAGTTACGGGAAAGTTATATTGAGATTTTTCAAATTGTAATTTTCATCTTTTTACCAACATCTTTATTTGTAATATTTCATGGAGATTTAGTTGTTACATGTTTATTTGGTGATAAATGGATCGCTGCTGGGATATACTTATCCATTAGCAGTGTATTTGATATTTTTTTCCCTTTACAAAAGTTAGCGACGAATATTATAATGGTTAAAGGAAAGACAAAGATAATGTTTTATCTGGCGATTGTAAAACAGGTTGTTAGACTAATTACGGTTGTTGTATTAGCACAAGTTAGTGTATTAGCTTTAGCTGTTGGATTTACTGTCTCAGGAATATTTGGCGGTTCGCTTTATATTGGTTTTGCCTTTAAATTAATAAAGTACAATATTGTTGATTTTATAATAGATCAAAGCAAAACGATAATAATATCTTTTGCATCAATATTTATAGTTGTGTGGATCGGTACAAGTTTGGAATTCAATAAATATATCCTTCTAGTAATATGTGGATTGTTAATGATCTTTTGCTATCTGTCTTTGTCTATAGTTTTCAAAAGCAAAGGAATTAAAAGTGTTAAGAAAATAATTTTAAGTATCATGAAGAAATAGTTATGGTGAGAAATAAAGTTATTGTTTTGGGGTTTAATCATATAAATGCTCTTGGTATTGTAAGAAGTTTAGGAGAAGAGAGTATTAAACCGATTTGCGTTTTGTATGGATCTAAATCAGGAATGATTTTTAGTAGTAAATATCCTTCGATAGTAGTTCATGTTGATACTGTAGAAGAAGGTTTAAAGTTTATTCTTGATAACTTTTTAAATGAATGTCTAAAGCCAATAATAATATGTAGTAATGATGAAACAGCAAGCATTATAGATAAGAACTATTCGAAGCTCAAAAATGATTTCTATCTGCCGAACGCACAAATTGATGGTAGGATTACAGCATTAATGGATAAAATAATAATATCAGAAGTTGCAGAACAATTTGGATTTGTTTCACCTAAATCTGTCCTTATTGATAAAAATGATTCCATACCTGACGATATGGTATATCCATGTTTTACTAAGTCTATAATGACTATTAAAGGTGGAAAAAAAGATGTATTTTTATGTGGGAATAAAGTTGAATTAGCTGATGCTTTAAAAAAAGTAAGAAGCGATAAAATTCTATTGCAACAATATATTGATAAGAAAAATGAAATTTGTTTACAAGGATTATCAATTAATTCTGGAAAACAAATTTATATCCCTTTCATTGAAAAGTTTTTTCGTTTTACTAAAAACGAATTTGGAGGTTATGTTTATTTTGAGAAATTTGAAAACCAAAAAGAAGAATTTAGAAATAATGTGCATAAGTTAATTGAAGAAACGCAATATAGCGGATTATTCTCTGTTGAATTTTTAGTAGATAAAAGCAATAATCTATTTTTTACGGAAATTAATTTTAGACATGATGGTTTTAGTTACTTTACTACGACTGGAGGTGCTAACTTACCTTATATTTGGTGTAAATCACTTGTGAATAATAGCTTGGAGATTGAAGATGTATTATTAAAAGATTATTTTACCGGAATGAATGAGCTAACAGATTTTTTTCAATTTGTAAGAACAAAAAAAATATCTGTTCAAAAATGGATTAATCAGTGCATTAAAGCTGATAGTCATCTTCTTTATAATAAAAAGGATTTGGGGCCTCTTTTTCATACTTTGAAAAGTTTTATTGTTTTAGCTTTGAATAAGTATTTATTAAATCATAAATAAAGATTATATGAAACCAGTAATTGTTTTAGTAGGTACAACCATGGTAAGCATTTTATCATTGTGTAAAAGTGCTTATGAATGTGGTTTTATAGTGTATTAATATGCTATACATCATACTAATAAACCTAATTACGTACATTAAGAGAATAGAAAATAAATGCTTTTTAACTCAATAGATTTTGCAATATTTTTACCGATAGTATTTTTATTATATTGGTTTGTAACGAATAAAAACCTTAAACTTCAAAATTTTTTGGTTTTTTTTGCTAGTTATGTTTTTTATGGTTGGTGGGACTGGAGGTTTTTATCATTAATAATTTTCAGTACATTTGTTGATTATTCTGTTGGGCGAAAATTAGGAACAGAAGAAAATAAACTAAAAAGAAAAACATTATTATGGATAAGTATCTTGATTAACCTTGGTTTTCTTGGTTTTTTTAAATACTATAATTTTTTTCTTGAAAACTTTATAACAGCATTCTCATTTTTTGGGACTGAAATAAAGCCAAATTCGTTAAATATTATATTACCAGTAGGAATTAGTTTCTATACTTTCCAAACTTTGAGTTATACAATAGACGTCTATAAACAAAAACTCAAACCTACAAAAGACTTTATTGCATTTTCAGCATTTGTAAGTTTCTTTCCTCAATTAGTTGCAGGTCCAATTGAAAGAGCTACTAATTTATTACCTCAATTCCATAAAAAAAGAACTTTTGAATATGACAAAGCAGTTGATGGGCTAAGACAAATCTTGTGGGGATTTTTTAAAAAAATTGTAATTGCTGATAATTCTGCACGAGTTGCAAATGAAATATTTAGTAATTCGGCTGATTATTCAGGTAGTACGTTAGTTTTAGGGGCCCTATTTTTTACATTTCAAATTTATTGTGATTTTTCTGGATATTCAGATATAGCTATCGGAACATCAAGACTTTTTGGATTTGACTTGAAACAAAATTTTGCATTTCCATATTTTTCAAGAGATATTGCTGAATTTTGGAGACGTTGGCATATTTCGTTATCAACTTGGTTTAGAGATTATTTATACATTCCGATAGGTGGTAGTCGTGGCGGAATTTGGATGAAAATTAGAAATACATTTGTAATATTTATTGTTAGTGGATTTTGGCATGGTGCAAATTGGACATTTCTGGCTTGGGGATTTATAAATGCTTGTTATTTTCTACCAGTGATGCTTAAAAATAATAATCGTAATAATTTGGATATAGTTGCACAGGGAAAGATATTTCCTTCATTTAAAGAATTATACCAAATGGGAATTACTTTTGGATTAACTGTTTTGGCTTGGGTGTTTTTTAGAGCAGAAAATATTGGACATGCACAAAATTATTTATTAACTATTTTTTCAAAATCATTATTTACAATTCCACATTTCTCTGGAATGAGACATGCATTAGTAACTTTAATTATAATTCTTATTTTTATCATTATTGAATGGTGTGGAAGGAATGAAGAATATGCTATTGCAAGATTAGGTTTTAGGTGGAAAAGGCTATTTAGATATGCTTTCTATTATTCTATAATAATTGTGATAATATTATTTATGGGAGAAGAACAACAATTTATTTATTTTCAATTTTAGAGGTTCAAATGAAAAAATTCATATACAAAATAATGTTATTTTCTTTTCTACCATTAATTTTCATTTTATCAATTGATGGTTATCTCCGTAATATGGATAGTTTATACACTATGAAATATAATGGATTGTTAAATGCTAAAGATTCTATTCAAGTTTTATTTCTTGGAAATTCGCACGCCAATTATTCCGTTAATCCTTGTATGCTTGAGGATTTTATAGGGTATAATATAGCAAATGTTAGTCAACAGATATATTTTGATAAAAGATTAACTATCAAAGCGATAAATGAAGGAGTAAGAAATCTTAAATATGTTTTTATTAGTGTAGACTATCATTCACTTTTTACATCTTCTCAGGGGGTTAGGGATATATGGTCTTATTATGCAAATGGTATCAAATACAAAAATAAGGATTACATAAAGTCAACGGTATCTCCTTTTATTTGGGGCTATACACCTAAAGTATCTTTAAGTTTAATTAAAAAAAGAGTATTAAATACTCTTAAATATAGAAATGATTCAATTATCAATTTTAATGTCGAAAATGGAGTTAATATTACAGACCATTTATGTGGTGGTTTTATAGGACTTGAAGGTTTAAATAATTATTCATTTAATAATCTTTCTTACAAAAAAAAGGCTAGTAATTTCAAAGAAAATATAAATAAAAGTGAACGAGTTGAAGTAATTAAAGATTTAAATAGTTTTATTCTTTTTTTAAAAAATAAGAACATTGAGCCCGTTTTGTTTTCATCACCAACTTATAGAGAATACAATAAATATCTTGACAAAAAACAAATAAAACGAAATATTGAAGATATTGATAATATATGTCAAAAATATAATATTCAGTATTGGCGTTTTAACGAAGATTGTCGATTTTTAAAAAAAGATTTTTACAACCAAGATCATTTAAATAAAAAAGGTGCATCAAAATTTAGTATTATACTAAACAAGAAATTGAAAATGTATGATAAGTTACGAATGCACAATAATAAATAGAGTGTATTTTGCAGATAGTACTAAAATTGAAAATTATAGCAATAAATAAAGTAGAAAGTTTGGAGCATTTAATGCCAAACGCACCATATTTAAACCGTTATAAATTGTTTAATTTTTATATTACTAAATTTAGTAAGTCATATTTATGATATTAAAGACAAATAAATGAAAAAGAAAGTCACCAATAAGAATGATAGTTGTTTTGCCTTTTGTACTGTTAGTTGTATATCAAGTGATGTTAAAATTACCATTGAACTCTATAGTAATATTGTTATTTAGTAGTTATAGTAGGAGCTGTTGTCAATAAAGATATGTCAAGTGGGATGTTATTTGCTAGTATATCAGCAAAAATAGTTAAATACCTAGAATAATTTTAAAAAAAATGATGAAATCAGTAATTATTTTAGCAGGTACAACCATGGGAAGTGTTTTATCATTGTGCAAAAGTGCTCATAAATTGGGTGCAGAAGTATATCTGATATCTTTCAATGAGAAGTTTGCTAAATTATATAAAGCATCTAAGTTTGTAAATGAAGTATACTATGTGCAGTCTAGTGTATTGTTGACTTTTTGCAAACAATTAGTGTTGGAAAAGAATTTTTTAATTAAACCAATATTATATTCAACTACCGATCAACAATGTTTATTAATTAGCCAAAATAGAGGAGAATTTGAAAAAATATTTGATTTGTGTTTACCTTCAGATGAAATAGTAAAAGGATATAATAAAAAGGGGGATGCAGAACGTTTAGCAGAAAGACAGGGTATTCTAATACCTAAAAGTAAGCTTATTACTTGTTTGAAAGATACAGCTGACATTCTGAAAATCTTTTCATTTCCTATTGTTGTAAAACCTATTTCTTCAAATGTAAAAGTTGGTTATAAATTTAAAATTCTTGACAAAGAGTCGTTTGAATATATGTTCCACGACGAAACCATGTGTAACGGTACAGTTTTGTGTCAGGAATACATCCCTGGTGAAGATGAAGCACACAAATTTTATATCTTCTATAGAGATGAGAATGGTGACATTTTAGAGTGTATGGGAAACAAAACCATGCAAACTAATGGAATAATGACTATCGGTACTACAGAAAAAGATATCACACTATCTACTATTTGTAAGCATTTCTTAAAATCCATTGATTATGTAGGAGTTGGAGGTTTAGAGTTTAAAAAGTATGAAAATGCTTATTATTTTATTGAGATGAGTACCAGACCGGAAGGTTTTTTACCAATTGCTGATATGGCTGGAGTTTCATTATCTGAAGCTTCATACAAATGTATGAATAACTTGACTGTGGATTTTAATATTAAACAGAAAGAAAATATTCAATATTTTGTTTTATTAACTATTTTGGTAGAACGTTTGAAGAAATATAAGTTCTTATCTATGTTTAAATCGATATTTATATGTTTTTTATCCAAAAACATATATTGTGTTGAGCTTTTTATAGATTATCGTAGTTATTTGAAAAGTGTAAAATCATACAGATTTAGATAAAGGAAAGATTTTTTATGGATAGTTTCATTAACATTGTAGCCTCGTATATTGTTTATATTTTGGTAGGTGTCACTATATCACTCAATATATTTAAAAATGATGATGATAGAATAAAGGCAATGCAATTATTTTTCATCTCATTGAGTGTTTTTTCAGTTTACGTAGCTATAATTTATTGGGGCTATTTGACTAGAGGTTCTCGGTTTATTAGTTTAGATGAACAGCATTTTTTTGGTATTGCTCAGTCATTAGGAGAAAAGCCAAGCATTTCTTCTATTTATAAAGTTTGTTTTAAATATCGAATACATATTGAAAATGAAGGAGCTCATTTTTATAGAGGATTTCTTGCATATATTGCGAATAATTATCTCTGTGGTAATTCTCCTTTAATTCAATATATGAATTCGGCTTTTGTTGCATCTTTATGCTCTATATATTTATATAAAATTATTAAGCAATATATACCCACTAAAGAATCATTCAAATATGTTCTTGTTTATGTTGTTTGTTCGTATTTGATATTATCTGGCGGGAAAATAACAAGAGATGTACAAATTAATTTTTTATACATATGGGGATTATCAATTTTATTTAGTTCATTCTCAATAAGGAAGTTGATACTTCTAGTAGGTATTGTTCTTATTACCATACAATTTAGATTAGAGCATGGTTTGTTTATGGCTTTCATGCCTGTACTGTATATTTATGAAAAATCAAAGGAAAGAGAAAACTTTAAGTATGTGCGTAAATTTTTAATCGTTCTTATTTTGATTGTCGGTATATTTGTGGCTAGTGTAGTCATAGTATATATTCAAGCAATTATGTCAACTATGGAAGGATATGTTGAATTCACATCAGGACTAACAGAGCAGGGGGGACTTGCTAAATATTTATTGCGTTTACCTGTTGGTATAAAGCAATTAGTCATAGTGATATATTCACAAATTTCACCTTTCCCATCTTGGAATCAATTATTAGATTCTAATAATATTTTTGAATCAATTGATGGATTTATTGAAATGATATCTCCTTTTTTTTGGTTTATTGTTTGTTTTGGAACGGTTAAATATATTTGGGTAAAAGAATATCGAAAAAATATTCCTACCATGCTTCTTTATACAGGTATAGTATTTATTATTTTTTTATTTGCCAATACTTCGAATATGAATCCTAGAAGATTGGTTTGTATGTATCCTGTCCTTTATCTAATTTTTTCCTATGGCTATTATAATTATCCAACTTTTTTTAAAAACAATGTGATCATTTCGATATTTGCTTATTTAGGCTTATGTGTACTGTATTTATTTATTAAATATTAAAAGAATGAAAATATTATTTTTAATTGATAGTCTTGGTTCAGGTGGTGCACAGCGTCAAATGACAACTGTTGCCAGTTTACTAAATAAGATAGGCTATGAGGTTTCTTTTTTAGTATACTCTGAGGGGGATTTTTTCAAACAAAGTTTAAAAGATAATAGTATTCCTATTACAACTATTTCTTCTACTAATATAATCAAGAGAATATTTCGTATTCGTAAGTTTATTCGTTGTGGTAATTATGATGCTGTGATATCTTTTATGGATACACCTAATTTTTTAAATTGTTTTGCTGCTATTGGTGGCAAAAATTGGAATGTAATTACGAGTGAGAGAAGTTCTAAGGAATCTACTTTTAATACTAGAAAGAATAGAATTTTTAATTGGTTTCAGCGATATTCTGACTCCATAGTTTGTAACTCTGAGAATTCGCGAAAAATGTGGGTAAAATATTATCCTAAATTCAATAAAAAGTTACATGTAATTTATAATACGGTTATATTATCTAAGGTTACCTCTATATACACACCTTTGAGAAATGGTAAAATTCATATAGTTGTAGCTGCGAGTTATCAGGGCTTAAAAAATTCTATTGGTTTAATAAGTGCCCTAGCTTTATTGAATAGTGGGGAAAGAAAAAGGTTTTCTGTTGATTGGTATGGTAGAAAGAATGTTGATTCTATAGAGGGTATGGGGATTTATGATGATTCAATAGATTTAATTAAGAATAATAAATTAGGAAATATTATTTCTTTACACGGGCCTACTAACGATATTTATAATAAAATGCATGCGGCTGATTTTGTTGGATTATTTAGCACTGTTGAGGGGTTACCTAATACTATCTGTGAAAGTATGAGCTTTGGGAAACCAATTATCATGACAAGAGTATCAGATTACAATCAATTTATTGATGATTCTAATGGTGTGATTTGTGAGAAAACGACTCCTAATGCAATAGCTGTTGCATTACGAAAATTATTAAATTTAACAGCAGATGATATTTTAAAAATGGGTGAATGTTCACAAAGGAAATCTAAAGTTTTGTTTAATTCTGAAAAAATAATTGACCTTTGGGAAAATACAATCAATAAATAATATGAAACCATTTGCACAAATAATTATTCTGATAGGAAATATATATGATAGACTTCTAATGTATGTTTTTAGGAATTCCTTTCAACCAATAGATGAAAATGTTGGTATTTGGATAACATTCAAGTTTTGTTGCAACTATTAGTCATATTTACATAGGTAATAATGTTGCTTTTGCTCCAAATGTTACAATTAGAGGAGGGGGATCATCGTTATGATATAGTTGGCAAGTTTATTACTGATTATTTTGTAAAAGATAAAAGGCTCGAAGACGATAAGCCAGTTCATATTGGTGATGGTGTAACTGTGGCTGCAGGTGCAATTGTAAATATAGATGTAATACTCTATGCAATAGTTGGAGGATTGCCAGTAAAAAAAATAAAATATCGGACTGTACCAGAACAGATTATGCAACATGAACAACTAATTTATCCTAAGAGATTACATTTAGAGAAAATTGTACGGTAACAAATGATAAATAACAAATGATAAATAAAAAACTAAAAGTTTTACTTTGCACTCCACCACCTGGTGCATCTGGTGGTATCTCGCGTTGGACAGAACATATTTTGGCTTATTATAATAATTTTCAAGAAGATCAACTTGATTTGATTTTATTTCCTATGCCCCGAAAACATTTTATCGGTTATGTTTCAAAAATGAAAAGAATACGATTGGGGATTATTGATTATTTTCATATTTATGGCCAGTACAAGCAAGTTATCAAAAATGAAAAGCCTGATATTTCACACATTGTATCCAGTGGATCATTGAGTTTGCTTAAAGATTTATTATTGTTGAAAGCATCTAGACGCAAAGGCATCCGTACGATTGTGCATTTCCGTTTTGGACGTATTCCAGAATTGTGCATCAAACAAAATTGGGAATACAAGCTGTTGCGACAAGTGGTTGGCTTGGCAGATAAAATAGTGGTAATTGACAAGCAATCGTATATTGCCTTACAAAAAGGAGGCTTCACAAATGTTGTCCTATTGCCTAATCCGCTCGCACCTTTTGTAAACGAATACGTTGTCGCTCATAAAAATGCAATAAAAGAGGAACGAAAAATTATTTTTGTGGGACAGCTGTTGGAAACAAAGGGCATTTTTGAATTGGTGGAAGTATGTAAATCGATTTCTGGTATTCAGCTTAAAATGTTGGGGCATGTAAATGAAAACATGAAAGACCAAATATTTAATTGCCTTGATACTGGCGATAACAGTTGGCTTGAAATATGTGGTAATCAGCCCTACAACGTTGTTCTGCACGAAATGCTTACGGCCGGTGTATTTGTATTACCTACCTATACCGAGGGGTTTCCAAATGTAATTTTAGAAAGTATGGCCTGCGGATGCCCAATTATTACTACAAACGTTGGGGCTATTCCGGAAATGCTAGATATTAAAAATGGGGAAAACCATGGGATTTGCATTGAGCCAAAAAATAAAGAACAATTGAAAAAAGCAATCTTAAAAATGCTTAATAATCAGGATTATGCAATTAAATGTGGGCAAAATGCTCAAGAACGGGTAAATTATTTGTATTCGATGCCTATTGTGTGGAAAGAAATGTTGGATATATGGCAATCTGTAGTAGCCTAATTGTAATATTATTATTCAATAACATTATAAATAAAAAAATGTTTAAAAACAAAATTCTCCTAATTACCAGTGGTACTGGTTTTTTCGGAAACGCAATACCTAACTGTTTCCTTGTTACCATAATAAAAGAAAGGACTATTTCAGAATGAAAATATCAATTATTACAGTTACTTATAATAGTTCTGCAACTATAGAAGATTGTATTGCTTCAGTAAATAACCAAACATATTTGGATATTGAGCACATTATTATTGATGGTGCGTCAAAAGACGATACGGTTAATATAATCGAATCTTTACCCAATCGTGTAAGTAAAATTGTTTCTGAACCAGACAAAGGCATTTACGATGCCATGAACAAAGGTATTAATCTAGCGACGGGTGATATTGTAGGCATTTTAAATTCAGACGATTTATTTTATGATAATGATGTGCTTCAAAACTTAGTTGATGTGTTTGAATCTGAAGAAATTGATTGTGTATATGGAAATTTAGTGTTTTTTAATTCAGAAGGTAAGATAACTCGTAAATGGAAATCTAAGCCGTATGAACAGGGACTTTTTTCTAAGAGTTGGTCTCCTGCACACCCAACTTTTTATTGTAAAAAGGGATTGTATGATAAATATGGCTTATACAAAATTGATTATAAAATAGCAGCTGACGTAGAGTTAATGCTTCGGTTTTTAGAACTAAATAAAGTGAGATCTAGATTTACTGATAAATATATGGTTAGAATGCTTACCGGTGGTGTAAGTACACAAGGAATAAAAAGTACTATTATTATTACAAAGGAACTTAGGCGAGCCTTTAAAGAGAATCAGATACCTTTTAATTTAGTTAGATATCTTTTTTATAAGTTTTTAAAAATTAAAGAGTTTATATCTTAATTATGAAAATATTAATCACTGGAATTTCTGGTTTTGTAGGTCAAAATCTTGTTAAATATTTTTCTCCAAAAAATAATTATACACTTTTGGGTTTAGATATTGTTTTCGATAATATTGAAGGTGTCGAAAAGATTTATTCGTGGGATAATATAGGAGAAATTAAGGATATTGATGTTGTCATTCATTTGGCAGGTAAGGCTCACGATTTGAAGAATATTTGTGATGAAAAATCCTATTTCGATATTAACTATGGTTTGACGAAGAAAATATATAATTGGTATCAACATTCTTCGGCAACTCAATTTTTTATGATGAGCTCAGTTAAGGCTGTTGCTGACACTGTTAATGGTGAATTAACAGAAGAGGTTATTCCGAATCCAATTACAGCTTATGGAAAGTCAAAAATAAAAGCAGAGGACTATTTAAATTCAATTGTCTTACCTGAAAATAAGAATTTATATATTTTTAGACCAGCCATGATTCATGGTCCTGGTAATAAAGGAAATTTAAATTTACTTTATAATTTTGTATCAAAGGGGATTCCTTGGCCTTTAGCGTCTTTTGAGAATAAGCGTTCATTTGTATCAGTTGAAAATCTTTGTTTTATTTTCAAATCTTTTATTGACAATAATATTAGCTCTGGGACTTACAATATCGCTGATGAAAAATGGCTTTCAACGAACAAGCTTATTCAGATCATCTCAGAAGGGGTGGGACGTAAACCCCGCTTGTGGTATTTTCCAAAAGGCTTTGTCAATTTTTTGGCTAAATTTGGTGATGTTTTTCGTTTACCATTAAACACAGAGAGATTGAATAAATTGACTGAAAACTATATTGTTTCTACTAAGAAGTTACAACTTGTATTGTGTGCTTCTCTACCAATTGAAGCAGAAGTAGGTATTAAAAAAACAATAGATGGTTTTGTTATAAGATCTAATAAGGTTGATAAAAAATTAAAAAAATAAAATAATGTCAAAAAAAGTAGCATTAATTACGGGAGTTACCGGTCAGGACGGAGCTTACCTATCAGAATATTTATTGAAGCAAGGATATATAGTACATGGCTTGAAGCGTCGTTCTTCACTATTTAATACTGATCGTATTGATCATATCTATCAAGATCCACACGTAGAAGATAGAAATTTTATCCTTCATTATGGTGATTTAACGGATTCGATGAATATTACCCGTATCATTCAGGAAGTACAACCAGATGAGATTTACAATTTGGCTGCCATGTCGCATGTAGCTGTGAGTTTCGAAACACCTGAATATGTTGGGAATGCAGATGGTTTGGGAACCCTTCGTATTTTGGAGGCAGTTCGTTTGTTGGGCTTAACAGAAAAAACTCGTATTTATCAGGCCTCAACTTCCGAGTTGTATGGTTTGGTTCAGGAAGTTCCTCAAAAGGAAACGACACCTTTCTACCCACGCTCACCTTATGCGGTGGCTAAAATGTACGCCTACTGGATTACGGTGAATTACCGTGAGGCTTACAAAATGCATGCATCAAACGGAATTCTGTTTAATCATGAATCACCAATTCGTGGAGAAACTTTTGTAACCCGTAAGGTAACCCGTGCCATGAGCCGTATTGCTTTGGGTATGCAGGAGCAAACCTATATGGGAAATTTAAGTTCGAAACGAGATTGGGGACATGCGAAAGATTACATTCGTGCCATGCACGCCATTCTTCAGCAGGATGAGCCTTCGGATTACGTGATTGCTACGGGAATTACAACCAGTATTCGTGATTTTATTTTGTTAGCAGGTAAAGAAGTGGGTTTAAGCATTGAATTCCGAGGTGAAGGAGTAGAGGAAAAAGGACATTTGGTAGCTGTTGATGAAGCCTTGTTTACCGAAAGAGTAGGAGCACAGTATTTAGAGGCAATCAAAGCACGTGCAGCCAAAGAAGAACAAATCGTAGGAGTTGATCCTCAATATTTCCGTCCAACCGAAGTTGATTTGTTAATTGGTGATCCAACAAAATCGAATACTGTATTGGGTTGGAAACCAGAATACGATTTGGCCGGTTTGGTTGAAGACATGATGCAATCAGACATCAAATTGTTCAAGAAGGATGCTTACCTGAAAGCGGGTGGTTATCAGGTGATGAATTACTTTGAGTAATTCCTTATTGTCATTGCGAGGCTGAAGAATGAAGCCGTGGCAATCTCCCCGAATCGGGTAGTGTAATTAAAGGGAGACTCAATAATCAATAGATTAGCGCAGTCGCTTAGACTCCTTCGCAATGACAATCAAAGGCCGTCATTTCGAGGAGGAAGCATGACGACAAAGCAATCTCCCTGCAAAGAGAAATATGATAATGAATTGGGAAGCTCGAAAAAACAATTGAATAATGAAAAAAAAGGTATTTGTATCAGGCTGTTATGATATGCTTCACAGTGGTCATGTGGCCTTCTTTAAGGAGGCGGCTACTTATGGCGATTTGTATGTGGGCATTGGTTCCGATCAAACCATCAGGACGCTGAAAGGTCGGGAGACCATTAACAGTGAGCAGGAGCGCTTGTATATGGTGAAGTCGATTCGTTTTGTGACCGATGGATGGATCAATAGTGGATCGGATATGATGGATTTTGAGGAGGATGTTAGAAAATTTCGTCCCGATATTTTTCTGGTAAATGAGGATGGGAATTCCCCTTCTAAAGCCGCTTTGTGTCGGGAGCTGGGCATTGACTACATCGTACTGAATCGCATTCCTGAATCGGGATTACCTGCGCGCTCAACCACATCATTGCGAAATGATAGCAAGTGTCAGATTCCCTATCGCCTTGATTTGGCAGGAACCTGGATCGATCAGCCCTATGTTTCTAAATACCATCCAGGTTGGGCCATTACCATTTCTTTGGAGCCTATTGTGGAATACAACGAAAGAAGTGGCATGTCTACCTCTACACGGAATGCTGCAAAAAAATTATGGCCCTTTCAGTTGCCGGCCATGAAAGCTGAAAAGTTGGCCAAACTTCTTTTTCATTTTGAGAATGAACCAGGACGGGTAGAGGTTTCGGGCGCTCAGGATTCAATTGGCATTTGTATGCCAGGATTGAATCGTCATTATTACAATAAAAAGTATTGGCCAGAGAAAATCGAGTCGGTTCACGATGAGGAGACCCTGAAATGGCTGGAAGATCGTTTGTATATGGTGATGCTATGGCCCCGTAAAAACGGTTTGAATCTATTAAAGGATACACAGATCAATCCGGATACGGTATCAGAATTGGCCAATGCAGCGGCTACTTGTTGGGAATCCATATTGCAGAAGAATTTTGCAGCATTTTGTTCTCAGGTCAAGTCTTCTTTTGAAGCTCAGGTAAAAATGTTTCCACACATGCTGTCGAATGAAATTAAGGAAGTAATTGAATCCTATTCACATAAAGCAAAGGCATGGAAGTTGGCAGGAGCAGGAGGAGGTGGTTACCTCGTATTGGTATCGGAAGAAGAAATACCTGGAGCCATGAAGATTAAAATTCGCCGAAAAGAATCATAAGTTTCTATGATTTCCAATATGAGCTCGTGGTAGTTTGCCCGAATCCCGAAATGTTGGGACCAGCAAAGCTGGAGAAAGGAATAAAAGCAGGAGATGCTGAAACAAGTTCAGCATGACGAATGCTAGCGGTAGGATCCGCATCAGAGAAAAGAGCGTAAAGAAAATCTGAATGATTTCGCGTAAAGAAACCTGACTTGTTTGAGGAATGTGAGGCTCTGATTAATTAACAATTAAAAATGAATAAATAAGAATATAAAAGCCGAAACAGGGCAGCCTGACATGGACAAAGCAGGTGGGGCCCCATAGGAGCAGAAAGCGTTAAGAACAGAATTCCATGAGTGAGGAACGAGGGAATATTATTCTGTTTAGCTTTTAAACCGTGATGGGTCACCGATTGTTGCAGTCTTGAACTTTTTGCTTCGTTTTTGGTTCAAGCCAAAAATGAAGAGCCCCTCCGGCTCGAGGAGAATCTCGAAATGTCGGGACCAGTAAACTCGCGGTGTCCTCCTTCGCTGGCGATCCCGATTTATAGGGAGATCTCTCCGAAGGTCATGAAAAGTTCGCGTAGAGAGAATAAAAAAATAAAGAATGTAATGGAAAAGAATTCAAAAATATACGTTGCAGGTCATCGTGGTTTGGTAGGATCAGCCATTGTAAAGAACTTGCAAGCCAAAGGATATACCAATTTAGTTGCGCGTACCCATGCTGAGCTCGATTTACAGGATCAGCCGGCAGTACAAGCATTTTTTGATGCCGAGCAACCCGAGTACGTGGTGTTGGCAGCTGCTAAAGTAGGCGGTATCATGGCCAATAGTATCTATCGTGGGCAGTTTATCTACGAGAATTTGCAGATGCAGAACAATGTCATTCATCAGAGCTATTTACATGGTGTGAAGAAACTCTTATTTTTGGGATCGACTTGTATCTATCCGAAGATGGCTCCTCAGCCCATGTCTGAAGATTGTTTGTTGACCGATACCCTGGAGTACACCAATGAGCCTTATGCCATTGCCAAGATTGCAGGTTTAAAAATGTGTGAGGCTTATAATTTGCAGTATGGCACCAACTATATCTCGGTGATGCCAACCAATTTGTATGGACCCAACGACAATTTTAATTTGGAGACTTCCCATGTGTTGCCTGCTATGCTTCGTAAAATCCATCTGGCAAAATGCCTGGAAGAGAAGAATTGGGATGGTATTCGTGAAGACCTAAATCGTCGTCCTGTTGAGGGGGTTGATGGAAATGCAGAAGAAAAGGAAATTATAGAGCTGCTAAATAAGTACGGAGTACAGATGGTAACAGATTGCCACGAGCAGAGCTCTCGCAATGACATCCGTTTGGACTTATGGGGTTCGGGGAAACCAATGCGTGAATTCTTATGGTCGGAAGACATGGCAGATGCTTGTGTATTCCTATTGGAGAACAGAGATTTTGCAGATGTCATGGAAGAATCACATTCGTGTAATTCATCAAAATTAGCGGAATCTGCGTCGCACGAAGTGCGCAACACTCATATTAACATCGGAACCGGAAAAGAATTGAGTATTCGTCAATTGGCTGAAACCATACAGAAGGAAATTGGCTTCAAAGGAACCATCGAATTTGATACAACAAAACCTGATGGAACCATGCGTAAGCTAACGAATCCTTCAAAACTTCACGCTTTAGGCTGGAAACATAGCATTGAATTGGAAGAAGGAATTAAGTTGATGTATGGGCATTATTTGAAATAAAGTTTTAAAAGTCGAAGAGTTAAAAAGTCTAAAAAAATATTGATATGGCTGATGATAAAAAGTATGCTTTATTTAGCTGAAGACCTTAATTACATTATTAATGAAAAAGCTAAGGAGCCAAGAGAGAGAGCAAGTCATCTGTCAGCTGCGATTGCCAACTTGATGAAGTTCTTATGTAAAAAAGAGTAATTGACTTTTCGATTCTTGGACTCTACGCTTGTTTTGATATTTAGTCCATTTAAATAGTAGTGAAATTCGCTGTAATTAGCATCAAATTCGTAATTATATGAACAAAAACAACTATATAGTAATCATGGCCGGAGGGATAGGATCCCGTTTCTGGCCCATGAGCACCGAGGAGAAGCCCAAGCAGTTTCTGGATGTTCTGGGCATTGGGAAAACACTTTTACAGCAAACGGTGGCTCGTTTCAGAACGATTGCTCCTGCCGAAAACATTCTGATTGTCACCTCTGCCAAATACAAACAACTGGTAGCAGAGCAGTGTCCCGAATTGTTGGAATCGAATATTTTGCTGGAGCCCTGCATGCGAAATACTGCGCCCTGCATTGCTTATGCTTGTGCCAAGATAAAGGGCTTGTGCAAAGAGGCCAATATGGTGGTGGCTCCATCCGATCATCTGATTACAAAGGAAGAAGAGTTTATCCGGGTAATCGAAAACGGATTGGCTTTTACCGAAAAAGAAGATGTCTTGCTAACTCTGGGCATAGCGCCCCATAAAGCAGAAACGGGATATGGGTACATTCAGACAATTAATCAGGAAGAATTAAAAATTAAGAATGAGAGTGTTCATATTGGCTCGGAGGGCAATTCTTACGAGACCATGACCAATCATCCGCCGCAGGCTAAAGCAGAGGAGAAGCCTTTGCAGGTGCAGGCCTTTAAGGAGAAACCTGATTTGCAAACCGCTAAGGAGTATGTAGAGGATGGCAATTATTTTTGGAATGCCGGCATTTTTTTGTGGTCTTTAAGTAGTATTAGCAGGGCATTCGACAGGCACCTGCCTGATTTAAAGGAAATCTTCACCAAGGGAAAGCAGTATCTGAATACCGATAAGGAACAGGAATTTATCGATAGCATGTTTCCTTTTTGTCCGAGTATCTCCATCGATTATGGTATCATGGAAAAGGCAGATAACATTTTTGTGCAACCAGCAGATTTTGGCTGGTCCGATTTGGGAACCTGGGGATCACTTTGGGAAAAACGTGAGAAAAATGAAGCCGGTAATACTGTGGTAGGTGAAAAAGTGCAACTATTCGAAGCAGAGAATTGCATAGTAAACATGCCAAAAGATAAAAAAGTAGTAATTCAGGGGCTTCAGAATTACATTGTTGTAGAGGACAATGAGGTTTTATTGATCTGTAAGAAGGAAGAAGAACAGCGCATTAAAGAATTTCGGGCAGCAGTTATGAATTTATTAAAAATTAAATCTTAATAATGGTATATATTGTTACGTTAATTATTCTAATATTGATTATTCAAGGTTATTTTAAAATAGCTGATTGTTTCAATATTATTGACAAACCCAATCAAAGAAGCTCTCACACTTCCATAACACTTCGTGGGGGAGGCATTATTTTTTATTTTGGTGTTTTATCATTTTTCGTTTATTCTGGTTTTCAATATCCTTGGTTTTTTTTGGGATTAAGCTTAATTACATTAATTAGTTTTCTGGATGATATTTTGACTTTGTCTAATAAGTTACGTCTTTCATTTCACTTGTTATCCATGGGGATGTTATTTTATCAATTGGAATTGTTTGAGTTTCCATGGTATTGGATTGTTCTTGCTTTTATCTTATTCATTGGCATAACAAATGCTTATAACTTCATGGATGGAATCAATGGGATAACAGGCGCATATAGCTTAGCAGTTTTGGTTGGATTGTGGTTGATCAACAATTACTATCTGAATTTTATCAAGGACGATTTGATTTATTGTACTGGATTGAGTCTTTTGGTTTTTAATTTTTACAATTTCAGAAAAAAAGCCAAATGTTTCGCTGGAGATGTTGGATCAATTGGCATAGCATTTATTCTTCTTTTCATGATTGGGAAATTGTTATTAACAGAACCATCTCTTGTTCCGGTTCTATTATTGGGTGTTTATGGTGTAGATTCTATTCTGACCATCATACATCGCCTAATTTTGAAGGAAAATATTTTTCGGGCACATAGAAAACATTTGTACCAGATTTTAGCAAATGAGGCAAAAGTTCCTCATTTAATAGTGTCTACTATTTATGCCATCATTCAATTGGGTATGAATGGATTTGCTCTTTATCTATTGAAATCAGATTACTCTGTGATGACTGTTGGCTTATTTGTTATTAGTTTATTGCTTATTTTAGCTGTGAGCTATGTTCTCATCAAGCGAAAATATTTTCATTTGCATCAATTGGCATAAATAGTAGCTATAAAAAAATAATATAAGAAGTGGTTTTATTAAGAAGTTAGTTAGGTGAAATACATTAATTCAGATTTATTAGATCAAGTTAGCAAAAAGGCAATTGAGAATTCACGCAAGCGCATGAACTACAATTTTCATGCTAATGGAGCAGAGGTATTGCAAAGAATGTTGAATGCAATAGAGCCTGATACTTATTTACCACCACACAGACATCCTGAAAAAGTGGAGATTTTCTTATTATTAAGGGGGAAAGTAAAAACTTTATTTTTTAATGATAGTGGTGAAATTATTGAGGTAAGAGAGTTAAATCCAATTAATGGTGAATATGGAGTTGAAATTCCAGCAGGAATTTGGCATACCATTTTAGTTGAAGAATCAGGGTCAGTTATATATGAAATTAAGGAAGGTCCCTATGTTCCTAATGTTGGTGTTGAGTTTGCATCCTGGGCACCAGAGTCATCAAAAAAAGATATTTGTGAATCGTACCTTGCCAATTTGAGGAAGCGTATACTTAGTTTGTCGAAAAAATAAAACTTCGGCGTACCATTTCGTAGGAACCTTTTGTTCTTGCGAGGCCGAAGAAATATAAGAGCATAGGAAATTTAATTTGGTAGGATGCTTAAAATTTCTGGGGCTACTGTTTATTTAATCATGAAAAATAGTAAAGGCTTTGGATATAGAGATTTGGATTCCATTTCTGAAGTGTCTATTTCAACAACATCGGGAGTCTAACAGTCAAATAATCTATACAAATAATTAATATTTTGTGGATTTAACATTTAAGACTTTTCTATCTTTAAAATTTTTAGATATTTCAACTGTTTAGCCATTCGTGCAATGTGTTTTAAATAGGCGTCAAATTCGTAATTATATGAACAAAAACAACTATATAGTAATCATGGCCGGAGGGATAGGATCCCGTTTCTGGCCCATGAGTACAGAAGAGAAGCCCAAGCAGTTTCTGGATGTTTTAGGAATTGGCAAGAGTCTTTTGCAGCAAACAGTAGATAGATTTAAAACTGTAGCTCCTGCCGAAAACATTCTGATTGTCACCTCTGCCAAGTACAAGCAATTGGTATCATAACAATGTCCTGAACTGTTAGAGAGCAATATTCTGTTGGAGCCTTGCATGCGAAATACAGCACCCTGTATTGCTTATGCAGCCTACAAAATAAAAGGCTTAAATGCTGAGGCGAACATTGTAGTTGCTCCATCTGATCATTTGATTACCAATGAATCTGAATTCATTAGCATTATCGAAAATGGATTGGAATTCACAGCAAACAATGAGGCATTGCTAACATTGGGAATTCAAGCACATAGGCCTGAGACAGGATACGGCTATGTGCAGGCTTCGCCTGAGATCCTGGATCAAGTTCAGGATGACATAAATAGTGGTCGTCATGCTGAACTTGTTTCAGCATCTATTGCTAAAGTTGCAGCCTTCAAAGAAAAACCGAATTTGGAAACTGCCAAAGAATATTTGGCAGCAGGTAATTACTTCTGGAATTCAGGTATCTTTTTGTGGTCATTGCAATCTATTCTTTCTGCTTTTGAAAGTTATGTGCCGGAGGTAGCAGCAATTTTTCAAAAAGGAGAGAGTGTTTACAATACCGAAAAAGAACAAGCCTTTATTGATGAAATGTTTCCAGCATGTACCAACATCTCCATTGACTATGCCGTAATGGAAAAAGCAGATAATATTTTTGTTCAGCCTGCAGATTTCGGTTGGTCCGATTTAGGTACCTGGGGATCGCTTTGGGAAAAACGCGAACGTTGCGATCAAGGCAATACTGTGGTGGGCGAGAAGGTTCACTTGTTCGAAGCAGACAACTGCATCGTTAACATGCCCAAAGACAAGAAAGTTGTGATTCAAGGCTTACAGGACTATATTGTTGTGGAAGACAATGATGTCTTGTTGATCTGTAAAAAAGAAGAAGAGCAGCGCATTAAGGAGTTTAGAGCTGCGGTTCTCAATTAATTCACGCTTGTCATTGCGAGCTTGAGGAACGAAGCCGCGGCAATTCCTCAGCAGTCGATTGGTGGTTTAAGCATTTAAATTACTAATAAAGAAAAGCCTGAACGTCTTTACATGACTTTCAGGCTTTCTTTTTTCATTAAATGGGTAGCTTAAACCAAATGTTATGGATCGGCAAGAGTTCTTCTTTCATGAGTCAGCCGCGTGGTACTTTCTCGTCAGGTCCATAAGTAAAAACAGACAACAGTTTCCATTTTGATACCTGGGCATTTCGATTTTTTTGTGAACCATTAGGATTGCAAGCAAAAAGTCCTGGCCCAAAAATGCCTGCCAGCAACTAAAATCTTCTGTATCCCTTATTTTATAAGGCTTTTTTATAATTGAACATACTGAAACACTCTTCCCAAACTTTTTGGAGGGACTAAAACAGGGTGTTCTGCTGTCTCCAAATTTTTTGGAGAGGTAAATACAGTGTGTGTTACGATCTCTAAACTTTTTGGAGAGACCAATACAGTTTGTTATCGTGTTTCCAAATTATTTGGAGAGGCTAAAACAGTCTGTTATGTTGTCTAAAAATAATTTGAAGAGCACTATACAGTGTGTGATACCACCTCCAAATTGTTTGGAGTCTGTAATACGTAGTGTAAAAATAAGAAATTGAAAATGGCTTTCTCTATTTTGTGGGCCTGATCGATGTTTTTTACTCTTGTCATAACTAAATATTTTATGACTTCTTGTTTTACGAACAAAAAAAAAGCAGAATTGATAATCAGTACGTAAGGGCTTTTTTCGACTTGCTTTTTTATTTTCATAAAAAACATATCTAATTATTAGAATTTTCATCTTAAAAATTCTACATTTATTTTTCTGTTACAAAATGGTATCATTATTAATCATTAAAAAATAGAGAAATATGTTTACAAATATGGTTTATAGTTTACTTCGTACCAATGAATTATTGGGATACTGTAAGGAAATTAAAGTATTTCTTGCTTCGTTGGATTTAGAGGCATTGCCCATTAAAGATTCAGCAGAGAAATTAAGTGTTAAATTAGAGGCAGCTTTGGCGGCTTCGAATCGCAAGCGTGCAAGTGAGTACACCGAATGGTTGAATGAGAAAGATCAACGTCGTGATGATTCTTTTCTTGCTTTCCGTAATTTGATGAGTGCTTTTACGTATCGCAAGGACGAGAGTCTGGTTGCTGCTGCCGAAAAAATCATTCTCATTATCAAAGGTCATGGTTGGTCTTTGCAACGAGGAGGAAAAAAAGTGCAATCGGCAAAAATGGCCAGTTTAATCAAGGAATTGAGTTCGGAAGAAAACCAAGCCTTACTTACCAGCTTGTCTGCAAACGATTGGTACGCGGATATGGTGACCGATAATACGGCTTATGATGAGATGCTGGAGGAGAAAAGCAATCTCAGTAGCAATGAAACCGTGTACGATATGAGCACGGTTTACCAGGATTTACAAACAGCTTGTGAAGAATTGTTCGAAGCCGTTGAGGTTTTGAATCGAATCAGTCCGAATGAGATCTATACTCAGATTGCTACTTTCAGCAATGATTGTACGCAAAGGTATTTGGCTGCTGCACGTACCCGGAAAACCAAAAATGAGAATTCGGCAGTAGAAGAAACAGAGGCAGAATAAAAAGCTGAGGCTCCTGAAATTCTCCAGTTAACCGGCAAAAGTTTAAAATGGGAATTATGGGCCTCAGCTTACTAGCAAATGTAGCATCATTTTGTTAGTATTTATGATTCCTCGAAATTTTTAATTGAAAATACTATCATTTTTTAACAGAGTATCCTCCTTGTTACAAAAGGAGGATTTTTTTTGGCCCGGATTTGCATCTGCAAATTGCTAAAGAATGCCGGTATGAATGTCATTTCCGGAGGATTGGAAAGAAAATTGGTTTCTGAATTTAAACGGTTTTTGGATATGGCGAAAGCTTCTTCTGTTGAAGTGAGCAATATGCTTTATTTGTAAGAAGATTTGAACTATATTTGCGTAGGAAAAGCGGAGAAAAGAAGAAAAATATCTGCTAGTCGATCAGGTGTAATGAGCAATTTAATAAAGTTCTTACACATAATAGTATTCGACTTTTTGACTCCTGGACCTTTGGTCCATTTAAATAGTAGTGAAATGCGCTGTAACTAGCGTTAAATTTGTGATTATATGAACAAAAACAACTATATAGTAATCATGGCCGGAGGGATAGGATCCCGTTTCTGGCCCATGAGCACCGAGGAGAAGCCCAAGCAGTTTCTGGATGTTCTGGGCATTGGAAAAACACTTTTACAGCAAACGGTTGCTCGTTTTAGAACGATTGCTCCTGCCGAAAACATTCTGATTGTCACCTCTGCCAAATACAAACAATTGGTAGCAGAGCAGTGTCCCGAATTGTTGGAATCGAATATTTTGCTGGAGCCCTGCATGCGAAATACTGCGCCCTGCATTGCTTATGCTTGTGCCAAGATAAAGGGCTTGTGCAAAGAGGCCAATATGGTGGTGGCTCCATCCGATCATCTGATTACAAAGGAA
Organism: Marinifilum sp. RC60d5; assembly: GCF_052400665.1. NCBI lineage: Bacteria > Pseudomonadati > Bacteroidota > Bacteroidia > Marinilabiliales > Marinifilaceae > Marinifilum > Marinifilum sp. RC60d5. The sequence continues at coordinate 477,150 of NZ_JBQTGK010000002.1, forward strand.
GAAGAGTTTATCCGGGTAATCGAAAACGGATTGGCTTTTACCGAAAAAGAAGATGTCTTGCTAACCCTGGGCATAGCGCCCCATAAAGCAGAAACGGGATATGGGTACATTCAGACAATTAATCAGGAAGAATTAAAAATTAAGAATGAGAGTGTTCATATTGGCTCGGAGGGCAATTCTTACGAGACCATGACCAATCATCCGCCGCAGGCTAAAGCAGAGGAGAAGCCTTTGCAGGTGAAGGCCTTTAAGGAGAAACCTGATTTGCAAACCGCTAAGGAGTATGTAGAGGATGGCAACTATTTCTGGAATGCCGGTATTTTCTTGTGGTCTTTAAGTAGTATTAGCAGGGCATTCGACAGGCACCTACCTGATTTAAAGGAAATCTTCACCAAGGGAAAGCAGTATTTGAATACCGATAAGGAACAGGAATTTATCGATAGCATGTTTCCTTTTTGTCCGAGTATCTCCATCGATTATGGTATCATGGAAAAGGCAGATAACATTTTTGTGCAACCAGCAGATTTTGGCTGGTCCGATTTAGGAACCTGGGGATCACTTTGGGAAAAACGGGAGAAAAATGAAGCCGGTAATACTGTGGTAGGTGAAAAAGTGCAACTATTCGAAGCAGAGAATTGCATTGTAAACATGCCCAAAGATAAAAAAGTAGTAATTCAGGGGCTTCAGAATTACATTGTTGTAGAGGACAATGAGGTTTTGCTGATCTGCAAGAAGGAAGAAGAACAGCGCATTAAAGAATTTCGTGCTGCGGTGATAAAGTAAAAACCAAGTAGAAAGGAAGAAGCTCCAAGACCCAAGGATAAAGGACAAAGGTTAAAGGAAGAAGGATAAAGTAAAAAGTAGTTGCTAATTGTTGATTGCAGACCGTTGATTGCAGATTCCTACCCCAGAGGGGCAAAATATCTGTAGCCCGTGGTAGAATGAGTTAAACGAATGACACTGAAAAATTTCTGGCGGCTTTTTTTCGACATCGCCAAGGCAGGTGGGGATCCCATAGCTGAAGAAGGCGTTAAGAACAGAATTCATGAGTGAGGTACGAGCGAATATTATTCTGTTTAGCCTTTAAAGCGTGATGGGTCACCGATTGGCGCAGTCTTGATTTTTCTTCTCTTTTTATCAAGAAAAAGAGAAAGCCCCTCCGGCTAGAGGACGGGGAGAAAAGGAAGAAGGTTAAAGGAAGAAGCTCCAAGACCCAAGGTTAAAGGAATAAGTAGTTGCTAATTGTTAATTGCAGACCGTCGATTGCAGATTCCTACCCCAGAGGGGTAAAATATCAGTAGCTCGGGGAAGAATGAGTTAAACGAATGATACCCCGGGATTGAAGGATACATGTAAGATCGTCGCACAGAAATAGTCAAGTAAGGGCAGATAGTCCTTGCGACGAAATAGAAAACCAAAAAGCAAGAACCAAAATTCAAGCCCAAAAAACCAAAAATCAAAAACCAAGTTTCAAAGAACAAAGGGTAAAGTATAAAGGTTAAAGGAAGAAGGATAAAGTAGCTGCTAATCATTGGTTGTTAACCGTACACTACCCCAGAGGGGTAAAATATCTGTAGCCCGGGATTGAAGGATACATATAAGATCGTAGCACTTTTAATTAATAATGAGAAATATAATAATTTCTGGCGACTCAGGATCCGCATGATGAAAAATGGAAGTAGAATTGCAGCGATAACTTAGCAAGACCGGGAAGCAGAGAACTTGTTCGAAGATCGCGCGGCCGCGCTTAGTTATTGCAAAAATTCTGCTTGTATTTTTAATGCGCGGAAGATTTTTTGCTTACTTTTTCATCCGAAAAATGTAAGAGCCCGTCCGGCTAGAGGACAGGGAGAAAAGGATCAAGGATTAAAAAGTAAAATCCAAGCTCTAAAAATTAAAAATCTAAAAAGCAAGTTTTAAGGAAGAAGCTCCAAGACCCAAGGGTAAAGGACAAAGGTTAAAGTAAAAAGTAGCTGCTAATCATTGGTTGTTGGTTGGTACACTACCCCAGAGGGGTAAAATATCAGTAGCCCGAGGTAGAATGAGTGTAACGAATGACACTTTGGGATTGAAATTAGTGGGAATTCTTATTCAATGAAGCCGGCTTTTCAGAATGGTTTCGTAGCTAATATTACTGATCTGATTCCTTAGATTCATAAGTGTTTAGGTAATGAGGTATTTAAAAAAATAAAGCCTCAAAGATTATCTTTGAGGCTTTACTATTGTAGTTTTGGGCATTAAATACAAAAGTCCAATACAATGGCGGCATTTTCCTGATCACCCTTTTCCAGTAGCTCTTTGGCTATTTTAATCAATTGACTGTCTTCTGCACCGCCTTTGATAACATCCGCTATCTCTTTAGGTAAGTTTTCCATTGATACTAATTTTTGTAGTAGTGTATTAATTTTTTGTAAAAGTAAACAAAAAAAATTACATACTAATGTGTTAAAGCTGTCAACTTGTATTCTTAAGCCTTTAATAAGTTCTGTTTGTCTGTTAAAATGATGTATTCATGGAATAAATCTACTAATCAGTTTTTTGCAAACCTTTGCGAATGGAGAGCTTCAAGTTAAAAGGGAAAAGGATGAAGGATAAAGGATGAAGGATCAAACTCCAAGCTCCAAAAACCAAGTTTCAAAGGAAGAAGGTTAAAGGAAGAAGCTCCAAGACCCAAGGATAAAGGACAAAGGTTAAAGGAAGAAGGATCAAGGATCAAACTCCAAAACCAAAAAACCAAATAGTAAGGAAGAAGGGTAAAGGATCAAGCTCCAAAATCCAAGGATAAAGGACAAAGGTTAAAGGACAAAGTAAAAAGGAGTAAGGAAAAAGTAGTTGCTAATTGTTGATTGCAGGCTGTTGATTGTGGATTCCCTACCCCAGCGGGGCAAAATATCAGTAGCCCAGGGTAGAATGAGTGAAACGAATGACACCCTGGGATTGAAGGATACATGTAAAATCGTCGCACAGATTTGCTTGAGTAAAAGCAGATGGCTCTTGCGACGAAATAGAAAGCCAAAAACCAAGCTCCAAAAACCAAGTAGTAAGGAAGAAGGTTAAAGTAAAAAGGATAAAGTAAAAAGTAGCTGTTAATTGCTGATTGTAGATCCTTGCCCCAGAGGGGCAAAATATCAGTAGCCCGGGGTAGAATGAGTGAAACGAATGACACCCCGGGATGGAAGGGTACGTGTAAAATCGTCGCACAGATTTGTTTGAGTAAAAGCAGATGGCTCTTGCGACGAAATGGAAAGCCAAAAAACAAAAACCAAAATCCAAGCCCAAAAAACCAAAAATCAAAAACCAAGTTTCAAAGGAAGAAGCTCCAAGACCCAAGGATAAAGGACAAAGTAAAAAGGAATAAGGAAAAAGTAGTTGCTAATTGTTGATTGCAGGCTGTTGATTGCAGATTCCTACCCCAGAGGGGTAAAATATCAGTAGCCCAGGGTAGAATGAGTGAAACGAATGACACCCCGGGATGGAAGGGTACGTGTAAAATCGTCGCACAGATTTGCTTGAGTAAAAGCAGATGGCTCTTGCGACGAAATAGAAAGCCAAAAAACAAAAACCAAAATCCAAGCCCAAAAAACCAAAAATCAAAAACCAAGTTTCAAAGGAAGAAGCTCCAAGACCCAAGGATAAAGGACAAAGTAAAAAGGAATAAGGAAAAAGTCTTTGCTAATTGTTGATTGCAGATTCCTACCCCAGAGGGGTAAAATATTAGTAGCCCGGGGTAGAATGAGTGAAACGAATGACACCCCGGGATCGAAGGATGCGTGTAAAATCGTCGCACAGAAATAGTCAAGTAAGGGCAGATAGTTCTTGCGACGAAATGGAAAGCCAAAAAACAAAAACCAAAATCCAAGCCCAAAAAATCAAAAATCAAAAACCAAGTAGTAAGGAAGAAGGATAAAGTAAAAAGTAGTTGCTAATTGTTGATTGCAGGCTGTTGATTACAGATTCCTACCCCATAGGGGTAAAATATCAGTAGCCCAGGGTAGAATGAGTGAAACAAATGACACCCCGGGATTGAAGGATACGTGTAAGATCGTCGCACAGATTTGCTTGAGTAAAAGCAGATGGCTCTTGCGACGAAATAGAAAGCCAAAAACCAAAAACCAAGGATTAAGGAAAAAGGAAGACATCAACGACACAGATCGCTTGTTGTTGCTCACTACTCATTTAAAGAGAACCGTTTTTCTTTCAGGGAAATAATTTCCTCTTTTTTCTAAAACTTAGAATTTATATGTTATATTTAAGCCTTCATTATGATTTGGAATGATTTTGTTATCCCAATCATCTGAATTGTTACAAATTTAAACCTCTATAATAATTTTAGCGGCAATGAAAAAGAACCGTATCCTCATCGTTGATGATGTTCCTGATAATATTAAAGTTTTACAAGCTATACTTTCTGCTGCTTCGTATGAAACACATTATGCATTAAGTGGAAAAGATGCGATCATGCTTTGTGTAGAACATAGTTTTGATCTTATTCTTTTAGATATCATGATGCCTGAAATGGATGGATATGAGGTGTGTAAGTATCTGAAATCTAAAGATAAAACCAAGGATATTCCGGTGATTTTTCTGACTGCAAAAATTGATGAAGAGGCCATTATCAAGGGCTTTGAAACAGGAGCTCAGGATTATGTAACCAAACCATTCAATACCCAGGAATTAATTGCGCGGGTCAATACCCATCTCGATCTTAAACAAAAGAATGAAGCTCTCAAGTTTATGAACCTTCAGTTGGAGGAGCGTGTTGCTGAGAGAACAATGGAGTTGGCCGATTCGAATAAAAGTTTGGAAGAGGCCAATCATCAACTGTTAACCTTAGAGGATTCGAAAAATGATTTTCTGTCGCTTATGTCAACAGAACTGCGTGAGCCGCTAAATGGAATTGTTGGCTTTGCAGATATGCTGGAATATTCCATTAAGAATAAGACCCATCTGAGGTATGTGAAATTTATTAAGCAGGCATGTGAGAAGCTAATTGGAGTTTCAGATATTGCTTTGCTTTTGTCGGCTTTGCGTTTCGATCGTTATGAAATGAAAATACAGGGAATTCCTGCTCATGATATTGTTAAAGAGAGTGTTGATAAGTTGCGCCCCCTTATTTCCGAACGTAAAATCAAGCTAAAAATTAGTATTCCTAAAAATTTCATCATACGTGGGGATGAGCGTTTACTGGTAATTTGTATGGAGAAAATTCTTGAAAATGCCATTGGTAATGCGCCTTCTAAATCTGAAATTCTTGTGGGAGCCGAATTACAGGGTCAGAATGTAAAGATCTTTGTTCAGGATTCGGGAATTCATTTTGCTGAGGGAGAGGTGAATTATACTTTCCGCTTTTTTGAACTTAAGAAAGAGCAGGATACGCAGAATTTTAAACGTTTTACTCCAGGATTGGTCGTTGTGAAGTTGGTAATGGATTTACACAAAGCAAAAGTGGAGGTTGAGAACCGAAGCGAAGGCGGAGTGCAGGTTTCTTTTTTATTGCCTCAGTATTAGAACTTGAATAAATTTTGGTTCCAGATAAAATATAGTTAAGGTGCATTTATTGCACCTTTTTTTATTTTGGGTATCTGAAGGAAGAAGGTTAAATTATAAAGGTTAAAGTAAAAAGGATAAAGGAATAAGTCGCTGCTAATTGCTGACCGTTGATTGTAGATTCCTACCCCAGAGGGGTAAAATGTCTGTAGCCTAGGTTGGAATAAGTGAAACGAATGACACCCCGGGATTGAAGGATACATGTAAAATCGTCGCACAGATTTGTTTGAGTAAAAGCAGATGGCTCTTGCGACGAAATAGAAAGCCAAAATCCAAAATCCAAGCTCCAAAAACCAAGTAGTAAGGACAAAGGATAAAGTAAAAAGGATAAAGGAATAAGTCACTGCTAATTGCTGACCGTTGATTGTAGATTCCTGCCCCAGAGTGGCAAAATATCAGTAGCCCGGGGTAGAATGAGTGAAACGAATGACACCCTGGGATCGAAGGATACATGTAAGATCGTCGCACAGATTTGTTTGAGTGAAAGCAGATGGCTCTTGCGACGGAATAGAAAGCCAAAAAGCAAACAACAAAATCCAAGCCCAAAAAACCAAAAATCAAAAACCAAGTTTCAAAGGGAGAAGCTCCAAAACCAAAGGATAAAGGACAAAGGAAGAAGGATAAAGTAAAAAGTAGCTGCTAATCATTGGTTGTTGGCTGTTAACCGGTACACTACCCCAGCGGGGTAAAATATCAGTAGCCCGGGGTAGAATGAGTGAAACGAATGACACCCTGGGATTGAAGGATACGTGTAAAATCGTCGCACAGATTTGCTTGAGTAAAAGCAGATGGCTCTTGCGACGGAATAGAAAGCCAAAAAGCAAACAACAAAATCCAAGCCCAAAAAACCAAAAATCAAAAACCAAGTTTCAAAGGGAGAAGCTCCAAAACCAAAGGATAAAGGACAAAGGAAGAAGGATAAAGTAAAAAGTAGCGTTGTTGGCTGTTAACCGGTACACTGCCCCAGAGGGGCAAAATATCTGTAGCCCGGGATTGAAGGATACATGTAAGATCGTCGCACAGATTTGTTTGAGTAAAAGCAGATGGCTCTTGCGACGGAATAGAAAGCCAAAAAGCAAGGAAAAGATAATGTTTACTAGACACTATCCTGAAAAGTACATAAGTAAAGTCATTATGATTTTATGTTAGTTTTTGCAGCAATTTTTAAAATATTTTTTAAGGTTTTGTTCTTTTAAAAATTCAAGAATCTTTTTTCCGTAGCTGGTAAAATAGCAATGATGCTTTAGGAAATCCACATTTTGGTCGTACCAGTGACTATTGGGAATTTCCTGATCGGTTACCGATTCAATTTCTTTCTTCAGGTTCATGCATCGAAGTTCATAGTCTTCCGATCCCAAATGAAACATATCAGCATCACAAAGTACTTTTTGAATTTCATTTTTAGGATTAGGTGGGTAGTTGGTAGCTAAAATGCAATCGAAAACTTTCTTACTTCTGTCAGAGGGATATTTTATGTTCTTAAGGAATTTTTTTGCGATATCCACTCCCGCTTTTTCATGTCCAAAGTAAGTTGCCGAGTGACCCGAGTCGTGAAACCAGGCAGCAATAATTACAATCTCGCTTTCTATTTCGTTTAACTTACTATTACGAGCCAGTAGTTTACTTGCCTCAACAACTTCCTGTGTATGTTTAAGGTTATGATAATATAAGTGTTCGGGTAATTCACAAAGTAAATTACTTACAAAATTTTCTACCTGATTTATGTATTTATTATTGCTGTACATCTTATGCTTTTACTTTGGCTAAGTAAGTAATGTTTGCGATCATCAACAAAAGAATTTATTTAAAAGATGTTATCGAATGTTAATGCTTATCCTTTAACAGAATATATTAAAAACGGTATCTTATTAAAAATGTTATCCGTACTATAAAAAAATATTACTTGCGCTTCCGGCGATATGATTACAGATCGTTTACAATTTCGTTTAAAAATTGATTGAGAGGTCGAAGTGCTTTAAATGTATTTTCAATTTCGAAAGGAAATTGATCGGACGTAAGAAGATCATCATTAATGGGTTTTATCACCGCGTAATTTTTGTAGTTGAGTAAGCTTATCTCTTCAAAGTCTTTGGGGAATCCCCGTGGAGCGGTTTTTAGTTTTTCGCCATACAATTCATCGAAATGCATTTTAAATTCGGGCTTGTTAATAATACTTTTAAACTCTTTGCTGTTATGATATATTTCTGTTCTTATGGCTTTCAATACTTTGCTTTCGGGCATATAGCATCCTCCACCTAAAAAGCTTTGTTCCGGTTCAATGTGAATATAATATCCGCCAAATTTACTTTTTCGTCCCTGCTTTGCAATAAAAGCTCCAAAATTGGTTTTGTAGGGGCGTTTGTCACCAGAAAATCGTACATCTCTAAAAATTCTGAAAATACAATCTTTTGCCTGAACACCATTAATATCAGTATCGATTTGTTTAATTTGTTCGATGCTTAGATCAATAAAAAGCTGAAAATCTTTTTTTGCTCTATCATACTTCTTTTTATTGGCCTGAAACCATTCTCTATTGTTGTTCTCTCTCAATTCCAAAAGGAATTCGTAAACAGATGAATTAAGCATATTGTGTATTTAAAAAATGTGACAAGCTAAATTATTAATTTTATTCGTATTTTAAGCTTTATAGATGGTATAATGGTTTTATTTATTCTCTATTTTTTAGGCGAAGATTTATTGTTTTATTCGAAGTTGAAATTGTCCGATAATAGATAGAAAAAACAGAATTATAGTTGATTTTTCGGAAATTATTAAATGAATATATTATTTGTCAGGATGCCTTTTGGCAGAAAACAATAAATTGACTGAAATTGCCCTGTTTCAGTTAAATAAGAAAACGAGCTTTATATGGAGAAATTAAAATTATTTATCAAAAAAATAAATTTTATTTACAAGTATAAGCCTGTTATAAGTGAATAATAAGTAATTTAAAACAAAAAATCGGATGTGGAAGTTGTTAAAGTTATGTATATTTTTGTTTTTTCTGATTCCTGTGGTATCATGGGTAAGCTGGAAATTGAAAAAGGAAATTCCCATAAATGTTTTGGTGATTGATAAAACAACACCCGATGAGAGATTCTCTGAACATCTCTCTTTTTTTTGGATGATAAATCAGAATAAATGGGTAAAACGTAATGGTGAAGAGTATGATTATGCCACAGATTTTTTAGGCTTTTATCCGAAAAAGAATGGCGATTATACCATAAAAGATTTAAAAAATTCAGCTCCAAAAGATATTGCCGAAATGGCAGATACTTTAGATCTTGTATTTTTTGCAGATACTTATGGAATTTACAATTCCAATTGGAAAGATCATCCTGATTATGGAAAGGATACTATTTCTTTTGTTTATGGGGGAATGAAATCGGAAGAGCTCGAATTAATGAGGGAATTAAAGAGAAGAAAGAAAGCCATTATTGTGGAGTTTAACTTATTTGCTTCGCCAACTTCTGCTTTTGTTCGAAAACAAACAGAAGAATTGTTTGGTTTAAAATGGAGTGGTTGGGTAGGTCGACATTTTACCACTCTGGATACGCTTATAGATGCTGAAATTCCTAAGTGGGTACCCGAATTGTACCGAAAAAACTACAATAAGGAATATGATTTTAAGAGGGGAGGAATTGTACTAGTCGATAACAAAGAGCATATTATCATTCTGGAGAATGAAACTCATTTGAATGATCGGTTTCCGATTTTAAAAAGTACGCAAAATACTCAGGAAGAGTATAATGTGCCCGGGGAGATTTATTATCCGTTTTGGTTCGATATTAATACAAGTGATTCGAGAAATAAAATATTGGCAAATTTCGAGATTAATGTGAATGAAAAAGGAAAACAATTAATGGATTCGCTTAATGTGCCTTTGGAGTTTCCTGCAATATTTCATCATAATAAAGATTATGACTTTACCTATTTTGCTTGTGATTTTTCCGATAATCAAATGGGAATTTATTCTTCCTATTTCGATGGAGTTGAGAATATAAATGGAGCTTTTTATAGTGCGAATCAGGTAAAGGATAGAAAAATGTTTTTTTGGAAATACTATCGGCCATTTATGACCACATTAATGAATAGTATTCATACAAGAAGCAAGTAAATTGATATTCAGAATTAGAGAAGGGACGATTTGTTTGTCTCTATCTTGAATCTAAAATAGATCTAATAAATATGATAAGACTTTTACGCCTTTTTATAGTCACGATTTTTATTTTTTTGCAGGTAGGCTATCTGTTTGCTCAGGAGAATGTGTCTGGTGGCGAATTGAATCTGACTCAGGAATTTAAGCGTGCACAAAAATTAGCTTTTGAAGGGAACAGGGAAGAGGCCAGATTGATTTGTGCAGCAATTTTAAAGGAAAACCCTAAATATTACGACGCAAGAATCTTAACCGGTCGAACTTTGGCCTGGGATAAGAAGTACGAAGAGTCGAGAAAAGAATTGATAAGGGTACTAGAGGATGATGTTGATAACAGAGATGCAGTTTTAGCATTAATAGACCTGGAAAAATGGTCTGGAGACCTATCAAAAGCATTGTTTTATTGTGATTACGGACAGTCTTTTTATCCTCGGGAAGAGAAGTTTTTGATCCGGAAAATTAAGTTGCAACAGCAGGCGGGTCTCGAAAGTAAATCATTACAAACAATTAATGATTTGCTGGAAATAAATCCGGGAAGTGAAGAGGGAAATGAATTGTTTAAAAAACACACTTCGGCCTTTAGCAAGTATACCCTAAGTTTAAAGCATGATTTTGAGCATTTTTCGGAGCCTTATGTCCGCAGATGGCACATTACTTCCTTGCAATTAAGTAAGCGAAATTCCTGGGGGAGTTTAATGGGAAGAGTGAATTTAGGGGATTTAATTTCCGATGGTGAAGGATTCTGGTCTAAAGATGTGGCCAGGCAATTTGAAATTGATGCCTATCCCAGAACCACATCAACTGCTTATATGTATTTGAGTTATGGGTATTCTCCCGATAATTTATTTCCTCAACACAGGGCCGGAGCCGAATGGTATCAAAAATTACCCCGTAAATTTGAGGCCTCGGCAGGAATGAGGTTTATGAGGTTTAATGGGAGTAGTGGGGCTAAAAATGTGTTCATTTATACCGGATCGATAGGTAAGTATTACCGGAATTACTGGTTTTCGCTTCGGGGATATTTTACACCAAAAAATAGCGAGGTTTCAAGATCCTTTATTTTTACCACCCGAAGATATTTGAGAGATGCAAAACAATATGTGGGAATAGAGTTGGGAACAGGAACCTCTCCCGATGAAGCCCGTGGTAATGTTGCCGATTTTAGTACTTATAAATACGATAGCTGGAAAGTGAAATTTTCTTATCAGGATCAGTTGCTCGAGAAACGTCTTACTTACTTGTTGCGTGCAGGTTTCGAAAAGGAAGAATATCAGGTAAACGAGAAAAGAAATATATTCAGTTTTTCGCTTAAACTATCTTATGCTTTATAATTGCCTATGAGACTATTTTTACTTACAATACAAGTGCTTTTTTGTGTTTCTTCTGCTGTTTTTTCGCAAAGTAAAGAAGAGGCGAAGATAGGTGTGCCCGGCGATGATATTTTTTCTGCAGATACAGTACACGAGATACGAATTAATTTTTTGCAATGTTCGGTATGGGATTCTTTAGTCCAGATAAAGCAGCAGAGAGATTCTCTTCAAATAAAGAGGTATTTACAGGGAAATGTAGTCGTTAACGGGAAAACCTATTATTCCTGCGGGTTAAGATTCAAAGGGGAGTCATCTTATGATTATTATCCGGGGCTAAAAAAATCATTTAAAATTAATTTTGGGAAATTCTTAAAAAAACAGCGATGGAACGGCTTAAAAACCATTAATCTGAATAATGCTTTTAAGGATCCGACTTTTATGCGGGAAAAATTGTTTCTTGATTTTATGAGATTGGAAGGTCTCCCGGTGCCAAGATGTTCCTATGCAAATGTTTATTTAAATGATAAGTTATTGGGTTTATATGTTTTGGTAGAAGAGATCAATAAAGATTTTCTAACACGGAATTTTGGGAATAAAAAAGGTGGTTTTTTTAAGGGTGAGCCCAAAGCTTATTTAAAATACAAAGGAGATAGCATACTTAGCTATCAAGACAATTATAAAAACAAAAATAACTCCTTAGAAGGATATAGAGATCTAATTCATTTTATACGTACGATTCATGAGAAAGGCGATGTTTCCATGATTTTTAATGTGGAAGATTGCCTTAAAATTTTTGCTGTAACTTCATTGTTTGCCAATGTTGATGCTTACAATATGATGTACCGACATAATTATTATCTCTATAAGAATACCAATACTGGAAAAATAGAATGGATTCCTTATGATGCCAATTATGCATTTTGTGCTTTTAGTCCGCTTCTTAATTTAGAGGAGGCTGAAAATTTAAGTGTTTTTTACCGAATGGATAATAACGAAGCTCCTTTAATGGATTATCTGTTTGGAATAGCAAAATATAAAGAGTATTACATCGATTATCTTAAGAGATTGGTAAATCGCTCAGAGGTGGAAGCCTTTGTAGAAAATGAAGTTGACCGACTTTCCATTCTACTTCGCAAATATGTTTATTATGATACCAATAAAATGTATACCAATGCTGATTTTGAAGATAATTTAAGTAAGGTGATAGGTGATGTAAATGATCCTGGTGCTTTTATTCCCGGTTTAAAACCCTTTATTCAAAATCGGATTAAGGCAGTAAAAAAAGAGTTAAAACATAAAAAACAACAGAGAGACTAATATGTCTTTATTACTAGAAAATATTATCGATAATAATATACAGGAGTTCATAAGATATATTCCTGATACAGCCATTGCTATGCTCGATTATATGAGTGTAACAATAGATTATATAGAGGCATTCTTTAAATATGTATTCGATCGATTACCTTATAATCCGCTGAATCGAATGATTATTTATTTGATACTGACTTTTCTTTTGTTACTGGCCATTTTACTTCCGGTGATATTGCTTTCTAAATTGTATATTACTCATAAAAGGAATAGATACAATGACCTTTATATTAGGTATTCACAGTATATAATCGGTTTTTTAATTGGATCGCATACCTCAGAAGAGATTAAAGATCTTGAAGGTTTAAAGGCAAATAAAATTCACCGGAATGTGATGATTGATGTCTTAATGGCCATTGATAAGGCCGAGAATGGTGATGTGAGTAGAAGAATTAGAAAGCTTTATATGAAATTGGAGCTGGATAAAGATTCTATTAAAAAAATAAATAAAAGAGCCTGGAATAAAAAGATTGTGGGGATACGGGAGTTGAGTCACATGAGAGTAAAATCGGAAAATAAAAAGATCATTGAATTTCAGCAGAAGTCAAATGAGATTTTAAGAATTGAAACTCAAATTGGTCTCATAAAATTATTGCCATTTGTCCCTTTTGCATTTCTCGATTCTCAGGAAAAACCATTTACTGTGTGGGAGCAAATTAATGTATTCGATTTAATTCGTAAAAAAAGAATAGAAATTCCTGAGTTTGTTTTATGGCTTAACCATTGGAACGATTCGGTTGTTATGTTTTGTCTGGATATGATTCGCGTACTCAAACAAAAGGAAGCGGCCCCAAAAGTTATGGAATTGCTAAATCATGACAATGATTTGGTGAAAGGAAAAGTCATTAAAACATTGGTAGATCTGGAAAATAGGGAGGCCGTTGATAAGTTGAAGGAAATATTTATTCTCGAAGAGTTGCCAAATCAGATTAATATTATTCGCTCCATCGGACAATTGGGTATGGAAACAGAACTCGATTTTTTGGAGGAAAAGTTAAGTAGCAAAGAGTTTAAAATTAAAATGCAGGCCTGTAAATCTATGGTTATGATAGGGGATGCAGGAATTAACAGGTTAAAAGAATTGTGTAATGATGCTGAGGAAGAGTTGAAAGCGATTGTAAAGCATGTATTAGATCCTAGAATATGAATTATGATGAATTAATAAGGTTTATAAGTTATTTTCTGGATAAGATATTCATATCTTATGCATTTCTTTTGATATTTAGTTATACCACACTAAGTATAGTATCGGCTATTGCTTTAAATCATTATTTAAAGAAAAATAGTTTTGTAGATTATAGTGTAATTCTTGATTCTCCTCTGGCTCCATCTGTTTCGGTTCTTGTTCCTGCTTTTAACGAGGCGCGAACGATTGTAGATAATATTGAGTCGATTTACACCATTCATTACAATAACTTTGATGTTATTGTGATTAACGATGGAAGTACTGATACTACCTTTGAAGAGCTAAGAGAGGCTTTTAAACTCGAGAAAGTGAATTTTGCCATTAATATGGAGGTGAAAACCGCCGAAGTAAGGGGCGTTTATAAATCTACAATTGATACCTATTCCAATTTAATTGTTGTTGATAAAGAAAATGGTGGAAAAGCAGATGCCTTAAATGCTGGTATTAATATTTCTGATAAGGATTTGTTTATGGCCATTGATGCCGATTCGATTCTGGAGCCCGATGCGGTATTGAAATTGGTGAAACCATTTTTAGAGCGTACCGACAGAAGGGTGATTGCTGCAGGAGGAGTGGTGCGAATTGTGAACTCTTGTATTGTTGAGAATGGAAGGATACTTGAGGTTAGAGTTCCAGATAATATATTGGCAAGAATGCAGGTGTTAGAGTATACGCGTTCTTTTTTAATGGGGCGAATGGCATGGGCTAAACTTGATGGACTCATTATCATTTCGGGAGCCATGGGCATGTTCGATCGTAATGTGGTGGTTCAGAGTGGTGGCTATGCACACTCCATTGGTGAGGATATGGAGTTGGTGGTGAGGATTCGTCGTTACATGTCAGAACAAAGAGAAAAGTATAAGATTGAGTATATTCCCGATCCTTTGTGCTGGACCGAGGCGCCGGTTGATTTATCTACTTTTGGGCGGCAGCGAAGCAGATGGACACGGGGAACCATAGAAACGCTTACCGATCACTCAAAAATATTTCTTTCCTCGCGTTACGGATCTATGGGAATGCTGGGATATCCATTTTGGTTTTTATTTGAATGGTTGGCGCCCATTGTCGAGTTAATAGGAATTATTTATGCTATAATTCTTTATGTGACAGGAAATTTAAGTATTCATTTTATTCTGATTACCTTTCTTTTTGTATATACTTTTGCCTTGTTTTTTTCAACTTGTGCCATTCTTTACGAAGAGCTTACTTTTCACAGGTATGAGCGGAAAACTGATGTTTTCAGATTGTGGATTGCTGCAGTATTAGAACCTTTTTTACTGCATCCGATTTCTTTGTTCTTTTCTATAAAAGGGAACATTCAATATGCCATGGGAAATAGAAAATGGGGACGTATGGAGAGAAAAGGGTTTAGTCATAAAGGCAAAAAAAAATCTGACTCAGCTAAAGAGTAATTGCCTTTTGCTTTTTTGAAAATCCTGCAAATAAAGATTCAAAAAATTTAAGCATAAATAGATTTATAATACGATACCTACAGTCTATTGATTACCGATAAATTATCGTAAGATCAATTGATAAGCTTATTTATTTATTGGGGTGTATTTTTTTGTTTACTTAATGAGTGTGGAATTATGAATATGAATTTTGAGCCTGCCCCTTTTTCAGATTTTAAGTACATTTCACCATTTAGTAATTCAACAATGCCTTTGGATATTGGAAGACCAAGGCCAGCACCTCCAAATTGACGGGTGTAAACATCTTCGATCTGTCCAAATCGTTGAAAAATAAGATCCTGTTTTTCTTTGGGAATACCAATTCCACTGTCTTCCACAGAAAATTCAAGCAGTGAGTTGTTTAAATCAACGCTTACCTTTATAAAACCTTCTTTTGTGAATTTGAGGGCATTATTTATTAGGTTGATTAATACCTGTTTAATTTTTCCCAAATCAGAATGGATTTCATCAAATTGTTTTGGAACCTTATTAGTAAAGGAAATTTTAAGGTGAGTCTTTTTGTATTTTAATTTCTCCTGATTAAAAAAGATCTCTAAATCGGCAAAGAGTTTGGATATGGAGAATGGATTAATAATCAACTTTAATAGTTTGACCTCTAAATAGGAAATCTCAATTATATTATTGATAATTTCTAAAAGTTGTTTGCCATTCTGATCCAATATATCGATGTATTTGTTTTTCTTTTCAGGACTCAGATTCTCTTTCCCCAAAAGTTGACTAAAACCTAAAATACCATTCATAGGAGTTCTTATTTCGTGACTCATATTTGCTAAGAATGCCGATTTTAATCTGTCGCTTTCTTCGGCTTTTTTGAGTGCTATTTTAAGCTTGTGTTCAACTTTCTTAATGTGTGATATGTCTAAAACAAAACCTAGAAATTCATTGTTCTTGATCTTTACTGCACTAATATAGGCTGGAATTTTCCTTCCTTTAAGTGATTGAATGTATACTTCCCCCTGTGCTTTTCCATTTATCATTAGTCTATAGAGCAAGTTTTTGTTCTTCTTAATTTGTTTGGGAGGGAAGAAATCTTTAATAGAATAGTCCGATTTTAAAGGTGTTTCCAGGTCCAGAAGTTTAGCAAAAGCAGGATTTGAAAAGGTAATTTTTGTGTTTTCGTTAAAAATAAGCATCCCGCTTGGCGACTCATTAATATAAGTTCTTAGCTTATATTCGCTCGAGGCCAGGGCTTTTTCAGTAGCAAGCCTTTGTGTAATATCGTTCATCAGCCATATTTCTTTGTTGTCGAAACAGTAGCCGTGGAATTCTACATTTAATTTTTTACCGCTCTTAGTAAGTATGGTTGTAATGCCTGGAATTCTGAAACTGTTTTTTTTACAGGATTGATAAAATTCTAAATTTTCTTTTTCCTTTTTTGGGTATAAGATACGAAACCAACTTTCAAGGTCTGGAAGCTCTTTGTTGGTATATTCTGTAATTTCAAAGGCCTTTTTATTTGTAAATAGCCTGTTCCCTTCTATCAGAATTGCTCCCGATGGCAGGTTTTCAATCATTTCTCTAAATCGTTTTTCTGATTTTTTCAGAGCTTCTTCAGTGGATTTTCTCTCAATAATTTCTTTTTCCAGTTCCTTGTTTTTTAGGTTTAAGTTCAAGGTTTGTTTTGCTACTTCGATTTTAAGTTTTTTTGTAAAGAAGAAAAGATATAAAGTATAAAAAGCAATAATACTTGCAAGTAACATACTTGCTAAAAGTGTCCATTTTAACCAAAGAGGTGCTTTTGTTTTTTCGGTTTTGTAAATGAAATTTTCAAGATTGTAATTGGGTGATATCATACCCATTTCTGCACAAATCTTCGCAATATGATCTAACCTTCCAGGGTTAATATGTCCTATTTCGATATATTCATTCAGGATTAGTTTTTTTATTTCCTGGGCTTCAAATTCGAGGTGCTTTTTGCTTTTATCTACCTTATAAGTTGTTATTATGATATCAATAATTTCATCGGTATTGTTTAGTGCATATTCCCATCCTTTTTTGCTGGCTCTTAAAAAGGCATCTACTCTTTTCGGATGATTGTTTACTTCTTTTTTGGAAGTAAAAATTCCATCTCCATAAAAATCAATACCATAGGTTTGAGGATGTATAATGGAATAGGCGATATTTTGTTCGTTTAACAAATAGGGTTCGTTGGTAGAATAGGCATTTAGGACATCGGTTTTTTTGTTGATCAGATCATTGATGTCATAACTGCTATTTAGTCTTGTAAAGTCATTAGAGTGAATGCCTTCCTTAAAAAAGATTGCCAGTAGCTCGGGATCTCGAAACTCGTCGAGAAGCATAATTCGTTTGTTAATAAGATCGTGTGCCGAATGAATATTTGATTCTTTCAGACTTAAAAATATGGAAGGAGAACGTTGAAATATTGCAGATAAAAGTACAATGGGTTTGTTGTTTACGTAGGCTAGTAGAATATCATTTGAAGAAATGCCATAGTCTGCCTTTCCCATTAGTACCTGATTGATAGTATTTATAGTGTCGCCTTCGAGTAGCTCTACCTCCAGTCCTTCCTCCTTAAAAAAACCTTTATGAATGGCAGCATAGTATCCGGCAAATTGAAATTGATGTGTGTATTTTAATTGGAGTTTAATTTTTTCATATTCTACTGCCTTGTTTGCTTGTTTGCTATAGCAATTATAGGATATCAATGTAAAAGCAAAAAATATAAGTGTAAACAGAAGAAAAGGAGGGTGGTATTTTCGGGTTTTATTCATGGTCTACGGCGATTATGGGCTAGTACTAAAGATACGTTTATCGCAGTCAGGAAAAAAATTTTTTAAGTGAAAACCTAAAAAATACCCCAAAAGCTATAAGGAACTTTTGGGGTATAGTAAGAATTATTTTGTTTTTTTATTTTAATGCCCAGTTTAATGGTGTTGTTTCGATTTGCTGTTTTATTTCTGCCAGATTATAACTTTGTGGGTTAACAGAAATAGCATCACCATTTGGTTTATAGATTTTAATTAGATTTGCTTCTTCCTGAATGCATACTAATTTTTGTAAATCTTTGTCTCCATCTTTTAAGCTCCAGCTTTCTGATGCAGGATCGAAAATCAAATCCGCATATCTTCCTTTATCAGGACCTTGAAGCTGTTCAATGTGAAATTTGTTTTTAGTAGCAGTGATGCGGTATTTTTTACCATCTTTTTTTACAATTTGTACGTCTTTATCGCCTTCTTTCATAGCAATTGGATTGTCGCCAGTCCAAAATTCAATTGTGTTAAGAACTACTCCATCAACAAATACGGCTACCTCGTAAACCGGTATAACGATAAAAGCAAAAAATACCAGGGCATTTATAAACTTATCCCCAACAGTACTGTTCCACTCATGTAAATTTTTAGTTAGGCGAAACGGGCCGTAACATCCTGTTTGTCCAATGCTAAGAACAAAAAACAGGCAAGCCAATAGAAAAACATTTACTTTTTTCATGATAATCAATTTTGAATTAAATATTGTGTGTAATTATTCTCAGAAACATTAAAGAAACGTTTTTGCATCTTTTTTATTATCCTTATGAAAATAAAAGAAGCAATAAGAAAGGTGAAAATTACGAAGTATTTGGTAATAAATTAAGTTTATATAAAAAAAAGTGGCGAAAGATGTAAATCTATCAGCCACTTTTTGAGAAACGAGTATAGTTAAAAGTGTTAGTGGTATGCTTTTTCTCCGTGTTCGTATATATCCAATCCTTCTTCTTCAATTCGCGCTGGAACTCGAAGACCGATTGTTACTTTTAAGATTTTAAATAGGATATAGGAAGTTCCCAGTGCCCAAGCTGCAACAGCTAGAACTCCTAAAACCTGTATGCCAAGTAAGCTGAAGCCACCGCCATAGAATAGACCTCCTTCTTTAGCAAAAAATCCTACTAAGATGGTACCCAGTGCACCATTTACACCATGAACGGTAATTGCACCAACCGGATCATCGATTCTTAGAACTTTATCGATAAATTCTACTGCAAAAACTAATGTTGTTCCGGCCAAAAGACCAATCAAAATAGCTGCTTCGGGCGATACAATGTCACATCCGGCAGTAATGGCTACAAGTCCGGCAAGAGAACCATTTAAAGTTAAAGATAATGTAGGACGTTTGTATCGCATCCAGCTTATTCCTAAGGCTGCTAAAGTACCAGCTGCGGCCGATAAATTGGTAGTTAAGAAAATATGAGCAATGGCTGTTGTGTTTTCAGTTCCATTTGCTGCCAATTGCGAACCTGCATTAAATCCGAACCATCCGAACCATAGAATGAATACTCCTAATGCTGCGAAAGTAAGGTTATGACCAGGTATTGCATTGGCTTTTCCATTGTATTTTCCAATTCTTGGACCTATAAGAACGGCTCCTACTAATCCCATCCATGCTCCTACAGAGTGAACAACAGTTGAACCTGCAAAATCGTGAAATCCAAGTTCACTTAGCCATCCGCCTCCCCAAATCCAGTGTCCTGATATAGGGTAAATAACTGCTGTTGTAATAATACTAAAGAATAAATAAGCTTTAAATTCTGTTCGTTCTGCTACTGCTCCCGATACAATGGTCGCTGCTGTTGCAGCAAATACGGTTTGAAACATCAGGAAAGATAGGTCAATTTCCGGGGCAACGTCCTCCATAAATGGCAACTTTCCGATTAATCCTCCAATATCGGTTCCAAACATTAATGCATATCCTACAAGAAAGAATGTGATGGATCCAACAGCAAAATCCAATACGTTTTTCATTAGGATATTGGCTGTATTTTTAGATCTTGTAAAGCCTGCTTCTGCCATAGCAAAGCCGGGTTGCATAAACATTACAAGTGCTGTGGAAATTAAGACCCAGATAATGTCTATTGAGTGTCCTGTTGTTGTTAGTGTGCTGTTTAGTGTATCTAAAGTAAGTGTATGATCCATAATTGGTAAATTTAAAATTCGTGAGAAACTAAGTTTAGGCTTTTACTCTTCATCATATAATGAACGGTCACCTGAATCGCCAGTACGTATTCTATAGGCATCCTGAACATCATAAATAAATATTCTTCCATCGCCTATTTCTCCGGTGAAAGCATTTTCACGAATGCTTACAATACAGCTGTCAACATATTTATCACGTACAATAAAAGAGATATATGTTCTTTCAATGCTACTTGTGTCATAGGTTACTCCACGGTATACTCTTTCTTCTACCGATTTTCCTACGCCTCTTACCTCCCAGAACGTTAAATAATCAATGCCGATTTCGTGTAGGCCTTTTTTTACGTCTTCGAATTTTGTTTTGCGAATAATTGCTTCGATCTTTTTCATAAACTAATAGGTTTTGTAGTTATAGAAACTATATTTTTTGATTTTTTTTTCTTTGGTAAAAACACCAGGGCTTCCCGGATTAAGAAACCCTGGGTTTTGTTTAGACCAAGCGTAAATTCGACCGTTGTCGAAAAATTAAAGACTGAAATTGCATTTCTGCTATTTTAAAATTGGGAATAATGCCTTTTTGAGAATTGTTGAAATTAATTTGCATTAGCTTAGTTTTTATATTAGCAATTAATAGTCTTTTTAATTTCTTACCCCCTTATTCTGTGGGGGTGTTGTATTTTAAATGCATTTTTAAAGAGTGTGACCCCTTATTTTTACATGCTGACAGCGTAAAAGTATAAAAAAATATCAACTAACAATGAAAAATAGGGGGTCTTGTTAAAAAAAAGTGCTTTTTTTTTCATTGTATCGTTTTCGAAAAGGGGGTGTGTTGAAAAAAAAGAACTTTTCGGAGTGTATAGCCTTAAAAATACATATCGATGTGCTAAAAGTTGTGGAGATAGGAATTAGGTTCCCTTATGCATAAGGGGTGTTTTCGGTATTTATTGATTTTTTTAAAAAATTCCATTGCAAATTTGCTTGCTTAAAATATAATGCTAATCTTTGTCACACAATAAAAACGTAAAAATGAATTTAGTAGCACTACATCATCATCATCATTATACTTACCAAAAGGTGAGCTGAAGATGTTGTGCCATATTCTAATTAAGATATTAACTAACATTACAAATGCCCGCCTGATTTAGGTGGGCATTTTTTTATGCCCAATTCTAAATTCGGTCGGGACCAAAATTTAAAAACCATGGGCGAAAAATTAAAAATCGCAGTACAAAAATCAGGACGATTAAAAGAAGATTCTCTTAAAATTCTTAAAGAATGCGGAATTTCAATTGATAACGGAAAAGACCAGCTAAAGGCAAGTGCATTTAATTTTCCTTTGGAAGTATTGTACTTAAGAAATTCGGATATCCCTCAATATATAGAAGATGGAGTAGCAGATATCGCTATTATTGGAGAGAATGTTGTAATTGAAAAGCAGAAGGAACTTGATGTACTTCAGAAATTAGGATTCTCAAAATGTAGATTGGCAATGGCTGTTCCTAAAGATGTTGAATATACCGGATTGGAATATTTTAATGGAAAGAGATTGGCAACTTCTTATCCAAACTCGTTGAGACAGTTTTTATCTGCAAATAATCTGGATTGTGATATTCACGAGATTTCTGGTTCGGTAGAAATAGCTCCTAATATTGGCTTGGCCGATGGTATTTGTGATTTGGTGAGCTCGGGAAGTACACTTTTTAAAAATGGATTAACCGAAGTGGAAGAGATTCTTGTGTCCGAAGCTTGTCTGGTTGCCAATAAAAATATTAATGATTTAAAAAGTGCTATTCTGGATCGCCTGCTTTTTAGAATGAAGTCGGTATTGGCAGCAAAAAATAACAAGTATATTTTATTAAATGCTCCCAATGATAAGATTGATGATATTATTAAGGTGCTTCCGGGAATGAATAGTCCTACAATTATGCCATTAGCGAAAGAGGGATGGAGTTCTTTACACTCTGTAATTACTGAAAACGATTTTTGGGGAGTTATCGATCAATTGAAATTGAATGGAGCAGAAGGTATCTTAATTATACCGATTCAAAAAATGGTACTCTAAGATCTATCAGTAAATTAATTTTTATTCAAAAAGACAAACGGATACAAGCGAAATACATAGAATCATGCAAGTAATAAATTACCCTTCGAAAAAAGACTGGCAGCAAATTTTAACCCGTCCAACAATTGATATGGATGAGTTGGAGGAGGTCGTAAATCAGATATTTAAAGAAATAAAGGCCGATGGAGACAAGGCTCTATTAAAATATACCTGGTTTTACGATAGAATTAAAATTAATGAATTGGAAGTGAGTGCTGAAGAAATTAATGCTTCGGAACAAGAAATCAGCAAAGAGCTAAAAGAAGCAATGGCTATTGCTGCTGGAAATATTGAAAAATTTCATGGGGCTCAATTTCCAAAATCAGAGAGCATAGAAACTACATCGGGAGTGAGTTGTTGGAGAAAGGCAACGCCAATCGAAAAGGTAGGTTTATATATTCCCGGAGGAAGTGCTCCTTTATTTTCTACAGTTTTAATGTTGGGAATTCCTGCTAAACTTGCAGGTTGTAGCGAAATTGTTTTGTGTACTCCTCCGGGTAAGAATGGGAAAATTGATCCCGCAATTTTATATGCTAGTAAATTGGTGGGTATCGATCGTGTATTTCGTGTTGGAGGAATTCAGGCCATTGGTGCCATGGCTTTTGGGACCGAAACAATTCCCAATGTGTTTAAAATATTCGGACCAGGAAATCAGTTTGTAACAGCCGCAAAACAAAGGGTAAATAAAGTTGGAGTTGCCATTGATATGCCGGCAGGTCCTTCGGAGGTTCTGGTTTTGGCCGATGGAAGTGCAGAACCTGCTTTTGTGGCTGCCGATTTACTTTCTCAGGCCGAGCATGGTGCCGATAGTCAGGTTATTCTTCTTACCTGGGATAAGAATTTGGTCGATAAGGTACTTGCAGAAGTAGAGGTTCAATTGTCGGCTCTTTCGAGAAAAGGAGTAGCTGAACTGGCCCTTAATAATTCGAAAATTATTTTGGTAGAATCAATGGAGGAAGCTCTTGATATGTCTAATGAATACGGACCTGAGCACCTTATTGTATCGGTGAAGAATGAAAGTGAAGTGATCAATTTAATTCAGAATGCTGGTTCGGTGTTTTTAGGTAATTATACTCCTGAAAGTGCTGGAGATTATGCTTCGGGAACAAATCATACTCTTCCAACAAATGGATATGCAAAAGCTTATTCGGGAGTTAGTTTGGAGTCTTTTATGAAAAGTATTTCTTTTCAGAAGATTACTGAGAAAGGATTGTTGGAGCTGGGACCTGCTATTGAGACCATGGCTAAAGCTGAACAGTTGGATGCGCACTGTAATGCGGTAAGTATTCGTTTGCAAAAAATAAAAGAAGAAAAATAAAATATGATGTCGATGTTTAATTTACAGAATTTTGTGCGTGAAAACGTAAAAAAACTGATGCCATATTCTTCTGCCCGGGATGAGTTTTCGGGAGTTGGCTCTGTTTTTTTAGATGCCAATGAGAATCCTAACGAAAATGGAGTTAACCGCTATCCAGATCCTTTACAAAAGGATTTGAAGAAAAAAATAGGAGAGATTAAAGGTGTAAATTCGGATCATCTGATTCTGGGGAATGGAAGCGATGAAATTATAGATCTTTTATTTAGGGCATTTTGTGAGCCTAATGAAGATAATGTGGTGATTTGTACTCCTACTTATGGAATGTATGAAGTTGCTGCGGGTGTAAATGCGATTCAAATAAAAGCTGTTCAACTCGATGAGAATTTTCAGCCTGATGTGAATGCAGTTTTACAAGCTGCGAATGCAAATTCGAAAATGCTCTTTTTGTGTTCTCCTAATAATCCAAGTGGGAATCTTCTTGAAGAATCGAAAGTGGAGCAATTGCTAAAAGAGTTTAATGGAATTGTAATTGTCGATGAGGCCTACGTAGATTTTGCTCCTGGCAAAAGTCTGGCAGATAAAATTGCTGATTATCCGAATCTTGTTATTTTACAGACTTTATCCAAGGCATGGGGAATGGCCGGAATTAGATTGGGAATTGGATTGGCTTCTACTGAGATTATTGAGATTTTAAATAGAATTAAGCCTCCGTATAATGTAAATAGTCTTACTCAGCAGAAAGCTTTTGAGATGATGAATAGGGAGATATTCACAAATCAGTTAAACGAAATTCTTTTAGAAAGAGAAGAGCTGTCGAAAATTCTTGCTGATTTATCTTTTGTGGAAAAGCTTTATTCAAGCGATGCGAATTTTATTCTTGTTAAAGTGAAGGATGCAAAAGATCTGTATTATTATTTAATGAAAAGAGGAATAATTATCCGCGACAGGTCTAAAATTAAAGGTCTGGAACAATGTGTGAGAATTAGTATTGGAACCAAAAGTGAAAATGAGGTGCTTTGTAAAGCTCTTCAGGCTTACGATTCAAATCTTTAAAATATGACAGCAAAGAAAAAAATACTTTTTATTGATAGAGATGGTACTTTAATTCTCGAACCTCCTGTTGATTATCAGGTAGATAGTCTTGAGAAGCTGGAGTTTTATCCTGGTGTATTCAGTAATCTTTCAAAAATTGCAGAACAATTAGATTATGAATTGGTGATGGTAACCAATCAGGATGGATTGGGAACCGAAGCTTACCCTGAAGATACTTTTTGGCCTGCGCATAATAAGATGATGAAGACATTTTTGGGCGAAGGAATTGAGTTTGCTGAGGTGTGTATAGATAAAACTTTTCCGGAAGAAAATGCTCCTACCCGAAAACCAGCAACCGGACTGTTGACTAAATATTTTTCGGATGAATATGATTTGGAAAATTCTTTTGTGATTGGCGATAGGTGGACAGATGTTGAGTTGGCAAGAAATATAAAGGCCAGAGCAATTTTTATCACGGCAAGTGGAAATATTGGAGATGATGAATTGTCGGAATCCAAAAAAGAGCTGGAAGCTTGTATTGCCTTAAAAACAGAAAGCTGGACCAAAATTTATGAGTTTTTAAGATTAGATCAAAGAACGGCTCAAGTTGTAAGAAATACCAGAGAAACTCAAATTGCTATTGATTTGGATTTAGATGGAGAAGGAAAAGGAGAGTTTGATACGGGAATTGGTTTTTTTGATCACATGCTCGATCAAATTGCCAAACATGCAGGTATCGACTTGAATATAAAGGTAAGTGGAGATCTGGAAGTAGATGAACATCATACAATTGAAGATACTGCAATTGCTTTAGGAGAAGCTTTTAATAAGGCTTTGGGAAATAAGCTGGGATTAGATCGTTATGGTTTTTCCTTGCCAATGGATGATTGTTTTGCTCAGGCTGCCATTGATTTTGGTGGAAGAAACTGGTTGGTTTGGGAGGCAGATTTTAAGCGAGAGATGATTGGAGGAATGCCAACTGAGATGTTCTTTCACTTTTTTAAATCGTTTACTGATGGAGCACAATGTAATTTGAATATTAAAGCCGAAGGAAGCAATGAGCACCATAAAATAGAAGGAATTTTTAAGGCATTGGCCAGAGCAATCAGAATGGCTGTCAGGCGTGACGTGAATTGTTTGCAACTGCCGTCTACCAAGGGGAAATTATAGTTTTATAAATTATCAATGAGTTATCTACTTTAGGATAATAATCCTGATTCCAGATGCTCATATCTTGATTCTGAAAGAATGAAAAATCAAAATATTGTAATTATCGATTATGATGCTGGTAATATTCAGTCGGTAAAATATGCCTTCGAAAGACTTGGGATTACTCCTCTTGTTTCTAATGACGAGCAGGTGATTCGAAATGCCGATAAGGTCATTTTTCCCGGAGTTGGAGAAGCAGCCTGGGCGATGAATTCTCTAAGAAAAAATGGCCTGGATAAATTAATTCCGGAACTAAAACAGCCTGTTTTAGGTATTTGTTTGGGTATGCAGTTAATGTGTGAGAGCTCGGAAGAGGGGAATACGGAGGCTTTAGGGATATTTCCTGTTCAGGTAAAGCGTTTTACCAATGAGCTAAAAGTGCCACAAATGGGATGGAATCAGCTTAAAGATATGAGGGCTGAGCTTTTTAAGGGAATAGAAAGTGGTGAGTATGCTTATTTTGTTCATTCCTATTATGTTCCGGTTTTTGAGGGAACCGCGGCCAAATGTGAATATATTCTTCCATTTAGTGCGGCTCTTCAAAAGGATAATTTTTATGCTTGTCAGTTTCATCCCGAAAAGTCGGGAGAATTGGGCGTAAAAATTCTCAGGAATTTTGTGGAGTTGTAGAGTTCTTTTTTGTGCATTTCATACTTTGTTTTGAAATTGTAAGAAGTGATTTACAAGTGAATTGAGTGTATTGTTAGCGCTGGATTCGTAAATCAGATGCGATTTGGATGGTTTGTTGTTAGGGAATGACAATTAGTATCTGATCGACTTGATTTTTTTGCTTGCTTTGCTTATTCAAGAAGAAAAGTAAGTGTTTATCCGGATAGAGGATGAAATATTGCTCAAAAGAATTCTAATCAAAATTGTTAACATTTGATTCGTATTAATATCAAAAAAATGTCAAAAATTAAAATAATACCAGCTATTGATACTATACAAGGTCGTTGTGTACGTTTAACCAAAGGTGATTATGATACCGAGAAAGTTTACAGCGAGGATCCTTTGCAGATAGCAAAAGGATTTGAGAATTTGGGGATTACCCGTTTGCACCTTGTGGATTTGGAAGGAGCAAAATCGGGGCATATTTGTAATGCCGAGGTTTTGAAGCGTGTTTCTTCAGGAACGAATTTGAAAATTGATTTTGGTGGCGGTGTAAAATCCGATGAGGATATTCAATTGGCTTTTGAGTCGGGAGCTACTCAGGTAACAGGAGGAAGTATCGCGGTATCGAATCCGGAGATGTTCGAATCCTGGTTAGAAAAGTATGGAGCTGAAAAAATTATTCTGGGTGCCGATGTGAGAAATGAAATGGTTTCTATTTCGGGTTGGCAGGAAGATTCCGATTATCACTTGTATAAGTTTTTGGAGAAATATCAGAAACAAGGAGTGAAGAGAGTTATTTGTACAGATATATCGAAAGACGGAATGTTACAGGGACCTGCAGTAGAATTGTATCAGGGAATTATGCAGGAGTTTTCTGCTCTTGAGCTGGTTGCCAGTGGAGGTGTTGGCGACATTAAGGATGTTCGTATTTTAAACGAAATAGCTTGCTGGGGTGTAATTATTGGAAAAGCAATTTACGAAGAACGCATTGATATGAACCAGCTGGTGAACGAATTTATAAAGTAGCCTATGTTATCGAAAAGAATAATACCTTGTTTGGATGTAAAAGACGGAAGAACAGTTAAAGGAGTGAATTTTGTTAATTTAAGGGATGCAGGTGACGCAGTTGAATTGGCTGCTTTTTATGCAGAACAGGGAGCCGATGAACTGGTGTTTTTGGATATTACTGCGACACACGAAAAACGAAAGACACTGCTTGATTTGGTTCAAAAAGTAGCTAAAGAATTAAATATCCCTTTTACAGTTGGGGGTGGAATTTCAAGTCCCGAGGATGTTGGTGTATTGCTGAATGCAGGAGCCGATAAGGTTTCTATTAACTCATCGGCAGTTCGAAATCCGAAGTTAATAGCCGATTTAGCCTCTCGTTTTGGAAGTCAGTGTGTTGTTTTGGCGGTTGATGCCAAATGTGTTGATGGAAAATGGGAAGTTTACCTTAATGGAGGAAGACTTGCAACAGGAATCGATTTGTTTGAATGGATACTTAAAGCTGAAAAATTGGGGGCTGGAGAAATTCTGTTTACCTCCATGAATCATGATGGTACCAAAAATGGATTTGCAAACGAGACTCTGGCAAAAATATCCGAAATGGTGAATATTCCGGTTATTGCCTCGGGAGGAGCCGGTAATATGGAACATTTTGCAGATACTTTTATTGATGGAAAAGCGGATGCTGCATTGGCTGCCAGTGTTTTTCATTTTAAGGAAATTGAAATTCCTGAGCTGAAAAAATATCTGAAAAATAAAGGAATACCTACAAGAATTTAAATAAACCACATTAAATAATAAACAAATGAATTTTAAAGATCTAGCGAATAAAATCGATTTTGAAAAAGGAGAAGGACTTGTTCCTGCAATTATACAAGATGTAAAAACTCAAAAGGTTTTAATGTTGGGATATATGAATAAAGAATCCTACGAAAAGACAATTGAAACAGGGAAGGTAACTTTTTACAGTCGCTCGAAGAAAAGATTGTGGACCAAAGGCGAAGAGAGTGGTAATTTTATTTTTCTTAAAGATTTGAGCTTGGACTGCGATAATGATACTTTATTGATTAAAGTTGATCCGGTAGGTCCAGTTTGTCATAAAGGAACTGATACCTGTTGGGCAGAGGAGAATAATGCAAGTTCTATCGACTTTTTATTGCAGTTGCAGCAAGTGATTGAAGAGAGAAAGAAAAATTTATCAGAGAAATCGTATACCGCAAGTTTATTTAAGAAAGGGATTAATAAAATTGCTCAAAAGGTGGGAGAAGAAGCGGTAGAATTGGTGATTGAGGCCAAAGATGAGGATAAAGAGCTTTTTATGGGTGAGGCTGCCGATTTAATGTTTCACTATTTGGTTTTATTATCGGCAAAAGAATATAAACTGGAAGAGGTTGTTGCTTTGTTAAATAAGAGACATGCCTTGTAGGTATTTTACAAAAAAAGAAAAACGGAAGTTCATTGACTTCCGTTTTTTTTCGTTTAAAATTTATTGAAATGAATTTTTTCCCTTTTTAGAAAAGATTCGTTTCGGGCTTCTTTTTCAGCATCTTTATTGCCAAGGGCAATGATTGCAAGAACGCGGTGAGAGTCTGGAATTTCCAGTAAATTCTTAACATATTGTTCCGCTCCCATCAAATCGTTATGTGGGCGCTCCCGAATTTGAATCCAGCATGCACCCAGCTTTTCATTTTCAGCCTGCAAAAGCATGTATCCAGCAGCGATAGAGCAGTCTTCAATCCACACATCGCTCTCGTCCTGATTACCTGTAATTACAATAGATGTTGGTGCATGTTTCAGAAAGCTTGCTCCCATAGGCTTGCTTTCCGATAACTTCAGGTTGAGGTCTGCATCATCGCAAACAATAAAATCAAAAGGGTATTTACTTTTCGAGGAGGGAGCCAATAGTCCGGCTTGTAATATGCGGTCGAGTTTATCTTTATCAATTTGGTTTTCGGCGTATCGTCTTACGCTTCTTCTTTTAAATAGTATGTCGAGCATGATATTTTATTTATAATTTGGCCTTAAAAGTATAATATTACCAGCACTTATTAAATTTTTTATTTAGAACTAAACCTGTTTAGTTGTGATGTTCATAAGCTATTGTACTTTTTTTATCTTAATCCAGAAACAGATATACATCTGTTGATGCAGAAAATAATGCCTAGTTTAGCCTTTATTTATTGATGAAAATCTGATGTGAAATGAAGAAAATATTTGTTTTGTGTATCGTAATTTTCTGTTATGCGAATTTATTTGCTCAAAATTATCCGGAATCGTATATGTGTTGTAGATCATCAGTTACTATTAATATTGATGGGATTTTAAGTCAGAAGGAATAGAAAATGTAGAGTGGACAAATTATTTTATCGATATAGAAGGAGATAAAAAGCCGAAGCCTGAATTAAATACAAGAGTGAAAATGCTTTGGGATGAAGATTATTTTTATGTGGCTGCAGACTTGGAAAAGCCTCATATTTGGGCAAATTTAAAACAACGTAATACCGTAATTTTTTACGATAATGATTTTGAAGCTTTTATTGATCCTCAGGGTGATAATCACAGATACTATGAATACGAAATGAATGCCTTGAATACCATTTGGGATTTATTGCTTGCAAAGCCAAATCGAGATGGAGCAACTGCCATTAATGCCTGAGATATAAAAGGATTAAAATTGGCAGTTAAAATTTATGGTTCTTTAAATAATCCTGACGATACAGATAAAAAATGGACCTTGGAAATCGCTTTTCCCTGGAAGATTCTAAAAGAGTGCTCCTTTGAAGGCAGAAAGCCAAAGGATGGGGAGCAGTGGAGAGTGAATTTTTCAAGGGTGAATTGGGATGTGGAAATTCGCAAGGGCAAGTATGGTAAGAAAATAAATCCAAAAACCGGGAAACATTATCCAGAGCACAATTGGGTGTGGTCTCCTCAGGGAGTTATTGCAATGCATCAGCCCGAAACCTGGGGCTACGTTCAATTTTCGGATACGGTAGTAAAAGGACAAAAGGAAAATCTGGAAAAATATGGTACA
Source organism: Marinifilum sp. RC60d5 (assembly GCF_052400665.1). NCBI lineage: Bacteria > Pseudomonadati > Bacteroidota > Bacteroidia > Marinilabiliales > Marinifilaceae > Marinifilum > Marinifilum sp. RC60d5. Next base: position 507,410 of record NZ_JBQTGK010000002.1, read on the forward strand.
TAAATCAGGAAAGTAGAATTTAGGCAAAATAAGGAATGTCTAATTCATAGGGTAAAAAGGCATTGATAATGAATGCTTTTTAATGGAAATGAAAGTTCGGTTTATTTAATGGTTTTTTATGTGTACATCTCTTTGTGGAAAAGGGATGGAGATATTGTTATTAGCAAATTCCTTATTGATGGCAAATCGTAAATCACTTTTAATGTATTCTACCATAAAGCTTTTATTCGTCCAAAAAAACAATTTAAAATCAAGGGAAGAGTCCCCAAAATTAATGAACCTTACAAAAGGTTCTCTTATTTGTGAAATGTCGGGATGTTGCTTTGCCACATTTAATAGCACTTTTTCAACAAGTTCGGTATCAGAACCGTATGCAACCCCAATTTGTACATTAAAACGGGTTATTTTATCGTTGTGACTCCAGTTAATAACGTTGTCACTAATTAATTTAGAATTCGGAATAATCATGATTATATTGTCGCGAGTTAGAATTTTAGAGGTTCTGAGACCAATTTCTTCTACTTTACCAATGATATCATTTTGCAGTTCAATGATATCATTTACTTTAAGATTTCTTTCAAAGAGCAGGATAATACCAGAAGCAATATCATGAAAGATTTGTTGGATACCTAATCCGATACCTACAAGTAATGCGGCAGAACTTGCTATTAAAAGTGTTAATTTTATTCCTATCGTATCAAGGCAAAAAGCGATAAAAGTAACCCAGGTGATGTATTTTACAATTAGATATATAGAATTTCCACTGCCTTGATCTATTTTTTCTTCTTTGACTAATCTTGCGAAAATTTTTTTAACAATTCTTAAAAGCAGAATAGTTATAAATAGTAATGCAATTATTATTAGCAAATGGTAAATACTAATATTAATCGATTTAGATGAGATAATTGGTTGGTTAAAAAATTGATTTAAGTTATCCATAGCTGTGAATTTATATTGTAAAAGGATAAAACCATTTCTATTTGTGAAAATAAAACATTTTTATTTAAGAGGTACATGTTTTTTTAAATAGATGATTGATATTTATTGCTTTTTCATGAGATTATCCATTTAAGAATTAATTTGTGATTCAGTTGATGTTTTTTAGCAGATGATATTGCTTAGTATTATCTTTAAGTGCTTAACCAAAATAAACGATCCAAATGAATAAGTTTTTTTCTATTTCATTGCTTATCTGTATAATGATTTTTCATTTATCCTGCAATGGGGAACCGGTAAAAACAGGGAACAAAAATGGAATGATTGTTACCGCGCATTTTATGGCTTCCGAAATAGGAAAAGATATACTGCAGCAAGGGGGGAATGCCTACGATGCAGCCGTGGCAGTTCAGTTTGCACTGGCGGTAGTGTATCCGAGAGCCGGAAATATTGGTGGTGGAGGATTTGCAGTTATCCGCACTAAAAAAGGAGAATATAATACCCTCGATTTTCGAGAGAAAGCACCTCTTGCTGCATGCGAGAAAATGTATCTGGATAGCCTGGGTAATGTACTTTCCGGATTAAGTCAGAATGGAGATTTGGCTGTAGGAGTTCCTGGTTCTGTAGATGGAATGTGCGAGCTTCATAAAAAATATGGGCGTCTGAATTGGAATAAACTTTTACTGCCGGCTATTAATTTGGCTGAAAAGGGAGTGGTGTTAACCGAATTAGAAGCCGAGAAATTAAATGCGTATCAGGATAGGATATTGGCTCAAAATCCTACTAAAGAGAAATGTCCATACCTTAAGAGGACTGGTTTTTCTAAGGGTGATACACTTGTCTATTCAGATCTAGCTGAAACATTAAAAAGAATACAAATCCATAAGCGAAACGGATTTTATGCTGGAAAAACTGCACATCTGATTGTAGATGAAATTAAGCGTGGAAAGGGAATTCTTAGTTTAAAAGATTTGGAGACTTACCATTCGGTTTGGCGACCAGCCTTAGTTGGAGATTATAGAGATTGTCGGATTATTTCAATGCCTCCGCCTTCAAGTGGAGGAATTGCACTTTTGCAGTTGTTAAAAGGTGCGGAGAAATTTAATCTTGGGCAGTACAAATTTTCTTCTCAGGAGCACTTACATCTAATTACAGAATTAGAACGACGAGTATATGCCGATAGGGCTACCTATTTGGGAGATCCAGATTTTTATGATGTTCCAATGGTAAAACTATTAAGTAAAGAGTATTTGGATAACAGATTTGCAGATATTTGTTTCAATAAAAAATCTGATTCGCAGGAGATAAAAGCTGGCGAGGTGAATTGGATAGAAAGTTTTGAAACTACACATTTCTCTATTGTTGATAAAGAAGGAAATGCCATTGCTATAACCACAACACTAAATGGAAACTACGGAAGTAAAGTGGTGGTTGATGGTGCAGGATTCTTTCTGAACAATGAGATGGATGATTTTAGTATCAAGCCAGGTGTGCCCAATCAATTCGGCTTAGTTGGAGGACAAGCAAATTCGATTCGTCCCGAAAAAAGAATGTTAAGTAGTATGACTCCTACTATTGTCGAAAAAAATGGAAGATTGTTTATGGTTTTAGGTTCTCCAGGTGGTTCAACCATAATTACTTCGGTTTTTCAGAACATTATAAATACTATTGAGTTCGGAATGGATCCGCAGCAATGTGTTAATGCCCCGAGAATTCATTCGCAATGGTTGCCTGATGAAATATATGCAGAACCTAAAGCCATAAGCAGCAAAGTTAGAGAGCAAATGACTAATTTTGGACACATCATAAAGATTCAAAAGAAAATTGGAATGATGGCGAATATTTTTATTAATGAACAAGATGGATTAATCGGAGCTGCTGATACTTTGAGGCATAAAGACAGTCGGTCTATTGGCTACTGAAAAATAAAAAGAGACACTCTTAAAATCAGGAATGTCTCTTTCTCTCGATATGTAAGGTTTGGGTTAGCTTATTCTGGAATAGGTATTTTTATACATTCAATAGTATTTGAAATTGATGGCTTACTGCGACTAAATTAATAAGTATTTGGTAATATTTAAGGGGATTTATCTGATAAGAGGATAGTTTACTATTAATCTAAATAGTTTAGTAGTAATTCTATAGAATGAAAATACGGTACACAGAAAGGGCTTCATAAAACTAAAATAAGAATTCCTGTAAAAATAAGCTTACTCTATTGCGAAACAAAGCTCATTCTTTTAGCTTTGTTTTCTGTAAATATTTAAAGAGTTTGCAGATTGTTTAACTGAATAATAAAGAATTTGTATGAAAAAGGATAGTAAAAGAAAAAAATATCAAAGATTAAATAAGCAACTTCAGGGGATTTTAGGAACTACTGATAATGTAAAATCACGCTTAGCAACCATTGAAGCTATTTTGCATCATAAAATGCAATATTATTTCTGGACAGGGGTTTATATGTTGAGAGATGGTGATTTATTGGTAGAATCATATCAGGGACCGGTAGCATGTCAAAAATTAAAGAAAGATGTTGGGGTTTGCTGGGCAGCCATTAATCAGAACAAAACATTGGTTATTCCTAATGTAGAGGAGTTTCCGGGACATATTGCCTGTAATTCGGCTACAAATTCTGAGATTGTAGTGCCTTTAAGAAATAAAGAAGGAGAAGTAATCGGATGTTTCGATGTTGATTCAAGAGAATTGGAATCTTTCGATGAGGTTGATGCTGAAGAATTGGAAAAAATTCTTGATTTAGTATACTCTGTTCCGGTAAATAAGTAATTTAAATGAGTCCCACTTTTCCCGAGAAAGTAATTCGCTTTTGTCCCAAATGCGGAAGTCCCAAATTCCTATATAAAGAGGATAATTCCTTTTTGTGCAGTCGATGTCAGTTTCATTTGTATATAAATGCATCAGCTGCAGTTGCTGCCTTAATAGTAAATAAAGAAGGAGAGCTTTTGTTAACCCGAAGAGCTGTTGATCCTGATAAGGGAATGCTCGATTTACCAGGTGGCTTTGTGGATGTTATGGAAACTGCTGAGTATGCAGTAAAAAGAGAAATCAAAGAAGAACTCGATTTAGAGATAAAGGAAATGAACTATTTTATGTCATATCCTAATGAATATATTTTTGGTGGAATATCTGTTTTTACAATCGATTTGGCTTACATTTGCCAAATCGATTCTTTCAATGGAATAACGGCCATGGATGATATTTCGGCATTTGAATTCTATAAGCCTGAATGTATTCCTTTTGAAGAAATAGGATCGGTTTCGATGAAAGAGATTGTAAAGGTTTTTGTAAAAAAAGTTAATCATTAAAATGAACAAAAAATACACTTGCTTACTGATCGCGTTATGCGTATCAGCTAATATTCTGTTTGGACAAAAGAAAAAGGTGAATTATGAGGCTGAAATGTCGGCTCAGGTTTCATCGAAAAGTATGCTTCCTTTTTGGATGGTAAGTAATAAGTATGGCATTGTTCCGGATGAGAATAGTGGGCTTGTTAATTTTAAAATTTATAGTACTCCTGCTTTAAATAAGAAAGGTATTGATTTTAATTATGGTACCTCTTTGGTAGGTAGTCAGGGAGACGATACCGACTTTTTTATTGATGAATTATATGTATCAGCAGTCTGGAAGAAGTTGAGTGTTGACCTAGGAATGCAGCACAAAGAAGTTAAATTTGATGGTTTATCTGCTACAAATGGAGATATGCTTTATTCCGGTAATGCCAGAATGTATCCAGAATTAAATTTCCAATTAAAAGATTTTGTTCCAGTTCCATTTACCAATAAGTGGTTGTGGGTAAAAGGAAGTTTTTCGAATGGTATTATGTATGACGATAGGTATGTGGACAATACAAATGTTCATCATAAAAATGCATTTTTAAGAATAGGTAAAGAGAAAGGTTTATCTTTTACCATTGGTTTAGATCATTACGTTCAATGGGGTGGTACTTCACCTGTTTGGGGAGATTTAGGTGGCTTTGATGCTTTTATGGATGCTGTTCTTGTTAGAGGAGGTGATGTATTGGTCGATGAAAATGGTAATGAGGCAATATATGAGAGCTATAATAAATCGGGTAATCATATTGGACAAAATAGTTTTGATTTTGCGTATTGTTCTTCTGAAATAGAGTCTGTTTTAAGTTTTAAAAATATTTATGAGGATAAATCGGGGGATTTTAAGCATCTTAACAAAATAAAAGATTGGAATCTAACATTCTTCCTTAAGCTTAAAAAATCAAAATTGATTTCATCTTTTATTTATGAATTTTATTATACGAAAGATCAGGGCGGTTATATTATAAGACCAGATCATCCTATTGAACCAGTAATTCGTTTTGATAATTATTTTTCAAATGGAATATTTCGCTCTGGCTGGACAAGCCATCAGCGTACAATAGGACTACCTTTGTTTACTCCTTCTGTTAGTAATGGTTTGGCAAGTGGAATTAGTAATAATGCAATTGTAGCTCATCATTTTGGTATTACAGGTACTGTTGGTAAGTTTAAATACAGAACTCTATTAACTTTCTCAGATAATTATGGTAGAGCCTTACTTGTTAATGATGGACAGGGTAATCAGGAAGAGAATTACTCCAAGAGTTATACTTACCCCGATGGACTTTCCCAGCAATCTTATTTAATGGAGGTGATATTTCCTCAATGGGAAAAATTTCCTTTTGAACTTTCAGCAAGTTTAGCTATTGATAATGGGAAATACCTAGATGATAATGTAGGTTTTCAATTTAAACTAGTAAAAAAAGGATTCTTGTCCGGGAAGAAGTAAATTAATGCTTAATAGTTTTAATAGATGGTTTTAACATATTATGTTGTAAAATTTCCATATAAATTAATTTGGAATGTTCTTAATTTACTAAAAAAAAGGACCGAGATTGTATTTTATTGTGCCAATGAATTGGATTTGGAAATTTTTAAGAATGTTCAAAGTCAACTTCGACCAATTCCTATTGTTGCCAAGAATCATAAGTTACAAAAGAAATTACTCGAAAAAGGAATAAAGGCCCGTGTTATGCCAGTATTTCCAAAGGGAGTAATTATGTGCAGACAAGCATGTTATTTGTTTCCAGAATCGAAAATTATTAAAATTGGAATAAATCATGGAGCCTATCATTTTAAGCCATTTGCCAATGTAAAAGGGCATAATATGTTTAATCAGTTCCATTTTACCAGTTCCAGAGAGGTTGAGGAAGCCAGAGCAATTGGAATTACATCGGGTGTTGGACTAGGTTTTCCCAAAATGGATGATGCTTTTAATGGAACTTATTCAAAAGAGGTATTGGATGAGTTAAAGGATGAATTAAATCTGGATAAGAACAAAAAGACAATTCTATTTTCAGCAACCTGGGATAAATCACAAATGTCGGCAGTTCATAAATGGTATACTAAATTATCCGATTATACTAAGAATTATAATGTGTTGGTAACATTACATATTTGGACTTCAGAGAAATTCAAAAATGCTATAAAAAATACTCCGGGAGTAAAATATATTGAATTGCAAAATATTACACCCTATATAATGATTTCTGATATTTGTGTTGGGGATACAAGTTCTATTTTATCGGAAATGTGTGCCTTATATAAACCAATTGTAACTTTTAAGACTCCAGTAGTAAAAAAATCGGTTCATGAAGTGCGTGAAATTATTAGTTCAATAAGTTTTCAGATAGAAGAGCTTGACGAGTTAGAGGAAATGCTTGAATTTGCCTATAAGAATGTTCAGCAAAAGAGAGTAGATCAGGAAATGGCTAATAAAAGAATGTTTGAAACTTTGGATGGGCGAGCTGGAGAACGTGTTGCAAATAAAATAAAGGAAGTTTTGCCTGAACTTGGTAAGGGGGAGAAAAGGACGATGTCTGAAGGAACAATGCGATATATAGTAAATAAGGATTATTCGATTCTAACTGATTTTATTAAAAATTTATCTGACACTTTTGAACAAGAAGGGAATTGTATTTATAAAGGGCGTAATACGATTAAAACATTTAATTGCGAAGGGCTGATAATTAATGTTAAATCTTTTAAAATTCCACACTTCATAAATAAAGTTGCTTATGCTTGGCTAAGAGGTTCCAAAGCTAAACATTCTTACCAGTATGGAATGGAAATTTTAAAAAGGGGAGCAAATACGCCTGAACCTGTTGCTGTTGTTGAGCTTTTGAAAAATGGATTATTTAACAGGAGTTATTATGTATCTATTCATCATAAATATGATTTTACAATACGTGATTTAATTGGTTTTGAGTTTCCAGATAAACAGAATATACTTAAGCAATTTGCAGTATTTACCTACGAGAAGCTTCATAAGAATGGGATCCACCATTTAGATTATTCAAGAGGTAATATTTTAATTACTAAAAAAGGAGAAGGTAAGTACGATTTTTCAGTAGTTGATATTAATCGTCTTCGCTTCGAGGAAATGGATTATTTAAAAGGATTAAAAAACTTTTCTCAGATATGGGCAAGCGAAGAGGAACTTGAAATTGTTGCCAGAGAGTATGCTCGAATAAATGACAGAAATGAGGAAGAAGCAATAAAGTTATTAATTCAATTTGATAGAGAGCATAAGGCAAAAATATATAGGAAAAAACAATGGAAATCGTTTTTAAGGAAATAAAAATAGTTGAAGGAGTTGTATTTAGATATTTTTGTAGGGTATAGTGATAATAGGAAGTAATCATGTGTTAAAGAATAAATGAGATTGTAGAATATCAAAATATCATTTTAGAGACAATTACAGATTATAAATATTACAAAAAGAAATTAAACCGCTTAAGTGGTTTTATAATTGGGAAAAAATTATAAATATGAATGTACTATTAGTTACAGATTTAAAAATACCGGCGAAACATTATGGTGGCATTGAGCGAATCATATGGTGGTTAGGTGAAGAGTTAATAAACAAAGGTCATCAAGTGAGCTTTATGGCAGCCGAAGGATCTACTTGTAGTTTTGCTAAAATGTATACATATGATTCTAAAAAAACAATTAGCGATCAACTTCCACAAGATATCGATTTAGTACATTTTCATTTTCCAATTAGTGAGGAACTGTCTATTCCATATATGGTAACTTTACATGGTAATAGTAAGCCAAACGAGAGGTATGATATTAATACGGTATTTATATCAAAAAATCATGCAGAAAGACATGGTAGTTCTGAATTTGTATATAATGGTTTAGATTTTAATGAATATGGTCCGGTTGACTGGAATGCAAAGCGGGATCATATGCTTTTTCTTGGTAAAGCGAATAGAAGTAAGAAAAATTTGAAAGGTTGTATAAAAATAGCAAAAGCACTAAATGAAAAATTAGCTGTAGTTGGTGGTCGAGGTTTACCATTTTCAAAAACTGTAAAATATAAAGGATTTCTTGGAGGTCTAGAAAAAAGTAGGGTAATTAATGAATCTAAAGCCTTACTATTTCCTGTGATTTGGCATGAGCCTTATGGTTTGGCAATTGTTGAAAGTTTGTACTTTGGAGCTCCGGTATTTGGTAGTACCTATGGTTCTTTACCGGAACTAATAACTCCAGAAGTTGGAATTACTTCTAATTCGTATAATGAATTGATAGAGGCTGCAAAGAATTATGAATCATATAATAGAAAGTATTGTCATGAATATGTTTGTGATAATTTTTCATCACAAAAAATGTGTGATGATTATCTGAATATGTATGAAAGAGTGTTAAATGGTGAAAAGTTGAATGAAAAAGAACCTATTCATCAAATGGATGTTGATATAAGACACTATCCTTTATTTGACTAAAAATGTTATGAATCCCGTCAATAAAAAAGGTTGAATTTTATAATTCAACCTTTTTTTTATTGATATCTATTAGTTAGATATATTGTTTTATGCCTTTTTCACAATAGGATAAATCTTGATTCTTGCAATCATAATACATCTTTTTATTTTTTTGTGAACTAGCTCTGGAACTTTTGGGATGCCATAAGTGATATTGTAATGCCATAAGAAGCAAAGTTCTCTTTTTTACTCCTGAGTTCATAAGGCGTTCTACCATTTCGATATCCTCATATCCCCAACCAACAAAATCTTCATTATATCCGTTGATTTTAATCATATCATTTTTCCAGTAGGCCATGTGACATCCAACATTACCTTTTCTTGAGGTGTTATTTCTTTTGTTTTTGAATAAACCAGATAAAAAGGGAAGTCTAAAAAATCTTTTTCTTTTTTTTATATTGAATATATTTAACTTAATATTCGTAGGCTCATTAATTAATTTTGCAGTTTTCGATTTTAATACAAAACAACGATTTCCACAAACGAATTGTTTTGGTTGAATAACAGTTAAGTGGTCTTCAATAAATTTAGGATGAAGCATCACATCACCATCTAATTGTAAAATATAATCAGAACTAACTTTAGCAATTGCCTTATTTAAAATTTTGCATCTTTGGAATCCATCATCTTCTTGCCATATATGTTCAATTTTACAAACTAGTTTATTTCTATAAGAATCAATAACTTTTTTTGTTTCATTTGTTGAACCATCATCACCAATAACAATTTCATTTGGCATAACAGTTTGTTGCATTATGCTACGAAATACAAGATCAAGAAATTTTGGACTATTATAGGTGGTAATAAGTAGTGATATTGTGATATTATTTTTTATCATTTTATTGAGATTTGATGCGATTTGCAATAGTTGTAATATTGTGAATGCAAATATATAATGAACTATTAATTATATTCCTTTTTCAATAAACTTTCCCCCAGTTCCAAATCCCCTTTAAAAGTAATTTTGATATTTTTTTCTTCTCCCTCCACAATAAAAATTTCTTCGGAAGGTAGGTAGTTAAGAACCACTCCACAATCGTCGCTTGCAATAAAATTAGGATCTTTTAGTGCGTTTTGGTAAGCCAATTTTATGATAGAATAGGCAAATGCCTGTGGGGTTTGCGCGCGTCTTAAATTTTGTCTTGGCGGAACCGATTCAATTGAATTATTTTTATTTAAGCAAAAAATTGTGTCGCTACTAGGAATTGCAACAGCCACCGATTTTCCATTTTGTAGCTCAGAAATCACATCAGAAATAATTCTGTTTGAAACAAATGGGCGAACTGCATCATGAAAAATAAGATAAACATTTTGATTATTTTCATAAGCTTTAATGGCCGCCATGCTAGAGTCGCTTCGTTCTTTTCCTCCGCTTAGTATGTGTTTTACTTTAGGAATATGATTAGATGTAATTAACTGGTTAATATCTATATGGTAATCAGCATTAATCACAACACAGATTTCATCAATTTGAGGATGATTTGCGAAAGCCTCAATACTATGCTGAATAATTGGTTTATTGCCAATCGATAAAAATTGCTTAGGAAGATTACTGCCCATGCGTTTACCGCTACCGCCAGCTAAAATAACAGCTACATTTTTCATTCTATTAGTTTTAATAATTTGCTAAAATAGTATAAATAATATTGTAGGAATAGAAAAAAAGAACCGTTTCAAAAGTAAATTCGAAACGGTTTATGTTTTAACAGCTGTTAAGTCAGAATTTTATCTGAAGATTTCGTAATCACCAACATCTGATAAAATTTCATATCCATCTTTGGTTACCAAAATTGTGTGTTCGAACTGTGCAGATAGTTTATTATCTATGGTTCTGGCAGTCCATCCATCATTTTCGTCAACTACGGCACGAGCTTTTCCCAGATTAATCATTGGTTCTATAGTAAAGATCATTCCTTCTTTCATTTTAGGGCCCGAGTTGCGAGGTGAAATATGCTCAACCTGAGGTTCTTCATGAAAATCGATACCTACACCATGCCCGCAAAATTCGTATACGACACTGTATTTTCGGGCTTTGGCAAATCTTCCTATCATAAAACCAATGTTTCCAAAATAATTTCCTGCTCTTACTTGCTCAATTCCCAGGTATAGTGCATGTTCAGTGTCTTCAACTAATTTCATGGCTTTATCGCCAACATCACCAATGGTGAACATTGTGCTGGTATCACCATAATATCCGTCTAAGATAGTTGTCACATCAATGTTTAAAATATCACCTTCCTTAAGAATTGTTTTTTCATCAGGAATACCATGGCAAATCACATCGTTTAAGGAAATGCAGCACGATTTTGGAAATCCATGATAATTTAAAGGTGCAGGAATTGCACCATTATCTCTAATGTATTTTTCTATTAATGTATCAAGATATAGAGTAGAAACGCCTTCTTTAACGTAGTTACTGATATATTTTAAAGTGTTTCCGGCTAATTGAGAGCTTTTTCGTATTCCTTCAATTTGTTCCGGCGTTTTGATAATAATTTTACTCATAATAACTTTCTATTCAGAAACAATTTTAATTGAGATGCAAAGGTCAACATTGAAAATGAATTTTGCAAACCAAATTAGACCTAATAAAAAAGGAAAGAATAAAGTGTAATGTTAAAAGCAATTGTAGTTTTAAACTACGATTTTATCTTACAAGTTAGCTTGATAAGATTCGTGGAAGGAAATCTTTAATTAATCTTGTTTTGGGTAGATTTGTTTAATATTTTAGATGGATAATTAAGTACGATACAATCTATGATTAAAAAAGGGTTTCTTACAATTTGTTTTTTTTTAATTCTAGTATCAGGATATTCGCAATATTTTGATACTGGTCAGGATCCTGCTTTCATTAATTGGAAACAGATTAATACCCGTCAGTTTCAAATAATTTTCCCTCAGGAATCAGAAGACAAGGCCAGATTTGTAGCTGCTATTTTCGAGGATCTATTAAATAAAGGAGGAAAAAACCTTAAACGAAAACCTAAGAAATTTTCGGTAATCCTGCATACTCATAGCGCTACTTCGAACGGAATGGTGGCCTGGGCCCCTAAACGCATGGAAATGTATGCCACCTCGCCACAAGATAATAATGCCCAATTGTGGCTTGCTCATTTGGCTACACATGAGTATCGGCATGTTGTTCAGCTCGATAAACTTGAGCAGGGTTTTACGCGAGTGTTAAATCATATTTTTGGTCAGCAGGCAACAGCAGCTGTTGTAGGTTTGTATATTCCACCCTGGTTTTTAGAGGGAGATGCTGTTTGTACAGAGACATCATTAAGCCTTTCGGGCAGAGGTCGAATGCCTTATTTTGAGCAGGAATTGAGGGCTCAATTGCTGGAGAAAGGTTTCTTTTCTTACGATAAGGCAGTAAATGGTTCCTATAAAAATTTTGTTGCCGACCGTTATAAGTTAGGTTATTATCTGGTGGGATCAGCAAGGGTGAATTATGGCGATAAATTGTGGGAGAATGCATTAAATAAAACCGCAAGAAGACCTTTTGGGATAACAAGTTTTGCTGATGGAATAAAAGATGTTGTTGAAACAAAACGAGATAGTATTTACGGATTAGTATCCGAAAAGCAAAAAGAGTTAGCACAGCAAGATGTAATAATAGAGGAGGTAGACTGGGAAGAGGTAAAAGAGAAAAATTCTTATGCCGATGGTAAGCTAATGCTTTATTTTGATGCCATGGAAGATTTGCTGGTGGAGTGGAAATTAAAAGATATCGCTACCCATAAATCGGAATATAGATTGATAAGTAAAAGGGCCGAATGTTATACGAATAAGAGATTTCCGAAACAAACAGAAGCCGGGGATATAATTTATTTGAAACAAGGTTTGTCGGATGGGCTCTATTTTGAGAAACTTATACCTGATGGGAGTGTTGAGAAATTGTTTACTCCAGGAAATTTATCTAATCTTGCTTACGATTATTGTAAGGGAAATTTGCTGTGGGCTGAATCGAAAGAACATCTGCGCTGGGAAAAGGGCGACAAGAGTATTTTGATTATTTATAATATCCTAGAAAGAAAAAGAAAAGTTATTTGTCATGATAATTCTTTATTTGCGCCGGCTTTTAATCTCAGTGGAGATAAGATTATTGCCATAGAATCGGATAATAAAGGCGATAACAAATTGGTGGTTTTGAATGCCGGTTCGGGGCTGATAACGAAAAGTATACCTGCTGGGAAACAGGAATATTTTCAGAATCCGAAGTTTATCGATGAAAATAATGTAGTATTAATTGTATTGGATAACAAGGGAAAGCATTTGGTAAAAATAAACCTTAAAAACAAGGAGAGAACACTTCTCTTTAGTTCTGCTTATGCCGATATGTCTTATCCTGTAGTTGCGGGAGACTGGGTATATTTTAACGCTACATTTACAGGTATCGATAATTTATTTGCTTTCGATCTTAAAACGAGTAAAATATTTCAGGTAACATCATCGCGATTTGGTGCCAGAGATGCTTTTCCTGCTAAGAATGATAGCCTGTATTATTCCGATTATACCTCAGATGGATATTTGTTGGTTTCTACTAAAATTGATTCTTCCAAATGGAAAGAGTGGAAAGGTGAGTTCTACAAATATCCTCTGGCAGAAAAACTATCGGCCCAGTTGGGAGAAAAATTGAAGCCAGATACTACGAAGCTTACTCGGTATCAGGTTAAAAACTATTCTAGGCTAGGTCATTTATTTAATTTTCATTCCTGGGCACCAGTATTTATCGATGGAATAGATGCTAATGCGGATATAGGAATTTCATTGGCAAGTCAAAATAAGCTAAGTACATTAATGACTACGATAGGTTATAAGCGAGAAGAAGGATTTACTAATGGTCAGTTTTATGCAAATTTGTCCTACCGGGGATGGTTTCCGATTATTGATTCCAAATTAACTGTTGGCGATAAGAGTAGTGAATATGCAAGTTTGGCAGATCGAATTTCGCCACAGCAAATTGATACTGTTCTGGTAAATACCGATTGGCGACAATGGGAGTGGGAGAACAGCATAAGCTTTCCTTTCAATATTTCCTCGGGTCAGTATTCCAGTAAAATTATTCCGAAAGTAAGCTATAATATTGCACGATTTGCTAATTTAAATACAACAGCCCTGGCAACAACACAATCTAATACATTGGGTTTAGGTAAATATAATTTTAATGATAAGTCCTTTACTCAGGAGATTATGGAGTATCAGCTGTTTGCCTATAATATTGCAAAAATGGCTCCCCGCGATGTTCAGTATCAGTGGGCACAAATAGCCGAATTTAATTACAGAAATACCCCTTTTGGTGATCGTGAACTGGGAAATACCTGGTCGGCCGAAGCTTATTTGTATTTTCCGGGTTTGGTAAAGCACCATGGTTTTAAGTTGTATGGTGGATACCAATATCAATCTTTAAATAATTCGCGATTTTCAAATTCTATTAAGAGTCCGAGAGGAATGTTTAATTTATATGGAAAACATATAGTTACTGCGGGGGCCGATTATGCTTTGCCACTCTTTTATCCCGATTGGAATTTAGGGCCATTGGCTTATTTTAAGCGTGTAAAATTGAATACTTTTGTAGATTTTGGATATCAGCAAAGAAGCTTTGAAAGTGATGAGGGAATATTCCAAATTAATGATAATTACCTATCGGGAGGAGTTGAGCTAAGAACAGATTTACATGCCTTGCGTTTTTCTGCTCCTGTTGATGTGGGGGTTCGTATTGGCTATGAGAATCAAAGCAATAGTATGTTTGCCGATTTTCTGATATCTTTTAGTTTATCTTCTTATTAATTTTAGCGTTTTATCTACAATTATAAAAGCCATAAATTCTTATCGAATTTATGGCCTTTAAGTAATCTTAAAATATTATTTTAGGCTTCTTGTTTTTTTGCGTTCATATAACGAAGGCAAATCCAGAATATTCCGGCAATAGCAATGTGTTATTTTGTAATTAATAAAAGATATTATTTTATGTCAGTTCCACAACAGTAATTTCTGGTGGCATACCTATTCTACCGGGAAAACCAATATATCCAAAACCTCTGTTTACATACAGATATTGTTTTCCTTCCTGATATAATCCGCCCCAGCGAGGATATTTGTATTGAACCGGACTCCATTTTATGCCTGCACGTTCAATTCCAAACTGCATTCCGTGAGTGTGGCCCGCAAAGGTTAAATCAATATCCGAGGTTTTTATTACCTCTTCGTCCCAATGCGATGGATCGTGACTCATTAATATCTTAAAAGGCTGATGAAGCCCTTTTGTTGCCTTTTTTAAATCGCCATGCTGAGGGAAAGGAGGTTTACCCCAGTTTTCGACTCCTACCAATGCAATATCTTCACCATGAATGCTAATATTTTCTGTTTCGTTTAATAACAAGCGAAAGCCCATTTTTTTATGAAAATGTTTTATGGCAGCAAGGTTTTTAGCTTTATCTTCAGCAGAGTTCCAGTAAGAGTAGTCTCCATAATCATGATTTCCCAGAACTGAAAATTTTCCAATTTTGGCTTTCATTTTTGATAATACAGGTGCCCATCCATCTGTTTCTTCTGCGAAATTATTTACCAAATCGCCGGTAAAAAGTATTAAATCTGCTTCTTGTTCATTTATTAATTCAACAGCTTTTTCAATTTTTTCATAATTTTTATTGAAACTGCCCAAGTGCATATCCGATATTTGAACAATTTTTAATCCTTTAAATGATTTCGGTAAGTTTGTGAATTTGATTTTTTCACGCATTACCCTAAAATTAAATTTACCTTTGGTTACTCCATAAAGTATCGATGCAAAAGGGATTGCTGCTAATATCAAACCCATTTGGTATAAAAATTCGGATCTCTCCATTTTGTTTTTCGAATTTAATTGTGGTACACTTTTATTCTTTCTCTCACTGAACCATCTTATGGTTCTCAACATCGCCCCTTGTATATCTTTTATTAAGACGAAAAGTATAAATACAAATTTTGGAATATAAAACAATGAAAAACCAGCTACCAGGTATCCGGCGTAAATGTAAGATTCTGATTGTTTTACGTGTTTTATGCCAAAAATAAACAGGCAAAATGCACTAAATATAAACATTGAAATTCCCCAGAATAATATCTTTAACGATTGTCTTGCAAATGCATATTTAATCTTTGCAATCAGAGGTTTTATGCCACGATAGGAATAAATATCCACTATCAGCATAAATAGTAGCAGAGGGATTAATAAAAAAACACTGGCTTTCATTTATTACTAATTCGGTTAATTGATTTTAATCAGTCCAAATATATAGAATAAAATACTAGTAAGTCCTTAATAATTGTTAAAAAAAAGCTATATTCAGACATCTGAAAATCAACTGGGCAATGATACGATGAAGTAGTCTAATGGTTTCAAACTAGAATTGAATATTTATTTGGATCTAATCATAAAAAAGAATTTAAAAGATTTAAAATTTGACTGTTAATAGAGATGTAAACTATATTTCACTACAAAATATTTTAAGCTATGTCAGAACATGTTCATAAATTAATTGAGAATCGGTGGAGTCCCAGAGCCTTTGCAGGCAAAGGTATTGAAAAAGAGAAAATTAAGCAGTTGTTTTTAGCGGCTTCTTACGCTCCTTCCTGTTTTAATGAACAACCATGGCGTTTTATTTATGGCACAAAAGATTATCCGGAGAGATATGAGCAGCTTTTATCTTGCTTAGTTGAGTTTAATCAGATGTGGGTAAAAACTGCCCCCATGATTATTTTGGCATTGTCTGCAAAGAATTTTGCAAGAAATAAGAAAGAAAATACCTATGCACGTTATGATCTGGGGCTAGCCATTGGAAATATGTCTTTGCAAGCAACAAGCATGGGTTTATATGTGCATCAAATGGCAGGTTTTTCGCCCGATAAAGCCAGGGAGATTTTCGAGGTGCCCGGTAATTATGATATTGTAAGTATGCTCGCTGTTGGTTACCTTGGCGATCCACTTCAGCTTCCGGAAAGTCTGCAGGAATTAGAATCATCGGAGAGAGACCGAAAAGAATTAAACACCCTTTTATTCGATGGTGATTGGAGTGTATTAGAATAGGTAAATTTTAAGATTGTTAATGAGTAATTTGTTTAAGTAATAAACCTAGATCATGAAAAAAACTGTATTTGTATTCCTTTTTGTTTGTATGTGTACTGGTTTTCTTTCGGCACAACTATTGCCCGCAAAGCTTCATGTGAAGGGAGAGAGTAAAATATTTCAAATGCCGGATATTCTAAATATTTCCATTACAATTAGCAATAAAAATTTGGAATATACGGATTGTATTGAGGATAATTTTGAAGCTGTAAATAAGCTAAAAAAAGCTTTAAAAATAGCAGCAATAGAGAGTTTAGAGATTCATGATATTGGACAAAGAGTGAATGAAGAGAAAACCTATTCGGGAGGTAAATCTGTCTCTGATGGATTTCGCGCAAGCTATAATATTAAATTACAGCTAAATTCTAAAGCCAAAATAATTCATGAGTGTTTAGAGGTTTTAAAAATTTCTGGTGTAAATATGAATTATCAGGCGGCTTATGGTTTAAGTCCCGAATTAATTAAATCAATAGAACATAAATTAATTGAAGAGGCTGTTGCCGATGCCAAAATAAAAGCAGAAGTAATTGCTGAGACCTCGGAAAATAAACTATTGCAAATTACAAATATAAATTACGGAGTTTCAGGTTTTGTGAGTGGTCCCAAGCAGTATATGACCGAAATACGAACAGCTAAAATAGGACGAACAAATAATCAGTCTTTTATGAATCCGGACCCAATAGAGCTGAGTGATAGTGTTGAAATTACTTATGCGATTGTACCTAATTAGATGGCTAAACTTTAGGGCAATTGCTTGAATTTAATATCAACTTGTTGTAACTTGATTAGAGAATTAAGGAATAATATGTATTAATTTGAAAATCATCCGTTATGAAAGCTGTTGTTATGCGAAAATATGGTGCTCCGGATGTGTTGGAGTTAATTAATCTGGACAGACCCATAATAAACAATAATCAGGTACTTGTTGAGGTATATGCTTCGTCGATAAATCCAATAGATTGGAAGATGAGGAAAGGAATGCTTAAGCTATTTATGCGTAAAAAGTTACCCTGTGTTTTGGGAGGTGATATTGCAGGTAGAATTCTTGAGGTAGGAAAAAATGTTCAGTTTTTCAGAGTTGGTGACGAGGTTTTTGGGAAAGTAGATATTCTAAAGAATGGTGCTTATGCTGAATATGTAGCTACAACAGCCGATCATTTGGCATTAAAACCACAGAAAATGAGTTTTGAACAAGCAGCAACACTTCCATTGGCTGGTTTAACAGCTCTTCAGGCTTTACGTGATATGGGAAAAATTAAGAAAGGAAAGAATGTTCTCATAAATGGATGTTCGGGTGGCGTTGGATCTTTTGCAGTACAAATAGCAAAAGCTTTTGGCAGTAATGTGGTTGGAGTCTGTAGTCCTCGGAATTTTGAATACGCAAAAGAATTAGGTGCCGATCGGTTGATTAATTATCAGAGTGAAAGTATTACAGATGAGCATAAGGAGTTTGATATTCTCTTTGATGTAATAGGGAATTTGGAGTTTGGAAAGATTAAGCATATTCTGCACCGAGGAGGTGTTTATATTACAACTTTACCTTCTTTTAATATCCTGATTTTGGGATCGATTTATAATATTATAAATTCTCGAAAAATGAAGAAGATATTTGTTCAGGAGAACAAGAAAGATTTAGAATTACTTGCCGATTTTGTAGATGCAGGTTTAATAAAAACTCATATTGATAAATCTTATGATATTGCTAATGTTGCAGAGGCACATCAATACAGCGAATCGGGCAGAGTAGTGGGAAAATTATCATTAAAAATAGCTGAATAAAGAAAAATCTTTAAATAAGAAATAATTAGAATAGTAAACCCTGGAAATAATTTTATTTACAGGGCTTATTCTATTAAATTTATGATTATTTATTTGCTTTTAATTCCGCAGCCAATTGCTTTAGTAGATGTAATTGCAGGTTTTTTATTTTGTAATAAAGCATCAATAGCATCATTAACATAACGAACAGTAACCTGCGATTCATCTTTGTAGTTGTTATCAATAGCTCCAATATATTCTACGGTATATTTTTCCTTATTCTTACTAAGAATAAAAACATGAGGGGTTTTGGTAGCTCCATATTTTCTATAAACTTCTTGTGTTTCGTCAATTACATAAGGAAATGTAAAGCCTTTTTCTTTCGATCTCTTAATCATATTTTCAAACGAATCACTTGGATATAATTCAGGATCGTTAGGATTAATAGCAATAACAGGGTATCCTTTGGTTTTGTATTTTTTATCAATTTCAATAATTCTATCTTCATAAGCAACAGAATACGGACAATGGTTACAGGTGAAAATTACAATAAAACCTTTAGCCTCTTTGTAGTCGGCCATTGAAACTTTTTTTCCGTCAATGTTTTTTAAATTGAAATCGGAGGCTGTATCACCTACCTTATAAGTCTGTGCCTGAATGGTAATAACGGATAGCAATAAGACTGCTAATGATAATAGCTTTTTCATTTTTTTAATTTTAAATTGATTAATTACTTATTTGATCGATGGTATTGGCAAGCTGGGAATAGGTAATTTTGCCGGCAAAGAATTTTTCCTTGTCTTTTTTATAGACTACTGTTGCAGGCAGTGCACCATCCCATTTTTTATTTACCTTACCAATCCAGCTGTTTGCGTCAGGATCGTCTAGAATGAGAACTTCGGCATTAATTCCTTTTTTTTCAAGGAATTTTACCAATCGTTTTTCTACATTCGATCCAAAATCCAGACTAATCAGTAATACTTTAACTTTTCTATTCTCGTATCCTTTTCTGATATGTTCAAATTCAGGAAGTTCTTCTACGCAAGGTTTACACCACATGGCCCAGAAGTTAATCACATAAGTTGTGTCGTTGCTGATATTAAATTTTGGTTCAAGTTCATCGAAATTAAGTGTTTTTATATCTTGAGAATACAAGGAACTAAAAGTTAAAATGGCAAGCGTTAGGAGAACGAATCGTTTTGTAATCATTGTGTTTTATATTAAAAGACTAATTAGTATTAAATATACTACAATTGATCGAAATAGAGATGCTTATACTGTTATTGATTTGTTAAATGAGTTTTTTGATTTATATGTAGTAATTTACTGAGGTAGCAAATTTGACAAGAAGCTTGATTATTAAAATATTTTTTTACCTTTGGTCTATAAAGAATTAAAAAATGACAAATTATACTTATACGAAACGATTTTTCTTTTTTAGCAGTAGGTGTTAGAAAAGGTTTTGTATGTGATAAAATATTTACTGAGCCTTTTTTAAGGCTCTTTTTTTTTAATATTATGCAGACTGTATTTTTCCATAGTTTCTTTTTTAGCTTTTTCTTTTTTGGTAACGAGAGAGACAGGATTCTTACAGTGTAAATTATAAAAACACATAAATGAGTCCTGTTTTAAACAGGACTTTTTTTTTGATCAAAATCTAACAATAACCAAAATAACCATGGACAAAAGAAGAATTGTTATTCAAGGAGTAGAAGGCTGTTTTCATCATATTGCGGCAAATGCATATTATGGAGAAGATGTTGAAATAATTCCCGCAGAGAATTTCGCCAAATTAATTGATCTGATAAACGATGAGGCAGTTTGCGACGGAGGAATTATGGCCATTGAAAATTCAATTGCCGGTAGCATATTGCAAAATTATGGATTGCTACAAGATTCGGGTCTGGTAATAGAAGGGGAAATTTATTTGCGAATCAAACAAAATTTAATGGCATTGCCAGGACAAAAGATTGAGGATTTAAAAGAGGTTCATTCACATCCTAT
Organism: Marinifilum sp. RC60d5; assembly: GCF_052400665.1. Classification (NCBI taxonomy): domain Bacteria; kingdom Pseudomonadati; phylum Bacteroidota; class Bacteroidia; order Marinilabiliales; family Marinifilaceae; genus Marinifilum; species Marinifilum sp. RC60d5. The sequence continues at coordinate 528,052 of NZ_JBQTGK010000002.1, forward strand.
GGCAATAAATCAGTGTAGAGCATTTTTTAGAGATTATCCGAATATTAGATTGGTGGAAACCGAAGATACCGCAATTAGTGCACGAAATATTCGTGAAAACGAGTGGAAAGGTATTGGTGCAATTGCCGGCGATTTACCAGCCGATTTGTATGACTTGGAAATTTTAGCAGAGCAGATTGAAAGTATTAAAAATAATCAGACTCGATTTTTTATTTTAAAACGCAAAAAAGACGTTGTTCCCAATGGTGGTTTTACCAAGGCATCGCTCTATTTTAGTACCAGTCACGAGCCTGGTAGCTTATCTTATATTCTCGATTGCTTTTCGAAGGCAAATATAAATCTATCCAAAATTCAGTCTTTGCCAATCCCTGGAATTAACTGGGAGTATTTCTTTCATGTCGATTTGGAATTTGAATTTCCCAGTCAGTTTAAAACAGTCATGAATAAAATATCAGAAACAGCAAAGGAGATGACTATATTAGGAACTTATAATCAGGGGATCGTAATAAGATAAATCATGCTTGAGATTCGTATATTCGATCAATTTGTTTGGCTAGTAGAATATCTTTGTTAGTTATTCTTCTTTTGGAGTAAGTGGTTAAAGTAATTCTAACATTTTTGTACTTATAGAGTTTAATATCAGGGTGGTGATTTGCTTTTTCGGCTTCCGAAGCAACAGAATTAATAAAATGTATGGATTGAGAAAATCCTTGAAAAATATAGTTTTTCATTAGTTTACTATCTATTTCACTCCAACCTTGTTCTAATAAAATATTCATACCTTAATTTTTTGATGTACCCTAAAGTTAAGGAAAGAAAACAGGAATGTAAATACTAAAAAAGGGCAGCAGTAAATATTGCCCTTTTAAAAAATATACGGTTACCATAGAGGTTTGGTTGATGAAATATTATAATTCTATTTTTCGATCTAACTCTTCACCTAAAATTTGTGCTCCGCTGTATAGTACCGATCTTTCTTCTGCTTCCATAAACAAGTCGAAGGGAATAGTAATATTGTAGGCTGATTGTACGATTGAGGCTATGTCATCTTTTGCACTTAAATGGTTGCGCCAGTTAACTCCGCTTTCATCTAAAAGATAGGCATATACAGGCCCGGAATAGTATGCAAAGCAATTTACAAAGGATGGTGATTTCCATAAACACTCAAGCTTTGAATGCAGATATTTTTTGAATGATTCTTTATGTCGGCAGATTTTATTTGCCGTATATTCGGCCATTCCTTCATGAATTTCAAATCGATTTTCACATCTCTTACAATTAGAGAATATCGCTCTTCTGTACTTTCTAAAACAAATGGCGTCAGTAATTGCCTGTTTTCTATTTTTACCTGCCGAATTAAGTGCTAAGTCAAGTGCTTTCCATTCAAGTTTTAACCAAACTCTTGCTTCCATCTCTTTCATGTGTTGATTTTTGTATGGAACAGGATTTAAATCTAGCTTAGGCTGCAAACAATGAAATGCTTCATGTAAAATAATACACTGTCTCTCAATTTTATTTTTAGGAAGGGGAAGAGGAATTAAGGCCCAATTTTGCTTATCGATTTTTACAGGTCCTTTTTTTATTGATATTGTTTCAGGGAGCAAACCTTTAAAAAAACCATTTTCTTTTGTCAGATTTAAAGCTGAAGAATTTCTATTGGCATAAATTGTTTTGTTTTTTTCATCAACTAATAGAATTGGAACCTCTAAACTATGTCCCCAAAGTAAGCCATTATCTTTAGAAGATACTTGCGATGTTTCTTTAAAAATAGTTCTAATTTCATTAGGAGAATAAATTTGACAGGCTCCCCATTGAATACCTAGACTAAATAAAAGTAGTGCAAGTTGTAGTTTTAGAAAATAGCGTAAAGTTTTCATACTTGCTATTATTAATCGTTTTAAAGCTATTTGCATGTGTGATGTCAATCACAAAAAAGAAGAATGATATTAGTTTCAATGTTTTATAACCATGATTTATGCCATGTATTGTTAAGTTCAGGTACTTAGTGATTTATGTATTTTTAAGATACTTAGGGGTATTAATTTATTGTAGATAATCGTACACTGGGTGTTTGTCTTTGAACACAATACATGGTTTTAGTATAGACCTGAAAATTGCATGAATTAAGATTATTCTGTATCTTAAAATATATTCATTGTTAGATATGATGTACTAAATGTGTTTTTTATATTCCATAAAAGATATTGCATGAATGAATCTTTAGAAATGGTAATGATACTTGCTGGTTTTATAATTGTTTCTGTTGCTGCCAGCAGAATAGCTAAGTATTTTCCAAAAGTAAAGTTGCCGGTAATAACTGGCTTACTTTTTATTGGGATTGTATCAGGTCCGTTTGTTTTAGATTTAGTGCCCAGGGAGGCCATACCCAAATTGTCTTTCGTAAATGAGATTTCTTTGTCGTTTATTGCATTTGCAGCAGGTGCGGAATTATATCTTAAAGAATTACAGGGGCGAATGAAAAGTATTCGATGGATGACCATTGGACAATTGGTTTTTACATTCGGAATAAGTATCGCTGTTGTTCTTCTGATTTCTGAACGCATTCAATTTATGGCAAATATGTCCTTTGAATATCAAATGGCAATAGCATTATTAATGGGGACGGTATTTGTTACGCGTTCGCCAGCTTCTGCCATAGCGGTAATTAACGAATTGCGTGCCAAAGGTCCTTTTACTCAAACCGCAATAGGTGTTACAGTAATTAAAGATGTTTTGGTTATTATTCTTTTTACCATTTGTTTTGCTGTAGCTGATGTGTTAATTACAGGTGTTCCGTTTGATATATGGTTGGTAATTATTTTAGTTGGAGAATTGTGTTTATCTGTTTTGCTGGGTTTTGTTTTGGGGCAGTTTATGATTTTAATTTTAGCCTTAAAAATAACAACTCATGTAAAAGCAGTTGTTCTTATTCTTTCAGGATATAGTATTTATTTTCTTGCATCCTTAGTACATAATAAGAGTTTACTCTGGTTTGGCTTCGATATTTACATAGAGCCTTTATTGATCTGTATTTTAGGGAGTTTTGTGGTGGTTAATTTTGGAAATAGCAGAAGAGAGTTTACTCGTATTATAGAAATGGTAGTACCTTTTATATATGTTTTGTTTTATACTTTAACAGGAGCTTCTATAAAATTAAATGTATTACCTAATGTATGGGATGTTGCCCTTTTATTTTTTATTATCAGACTTATAAGTATTGCAATTGGGGCTTATATTGGTGGGGCTTTGGGGGGGAATTCAAATCGGTACAATAGAGTGTTTTGGATGCCTTTTGTGACTCAGGCAGGTGTTGCAATTGGATTGGTATCGGTAATTGCAGCAAAATATCCAAGCTGGGGAAGTGAATTTTCTACTATTTTAATTGCAGTAATTGTTCTTAACGAAATCGTAGGACCGCCATTGTTTAAATGGTCTGTTCTTTATGTGGGTGAAAGTCATAAACAGAGAATTCTGCAGCATGAGAATAAAGTTAAAAATGCAATTATTTTTGGTTTAGAAGGGCAGTCATTGGCTCTTGCCCGCCAACTTATCGATCATGAGTGGAATGTAAAATTAGTTACCCGGGATAAAGTTAAAGCAAGTCGGGAATATAAAGGAGTTCAAGTTGTTCATATTAATGACATTTCATTGGAAGAGTTGAATGAAATTAAAGCACAGAAAGCAGATGCCTTGGTATTGTTGAACGAGGATGAAGATAATTTAAAAGTTTGTGAACTAGCTTATGAACATTTGGGTACCAGAGATATTGTTGTAAGAGTACAGGAGAGAAGTTATGTTAGAAAATTTCATGAGCTGGGAGCTCTTATTGTTGAGCCATCCACGGTTATGGTTAGCTTGTTAGATCATTTGGTTCGTTCACCGCTCGCAACTTCATTGCTTTTGGGAATGGAAGAGAATCAAGATACAATAGATTTGGAAATGCAAAATCTAGAATTGCATGATGTTGCGATTCGAGATTTGCAAATTCCTACCGATCTTATTATAATGGCTACCAAGCGCAATCAAAGTACCTTAATATCTACTGGCTTTACGCGATTGCGATTAGGTGATGTTTTAACTGTTGTTGGATCGGTAGAAAGTATTGAAAAGCTTCGATTAAAAATGAGTAATTCCAATAATGCCGATCCAGGTAAACCAATATCATTTAAAAGAAATTTATCTGATTCTGAATAATGTAGAATTACCAAGTTAGAAAAACAGTAGTCCAAAAGGCTAGAGGAACAACAGAATTCCATATTACTTCTTCGCGATGTCTGGCTCTTTTTATTCTTTCGTTTTCTGCAGTAAGTTTAAGTTGGTAAAGTGTTTGTCTGTTTTTATCTGCAATAAGCTCTCTTTCTTGTCGGATATTATTGAGATATAGAATAACTTCCTGACTTTTTGAGGGATTCGATTTCATGACCAGTAATAAATCCTGCTCCGACTCATCTAAACGGTTTACATGATAATAAGCCATTCCTCTCTGAAGCCGAGCCTCTGTGAGATATGGTTTTTTGTTTAATACATGTGTAAAATCGCTAATGGCGTTGTCATATTGTTTGACTTGCATTTTTGCATATCCGCGATCAAGAAAAATAGTCGGGTAATAAGGCATAATGTTTATTGCAGTATCCAAATAAGAAATTGCAGATTGATACTTACCTTCTAAAATTAGCATTCTTCCTTTGTCATGATAATTCATATAGCGTTCAATATTCTGTGCTTGAAGAGCTGAACATAGAAATAAGCCAAGTAGAAATATTATTTGTTTTTTCATTTTGTGAATTATTTACCTATTAAACTCAAATAATTGCACATAAATTGTACCAAATTGCATAAAAAAACCTCTAGAATTACTTCCAGAGGTTTTAATATTTATAAAAAGCAGGTTTATGATTTTTTACAACATTCTTTTTTACAATTTGCATCGCACTTTTTAGCAGTTGCTTTGCTTGTACAATCTTTTTTACAATCTGTACTGCATTTAGAATCTGCTTTTGCTGTTTTACTGCATTTTTTTGAAGAACAACAGGCTTTTTTATCTGCCTTAGCTTCTTTTGAACAGCATGCTTTTTTATCAGCCTTAGCTTCTTTAGAGCAACAGGTTTTTTCTTTCTTTTTGTCAGTTTTTTTCTGATCTTGTTTTTGAGTTAACTCTACATCGTTGCTATTAACTGTAATTACTGGCGAACTAGCAATTGTTACTGAACTGACTGCAAAAACAAGTAAAAGGCTAAATAATAATTTTTTCATGATATTTTAATTTAAAATGTTAATTAATCTGTTTTAGTGTTAATTGAATTGTGGTATAAAGAAAATAAAAGATCTTAAAGTCTGCTGTTAATGAATTGTTAATGCACACAAAGATTTTAAAAAATAAGCTACCTTTGGGTTGTTAATAATCCTATAAAACATAGTAGTTCAGCTTTTAGCAAATGAATATTTTTTTAAAAAAAGTTAAAGATTGTGCAGGTATTTACCGAACACAAATATTTGTAATTGTATCGGTAGTAATTTTAGTTTTATTACTCTTAATTCAAATTAGATGGATTAACAGAGCCAGAAGTTTGAATGACGAGCAATTTAACCACAGGGTTGGTATGGCTTTGCATGAGTCGGTTGATGAATTTATGAAAGACCGACAAAGTTGTGAAACAATGAGCGCCTATATGCACAAAAAAAAGTTTGATGCAGACGATAGTGCTCAGTTAGAGTCTGAGGTAAACCGTTTGGATTCGATCATTAGAGAACAATTTAGAAATTATCAAATTCAATCGCCCTATAATATCGAAGTATTAACAACAGCCGATGAGCAGCCTAGAAGCAAATGTTTTTACTATAGTTTAAGAAAAGCTCTTAGTCATGATAAAGCTGTGCTAAATGTATATTTTCAGAAACGGGAACAGAACCTTATGGATAGCATGGGAAGTATGTTTTTAAGTTCTATACTATTAATATTGATATTGTTTGCGTTTTTTGGAATAACTGTGTTTACATTAATTAAGGATAAAAAAATATTGGGTAGAACAACTGATTTAATAAATAATATTGCCCATGAGTTTAAAACTCCTATGGCAACTATTGCATTGGCGGGAAAAATGCTGGGTCGCGAAAAGGTTTATTCAGAAAGCAAACAGGTGGTTCATTATGCCAACATGATTTCACTAGAAAATAAGCGATTAACAAAACAAATAGATCAGTTATTAAAATTATCGTGCATAGAACGAGGTGAGTTAAATCTAAATTTAAATTCATTTTATATGCATTCAGTTATAGGGGAGTGTTTAGAAGCTTTGTTGGTTCGAATAGATGAGAGGAAGGGGCGAATAACTTTAGAAACCAATGCTACTAACGATTTAATAAAGGGTGATCCCGAATTAATTCAAAATGTAATGATTAATTTACTGGACAATGCTTTAAAATATTCGAAGGAAAAACCTGAAATTAGAATTGAAACAAAAAATTTAAATGGTAATCTTCTTCTAAGCGTATCCGATAAGGGAATAGGAATGGCAAAAGATGAGCAAAAACATATTTTCGACCGATATTATCGTGCTCCAACGGGAGATAGACACGATGTAAAAGGTTTTGGCATTGGATTATCATATTCAAGAATGATCGTTGATGCTCATAAAGGCTCCATAAATGTTTGGAGTAAACGAAATATTGGAAGTATATTTACTGTTATTCTACCTCAAGCATAATTTATAATGAGTACAAGTTTAGAAAAAAATATTCTTTTGGTCGAGGACGATATAAACCTTGGCAAAATATTAAAAGACTTCCTCGAAATGGAAGGATTTTTAATTACCCTTGCCCGAGATGGGGAAGAAGGATTTGAAGAATTTACTAAATCAGGTTTTAACTTATGTCTTTTAGATGTAATGCTACCAAAAATGGATGGTTTTTCGTTAGGTCAGAAGATTAGAAAAATAAATCAGGATATCCCTATTATTTTTTTAACGGCAAAATCGCTAAAAGAGGATAAGTTAAAAGGATTTGATTTGGGAGGAGATGATTACATCACCAAACCTTTTGATGAGGAAGAATTGGTGCGAAGAATTAAAGCAGTATTAAGACGTTCGAATTTGGAAAAGTCTGCGGTCGAAATGCAATTTAAGCTGGGTAATTTTGAGTACAATCATATTAATCTAACTTTAACTATTCAAGGGAAAGAATCTCGAATAACACAAAAAGAAGGAGAGGTTTTGTATTTACTTTTGCAAAGTAAAAATAATGTTCTTCGAAGAGAGGATATTTTGGTTAAAGTTTGGGGCGAGAATGATTACTTTATGGGACGAAGCCTTGATGTTTTTATCACTAAATTACGAAAACATTTAAAACCAGATCCGCAAGTTAAAATTGAGAATGTTCATGGTGTAGGTTTTATTCTTTCAGACGACAATTAATTGTTTATTTTGGTATCGTATAAAGCCGAAAAATTGTAATTTTGAGTTTTTCAATATAAAAATACAATATTGGCATGAGTATATCTCAGAGAATAAACGAAATACAGGAATCTATTCCTCAACATGTAAAATTGGTTGCTGTTTCAAAAACCAAGCCCAATAAAGATATAATGGAAGCTTATGAGGGTGGATATAGAATTTTTGGGGAGAATAAGCCTCAGGAATTAGTGCAAAAATATACAGACTTACCCAAAGATATTCAATGGCATTTTATTGGTCATTTACAGACAAATAAAGTTAAATATATTGCTCCTTTTGTAAGTTTAATTCATGCTGTTGATAGTATTAAATTGTTAAAAGAAATTAATAAGCAGGCTAAAAAAAATAATAGAACTATTGATTGCTTGTTGCAATTTCATATCGCCGCAGAGCAAACTAAATTTGGTTTAACTCTCGAAGAAGCTCAGGAAATAGTAAATTCTGATGATTTTAAATTACTGGAGAACATTCAAATTACTGGTGTAATGGGAATGGCCACTTTTACTCCTGACAAAACCCAGGTAAAAAAGGAATTTACCAATCTAAAATCTATTTTCGAGGAGCTAAAACTTAAGAATTTTCCACTAAGTACTTGTTTTAAGGAAATATCCATGGGAATGTCGGGTGATTATAAAATTGCTATTGAAACAGGAAGTACTATGATTAGAGTAGGGAGTACTATTTTTGGTGCTCGTGAATTATTTAAGAAGTAATAATTGAAACTAATTATAGACAATAGTGATTCTATATTTAAATCATTATATTTGCTTGTCAACGTTTGAAATACTATAAAATTTAAAATACTATGATAAATCTTGAAACCACTTATATGGGATTAAAATTAAAAAATCCCGTAATTGTTAGTAGTTCAGGTCTTACTAATTCGGTAAGAAAAATTAAAATAATTGAAGAAAAAGGAGCCGGAGCTGTTGTTCTTAAATCATTGTTCGAAGAGCAAATTACTAACGAAGCACATCACCTTATCGGTAAAGATTCTGTTAATGTAGATTATCCTGAAGCGGAAGATTATATTAAAAACTATGTGAAAGGCAATTCGGTATCAAATTATCTTACTTTAATAAAGGAAGCAAAAGAGGCGGTTTCTATTCCTGTTATTGCTAGTATTAATTGTGTTTCCTCTTCGGATTGGACCCATTTTGCGAAAGAAATTGAAAAAGCTGGTGCTGATGCAATAGAATTAAATGTATTTATTGTGCCCAACGACAGAAATACAAGCTCGACTGATTATGAGCAGCTCTATTTCGATATTTTTACTGCCGTTAAAAAGGAAGTAAGCATACCTGTATCGATGAAATTAGGAATTTATTTTACTAATTTATTATCGGTAGCAAATCGATTGAATGCTGAAGGAGCCGATTCTTTAGTTTTATTCAATAGATTTTACGAGCCTGATATTAATATAGAAGATATGAAAATTACAAGTGCTGAAGTGTTAAGTTCGGCTAGTGATATTCGTAGATCTCTTCGCTGGGTTGGAATGTTATCTGATAAAATTAAAGGAATTGATATTGCTGCTTCAACAGGTATTCATAGTGGAGAAGCTGCTATTAAACAATTACTTGCAGGAGCAAATGCAGTTCAAATTTGTTCTACTGTGTATGAGCATGGTTTCGATCAAATTACTAAAATTTTAGAAGAAATTTCTGCCTGGATGAGCAAGAAAGAATTCAAAAAAGTAGACGATTTCAGGGGAAAATTGAGTTATGGAAATATTCCAGATTCAGCTTTGTATGAAAGAGCACAATTCATGAAATATTTTTCGAACAATTCGAAAGATGTTATAATGTAAAAATAGAAAAGGCTGAATCGAAGGATTCAGCCTTTTTTTTTAAAATTGATCCAGGATGTGAATACACTCATGAATCATTCCTTTTACTTCTTCAGCTGCAGTTGGTATTGCATCTTTTAATTTATCTTGTTGAAGGATTTTAAAGTCTTCTTCTATTTTACCTGTGAAATTTTCGATCACCGTAAATGCCTCAAAAGCAATTTCAAAATCCGATTGAATTAGGATATCCACAAAAACATCGGCGAAAGGTGAAAAGTCTATGCTTGATTGCCAGCAAACTTCAATAAGCATTTTCCTAATTGGAAGGTACTTCTCATTTTTAATGGCATTAACAAAAGTTAAAGCTGCTTTTTTGTCTTTAATATCTCCTAAAAATTTTAGCAGAATATCTTTAATTTCTTCATTTGGCTGATTTAATAATAAATCAAAAACAATCTCGAGATCTTCTAGTTTTCCCTCTTCTCTTAACTGACTTATGCTTTTAGCTACAATTTTAATGTCATTAGATTGAAGATCGGATATAAGTTTTTTATGCTGTTCTTTTTTTTGTTGTTCACTCATGGCTCATTTGTTTAATACGAAGCACAAAATTAATAAAATATACCAACACGCATGCACACTTAATAAAATAGAGAATTTAAGATTTATTGAACCAGTTATTTTTAAGATACTACACTTATGACTTATAATCTTTGAGGAAAAAGAATATTTATTAGAGAAAAAAATTGTAATTTAACTACTATCCTTAATTTTTAAAGATTAAAGTTTTTATGAGAAAGGTATTGTCTATTGTTTGTATTTTGTTCTTCTTAAGCTCTTGTAATTGGTCGTCATCGAAAAAAAAAGATGATAAAAATTTGTTGGAAACAACTGATTTACAATTGAAGAAAGAGAATTCAGAAAAAATTAAAAGAGTTTTTCATATTCTTCCCAGTCCTATTGAAATATCCCTTATAATTACTAAATCGGGAGTTCATTTTCGTGGTGATTTGATGAATAGTACTGATAATTTGTCTGGATATTCTACCAGTATTTCCAGATCAACTGCACTTGGGGTGTATTGTGCCGATTTAAGTTATGCAGCTCTTAATGAGCAATATCAAATTTCGATTGAATACATTAATGTGGCAAGAAATCTTGCAGAATCGTTAGGTGTATTGCAAACTGTTGAGCAGGGAAAAATAACAATGCTGGAAAACAATTTGATGAATAAAAAATTAATTGTCGATATTATCTCCGAGATTTACATGGAATCAAGCGAGCAGCTTCGTGAACAGGAAAGATATACTTTAGCTTCCTTAATGCTAATTGGTGGATGGATTGAAAGTTTATATCTGGCAACTCAAAGTGTAGATATTGATGAGGTGAGACAGCAAATTGTTGTACAAAAGATATTGGACCAAAGATTGTCTTTACAGAGTATTAAAAATGTGTTAGGCGAAAATAAAGATGATTTGGCTATTGCTCCAATATATAAGGATTTTCTCGAACTTGAAATGTTTTTTAAAAAATCAATAAAATCTTCTAATAAAGATTTGGATTTTTACGATAAATACGATAAAGAAGGTTTTCAGAGTTTGGTAATTAAAATAGAAGAGGTACGAGAATATATGATTAACTAATTGGTATTAAAAATACATGCATTTTATATGAGATATTATCTTTTACTTGTAGTAATTTTTTTGGTATTCGGTTTAAACTTGGGGTATTCGCAATGCAGACATTTCGCAAGAACGAATTGTAAGCCTCGATTAGAGAATTTTATTCACGATGGAAATTATAATGCAGTTGTTCTTAATTTAGGTGAAGAAGTAGAGCTGCACAAGGTGTTTTTTGGGAATCAAAAATATAGGATTGTGCTTTGTCCTGAAGAGCATTTACCAGCTGTTCATTTTAAAATTATGAGTATAGATCAGCAAATTATTTACGATAATAAGTCCGACGCTTATTCCGATACTTACGATTTCGAATTGGACGAATCTGCAACACTTATAATATCGATTAAATTTGTACAAGAAAATGGGGAAGAGTTCGACAGAAGCATAAGCGGATGTGTGGCGATGCTTTTTGGTTTAGAAATGTAAAAAAGGATTTCCGAAGAAACCCTTTTTAAATGTTATAATTTTTCTTTAAGGTATTTACCAGTAAAAGATTCTTTGCATAAGATTGCTTCCTCGGGAGTTCCTTCAAAAATAACTTCACCTCCCTTATTTCCACCCTCGGGTCCTAAATCAATTAACCAATCAGCACTTTTAATAATTTCCATATTGTGTTCAATAATAATAAGTGTATGGCCTCTGGAAATTAAAGCGTTAAAAGCATCCATTAGTTTATTGATATCATGAAAATGTAAGCCTGTTGTTGGTTCATCGAAAATAAATAAACAAGGTTCTGCTTTTTCTTTAGCTAAAAAGGAGGCAAGTTTTACACGCTGACTTTCACCACCACTTAAAGTACTCGACGATTGACCTAGTTTTACATATCCCAAACCAACATCAACAAGAGGTTGAAGGCGCTGAACAATTTTCTTTTCGGTATTTCCTTTCGAGGAGCTAAAGAATTCGGTAGCTTCATTAACAGTCATTTGTAAAATATCATGAATGTTTTTTTCTTTGAAGCGTACATCTAGTATTTCATCTTTAAACCGTCTGCCTTTGCAGCTTTCACACTGTAGGTAGATATCGGCCATAAATTGCATTTCTACTTTAATAATTCCTTCTCCCTGGCATTCGTCGCATCTGCCGCCATCAATATTAAAAGAGAAGTGGGATGGTTTAAATCCACTGTACTGAGCCGCTTTTTGATCGGCAAATAGTTTCCGTATTTCGTCGTAAGCTTTAAGATAAGTAACAGGGTTCGATCGCGATGATTTTCCAATAGGATTTTGATCGACAAATTCGATATTTTTAATCAAATTAAGATCTCCCTTTATGGCATCGAAATGTCCACTTTTATCAGAATAACCGCCGTAATGTTTTTTTAGTGCCGGATATAAAATCGTTTTTACCAATGATGATTTTCCCGAACCACTTACTCCGGTAATTACGCTCATTATATTTAGCGGAAACTTTATATTTAAGCCTTTAAGGTTATTTTCTCGCGCACCGATTATTTCTATATAATTATTCCATTTTTTTCTTTTTTCAGGAATTGGAATAATTTTTTGTCCCGAAATATATTGAGATGTTAAGCTTTTGTTTGATTTTTTAAGTTGATCTAAAGATCCTTCAAAAACAACTTCTCCACCTAATCTGCCGGCATACGGACCAATATCAATAACATGATCGGCTGCAAGAATAATATCTTCATCGTGTTCAACTACAATTACTGTATTTCCTAAATCGCGAAGTTGTTTTAATACTTTAATTAAAAGATCGGTATCTCTGGAGTGTAAGCCTATGCTTGGTTCATCGAGAATGTAAAGAGAACCAACCAGGCTACTACCCAACGAAGTTGCCAGGTTAATACGTTGCGATTCGCCACCAGATAAACTGCTGGATAGTCGATTTAAGGTTAAGTAACCCAAGCCAACATCCGATAAGAATTGCAATCTGTTTTTGATATCTACCAGTAAGCGTTTTGCGATTTGAGCCTCTGTTTCGCTTAATTCGATTTTCAAAAAGAAATTGTTTAATTCACTGATGGGCATAAGTACCAAATCCTGAATGTTTTTATTCTGAATTTTAACATAGCCAGCTTCTTTTTTTAAGCGGGTTCCTCGGCAATCTGGACAGGTTGTTTTTCCTCTGTATCTGGAAAGCATAACTCTGTACTGAATCTTATATTGCTTTGCTTCAAGATATTTGAAAAAATCATTTAAGCCTTTAAAATGTTTGTTTCCAGTCCATAGAAGTAGCTTTTGTTCTTCGCTAAGTTCGAAATAGGGACGATGAATTGGAAAGTCGAATTTATCGGCAGCATAGATTAATTTATTTTTCCATTCCTGCATTTTTTCACCTTTCCAGCAAACAATAGCATCGTCGTAAATACTCATTGTTTTATTGGGAATTACCAGATCTTCATCAATCCCTATAATTTTACCAAAACCTTCACATTTTGGGCATGCGCCTATCGGGTTATTAAAACTGAAAGTATGCATTGTTGGTTCTTCGAAAACAATACCATCGGCTTCAAATTTGTTGGAAAATTGATAGCTTACATCTCTAAAAGAAATGATACATTCTCCTTTTCCTTCATAAAATGCAGTTTGTAAGGAATCGGCAATTCTATTGCGTGTATCTTCATTATCTGATACTCGAATACGATCAATAACGATATTAATCGAAGCATCTGTATCTATAAGCTCTGGAGATTCCAGTATATCAAATATTTTTTGAATTTTACCTTCGATTTCAATTCTTGAAAATCCTTGTTGCGATAAAACTTCCAGTTGTTCAATTTTACTTCGATTGCCATTAATCATTTTTGCCAAAATCATTATGGGCAGATCTTTTTTCTGCTTTAGAATGAATTTAACAACATCGGTAATGGTGTGTCTTTTAACTAATGCATTTGAAATTGGCGAATAGGTTTTTCCGATACGTGCAAAAAGAAGCTTTAAATAATCATAAATTTCGGTTGACGTTCCAACGGTTGATCTTGGGTTGCGTGTATTTACTTTCTGTTCAATTGCAATAGCAGGAGGAATTCCCTTTATAAAATCTACTTCAGGTTTATCAATTCTACCCAAAAATTGTCTGGCATAAGCCGACAAACTTTCTACATAACGTCTTTGTCCTTCGGCATATAAAGTGTTGAATGCCAAAGATGACTTTCCTGATCCCGATAGACCGGTAATAACAATGAATTTATTACGTGGAATTTTTAAATCAATGTTTTTAAGGTTGTGAACCCGAGCACCTTTTATATGAATGTAATCTTCCTTTATTTTTTTAGTCATCTTAAAATTTTCTCCGTATCAGTTGTTGGATTAATCTTATAAAATTGAATCCTCAAAGTTATTTAACTTCTAAAGATTTTCAAATCTCAGGAAAAATTAGTTTCTTGCATATAGTTATTCAGATTTATAAACCACAATAAATAAAATATTGCTTATCGACTAGATTTTACACTGTTTTATAAATAATAAATAGTTGTGAATTTGAGAAAAAATAATCCTTCCGATTATGATCTCGTTAAGCAGTATGTGAATGGTAATCAAGATAGTATTGATGTTTTAATTTTAAGACACAAAGACAGAGTATATACCTACATCTATCTGATTGTTAAAAATCACCAGCTTACCGAAGATTTATTTCAGGATACCTTTATTAAGGTAATCCGATCGTTGCGTTTGGGTAAATATAAGGATAACGGAAAATTCCTCGCCTGGGTATTGCGCATTGCACACAATTTAATTATTGATCACTTTAGAAAAGAGAAGCAAAACAATACTTTTTCTAAAGATGATTATGAATTGGATATTTTCAATTCTAGTAAATTTTGTGATCAGAATTGCGAAGACGATCTTATTCGTGGGCAGATACATGATGATATTAGAAGTTTAGTTGAAGAATTACCTCCCGATCAGCGCGAAGTAGTTATTCTTAGGCATTATAAAGATTTAAGTTTTAAAGAAATTGCCGATCAGACAAATGTTAGTATTAATACTGCACTTGGCCGCATGAGATATGCTTTAATAAACATGCGAAAATCAATTGAGGATCGAAATATGAGTTTAACTATTCAATAGTTGAATGTTTTATTTTTACTAAGCCGGAAAATTTTTTTCGGCTTTTCTTGTTTTAAAATACTAAAACAGAATTGTAGGCGTTTTAAGTTAAAATAACAAAGATAAAAGTGCCTATGAATGAAATTTATACTCTACTACAAAATGATGGTTTACACTCAATTGATGAAATGATATGTCTCATGGAAAAAGTCAATGACCTTACTGTTTTTGATTCTAGTGAACTGAATAGTTATTTGGATAGTTTTAAATTAAAACCATCTGATGAGTCTATTAAAAGTTTAAAATTATTTAGTCAATCGTCGTGTAATGTTAATCTTAAAATCCCTGATATTAGGGAAGTGTTAATGAATTAATAATTAATCGGAACATATTTGTTTCGATTTTTTTGTGCATAATCAGATTGATTCAGAAAAATATTGTATATTGATATCAAAATGATATTAAAATAAAATAATATGAGACAAGAAAAATCTTTTTCAGGACTTTCCGGATTTCTAATGGTATTTGTAGTCCTTTTATTTTTGCTAGGTGGAATATTTGGCTTGGTTTTAATGAAAAACCCTGTTTTTGCAGTACTGCTAGTTCTCTTTGTGCTTTGTTTACCTGGTTTTACAGTTGTTAATCCGAACGAATCGGCTGTCTTGGTTTTATTTGGCGCCTATAAAGGAACCTTATTATACAATGGTTTTTTCTGGGTGAATCCTTTATTTGTTAAAAAGAAGATATCTTTACGAGCTAGAAATATTGATAGTGATCCAATTAAAGTGAATGATAAAATTGGTAATCCTATTATGATTGGTGTTGTTTTGGTTTGGAGAGTAAAAGATACATACAAAGCGGCTTTCGATGTAAATGATTATGAGCATTTTGTTTCTATTCAGTCCGAAGCTGCTATTCGGAATATGGCGGGTTCTTATCCTTACGATAACTTTGAAGATGAACAGGCCGAAATAACGCTTCGTTCGGGAGGGAATGAGGTTAGTGAATTATTGGAGAGTGAATTAACTGATAGGTTGGCCATTGCAGGAATAGAAGTTATGGAAGCTAGAATTAATTATTTGGCTTATGCTTCGGAAATTGCAGGAGCAATGCTGCGACGCCAACAGGCTACTGCAGTAGTTGCAGCTCGATTTAAGATTGTTGAAGGAGCTGTAAGTATGGTCGATATGGCACTTGATCAACTTGCCGAAAAAAATATTGTTGACCTCGACGAAGAGAAGAAAGCTACTATGGTAAGTAATTTAATGGTTGTTCTTTGTTCGGATAAAGATGCTACTCCGGTATTAAATACTGGTAGTTTGTATCAATAATAAAATTAATATGACTAAAAAGAAATCATTTGTTCTGCGTCTTAATCCTGAGATGCATAAAAAGTTGGAAAAATGGGCTGTTGATGAATTTCGAAGCACCAATGGACAGATCGAGTGGATTCTGAACAAAGCTCTGAAAGAAGCTGGTAGGTTAGCAAAGAAAGATAATGGAGAGAAAATTATATCTTCAAAAGAATAAAAAAAGCCCTTTACAAGGGCTTTTTTAATGATTTTATCATGATATCTTCGTTTTGCTTTTTTCCAGCTTCGAATCCCATTTTTTCCATATACTTAAAGTCTTTAGATACGCAGTAAACAGAATCAACTTGATATGTTCCTAATATCTTATTAAGTTTTTTGTAGAGATAATTACCAACTTTAAAATCGCGATACTGAGGTAAGGCATAATCCAAATCAATTCTGAATTCATTATTTTCCTGGGTACCAATAAAAATTCCTGCAATAGACATATCTCTTAAAATAAATAGGCTCAGTTGATTTTTTTTCTGTTGAAAATCTGGGAAAAAGGTTGTGATATCTTTAGCATGAAATTCTAACAAATGTTTTAGCAGTTCATCATCTTTTTTTATTTCGATAATTTTAAAATCTTCTATTCTGGAATACATCTTACGCAGGTTATACAAATTGGCACAAACAATTAAAAAATTCATGATACCAACAGGTAAAGCACCAATCAAAAATCCGTAAGCAGAAAATAAGACAGCACCAGCTAAATTGTACCATCTTAGTTTAACAATAGATGTCATTGTTAAGGATACCAATACCAAAACAGAGGCTGCATATCCTATCCATTCCAAAAGGGGAATGCCTAAAAAATTAAATTCCAACATAAAGGTTCGATTTAATAGTTAAAAATTAAAAGAGAGAAATAAAAAATGGTATGGAATGCTTATTAAAAAGTAGAAGCCTTTCGATATCGAAAGGCTTCCCAAATGTACAGAATTTTTTTTGATATTACAGACCAGTCATTAAAAACAATGGTTGAAGTTCAAAACTATTATATTTAGGTCGTAATCTGTCTACATTGTAGTAGCGATCTACATCAACAAGTTTTTTTGTGCTGGTAACTATATCGATAGGTGCATTATCGTATCTACCATTTCGAAGGGTAATTAATCGTCCATGTATGCCTTTAATAATTAAATCTAAGGCAAGGTTTCCAAATGCCATTGGTACAATTGAATCGATGGCATCGGGATCGCCGCAACGAACCATATATCCTAATTTTTGATTGATTACATTAATGGGCTTGGAGTTATTGAATTTTGGTGATATTATTTTCATTTGTTCAGAAACTCTTTCGCCTATTCCTCCGAGTTTTTTATGACCATAATCATCCATCACAGTATCCTGAAAGATCATTTGCTCGCCTGAAAAAGCAGCACCTTCTGAAATAAGTACTACCGAATATCGGCTAGGATTAGAGAAGCGATCCTGAATCATTAATTCAGTTAAGCGCTCAACGTCAAAATCGTACTCTGGAATTAAGCAGCGGTTTGCTGCTCCGGCTAGGGTTGGCAGTATGGCTGTAAAACCTGCGTATCGGCCAAAAACCTCTAAAACCAATAATCTTTCATGCGATCCTGCCGATGTTCTTAAACTGTGCGTTAAGGATATTGTTCTGGTGATACATGTACTAAAACCTATACAATAGTCGGTTCCCGGAACATCATTATCCATTGTTTTAGGAATGGCAATAACTTTAAAACCCTCCTGATACAGACGAACTCCGTAACTTAGGGTGTCATCACCGCCAATGGGAATTAGAAAATCAATATTTAGAAAATCCAGATTGGCAAGTACCTCCTCGGTTAAGTCGTTAATATCTTGATCGTACTTTTCTTTTAGGTGAGTTGGAACTCTTTCCCGTGAGGTTTTTGATGGGTTTACTCTTGAAGTATGAAGGAATGTTCCTCCGGTTCTTCCAACTTTATTAACAATTTCTTCTGTAAGGATCTCATAATTTTCAGAATTGTCAGCTTTTTTATCTCTTACAATATCAATAAGACCTCTCCATCCTTTACGGATACCGATTACCTGGTATCCTTCTCTAATGGCTCTAATGGTGACAGCGCGAATTGCAGGGTTTAATCCTGGAACATCGCCACCACCAGTTAGTATGCCGATTATTCCTCTACTTGAATTTGATGTTTTCATGGCAATAAACTTTAGTGATTAGTAAGAATGTAAAATCACTATAAGTTATCATTTTGATAAGAAAAATTCAAATAGATTTGGAAATATTATGGTAATTGTATCCTGTTGATACCCAATTAAGAACAATTCTAATTACTAAAGCTATAAGAAAGAATATTAGCTCCCATTTCCAGTGCTTTTCTGTGTTTTAGTTCACTGTCGTTATGAACGGCTGTATCTTCCCAACCGTCTCCTAAGTCAGTTTCGTAGGTATAGAAACATACCAATCTTCCTTTATGAAAAATACCAAATCCTTGTGGAGCCTTACCGTCATGTTCGTGTATTTTGGGTAATCCATTGGGGAAATTATATACCTGATGATAAATTGGATGTGAGTAGGGTAGTTCTACTAATTCCTGATTGGGAAATACCTTTTTAATTTCTCTTCTAAAATATGCGTTTAAGCCATAATTGTCATCAACATGCAGAAAACCTCCTCCTGTTAAATATTTTCGAAGGTTTATTACTTCCTGATTGTTTAAAACGATATTTCCATGACCTGTAAGATGAACCAACGGGAATGAGAATAATTCAGGGCTTCCAACTTCTACTGTGGAAGCTTCAGTTTGTATCGTTGCAATCTTATTATCGTTACAAAATTTGATAAGGTTAGGCAGTGAACCTGGATTTGCATACCAATCTCCACCTCCATTGTATTTTAGCAGGCCTATTCTAACGGTAGAGGATTGAGTATAGCTAGCCACAGAATAAAACAAGAGAAGGAATATAAGTATGCATTTTTGCATTTTAGTAGTTTGAAAGATTAACAATATTGCAAGCTACAACACCTGCCGTTTCCGTTCTTAAGCGACTATCGCCAAGAGAAATTTCCTTAAATCCATTTGCTTTTGCCAGCTCTACTTCTTTCTGGCTAAAATCACCTTCGGGGCCAATTAAGATTAGGCATTTTGATTTGGCCTGACAAAGTTGTTTTAGATGCGTTTTTTCTCCAGGATAGCAGTGAGCAATATATTTATCTCCATCGAATTTTGAACTTACCAAATCAGAAAACTTTGTAAGTTTATTTAATACAGGATGGTATGCTTTTAGCGATTGTTTTACTGCCGAAGTAACAACTTTAAATAAGCGCTCATGTTTAACTACTTTTCGTTCCGAATGGGTACACAATAAAGGCGTAAATTCACTAATTCCTATTTCAGTACATTTTTCGAGGAACCATTCTGTTCTATCTATATTTTTGGTTGGAGCAATTGCAATGTGTAAATCGTAATCTAGCTTTCCAAATTCGGTATGCGTTTCTATGCATTCTACTGTGCACCTTTTGGGGTGTGCATCTATAATCTTGGCTTTGTAAAGATTACCTTTTCCATCTATTAAGTGAATAGTATCGTCAACTTGCAGGCGTAAAACACGAATACAATGTTTCGATTCAACTTCGTTAAGCTGGTAGTATTGATTTTGAATATCGGGAGTATAAAATAAATTCATTTATGGGAATCGTTATTTTTTTGCTGCAAATTTAGTTTTTGTATTTTTATTCTGTCGAATTATTAGTAATAATTTACCAAATAAGTGGTTGATAAATGGCTGCAAGTATAAAAGTAAATACCGATAATATTAATCCATACATAAATATAGTGTAGGAAATTCTTAAATATTTATATTTTTTTCCCAGTACTTTTCCTAAGAAATATTGATCTCGAATAAGACTATCATACAATTCATCGTAATCGGTCATCATCCCTTTTAATGCTTTAGAATAATCATATAATTCCATGCTATGAAAGTTTCCGAAAAACAGGAGGTTTACACGTTTTTTCTTAACGTCTTCTTCAGAAAATTTTCCAGAGGTAACAATTGGTCTGGTTGCCATTACCGAGTATGTGATAGTGAATAGACAAACAATTAATAGTATTATACATGGAATAATAAAATGCGGAACATCCATTATATTTTTGAAAATGAAAAAGATAGCTGATATGATAATTGAATTAACCGAAATCATTAAATTGGCTTTTTTATCGGCAATAGAGCTAAGGTTAATCTGGTTTCTTGCTGTAACTTTAAACATGGTTTCGATGCCACGTTGTGGTGCCTTTAATTTTATATTTTGTCGCTCGAGTTTACCAATGGTTTCGTTTAGTTTTTTTATTTCTTTTTGCTGATAACTTCCAACTTTTTCTACTACTTTTTGATAGTTAGCCTCCTTTTTTTTAGCAAATACTTTTTTACCGTATTTTGTTTTGTACTGATGATCCTGCAGGAATTTTAATGTTTGTTCCCAATAAGCTTTGGCTGGAATTTCATGTTGGTACAAATTACTTTTTTCTTCGCGAAGTTTTTCTGAACTTTTTAAATAACTTTTAGATGCGAAATGATGCAGATCTGCATCGCATAAGGCATTGCATATAAGGCTGTCAGAAGATGGATGAGGTACTTTCGTGTTTAAAATTGCTTGTTCTACCTGATAAATCTTCTCGCTAGGATACTCATTCTTCTGTAAAAACTTTCTTGCTTTAGCTGCACTGATTTCTTCGTGTTTTGTAAAGTCTTCGTAATATCCTGAATCATGAAACCATGCTGCTAGAATTAGAATCTCTGTCTCTTCTTCGGATAGCTTAATTTCTGAAGCTATTTTAATTGCATGCTTAACGACTTTTTGGGTATGTTCTAAATTGTGATATGTGAAAATAGGCTTATAAGCTTCTTCAATTAAGTTGGTAACATATTTTTCAGCTTCCTGGATAATACTCATGATTATATTTTTTCGGTAAGGATCTATTAAAATTTTAATGATTAAATATAATCATTAAAGCGGAAATCAATTTATTTATATGGAAGAAATGGCTGTCTAAGCCTTTTTTATTGGGAAATGAGGCTTATTTATGTAATTTTATGGTCCAAATTAAATTTTATTCCACCTTATGAAAAAAATAATCAGAGCTACTGTTTTTTTTATCATATTCGCGTTTTTTTTAGAAGCATGTGCAAAGCAAAAGGAAGATGATAAGATGATTTATCTGTTTGATAATTATTCTGATTTTCCGTATGATATTTATGAGCCAACAAAAGTTTTTAAGCTAAAAGATCAGTTGCGGGAGATTTCAGGACTTACTTATTACGACGACAAATCATTGCTTTGCATAAATGATGAAAAAGGGATTGTATACAAATATCACCTAAAGAAAAAAAAGATTACTAAAAAATATGAGTTCGATAAAGCTGGTGATTACGAAGGAATCGAAAGGATTGGTTCTTTTGTGTATGTTCTGCGTTCAGATGGAAATATTTTTGAAGTAGAGCATTTAAAAGACAAAAAGATTAGTTCTGCTAAGTTGCCTACTTTTCTTAATGCAGGAAATAACACCGAAGGTTTAGCTTACGATCCGGGAAGTAATTCTTTATTAATTGCCTGTAAGGGAAATCCCGCAAAAAAAAATAAGTATATAGGTAAAAGAGCCATTTATAAATATTCTTTAGATAAGCATGAACTGGCACATAAACCTGTGTATTTAATAGATCAGGATGAGATACGTAGACTTCTTGAGTTTAATGGATATGCACGCTTGTCTGTTAGGTTTATGGAAAGTATTAATCCATCGCAAGGTGATTTAACATTTCAACCTTCAGCAATTGCTACTCATCCTATTACAAAAAATATTTATGTTTTAGGTTCTGTTGGAAAATTATTGCTTGTTCTTCATCCAAATGGAAAAATTTTATCAATTGTAAAATTAAAAAGAAAGATATTTCGACAGCCCGAAGGAATCTGTTTTTCGCCCGATGGCACAATGTTTATTTCCAATGAAGGAAAGGGAAGTAAGGGTAATATTTTACAATTTAAATATAAAAACTAGTATCCATAAGTTTTATAGGATAAACATAATGTGTATGAGAAAAATATTTTTGTTTTTGGGATTACTGATAAATGTAGTTTGTGTTTGTGCTCAGAATAATTTTATTTCTGATGCTCCAGATGGAAAATTATTAGATCATAGTATTTTTTTTATCGGAGATTTGGGAGAAGATGATATTGTGAAGTCTAATCTGGCTATGCTACAAGAGCAGATGAGTGAGGCAAACACAAAAGCGACGCTCGTTTTTTTAGGCAATTCAATTGGTAAAAATTATGCCCACGAGGATATTGATGAGATAAATGAAGGAGACAAAAATTTAATTGACTTACTAGATTTAGCTAAAAACTGTAAAGGTGAGGTAATTTTTCTACCCGGCGAAAAAGAATGGAACCAGGGTCATAAGCATGGTTGGGAAGCTATTATGAATCTCGAAACCTATGTTGAAGATTATATTGGTAAAGGAGATGTGTTTTTACCTTCGGGAGGATGTCCCGGACCGGTTGAAATAAATTTGACCGATGAAATTGTGCTTTTAGTTGTTGACTCGCAATGGTGGTTGCATGCTGAAGATAAACCTGAAGCAGAATGTGGACTCGAGAATCCTTCTGATTTTTTAATTCTGATCAGTGATGCCTTAAAGAGAAATAAAAATAAGAAAATTGTTTTTGCTTCTCATCATCCAATGTATAGCGCAGGAAAACATGGGGGAAATTTCCCGTTTCCCGGACCGGTGGAGTTGTATAGAAAAGTTATTGGTACTCAACAAGATTTTGCATATCCATATTATAAACAAATGAGGTATATGGGGAGAAAATTGTTTAAGGGTACGGATAACATTATTACTGTTGGATCTCATGATAATAGTCTTCAGTTTACAGAGAAAAATTCTTCGTTCTTTGTAGTTTCTGGTTCGGGAAGTAAAACCGATTATGTTTCTAATAAAAAAATGGATTTTGCTGCCCGTGAAATTGGATTTTCGCGATTGAATTTTTATTCGAATGATGAGGTTTGGATAGAGATGTGGTCAGTTGGAAAGAATGGAGAACAGGATCCGAGAGCAATATTTAGAAAGAAATTATATACCAAAAAAGTGCTCTCGGAGGAAGATTTAGCTAAAAAATATGAATCTCTTGATTTTTCAGACAGTACCATAACAATAGCGGCAAGTAATCTATACGATACCGATAGTAAAAGCAAAAGGCAAATTATGGGAAATAATTACCGAGAAGATTGGTCTACCCCCATAAAAGTACCTGTTTTTGATATCGCAAAAGAAAAAGGAGGCTTGCGTATTTTAAAGCGCGGAGGCGGACAACAAACCCGATCATTGCGTTTGCAGGCCAAAAATGGTAAGCAGTATGTACTTCGATCGGTAGAGAAATATACCGAAAAGGCTATTCCAGACATATTAAGAGGAACTTTTGCCGCAAAAATTGTTCAGGATGGAATTTCAGAATCATATCCTTATGCAGCAATAGCAGTTCCTAAATTAGCCGAAGCGATTGGTGTTTATCATGCCAATCCTAAAATTGTTTATGTACCCGACGATCCTCGTTTTGGAATTTATCAGGAAGATTTTAAAAATGAGCTTTATTTGTTTGAGGAAAGACCCAAAGGAAACATGGAAGATGAGGATAGTTTTGGAAATACTACCGAAGTGATAGGTACCGATAAATTAATAGAAAAAAGATTTAAAAATAGTGAGCTTCAGATAGACGAGACAGCAGTTCTAAAAGCCCGATTATTTGATGTTTTTCTTAACGATTGGGATAGGCATGACGATCAGTGGAGATGGGCTATCTTTAAAAAAGATGGTAAAGAAATTGCTCGCCCAATACCCAGAGATCGCGACCAGGTATTTTTCTATAGCGATGGAAAATTACCCTGGCTAATACGCAGAAAATGGGCAATGCCGAAATTTCAGGTATTCGATTCTATTGCCGAAAATGTGGTTGGACTAGGGGTTAATGCCAGATATTTTGACCGGAATTTCTTGCAGTCGAAAAATAAGGAAGACTGGCTGCAAATGGCAGAAGAATTAAAATTTAAATTGAGCGACGAAATTATCGAAAATGCAATTAAAGATTTACCGCCAGAAGTTTATGAAATATCCGGAAAGGAAATAGAAGCTAAGTTAAAAGCGAGAAGAGAACAATTACCCGCACTGGCAAATGATTTTTATAACTTTTTAGCCAAACAAGTTGATGTGGTTGGGACAAACGAAAATGAAGATTTTTCGGCTAAATGGGATAAGGAAGGTAATCTTAAAGTTAAGGTTCACCGATTGAGCAAGAAAGGCAATAAAAAAGAAAAATTATTTGAACGTAAATTTATAAATGGCGAAACCGATGAGGTAAGAATTTATGGTTTAAGTGGCAAGGATGAGTTTGATGTTAAAGGTAAAAATGTAAGAGGTGTTGT
Source organism: Marinifilum sp. RC60d5 (assembly GCF_052400665.1). Lineage (NCBI taxonomy): Bacteria > Pseudomonadati > Bacteroidota > Bacteroidia > Marinilabiliales > Marinifilaceae > Marinifilum > Marinifilum sp. RC60d5. The sequence goes on from NZ_JBQTGK010000002.1 coordinate 552,768, forward strand.
ATTAAAAGTTGTTGGGGGAAAAGGAAAAGACAAATATAAAGTTGAAAAAACAAAACGAGCGAATCTTACTATTTACGATAAATCGAAAACTAAAATAAAAGGTGATGGTGCTTTTAAGAATCGTTTGTCTAAAAATTCTAATGTAAATGTGTACGACAGAAAATCGTTTAAATATGATATTATTAGTCCGGCAGCGAATTTAAATTTTGTTAGTGATGATGGATTAATATTTGGTGCAGGATTTAATATTAAAAAACAAAACTTTAGAAAAGAACCTTATGGCTCATTACACAAGTTTATTTTTAACTATTCTTTTATGTATCCCTCGATAGAATTTAAGTATTCTGGCGAAATAACAGGTATTATTGGTAATCTCGATTTGTTGGGAACTTTTAATTATAATACACCTAATTTTCAGGGATATTATTACGGATTAGGAAATGAAACGGTAAATCCTCATTTGGATGATAATGAGTACAACAGAATTCGAATGGGACGAGTAGAAATATATCCAAAATTAAGAAAGAAAATAAGTGTAAACCAAAGTGTTTCTTTTGGTCCTTTTTATGAGCAGTTAGAGCTTAAGGCTACTCCCGGTCGTTTTATTACTGATTTTACCAATATGGCCAATAATTTAGATTTTAATACTGATTTTGCTACCAGAAGATATTTGGGTGTAGGTTTTCATCATAAATTAGATACCCGGGATAATAAAACAATACCCAGTCGTGGAATTTACTGGTTAAGCAGCTGGAAATTTTATAGAGGATTAGGACAAAATGATCATAATTTTCAGAAAATGGAAAGTGATTTGCGCTTGTATACAAGTCTTGGGCGGCCACAGAGAAGCATATTAGCGGTGCGTCTTGGTGCAGCTCACAATACAAGTGGTTATTCGTTTTATCAGGCCAATAAATTGGGATTAAAATCGAACTTAAGAGGATATCGTCAGGATAGATTTGCAGGTGATGATATCGTATATCAGAATACTGATTTTAGATTTAGATTGGCTAAATTTAAATCGTATTTTCTAGGAGGAGAAATGGGAGTTTTAGCTTTTAATGATTTTGGTCGGGTATGGCTAAATGGCGAGAGCTCAAATGAATGGCATCATGGATATGGAGGTGGACTTTGGATTTCACCTTTTAAACTAATGGTAATAACTGCCAATTATGGAATGTCGGAAGAAGAGAATATCTTCTCTCTGGAGTTTAAATATATGTTTTAATAGAGGAATTAATTGAACACAATAAGTTAAATTTCTATTTTTGACTTATAAATAAGATAAGGAAAACTATTAGCGAATGAAAGTTTGTATTGCCGAGAAACCAAGTGTAGCAAGAGAGATTGCTTTAATTATAGGTGCAAAGTCGAAAAAAGACGGTTATTTTGAAGGAAATGGATATCAGGTATCCTGGACTTTTGGACACTTGTGTACTCTTAAAGAACCTCACGAGTACAATTTGAACTGGAAATATTGGCATTTAAACGATCTTCCTATTATTCCTCCTCGTTTTAGTATTCGTGTAATTCCTGATAAAGGAGTGCAAAAGCAATTCGATGTTCTGGAGAAATTAATTGCCGGAGCCGATGAGGTTATAAATTGTGGTGATGCAGGAATAGAAGGAGAAGTTATTCAACGCTGGGTGCTGCACAAAGCAAAGTGTAAGGTACCAATAAAACGACTTTGGATTTCTTCTTTAACAGAGGAAGCCATTCGCGAAGGATTTCAGAATTTGAGAGATGGCAGCGAATTTGATAAATTATATGCCGCAGGATCTTCACGTTCTATTGGCGACTGGCTTTTAGGGATTAATGCCACCCGATTGTATACTTTAAAATATTCGAATGGGAAATCGGTTCTGTCTATCGGACGGGTACAAACACCTACTTTGGCTTTAATTGTTAATCGCCAAAAAGAAATAGAAAATTTTAAACCACAAACCTATTGGGAGCTAAAAACGGTTTATCGCGAGGTTAGTTTTGCAGCAACCAGAGGTCGATTCGACAATAAAGAGGAAGGAATTTCCTTTTTAGAAAAAATAAAACCCGAGCCATTTGAAATTGTATCAGTAGAAAAAAAGAGTGGGAAAGAACAGCCACCACGTTTGTATGATTTAACATCATTACAAGTAGATTGCAACCGAAAATTTAGTTTTTCTGCCGAAGATACTTTGCGAATTATTCAGAGTTTATATGAGAAAAAGTTAACAACTTATCCAAGGGTTGATACAACTTATCTTACCAATGATATTTATAAAAAAGTACCAGGAATACTAAAAAAATTAACTCCTTATAAAGATTTTGCAGAACCTTTACTGAAAGATAAGATAAGAAAATCGAAGAAAGTATTCGACGATAAAAAGGTGACTGATCACCATGCTATTATTCCTACAGGAGTAAATCCTTCGGGAATTAATTACGATGAGAAGCAGGTTTACGATTTGGTAACAAGGCGTTTCCTTTCTGTATTTTATCCCGATTGCAAGGTGAGTAATACCACGGTAATGGGTAAAGTTACTGATATAGATTTTAAAGCGACAGGAAAACAGATTCTTGATCCGGGGTGGCGTGTTTTGTATGCCAAAGATAGTAATGTAGGCGAAGGAGTAATATTGCCGGCTTTCGAAAAAGGAGAGAGAGGGGAGCATTCGCCCGATTTTGCCGAAAAACAAACTCAGGCGCCAAAATATTATTCCGAGGCAAGTTTGCTTAGGGCAATGGAAACAGCTGGTAAACAGGTTGATGATGATGAGCTTCGTGATTTAATGAAGGAGAATGGAATTGGTCGTCCGTCAACTCGTGCAAATATTATCGAGACTTTGTTTAAGCGCCGATATATTCGTAAAGAAAAGAAAAGACTTGTTGCTACTGTTACTGGTGTTCAATTGATTGATACCATACAAAATGAATTGCTAAAATCGGCAGAGTTAACTGGGCAATGGGAGAAAAAACTAAAAGATATTGAGCTGGGCAATTACGAAGTAAATCAGTTTATGGCCGAGCTAAAGAATATGGTTGTTGGTATAGTATGGGATGTGAAATCCAGAAAAAATATTAGCCAGATAGAGGTCATTGACGAAGAAAAAGAGAAGGAAAAAAAGAAAGCAGAAGCCAAATCCAAAAAGAAAAAACCAACTACTGCCGATCTTTCTTGTCCAAAATGTAAGGAAGGAAAAATTGTGAAAGGGAAAAGTGCTTTTGGTTGTACAAACTATAAAAATGGTTGTGATATTCGAATACCTTTCGAATTTGCAGGAAAAAAACTTACCGATAAACAGGTTGAAGCACTTGTATTAAAAGGTAAAACTCCCAAAATTAAAGGTTTTGTTATTGATGGTGTGAAGAAAAATGGTAATGTGGTTCTTAATCCTGATTTTACGCTGAGTTTATTAGAAGAAGAGAAGGAAGTATGGACGTGTCCTAAGTGTAAAACAGGAAACTTACTGAAAGGAAAAGCTGCCTATGGATGTTCTAACTACAAGAATGGTTGTAAGTTCATAGTTCCTTTTGTGTTTATGGATAAGAAACTTAGCGAAGCACAAATTAAATCTCTGGTAACACAACAAAAAACAGGATTAATTAAAGGTTTTACCGATCCGCAAAGCAAAGAGAAGGTAAATGGTAAGCTTATTCTGAATAACGAAGGACAAATTATTTTTGGAAGACAGTAATCTGCTTAATAGGAATACAATAAGCAATTATTAGTTGATGTAAAACAAAAATTCAGTTAATAAAATAAATTACTCGAATTCTATTTTACAGAATTGAATTTTCGCCCAGCCAGTTGCGAACTAATAATTATTTATAAAGCCTATGTTCTGCTATTATCCTTTGTGTTTTTTTGGAAATTCGTACAATGAGATTTTTCCAGTTCTGGCTTCAATTTCGTTCCATTTATCTACATTAAATTCGATATCAATAACTGTACAGGTGGGTACATAATCGTAGAATTCTCGGCTTAAATTAAAGGCCAAATATTCAATACTTGGATTGTGCCCGACAACCATAATGCAATCCTTGTTTTCGCCGTATTTATCTAACATTCCCAAAAAATCATGAGTAGTAAAGCCATCGTACAATTTATCTAACTGTATGATTTTTTCGTTCGGATAGTTTAAATTTTCAGCAAACAAATTAGCTGTTTGAATGGCTCTGTTGGCCGTACTTGAAATTATGAGGTCGGGTATTGCATTTTTTAACAATAATTTTTTAGCAATTAAATTAGAATCGTTAATTCCACGATCTTTTAAATTTCGTTGAAAATCAGTGATATCATATCTAATGACTTCTGTTTTTGCATGTCGTACCAAAAAAAGACGTTTCATACTTAGGCTTTTTTTATTAATCATTTTTCTTGTTTACAGAATTTTTTTCTTTGTGCAATGCTTCTTTATTTTTCAGATATTCCATAATCTCCATTTGCGATCTTACTAATGGTTCATTTTCTTTTCTTAAAATAGGAATATTATTCAAATTAGCATCTAAAATTCGTGCGCTGTAGTTATCTGCCAATTGAATTTTTAGAATGTGAATTAGTTCTTTTTTTAGTGAAGTATTCTGAATTGGGAAAGCACATTCTATTCTGCGATGAAGGTTGCGGTTCATCCAATCGGCCGATGAAAGATACAGCTGATTTTCACCTTTATTATAAAAGTAGAAAGCTCTGGCATGTTCTAAAAACTGATCGACAATACGTATTACTCTAATATTTTTAGAATATTTTTGATTAGGTTTAAGACAACAAATACCTCTTAAAATTAGATCTATTTTAACGCCTTTTTCGCTGGCTTCGTACAGTTTCTGAATCATTTCCCGTTCTTGCATACCATTCATCTTAAGAATAATATGACCTCTGCTTCCATTTTTTACATTCTCAATTTCTCTATCTATTAATCTAATTAATTCACTTTTAAGATTAAAATGCCCAATTAGTAATTTCTTAAATGTGTAACCAGGGGTTTTATTTTCCAGATAGTCGAATAATTGTGTTAAATCATCAATAATTTCTTCATCAGCAGTAAAAAAACCATGGTCGGCATAAATTTTAGCAGTTTTCTCATTAAAATTTCCCGTACTTAAAAAGGCATAATCTTTTTTGTCTCCTTTTCGTTTTATTAAAGCAATTTTAGCATGAACTTTTAAACCAGGAATACTATAAATAATTTTAACACCAGCTTTTCGCATCTCACGAGCCGATCGGAGATTTGTTTCTTCGTCGAAACGAGCTTTCACCTCAACAAAAACAGTTACTTTTTTTCCATTTCGAGCTGCATTAATTAATGCATTCACAACAGCCGAATTATCGGCAACCCGATATTGAGTTGCTTTAATTTCTTCAACTTTAGGGTCTAAAGCGGCTTCGTTTAAAAATCGAATTACGTAGGCGTATGATTGATACGGGAAATGTAGAATTCTATCTTTTTTACGTATGGTTTTAAAAATAGATTTCGATCCTCCCTTTAGTTCATCAACACTTATTGGATGATAAGCTTCTATTTCTAATTCGGGATGTTTAGGGTTTGGGAAAGCGAAAAAATCCTGAAAATTATGATATTTTCCACCCTTTACAATATCGTTAGGTGTTAAATCGAATGAGTCTTTTAAAAATTTAAGAAAGCCTTTAGGAATCGATTCATCGTAAAGAAAACGGGAAGGAGTACCTGTTTCGCGTTTTTTTAAACTGCGCTCAATCATTTCGATTAAATCGCCAGAGTATTCATCCTCAATTAGTAAATCGGCATCTCTACTTAATTTAAAACTATAACTCGAATCAATTTTATATCCTGGAAAAAGAATTTTCATTCTTAACTTAATAATATCATCCAAAAACATAATGTAATGTTTGCCATTTGTTTCGGGTAATTCTATAAATCGGGGAAAGTGATGACAAGGCACTTTTATAATTGCATATCTTGCTCTGGGTTTTTTATGAGTATTCTCGTCTTCTTTTTTGTTTTTTCGTTTGTATAATTTAACGGCCAAATAAATGGCATTATTTTGTAAAAATGGTTGTACCTGTTTTTTTAAAAGCAGCATAGGCTGAGCATGAGGCAGAACATTTTCCAGAAAAAAATCTTTTACAAACTGATGGTGTTCATCGCTTAATTTTTCATTTTGTAAAAGAATTATATTATTCTCTTTTAACTCAGGAATAATCTGATTTCTAAAAATATCTCCAAATTGATTTTGCTGACGGTCGACTTCTGTATTAATATTTTTTAATATAATATCAGGATTCTCTCTCAGATTTTTTTTGTCTTCGGGGGGTAATTCAGTAAAACGTTTGTAGGTACCAACGCGCACACGATAAAATTCGTCGAGGTTCGATGAGTAAATGGCTAGAAATTTTATGCGTTCGTATAGTGGTAATTCCTTATTTGTAGCTACCTCTAACACCCTTTTGTTAAAAGATAACCAGCTTAAATCGCGGTTAAGAAACTGATATTTTGACATATATTGATATTACTAAGAAGAATAATTCTAATACCCTAAAATAGTTAATTTTTTGCTTCTTTTGATTATCAATAGTAGACTGATATTGGAAATTTTTAGCTGAACTTAAAACTTATTTTTTAAAATTACTTTTTTGCTTTATGCAAAGCAAGACTGTTTATTCATACATTAACTCTACTTCCGATTTCTTAAGAAATGCAATTAGTTTGTCTGTTTTCCAGTCTTGTTTACATTTAAATTTTTGTTGGGTACTATTTTGTAGTTTAAAAGTAAAGTTAATGCTGAAGTATGTTTTTGTAATACAAACTGATTTTAGATTTTCGGGTTTAAATTCTACATTATTCATTTTTTTTGCTGTAGGATATTTAATAATAGTAATCATAATATAAAAAATACATATAAAAACTGATAAGGGATAAATAATCTGATCAAATAAATCTGTACTATTATAATGTGAGTGCCAGGATAAAGCATTTGTTAAGCATAAAAATCCAAAAACTACAATATTTAGCCAAAATAAACCTGTATCATTTCTAAAACTTATTTTACAATCGTCGAATAGTAATTCTCCTCCAAACACTGATCTGCCTTTTAAACTTGTAATTAATGTATTTTTCATGTGTTCAATTTATTTCGTAACTAGTTTAACTTTGTGATTTTTTAAAAATGCAAGCAGCTTATCGCTTTTTATATTATTTCGGCACTTAAATTTTTGTTGAGAATTGTTGTGCAGTTTAAAAGTGAAAATTATGTTTTTCTTAATAGGAGTAATTTTAACCAACTTAATTGATTTGGGTTTAATTATTTTTTTATGCATTTTTTTTGCCGCGATATATTTTTTACGAAAAAAAGCAATATAAAATATTCCAAATAGAAGCATTACAGCATATAATATCAAAAAAAATACATCTTTATCAAGATGATGCATATAAATGTTAACTGTATAGCCAATGATCATAATACTTACGCATGCAATGCCAAATGCTATTAGTAAAGGATCGTTTCTAAAGGTAATTGTATAATCGTCGAATAGTAATTCACCACTAAAATTGGGGCGTCCTTTTAATCTTGTAATCACGCTGTGTTTTTAAATGAAGGGTTTAGTTGCTTTTATTTTGTTCAAACTCTTTAACTATTGGAGTGGCTTTTTCCAAGTCCGCATCTGCGATTAATAATTTTACAGCCCCAACACCTCCTGCCGAATAGTGAGGAGCTATGCTGCCAATAAATTCATCTTTAACAAAACTTTTAATATTGTAGTCTTCTAATATTGTTTTCAGCATTTCTACTTCCCAGGAGCTCCCGGCGTAAATTTCTACTGGTTTGATTTGGTTCTGATCGTTCATATAATAATTTTATGCTTACTTGTAAAAGTATAAAAAATATTAAATATTATTATTGTTAGAGAATATATTTAAGCCGAACAAAATTAATATCAATAATAAAGCAAAGAATGGGATAATTTCTAAAAAGCAATTACATTTGTAGGTTGTGATTATTAAAACCAAAATTATGAACGAAGGAACAAGAAGAGAAAATATTAAATCAGGATTAAAAGTAAAAATTGTTTTAAAAGCCGACCAGCGCAGTGGTAAACTAACCGAAGGGATAGTGAAAGACTTGCTAACCAACTCGTCTGTTCATCCACATGGAATTAAAGTACGTTTACAGGATGGTCAGGTTGGACGTGTTCAGGAGATTATCGAATAGTTTATTCAAACATATTTATAGTACAACAAAGCCACATATTTAATGTGGCTTTGTTTTGCATTAATTTGTGTATTATTTACAGATTAAAGCGTTTTAAGAATTTAGTTTTTTTCGAACGTGGTGTAATAATATACGAATACGGGTTCTTTTTAAGAGGATCTTTAAATTGTCTTTTATCCTCCTTAGTTTCGGTAATAATGGTGTTGAATTCATTATTCGACGATCGTACAAACATAACACCATGATAGTATTCAAAGAAAAACCAAGTTGATTTATCTATTTCCAGATACATTGTTAAGCGGTTTCCACTTCTTTTTTTATCTAATTCGACTTTACCTTTTATGCTTTTATTAATTTGCTTGCCATTAATGTTCCCAATGCCAATATTACCAATCGATTGGTATGCTTTGCGTTCTTTATCCCATATAAAATCGATATTATTAAAGTAAATTGTATGTTGTAACTCTTTAGGTAAGCTTTTATAAATGCCATTAATATCTCGTTCGAGCATTGCTTTTTCGGCTTTTTTAGCTCCCATTAATTCGGCAATTTTTCGAGTATAAACCTCTTTATTTTGATTAGTATATGGTAAACTGGCTTCTAAAAATGTGTTTTCCATAATTTTCATTGCCTGATCGTTAAAAAAGAAATCAATACCCATAATTAAGTCTAGTGTTACAATATCGCTCGACAAATCATGATCGATATTACCTGCTGCAATCTGTTTTATTTGTCCAAGTTCTACTCCCAGGTTAATTTTACCTTCACCTTTTATGTTACAATTATTTTGATAATATGTGATAATGTTTCCAGTGGTATCCGGATTATTTAATTTCTCTTTTTCGGCAATCTGATAAGCCTGTAGTTTATGGTTATAAGTCAAAAAACCTTTGGCCTCCAGTAATACATTATCAGTATAAAAAATTCTTCGTGATAAGAAGGAAGTGTATATATGAATAGAATCGTTTGTTAAGAAAAATGAGTTATATAGTTTAAGCTGATCATCATCTATGGCATACTCCTTAACCGGAATTAATATTTTATTAGGATTTATTAGTCCCGAAAATGCTAGCCAATTGTCATTTATTTGTTCGCAATTGTTTTTAATAAGTGCTTGTCCGTCGTAGTATAAAGAAGAATCTCGGGCCTGAAGTTTTACCTTACCCTTGTATTCGAAATGGGGGCTAAGCGTAAACGATTTTTCTTCGCTAATATTTCCAAGAGCAATAGTCTGTCCGGTCGAATCTACGTCAATAACATCGAAAAATAGATTTTGTATTTCCTTATTCTCATCTTTATAGGAGTAGTTACCCGATCCGGAATACGAATTTTTACCATGAACATTTAGGGTAGCGCCAAAAAGTTTATGATATTGATTAATGGTATCGGCAATAATTTGGGCGTTTCGGAATGTTTCCATAAGTCCTCCTTTTGCAATATTTAAATCTCCTTTTTCGGGATATAATTTTGCATCGGCAACATTTAAACTTTTTACAAATTTTGCGTTAATACTACTGTCTATTGCGCTAAATGTTGCCTTTGGAGTACTAAAGCTTATGGAATCCTGCTTTGGATCAATCGATATAAAACGATTAAATGAACTTTGGTCTAAATCATCCAATTTACCTTGTTCCCATTTATCAGCTAGCAGCGATTCATCTTCTTTACCAAAATCAATACTTTGTAAATCCATGTACCATTTAAAGCTATTTATATAACTTATGTATTTGTTGGTAGGGAATTTACTGATATTATTTTTAGATGTATTTACAAAGGTTCCGCTTCGGCTTATGAAATCGATATTTGCGTTTACCGATGTGGTTTCGAAAGCGTAAGAGGTTGAATCTGCGCTTAAGATTTTAAAACTTGCTGAATCTGCGACAATACTTTTTTTATTATAGCTAAAGTAATCAGATTTAATTTCGGCGTTAACCAGTTCCATATTTCCCGAACCGCTAATTCCATCGGGCGTAATTTTTAAAGTTCCGGAGAGAGTTGCTAGCCTTTTATACATATCTAAAGGTAAAGCACTGCTTTTTACATACATTTCATCTTTATATGGAAACCATTGAGTGTAGATTTTTTCTCCGTTAATTTCCGGATTATTTAATTTTGTATCCTGTTCTTTTAGCTCAAAACTTTGTGCATTTGTATGCATTTCTTCAGGTAGGAATACAAAATCTGATGATTGGGTAACTGAGCTTAAATAATTTAAGGTTCCGCTACCTCTTAATCCTTCGTTCGAGAGTATTATTGTATCCTGATATGTTCCCTTGTTGTATGCCGAAAATCCTTCTTTAGGACTTGTTCTGGAAAAACCAAGTGAGTTGTCGTCTCGGATGGTTAATGTTTCGTTAAAGGTAGGGAAGATGCTATCCGAAACAAAAGTACCGCTTAACTGAATGTCTTTTCGATCAAAATCGTTAATATTATTTATTGTGTAAGGATCTATTTTAAAATAAAAGTCTGTTCGTTTATAAACACCATTTTGAATATTTTTATTATCGTAAAATACATAACTCGAATCGGCACTATTAAAAATCGGATACTTTGGGAAATCTTTTACTCCTGATTTATTGTTTGGATCATCGATTAATAAATCGCCTGTAATTTTTTCGATTACGCTTCCTAGTTGATTGGTGTATCGTTTTCCAAAATTACTTAAAGAGTCGACAATAACATTCATTTTTAAAGAGTCGATAAGCTTTAGGTCAATTTTAAATTTGTTGTACGAAAATTGAAAATCTTTACCATACATATCCAGTAAGCCAGCTGTAATTTTACCGTCGAATTCGAAATCACGATTCTTTTTCAGGACTATTTTTTTATGCTTAGGAAAAATGACTACATTTTGAGAATCGCTAACGGCTATTTTCTGAACACCATTAATTTGAAGATTCGAACTTCCAATAAAGAAAATTGCATCGGCTTCTTGGTCAGATGTTTTGGTGTTAAATTGGATTACATCATAATCTTGTCGACCCATTCCCGATTTTATATAATCGTTTAGTCTTTTGTGCAAGCTAATTTCATCTGTGTTTCTGTTATAGCTTAAAAATCCCTGAAAAGATAGTGAAAAAAGTTGCTGACGAATCTGGTTAATAGGCTTTTTAACATAGTTAGCATAATCTTCTGCAGTAAATGTATCTACATAAATATAGTTTGCAAATTTTCGAAGAAGCACTAGCGGATTTTGATTATCCATACCCTGAATACGCATAAAACGATTCATACTAAAATAGTTCATCGATTCGAAATGTGCCTGTCGTTTTGTGGCCGTTTGCATACTTCCGAAATGCATCATGTTTTCACTCAATTTCCAAATCAACATTTCAAAATCCATGATCAGATTGTGATAGTTGTCGAAATATGGACTTTTAGCAGTTCCTTCTCCATCTCTTATTAAATTTAGTTCTTCTTTATCGGGAAAGTATTTAAACAATAATCCAGGATGGTAAATTTGGCAGGTATCTATTAAAATTTGAATTTTCGTGTCTTTAGCGGCAATCCGATTTTTCTGAAAGGTAAAGTGTTCAGATGTAGCAATCATAAATAATGTATCGTTTCTGGAAAGCTGTATTTCTGAAGGAAATTCGGGACTCCCTTTTCCGATTAATTTTGCGCCATGAATGGCAACTGCGCCTTTGTATCGAATATGTTTATAGGGTGTTATTATTATATTATTATCGAAAGATGAAAATCGGGGATACAAAGCTTTTTCAGGTGTTTTTACCGGATTTACTTTTTCTGATAAACTTCCTTTAATTTTTTTATCGGATATTTTTGGATTGTAATAATCTACAGTATCAATAGTAAACTTCGATTTTGTAATGTTAATGGTGTATTCTTTAAAAACGGCATATTCCTGATTGGATTCTTTACCAGCTCGTTCCCAGTTAATTTTTCCTTTTTCACCAAGCCACTTTTTTTCGAAGGGAAAATAGCTTCCTTTTGTGTCGAATATTTTTGAAGTGTCGCGTTGTGCAATGCAATAAAGATCGGTATGGTTAAATTTAATACTTAATTTTTTGTTAAATAAATAGTTGAATGAAGCGTTAACAGCTTTCCATTTAACAGAATAGGATTGATTAATTATGCTGTCGTTTAACAGGTGCTGTGTTTGAATTAAAAAATCTTTTGTCTTGCTTAGTTTATTCTTTTTATTTTTAACATATTCAAGTAATCCTTTGTGCCAGTTTGTAAAATCTGATTTGCTTCTGTTTTGCTCATGAAAGATCATTAAGGTTTTAAAATAATTATAAAAATCGGGGAATGATCTCGCTCTTTTTGCTTTTAATATATCGCAAACATCATAAATATTTTGTCGCTCACTCGAGTTAATATCAGGCGATAACCAATATGATGAAAATTGTTCGGCGAATTCTTTGTAATCTTTCTTTTTGGAAGGATTATCCATAAACTTAAGTAATTCATCCTTAAATTTTACAGAGTCTCGAGAGAATGTTTTATTGGATTGTGAAAATCCCGGGAATGAAGATATTATAATTAGTAAAAGGAAAAGAAAACGGTAAAAAAGATTCATGATCAAAGAGTTTATTGATATCAATAATATGATAAGGCAATTTAACAAGTATTAAGGAAAAAGTATAAAGTACGAAGTAAAAATTTGCAAATTTAAATGTAGATTTTATACTTTAACCTTTTTTTATTGATCGTTTCTTTTTGCTTATTCTTTTATAAAACGCACTGCAACCCAGTTTTTATCTACCTTATGACTTACGTAGGTCATATTATTTTTTTCTGCTTCTTTTTGAATGTGTGGAAGATCTTCGGTATAAAATCCACTCATTATTAGTTGGCCGTTTTTAGGTAAACAGGCAACGTAATGTTTCATATCATTTACTAATATATTGCGGTTAATATTGGCTAATACTACATCATAAGTTTTTCCTTTTAATAAAGAAGCATCGCCTAAAAATACCGATATATTTTTAGTGCCATTATTCTTTATGTTTTCTAGCGAGTTGTTATATGGCCATTCATCAATGTCGATAGCATCTATTCTTATTGCATTTCTTTTAGAGGCTAAAATTGCCAAAAGACTGGTTCCGCATCCCATATCCAATACTGTTTTTCCTTCTAAATTGGTTTCCAGGATATGTTGTACCATTAATGATGTTGTGGAGTGATGTCCTGTTCCGAAGGACATTTTAGGATCGATAACAATATCGTAAGGAACTTTGGGAGTATCGGTGTGGAAAGATGCACGAATAACAACTTTATCGTCGATAATTACAGGTTGAAAATTCGACTCCCAAAGAGCATTCCAATCTTGCGATTCTATAATTTTATGGGTATAGGAAAAGTTAAAGTTGGGAAGATGGTTTATGGTAAGTTCCTCTACTTTTTTCATATCGAAAAGAGGAGCTTGGATATAAGCCTCTACAGTATCATCGGTTTGAGTAAAGCTTTCGTAGTCTACCTCTCCAAGTTCTGCCATAAGAATATCAGCAATATCTTCAGAGAAAGGAGTTATTTGGCATTTTAATTCGATGTAATCCATAAGTATATTTAGTTTGATTTTTTCTGTTTGCAAGTTATGGCTTTTGAAAAGATCTGAGAAATTTGATTAGAGAAATATGTAAATCTTTTTGCTCTAAATTTTAATATTTAAAAATTGAATAAAAGAAAAGCCGATACTTAAGTACCGGCTTAATTTCTTGTATTTGTATGCTATTAAAAAGCAGTAATAATTCCCATGAAATCTTCAGCTTTTAATGAAGCTCCACCAATTAAACCACCGTCTACATCAGCATTTTCGAATAATTCCTTAGCATTAGAAGGCTTACAGCTACCACCGTAAAGAATAGAAGTGTTGTTTGCAACTTCCTGTCCGTATTGCTCTACTAAAGTTTTACGGATAAAAGCGTGCATTTCCTGAGCTTGATCAGAAGAAGCAGTAACGCCGGTACCAATTGCCCAAACTGGCTCATAAGCCAATACCACTTTTCCAAAATCTTCAGCTGATAAATGGAATAATCCTTCAGCAATTTGGTTTTTAACAACCTCGAAATGTTTTTCTGCCTGACGTTCTTCTAAAACTTCACCAATACAGAAAATAGGAGCTAATCCGTTTTCTAATGTTAAGTTTACTTTTTTAACTAGAGTTTCGCTGGTTTCGCCGTAGTATGATCTTCTTTCAGAGTGACCTAAAATAATGTACTTACTACCTGTCGATTTAATCATAGCAGCCGAAGTTTCTCCAGTGTAAGCACCGCTTTTTTCGTCTGCACAATTTTGAGCAGCAACAGCGATTTTTTCACCTACAACTTTGTTTACTTCAGTAAGGTGAATAAAAGGAGTACCGATAACTACATCTACACCATTAAGTTCAGTGTTTTCAACAAGATCATTAATTTGTCCCGCCAAAGCAATACCTTCTTCAAGAGTATTGTTCATTTTCCAGTTTCCTGCAACAATTTTTCTTCTCATAATTGTAATCTGTTTTTTACTCCTGTTCTTGCTTGGGTTAGCAAAACAAACAAGCAAATTAACAAGAGTAAAGTTGATGTAATACTAATTAAAATTAGTTTGATATTTAATTTTTGATGTTTTGTAATTGTATAGGCAGCCAGATCTCCTTTTAATTCATTGGAACTTGGAAAATCATTAAAATGCCACTTGTCAAGAATAGTTCCTTTTTTAAGTAAGACTAGTCCCGGATTCGATCGAACAATTGTTTTTAGTTGAATTTCGTCGGTATTGTAAAATTCGAAAGGAATTTCATGATTGCTTTTAAATTCTTCTGTTTCTGATTGACCCGAAGCAGTTATTCCAATAAAAGAAATGTTTTGTTCCAAAGCAAAAATCGATAAATCTTGAACCTTAGCAATAATATCGTTGTTTATTTTAGAAATTTCTTTCGATACAAAAAGAAAAGTATAAGTTTCGTCATTTAAAACTCTGTCGGTAATATCTCCTTCATAGTCGTTAGAAATAGAGAAATCGTGGATAGGAGGTGTGTAGCCGTCTTTTATTTTGATTTGCTGAGAATCAACGAAAGTCCATGTTGAATCTTGCCATGGATAATTGGTTTCGTCGAATTCTTTAACAATACCATCTTTTTCGTATGTAAATAAACTGGTGTATTCATCGGCGGCAGCTCCTTCAGGAATAAGCATTCCTTCGGCTATGTTTGCACCTATATGATAAGGTCTAAAGTCTATTATGGGTAAATGACGATATGAATAAACCGAAATCCATAACGAAAAAATTATAGTAAAGCTTATTAATATATTTTGTTTCCAAACAGGGTAGCTTTTGTTGTCGTTTTTGCGAGCAAAGAAAATAACAAGAGTAAAAATCAGAATAATAAGATTTTTGCCAAATGTTTCCCAGTTGGTAAGTATTAGTGCATCGCCAAAACATCCACAATCCGAAACCGGATTACTAATGGCTAACACTAAGGTTAGGGGAGTAAACACAACCATAAAAAGCAAGGCTCCCCATGCTGATATTTTTCTCCATGCATTAAAAAGAAGTGCCATTCCTACTGTAAGCTCAAGTGCTGATAGTAATATGGCAAGGGGGAAAGCAATTTCTTTAAGTGCATCCATTCCGAATGCAATAAAATAATCGGTAAATTTATAGGTTGATCCCATTGGGTCAACCGCTTTTACAAAACCGCTAAAGATGAAAAGTAATCCCACCAATAAGCGACTTATAAATTGTATTGTTCTCATTGGTGTATTTATTATTTTGCGTTTTCGAATTCTAATTTTATTAAACCAAATACCGAGTAATTAATCATATCAAAGTAATTGGCATCAATACCTTCCGAAATTAAAGTTTTACCTTTTAAATCTTCTATTTGTTTGGTTCTGTTTATTTTCATCAAAATAAGATCGGTGTAAGAGCTTACCCTCATACTTCTCCAGGCTTCATCGTAATCGTGATTTTTAGCTTCCATTAATTCTTTGGCTTGCTTAAAATATTTTTCATATAACTCCAGAGCTTTTTCGTTGGGTAGTTCTTCTTCCGAGGTTCCCAATTCCAATTGGATAATGCCCATTATTCCATAATTTGCAATGGCTATAAACTCTGAGCGAATATCTTCATCAATTTTACTAGTACCTTTAATTTCAATACTTCGAATGCGCTGTGCTTTAATGTAAATTTGATCGGTAATTGAACTCGGACGAAGAATTCGCCATGCTGTTCCGTAATCGTGCATTTTTTTTGTGAAGATATCTGTACAAATTTTGATAATAGAATTGTACTGTTGCTCTGTTTTGTTCATAGTGTATTATAGAAAAATTCGCTGTAAAAATAGTAAATAAGGCTTAGCCTTGGTATTTTATTTTACTTTTGCTTGCATATTTGATCAAAAAAAATTGGTTATGCAAAATTACAAAACTAATTGTTTTAACAGCGATAATCTTTCCATTAAGTGTGATAATCGTGTAATAAATCTTGAAACTCCCTTAGTAATGGGGATTTTAAATCTTACTCCAGATTCATTTTTCGATGGAGGAAATTATTTGGATGAGGATAGTATTGTAAAAAGAGCAGCTCAAATTATAAACGAAGGTGCCGAAATTATAGACTTAGGAGCTTATTCAACTCGTCCTGGGGCTTCTCAGGTAAGTGCCAGGGAAGAGTACAATCGATTGGCGCCGGCGGTAAGTTGTATTCGTAAAAAATTCCCTGAGGCAATCCTTTCCATAGATACTTTTCGGTCTGATATCGCATCGAAAATTGTGAATGAATTTGGTTCATGTATCATCAACGATATTTCGGGAGGCACAATGGATGAAAAAATGTATGAAGCCATTGCACACTTACAAGTACCTTACATTATGATGCACATAAAAGGTACTCCTCAAAATATGCAGCAAAATCCTGAATATGAAGATTTAATGGGGGAGGTGATGAGTTTTTTTGCTCGTCGAATTAAAATTATGAATGATCTGGGTGTTTCTAATATCATATTGGATCCCGGTTTTGGTTTTGGAAAAACCATCGATCACAATTATGAAATTTTAGCAAGAATGAATGAGTTTTTAGATTTTAAACTCCCTTTGTTAATTGGTTTGTCAAGAAAATCGATGATTTATAAATTTCTGGGAGGAGATCCTTCTACAAGCCTAAACGGAACAACCGCATTAAATATGATGTGTTTAAACAAAGGAGCTTCTATTCTTCGGGTGCACGATGTTAAAGAGGCTGTTGAATGCGTAAAGCTACACTTAAAAATTATGTCGCAACTTAAATAATAATAGTATTCTTTGTTTCGATTACATTCGAATCAAGTCTTTTATTAGCATTAAATAGGATATTACTAAGTTTTACGGAAATAAATTAAGACCAGTTTAATTTACTAATTGGTATAAAATTGTAATTTTGTTAACAGACCCAATTTAAAAGAAATATATGATTACTGCATTTATAACTCTAGGACTTTTTGATATTTTAGATATTCTTCTGGTGGCTTTATTATTATATCAGGTATACCTACTTATTAGAGGGACTGTAGCTATAAATATTTTTGTAGGATTGTTTTTATTCTATTTAATGTGGTTGCTTGTTCGTGCTTTAAATATGGAATTGTTAAGTAGTATACTGGGACAGTTTATTGGAGTTGGTGTTATTGCATTAATAATTGTTTTTCAGCAGGAAATACGCAAATTTCTACTCATTTTGGGCTCTCGTTACAATGTAAATCAGCGTTTTAGTCTCGAAAATTGGTTTGCTTCCGAAGAGGAAGGAATGAAAGAAAAAGCTGTAAATTCTATTGTTTCGGCTTGTGAGCACATGTCTAAATCTAAAACAGGAGCATTAATTGTTATTGCAAAAAATACAGATTTAAAAGCGTATGCAAATACCGGAAAAATTGTTAATTCAAGGGTTTCGGGAACACTTTTAGAGACTATTTTTTTTAAAAATTCTCCTTTACACGATGGAGCGGTTATTATCGATAATAATAAAATTTTTGCAGCTCGTTGTATTCTTCCAGTAACCGATAGTACAAATATTCCGGGTAGTTTAGGTCTTCGACATCGTGCTGCCATTGGTATGAGTCAGGTTACAGATTCTCATGTAATTACAGTTTCCGAGGAAAATGGTAATATGTCTTATGTAATGGGTGGTAATATTAAAGTCCGTATAACAGGGGCCGAATTACGTACTTTTTTAGCTGGTGATTTCTCAGGTTTTATTGTTTAAAATATGAAAATAGCGATTTCAGGAAGTAAGGGGCTAATAGGCTCAAATTTATCTAATTATCTGGCTGCTAAGCTTAATGCTGATATTCTTGCAATACCAAGAGCCATGCTTTATGGTAAGACCAAAGATTTAGCAGAATTTCTAAAAGGAACAGATGCAATTATTCATCTTTCTGGTTCGCCTGTTGTTTCGGTTTGGACAAAAAAACGTATGAATATTCTTAGGGAAAGTAGGATTGTTACCACAAAGAACTTATGTCAGGCAGTCTCTGAAATGCACGTAAAACCTAGCTTATTTATTTCCACATCGGCTGTTGGAATATACGATGCTAAGAATACTCATTCTGAAGAAAATTGTTTATATGCTAACGATTTTCTGGGTAAGTTATGTCAGGATTGGGAACACGAGGCTAATAAAATGAATCGATTAAATATAAGAACCGTAATTTTTAGATTTGGTGTTGTGCTTAGTGATGAGGGGGGCGTTTTGAAGAAAATGATACCAAGCTTTCGTTTAGGTTTAGGAGCAATTTTAGGTAATGGCACACAAATGTTTCCTTTTGTTCATATATATGATGTAAAGGAAGCTTTTCTTCATATATTTTCAAATAAAACTTCAAAAGGTGTCTATAATTTAGTTGCGCCTGATATACAAACGAATTCCGATTTTACTAAAATTTTAGGCAAATGTCTTAAACGTCCCGTTTTATTTCATGTTCCTGCTATTCTTCTTAAAATAGTTCTTAAACAAGGGGCAACAGTTCTACTGAAAGGGCAAAAAGTAATTCCTCAAAGACTTTTGGATGATGGTTTCATGTTTAAATATGATACCCTGGTGAAGTCTGTAAAATCTTATTTTCCGTAAAATATTATGAAATATTAGTAACCGATTTCGGATAGTTGACAGTTTTTTTAGATATTTCTAACTGCTTTTATTATGTGTTAATCACAATGCTATTGACTTTTAGATTGTTTCGCTTTAATTTTGGTTAAACAAATATATAAAGTTGCCAAAAATTGGTATTTTTATGTATAGGTAAATAAAGATTTAATAAATTGTGTATGGGCTTAAATTTTACGCCAGAATTATTAATTGTTGACGATAGAATAGAGAACCTGAAACTTCTTCAGGCACTTTTAGAGGGAATGGATGTAAAACTGGCATTGTTTCAGTCGCCCCTAGAAGCATTACAAGAGATTGATAAAAAGGAATATGCCCTTATTTTGCTTGATATACAAATGCCCAAAATGGATGGGTTTTTACTTGCTCAAAAAATTAGGCAAGGGAAAGTTAATTCTTCAACTCCCATTGTTTTTTTAACAGGAGTATATCTCGATAAAAAAAGTGAGCAAAAAGGATATGAGTGTGGATGTGTTGATTTCATAATGAAACCATTTAATTCATCTATTCTTAAAAATAAGGTTAATATATTTTTAGATTTATACCGAAACAAAAGGCAAAAAGAATTTCAGAATAGCGAGTTAATTACAAGCTTGCGCGATAAAGAGTTATTGGAAGGTAGATTAAGATTCTTGGCTACAAATTATAGAACCATTCTGGAAGGGCAAAGTGAACTAATTCTGAAAATTAATAGTTCCCAAATTATAGAATTTGCCAATAAAGCATTTTCTGATTTTTTTAACTACTCTCTTGATGGTATCTCAAAAAATAATGTTTCAGATATTAGTAATGATTTTGCAAAATTGCTTAAAACTAGTATTGAAGAAATGAATGGCAGAAAGCAATTTGTAATTGCCGAGAAACCAATTATAAACCAATTAAATGAGTTAAAATGGTTTGAGTGGTCTGTTTTTAAGGATGTTGATCTCGATGATGTGCACTATCTTATTGTTGGTCGTGATGTTTCAGAGAAAAAATTATTGCGCGATTCCTTGCTTAAGAAAGAGATGATGATGCGGGAAACTGAAAAATTGACACAGGTTGGTAGTTTTGAATGGGATTCTTATAGCGAAATTTTTAAAGGATCTGAGGAATTCTATAAATTATACGAGATTACGAACAAAGAAATTGAAAAAGTACAGGATCTCCTTGACTTAACTATTCATCCAGAAGATGTGCTCCCTTTGAAAAGGATGTTTGATAATTTGCCTAAAAAAAATCAAAAATTAGAGTTCGAACATAGAGTAGTTTGTAATAATGATAATATAAGGCATCTTCATGTTGAGTTATATTGTGAGTATAATTCGACATCAGATGTTGTTAATTTGCATGGGTTTGTATTTAATATATCTAAAGATAAAGATTTAGAAGAGAGTTTTAAAAAGAGCCTAAGTTTACAGAAAGATGCCTATCATGACAAGACATTTCTCGAGCTTAATGAAAAGAATGAAATCATTTACATAAACGATTTTGGTTGCGATTTTTTAGAATGTCAGGATATAAAAAATACAAATGGAGTTAGTTTTTTGAATTTTATTCCTGATAAAGAAAAAGATAGGGTTGAAAGTATATTCAATTTAAAAAGAAGGAAAAAAGGTTTTGTTTTTGAAGTTATAACTATTAAAACTTATCAGCAAAAGTTAAAAAAAGTTGTTGTGGGGGCATATTCTGCTGTTAATAAGAATCAAATTATTGTAAGGGTAATTATACATTGCTTGTACGAAATTGATTCTATTGTAAATAATCCTGACGATTACAAGGATATGATACTTGCATTAAAACGTAAAGAAAAAGAATTTACGCAGAGAAATGAAAAATTAAGCAATAGGGTCGATAAAGAATTAAAAGTAAATGAATTTCAAGGTCAGTTGCTTTATAAAAAATCCGAATTAGAGTCGTTGGGTAAAATGGCACGATCGGTCGTTCATGAAATAAATCAGCCATTAACAGGTATTTCTATGGTTATGGATAATTTACTTTTACGATTATCAATGGATAAAATAGATGAAGAGTATATTCGTGAAAAGTGCTCACAAGTATTTAATGATATCGATCGGATTAAAACGTTCTTATCCCAGATTGGAATATTTAATTCATCACAAAAAGAAGATAGAAATTATTCTGTAAATGTAAATGATGTTGTTAAAAATGCCATTGATATGGTGCAGAAGCAATATAGAAACAGTAAAGTAAATGTGAAATTAGATACAGATAATAAACGTTTATTTATCTATGGAAATAAATATAAACTGGAAAAGGTTATTATCGATATTCTAAACAATTCTTATGAATCGGTTTGTGAAAAATACAAATCATTAAATGGCAAGCAAACAGAAAAATTGATTCACATAAGTACAGAATTATCCGACGATAAAGTTGTAGTTGTTATTAAGGATAACGGTTTTGGAATAGATCCAGAAAATTTAAATTATATTTTCGAACCATTTTTTTCTACTAAGCAAGAGGGAATAAGATCTGGGTTAGGTTTATATGTTAGTAAAAATATTGTTCAGAAAATGAATGGGAAGATTTCGGTAAATAGTAAGAAAAATGAATTTACAGAAATGAAATTAATTTTTCCTTATGAGATGAATTTGGAAAAAGAAATGTATTTTAAATAAAAATTAACAAAGTCCACTATATGATTTCAGTATGCAACCTGAGAATTTTAATTTTAGATGATGAACAATTGGTTAGGGATGAATTGTCTGAATTTTTGGTAGATCCAAATTTTAAAATCTTTAAGGCCGGAACACCATCTGAAGCATTTCAGATTATGGATCACAACGAGGTTCATATTGCAATTGTAGATGTTAATTTGCCAGAGATGAGTGGTTTGGATGTGTTGGATCGTATCAAGAAGGAATATTCTGAGATAGAAGTGATTATGATTAGTGGGTATAGCGAAATGGATTCTGTTATTCATTCTATGAGACTCGGTGCCTCTGATTTTTTTACCAAACCATTTCGTTTAAGTGATGTTGAGAATGCCATAGAAAGAACAAAAAAATTTGTCAACTTAAAGAAAAGTTTACAGGAGGTTAAAAGAAATTATTCGATAATTTCTAAAGAATTTTACAAAGCAATGGGTTACGAAATTGTTGGTGAGAGTCGACATATGAAAAACCTTATTAACCTTATTGGGAAAGTTGCCAAAACCGAAAATACATCGGTGTTAATAACCGGAGAAAGCGGAACAGGAAAAGAATTGGTAGCTAGGGCAATTCATTATTTAAGCAATAGAAAAGAGAATTGTTTTTATGCAGTTAATTGCAGTGCTATTCCTGAAACTTTGTTCGAAAGTGAATTCTTTGGACATACAAAAGGTGCTTTTACCGGAGCATCCGATACAAAAACAGGGTGGTTCGAGGCTGCCAATAAAGGAACTCTTTTTCTCGATGAAATAGGGGATATGCAATTAAATTTGCAGACTAAATTCTTAAGAGTATTAGAGGAGAGAAAAATAAGGAAAGTTGGATCTAATATCGAAATTCCTTTCGATACCAGAATTATTGCAGCTACAAATCAAAATTTAGAAGAATTAAATACAGAAAAAGGTTTTCGCTTAGATCTTTATCATCGAATTAGCTCATTTGTAATTCACCTTGAACCGCTTAGAAATAGAAAGGAAGATATTCCCTTATTGTTAGATTACTTTGTTAAGTATTTTAATAGAGTTATGGGAAAAACAATTAATGAAATTGATGAGGCTGTAATTCGAAAATTATTGGATTATGAATTTCCAGGAAATGTGAGAGAGCTAAAAAATATGGTTGAAAGAGCTGTAATTATATGCGAATCCAATAAATTATGCTTATCTAATTTTCAGTTGACAAACACAAAAGAGTCTGGTACTGCATATCATTTCCCTGAGGAAGAAATCCT
The DNA here is from genome assembly GCF_052400665.1 of Marinifilum sp. RC60d5. Classification (NCBI taxonomy): domain Bacteria; kingdom Pseudomonadati; phylum Bacteroidota; class Bacteroidia; order Marinilabiliales; family Marinifilaceae; genus Marinifilum; species Marinifilum sp. RC60d5. The sequence goes on from NZ_JBQTGK010000002.1 coordinate 575,904, forward strand.
GGATCTGGAATTGGTAGAAAAAAATTGTATTCTGAAAGCTTTAGAGAAAGCAAATAATAATAAATCTAAAGCTGCTGATATGCTTAATATTACCTGGCAATCGCTCGATAGACGAATAAAAAAATATAAAATCTGAATAAAATATAAGTCCGAAGTTTTTCGGACTTTTTTTTACCAAATGGTAAGAATATGTTATTCAAATAAAATTAAATGATTGTTTCGATATAAAACAGCTATCCGATTTTTAAATTATCCGATTGTGGATAAAATAGGAGTAAAAATCTTATCTGTTACTATTACAGTGCGTTAGCAAAAAAGTTTTATTTTTCTTAAAATATCATCTCCATTATCGGATAATTTAAATATTCTCAAACTCCCCTTGTTTTAATGTAAATGCCATATAATAAGGGGTTAATGTTGTTTGGCATGTAGATTGATAGATATATCTTGTTGTATTGATTATTTTTAATATGGATGTTTTTATATTGGAAGGAAATAAATTTAAACTACTTCCCTCATCAGGAAAGGCAATGAATATTTTATTTATCAACGAAAATAGATCATTAATTAGTGAATTAACAGAATATATTCACAGTTTGGATGCTATGGCTTTTTTTGCCGATGATATATTTGAAACTGAAATTATTCTGACGCAAACATGCATCGATTTAGTGATTGTTCCTCTTAAAGCACTTTCTAATTTGGAAATGGTAAAGTATATAAATGATAATTTTAAAAATACAAAAGTTGTTATTACTGTCGATCGAGAAGAACAAAAAACAAGTAACCGTAAAACCTTGTATACGAACTATGATTTATTGCAAAAACAATTGAGATTGTTCGGTCTAAAAAAAGCTATTGGTTCGGGATTAGATTATAGTCCTAACTAATTTTCTCTATTCACTTTAAAACCTAACCATTAATTGGTTAAAATTAGCTTGGAAATGGGAGCAACTCTAACCGTGTTGCTTCCCCAGCTTATTAAATTAAAACCTTATATCAATCATATTCACTTTAAATTTACAGTTATGAAACAAGAAATTCAAGACGATTTGGTAAGAATTAAAGAGAGACTTAGAATTCTTGATGATAAGAAAAAGAAAGTAGCCAAAATTATTGGTATTACTGATGTTTACTTATCTTATATTCTTAATGGAAAACGACCTTTAACAGCAAATGTGAAATCTAAACTTTTTGATTATCTAGGACTCAGTTAATTTTTTTCATTATGCCGTTTAACTTATCTTAAAAATCAGGTAATAATTTATTAAAAGTAAATTACCTGATTTTTTTTGATGAGTTAATATTGTAACTGCTTGAACTTTATTTTGTAAATTGGATGTAAGTAAAAGTAAATCAACGTTTAATAAAGATTAAACATTGGGTAATGTTATTAATCAGAGAGAAGGATGAAGTTGAAAAGATACATATTGTTGTTGTTGGTTTTTGGCATCCTAAATATTGCTTTTGGGCAAGGTCAGGCTGGGGTTTGGTATTTCGGAGAAAATGCAGGTTTAAATTTTAATGTAGATCCTTCGGTACCATTAACCGATGGTAGCCTGGATACCGAAGAAGGATGTTCTACTGTTTGTAATTCGCAAGGCGACTTGCTTTTTTACACTGATGGAATTACAGTTTACAATAAGAATCATGCAGTAATGGCTAATGGTAATGATTTAGATGGCAATGTTTCTGCTACTCAATCATCTATAATTGTTCAACAGCCTGGAAGCACAGTGTTATACTATATTTTTACTGTCGATGCACATCAAAATGCTCTAAGAAATGGATTGAGATATTCTATTGTTGATATGTCGATGAATGGAGGATTAGGTGCTGTAACAACAAAAAATACAATTGTAAATGGAAACGAGGTTTGCGAAAAAATTACTGCGGTAAAACATGCTAATGGAACAGATTTTTGGATTCTGACACACCTTTGGAATAGTGACGAGTTTTATGCATATTTATTAAGTTCTGCAGGAGTTTCTGCTGCTGTTGTTAGTTCTGCAGGGGTTGTGCATAATAGCGATAGACGCTCAGCTATTGGTTATATGAAAACTTCGCCTGCAGGAAATAAACTTGCAGTTGCCATTTATACGCTGGATTTAGTAGAAATTTTTGATTTCAATACGTCAACAGGAACAGTATCGAATCCTATTCAGTTAAATAATTATACAACTCCTTATGGTGTTGAATTCTCTCCTTCGGGTAATATATTATATGTTAGCTTGTATTCACCAGGAGAAATGTATCAGTTTGATATTTCTTCAGATAACCAGGCAACAATAAATTCTTCGGCGCAACTTATTGGAAATGGCTCCTGGTTTTATGGAGCCTTACAATTGGCTCCAGATGATAAGATTTATATGGCCAAAACCAATACGACAGGAACTACTGGAAGTTTAAATCTGGATGTTATCAATAATCCGGATGTTATTGGTGTCGGATGTAATTATGTTGCAGATTCAAAAAACCTGGCAGGCAGAAGATGTTGGTTAGGATTACCTAATTTTGTTACAAGTATTTTTAGTCTTGAATTTGCCTATCAATACGATTGCGAAGGTGATAATACTGAATTTACAATTACATCCGATTTAACCAATATTGCAAGTGCAAGCTGGGATTTTGCAGATGGCACCACCTTAGTGTCAAATGTAAGCCCATTTACTGTTACACATGTTTTTCCTGCTGCAGGAACTTACGATGTTAATTTAGAAGTTAGTTTAATTTCGGGGGGGATCGATGATGTTACTCAAACTGTTACTATTCGAACCTTACCAACAGCTAATGATCAAAACGAGGTCGTTTCTGAAGATACACAAGGAAGTGGAGTTGCCAGTGGTATTAATTTAACGGCTTTAGAAACAGCAATTAATGGGAGTGCCGGAATTATTTATACCTGGTACTCGGATTCTGGGCTTACAACAGTAGTTCCAGATCCTACTAATATTTCTGTAACAGATGGTCAGCAGTTTTGGGTTGAAGTAAATGATGGTGTTTGTACAAACGTAGCTGTTATTACATATACAGTTAACTCACAGCCTGAAGTGTTCGATCAAAATCCAGAGGTTTGTGAAGACACTTATAATTCGGGTATAGCTTCGAATATTGATTTAAGTTTGCTCGAGTCTGCCATTACAAATAATAATCCATATACGCTTAATTGGTTTCAGGATATTGCCTTAAGTCAGTCTGTAACTACCCCTAATAATGTAACAGTTACAAATGGAGAAGAGTTTTACGCTGAAGTATCGAGTGGAACAGGAACAAGTATTGCCACTATTACTTATACGGTTTTAACTTTGCCTGATGCTAATAATCAGAATGAAACCGTGTGGGAAGATACCGAAGGAAGTGGTGTGGCAAGTGGAATTGATTTAACAGCACTCGAAAATGCAATTAATTCTAATGCAGGTATAAGTTACATTTGGTACTCAGATGCTGGTCTAACTACTGCAGTTGCAGATCCTACAAATGTATCGCTTACTAATGGAACGCAGTTCTGGATTGAGGTAAATGATGGTTTTTGTACTAATATTGCCCTTGTTACCTATACTGTTAGTTCTTTGCCACAGGCAATCGATCAGAATTTAGTAGTTTGCGAAGATAATTACAATGCAGGTTTTGCTTCGAATATTGATTTAAGTTCCCTTGAATCTGCCATAACAAATAATAATGCAGGATCATTGGTTAATTGGTTTCATGATATTGCATTAAGTCAGCCGGTTAGTAATTATACAAATAGAACAGTTACCAATGGGGAAGAGTTTTATGCGCAAGTTACAACAGGTACAGCTACTAGTGTTGCTACTGTAACATATACGGTAGAGACTTTACCCGAAGGAAACGACATTTCTGTTCAGTTGTGGGAAGATACTTTTGGAAGTGGAACAGCCTCTGGAGTAGATTTAACATCCTACGATACTCAGGTAGCAGGAGCTAATGCTGTTGTTTGGTACGAAGATCCTGCATTTACAAGTTTAGTAACTAATTCCAATAGCTTAGTTGTTAACGATCAGGATATATTTTATGCTTATATCGATAATGGAACCTGTATAAATAGGGGAAGTGTTCAGTTTATTGTTCGATCTTCTCCCATTGCTAACGACTTAGATATAGATGTTTGTGAAGATGTATCAGGAGGTGGAACAACTTCGGGTATTGATTTAACAGCTCTCGATGCTTCAGTTAATGGTGGAACCACAAGCTCAGTTAGTTGGTATAATGATGCGGCACTAGTAAATGCAGTTGGCAACCCAAATAATGTGACAGTTACGGATGGACAACAATTTCATGCTTTGGTAGAAAGTAATGGTGAATCTAATACAGCTATTATAAGCTATACAGTTCTTCCTTTACCTCTTGCTAATGATCAAATATTAACAGATTTTGAAGATGTTGCAGGATCAATGCTGGCCCAAGCTATTGATCTAACGTCATATAATAATGCGATTACTGGCGGTCATTCGGTTACGGTCGAATGGTATCTTGATGCAGCTTTGTCTAATCTTGTCCCAACACCTGCTTCTCATGATGTAAGCGATGGAGATGTGTTTTATGTGTTTGTATCTAACGGATCTTGTAGTGATATTGCAAATGTGCAGTTTGAAGTAGTTAATACACCTGTGGCTCGTGATGTTTTTCCTGAAGTATGTGAAAATGCTGCTGGGAGTGCTAGTGCTTTAGTTGATTTAACTCTGCTCGAAAATCAGATTAATGAAGGAAATGGAGATAGTTTTTCATGGTTTTTGGATTGGCCAACAGAACCCAACGGAATGCCGGTAAATGCAATTCCAGATCCATCAAATGTAAATGTTACTGATGGAATTAGGTTGTTTGCTGCAGTAAGCGATGCTGTAAATACAAATGTGGCTGTAGTAACATATACTGTTTTATCATTACCTGATGCACAAGATATTGTTCAGGATGTATGGGAAGATACCTTCGGAACTGGATTAACAACAGGAGTGAACCTGAGTAATTATAATAGTTTAATAACAAATACTGTAGGTGCCAATATTGTTTGGTTTAACGATGCAGCCTTTACTTCGTTAGTAGTAACTCCGAGTAATGTGAGTGTTGTTGATAATGATGTTTTTTACGCTCAGGTTCAGGATCCAAATTGTGAAAATGGTGGAAGCATAACTTTTAATGTCCGTCCTTTGCCTGAAGCTAACGATCTGCAAATGCAAATTTGTGAAGAAGTACAAGGTTCCGGAAATGTTTCTTCCTACGATTTATCTCAACTTGAATCTGCTGTTAATAATGATCCAGGTACAATAAAAGAATGGTTTTTCGATTCAGCTTTAAGTTTACCAATTCCTACTCCTGTAAATACAAGCGTTAGCGATGGTGATGTTTTTTTTGTGAGAGTTAGTTTTGGTGGTGAAAGTAATGTTGGAAGAATCAATTTTACAGTAAATGATCTTCCACTTGCCCAGAATTTTTCAGTGGTTTTGTGCGAGGATGTATTCAATACAAAACAAGTTAGTGGCGAAAACTTAAGTGCTTACGAATCTAATATCTCATCTTCGCCTGGAGCTAATTTAATATGGTACTCCGATGCTTCGTTTAATACTGCCGTTATTAATGTTCAGAACATACAAGTTAATGATGGAGATATTTATTATGCAAGAATTTGGGATGGCTTTTGTGAGAATTTTGCTGAATTGGATTATACCATCACATCGCTCCCCGAAGCGAATGATGTAAGTGAAAATTTATGTGAAGATAGTTTTGCTTCTTCAACTTCTCAGGAGGTTAATTTGAATAACTATCTAAGCCAAATTACTTCCGATACTGTTGCTACAATTCAATGGTTCGAAGATGATCGTTTAAGTATTCCGGTTGCTTCGCCTGCTTCGCTAACAGTAAGCAATCAAAGTTCATATTATGCATTGGTAACAAATAATCTTTCTTGTGAGAATTCAGGACGATTAAATTTTTATGTAAATCCACTGCCGGTGGCAAATGATTTATTAATAGAATTATGTGAGGATGAAATGGGTAGTGGATTTGTTGAGGCTTATGATTTAACAGGTTTGGGTGGAGATGTATCAGATATGGGTTCTATAATCTCCTGGTATGAAGATATAGATTTACAGAATGGGGTATTTAATCCTTTGTCATATACCATTACGAATAATCTGAATTTACATGCCGAGGTATCCGACGGAAGTTGTTTAAATTCATCCAATATTAATTTTGTTGTGCACGAGAAACCTATTTTCGATTTAGGAAAAGATACTACCATTTTTTATTCCGAAAGTAAGGTGCTTAGTCCTTCAATAGATTTAAAATTTTTACCGGGAACTTATCTCTGGCAAGATGGCGCTACATCTTCAACTTATATTGCTACTCAGGAAGGTAAATATACTTTAGAATATACTGATTTGAATGGATGTGTTGGTCGCGATTCTATAATGATATTTGTAGATAGATATCGAATTTTTGTTCCCAATGCATTTACACCTAACGGAGATGGATTGAATGATACGTTTGGTCCATTAATTACCGGAGATATAGCTGGTGAAGCCATTGAAATGTATATCTACAATCGTTGGGGCGAACAGATTTATGAATTTACAGATCTTGGTGTAGGTTGGGATGGAACATACAAAGGTAAATTGGTTAGTACGGGTGTTTATGTTTGGACATTAATTATTAACGGAAAATCCAAACAAGATGGAACTGTTTCTTTAATCAGATAGTAATGAGAAGATGGAAATTTATTCATATAACACTATTCGTAATGCTTGCATTTTCTGTGCAGGCACAGGATATCGAATTTTCTCAATTCTATGCAAATCGTTTGTACTTAAATCCGGCGTTGGCTGGATCTGAATTTGCCCCGACTGCCAGTTTATCCTATCGTAATCAGTGGCCGCAAAACGATCGACCGTTTATTACATATACAGCTTCGTTTGATCAGTATGTTGATATTATAAACGGAGGACTTGGCATTCTTGTTATTCAGGATAATCAAGGGAAAGGAGCTATAAAAACTACAATGGCATCGGGTATTTATTCCTACTCACTTAATATTAACAGGGATTTATCTGTTAATATAGGTTTGAAAGCTACTTATGTGCAACGAAAACTAGATTGGCAATCTCTTATTTTTTCAGATATGATAGACCCTTTATATGGGGTTATATATCCAGGTAGGGAAATGCAGCCTGAGGATTTGTCTCAATCGTATGTCGATTTTTCAATGGGAATTGTTGCCAGTTATAAAAACTTTTATTTTGGTGGAGTTATCGATCATTTATCCGAACCCGACGAGGCATTCAATTCAAATAATACGAGTGCCATATTACCCAGAAAATATACATTACATGCAGGAGCTTCGATACCCGTTGGTTATTCAAGAGGATTAATGGAAAGTGATTACACCATATCGCCCAATATTTTATATCAAAAGCAGCAAGATTTTGAACAAATCAATTATGGTCTATATTTCTCAAGAAATAATTGGTTGCTTGGGGGGTGGTTTAGGCATAATCTTTCTTTTGATTTTGATGCAGTTATAGTATTAATGGGATATCAGATTGATAGGTTAAGAGTTGGCTATTCTTATGATTATGTGATTTCTAACCTGGTAAAAACAAATTCTGGAGCACACGAAATTTCCCTAACTTATATTTTAGGAAAATCTAAAACATCATGTTCAGGTTCTCATTACTTTAAAAAGAGAAGACGAATACGTGCAATTAAGTGTCCAAAGTTTTAGTGGATAAAAAAACATCAATGGTCAAAGAGTAAAAAATATCTATTTAACTTTATTTAACCAGTTAATAAAAGTTAAGATTTCTTAATGCACTTCGAATGTGGTGTAAAAATGTATGGTTTTTAATTTAGAAAGCCTATATTTATATACGATTGACTATTGTTTTACTGTATTTTAAATGAAAATAGACCAAAGTTTAAATAAGGGAATTGTTATTTTTATGTTGTTAATGATATTTGTGTCTGTTCAGGCTCAGGAATCAAAAAAAAGTAGAGATTCCATAAGAACTTTAAATATTCTTAAAAGTGCTTTGAATAAAACATTGGAAAGTAACAATAAAGAGGAATCTATTGGCTACGACATGGAAATTGATGGATTAGTCATGGATGAAACATTATCAAAAGTAGGGCGTGATTTTTACGATATGTTCTATTCTTTGTGGCAAGCTCCTAAAGGAGCGAAAAATTATACAATAAAAATTAAAGAAATGGTATTACCGGGTTTAGCTACCCAAATAACCATATTAGTTGATGATAATGAGATATTTAAGCAAAAGGTGCAGCCAAGATACGAAATGTTGGAACAGATGACAAAATACGCAAATCAATTAACGCTTAGGTATCTAAATAATTACGAAAAAATGAAATTACAGCTCGATGGTGATGATCAATCGGGAAGTGGAATATTTTAAACTTTAAAACCAAAATCATGAAATTTCTTAAAGCTATATTTATAATAGCATTCTTTGCATTTTTGCAGCCGTTAGATTTAGTGGCTCAGGATTTTGTATATACTCCAATTAATTCCAATTTTGGGGGAAATTCTTATAATTATAACTGGATGCTTAATATGGCTACCCAGCAAAATAAAATTGAAGATCCAACTTCCGAAGATGGTTACAATACTGACCCTTTAGACGATTTTACTACTAACCTGAATAGACAAATATTAAATCAATTATCTAGTCAATTGGTGAATCAAATTTTTGGTGAAAGTGGTGATTTAGAAACTGGAACATATAATCTGGGAAGTTATCAAGTGGGTATTTTCGAGGATGCCAGTGGTATAACTGTCGACATACAGGATATAACTAATGGAAATCGTACAAATGTTGTCATACCTAGTTACTAAATATTCGAACATTTATTAATTCTCTCTACATGTATAAATTTTTACCTCTGTGCTTTTTTGTTTTTTTAATGCTTGGTGCTTGTGTACCATACTTTAATCAACCAGTAACAGAACAGCGTGCCGAAATTGGAGCTGAAACTCCAGCAAGAAAAAATTTGGTTGGTTTACCTGAGCCCCGCGAGAAAATAGTGGCAGCAGTTTACAAGTTTAGGGATCAGACCGGACAGTATAAAGCATCGGAGACTGGAGCAAATTGGTCTACGGCCGTTACGCAAGGTACTACATCTATTTTGCTTAAAGCAATTGAAGAATCAGGATGGTTTATACCAATAGAACGAGAAGGTTTATCTAATTTGCTTAACGAACGTAAGATTATACGATCTAGTCGTGCCAATTATGCCGGAAAAGATAGCAAATCACAATTATTGCCTCCTTTATTATTTGCAGGTATTGTATTAGAAGGGGGTGTAATTTCTTATGATGCTAATGTAATTACCGGAGGCGCAGGTTTAAGGTATTTTTCGGCTGGTGGATCTGGTCAGTATCGTCAGGATAGAGTAACCGTTTATCTTCGTGCAATTTCCACAAGTAATGGGCGAATCCTAAAAACTGTATATACCTCAAAGATGATTCTTTCTCAGAAATTAGATGCCAGTATTTTTAGATACGTTAAATTTAAAAGACTACTTGAAGCTGAAACCGGATTTACATATAATGAGCCCTCCGAAATGGCGGTTAAAGAAGCCATTGAAAAAGCTGTTGAATCCTTAATTGTTGAGGGAGTTATTGAAGGACTTTGGGATCTTAAGAATCCGGAAGATATCGGTTCCGAAATAATTACGAATTATGTAGAGGAAAAAGAAACAAATCAGGAATCTGATTTTTTCGATCAGTTAATAACCAAAAGACGTCATAAATTTGGTTTAGGATTTAATACAGGATCCTGGTTATATATGGGTGACTATAGCCATACCGAAATGGAGGTAATGGGTGGGGTTTCCTTGTTGTACGATACACAATCTTTTATGCAATATGGATTTAATTTAAGCAGGGGGGATTTGGCTACAACTGAACACTTTCAGAGTACTTATAATTCTTTAGATTTTACCGCAAAGTATAGATTGTTGCCATATAAGGATTGGACTCCTTATTTAGAAGGTGGAATTGGGGTGTTTTCTCAGCATGATAAATCATCTTTCACAATAGATTTATCTAATGCAATTCATGCTCAGGCAATGTATGGCGCAGGAATTGAGTTTCTTCTTAATGATAGATTTGGTTTAAATTTTTCAGTTTTAAATCATTATATATTTAGCGATGAGGTAGATGGCTTAAAACAAGGGCATTTTAACGATTACTTTTGGGAAGGAAAAATAGGTTTGAACTTTTATTTTGATAAACTATGGGATCGTAGTGCGAAAAAGAAAAATCGAAAAGAAAAGATTAGGAAAAAAGTTAAGAAAGAATAATTGATATTAAACAATATGTATTGATTGAAGACGGGTTGAATGTAAATTTGACCTGTTTTTTTATGCGCTTAATTTAAATTTATAAGATATATTCTTTTGCTGATTTATAAGGGCTTGTTTAAGCTTTGTTTAATTTTATTTAACTATTAGATAGGTATTTATAAGTTTTGAATATTTTGATCAATATCTTTTTATGATTCGTCATTAAAATCTAATAATTAATGTAATCTAACATTATATTTCCAAATGAACTCTCTAAATTAGTTTTAGAATTAAAAACATAAATCATCAAATCGTTATTGTTTAATGTACAAAATTAATTAAAACAAACTATCGGGGAAACCCGATTTATTCACTTTAAACCTAAAAATTCAAACCATGAAAAAGATTTTATTTGTCCTTGCGACAATTTTATTAACAGGAGCGTATTCTTTCGCTCAAATCAACCAATCAAACATCAACCAGATTGGTATAGATAATTCAGCCGTTGTTCAACAGGTTGGTATTTTCAACATTAGTGATATTTATCAAGATGGATTTACGAATGATGCAACTGTCGATCAGTTGGGTATTATGAATATGTCTTTTCTTGAGCAAATTGGAGAAGGTAATGGATATTATGCCACTCAAGTAGAATCTAATTTTTCTACAGCCCTTCAATTAGGTTGGTTCAATAATGCTTATGTAGATCAAGTAGGAATGAACTCTTCTTACGTAACTCAATTTATCGCTGAATCAAACGATGCTTATGTAACTCAAAGAGGTTATTTTAATACATCTGTTATTGACCAATGGTTTAGTTATAAAGAATATGCTAACGTATTTCAGTGGGGACTTGGTAACGAAGCTAAAGTAACTCAATATGAAGGAATGTATGATGAGGCTTTAATTAGCCAATGGGGTATAGGTAACTATGCAAATATCTTGCAAGAAAGAACTTCTGATAATTATGCATTTGTTAGCCAAAATGGTGATTTAAATGTTGCTATGGTAGACCAATGGTTGGGATCTAATAATTCTGTAGAAATTGGACAAAACGGTTTTATGAATACAGCTTATGCTGACCAATTTGGAGGAGAATCAAATGTTGCTTTAATTGGACAACAAGGTAAGTATAATATGGCTTACACTGGTCAGTTAGGTGGATGGTTAAATGGAATATCTGTAAACCAAAAAGGTAAAGCAAATACTGCTAGCGCTGTTCAGTTATATGGAATGTTGAATACAACATTAATTGATCAACAAGGAAGACATAATAATGCTGTAACTACTCAAGATGGTGGTTGGGGTAACTTAATTGATGTTGATCAAAAAGGCAGATGGAATGCAGCTTCTGTATATCAATACGAAGGTGGATTAAACTGGGCTTTAGTTTCTCAACAAGGAAGACGTAATACAGCAGGTGTTTATCAAGAAAATGGTTACTGGAATACAGCTGATGTATATCAACACGGAAAATGGAATGAAGCATCTATTTATCAGTTTGATGGTTCATTTAATACTGCTGAAATAGATCAGTACAAAAAAGGAAACGACGCTCTTATTAACCAAGTAGGTGGAGAATCAACTACTGCTTATATTGGACAAGAAGGTCGCTATAATAGTGCTGAGATTTATCAGGAAAACAATATTGGTAGTTATGCAGGTATAGCTCAGGTAGGTGATCTTAATGATGCATATATCGAACAATTTGATACAGAACTTACCGCTGCTGGTATTATTCAGCTTGGTAATGGTAATGCTGCTGCAATTGGTCAATACAATTCAGATTATAGTATGGCTTTAATTGAACAAACAGGAGATTCTAATTATGCTACTTCTGTTCAAGCTGATGGAGTTATGAACAGCGCAACTACAACTCAGTTAGGTGACTATAATTATTCAACTACTATGCAAGTAGGTAATAACAATGTTGTTGATGTTTATCAAGCAGGTTACGGACATGCTTCTGTAGTTACTCAGTATGGTAATGGAAACTCAGCTTCAGTAAGTCAGTACGATGCAGGAATGACTCCAGCACCATGATTTTAATGAAATGATTTGATTGATTTATAATACATTTAACCGCCAAATTGCTGAATTAACGCAGTTTGGCGGTTTTTGCTATTTAAAGTTTTAAGGTAATTTAAACATTTGTTTAAATTTTTTTATTCTTTTTTAGATTTCTAAAGAGTTAGTTTTAAAAGAATACCGTTTAATCAATACTTATTTTGAGTTCATGTAAAAATTTAAGCTCTTCGACTTGCTTTTTCTTAATTTAGTTAAGGATCTAATTATCATTTATTAGATCATCTCAGAGCTCTTTACACTTATAGGTTAGGATTTTATTTTAATTCACTTTAAACTTTAAAAAAATCAACCATGAAAAAATTATTATTTTTAATAGTTGCCGTTGTGTTTGCAGCTTCTTCTGCATTTGCTCAGGTTAACTATTCAACAGTAGACCAGTTGGGTTTGGATAATACAGCCAATGTAATCCAGGTGGGATGGTACAACAATAGTGATGTTGACCAAATGGGAATGTGGAACGATGCTGCAGTAGACCAGGATGGATACTTTAACATGTCTGATATTAATCAGTGGATGATGGGGAATTCGGCAATGGTTACTCAATTTGGTGTTCTTAATGTATCCTATGTAGATCAAATGGGGTTGTTTAATGCAGCTTATGTAGATCAAATGGGATTGCATAATATATCCAGGATTCTTCAAATGGGTATGATGAATTTTGCAGATGTTAGTCAGTATGGCTGGTTTAATATGTCATATATTACTCAGTATGACTTTTTAAATAGTGCAGCTGTAATGCAAATGGGATTGGCAAACTTATCAGTAATTACTCAGGCTAATCACAATAATGTTGCTATGGTAGACCAGTTTGGAATGTTTAACCAAAGTGATATTGTTCAGTTTGGAGCGATAAGTAATGCAACAGTATGGCAAATGGGAGAGAGCAATTATTCTAATATTTTACAAATGCTTCCTATTTTTTCTAGTGCTACTGTATTACAGGATGGATATAGAAATAATTCTGATATCTATCAAAGAAGAGGTGCTTACAATAGTGCTTATGTAACCCAGCATGGAATGTATAATATGGCTCGCATAAATCAAATTAGAGGTGAGCTTAATAGTGCTACTATTGTTCAGCATTATATGAATAATCGTGCTAGAGAAAGACAAGTTGATGGTTATGCAAACCTAGCTTTAATTCACCAAAATGGATTTTTGAACAGGGCTTCAACCTACCAAAGAGGTGGTGAATATAATAATGCCTACATTTATCAGGATGGAGATTTCAACTGGGCTCGCGCAGTTCAGATGGCTGGAGATAATAATATGTCTACAACTCATCAATTTGGAGTTAGAAACCGTGCTTTTGTGGAGCAAATTAATGAATCTGATGGAGTAGTGGATGTTACTCAGGAAGGTTATAGAAACTTTGCAGATGTAACTCAAAGAGGCGGCGATGGTGATATGGCTACCATAGATCAGTTTGGTACTGATCAGATGGCATATATTTCACAAATAGATGGAGCAAATAATGTTGCCACAGTAACACAGCAAGGTCATTTTAATTTAGGTATAGTTGATCAAATCGGTGGCGATGGTAATGAAGCTACTATAAGTCAGGCTAAAGTTGGAAACTTTGCATTTGTTGGTCAATTTGGTGGCGGAGATTCCGACGCATTTATTACTCAGGATGGATGGTTAAATAGAGGTTGGGTATTCCAATTTGATCAAACAGGAAGTCTTGCAGAGATTACACAGGATGGTGATTATAATGTTGGAGTTATTGGACAAATGGGTGGTGTAAATAATATCGCTCGAATTCTACAAACAGGAGAAAATAATACAGCATTAACTTATCAGTGGGGTGATAATAATGACTCATTCGTAGAGCAAATTGGAAATGATCATTTTGGACAGGTTATACAGGATGGTAATGATAATTTTGCAAAAACACAGCAAGGTAATGTAGGTACTAGTTTTAGTACAGGACCATAATTATTAAAAATAATCAAGAAAGCTCTTAAATGAGTTTTCTTGATTTTATTATCTCAAATTACGAATGCTCATGATGTTAAATGTGCAATTTTTTAGCTCTGGTTTTGCACTGTTAATTTAATGGGATAAATAGTGTTGTTAACAAGGTGTTTAGTAAAGGTAAATTATAATTGTTTTTTATCATTAATAAAAAGAGAATGAATTGTTAGCTCTTGGTTTTACTTGAATAAGAGTAAAGTATCTATCAAATTGATACTGGAATTCATTACAACAATAAGTTATTGGGAATAATAGGAGCTTTGAAATTACTGAAATAGAAAACAACAATAATGATTTAGTAACAAATTCACAATAAGTCTATTTTTGAAATCAAACATTTCAGTTTAGATGTGGTAATAATGGTATTTTAAAAGTGGTTTGTGAGTACAGAGCAGGTTTAAATTGATTGGGGTGTCTTTAGGGGCATCCTTTTTTTTTAACCTTTGATGAACTTTATGTTTTTTTTATTGTATTTATAGTATTTTAACCAAAATAGTATTGGTTTTAAGTTAACTATTCAATACATTTAAAATATGAAATAAAATGTTTTAAGCTTAATGTTGAGATTTAAAATTATAGTATGCTTAATCTTTTGTTTGGTAGGATCTATAAATGCTGGAAATCAAATTAAAGAGTTTAAAACCTGGATAACAATTGAAGGTAAAATAAACAATTTAAATATTTCTGCAGAATTTCAAAATAATAGTAATAATACTATGGTGGTTGATTATATTTTGAAAATAAATAAGCAGAGTAGGGTTGCTAGTTCTTCAACATTACAAAAGGGTAAATGTATTTCAAAAGGCGGAAACACGATTTCTTTTTCAGAATCGAGAATGAATCTTTCTGCGATGGACAATCTTTATGTAAGTCTGTTTGTTTATCACAATAAGAGGTTAATTGCTCAAGATTCTGTTGTTTTCCATGGGGATAATCTGTAAATTAAGAAAAATTAAAATAGCTAACTGGAATATGAATAAATTCTATGCACTCTTTGCACCAATTTTTACATTAATCATGTCCATATCTTTATTCTCATGCAATGAGAGTACGGTTGATCCTGATTTGTATGGCTCAATTAGCGGTACTGTAAAAACATCAACCGGAAGTATCCCAATGGAAGGGGTTACAATAACAACAAGTCCTGGAACATCATCAGTAATAACAAATGCCGAAGGTGTTTTTGATATAGGAGAAGTTCCTATAGGAGATTATGCAATATCTGCAAAAAAGGAAGATTATACTTCGGAAAATATAAATATAAGTGTACGAGAAGATCAGAACGTAGTAATGGAAATTCTTATGCAGGTGGCACCACTTGATTCGAGTATTCCAGATGAAATATTTTATGTTTCGCCTCTGGATATAGAAGAAGATGAAACAAAACTTAGTACCGAAGTAAAATTAACCTGGAATAATGGTGAAACAGAAAAAGGAGATACTTTATATTTTGATGTAATTCTATTTGAAGGGGCAGATGATACAGAAGGAACTAAGTATGCTGAGAATATTTTGGATACTACCTTTACGGTTAAGGGCTTAAAATTTGAAACTACTTACTTGTGGAAAATTGAGGCTCAAAATAAAGAACTGGACAGGACCGAAGGAAAATTATGGCGATTTACTACTGAAGATTATCCATCAAATGGATACTTATTCGTAAAGGATTCTTTAGGTAGTCGCGATATCTATTCGTGGGATTTACAAGAAAATCATTTGATTCGTTTAACTAATCAGGGTGGAAGTGAGGTACAACCAAGGATATCTCCAAATGAGAAAAGTATTGCTTATTCTTCTAACGAATCAGGAGTGTATCAGATATATACGATGGATACGAAAGGTGGAAATGTAACACAGGTCACGAGTCAACCCATTGCAGGATATCATAATGATGGTATTGGTTATACTTGGTCTCCAGATGGAGATCAATTACTTTATGGACATTATGGAGATTTATATTCCATAAACTATAATGGAACTGGAGAATCAAAAATTGCTGATGCTCCTGTTGGGCGTCATTTTAAGCAATGTGATTGGAGTGACCATTTTAATTTTTCCACACAAGAAAAAATTGCGGTTTTAACTCAAGGTGAAATGCCATATGATAATGAGATTTATTTAATGGATCCTGATGGTTCTAATATGTTTTTATTGGTTGATAATTTAGAGGGAACTTTATCAAGTCCACATTTTTCACCCGATGGTAGTAAGATAATTTTTTCACTTGACAGTTTGTATGAAGATGATAACGGAAGACAGTTGGATGCAAAAATTTATAGTATTAATGTGGACGGAACCAACTTAACTAATCTGACTGGGACAAATAAAACTGCCGGAACAAATGATTTGCAGGCAAGATATTCAGAAACTGGAGGCAAAATTATTTTTATGAATGTTGCAAATGATGGTGAAGGTATTAAGTCGATTTGGACAATGGATACTGATGGTAGTAATAGAGAGAAACTAATTGACAATGCGGAAATGCCTGATTGGTATAATCCGTGAAAAATATACCATTGTAGAAGCAAGCATCTGTTTTTTTCAGGTGTTTTTTTATGCACAAAAAAAGCTTTCCGAAACCGGAAAGCTTTTGTATTTTTTAGGTAAAGCTTAAAATCTTTTTTCTTTGATTCTTGCTTTTTTACCTGTAAGTCCGCGTAAGTAGTAAATTCTAGCTCTTCTAACACGACCTCTTTTGTTTACTTCAATTTTCTCGATAAATGGAGAGCTAATTGGAATAATTCTTTCTACGCCAACATTACCCGACATTTTTCTGATGGTAAAAGTTTTAGTTGTACCTGATCCTTTAACCTGGATAACAACACCTCTAAATACCTGAGTTCTTTCTTTGTTTCCCTCTTTAATTTTGTAAGAAACACTAATAGTATCACCTGCGTTAAATTCAGGAGTTTCGATACCTGTAGAGAAAGCCTCTTCTGCAATTTTAATTAAATCCATTATTCTAATGTATTAAGGTTCACGAGCGCAATGTAAACATATTTACCTATTTCCATGTCAGAGATTACGCACGAATTCGCCGCAAAATTAATAAAAATATCTAAGCAAAAAATATTTATGCTTGTTTTTTTAGAATAATAAGAGTTCATAGGTTTGTTTGGTTCTTAGAATTGGTAATTATAAAATGTAAAATTGGTATTCCCGAACTCCAAGACGATGATTTAAAGTTTTAAATTGCGTCCTTGGTTCTCGGGATTAGCAATTCAACACGTAAAATTGGTATCCCCGAACTCCAAGATATTGATTTAAAGTTTTAAATTGCTTCCTTGGTTCTCAGGATTAGCAATTCAACACGTAAAAATGGTATTCCCGAACTCCAAGACGATGATTTAAAGTTTTAAATTGTTTCCTTGGTTCTCAGGATTAGCAATTCAACACGTAAAATTGGAATACTTAAATTCCATAGTATTGATTTGACAAATTAGGATGCTTTCCAAAATTACGAGTATAAAAAAAGGAGCCCTAAAGCTCCTTTAATCGAAATATTTTCTACTAATGAGAAGTATCTAAGACTTTAAGTTTGTCGCCAGTTGTTTTCACAATAGTTTTATAGAATTCTTTACTATAGCCAGGTTGAGTCATTTTAGGATTTTGCTTGTTACCATCTTTTTCTTTGATGTTACCATCCATGTATTTCGCAAATAGGTATCCGTAAAAATCTCTCCACTCATTAGTTAGGTTGTTACCTTGATTACAAGAGAAGTCGGTTAAGAATTCAACAGCACTATTTCTATCTGTTTTAAACATATCCTCAGCAGCTAAGTCGATAATTTTAGTAAAAGAAAGATATTTTTTCTCTAAAGACTTTTGCTTTTTAGCAATTTCAGGATGAATTGCATTGTATCTTGTATATGCAAAGTTAGTAACTTGATTGAATACCCAGAAAGCAGATTTATTAGTGAAATCCATCATCTTGCCATTACCAACAGCAAATGATTTTGGTACTCTTGTACTACCGCAATACATTGGGAAATATACCGATGAAGCAGCATCATCAACACCAAACCAGTTTATTCCACCAACAGCATCTGGTAACCAGTTTCTAGATTGAGCCACAAATGAAAAACCTGTTTGCTGTGTTGCAGTGGCTCGTTCATTGCAATAAGTAACTCCATCAACTTTCCATGTTAAAGGTCTCCAACGGTATGGATTACCATAAGGACCTGCTCCCATATCTTTTGCCATGTCTAGCTCTGTTCCTTCAAGGTGATTTCTCATGAAGTCCATCATGTCTAGTACATTAATTTTTTCATCAGGTTTAATCCACAATGGCATTCTGTTGGTTGCATAACCTTTATCATCATGTTTAATATTCCCTTTACAATAGTCGAAGTATTTATCCATACCTTCTTTTACATCGTTAAAGAAAGACCAAACTCTGATTTCACAAAATCTTGCTGCGCCAAAATCTACAGGAGCGTAAGAATCTGAAAAGCTAAAGTTTTTATTTTTACCTTCTTTAGGGTAGAATCCTTTTTCTTTGGCAAATGAAATTACATCCTTAGCATAAACGTTAGTTACTTCTGGATTGAATATTTTATTCATTTTATCAGATGAAATAGAATTTTTGCCTTCAAGAGGAAAGTTTGTAATTCTGGCTTGGTTTGCATGGCCACTTACATATCCATCAGGAATCATTCTGGCTACCCAAACAGCTCCTTTTTCACCATTTCCTTTACCGATCATTTCTAAAATCCAAACTTCATTTTTATCAGATATAGAAAAAGATTCTCCAGAACTATAGTAACCGTAAGTTTCTACTAAATCTGTCATTACTTTAATTGCTTCGCGAGCACTTTTTGCGCGTTGAAGTGTAAGATACATTAGGCTACCATAATCAATAATAGCACCATCTTGTGAGCCTAATTCTTTTCTACCACCATAGGTTGTTTCTCCAATTGCCACCTGAAATTCATTCATATTTCCAATTACGGAATAGGTGTGAGGAACTTGAGGGATTTTCCCTAGATATTTTCCTGTATCCCACTCATAAACATCTATCATAGTACCTTCGGCCCAATCAGCAGCAGGACGGAAATACAATTCTCCGTATAATACATGTGAGTCGGCAGCATAGGTTATCATGTTTGAACCATCGGTACTTGCACCACGGGTTACAAGATAATTTGTACAGGCTTGTGATGTTGTTGCCGAAAAGACGATAATTGCCATGAATAAAGAGGCAATTGCAGAAATTTTCTTCATGTTTAAATATTTTAGTGAATTCTAAATCGAATTAATTACCCGATTCTGACAAAAATAGGAAAAAAAAGCATAGATAAATGTGACAAAAGTTGTAGTCTTATAAAATTTATCATAGATACTTTATTACCAGAAAAATTCTTTTTTTACGTGAGTCGAATTTCCCAGATGATCGGTAACGGTTAAACTCAATTGATGTTTGCGTTTGGGAAGTAATCGTTTTTTATCGAAAGTGTAAAATAAGTGGTTGTTTTTAGCATCATATTCAAATAAAACCCAGGAACCATCAATTTCTCCGCGATACGATTTTATTCCAGATAATTTATCTTCAATTTTAAAAGAGAGATTTTTTTGTCCTCGTAGATTTTTTAGTTTGAATTTGGTTTTGGAAATTACAGTTGGAGCTATTGTATCCGCAACTATTGCAAAATCGCCCAATGTGCGTGTTTTTGTTTTTACCCAACCATTAATATAGACTCCTCCTGTAGTACTTAACTTTCCTTTGTTTCCTATGGCTGCAATAAGAACTTTATCTTTTAATTTATTGGGTATGTTATTGGCTTTTATTGCAAGAGTATAGTAATTGTGAATAGGAATTTTATTGTTATGAATTGAGTGTATATCCGATAAGAAATTCGAGTCCTTTTTTAAGGAGTAATTAAATTTTAAATCTGTATAAAAAGAATTATTGGGAAATTTTACCTCAAGATTCTCATTATTATAGGTGTTTTCCTCGTTGCATAGCATTAGTTTCGTGTAATTTTTGGAAGGAAAAATTTTGTTACTGCTTACTCCTCTGGCGTAAACTCTTAGTTTTGCAATATTATTTTTTGTGTCGCTGCATATAAAATCTATCTTATATTTTTCTCCATTTATAAAATTGAAAATTCCATTGTTTCTGAATTTTGTATAGATTGATAGCTTATTGTTTTTGTCTTTAAAAGTTTTATGTACTCTTCTGTTTTCAAGAATATTTAATTCATAGTCCATGTGTGAATTTATATATCTTGATTCATCAAAAGAGAACTCATTAAATGAATAATCGCTTATTAAAGTATCATTTACTTTAACTTGCATTTTATATATACCGCATTTTCCCCAGGTGTTATCTAAATAATCATTGGTATTAATAGCAAAACCAATATTACCAGCAAGTGATATTTTCGGATCAGATTTTAAATGATATGCATTGTTGTAGAATGTTACCGGGAATTTTTGTCTTACATTTTTTCCATTTACACTACTTATTGAATCTAAAGGATATATATATAAGTTAAAAATTTTAGGGGGAGTAGTATCTTTAATTTTGAATCCGAATAATAAAGGATTCAATGGATGTTCGCTTTTAGTATCACGAATTTCAAAATGTAAATGAGGACCACCCGAAGCTCCTGTATTACCAGAAAATGCAATAATTTGTCCTTTTAGTACTGGGAATTGTTCTTTTTTTAAATGTAGGTCAAGTTCAAATGATTTTCTTTGATACTGCTGGGCTTTTACAAATTTTTCGATTTGTGCATTATATTTATCTAAATGTCCATAAACTGATGTATAACCACTAGGGTGATTAATATAAATTGCATTTCCATAACCATTGGCTGAAACTTTTATTCTGCTAACATACCCATCCGCAACAGAATATACTTTTTTACCTGTCGTAAATGTTCTGATATCGATTCCGGAATGGAAATGATTATTTCGCAATTCAGCAAAATTTCCAGACAAAGTAATTGTGAAATCAACAGGGGATCTAAAAATATTTTTTTGAAATGTTTTTGGCTGTGCTTTTAAGTATGGCGAAGCACAAAAAAGTGCAATATGTAAAAGAGTGATTATGTTTGTTTTAATTAACTTCATACTAAAGATTGATTATTTGTGATTTGAGTGTCAAAATTACAAAAAAAAGCTTTTTTTTCGCTACTTCTAAAGAAAATACGAAGCAATATATTTGATAATCTTCTCAGCAATGTTAATTTTGTAAAAGAAAATTTTAATGATGGATCAGGAATCAAGAGAAATAATAATAAGTTTAAAAAAACGCATTAGCGAGCTTATTTCTTTGTACCAAAAATCCAAAAGTGAGAAAGAGTCATTAATACATGAGAAGTTAGAGCTTATGGAGCAATTAGAGACTTTAACTCGGGAAAAAGAAGAACTTGAACATCATTATAATACTTTAAAGCTTGCAAAAACTTTAGCTGCGAATAGTGAAGATTCGCATTATGCAAAGCTGAAAATTAACCGAATTGTGCGGGAGATTGATAAATGTATTGCTCTTTTAAACAGATAAATTTTGTTTATGGAAAATAAACTTTCGATAAAAGTTGGAGTAGCTGGTAGATCTTACCCTCTTAATATTGACAGAAGTCAGGAAGAGGTGATAAGAAAAGCTGCCAAAATGATTGACGAGAAAGTTATGCAATACAAACAAAGATATAAAGATAAAGATACTCAGGATTTCCTGGCTATGGCTTCTTTACAATATGTAATTAAGGTTTTAGAATTGGAAAATACAGCTGATGTTGCACCTGTTTTTAATGAATTGAAAACGATGGAGCGTGAGTTAAGTGAATTTTTAGAAAAAGAGTAAATTAAACGTTCTTTAAATAAGTAAAGTAATAACCCGCATTATTTCTTGATCTTGTACATTATTGATTTGTTTTTTTTTAGATTTTAATTTATTGAAATTTGAAAATAAGCTGTTGATAGTTATGAGTTTGAGTGATGGTGCGGGTTGTTTTATATATAATTTAGTATTGACCTAATATTCGTAATATGATTGAAATAATAATAGGATCCATTGCTTTTGTTGGCGGAGGTATCATTTCTTATTTTGTTTTGCAAAAAGCATTAAAAACAAAAAATGAGATGATTGTAAAAGAAGCTCAGACAGAAGCAGAAGTGATCAAAAAAGATAAAATCCTTCAGGCTAAGGAGAAATTTTTACAACTTAAGACCGAGCACGAAAAGCAAATAAACTCGAAGAATAATAAGCTGTTGGCTGCCGAGAATAAATTTAAGCAGAAAGAGAATACTCTTAATCAGCGAATGGATGATTTTCAGCGTAAAAAGAAAGAGGTTGATGCCATTCGAGATAATTTAAATCATCAGATTGATCTTGTAGATAAAAAATCGCAAGAGCTAGAGAAAGCAAAGAGACAGCAGGTTGAGCAATTGGAAGCTATTTCGGGAATGTCTGGAGAAGAGGCCAAAAATCAGCTGATTGATTCAATGAGAGAAGAGGCCAAGACCGAGGCTATGTCTTATGTGAATGAAATCATGGAAGAGGCAAAAATGTCTGCTAATATGGAGGCTAAAAAAGTAGTTGTTAAAACAATACAAAGAGTAGCCACAGAAACAGCAATTGAAAATTCAGTTACTATTTTCCATATCGAGTCCGATGAAATTAAAGGTAGAATTATTGGTCGTGAGGGACGAAATATTCGTGCTTTAGAGGCTGCAACGGGAATTGAAATCATTGTTGATGATACGCCAGAAGCGATTGTACTTTCAGGTTTTGATCCGGTACGAAGAGAAATTGCTCGTTTGGCTCTTCATCAATTGGTTACCGATGGACGTATTCACCCCGCAAGAATCGAAGAGGTGGTGAATAAGGTTCGTAAACAAATAGAGGAAGAAATTATTGAAACAGGTAAGCGTACTGCAATTGATTTGGGAATTCATGGTTTACATCCCGAATTGATTCGTATGGTGGGTAAAATGAAGTATCGTTCATCTTATGGACAAAATTTACTGCAGCACTCACGAGAAACTGCAAATTTATGTGCGATAATGGCAACCGAGCTAGGCTTGAATGCTAAACGGGCGAAAAGAGCAGGTTTGCTGCATGATATAGGTAAGGTGCCCGATGATGAGCCAGAATTGCCACACGCAATTTTAGGTATGAAATTGGCCGAAAAATTTAAAGAGAAACCTGATATTTGTAATGCGATTGGTGCTCACCACGATGAAATTGAAATGACATCTATGATTTCGCCAATTATTCAGGCTTGTGATGCTATTTCAGGTGCTCGCCCTGGTGCTCGTCGTGAAATTGTTGAGTCTTACATAAAGCGTTTGAAAGATCTTGAAAATCTAGCTCTTTCTCATCCTGGAGTATTAAAAACATACGCTATTCAGGCTGGTAGAGAGCTTAGAGTTATTGTTGGAAGTGATAAAGTTTCTGATAAGGAAGCGGAAACTCTTTCTTTAGATATTGCTCAAAAAATTCAAGATGAAATGACTTATCCTGGACAGGTTAAGATTACAGTAATACGTGAAACAAGAGCGATTAATTACGCGAAATAAGAATAATTTTATAATTATATATAAACCCGGTTCTAAATGAATCGGGTTTTTTATTTAAATAGCTTTGTATAGTTCCCGGAAGTTCGGCAGGTAGCTGTCTAATTTTAATTTTTTATAGACATTAATTTCGTGTTTTACGAGTTTTTTAATCAGACTGGTATTTGATGTAGGTTGGTAATATTTTGGTCGGTTATCGATGTTTTTTGCAAGAATAAGATGTTCTAATTCTTTGCAACCAAAAACATGACCTTTATCAATAGGATTAATGTAAAAAAGAACTTCTTTTGTTTTAGATGATTTTATAATATCATTTTCCACATAACAAAGTAGTATGCTACCCGGTAAATTAATTCCATAAACCGGAATATTTAGTTTTTGAGCAATAGCAGCATAAATAATAGCAATCATTACATAGTTTCCTTGCTTTTGAGATAAGACAGTTCCAATATCGCCATCCCAGTTGGTAGGATTATTAGGAGACAAAGCTTGGTAGTTGTATATATTGTAGAAAAAATGATTTAGAATTTTAATTTTTTCAAGTGCTGTGAGCTGATCATTAAGTTCAAGCCATACATCTTGTTTTATTTTTTCTATTGATTTAAATATTGGGTCGGTTAGTAGGTTCGGATTGTAGCTTTTGTTAACTAAAATAGCTCCTTCAATTAGATTTTGGGTGTCCGACTTGCCCCATTTTATCAATTCTTTTTTTACATGATTAAAATTGATCTTGTTAATGATAATTTCTAGTCGTTCCTGAAAGAGTGTGTTCTTCGATTCTAGCCATGAATCTTCTAGTTGGGGGATTACCGATACAGGTAAATTTGATAATTCTTTTTCTACTCTTTGGTAGATTTCAAAAGATGAATCATCTAATAAAGATAATAGTGCTGTGAGTTTATTCTCGTTCATAACTATATGTTTTACTTCACTAAATATAAGAAAACCCGCTAGGAAATGCAATCCTGCGGGTTAATTCTTTGAATATTAAGCAAAAACCTAATTACTCAATCTGTCAAGTACAGTTTGAATTAGACTTTTTATTGTTGGTTTATAGTCTTTGCTGGCATCTTTAGTTATTCTATTAGCAATAATTGCACAAATAGCTATGGCATTGTGACCTAACATTGCAGATAAGCCGAATATAGCCGAACTTTCCATTTCATAATTGGTGATTTTTTCACCTTTATAATCAAATTTCTCAATCTTGTCGTTTAAGTCTGGATCAAGAGTTTGTAATCTTAAAACACGACCTTGAGGGCCATAGAATCCATTCGCCGAAATGGTAACACCTTGTATCATATTATCACCATCAAGTTTTTCGATTAAGCTTTTTGATGCAGATACTACATAAGGAGAAGCTAGTTTTTTATCCCAATTAACAAAATCTTTAAACGATTTTTCAAAATCTAAATTTGAAACTTGATCGCGATCTGCATAGAAATTTAACATCCCGTCAAAACCAATTGATTTTTTCGATAGAAGAAATGAATCGACAGGAATATCTCCCTGTAAAGCACCTGAGGTACCTATTCTTACAAGATTTAAACTTTTATGTTCTGATTTAGGAGTTCTGGTTTCAAGATCTATATTAACCAGTGCATCTAATTCATTAACTACAATATCTATGTTATCGGTACCAATACCTGTTGATAAAACAGAGATACGTTTTCCATTATAAGTACCTGTGGTGGTAACAAATTCTCTATTAGATATTGTACATTCAATATTATCAAAATAACTAGCTACTAGTTCAACTCTCCCAGGATCACCAACTAAAATAACTGTTTCAGCTAAGTGTTCTGGTTTTAAATGCAAGTGAAAAACACTTCCATCCGAATTAATGATTAATTCTGAGGATTTTATTTGTTCCATATTAATTATAATTTTTAGCAAGGAGCCGAATCTATGGAAAATTTTTTAATCTTCAAATTAATTTTAATTGTTAATTTAAAAATCCTAGTTAAATATGCTAATTTAATGTTGTGTATAAATTGTATAAAATATTTTGTATAGTGATTTTATTACTATAAAATGGCTTTAATGTATTGCTAAGCAAATTGTTCAAATTTTGCTTTCTAATAAGAATTAAATTAACAAAGTATTAAAACTGCCCTTTTTAATATTATTCCCTATATTTAAGTAAAATTTGCATTTTAAGTTAAAATAATTAAATATAAAATCATGAAAAAGCAACCTTATTTTTTAATTGTACTAGCCGTTTTTGCGGTAATATTAATTTTATCTGGTTCGAGCATGTTTCTTACTTTACAACCAGGAGAACGGGGGGTTATTTTTAGGAAATTTTCGGGCGGTTTGGATAAAGAAAATGTATTTATGCCAGGCTTTCATATAATAGCTCCCTGGAATGTTATGCATACTTACGATGTTCGCGAGCAAAAAAGCGAAGAAACGATGGATGTACTTGATAAAAATGGACTATCGGTAAATATTGATGTTTCTGTTCGTTTTAATCCTATTTATAGTAAAATCGGATTCTTGCACGAGATTTTTGGTAAAGATTATATTAATCAGTTAGTAGTTCCTGAGGTTCGTTCGTCGGTTCGACAGGTAGCCGGACGATATACTGCAGAAGAAATTTATTCTACCAAAAGAAAAGAAGTGGAAGATGCTATTATTACTGAGACTTCACTAGTCTTAAAACGTAATAATATACAAATGAAGGCCCTATTAATTCGTTCTATTAATCTGCCAGAAAAGATTAAAATTGCAATTGAGAGTAAATTGCAACAAGAGCAAGAGGCTTTATCTTATCAATTTAAGTTAGAGAAAGAAAAGAGTGAGGCAGAAAGAAAAAGAATTGCTGCTGAAGGTGAGGCTAGAGCTAATAAAATTATTAACAGTAGTTTAACAGACGAGCTTTTAAAAATGAGAGGTATTGAGGCAACAATTGAATTGTCGAAATCACCAAATTCAAAAGTTGTTGTTGTTGGAGCTGGTAAAAGCGGTTTACCCTTAATTCTTGGAAATAATTAAAAAATTCAATTCTATTATTTTATAGCTGCTTGATATTTCGAGCAGCTTTTTTTTTGAATTGTTCGTTAGCGTACAGGTGAGTATCAATATCGTTCAGTTATATTTATTTGTGTTATAGTTTAAATATCATGAAATCAGGAGTTAAGATGTATTGGCACATGGTGTGTTATTTAAAAATATCAACCAAATTAATTTATGCTAATCACCATTAAAACCAAGTTTTAGTACCATGAATAGAATTCCCTTATTATTTGTTCTGATATTAAATCTATTTGCTTTGCCTGTGCAAAGTGTAAATATTGTAAAGAAAGACATTAAAGCTGTTCGCGTAATTAAAAAACCCATTATCGATGGAAAATTAGATGATTCGGTTTGGAAAGATATTCCTTTGGCTACCGATTTTGTGCAGTTTGAACCTCATAATGGAACTCCCTCTAATTATAAAACAGAAGCTAGATTTATTTATACAGATAATGCTTTAATAATAGGAATTATGATGTATGATTCCGATTCTAAAGGCATTTATAATGAATTAAGCAAAAGAGATGAATTGAATAATACTGATTATGTTTCGGTATTAATCGATCCTTTTAATAAAGGTCTTGATGCTTTCGAATTTATTGTTACACCTGCAGGAATACAATGGGATGCCAAAGTGGTGAACAGTAACGAAGATTCTAGCTGGGATGCTGTCTGGAGAAGTGGAACCGATATTAATGATGCAGGTTGGTGTGCTGAGATTGAAATACCATATTCTGCATTGCGATTTCCTGCTCAGGATGTGCAAGTTTGGGGAATTAATATTATTCGAAACATTCAAAAAGTAAGAGAGAAAATTACATGGAATTTTATTGATAAAGAAGAAGATGGTTGGGTGAATCAGAGTGGGGTACTAAAAGGAATTAAAAATGTAAATCCTCCTGTTCGTTTATCATTTACACCTTATTTTTCAACTTATTTCGATAAGTCATCAGAACATGCTTCCTGGGAAAAAAATTACCGCGGAGGAATGGATTTAAAATATGGAATTAATGAGAGCTATACTCTTGATATGATGTTGATTCCAGATTTTGGACAGGTACAATCGGATGATGAGATATTAAATTTATCTCCTTACGAAACAAAATTTGATGAAAAGAGACAGTTCTTTACTGAAGCAACAGAGCTATTTAATAGGGGTGAAATATTTTATTCGAGAAGGATTGGTGGCAGACCTATGGGTATGCACGATGTAGAGGATAACTTAAAAGATAATGAAGAAATAGTGGAGAATCCCATCGAGTCAAAAATAATTAATGCCACTAAAATATCAGGAAGAAATACGAAAGGATTAGGAATTGGTATTCTTAATGGCATGACCAGAAATACTTATGCTACCATAAGGGACAATATAACCGGAGAAACACGAAAATTAAAAACTCAGCCATTTACCAATTATAATATGTTGGTGTTCGATCAAAGCATGAAAAACGAATCGTATGTGAGTTTATTTAATACTAATTTATACGTCCCCGAAACCGATTATATTGCTAATGTTACAGGAACAGAATTTACATTAAAAAATGCAAAAAGGACTCATAAAATTGAAGGGAAAGGGATTGTTTCGCAACGCTACCAAAAGGGAGTAGCCGATGAAATAGGGCACTTTCATGAAATCGAAGTTGGAAAAATAAATGGTCAGTTTACCTGGGAGTTTTACCATAGTATAATTTCAGATAAGTACAATCCTAACGACATGGGATTTTTGAATAGTAATAACGAGATATTGAATAATTTGGATTTAAGTTATAATGTTTACAAGCCTAAAGGAGTCATTTTAGAAAGACATACTAACCTTAATTTTCATCACGAAGCCAGATATTCTTCAACACGATATTCTCGCTTTAGTATTTATTATAATTCAAGAGTAATATTTAGGGATCATACAGCACTTGGAATTTATGGTAATATAAGACCTCTTCATAATTACGATTATAATGAGCCGCGTGTAGATGGTATGAAATTAAGAAAAGGTTCTTCAGCTTTTGTTGGCCTATGGTATTCGTCGGACTATCGAAAAGCATTTGCAATTGATATTGACGCTAATTATGGCAAACGTTTTTCAACAGATAATTTAAAAACATTTTCTTTTGAGATTGAACCTCGCTATCGTTTTAGTGATAAATTTATGATGGAATATGAGTTATCCTGGGAAAGAAATATTAATGAACTGGGGTACGTAAGTAGCGAAGAAATAAATAATATAAATACCGTATACATAGGCGAAAGAAATACAGCCTATGTTGAAAATAGATTAAGTGCAAATTATATTTTTAATAACAAGAGTTCTTTAACTTTTAGAGCCAGACATTATTGGGCCAAAGCCGAATACGAGAACTTTTTTACTTTGCAAAACAATGGTAGAGTTAAAAACTCCGATTATAATGAGAATAACGATATCAATTTTAATAGTTTTAATATTGATATGGTTTACTCCTGGAGATTTGCTCCTGGAAGTGAGTTGGCTGTAGTGTGGAAAAATTCAATTTTTAGAAGCGATGATAAAGTAGCTCATCGATTTATAAATAATTTAGAAAAAACATTCGATGCAACTCAGTTAAATAGTTTGTCGCTTAAGCTGATCTATTATATAGATTATATGTCGCTAAAACGTAAATCATCTTAAATTGCATTGTATTATCGAGGGAATTTTGCAAATGCAATTTAAAAGAGAGATTAGTTAGTTAAGTAATGATGGTTAAAAGCAGTAAATGAAAATTTGCTGCTTTTATTTTTAAAATTAAATTTGTAAAAAATTATAAAATATGATACAACGAATTCAATCTTTATACCTATTGGGAAGTTTTGTGCTAATTGCTTTAATGTTCTTTTTCCCCTTAGCGAATTTAAGCACAGCAGAACAATCTTATCAGTTTTTATACAGAGGCATACCTGCGGTTTATATGGCTTATCCGGTGGCTGTTTTATTAACTATTATAGCTTTAATAAGTTTAGTAAGCATCTTTTTATTTAAGAAAAGAATGTTACAAATTCGTTTAACCATTTTTAATATGGTTTGTATGTTGGGTGCAATGGGATTGATTTATTACAGCATTAATAGTCAGGCAAAAACCTTATCGGCCATTACTGATTATAGTGTTATAAATGCATTTCCTCTGATTGCTCTTGTACTAAGCTATCTTGCATTGCGAAACATAGGTAAAGATGAAGCTATGATTCGATCAATGGATAGAATTAGATAATTAAAAAGATTATATACAATAAAAACCGGCTTTTTGAGCCGGTTTTTTTGTTTTAGATATTTTTATATTAGCTCTTTTTGCCTTTTTTCCCTTTAATTTCGCGGGTTTTCTTTTTCATTACCGAGTGTCCAAATTGTCCAACTAATTTTCCTAATTCAAAATAATATCCGTGAGAATAGGCTATTGGTCGAGCCTTACTTAATAAGAATTTTCCTGTTTTAGGATTAATAAATTTTTCGTCGGCTTGCACGTTTACTACTTCGGCAATAAACATGTCGTGAGAGCCAAGTTCTACTATATTTTTTACTTTACATTCAATGCTTAATGGCGATTCCTCTATAATAGGAGCTGAGATTTCCTTCGAAGGTCCAGGTGTTAAATTCATCTCGGAAAATTTATCAAAATCTTTACCCGATTTTACTCCACACCAATCGGTAGCATGAGCCAAATCTTTAGTAGTAAGATTAATTACAAATTCGCCCGATTTTTTTATAATATCGTAGGAGTGACGATTTTTGCGAACCGAAATATAGCACATTGCCGGATCGCTGCAAATTGTGCCTGTCCAGGCAATAGTAATAATATTATATTGTTCGGGAGTAGTGCCGCAGCTAACCATTACTGCAGGTATTGGATATACCATGGTTCCGGGTTTCCAGTGTTGTTTTGCCATTTTTTTTATTTAGGAGATGTAATCTTTGCTGTTTTTGCTGATAAAATAATGTTAATGCGGTAAATTTACAAAATATTCAGTTAAAGTATATCCACTTATTGTGTGTAAAAATGGTAAGAGGCAATTCACTCTTTTTACTTACATTTGCTAAAATAAAAAAGGCTATCAATATCCTTAAAACAACAAGATAACAATATGAACATTGATAAATTATTAACAGATGCTGAAAAGCTGGAGAAAACCGGAGACGCAAAAGCGGCATTGGAGAAATTTAAAGAGATAGTAAAGCAAGATGATAAAAATGTAGAAGCTCAATTTAAAATTGGTGAGTTACATCATCAATTGGGAGAATTACCTGCTGCTTTAAGTGCTTATTTGCGAACTACCGATTTAGAGCCCGATCATAAAAAAGCAAATGTAAAAATTGAAATGATAAAATCGATTTTAAATTTTTTTAATCCAGATTTATACAATCCTTGATTTTAATTTTTTACGATTTATAGAGAAGGGGAAAGTATTTCCAGTTTATAGACTAAGAGTTGCCAAATAGAGAAAGGCTGCTCTTTTTTTATTTTATAAATATGAAAATTTAGTTTATCACAAGCATTTTTTAGTACTTAATATTGGCTTGATATTACTAAAGTGTAAAAATAAGTTCTGCTAATTAAATTAGAAGTGTTACGTTTTATTATAAAATTATAAAATTTGTAACGTGTAATTTATAGTGTTGGTTTTGAGTCGCAAGTTTATTATTAAATCAATTAGGATAAGACTGTTTTTGAAATTATTTTTATTTTTTAGAATTTAATTTGTTGTGGACTAATCAATTTTTATTTCCCTAATTCTCGTATTTTACCTTTTTAATCAGATTTTAATGCTAAAAAGATATTCCATATTAATTTTTATTATTCTACTACAAGTTAGTAGCTCATTGAGAGCTGAGGATCAATTAAAAGTTCTTCAGCAGTTAAGCATATCAGATGGTTTGGCTCATAATGGTGTAACTGCAATAATAGAAGATTCGAATGGTTATTTATGGTTTGGTACTTACGATGGCCTAAATCGTTACGATGGTTATGAATTAAGAACATTTAAAAATTTAATTAACAAAAATATACTAACTAGTAATAGAGTAAGATCCTTACTAGAAGATAAAAAAGGAAATATTTGGGTAGGTACCGACGAAGGAGTAACGATATATAATTATTCAACAGAAAAATTTGATGAGATTTACTCTAATTTTATTGCTAACAAGGGAATAAGCGGCCCAGTTGTGCGGAGAATTATAGAAAATAAAAATCGTAATATTATTGTTTGCGCTACAGGAATGGAAGGAATACTCATATTTAATGATGATTATACTTTTTCGAAACAATATATTCCAAGCGAACGAGAATTTGGAGAAAATATTGATTTTAACGATGGAGTGATGTTGGATGATGAGAATTACGTATTTTCTGCCGAAACAGGTGTGTTTTTGTTTAATTTAAAAAAAGCAAAGTTTACCAGATTATTCGAAAAACAGATTACTTCTACAACATCAATAGAAAAGGCTGCCGAAGGATCACTTATTCTTACTCTTGGTTCTGGACTTATAATTCTTGATTATAAAAAGGAGGATGTAGAATACTCCTTTAAAATGAATTCTACTTGTTTAAAAGACAATGAGTTTAAAAATGTGTCGGTTGATAATAATGGGAATTTGTTCTTGTCTACTTTACGCAAAGGATTTGTGTTTGTTGATAATTTTGAAAAATTGAAAGCGAATACTCCTGTAAAAAAGAAAGTATATAAATTCGATTCTAAGTTATTAAGAGGAAGTTGTGTTTTATTTTCAGAACGATTTGGTGTTTGGGCAGGAACATTTAATGAAGGTATTTTTCGTTTAACAGCAGAAGAAAATCCATTTCAAGCATATAATATAGATATGCACCTAAAAATGGGTTTAAAATCGAATTTGGTAAATCACATATCTCTTTACGATACTAATAAGTTATTAATATCAGCTAATTATGGAGGTGTGGCTCTTTATGATGTGTCGAAGAAAAAATTCACACATGTACCTTTCTCAATAAGCGAAAAAGAAAGAGTGAGTATTAATGCTGCTTATGTCGATTCAAAAAATAATTTTTGGTTAAGAAAAGTTGGAGATTTAGGTCTGTGTTGGGTTAAACATGGAACAAATAAAATTCAAAAGATTGAATCGAAACTTTTGTCTGAAAATATGTTTTTAACTCGTATTTATGCCGAAGATAAATATGGCAATATATGGTGTGGTACAAATGAAAATGTATATCGAATTAAGTTGAATGAATCAGGCGATATTAAAAAAATAGAATCACTTAATAATCATCCTAGTTTTAAGAATAACAGGTTGTGGAACGTTCGATACATTTATGCCGATCCGGTTTATGACTATATGTGGATCTGTGCAGATTACGATGGGTTGTATAGAATTCCTATTGGTGTAGATGCAGACTTGAATGATTTAAAGGTTGAGCAATACTTAAAAGAGAAAGGAAATTCTAAATCATTATCAAGTAATTTTGTTACATCTATTATTCGTTTACCGAACAAAGAATTATGGCTAGGGACCGAAGGTGGTGGAATTTGTAAAGTCATAAATAATAATTCTAAACTTGAGTTTATTGCATACTCCGAAGCCGATGGGCTTTCGAATAATGTTGTTAAAAGCATTTTGTACGACGATGATAATAATTTATGGATTTCAACAAATATTGGCTTAAATAGATTTAATACCAAAGATTATAGTTTTAGGAAATTTAGCACTAAAGATGGTTTACCTTTTGACGATTTTTGGTATGCTTCATGCAGATTGAAAAATGGATTGTTATTTTTTTCGGGCTTAGATGGCTTTTGTTATTTTAACCCTAAAGATATTACTGATAGTGAAAACCTTCCGCTTGTTGAATTTGGTGATTTTAGTTTGTTCAATAAAAAAGTTTCACCTTTAGATACTTTTAGTAATAGAGTTTTACTTAAAAGCAGATTAAATGAATTAGACGAATTAGAGCTTAATTATGATGAAAATGTCTTTTCTATTGAACTAAAATCATTACATTATTCGGCAGTAGATAATCACTTTTTAAAATATCAACTTTTACCTAATGATAAGGATTGGATCGAGGTTCCGTCAAATCAGCGATTTATTGATTATAGTGGATTGCAGCCCGGAGAATATGAATTACAAGTAATTGCATCTAATTCCTTGAATCAATGGACTGATGCTCGAAAATTAAAAATTACAATCAAGCCACCAATTTGGAAAACAATACCAGCTTATGCATTGTATATAGTAATCTTAATTTCAGTAGTTTACATGATTATTATGTATGTGCTTAGATTTCAGAAACTAAACTATAGTTTACAGATTGAAAAATTAGAAAAGGATAAAAATAAAGAGGTTAATGCTGCTAAACTTCGATTCTTTTCGAATATTTCACACGAAATTAAAACTCCGATAGCTTTAATATCTGGTCCGGTCGATCTTCTAAGTGCGCGTTTTATAGGTAATAAAGATGTGAGTGAGAAATTACAGCTTATTCAGCGTCAATCAAAAAAAATATCACAATTGGTCGATCAGGTACACGATTTTCAGAGATCGGATGCCAACCAGCTTAAAATTAATTATTCCACTTTCGGATTCGATTCTTTTCTTAAGGAACTACTTAAGGACTTTGAATTTATGACTCAGAATACAGGAAAGGAACTAGATGTGTTTTCAAAATGTTCTGATGTTTATGTAACTGCCGATCGCGATAAATTGGAAAAAATTTTGAATAATCTACTTAATAATGCTTGTAAATTTACCAAAGAGAATGATAAAATTAGTGTGGAGTATACTTGCGAAGAACGTGATTTAATAGTGAAAGTTCAGGATACAGGTAGGGGAATTACAAAAGAAGATTTGCCGCAAATTTTTGAGCGATTTTATCAGTCAAAACACAAACACGCTGCTTATATTGGAGGTTCAGGAATTGGTCTTGCTTTTACCAAAAGATTAGTAGAAATGCATTATGGAGAAATTAGTGCAGATAGTATTTTGAATGAAGGAACAACAATTACGGTTCGAATGCCAATTATTGCCGAACAGGTATCTGAAGATCTAAAGAAAAAAGAAGAAGAATTATTAAGTTTAGAAAAGCAAGAGGATAATAATTCCATGATAAAAAATCGTACTGAACAAGAAATAAATGTAGAAGGAGATTTTTCTGATGCCTCGATATTTTTAGCCGAGGATAACGACGAATTAAGAAATTTTGTTGGTTCAAGTTTGTCACAATTTTTTAAAGTTAAAACGTTCATAAATGGTCAAGAGTGTTTAAATGCTATGGAAGAGGAATGGCCCGATTTAATTATTAGTGATATTTTAATGCCCGAGTTAAATGGTTTGGATTTGTGCAGGCATGTTAAAACTGATATTAAAACTAGTCATATTCCAGTAATTTTATTAACCGCTTGTACTTCTATCGACGATCAAATTAAAGGCATCCAGGAAGGTGCCGATTCTTATATTAAAAAACCTTTCGATTTACAGCATTTGGTAAAAAGAACAGAATATCTTTTAAGAAACAGACAGAAATTGCGAGAGCGATTTTTAATCGATTTTCCTCTTAAAAAGGATAAATCTAAAGCCAAAGGTGATGAGAATATTTTCTTAGAGAAATTATACAAGTTAATGGCTGATAATTTAGATAATCAGGAATTGGATTTAAATCAATTTGCTAAAGAATTATTCTTAAATAGAACACATTTTTATCAGAAAGTAAAAGCCTTAACAAATCAAACTCCCTTTGAGTTATTAAAAGCGTATAGATTAAAAAAAGCGGCAGAATTTTTAGTACAGCAGCAGTTGTCGGTAAACGAAGTGTATCTAATGACAGGTTTTAAAAGTCGCACACATTTTAGTAAACTCTTTAAAGAAAAATATAATATTACTCCGGGTAAATTTGCTTCCGAGTCTATGAAAAAGTTCTCGAAAAAAGATTCTGAGAATTAGGCCTCAGGTGTTGATATATAGAAGTGTACGGTTTGAATGCTTATATTATTTACTTCAGAGCACACCAAATATATTCTAAACTACATGAGATGATGTTCAAAATATGTCCTTTGTTTTAGTATCTATTTAGATGGTAACAATAAAGAATAATTATAGCATGTTTAGAAAAATAAAGAGTTTGGCTTTTGTAGTTTTATGCTTGGGAAGTTCGTTGATAGGAAATGCCAAAGAAGTAATAGAAATAAAGAATTCAGCTAAGGACATGACTCCTGTAATTAGGGATGTTCTTAAAGGTGTGAATGATACCGAAATCAAATTGATTTTTGAAAAAGGAAAATATTTGTTTAAGCCCGATTATGCAACTGAAAAATACTGCTTTGTTACAAATCATGAAAATGGCTTAAAAAAAATTGTATTTCCTTTCGAAGGATTTAAGTCTATAGAAATTGAGGGAAATGGAGCTGAATTTATTTTCCACGGCCAGGTTTTACCATTTTTATTCGAAAAATGTTCAAATGTTGAGGCTCGAAATTTTAGTATCGATTGGGATATTCCATTTACATTTCAAGGAGAAGTAATTGCTATAAATAAGGAAGAAGGTTGGAGAGACATTAAACCCTTTACCGAAGGTTTTTCCTGGAAACTAAAAAATGGAAGACTTATCTTTCCTAATATCGATGGATTTAATTATACTCAGGTGGGAAGCACTTTGGCTTTTGATCCTATAGAAAAACGAGTAGCTCATGGTGCATTTGATATGTTTAGTACGCCTCGTTGGATAGAAAAAAGAGAAAATGGAATTTTACGTTTTCATGAAAAACTAAAACATTATCCTCCTGTTGGCTCAATCCTAAATTCGAAAGGAGCAAAAGGTGAGAATCGATATGCTCCTGCAATTCATGTTAAATCTTCTAAAGATATTTTATTTGAAAATATTGTTGTTCATCATGCCTTAGGAATGGGATTTCTTTGTGAACGGACAGAGAATATTGCACTAAAAAAATGTGGTGTTTACTTGCCCGAAAATTCAACTAGAGTAGTTAGTATCATTGCCGATGCAACACACTTTTGCAATTGTAAAGGGCATATTTTAGTGGAAGATTGCCGTTTGGAAAATATGTTGGATGATGGTACAAATGTGCATGGAACTTATGTAGTTGTGGATAAGATTCTAGACGATAATTCATTACGTGTAAAATTGGAACATTTGCAGCAATTAGGATTCGAATTTGCTGCTAAAGGCGATGAAATTTGGTTTATTCATGCTCCATCGGTGCAGCGTGCTGATGTGAATGTAGTTAAAACTGTAAAATTCATAAATGATCGATATGTAGATTTAATATTTGAAAATAAATTGTCAAAAAATCTGCAGGTTGGAGATATATTAGAGAATAAAACATGGAATCCGACTTTTACAATGCGAGGATGCACCATTCGAAACCATAGAGCTAGAAATATTGTTTTAAAAACGCCATTGAAAACGGTAATTGAGAACAATAAACTCTCATCTATGATGTCTTCTATTTTATTTCGTGGAGAACTCTATTATTGGTTCGAATCGGGTGCAGTTAACGATGTTACAATTAGAAATAATTATTTCGAATATTGTGCATATAGTGGATCAGAACATGCAATTTTATATGTAACCCCACGATTTGGAAAGGCATTTAATCAAGATGAATTGTACGATAGAAATATAAGCTTTGAAAATAATACAATAAAAAATTTCGACAATAGAATTATATGGGCTGATAGATTAGAAGGTCTTCTTGTTAAGGGAAATAAAATTTTCAAAACGAATTCTCAAAAGTCATTACATCCTAATGCTCCATTATTTGAATTAATGAATTGCAAAGATGTTAAGATTACAAAGAATGATTATTTCGGAAATCATAAGAATATTCTTGAGGCTGATGAGGTTACAAAGAAAACGCTTGAAATAAAAGGGAATAAAGGATTTTAAAAAATTGACTAGTGCCAAGAATGAATAATTAATCGATACAAGTAAGCTGTAGTTCCTTAAAAGAGGACTGCAGCTTTTTTTATTGTAATGACTGATTTTAAATAAGGAGGATGGATAATGATGACTAAAAAAGGATATTTAATTTGTTGTATTCTGCTTTTTGCTGCTACATATCTTGAAGCGCAAACTAGCTTGTCTTCAATTTTTGGAGACCATATGGTTTTGCAGCGTAATTCTGAAGTTGCTATTTGGGGTAAAGATAAACCAGGTAAAAAAGTAAAAGTATCGGCTGATTGGGGAGAACAAGCTGATGCGATAACAGATGCTGATGGGAAATGGAGTTTGAAAATAAAAACCATAAAAGCAGGTGGTCCTTATTCTTTGGAAATAAAAGGTTCTCAAAAGCTTGAAATAAAAGATGTTCTTCTTGGTGAGGTATGGATTTGTTCTGGACAATCGAATATGGAAATGCCATTGCGAGGATTTAAAGGGCAGCCGATATATGGAAATAATGAAGCAATATCGAATTCGCATAATGATCAGCTTCGTTTGTTTACACTTGGGCGAAATATTAGTTCTTCGCCTGTTGATACTTGTGTTGGTCAATGGAGTCATTCAGCACCAGAAGTTGCAGCTGATTTTAGTGCAGTAGCTTATTTCTATGGCAGAAAATTACAAGCTAATTTAAATGTGCCTATCGGATTAATTTCTACTTCTTGGGGAGGAACTCCTGCTCAAGCTTGGACTCCAAAAGAAACAATATTAGAAGGTTTTAAAGAATTTGAAAAAGAATTGCTAGATACAGCCTCCTATTATCAGAGATCACCAACAGTTCTTTACAATGGTATGATTCATCCTATCGTTCCTTTTACAATAAAAGGTGTCATTTGGTATCAGGGTGAAGCAAACAAGAAAAATGCTGAGCAATATTCTCGTCTGTTTCCTGCCATGATTAAAAGTTGGCGAAGTATTTGGGGACAAGGAGATTTTCCTTTCTATTTTGTTCAGATTTCAACCTTGGATTGGGGAGGTGAAGACTGGGTTACTTTGCGAGAAGCTCAATTGGAAACCATGTTAACCACTCCTAATACTGGTATGGCTGTAACTCTAGATATTGGACAAGAAGATTGTATTCATCCGCCTAGAAAGAAAGAGGTTGGAGATCGTCTGGCATATTGGGCTTTAGCTAAAACATATGGTTTTAAAGGAGTGCAATGTAGTGGTCCGGTTTACAAATCGATGGAAATAAAAGAAAGTAAGGCTTATTTGCATTTCGACTTTGCACCCGATGGGGTTTGTAATATGGGACAGGAGTTAAAAGATTTTGAAATTGCTGGAGCTGATAAAGTTTATTATCCGGCTGAAGCCATAATTAAAAAAGGACAATTAATTGTGTGGAGCGATGAAGTAAAAATTCCTGTCAATGTTCGTTATGCTTGGAAAAGTTATGTGGAAGCTAGTTTGTTTAATACGGCAGGATTACCTGCATCCTCATTCAGAACGGAGAAATTTTAGCTAATTATTTAATACCTTAATGTCTAGGATTTGTAAAGGCCTTGCATTGATACTAATAACTCATAGCGACATGTCTTGTACGCAAGGAGACGAATCATCGCTTCGAATTATCTTTCTTTGAAGAAGAAACCGAAATAAAATAAAAAAAATGAAATCATTTGTTTTAAAATTCATCATCGTATTGGTAGCGCAAAGCTTTGTTTTGTCTGCTTGTGTTGATGGGCAAAATAAGAAACCAAATATTCTTTGGATTGTTGCAGAAGACTTAAATCCTAATATGGGTTGTTATGGAGACACGATCAATATAGGTCATACTCCTGTTATTGATAAAATGGCAGCAGATGGTGTGATGTTTAATAGGGCTTATGCTGTAGCTCCGGTTTGTTCTGCTTGTCGTTCTGCTTTTATAACAGGTAAAATGCAAACCACAACGGGTACGCACGAACATCGTTCAAGTCGCACAACCGATGGAGAAGTGGTTCCTGAAGAGTTGAGAATTTATTTGCCAGATGGAATGAAAACATTGCCAGAGTTAATGAAAGAGGCTGGCTATTTTACTTTCAATAGTGGTAAAGATGATTACAATTTCTTTTATGATAGAACCAAGCTTTACGATGTAGGTAATGCAAAGGATTACAAACCAGGAATGAATGGGTGGCAAGGAAATCATGCAGAGCATAATTTGTCGTGGACCGAAGATGTTTGGAGTGCGAGACCAGATAAAAACCAGCCTTGGTTTGGTCAGATAGAAATAATGGGAGGTAAAAGAGATTACAAATATGTACGTGAAGGAGAAAAGTTAGCTACTAATGATGTGCCTCTTCCTCCATATTTTCCAGATATAAAATCGCAGCGAGAAGCTTGGACACAACATTACAATGCGGGTAGAGGTTCTGATGCTCGTATCGAATTAATTTTGAAACAGCTGGAAGCTGATGGTGAATTGGAAAATACCATCGTATTCTTTTTCTCAGATCATGGAAGTCCTTCATCATTGCGACACAAGCAATTTTGTTACGAAGGTGGATTGCAGGTTCCTTTGGTAGTTATGGGAAATTCTCCATCGATTAAAGCCGGAACAAAAGTGAACGATTTGGTATCACTACTTGATGTTACGGCAACTACAATGGGTTTGGCCGGATTAGATGTGCCTGATTATATGGATGGACAAGATTTATTTGCAAAAGATTATAAGCCTGCAGAATATATTTTTGGAGCTCGCGATCGTTGCGATTTTACAATTGACAGAATTAGAACAGTACGTTCGGACAAATACCGTTACATTCGAAACTTTTGGCCAGAGCGTACGATGTTACAACCAGGTTACCGAGATTTAAAACCGATTGTTAAGAACCTTAAGCAAGCTTATGTCGATGGAAAATTAACTCCTTATCAAGAAAAGTTCTGGTTTGGTGTTCGCCCAGAGGAAGAATTGTATGATATTGAATCAGACCCAAATCAAATGAATAATTTGGCTATGGATGCTAAATATAAATCGATACTTAAGAAACATCGAAAAGTATTGAATAAGTGGATTAAAAAAACGGATGACAAAGGTCAATATCCAGAAGATCCAGCTCAATTAAAAGCGACTTATGACCTTTGGAAAAATCGCCCTCAATTTAAAAATGCAAAGGTGAATCCAGAGTACGATCAATTTAAAAAGTAATTGAATTATCTTTTTGGTTCAAATTTAGTTTCAAAAAAAATAGGATGAAAAAATACAGCTTATTATTGCTTTTATTTTTTCTTGTAACAGTTGGTGTTGCAAGAGATATAGTACCTTTTAATGCCGATTGGAAATTTGCTCGTTTTGGGCCAATGCCAGATGGAAGTATTAAGGAGGAAGTCAAAAATATTGATGATATCGATTTTGATGATTCTAATTGGCGTGAACTAAATCTGCCACACGATTGGGGAATTGAAGGGCCTTTTTGCGCTGACTTACCCAATCAAACAGGAAAATTACCATGGGCAGGAATTGCCTGGTACCGTAAGCATTTTAAATCGCAGGAATCCGATCAGGGAAAAAAAGTATATATTGAATTTGATGGTTCCATGTCGGGTACGCAAGTTTGGTTAAATGGTGGATTTGTTGGCGAATGGCCTTATGGTTATTCTTCTTTTCAATTGGATTTAACTCCCTATTTAAAAGTTGGTCAAGAGAATGTTATTGCCGTTCGCTTAAACAATAAGGCTGAATCATCAAGATGGTATCCTGGAGGTGGTATTTATCGAAACGTCCGATTAGTGAAAACGAATCCTATTCATATCGATCATTGGGGCGTTTTTGTAACAACACCTATAGTATCAGAAAAGAGTGCGACCCTTAAAATTAGTACCGAAATAAAAGGAAATAAAGCTGAATTGGAATTGCTGCACGAAATTTATGCAGATAATGATTTGTCAACGCTTATTGCAAAAACAAAAGTTGCTTACGGTGATGATGCCGATATTACTTTTAGCAATCCTAAGTTATGGGATTTAGAGCATCCGAATTTATATATTCTTAAAACGAGCTTGCTTAAAAATGGCAAAGTAATCGATACAGATCTTAACACATTTGGTGTGAGAACTATTGAATATACTGCTGATGGCTTTTTTTTAAATGGGAAAAAAGTACGAATGAACGGAGTATGTCAGCATCACGATTTAGGCCCTTTGGGAACTGCAGTAAATGTTCGTGCATTGGAACGCCAGATTGAGATTTTAAAAGAGTTTGGGACAAATGCAATTCGAACCTCACATAATCCCCCGGCACCAGAGTTTTTAGAGCTTTGCGATCGCATGGGAATTTTGGTTCAGGTAGAAGCATTTGATGTTTGGCAAAAGAAAAAAGTAGATAACGATTATGCCCGTTTGTTTGGTGCCTGGCACGAAAAAGACTTACGTTCAATGGTTCGCCGAGATAGAAATCATCCTTGTGTAGTAATGTGGAGCACAGGTAATGAAATGATTGAATTGCGAGATGGAAATGATGCGCCAATGGCTGTGATGCTTGCCGATATTATTCGATCTGAAGATACGACAAGACCAACAACTTTTGGTTGCAGTAGGCCAGAAGCCACAACAAACGGATTTGAAAAAACAGCTGATGTATTTGGATTGAATTACAAGCCACATCTTTATACAGAGATGAGGAAAGCGGATCCAAATTTGCCAATCTATGGAAGTGAAACTGCTTCTACAATTAGTAGTCGGGGAGAATACTTCTTTCCTGTTTCAGAGAATAAAAAAGAAGGTTCTGGTGGATATTTTCAGGTAAGTAGTTACGATTTTTCAGCTCCGAATTGGGCCTATCGCCCAGATATTGAGTTCGAAGCTCAGGACAGAAATCCTTGGGTTTTTGGCGAATTTGTATGGACAGGATTTGATTACATAGGAGAACCAACTCCTTACAATAAAGATAAAACCAATCTGTTAAACTTTACAGATCCTGCCGAAAAGGCAAGAATGAAAGCAGAATTGAAACGTTTGGGTAAAAATATTCCTCCACGAAGCTCCTATTTTGGGATTGTTGATTTATGTGGATTTCCAAAAGATAGATTTTACTTGTATCAAGCTCGTTGGCGCCCGGAACTGCCAATGGCGCATATCTTGCCTCATTGGAATTGGTCTGAAAGAATAGGAGAGGTAACACCTGTATTCGTTTATACATCTGGTGATGAGGCGGAATTGTTCCTAAATGGCAAATCATTAGGTCGTAAAAAGAAAGGACAATACGAATATCGCCTTCGATGGAATAATGTAGTTTATCAACCAGGAGAATTGAAAGTTGTTGCTTACAAGGATGGCAAGAAATGGGCTAAAGATGAAGTCCGAACAACAAAAAAAGCAAGTAAGCTAAATTTGGAAGTCGACCGATCAGAAATTAATGCTGATGGTTCTGATTTGTCTTTCGTTACGGTTAAAGTTTGTGACAAAAATAACTTGGTAGTGCCAAGAACGCACAACTCCGTGAAATATACAATAACGGGTCCGGGCGAAATTATAGCAGTCGGAAATGGTGATGCAACAAATCATGAATCATTTCAGGCTACCGAAAGAAAAGTATTTAATGGCTTGGCCTTG
This sequence comes from Marinifilum sp. RC60d5, assembly GCF_052400665.1. NCBI lineage: Bacteria > Pseudomonadati > Bacteroidota > Bacteroidia > Marinilabiliales > Marinifilaceae > Marinifilum > Marinifilum sp. RC60d5. The sequence continues at coordinate 619,289 of NZ_JBQTGK010000002.1, forward strand.
GTCGTAATTCGATCTGTAAAAGGAAAAAGTGGGGAGATAAAATTGACAGCTAAAGCCGAAGGATTGAAATTAGCTGAAACAACGATTAAGTCAGAATAAACTAACTAAGAAACTAGATACATTATGAAAAGCACTATTGTTTCATTGTTGACTGTATTTGTGATGTTGCTTACATCTTGTTCGCAGCAGAAAGAAAATTCAAAACAACCAAATATCATTTACATTTTAGCCGATGATATGGGATATGGAGATTTAAGCTGTTACGGTCAAAAGGATTTTACGACTCCAAATATCGACAAGCTAGCCTCTCAGGGAATGAAATTTACTCAACATTATAGTGGGTCAACAGTTTGTGCTCCATCACGTTGTGTTTTAATGACAGGTCAGCATACAGGACATACATCTATTCGTGGAAATAAGGAATTGAAATTTGAAGGTCAAACTCCAATGACAGGAAGTTCTGTTACCATAGCAGAAGTTTTGAAAGATGCAGGTTATGCAACAGGTGCATTTGGAAAATGGGGATTGGGATTTATTGGATCTGAAGGAGATGCAGTTAATCAAGGTTTTGATAAATTCTATGGTTACAATTGTCAGCGTATGGCCCATCGCTATTATCCTCCATATTTATGGGATAATCAGGAAAAAGATTATCTGGAAGGTAACGATTGGACGAATACTGTTACTTACGCTCCAGATGTTGTACAAGAAAAAACATTGGAATTTATCGAGGATAATAAAAATCAGCCATTTTTTGCTTATGTGCCATTAATTCAGCCGCATGCCGAGTTAATTGTGCCTACCGATTCAATTTTAGATAAATTTTTGGGCAAATTCGATGAACCATCATTAGCGGAAAATCCGCAGTCTAAAGCGTCTAATTATGGTGCCGATATCATTAAGGATAGATATTGTAAAGTGAAGAATCCAAAAGCAGTATATGCATCAATGGTATACCGAATTGATGTTTATGTAGGTCAAATAATGACAAAATTAGAGGAGTTGGGAATTGCTGATAATACAATTGTAATGTTTGCCAGTGATAATGGCCCTCACGCTGCAGGTGGTGCAAACCCTAAGTATTTTAACAGTGCTGCTGGTTTTAAAGGAATGAAACGAGATTTGTACGAAGGTGGAATCAGAACTGCGTTTATTGCAAAATGGCCTGATAAAATTAAGGCAGGTTCAACTACTGATCATGTTTCTGCTTTTTGGGATTTCTTACCTACATGTGCAGAAATTGTGGGGGCAAAAGTTGAAAATGATATTGACGGAATTTCATTTCTTCCAACTTTATTAGGGAAAGAAAATCAAAAGAAACATGAATATCTGTATTGGGAATTTAACTCAAAAGGTGGTAGAAAAGCCTTAAGAATGGGCGATTGGAAAGCTGTTTTGTATAATATCAATAGCAAAAAGAAGGAATCAAAATTAGAGTTGTATAATCTGGCTGTGGATAAGGCAGAAAAGAACGATGTGGCAGATCAATATCCCGAAATTATTGAGAAAATAAAAGGCTTAATGAAGAAAGCACATACCAATAATGAGACGTTTCCAATTTAAAAGGTCTAAGAGTTAAGATTTACAATATTATTGATATGAAGAAACTACTATTATTTATCATACTAGGACTGAGTCTGAATGTTTTCGCAGGTGAACGATTGAGTTTTAATAAAGGCTGGAAATTCAGCTTGAATGATCAATCAGGTGCAGAAGTTATCGACTACAATGATGCTGCTTGGCGTATTCTTGATTTACCCCACGATTGGAGTATAGAAGGAGAATACAGTGAAGACAATCCAATGGGAGGTCAGTGTGGTTATTTACCATCAGGAATTGGATGGTATCGCAAAACAATTGAGGTTCCCAAAGAGTGGAAAGGAAAGCATATTGAAATTGCTTTTGATGGAGTTTTTATGAACAGTACGGTTTGGGCAAATGGAAGAAAATTGGGCGATCGTCCTTATGGATGGATTTCATTCTCTTACGATATTAGCCAAGAAACTTTAAGTTCCGATTCAATAACTTTTGCTGTTCGTGTTGACAATGACAAGCAACCATCGGCACGTTGGTATACGGGAAGTGGAATTTATGCCAATACTTGGATTGATGTGAAAGAGAAGGTCCATGTTGCCAACTCAGGAATTTTTATCAAAACAAAAGGCTCTCAAGTAGAGATTGATACAGAAATACAGAATAACTTAAATAAAAAAGCCAAGTTGACGCTTCTTACTTCTATAAAAGATCAATTTGGTAAGGTCGTTGCTAGTAAGAATGATCAATTAAAAGTTGATGCTTCGGGTTCTCGTATCATTAATCAATCGGTAGAATTAGTAAAGCCTGAATTGTGGTCGTTAGAGAATCCATATTTATATACTGCTGTAACAGAAGTAAAATCGGGTAAGAAGGTTTTAGATCGTGTAGAAACTCGTTTTGGCGTTCGTGATATTGAATGGAAAGCGGAAACGGGAATGTGGATTAATGGTAAGAATGTAAAAATGCAAGGGGTTTGCAATCATCAGGATGCAGGAGCTTTAGGAGCTGCCGTGCCAGATAAAATCTTACGTTTTAGAATCCAACAATTAAAAGATATGGGTTGCAATGCCATTCGTACTGCTCACAATCCTCAAACGCCACAGTTTTATGACATGTGTGATGAAATGGGCATGTTGGTAATGGATGAGATTTTTGATGGCTGGATGAAAAAAGCGGCCAACGATTATGGTGCTCACTCCTTCGATGAATGGTGGAATCGTGATTTAACCGATTGGATTAAACGAGATCGTAATCATCCATCAATCGTAATTTATAGCGTAGGAAATGAAACTCGAGGCGAAATAGGAAAAGACTTGGTAGAGCGATGTCACCAGTTGGACAATACTCGTCCGGTAACTTCTGGTCATTCAGCTTCAGAATACATGGATGTATTGGGCGTGAACGGAAGTAGTGAGAAAATGGGCTGGTTCGATAGCATGGAGAAAGATCGTGTGTTTATTGGAACAGAAAATACCCATACATGGCAAGTTCGTGGCTTTTACAGAACCAAAACTTGGTATCGTGATGGTTACCCAAACAAACGTCAGAAATCATACTATTATCCTGACTTAACAGAAGAAGAAGTGTTTTCTTTTGACTGGACCAATGCTGTAGGGCGTAAGAATTTTAAGCAAATATTTAACTCTAGCTATGATAATGCTATGGTGAGATTAACTTCTCGTCATAATATTGAGCAGTTACGCGATATTCCATATTATGCAGGATCTTTTCGTTGGACGGGTCATGATTACATTGGAGAGGCAACTTACGTTCATGGTGGTTGGCCATTCAAATCTTTTATGGGAGGTGCTATCGATATGGCTAATTTCGAAAAAGATTTGTACTACTTGTATCAAAGTCAGTGGACCACAAAACCAATGGTTCACATTCTTCCTCATTGGACGCATCCCACATTAAAAGAAGGAACTGAAATTCCTGTTTGGGTTTATTCGAATTGCGATGAAGTTGAACTATTTTTCGACGGGAAATCTTTAGGCAAACAAAAACCGGGTAAATCACATGATAAAATGCAATGCCAATGGATGGTAGGATGGAAAGCTGGAGAATTAAAAGCCGTAGCCTATAAAAATGGTAAATCTGTTGTCGAAAAAGTAATTAGAACAGCAACAGCTCCTGCAAAAATTCGCTTATCTGTTGATGGAGAATCTCTTGCTAATAAATCGAAAGATATTGTTCAGGTTCGAGTAACTACAGAAGATGAAAAAGGTGAATTTTATCCTTACGGAGAAAATAGAACTTATTTTAAGGTAATTGGAGCGGGAAAAATTCGTGCCTTAGACAACGGAAGCCCAATTGATGTAGAAAAACATTTTGAAGCAACAAATCGAATTGCCTTTTACGGATTAACTCGTGCTTATATTGAATCAACCGATGCAACAGGAGATATAGCTCTTTTGGCATCTTGTATTTTAGGAGAGAAAAAACAAGTCACATCAAATAAGGTAAGTATCGATACGAAAGTTTTGAACTTGAGAGGAGATTTACTGAAAACAAAAATTGAAGTATTTTATACCGTAGATGGAAGCGTTCCAACGCAAAATTCAAAACGATATGTTGATGCTTTTGAAGTAGAATTGGGAACAACGGTAAAGGCTTTGGTTGTGTTAAATGGAAAAGAAATCCAGTTAATGGAGGAACGTTTTGCTAAAGATGAAGGTTTTGTTTTTGATGGAGTAAGAGTAGCGGCTAATCCAGGAGGAGATCAGGCTGAAGATGCAACATTTAATATTGCAAATGTATCTGATTTAGGAAGTGGATTTCATGGTAAGGGATATCTTGATTTTGGACGTAACAATGGGGGTTACGTTGAATGGTATCAAGAAAATGATGGTAGTCCGGGAGAGTTTGTCTTGAAAATTCGATATTCTGCTCAAGAAAAAATAAGACCTGAGTACAAAGTTTTATTAACCATTAACGGAGTAGATCAAGAAATTAAATTACCTGCAACCAAAAATTACAGGAAAAATTGGGCTGTATTTGAAGTAAAAGCTCAATTAAATTCGGGAGCAAATACAATTCGAATTACTGCATTGGAAGATGATGGTTTAGGAATTGATGAGTTATCTGTAGAATAGAACAGTCTAATACGTAAAGATAAGATGAAAAGAAGAGATTTTTTTGTAAAAGGAGCATTAGGTGTTGTTGCAACAGGATTACTTCCAGTTGTTGCAAATGCTTCTCCGGAAATTATAGATAATGCTTCGAATGATCGATTGAAGGATAATTGGTTGAATGTAGCAACAGGAAAAAAAGGAATTCCTGTACGAAAGCAAAGTTTGAATTTCGACGTTGCTGTTATTGGAGCTGGAATAGCTGGAATAGCTGCTGCAGTTTCTGCAGCTCGTAATGGAGCAAAAACCATTTTAATTCAAGACAGACCTGTTTTAGGCGGAAACGCTTCTAGTGAAATGCGAGTGACAGTTAATGGCGCTCCACAAGAAAGAGAAACGGGAATTATTGAAGAAATATTAATTGAAAATTGGGTACACAATCAACAGGAATCTTATCCTGTTTGGGACCATGTTTTGTACAATTATGTGGTTCGTGAACCGAATTTAGAATTGATGCTAAACACACAGGCAGTTGATGCTGTGATGGATGGTGATGAAATAAAATCTGCTATTTGTTGGGGACTTACCAACGAAACGGAATTCACCATAAATGCAAAGCAATTTATCGATTGCTCGGGCGATGGACTTTTAGCTGCAATTGCTGGAGCTGAATACCGTACTGGCCGCGAAGGGAAAGACGAATTCAACGAATCGTATGCACCAGATAAAGCTGATGGTTGGAAAATGGGTGATTGTATCATGATGATCTCTAAAGATATGGGACGTCCTATGCCATTTAAAGCTCCTGCTTATGCAATTCCTTTCGATCATGAGAATGCCTTTAAGGATAAACACCGCAGAATTAAGCATTTAAAAGAAGGTTTTTGGTGGATAGAGGTATCTAGCGAATTTGATAATATCGCTTTGCGCGAAGAGAATCGCCATAAATTAATGGCACATTTTTATGGTGTTTGGGATCATATAAAAAATTCAGGAGATTTTCCAGAAGCTGAAAATATTGTGTTGGATTGGATCGGTTCTATTCCTGGTCGTCGCGAATCTCGACGATTCATGGGTGATTACATTTTAAATCAGAATGATATTTTGGAAGGTTCTCATTTTGAAGATGCCATTGGTTTTGGTGGTTGGTCTTTGGATGAACACAACCCTGGAGGAATCGAGAATTTGAAAGAACCTGCGAGTTATTTTCATCAGAAATCGAAAAATATATACGAAGTACCGTATGGTATTTTATATTCAAAAAATATTAGCAACCTTTCATTTGCGGGTAGAAATGCAAGTTTAACACACATTGCGTTATCATCTACAAGAATTATTGCGACTTGTGCATTAATGGGACAAGCTGTTGGAACGGGGGCTGCAATTTGTTTGCAAAAAGGAATTAATCCGAGAGAATTACGTAAAAAGCACATCAATGAATTGCAAGAACAATTGTTACGCGATGATGTTTTTATCCCGAATCGTCCTGCTGCAGATGCTAAGGATTTGGCTAGGAAAGCAAGCCTAATTATGGGATCATCTACACTTTCTGGGGATGCTAAATTATTGGTTGATGGTGTTTCTCGTGATAGAGGGGAAGAAATTCACCATTGGGAAGCTGATGGTTTAAATGTTAACTTGCAGTTGGAATGGGAAAAACCAGTGAAAATTTCGAAAGTGGAATTAAAAGGAGACACCAATGTGTTGCGAAAAATGATGATGCATAAGAACCCGCAAAAAAATATACAAAACAAGCAGGTTTTAGATGTGCCACCAGAATTAATAAAAACAGCTTCGGTTGAAGCTCGTGTAAAAGGCCAATGGGTTGAAGTTGCCAAGATTGATGAGAACATTACACGGGTAATGAAAACCAGTTTTGATCAGGTGAAAACCACAGCAATTAGAGTGAAATTAAAAGAGACTTGGGGTTATAAAAATGCCAAGTTATATGAAATAAGATGTTATTCATAATGAAACTTAGTGTTAGGTGTTTGTTGTTGCTTCTGTTATTGATATTTGTTAAGGTATCAGTAGCAGATGCTATTTTTATACCCGAAAAGGAAAAACTTCATCGATTGGAAGTTGTTCATCCGGGTAAAGAGCACAATGCAACAGAGCAGTTAACATTAATAGAAAATACAAACAATGAGTTTTATATGGATGTTCCATCTGTATATTGTTACGATAATGTTTGTAAGATGGATACCTTGCGAATATTCTGGAATGAGATTGGATCCTACGATAGGTTTGAACTGAATAAAGGAATAGATCTTGAAAAAGCAGAAGGTGAGAAGTTTTCAAAGGCCGATTACGAAAAATTACATCGAATCTTAAAAAATGAAAAATCTGCATTCCGAAATCTAGAAATTAGTGATATCCTAAAATCTAAAAACCTTCATGAATCGGATGTTGATGCAATGTCTGGAGCTACAGCAATAGATTTGGAAGAAAATGAGTTTGTAAAGGGTGCAGTTATAACTTGTTATACTATTTGGCATTGGGCAAATAATCCCATTCAAGATAGTATCAGACGAATAAGTGGAGATGCCTTAAGTGCAGACAGATTAAATTCGTATTTGTGCAAAGATGAGAAAAGAAAGCTTTTTGCAATTCAACAAATAATCCGAAAAGGAATTTATGAGAAGAAAACAATTGATGCCATAAATCATCTGAATCTGGATAAGGATCGTAAGCTTAACAAATTAAGATTGTCTTATCTGGAAAAAGCGGATGCTAAGATTTATTTCAGTTCTCTTGTAAAGCTTTTTAAGGAAGGAACTGCTACTCAAAAATCCTTATGTCTTCAGTCTTTACGAAAAACAAACTATGCTTTTCCTGTTGGATTTTTTGAAATGTTTAGCCAGGAAAGTCTAAAATTGAATACTTATCAGGAAGTCAATTTATTTTTGAATTTACTGGAGGAAAAAGGAGCTCCATCAAATGTAATTATTGGTAATATTATCTCATTACTGGATAAAAATATTCTAATTTCCAGAAGAGCTTATTGGTATCTTTCCAATCAGAAATTAAATGCAGACCAACAAAATAGATTGGAAGCTTTTCGAAAAGAAAATAAAGATTACTTGTAAAAGTGTGTTGTCTCCCATACAATGTCTTGGGTAAACTCAAAAAAAATAAAGATTAAAAATCCTGATTTTTATTAACTACTAGCTAGTTACGACTTGGGAGTAGAATTGTTTTACGTCACCTATTTTACCTTCAGATACAAATTCTTAACACGCAAATACAAGTTTTTATGCGAATAGTAGTTTATTCGTTTATAATTTGTAATAAAAAAGAAATGATGAAAAAGTATGTACTAGTAGCATCATTATTGATGTCTTCACTATTGGGAATTGCTAAAGACAAACCAAATGTTGTTTTGTTTTTTGTTGATGATTTAGGATGGGCCGATTTAGGTTATAGAAATGAACTATTCGAAACTCCAAATGTTGATCAATTGAAAAGTGATGGAGTTGATTTTGAACGTGCATACATTGCAACTCCTACTTGTAGTCCAAGTCGTGCATCTTTATTAACAGGAAAAGAACCTGCAAGATTACAAATGCCAAGACATATTACGCATGCCGACATGACAACAGGAAGAAATACCGAAGAGTACAATTTATGGCCTAAAGATCCTGTTCAAATGCCATCTCGTAACTGGTTGCCATTGGAAGAGATTACCTATGCTGAGAAATTAAAAGAATTTGGATACTACAATGCTTTTATAGGAAAATGGCATTTGGGACACGAACCTTACCATCCAATTCATCAAGGTTTTGATGAACAATATGGAACCAGTAATTTTGGTCATCCTAAAAGTTATTACCAGCCGTTCTTTAAAGGAGATAATCCTTTGGCAGCGATTCCAAAAGACCAATATCTTACTGATGTTTTGACTGATAAAGCGGAAGATTTTATTAAAAATTACGATAAAAAACAACCATTTAGTCTTAGTGTATGGTTATATGATGTTCATGGACCACACATTGGGCGTAAAGATCTAGTTGAGCAATATAGAGCGAAGGGAATGGAAAAGCGTTATGCCGAATATGGAGCCATGATTACGGCTATGGATGAAGCTTTAGGGCGGGTAAGAACTGCTTTAAAAATGAGAGGTATTGCCGACAATACTGTAATTTTATTCATATCCGATCAAGGAGGATATTTTACTAATTATCCTTTAAGAGGGAAAAAGAATGGTGGAAATACACTAGGTGAAGGTGGTGCCAGAGTGCCATTCATTATGTATTATCCTGGTGTAACCAAAGCGAATACAACCTGCGATGTGCCCATTCAAACTTTGGATGTTTACCCAACTTTAGTTGAAATAGCTTCTGGTAAAAAGTGTACCGATACACAAATACAAGGTAAGAGTATTCTTCCCTTGATTAAAGGAGAAAAATTTGAGGAAAGAAATTTATATTTTTTTCGCTCTTACGAGGATCAATATGCAGCAATTATTTCGGGTGATTGGAAACTGATAAAATACCATAGTGGATTGAAACAATTATACAATATTAAGAAAGATCAAGGAGAGGTAAGTGACTTAATTTTTGTGAATCCGACTATTGCTAAAAAACTAGCGAAAGAACTAGATGCTTGGGAAAAAGAAGCACTTGCAAATGCAGTTAGTGCAGAGGATATTAAGAAGTAACTATCTGTTGAGAGAATAAAATTTAAGAATCAAACAATAAATTAAAGTTTAAATATACCATGAAAAATTGCTTTTTGATATTTGTGATTTTCATTTCAGCATTGGGATGTAAAGCTCAAGAAAAACCAAATATTATTTGGTTAATGGCTGAAGATATGAGTTTGGATTTGGAATGTTATGGCATGCCAGCCGTAAAGACTCCAAATTTGAATAAAATGGCCGAGCAAGGTGTACGATTTGATAATTGCTTTGTGACGAACCCAATTTGTTCGCCTAGTAGATCAGCAATGATGGTTGGAACTCATCAGTTAAAAATAAATGCTCAGAATCACCGTAGTAATCGTGATGTTCCATTGAATGAGAATTTTAAGCCATTTACATCTTTATTGCGAAATGCGGGTTATACCTGTATTTTAGGAAATCATTCTGTAATGAAAAAAGGGCGTAAGATCGATGTGAATTTTCAGCATAAAGCAATTGGTGAATGGGATGGAAAAACACAATTTGGTTTATTCGATAAGTATGATAATTTCGAAAAAGAAGATCAGCCATTTTTTGCTCAAATTCAATTACTAGCAAGTCATCGTGGTGATTGGTGGGATGAGGTGAGAAACAAGTCTACTCATCCGGTAAATCCAGATTCTGTAGTACTACCGGCATATATGGCAGATCATCCAGTTGTTCGATTAGATTGGGCAAAGTATTTGGATCAGATTGAATTTTTAGATCATGAAATTGGCGGCATTTTTAAAGAGTTGGAAGAAAAAGGAATGGCTCAGAATACCATAGTAATTTTTATTGGAGACAACGGCAGATGCAATATTCGTGGTAAAGGCTATTTGCAAGATCCCGGATTACGAATTCCTTTTATTGTGTATTCTCCCAACGGATTGCCAGGGGGTAAAATCAGAAAAGATGTTGTTGAATCTATAGATATTACTGCAACAGTTCTTGATTTTGCAGGTATTGAAGTTCCAGATTATATGACTGGAAATCCAATTTTTAAGAAGGATTTTGAAAGAGAATATGCTTATGCAGCTAGAGATTTATGGGACGAAATTCAGGAAAAAATTCGTGCAATAAGCACTGATGAATGGAAGTACATTCGAAATGATAAACCTGAGCTTCCTTACGATGCTCATCAAGCTTATTTGGAATTTTATCGTCCAGCAGTTCATATCATGAGACAGCTAAATAAAGAGGGGAAACTAACACCAGAACAAGCGTTTTTCTTTGCTGACTCAAAACCGAAGGAAGAATTGTATAATCTAAAGAATGATCCTCAAGAGTTGAATAATTTAGCTGAGAATGCTAAATATGAAAAGATTCTCAAGAAAATGAGAAAAGAAACTGTAAAGTTTGATAAGCTAAATAAACCAGTAAGTGATGTTTTTCACCCTGTTTATCCTGGAGCTGTTGATGTATTAGAGTATGTGAAAAAGGAAAAACCTGAATTGTATCAGCAAATGTTAGATGGAGTTGAAATAGGATTTCATTCAATGAGCAGCGAATACAAAAAATCGAAGAAGAAATAGAAAATTAGCTTAGCTATTAAGTTTAATTAATGCCGGATAGATTATTGCATTGGCTAGTATATAATACGCAATAATTCAGTTCGGCATTTTTTTGTCTTTTTGAGTAACTGGCAAAATATCAGGGTTTTGATTTTTTGTGTTTACTTGTTTTAAACTTGAGAATACATTTATTTTACTTAGAGTTACGATTTGCCTTACGAAAAACAGAATATTTGTAAATAAGCTTTTACTAAAAAATAAACATTATGAATTTTAAAACCATTGCGGCAGTTTTACTCTCGCTTAGTATTCTTGCCTTGGCTTCTTGTACGAATAAAGCCAAAAAAAAATCTGATAAAGAACCCGAAAGCAAACCCAATGTTGTTGTTATCTATTTAGATGATTTAGGATATGGTGACTTAAGTTCTTATGGAGCTACCGAACTACAGACTCCAAATATCGATGCTTTAGCAAAAGGTGGTGTTCGTTTTACTAACGGATATGCTTCTTCTGCAACTTGTACTCCTAGTAGATATGCTATTTTAACAGGAACATATCCATGGAGAAATAAGGATGCGAAAATTCTTCCGGGAAGTGCTCCTTTATTAATTAAAACCGACCAGCCAACATTACCTAAAATGATGAAAGCAAATGGATATCATACCGGAATTGTTGGGAAATGGCACCTAGGCTTAGGATCTGGCAATGTAAATTGGAATAAGCGTGTTTCTCCAGGCCCAAACGAAGTAGGTTTTGATTACTCATATATTATGGCTGCTACTCAAGATCGTGTTCCAACTGTATTTATCGATAATGGAAATGTGGTAGGCTTAGATCCTAATGATCCGATCGAAGTTAGTTACAACAAAAATTTTGAAGGTGAACCAACAGGTATTGATAATCCGGAATTGCTAAGTATGAAATGGCATCATGGTCATAATAGTAGTATTGTTAATGGCATTCCACGTATTGGATTTATGAAGGGTGGTGAGAAAGCAAAATGGAACGATGTAGATATGTCGGATCAGTTTTTAGCTAAAGCTCAGCAGTATGTAAAAGAGCATAAGAATGAGGCATTTTTCTTGTATTATGCATTACAGCAACCGCACGTACCGCGTACTCCAAATCCTCGTTTTGTTGGAAAATCGGGAATGGGACCTCGTGGCGATGTAATTTTAGAAGCAGACTGGACGATTGGAGAATTTATAAAAACATTAAAAGAAGAAGGTATTTTAGAAAATACTTTAATAGTATTCTCTAGTGATAATGGCCCGGTGCTAAATGATGGTTATTTTGATGATGCAGTTGAAAAGTTAGGAAAGCATAAACCTACAGGAGTATTACGTGGTGGAAAATATAGCTTATTTGAAGCCGGAACTCGCGTCCCATTAATTACCTATTGGAAAGGTAAAATTAAGCCACAAGAATCAGATGCTTTGGTTTGCCAGATGGATTTAATGGAATCTATTGCCAAATTAATTGGTGTAGATGCTCCCGATACCGATAGTCAGGATATGTTGGATGTTTTTATGGGGAAAAGTAAAAAAGGGAGAGAGAGCTTAATTATTGAAGCTACCTCAAGAACTGCTTTTCGAATGGGTGATTGGTTAATGATTCCTCCATATAAAGGAAAAGCTATCAACAAAAAGGTGAATATTGAGCTAGGTACTGCGCCCGAATTTCAATTGTATAACTTGAAAGAAGATATTAGTCAGCAAAATAATCTGGCAGATACAAATCCTAAAAAGTTAAAAGAGATGCTTGATGCTTTTATTGCTGTTCGTGGTGAAGAGTATTCAAATATTCAAAAAATTGAACTTAAGTAATACAATGTAAAAATCGATAAAATGTATAGAATAGTAATATTGTCATTCCTGATGTTTTTTCTTTTTTCTTGTAATGAGGGAAAAAATGAGAAGTCTCAGATTAAACGTAAGCCTAATATTGTATATATACTTGCTGATGACCTTGGATATGGAGATTTAAGTTGTTATGGACAAAAAAAATTTCAGACTCCTCATATCGACAAACTGGCTAAACGTGGAATGAAATTTTCTCAACACTATTGCGGATCGGCCGTTTGTGCGCCATCTCGTTCTTCATTACTAACTGGAGAACATACGGGGCATACCCCTATTCGTGGAAATAAAGAATTATTACCAGAAGGACAAATTCCAATTCCGGCAAGTACATTAACTCTTGCTGAGATGTTTAAAAGTCAGGGATATACAACAGGTATGTTCGGAAAATGGGGGTTGGGTTTTACAGGAACCGAAGGCGATCCTAACAAACAAGGGTTTGATGAGTTTTACGGATACAATTGTCAGAGAATGGCACATCGTTATTATCCTCCTTACCTTTGGCATAATCAGCAAAAGGAATACTTAGAAGGTAACGACTGGACAAACACTGTAACTTATGCACCTGATAAAATTCAGGAAGCAACTCTTCGTTTTATTGAGAATAATAAGGATAAACCATTTTTTGCTTATGTACCATTTGTTTTGCCACATGCCGAGTTAATTTCTCCTAATGATTCGATTCGAAAAATGTTCGATGGTAAATTTGTAGAAAATAATGCTTATGAGGTAAGTGAGCCTTATGCTTCGGATTATGGTCCTACTATTGAAACTTACAAATATTGTTCTCAAAAAGCTCCTTATGCAAGTTTTGCAAGTATGGTAACACGTATGGATTTTTACGTTGGACAAATTGTAAGTAAACTCGAAGAGCTTGGAATTACCGATAATACCATTGTAATGTTTGCAAGTGATAATGGTCCACATCAGGAAGGAGGTGCTAATCCTGAATTTTTTAATAGTGCTGGTGGATTGCGTGGTGTAAAACGAGATTTATACGAAGGTGGTGTGCGTACGCCATTTATAGTAGTATGGCCTGGTAAAGTAAAAGCAGAAAGTAAGTCCGATCATGTATCAGCTTTTTGGGATGTTCTTCCTACTTGTGCTGATATTGTAGGTGCAAAGCAGCTTTCAAATATTGATGGAATTTCCTTTCTTCCTGAGTTGTTGGCTGAAGGAAAGCAAAAACAGCACGAATATTTATATTGGGAGTTAAATGTAAAAGGAGGAAGAAAAGCTCTTAGAATGGGCAAATGGAAAGCTGTTATTTATAATCTTACAAAAGATAAACCTGGAGAATTTGAGCTTTACGATTTGTCTGTGGATGCTAGTGAATCAAATAATGTAGCCAAAAGTCATCCCGATCTTGTTAGCCAGATGAAGAAAATAATGAAACAAGCTAGAAGTGAATCAGAAATATTTCCTTTTAAAGAAATGATTGATTGATGTAATAAGTTAGTGATTAGTTACAAATAGAATGAAAATTCTGCTTTAAGGCTTGTCCAATTTAAATTGGACAAGCCTTAGTTTTTAGTTTTCTGGTGGCTTAAACTAAAAATGTAAATTTATTAATCGAAAAAATATCTTTCTATAATATAAATGCATATGTATCGTTAATTACTTGTAAAATAGATGTTTGCATGCGTGTTGTTTTGTGTGTTTTACCGAATTGTACTTGTGGATACATTTAATTTACTATGGTTCTCACCATTTTTTCTTAAAGATTTAATATTTGTATTAATCACAATTCGCAATGGGATAGGAGAGATAAATATTGCGAAAATCTTAATCAAATTATTAAAAAAGGGAATGAAAAGCACTACTACTATATTAGCAATCTTGTTATTTATAATGATATCGTTTGCGAGTTGTATAAATCAATCAGAAGATGGAGGTACGATAACATTCGGAACCGAAATTCAGCAAGATGCCACTGCTGCTGTATTGGCTCGAATGATGAAAGCTAAGGATGAAGCAATATCAGAAATCAAATTTGAAAAAGGAACATACCATTTCTATCCTGATAAAGGTTTAGAAGAGTTTTGTCACATTTCGAATCATTGTGATGTAATGATACGAACAGCTTTTCCTATTCGCGATTTTAAAAAACTAACAATCGACGGTCAAGGTTCAAAGTTTATATTTCATGGCATCATGATTCCTTTCTTAATTGATCACAGTAAAAACATCACGGTTAAAAATTTATCCATCGATTGGTATGAGCCTTTTCATAGTGAAGGATTAATCATTGCAAATGATGAAGTGAAGAAAACTTTTGATATGAAGATATCAGAAGAATACCCATATGAGATTCGAAATGGTCAGATCTATTTTATTAAAGAATACTACGAGCATAATCTTGGACAAACGATTCTTTATGATCCTGCAAGAAAAGCGATCACTTTTAATACAGAAAAGTATACGAATTTAACTACCGTTAAGAAAGCTAAAGTTAGAAGAAACTTAGATCGAATCCATTACAAATATGAAGTAGATTTTCGAGGACCTGAGTATAAAAAACTAGGAAGAGAAGATCGTTTATTTGTTGAGGAGTTGAAGCCAGGAGTTGTACGTATTCATAATCATGGTAAAAAGTTGCCTCAAGTAGGGATGATATTAAGTGCCAAAGGAGAACAAGGATTTAATCGTGTTGCTCCTGCGTTTAGACTAACTCATACTTATGGTTTTAATGCGAATAATGTAACTGTTCATCATGCAGGAGGAATGGGTTTGATTGCTGAAAATTCTGCTGACCTTGTTCTTGATGGCTTTAATGTGACTCCATCAAATGGTCGTATGGTTTCAACAACAGCCGATGCAACTCATTTTGTAGGATGCAGAGGAAAAGTAATTCTAAGGAATTGCACACTCACCAATCAGTTAGATGATGCATCGAATATTCATGGTACTTATCAGAAAATTGTTGATGTATTAGATGATTATAGAATTGGTGTACGTATGGGGCATTCGCAGCAACAGGGTTTTGTTGTTGGTATTCCCAACGATACTTTAGGTTTGGTTCGATTAAGTAAATCTTTTCAGCCATATCATAACCTTACAATTAAGAGCATTCAGTATATAAATGGCAGATATCAAATTATCACCTTGAACGAAAAACTTCCTAAGACTGTTAAAGAAGGCGATTTAGTTGAAAATTTATCTGCATATCCCGAATTATTAGTAGAGAACTGTAATATAAGCAATAACAGAGCTCGCGGTTTACTACTTTCAACACCAAAGAAAAGCATTATTAGAAATAACTATTTCAGCACCGAAATGGAAGCAATTCTAATTCCTGTTGAAAGTGGACATTGGTACGAGTCGGGTAATGGTTCCAATATTATAATTACAGATAATGTATTTCAAGATTGTAATCACAGTGGTTTGAATCGAGGTATTATTCGTTTCGAAACAGATGATGATAATGAAAATATAGCATTTCATAATATTGAGATCACAAATAATAAAATTAATCAGTTCGACAATTGGATATTAGAAATTACAAATACCGAAAAACTATTATTTAAAGGAAATACAATTACCAATTCGGGTACCTTTCCAAAGCTTTTTCCAGAAAACCCAGCAATAACAATAAAGGCATCAAAAGACATTGTTTTCGAAGGAAATAAATATTCAGGCGATGCTAAGAAAATACTGGTAGCTGATAAGTCTCTACCGAATTTAATATTTAACTAATCTATAATCTAAAAAGAAAATGAAAACAACTTTATTTAAAAATCAATATGATACAAGCTAATGTAATGTGTTTATAAAATCAGGACAAGTGTATGTTAAGAATGTATAATTATTGCGAGTCGATTTTATTATTAATATCATATCTTAAGCCTGAAAAAACAGAGGATTATTGGAAGTAATGCAAATGTTTGCATCTCATAAGAACTTTACATCAATGGGAATGCAAAATTTAAGAATTAATACCTAAATCAAATGAAAAATCAAATGATAAATTTAAATAAGAGTCTGGGGCGATATTTGCTCTTTACTTTATTTGTTATACTGTCTTGTAGTTTTGGAGTAAAAGCTCAGGAACTTGTGGTGAAAGGAGTAGTTACTAGTTCCGAAGATGGATTGTCTCTTCCGGGAGTTAGTGTTGTAATTAAAGGAACAACTATTGGAACAGTTACAAATTTCGATGGTGAGTATTCTATTAATGCTGCAATGGGTGATGTTCTTCATTTTAGCTTTATTGGAATGAGCGATCAGGATATTACCGTTTCAAAAGCCGAATTAGATGTTGCAATGAGTGCCGATGTGGTTGGACTTGATGAGGTAATTGCAATTGGTTACGGTACTACTACCAAAAGAAAATCGGTTGGAGCAATTTCTACCATGAAAGCTGAAAAATTAGAACAAACACCATTTACAAATGTAGGTAGTGCTTTACAAGGACAGGTTGCAGGTTTAGTCGTTGAAAATAGTGGTGGAGGACCAGGTTCAACGCCTTCAATATCGATTCGTGGTGGTGGTACGCCTTTGTTCGTAATCGATGGAGTAATTTCGTCGGAACAGGATTTTAATGCTTTAAACTCAGATGATGTTGAAACAATTAGTTTTTTGAAAGATGCTGCTGCAACTGCAGTTTATGGATCGAGAGCGGGTAATGGTATTGTTTTGGTAACATCAAAAAGAGGTAAAGAGGGTAAACTTAAAGTAAACTACTCTTATAATTACCAGTTGAGTGAGCCAACTACGTTGCCTGATATGCTGAATTCTTATGATTTTGCTCTGCTTCAGAATGCAGCAAGTAAATATGATGGTACAGTTCCTACATTCTCTGATGAGCAATTAGAAACCATCAAAAATCATAGTGATTTAGATGTCTTTCCAGACAATAATTGGCCAGATTTAACCTTAAAGAATTTTGCGACAGAGCAACGCCATAATTTATCTCTTACAGGAGGTAGTGAGAAAACGAATTATTTTATTTCTATGGGTTACATCGATCAGGGTGGAATCTTAAAAAGTGATGCTACTGATTACAGTAGATTTAATATTCGAAGTAATGTAAATACAAAATTCGATAAGATTGGTTTGGAAATTGGTGTTAATATTAATGCTAGTTTGGAAAAATATAAAGAGCCTTCTGTAGGAATGTATAGTATTTGGCGTGCTATAAATCAGAATACAAGTCCATTGTATCGTGCTTATAATTTAGATGGTACATTAGCTGGAGGTGGTAATGGTGATCATCCAATAGCAATTTCAAGTAAAGATGCGGGTTATAAAAAAACAAGGGATAAATTTATTAATGCTCAGTTTAGTGCCAAGTGGAAAGTTCCTACTATTAAAGGTTTAAAGGTAGGTGTTATGGCTAACTATCGCGATGGCGACGGTTGGGAGAAAACCTGGACTAAGAATGTGCCACTGTATATGCAGGATGGATCTTTAATGACACAGCCATCACCATCTTTAAATGTTGGGTCTTATTACAAAGATAAATTGTATTTAGAGTCCAGTCTTAATTACTCGAATACTTTTGGGAAACATGGTGTTGATGCAACATTTGTTTACAATCAAACAACAAGCACTACTGAGAATATGTCTGCTTTTCGTAGAGATTTTCAGTCAGGAGGAGTTGATCAATTATTTGCTGGTGCAGTTGAGGGAAAAGATAATTACGGAAATGAATCAGAGTCAGCCAATGCAGGTTATGTATTCAGAGTTAAATATGATTACGATTACAAATACATTTTTGAGTTAAGTGGTCGTTACGATGGAAACGATAACTTTGCTGAAGGTAACAAGTGGGGATTTTTCCCTGCAACCTCAGTTGCTTGGAATGTTTCTGAAGAAAACTTCATGCAAGATCTAAGTGATAAAAACATTCTTAATAGTTTGAAATTTAGAGCTTCTTACGGAGAAACTGGTGTTGTTAGTGGTGTTAATCGCTTTGGTTATATTCCAGTTTATAATTTGGAATCAAGTATTTATAATATTGATGGAAGTATGGTAAATGGTTATTCAGAAGGTGATTTAGTAAATCCTGATGAGTTAACATGGTACACAAGAAAATCATTTAATACTGGTATCGATTTTTCTTCGCTTAATAATAAGTTGAGTGGATCGTTTGAGTATTTCTTCTATAAAACAACAGGTTATTTAGTAAGTCCTAAGGATACTTATTCTCAGGCTTTAGGAAAAGATTTACCTCAAATTAAATCAAATTCAGAACACCGTAGAGCAGGTTATGAAATCTCGCTTCGTTACAAAGGAAATGCTGGAGAGTTAAAATATGAGGTAGGTTTTAATTATTCATACTTTAATCAATTGTGGAAACAGTTAGACACCGAAGATGAGGCAACATTATTGAATCCTTATACCAGAATTACAAATAAAAAAGATTATTGGAATGGTGGATTAGTTTACTTATCTGATGGTTTGTACCAGAATTCTGATGAGATCTTAAATTCATCTCGTTTGCCAGGTTCAACACAAACACAAGGTGGCGATATTCGTTACCAGGATGTGAATGGAGATGGTAAAATTGATGAGCAGGATAAGAGAACAGTTGATATGCCTTCTCAACCTCATGGAAACTATGGTATCGATTTTAAATTGAACTACAAAGGATGGTCTATGAGTGGCTTATTCCAGGGTACAGGAGATAGATATTTGGCATTTGATAATTTTATGGTTGTGGAAGCAAAACGACGTACCTATGATTATCAGTTAGATTATTGGACACCAGACAATCCAGATGCATTATATCCAAGAGTATCTCACATGGAAGGTGTGAATGGTGGTAACAATAGTAATGCAGATAATTTGTCTGACTTTTACTTGAAAAATGCCAAATATTTCAGATTGAAAAATTTACAAATTGGATATGATTTAAAACATAAAGTATTGGCCAATGTATCTTGGCTTTCAACTTGTAAGTTATATGTAAGTGGTACCAATTTGTTTACCATATCTGATGTGAAAGATTATTTTGACCCGGAACAAAAATCATTGAATGGAGTTATGAATTACGGATATCCGGTACAGCGCACTTATTCTTTCGGTATTAATGTTGGATTTTAATAAAAACTGTAAGCAATGAAGAAAATATTATTATATATCGTATTAACAACAAGCATGCTTATGCACTATTCGTGTAGCGATGACTTGTTAGACACCAAACCACTTGATAAGTTTACAAGTATAGATGTTTGGAATGATGTAAACCTTGCACAAGGGTTTATTTATACAACTTATGCTTCGGTTATTCCCGAATTATATGTCAATCCTGGAGACCCTCAAACTAGATTTGGTGGCGTTGGTAATGATGATTATACAGATAATGTCCTTACCCGTAGATCAATAAAAGTAGCTCGTGATTTAATCGATAAGTATTTCGATGCAGGTTGGGCAACTAATAATTCATATTATTGGTATAAAAAGGCTCCATCTGGAAATAAAAATCCAATAAAAAAGAATTCTTTCGAAGTAATTAGAGATTGTAATTTAATTATTGAAGAGGTTACAAAATCAGAAGGAATAGCAGAGGTTGATAAGCCTGCTTTAATTGCACAGGGTAAAATGCTTCGTGCATTAATCTACTATACTAAAGCTCGTTTGTTTGGTAAATATGTGATTGTTGATAAGGTTTTAACTCAAGAAGATGAATTAAAATTAGCTCGTACTTCAACGATTAAGGAAACTTACGATTTTATTATCAAAGACCTTCAGGAAGCAGCAGTTGATTTGCCAGGTGAGGCAGGAACTGGACACCTAACAAAAGGAGCTGCTTATGCCATGTTGGCCGAAATATCTTTACATGGTGCTGCTTATATCGAAAGTGGTAAAGAAGATTATTACCAAATATCTAAGAAAGCAAGTGAAGATTTGTTTGCTTTAGGCTATAGTTTAGAAGATGATTATGAGTCCCTATTTAACGATTATGATACAGGTCTTAATTCTAATGAGATGATTTTAGGATTATACAAGCATGCTGATGCGACTTGGTATCAAATGACTTTAATGCAGGGAATTGTTCCAAATATGGAACCTGCAAAAACCACAGGAACTCCTGCGCTTAAAGAACCATTTTTAGGATGGACAGAAATTTGGCCTTCGTGTAGTTTAGTTGATGATTATTTGGTAGCTGATATTGATGGTGTCGCTAAAAAATGGAACGAGACTTCTTATTATCAGGATTTTGTGACCAATGGAGGATATGTTTCACATGCCATTTATAATGAACATCGTGATGCTCGTTTTTTCGCATCTATTGTTCAAGATTCATCGCAGTTGTTCGCAAATACAGTAACAACAAGAATTGGTGGAAACTTACATTATGCGGAAAGTACAAAAGGTACCAACCGAGCTACACCATCGGGTTACTATATGCGAAAAGGTATTTACGATGTAGATGATTTTAAAGCTATTGTCAACACAAATTATCATCAGAGTATTACTCGTTTAGGTAGAGCTTACTTGAATTATGCAGAAGTATTGTTACGATTAAATAATACAGCTTTAGCAATTGAGTATATCAATAAAACCAGAACAACTCATGGAAAATTACCTGCTTTGGCAACTGGTTTAAGCTTAGATGAGGCTTGGAAGTATTACAAAATTGAGCGTAGAGTTGAGTTGTTTTTCGAGAATGACAGATATTGGTCTCTATTGCGTTGGGGAAAAGAAGATGGTGGCGGAGTTATTTCAGAATTGAATGATACCAAACACACTTTCTTTGAAATAGCTGCCGACGGTAAAAGTTTTGAAGTTAAAGATGTATTTTTAAGTGCAGCAAATCACGAGAAAAGATTTTCTACAAAACGTTATCTGTTCCCTGTTCCTCAAAAGGAAAGAGACTTAAATGAATTATTAGATCAGAACCCTGGTTGGGAGTAATCAAAAAGATAGAATACTATGAAAAATTTAGTGAAATATACAATCATTTTATTCAGCATGATACTATTTACATCATGTCTGGAATCGGGATTAGACGATTTGCCAGCTTACGAAGAAGCGAATATTACAAATTTTAAATTTGAATATCGCTGGATGGGAAAAAATGGCGATAACGATCAACTTAATGTTTATCAGATGGAAGTAGCCAATACAATTGATACAGTTGCTAATACAGTAGATTGTGTGATTACAGTTCCTGCTGTTTCAGATGATTTTCCTGCAGAACAGAGAGATTTGGTTGAGTTAACTAATCTTGTTGGCTATTGTAGCATCTCTAATGCAGCAACAATATCGCCTGTTGGAGATGCTCCCGTTCTTGGAGAAATTAAAGATTATAGTGGTTCAGATTTGAAATATGAAGTGGTTGCAGCTAATGGAACTGCTAAAATATGGACTTTAACAATTTCTGAATTTATAAAATAGTTTTGTAAAAATATGAATTATATTTTTGGGCCATCCATTTATGGATGGCCCTTTTTTTTGTGATAATATTGTTAGTTTTAAATGTTTTAGTATGATGCTTGATTGGGAATGGTTAAGTGTTATTAAATGTATAAGATGTTGTGTAATTTTTTTTAAGTTTTGATTTTAGAACAAAACTTTTACATTTGTTTTTATAACCACGATATCCAGACTAACCAAAATTCCTCTAATGAGAATTGATTCTAAAATCAAATTACGCGAAATAGACTTTAAGAAACTTTTTGATTCTTATTTTCCATCATTGTGCATATTTGCTCATAAATTTGTTAAAGATGAAGATTCTGCAAAAGATATTGTACAAGAAGTATTTGTACGAATTTGGAAGTCTGTAGAGACATTTGAATCTGAAAAATCGATGAGAGTGTATTTTTATATGGCAACAAAAAATGCTTGTTTCGATTATTTAAAAAAAGAACAAAGAAGAAGAATAGATGGTGATATCAACGAAGAAATTTATATTTACGATAACACTGTAGAGAATGAGATTGTGAGAGAAGAAGTTTATTATCAATTAGAGACTGCCATAAATTTATTGCCACAAAAAGCCCAGAGAGTAATCCGTTTAAATTTAAATGGTCTTTCCAATAAAGAAATTGCTGAGGAACTCGATGTATCGGTAAATACTGTAAAAACTCACAAAATGCTTGCTTTTAAAAAAATAAGAGAGCTGTATGGAAATGAATATGCCATTCTACTATTAATTGAATTTTATCAATTTTTGAATTAAGTTTTTGCTATAAGCTGATTTTAAATTCAATAAGATTTCTTAAGCTAATAGATATCAATATTCTAAAGATATTTATCGCGTAAAACCAACTACAATTAAAGAAATATTTTCTCAGGAATTTTTAACCTCAAATAAGATTTGTTAAAAAAATATAATTTTTTTTCACCCCTATTTCAAAAACTGTCGTCTGTTGAATAAAAGGGGGTAGGTAGAGATACCGTAAATAAAACTAATTAATGAATAATCAAATAAACAAAGCACTGGATATTAGTAAGATTCTTTCTTTACATGTAAGTGGAGAAGACTTGGGTATGGAAGAAAGAAAACAACTTGATGAATGGTTAGCTTATTCTGAATCAAACAAAATTTTATTGAGTGAACTGCAGAATAAAGAACTGGCAAAGAGCAGGAGGGAAGTACTTTCTCGTATTGATATGGATAAGGAGTGGGCAACATTTCAACAATCTATTAAGAAAGAGAAAAAACTTGTTAAGCTAAATTGGATAAACCTGCTAAAATATGCAGCCGTAATTGCTTTGCCAATATTACTTGCTACTTATTTGTTTTTAGAAGTGGATACTCAACAAAATTATGTGTCTGATATTCCTGTAGAAATTGAGCCTGGTGTTAAAAGAGCTCAATTGATATTAAGTAATGGAGAAAAAATTGAATTAGATGAAAATAAAAAAGATTTAACCAATGGGGAGCTTAATGTTAAGATTGAGAATAAAAATCAATCATTAAATTATACCAGTCTGAATAGTGAAGCAAAAGAGCTTCGCTTCAATCATTTGTTAATTGGAAGAGGAGAGGAGTATCAATTGATCTTATCAGATGGAACCAAAGTTTGGTTGAATTCTGAATCGAAATTGAGTTACCCTACTCGATTTGCATCTAATATTAGAGTGGTTGAGCTGGAAGGAGAAGCTTATTTTGAAGTAACAAAAAACAAAAAAGCTCCGTTTATTGTAAAAACAAAACAGATGGATGTGGAAGTTTTGGGAACGTCTTTTAATGTTTCGGCTTATCAGGACGAAGATAAAATGAAAACTACTTTGGTTGAGGGAAGCGTAAAGGTTGTTACAAATTATGGAATTACAGAAGCTAAAATTATAAAACCAGATGAACAAGCCATATTCGATGTGAACTCTAATAAAATGACTATTGGAGCAGTAGATGCAAAAATGTATGGGCGTTGGAGAGAAGGGGTTTTTGCTTTCGAGGAAGATAATTTGGACGAAATTATGCGAAAATTAGCTCGTTGGTATAAGGTGAGAGTATTCTTTCAGGATGATGAAGCAAGACATTATCAATTTTCTGGAAAGCTGCCACGATTCGAGTCTTGTAATGAATTGTTAGATATGATTGAGAAGACAACTAATGTGACATTTGAGGTTAAAAACAATGAAAATATTATTGTAAGAACAAAATGATAAAACCATTATAAATAAAATACCGGAACATAGTACCAGTATGTTCCGGCTATTTAGAATTAAACATCCATAAGGATGATTGTCGAACCCTAAACATTACAAATTTATGGAAAAATTTGAATTGTTTCGAATATCTAAGCTTTTTGGTATTCGGACGAAATGGCTAATTGCTATGAAAACATTTGTATTATTATTTTTTGTATTTAGTATTCAATTGAATGCTAGTGTTCTATCTCAGCAAAAGGTGAGTTTGAACATGAGTAATGTAAGTGCAAAAGATTTGATTAAAGAAATCGAGGCGCAAACTAACCTTGGCTTTATTTACAATTTAAGTGAAATTGAAAAACTAGATGGAATTTCAATAGAAGCAGAAGAACAGACAGTAAAAGATGTGTTGGATGAAGTTTTGGAAGGTACTGATTTAACTTATGAATTAGATAAGTCGGTAATCATTATTATGCCTAAGCCAGCTGAACCCGTAAAAAAAGAGCAACAAGAAGTAAAAATACTTAAGGGGAAGATAACAGATGCAGAAGGAGTTGCTTTGCCTGGTGTTTCTGTTGTTGTTAAAGGTACAAGTACAGGTGTTGCTACTAATATTGATGGAGAATACAGTATTGAATTAGATAGTGATAAAGCTGTTTTAATTTTCTCTTTTGTAGGTATGTTACCACAAGAAATTAACTATACAGGGCAAGTTATACAGAATGTTACTTTAAAAGCCGATACAGAACAAATGGCCGAAGTTGTAGTAACTGGTTACCAAACAATTTCTAAAGAACGAGCAACTGGTGCGTTTGAGAAGGTCTCTGCTAAAGCTTTGGAAGAAAGATCAACTTTAAATATTATAGATAAACTGGAAGGGCAAACTTCGGGTGTTTTATTCGAGAATGGAGCCATTACTATTCGTGGAGCTTCCTCTATGAATGCAAGTACTACTCCATTAATCGTTGTGGATGGATTTCCAATCGAAGGTGATTTAGAAAGTTTAAATCCTAATGACATTGAAAGTATGACCATTTTGAAAGATGCTGCAGCAGCCTCAATATGGGGAGCCCGTGCTTCTAATGGTGTTATTGTAATTGTTTCTAAAAAGGGAAATGATAAAGGACATACTAAAGTAGAGTTTTCTTCTACTCTTTCGATTACTCCCGAACCAGATCTATACAGTCTGAAAAGAGCGTCTACGGAATCATTTTTAGAGTTAGAAAAGCACTTTGCTGATAATGGATGGAAAGAACTTGCATCTCCATGGGCTTTGAGTCAACCAGCTTATAACGAAGGATTGGATACCTATTTGAGATATAATGATGGTCAGATGACAGAAGCAGATAAGGATGCTATCATCAACCGTTTAAAAGGCATCGATGTTCGTGATGAGTATGCTGATTTATTTTTAAGAAAAGCGGTTCGTCAACAATATCATTTGTCTGTGAGTGGTGCTACAGAAAAATCTAATTATTATGCCTCATTAAGTTATGATGATAATAATGCATGGATGAAAGGAAGTGATAACGATCGTATTGTTTCTAATTTAAGAATACAAACAAAGATATCCGACCGAATTAGTTTTAATGCAGGTATCTCCGCTACAATAAGAAATGCTGAAAATAATGGTGCAGGTGGCTTAAGCTCACTAGCTCAATATCAGCAAATTTTGGATGAAAATGGTGATTATATTCCTCAGCCTTGGACCTATTCTCAGGCGGGAAAGGAAACTCATGCAGCAGCCAATAATTCTCCTTACGATTGGACTTATAATGCATATCAAGAGTTCGAAAATAAAGATAATTCTGTAAAGAATGTTGATTTAAGAATGCAGGCTGGTTTAAATATCAAATTGATTAAAGGTCTTGCTTTTGAAGGTCGTTACCAATATGAGTGGGGTAATTCAAAAAGTCAAAACTTGTATAATGAGGACACATATTATGTGCGTAATCAAGTAAATACTCGAGCTCATATAGGAAGTGATGGTGAAATGGTATATCCAATTCCAATGGGAGACGCACGAGCAGATGCAAATATATATACCAAATCTTTTACAAGCAGAGCGCAATTAAATTTCAATAGATCTTTCAATGATGGCAAACATCAGGTATATGCAATAGCAGGTACAGAGCTTCGCCAGACAGAGTCTGAAAGTTCTAATATGACAAAGTTTGGCTACGATCCTGTTAGCTTGCAATTTAAGCGAATGAATTACGACACCGATTACCCAAGAGCTTTTTCTTATTGGCCTTCTAAAATTAATGATAACACTTCATTTTCGTATTTGAAGAATAGATATGCTTCTTATTATGGTAATGCCGGATATACTTTTGATGAAAAATATACGGTAACCGGTAGTGTACGTTTAGATGATTCTAATTTATTTGGAGCTAGTAAGGAGTATCGTAATGTTCCATTATGGTCTGTGGGTACAAATTGGCAAATGCACAAAGAGGATTTTATAAATCTTGATTTTGTTAATCGCTTAACACTGCGCATGACTTATGGTACAGGTGGTAATATTGATAAATCAACCAGCCCATACTTAACTGCTTCAATTGGTCAAGATTATCAAACACAATATAACTTTGCTTATATCAACAATCCAAAAAATCCTAATTTGAGATGGGAAAAAACTTCTACAGCTAACTTTGGTCTTGATTACGCACTTTGGAACAATAGGGTTTCTGGATCTATTGAGTACTATAATAAGCAAAGTGTTGATTTGTTAGGAAACGTATCCTTAAATGCAATTTACGGTTTTGATTCTGCATTAATGAATTTTGCTGAAATGTCTAATAAGGGGATTGATTTTTCTGTAAATGTTGGAATTCTTAATAAAGATCTAAAATGGAATGTAATCACGAACTTTTCTTACAACAAAAATAGAGTTGAGAAAGTGGAGTTGTCAGATGAGTCGGTTAGTGGAGCTATCAGTAGCTATTCAGGAGCAGCATCTGCTAGAGTTGGTAAGCCATTGAATCACCTTTACTCTTACAGATGGGCAGGACTTTCTTCGGAAGGAATGCCTCAGGTTTATAATGAAAAAGGAGAAATTATAGATCATAACACTGAAATTGAAGATGTTGAAGGTTTAAAATATGAAGGAACCACAACTCCGAAGTATTATGGTAGTTTTAGAAATGTGTTAAGTTATAAAGGACTACGATTAAGTATGTTGTTTACTTATAAGTTGGGATATAAATTTAGAACACCAACTATTAATTACAGCGCGTTGAAAAGTAATTTTACTTTAAACGAAGTTCATGAAGATTTTGATAATAGATGGAGAAGTGCAGGTGACGAAAATACAACCGACATTCCTGTTTTACCTAATGATGATACCGTTATTGGAGGGTATTGGGGTACTTATACGCTATATGGAAGTCATAATGTAAAAAGTGCATCACATATCAGATTTAATGATGTAGTTCTTTCTTACGATTTACCTAAATCTTGGTTTAAATCTATTGGACTTAATGCTCTAAATATAGGTGCTCAGGTTAGAAATTTAGGGGTGATAACTTTTAATGATTCTGATATTGACCCAGAATATATTGTAGGAGTTAATGGTTTTGGAGAAAGAAAACCAGAATATACATTTAGTTTGAAAGCTAGATTTTAATTGATAGTAATCTGGAAGTTGTGGCTTCACAACTTCCGATAAAAAATATTACAAATGAAAAATATTATATATTTATTGATTCTAGTCGTTTTTGCCACTTCGTGTGATGACTGGATGGATATTGAGCCGAAGGGAAAAGTTATTCCGTCAAAAGTAGATGATTATAGACTTTTATTAGATGATACGCAAGGCTGGGGAGGTACAGCTGTTACGGATGCTCCCGACATTGACCTATGGTTATCGGATGATATTGATTTAAGAGATGATTTAATTGGCTCTTATTATTCTGAATATCAACCAAGAGCATATCGATTTGAGGATCATATCTATTTGCAATCAGAAGAAGATGGAAGCATGAATAATGCTTATGCAGGAATTTATCTTTTCAATACAGTTATAGATGAAGTACTGGGAACAACTGGAAATGAAGAGGAAAAAAAGAAGTTATATGCTGAGGCAAAGGTTCATAGAGCTTTTGCATATTTAAAATTGGTAAATATCTATGCAAAACAATACGATCCTACTAGTGCGGCTACGGATTTAGGTTTGCCTATGCAATTAAAACCAGTGTTAGAGGGTAGTTTAACAAGAGGAAATGTACAGGAGGTATATGATTTAATTCTTGCCGATTTAAATGAGGTGTATGAGTATTTACCTGACACTCAAATTGAATTGTGGAGACCCTCTAAAGCTTCTGCTAGTGCATTATTAGCTAGAACTTATTTAATAATGGGAGATTTTACAAATGCTCTTAAGTATGCTGATATTTCTTTGGGTTTATATACTTATTTGACAAATTATAATGATTTACCTGCCCATAATTGGTATCCTGATTTGCTTGATTTTGGACAAAGATACCTGAATAAAGAGCAGTTATTATTGAAGAATCCATTGTCAGATTATTATATGATGTATCCAAGTCAAGAGTTTATGGACTTATTTGATCAGGATAATGATTTACGTTACACAGGTAGGATAACGAATGAATGGGCATCTCCGGGTACTAGTCTGTATTATTACTATTATGGTAACACAGGAAGTTCGTATGGATTAACAGTTCCAGAAATGTTGCTAATTAGAGCAGAGTGCAATGCAAGAAGAGGTTCTGCTGGTATTAGTGCTGCTATGGATGATATCAATTTGATTCGTCAAAATAGAATAGCAACGGCAGCCTATGCTCCGCTAACTGCTACTGATGCTACAGAAGCATTAGCTTTGGTTAAAGAGGAAAGAAGAAGGGAATTAGCATTTATGGGACATCGTTATACTGATATTCGTCGTTACAATGTATACGATAACGCAAATATCTCTATTGTTCATTCCGTAAATGGTGAAAACTTTACTTTAGCTCCAGGCGATAACAAATGGGCTTTACCTTTTGCAAGAAAGTACATAAATAAAAATCCAGAAATCGAACAAAATCCTCGTTAGTAATAGCGAGTAATTGAATATTATTAGTCCCGGAATTATTTCCGGGGCTATACATCTATGTCCATCTATTGGAAACTTCGGTTTTATTTTATCAGTCCAAAAAGGAGCTAACCACTTTACTGAGATTTTTTAGTATTAATATTAATTTATTTTATCATGAAGTTTTTTAAACTATTTGTCTTAATGGCATTGGTAACGCTATTCTCATGTAGTAAGCAAAATGACAATTGTATTATAAAAGGTCAACTATCTGGTGGAGATGGGGATCTTGTGATTTATCCGTATCAGGAAGTTTATTCGAAACAAGAGTCTGATAGCTTAACTTATAAAGCTACTATAAAAGATGGTACGTTTGAATTGGAACTGGATTCAGAAAAGGCTAGTAGATCAATACACATAAAAATTGGTAAGGATTATAAAAGTTATACTATGTTTTCAGAGCCAGGTGTAATAAAAATTACGGAGAAAAATGGAGAATTAGTTGCTGAAGGCTCCGCTGTTAATGATCAATATCAACAATTATTGGAAAAGTTAAACTATAAAGCTTATGATAATTTAAAATATAAGAAAATGTTGAGCTCTGAAGAGCAGAAGCTTGTAGATCAGTACAACTCTAAACTTTGGGAATTGACCAAAGAATATCCGAACAGTGTTCCATTAAGTCAATTGTTCTATGAAAAATATTGGGGAGCAGATGTTGAAACATTAAATAAAATCATTAACTCCTTCTCAAAAGAAATTCAGGACTCTTACTACATTAAACGGATGATTGAAAGAAAAGCCAATCAGCAAAGAGTTTCCATTGGTAAACAGGCTCCGGATTTTTCTTTAAAATCAGATAAAAGTGAAGTTATTTCGCTTTCTAAGTACAAAGGAAAATATCTGTTGGTAGATTTTTGGGCATCGTGGTGTAGACCGTGTAGAGCAGAGATCCCAAATGTGAAGAAAATTTATGAAGACTATAAAGCTAAAGGATTAGAAGTTTTAAGCGTAAGTACCGATTCAGATGAGAAAGCATGGTTAAAAGCCGTAGATCAGGAGCAAATGCCTTGGGCACAGGTTCGTGATACCAAATCTGTAAGTAAAGCCTACAATATTACGTATATTCCAATGATTTTCTTGATGGATTCAAACGGAAAAATCATTGATAAAGGATTACATGGTGAAGGATTACGAAAAAGAGTTGAAGAGCTTTTTAAGTAACAAACAACATACATTATATGGAAAGATCAGTTTAGTAAATTGGTCTTTTTTTTTGCCTAAAAGTAAGGGTGATTAATACCATATTACTAGTGAAATAAAGAATACTAGTGTTCCAAATTATAATTCTTAGGTTAATTAAGGTTAAAAAGCCATTTTTCATTCATACGACCCGAAATAATCACAGTCTGTAGAGTAGAAGTAAGTTTAATTCATTAATTCAAATTGAAATGAAAAAAATATTTGGGGTAATTATCGCATTGTTTATTTGTAGTAGTGCATTTTCTCAAGGGATAAAATTTGAGCATGGGACATGGGCAGAAGTGAAGGCTAAAGCCAAAACAGAAAATAAAATAATTTTTGTTGATGTATATACATCTTGGTGTGGACCATGTAAAGTGTTGGCAAAAACAGTTTTTACTGATTCTAATGTAGGTGAATATTTGAATAAAAATTTAATTTCTTTTAAAATTGATGCCGAAAAAGGAGAAGGTCCTGAATTTGCAAAAACTTATGAGGTAAAAGCTTTTCCAACTTTATTATTTATTAATGGGGATGGTGAATTGGTACTAAAAGCAGTTGGAGGAAAGTCGGTTGATGAGTTTATAGCATTGGCTAAATCGGCAAATGATCCCAAAAAACAATTGCCAGTATTGGCAAAAAAATACAATGCAGGCGATAGAGATGAGCAAACTGTATTAGCATACATTGCTGCTTTAAAAGAAAGTCAAGGAGCATATTCAGAAGTTATCAAAGAATATTTGAAAGAGTTAGGGCAGAATAAATGGAAATCACAGGCTGTATTTGAAATTATATCAAAGTATATGGATGATCCTAAAGATATGGCTTTCTCCTATTTTGTAAAAAATAAAAAGGCTTACGAAAAATATGCGGACAGGAAAGATATTGATGATGCTATTTTCAATGTCTTTAAAATGAACTTAATCAAGAGAGTAAATTCAGAAGGAGTTCAAATTATTGAGGAATTAACAGAAACTAGCAAAGTTGTTGAAGAGCCTTTACGTACACATATCACGAATTATTTCACTGTAGTTTCTAGTCCAATGGAAGCTTATGCAAACAAAGAATTTCGTGCAACAGTAGATAGTCATATTCAGAATTATGCCATTGCATGGGAGATAAATAATTATATCGATTTCATGCTTTACCAAAAGAAGAATGAAGACATTCCTGAAGAATTGAAATTGGCTGAAAAGTGGTGTTTAAAAGGTATTGAATTGGAAGATAATGTGAAGTGGAGAACCAAATACATTACTATTCTTTTGAAGCAAGGGAAAAAAGAAGAGGCTGAAAAGTTGGTAGTAGAAGAATTTAGTAAATCTCAGAAGGATATTAATAAATCCACTAACAAAGTGAACGCTTTATATGAAAGTGCACGTGCATTAGTAAAGGGAGAATTATTTACTATTCCGATGGCTGCAAAGAAATCGGAAGAATGGATTCGCCAAGCACTTAAAATAGAAGATAATCTAAATAATAATAGTGTTTTGGTAAGTGCTTTGTCTGCTCAGGGAAGACATCAGGAGGCTGCTAAAATCATTACTAAAATTGGTGCGATGGATTTGACCGAGCATGAACAAGCTTATTTAAAGCAAGTGAAGGCTTATAATGAATCAATGCTAAATACTTCAAAATAATCTGAATATGAAAAAGATTTTAGTATTACTAGTCGCTACTTTTATGTGTTCTGGTTTATTTGCACAAGGTATTGAATTTGAGCATGGAACCTGGGCAGAAGCTAAAGCAAAAGCAAAGGTGGAAAATAAATTAATTTTTGTTGATGTATATACCGATTGGTGTGGCCCATGTATGCGTATGGCGGCCAGTGTTTTTAAAGATTCGAACGTTGGTGAGTATATGAATAGCAACTTTATTTCGATGAAAATTGATGCCGAAAAAGGTGAAGGAGTGGCGTTTGCGAAGGAGTATGCTACTAAAGCATTCCCAACCTTATTGTTTATAAACGGTGATGGAAAAGTAGTTTATAAATCGGTAGGTGGAAAAAATAGTGAAGAGTTTATTGCTCTTTCTAAATTGGCTAACAACCCAAACAAACAGTTAGCTACACTAGAAGATAAATACAATAGTGGAAATAGAAATATGGAAACTGTTCTTGCATACATAGCTGCCTTAAAAGAAGCTCGTAAGAATTATGCCGAAATTATTTCTAGCTATCTAAATGAATTAGGAGATAAAAACTGGACATCAGAAACTGTTTATGAAATCGTTTCTAAATATATGGATGATTGTACCAATCCTACATTTATTTATTTCTTAAAGAATAGAAAGGCTTACCAGCAATTTGCTTCCCAGAAAGATATTGATGCTGCTGCATTTAATGTTTTTAAAATGAACTATATCAATGCGGTTTATGGTAAAATCAATTTACCAGCAGATAGCGTAATCGAAAATGCTAAGAAAGTTGATGAACCACTTCGAACACATTTGGCTAATTATTTTACAGTTGCTAAAGGAGGAGATTTTGGTAAGAAAGAATATCGAGATATTGTGGATTGTCATGTGACGAATTATGCAACGGCTTGGGAGATTAATGGTTATATAAATTTTATGCTCTATAATAAAAAGCCAGAAGATATTCCTGAGGAATTAAAAATGGCTGAGAAATGGTGTCTGAAAGGGATGAATTTGGAGAATTCTACCGAATGGCGCACGAAATATATCAATATTCTGCTTAAGCAAGGGAGAAAAGATGAGGCTATAAAATTAATAAAAGAAGAATTGCCAAAAGCCCAGGAGGAAATAAATAACTCATCAAATAGGGCGAATACTATGGCTACTATTGCAACAGCCTTTGTTCAGGGAGAGATTAGTAAATTTCCAA
This sequence comes from Marinifilum sp. RC60d5, assembly GCF_052400665.1. NCBI lineage: Bacteria > Pseudomonadati > Bacteroidota > Bacteroidia > Marinilabiliales > Marinifilaceae > Marinifilum > Marinifilum sp. RC60d5. Next base: position 652,598 of record NZ_JBQTGK010000002.1, read on the forward strand.
TGGCTGCTCAAAAAGGTGAAGAATGGATTAAAGAAGCTTTAAAATCAATTGATTCCTTTACTAATAACACTGTTTTGGTAGCTGCATTGTCGGCAAATGGTAAAGCTGATGAATTGAAACAAGCCATATCAAAATTGGAGAAAATGGCTAAAAATGATATGGAAAAAAGATATGTTGAATCTTTGAAAGATTATCCATCAAAGATGACAAAAGAGAAATAAAATTATTTAAACATACTGATTTGCTTTCTCTTGTCGATCAGTATTGTTTTAGCTTATATTTTATCGAAATAAATAACAAAAATATTGAATATGAATTATTTAAAAGTAATTGCCTTTTTAATGCTTACAGCATTATTTGCTTGCAATAAAGTTACCGATAAATGTATTATTGAAGGAGAAATATCAGCTCCAAGTGGAAAAATTACGATTTATCCTTATCAGGAAGTAAAATCGATGGAAGAGTCTGAGAAATTAAGTTATCATGCAGAGATTATCGATGGAAAGTTCCGCGTCGAACTAGACTCAGTTATGGCATGTAGACGCATGTATTTAAAGATAGGCGATAAAAGGAAACAATGTGAATTTTATTCAGAACCAGGAATTTTGAAACTTTCGGAAGTTGGTGGTGAATTTGAAATTAAGGGATCAAAGTTAACTGATGAGTTACTAAACTTATATAGAGAGCTTAATTATAAGCATTACTCCAGCCTTAAATACAAGCGAGATTTAAGTCCTGAAGAAATAAAAGTTAAAGAGAAATATGAAACAACATTGTGGGAATTGGTAAAGAAAAGACCCAATAGTATTCCTTTAACTTATTTGTTTAAAGAAAAATACTGGCATGCTGATTTGCCAACATTAAATAAGATAATTAGTGCATTTTCAGAAGAAATACATGATACTTATTACATTAAGTATTTAATTAACCGACGTAATAATGAAGCTAAATCTGCTGTAGGTAATATGGCACCTCAATTTGATATTAAATCATTGTCGGGCAAGGATGTGTCATTATCTGCTTTAAAGGGTAAGTATGTTTTAATTGACTTTTGGGCATCGTGGTGTGGTCCATGTCGCGCAGGAATTCCAAATATAAAAGAAATCCACAAAGCTTTTAATGACAAAGGGCTGGAAATTATAAGTATCTCGACAGATGCAGATGAAAAGGCATGGTTAAAAGCTGTAAAAAAAGAAAACATGCCTTGGACACAAATTCGAGATACAAAAAAAATATCTGCTAGCTACAATGTAACGGCTATTCCACATATCGTACTAATATCACCTGAAGGTAAAATACTTGCTAAAAATATGCATGGTAGAGCTATTTGGGACGAATTGGAAAAAGTGGGTTTTAAGTCGGATAAATAGGTTTTGATAACAATCAATATAAGAAATAGGATGAAAAAGATTTTAGTATTAGTAATAGCCACATTTATGTGTAGTGGTTTATTCGCCCAAGGAATTGAGTTCGACCACGGAACGTTTAACGAAGCTTTGGCAAAAGCAAAAAAAGAAAATAAGCTAATTTTTATGGACTGTTACACAACTTGGTGTGGTCCATGTAAATACTTATCAAAAAATATTTTCACACAGAAAGAAGTAGGTGATTTTTACAATAAAAACTTTGTAAATCTAAAAATGGATTGCGAAAAGGGTGAAGGTCCTGCATTGGCATCAAAGTATGGAGTGAGTTCATATCCAACGCTACTTTTTATTGATGGTGAAGGAAATGCTGTTCATAAATTGGTGGGTGGAATGCCTGCCGAAGACTTAATTAAAGGTGCAAAGGCAGCACTTGATCCTTCCATGCGTATTGGTACACTTAAGGCTAAATATGAAAGTGGTAATCGTGATTTAGAGTTTTTGATGACGTATTTGGGTGCGGTAAAAGCTCAATATGATAGAGAGAATATGGCTATTTTAGCTAAGGAAATTATCAAGCAAACATCTTTGGAGAAATACATGAACAAAGAGCAGTTCTATGTTATTTCTGCGGCAAATTTTCCGTATGGTTCAAAAGAGTTCGATTTTTTATTGAAAAATAAGGATAAAATAAAAGAAATGACAGAACCATATGAGTATGGATCTTTATTTGGAGGTGCTATTTATAAACATTTGGATGAGTATGCTACTAAATGTAAAGATTTAAATGAGCTTGATAAAGAAATCGAAAAGTGCAATAATCAATTTACTCTTGAAGGTATAGATGATGTTAATAAGAAATTTGCCTATACTTTCTACATTGCAAACAATCAACTACAAACATGGTATGATTTAAAGGTGGAAAATGCTGAAGCTTTAAAAGGAGATAAAAAATATGTCTACATTTATAATGGTATTTGTGATGAGATTTTAAGAACTCCTCAGCTAGCAAATTCTAAAGAGATTGTTGATCAATTTTTAGAAGCTGCTAAAAAAATTACTGCCGATCGGGAGACAGGCCTAATTATGGGTAATCTTATGTTGGCGAAGCTTTATCTACAAAAGAAAGAAAAGGCAAAAGCGTTAAATAGTTTTACTATTTTCTTTGACGAAAATGCTAAGGCTGGAGGAAACAATACGCATCCTTCCGTTTCGAATTTGAAAGTTGCTATTGATAACTTGTAAACAAGGATAGTTGTTGCAAATAAACTTTATTTGAGAGTATATTAAGAAGGCTCAGGTTTAACACCTGAGTCTTTTTTATACTGTTCTGTTATTATTTTGATTAAAATTTTAAAAATAATTTATAATGAAAATCATAAGAGTAATTTTCCTGTTAGCATTTGTGTTTATAGGGTCATTGTCACAAGTATTGGCATCTGAGAAGGCAGTAAAAGAAGATTTTAATAAGCTTATAAATATTCAAAATCAGATAAAGAAAATTTATCCTCAGATATTAGATTGTACAGTTAGTATAGGTGCAGGTTGTTCTGGTGTAATTGTTTCAGAAGATGGTTACATACTTACTGCTAGTCATGTGATTGAAATGTTTGAGAATACAAAAGAAAAAATAACTGTTAAGCTTAAAGATGGAATTGAGCGGGATGTTGAACGATTCGGCAGAAATATGGCAGGTGATTTTGCTCTTTTAAAATTAAAGGATGAGGGAAAGTGGCCATTTGCCAAAATAGGATCAAGCAGTGAATTAAATAGTAATGAACTTTGTTTGATGTTAGGTCATTCGACAGGTTATCAGGAGGGAAGACCAGCAGTTTTGCGTACTGGTTTTGTTAGAGGATTTACAAAAACTGGTTTCCTTAGAACAAGTTGTACAATGATGCCTGGAGATTCAGGAGGACCACTTTTTAATTTAGATGGAGAATTGATCGGTATCAACTCGTATTGTTGGGAAAAAGAATTTGAAAACTATTTTTCGCCAACCGATAGAATATTAAAAAACTGGGATGCATTGCTTGATGGAGGTGTACATGAGCCTAAACATCCAAATTATTATTCTAAAGAAATTGTAAAAGCAAACTTAGCAGACTCGCCGTATGTTCTTTCTAAAAGTTACGACAATTTATCTTTCGCGATAGAAGATAGTAAAAGTATAAAATCAAACATGGTGTATCCCATTTATCTGTTGAATGACGATGATCAGCTTATTATACATGCAACGCAAATTACCAAGGATGGTGTATTGGTTTCAAAGTCATCATTAATAAAGGAGAAGGCAGTTAGATGCAAACTAAAAGATGGGACCTTTGTTAGACTTGAAGTGATCGGAAGATCTGATGAGAACGACTTGGTGTTTTTGCATTCAAAAGAAATAGCTGTTGAGAATCAATTGTTAATAAGGAATAAAATCGAAATAGGCGATTTAATTGGTTTATTAAATGTAAATAATGAGGTTGATTTATCAGGTGTAATTGGTGTTGGTACAAGAAATATCCCTGTTCTTACAGCTGGAATGTTTGGAATGGAGATGGAAGGTTTAAAAGTGACCAAAGTATACGATAATAGCAACAGCTTTTTAGGCGGAATAAAAGATGGTGATGAGATAATTAGCATCAATTCAAAAGTGTTCAAGAATAGAGATGAGTATGACGTTTTTATGAAGAATACATGTCCAAATCAAATTGTCGATTTGCAAATAAAAAGAGGAAATATGGAAGTTGAAACAGAGGTAAAATTAGGTCCATTTCCTCCTAAGCAACACCCTGCCGATATGGTCGAAGTGAGTGGCAAAAAAGAAGGCTTTGCCAATGCGTTTACTTTTGATATTGCCATAAAACCAAAAGAATGTGGTTCTCCGTTGCTTAATCTGAAAGGTGAAATTGTTGGTGTATCAATAGCGCGATCAACAAGAACTTGTTCTTACGCAATACCTATTGATGTTATTTTGAACGAATACAATAAATTAAGTAAGAAGTTGAACTAATATTGTTGATTTTCTAGCTAATCATAAACAAGAGCAGCCATATTCGTGACTGCTCTTTTTTATGCTTCGCTATATTGGCTCAATTCTTGTTAAAAATGGAAAGTCGGCTTTCCCTACTTGGTAAATCCATAAAGGAGATCTATTTTTACGGCCGAAAGTTGAGACAATATAACTTAAAAAAAAACTAGAAAGAATGAGTGTTGAGAAAGAGAAAACGATAAAAGAGCGCTTTTTCAGATCCTTTTGGGTAGCCAACTCGGTGGAGTTGTTGGAAAGAGCTGCTTAATTACCGAGTTTTAATATGTAGAAAAGCAAGTTCTGTTTGGGAACTTGCTTTTTATCATATTATATTGATACGAATTTATTTTACCAAAAATAAATAACCTTTGCCTCTTAAGGTTTGAATTTCGATATTGGAATCTTCTTTAAAGTAATTGCGAAGTTTTTTAATGTAAACATCAAGAGTTCGCGAGTTAAAATAGGAATCATCGCCCCAAACGTTAAGTAATATATCCTTACGTTCTACTACTTTGCTTCCGGTTTCTGTTAATAGCTTTAAAAGTTCACCTTCACGATTCGATAAATTAATGGTTTTCGAAGGTGTTACTAACTCATATCTTTTAGGGTAGTAATTGTAAGTACTTAATTTAATTTTATCAGGCTTTATTCTTTTTTCCTGTGTGCGAGATGAGTTTTCGCTTAATCCGTGCATATTAATCTGATTTTGAATGCGAACAAGCAACTCTTCAATGCTAAAAGGCTTTCGAATATAATCCGTGCCGCCAGCTTCGAATCCTTTTACAAGATCAGGGGTTTCGGTTTTAGCCGTAAGGAAAATTATGGGAATAGTAGGATATTTATTTCTGATATGTTCACACAACTGATACCCATCTACATTAGGAAGCATAATATCCAGAACGCAAACATCAGGTGTAAAATCATTAAATTTAGACATTACCTTTGCCCCATCGGTTTCCCATATCGTATCAAAGCCTTTAAGTATCAAAGAATCATACACAATTTGGCCTAAATTAGGTTCATCTTCAACGTATAGTATTTTAGTTTTTCTCATTATAATTTTACTTTAAAAGCCATGCAATTTAAATAAAATAGATAGGAGTAGCATTATTAATTATAATTGAAATTTGAGTTTAATTTCACAGCCTTTTTCAGGCAGATTATTGGCACTTATGGAACCATTGTGTTGTTTCATAACCAAAGTAGCAAAACTTAAACCTAAACCAAAACCTTTTACATTGTGTTTATTATTAGTTGGAACCCTAAAAAAACGATCGAAAACTTTGTTTAAATATTCTTTAGGTATTCCCGGACCATTGTCTATTACAGATACATATACATGCGATCCTTCCTGCCAAAGTTTTATCACAATACTAACATTATCGCCTCCGTATTTTTTACTGTTTTCAATCAAGTTACGAACAACACCTTCAATATAAACCTGATCAATAGGAATAGTAATTTGCTGATTGGATTTGTTGTATTCAATAGTAATGGTGTCGGCATAAAACAATTCAACTGATTTTACAATTCTGGCTATGAACTCATTTAAATTTGTTTCTTCTTTTTTTAGCAAATGTTTATTCGATTCCAATTTTGAATGTTCCAAAACTCTTGATGTAAGATTATCTAAACGATTCATTTCCACAGCTACCATTTGCAGATACGATTTTGTTTTCTCTTTGTCGTCGGTTATCCCATAGTTTAAAATAGCTTCCATGGCTGCTTTTGCTGTTGCAACAGGTATTTTTAATTCATGGGTAATGTTGCTTACAAAATCGGATCGAAGCATGTTTAGTTTGGCCTGTGTAAGGTAAGAACGATAAGCAAATACCAATGCAAAAACCGATAAGCCAATTAGTACAATTCCAAATATAATTTGAGCAAGAATTTTGGAGATAAGGTAAAAGAAGTAGTTTTCGAAGTACAAAATATTTGCTTCATTGTTGTACCTGCTTGAATATGCTATAATTCCTAGCCTTCCTCTTCGCATAGTATCATTGTTTGTTTTTTCAAGCAAATAAATATCATTTCTATTAATGCTCTTTTCTTGTCCGGTTTTAATTCCAGTGAATTTACTGTTTAGGTTTTTAAGAAAGAGTTTTCTGAAAAATTGATTAGAAGTATCTTTTGGATTTTTTCTTTGGAGATATAGAATTTGTCCTGGATAGATTTGGTATGGATATCCTAATCTTAAAATTTCATATTGTCTTTCTTTTCTTAAACTATCGGGAATGATCGATTTTTTTTCTATTACATTAAAAAGAGTTTGATATGTTTTATTTGAATCTACATATTCTTTTAGGTTTTTAATATAGGCTTTTTTAAACTCGGCACTGGTTTTTTTGTTTCCAATTTTCAGGCTGTCTATATTAACAGTATCCTTGCAATTTAATGCTGGTTTAATTACATTTTGGTAAAATAGAATGAATTCTCCATCGTTTATCGATTTGTGATACAATTGAGATAATTCAATTTGTAAATTTTTCTTTTCGTTGTAATACTGACTATGCAACCAGTATCCTACAAAGGTTACCAACAAAATCATACTTAAAATCATTGGGGAAACGATTCTGTACTTCTTCTTACTTAAACGATTTTTTTGCATACAACAAATATACTGGCTTTCAATATCGATTGGGTCATTTGTTAACCTTATTTAACCAAAATACACTTATCAATGAATAGTTTTTTATAATTAACAAAGATTCAAGAGTTAGATTTGGCAGTTCGAAAAATTTGTAATAATCAGATATATCTTAATTATCTGCGGTAAAAAAAAGGCCATTCCAGAAGAATGACCTAAACATTGACTATGAAGATTAAAAGAAAATTATCTTCCTGTTGTTATGCTTTTTTACATCATCATGTAGTTGTAGTTTCCATTTGGTGGGTACATTCCTTGATGACCTCTGTGCCTTCTATTTTGTTTATTGTTTTTACCTTTTCTAAGTTTATAGCTAAAGGTTAGAATATAGAATTTGTTAAGTTTGTTCGTAAAATAGTCTGCAGTATAAAGATCTGTTACCATGTGAGTTCTTTCATCATCTTGACTTACAATATCGTATGCTGTAAAGGACAATTCGCCACGTTTGCTTTTAAATACTTTCGCAGATAATCCAAGATTTAAGTGCCAGAAACTATCTTCATCATTAGTTGAGAAATTATTTTGATAGTTATTACTTGCATTGGTTCTAAAAACTAAATTTTTATAAAAGTTCCAGTACATATTTAATGATGTGGTTTGCGAAATGTACTCAGATCCGGCACTGGAATTGTTTTTTGATTTTCTATAGTTACTTGAGCTGGTAAAAGTAAAATCTATTTTTTCGTTTATGTTAGAGCTTAATGTCATTCCATGATTGATATTCCACGAATCAGTATAAGCTCTTTTTTCGTTTACAAAAGTAGGGTTATGCATAAAACGACCTCTGGTGTTAATGTTTAGTTTTGACTTTAATTTTTTTATTGGAAAACTATAGGAAATACTTGTATTTAACATGTATTGTCCATCTAGGTTTACGGGTTTGGAAAATTGTCCGCCAGCAGGAAGAAAATACAAGTTGTTAATAGTAGTATCTTTTGCGGCCACAATGGTTTTTCTAACAACTGTATTGTTTGATGTCGATGCTATGGCATGTATCGACAGATGACTTCCTTTTTTCATATTAGAGGCTGAATAAAATGCCATTAACATGTGCGATCTGGATTGTTCAAGTTCAGAATTACCCGTTGAAATGTATAAAGGGTTGGAGAGATCTGCAACCTCCTGTAAATCATTGAGTAATGGGGTGGATGTTCTTGACATGTAATTTATGTTAATACGCTTTTGATTTTTTAGATTTAAAGAATATCGCAAATATGGTTTAAAAGAAAAGAAGTCTTTTTCGAAATTACTTTGGTTTGGAAACGACTCTTCATTTTTTAAAGTTGTAGATTCAAGATCGGCACCAAGACTAAAACCATGTTTTTTCCCTCTTAGGTTATAAGAAAATCTTCCGGCATTCTGAATGGTTTTATTTTCGAAAATATTTGTGGTTAATTCGTCTAGTTCGCTGTATGAGTTATTTACATTATCAAAATTATATCCATATTTATCAGATTTTTGTTGGCTGTAATTAAATCGGTAACCAATATTTAACTGGGCTTTTTCACCAAGAGGTTCGCTAAGCGATAAACCCGCATTAACACCTGTATTTTTCGAATCCGAATCTGAAATTCTGTTGATACTCTGACTCACATCATTGGATTCATTTAGAGTTTCGGACAATTGTTTTGCATCCGATTCATTATTGGAGTGATTAAATCCAGCGTTTAAGTTTAATGAACGTCCGTTTTCATTTAGTTTTCTCGAAAACATTAAATTTTGGCTAAGATTATAATTCTTGTTTTCAGAAGAATTCAGGTTCGAATTAAGGTTTAATATTTCACCATTTAAATAGGTTTCGGAATTTGAATTTGAGCTATTATCTCCATCTGATGCCGAAAAATTTGAGTTTAGCATCAGCATATTTTTTGGATTTGATTTAATAGTTACCCTAAGATCGGCTCTATGTTCATTATTGTCACTGCTCGAGTTTATGCTTGTATTTTGAATTTGTCCGGCAAGAGCTTCAGAAGTATAATTTCGAATATTGCTACTTATATTTTCGTACTCGCGATTGCCATATTCATAGCTAAATTCAATATCATTATTGTCTTTTGTATTTACAAAGTTAAGTCCAAATGAGTCATCCTGAATATCGTTACCATCTATACTAGTATTTCCAAAACTACTATTACTTAATTTTAATGGTGCATTTACATCTCTTGATTTTGCTGTTAATGTAATGCTGTTGTTATCCGAAAAGCTGTTTATATTTCCGTCGAAACCATATCTGTTGTCTTTACCATAGCCAGCAGCTACATCTCCAAACAGCAGTCGCTTACTTTTTTTGTTGGTTACAATGTTTAATGATTTTTTGTCTTCCTCATTTTTTTTAAAGCCTGTAAATTTTTCTTCATCGCTTTTGTATTCATAAACCTCTATGTTTTTAATTATATCGTTAGGAATGGTCGACAAAGCCTGATCAATGTTATTTCCAAAGAATTTTTTACCATCAACTAGAATTTCTGCAACTTCCTGTCCTTCAATAATAAGTTTGCCATCATTTTCATAAAATCCTGGCATTTTTGCTAATAGTTCACCGGCAGTCGCATCAGGATTTACCTTAAAAGCATCGGGATTAAAAACCGTAGTGTCTCCATTAATTTTTGTAGGAGGCAAGGTTTCTGTAACACTAATTTCCTGAAGGAATTCTGCATTCTCTATTAGTTTAAATTGGCCGATGTCAACACTTTCTTTTTCTATTGTAATGGGTTTTATAATCTCTTTATAGCCAATAAATGATACATGAAAGTTATAATGTCCGGGTTTAATTTTCATTGTAAAATCACCTGTTTCGTTTGTAATTGTTCCCAGTTTTTGAAGTGTATCTCTTTGATTAATAAAAAGAATACTTGCCCCTGGTAGTGAGCTTTCGTCTTGCGAATCAAGAACTCTTCCTTTTACGCTATAGTTTTTTTGTGCTATGGCTGATAATCCTAAAAGGATAAAAAATATAGATAGTATTGTTCTGTACATTATAGTCGTTTTTAAATTCAATTCAAAGATAAGTTACCATCGGTTCTTCTATCTTATTTCAAAGTGAAACAAGGTTAATTAAGGTTAATCGTTTCTCTTGTGTAAGGTGTGTAACTTACAGAACAATAAGATATTATATTTATATGCGTGCCATTAGTTTGTTAAAAACTGTTAAGTAATTAGTACTATCATATTTGCAATATCAGAATATGAATATTTTATTATTTAAATATGATTATAGAAGGCTTAATGAAAGAATAAGTAGGTTTATCGGGAGAGTGTATTTTTTTACATAAATTTTGATTGTTTAATAGATACTTGTAATTTCAACTTACTTTAATAAACCCATTTTAATTTAATAGAATTATGAATTTAGTTAAGCAAAATTTTAAACAATATTTAAAAAGTTTAAATATTATACATGCAGCTTTGCTTTTTGGACAAATTACATTTGCTGCTATTACTTTATTTTTAAATCAAACAAATGGTCCTAGTATTGTTGATGCTGAACTTGAAAATGTATTTTTTATACTTATTCCTGTATTATTTGTTGGAAGTTTTATTGCCAGTCAAATTATTGTTCCTAAAAGAATAGATGCAAGTAAAAGAGAAGAAAGCCTGAGTTTAAAATTGGTATCGTATAAAGGTACTCAGATTGTGAAATTTGCAATATTGGAAGGATCTGTATTTTTTACCATTATTGCTTATTTGTTATTTGGGAATTATCTGTTTATAAGTTTTGCAGGATTAATAATGATTCTTTTTGTTACCTATTATCCAAGTAAAGAGAAAATTGTAAGGGAGTTAGATCTAAATCGTTCTGAACAAGACTTATTGGATGACGATAATGTTGTGGTTGCTGAAGTTACTCGTTAATAAGATTCTCTAATATGAGAAATAATACACCGGTAGATTTCGATGGAGTTTGTATATATATATAAAATCAAAAGTAGGTGTTGCGTTAATAGTGAAAATTATTTTGGCTGGCATGAATCTTGTTTGTTGGGGAGGATTTATCGCTATTTCAATAAATATACCCAGAGAAGAGTTTTGAGGTATTTATTATTACCTTACTTCTTATTCCTTTTTTTCTAGTGTATTTTGTTGGCAGATTAACAGCCTGGAATTTTTGGGGTTCCAAATTTATTAGAATAAATATGAGGTACCTCCAGTTTCCCTTGATTAAGGACTTGATTTAAATTTTTTCCAAATTCATTTTTCCAAATACCGCCGATACAACATGTAATGGTCCGTTTTCAGAACACAATTTAAATTCACTGGTAAATAAATTACTCTGGAATCGAATTACATTACAGTTTTCCATTTCCTTTTTACTATGGTATATTTTTACAAATTTGTGAGAATCGCCTCGGCCAGCTTTGTTGCCCGATTTAAAGTGAATGTTAATGGATTGATTTGTAACTGTCCACGAAAAGGAACAAATTTCGTCAGTCTCTATATTTTTCCAGGATCCTGAAGTTATAATGCTGATCATTTTATCTGAGTTCATAGAATTTGTTTTTAAAGTATATGTTCCCCATAAGTTACGAAAAAGCACATAGAAGATCAATTTCGTGTTATAGACAAATTAATGTAAATCATAATCAAATGTTAGACTAGTGATTACAGAACATAGAATGGTTTACCATAGGCAATAGCTATTGCTTACGAATTTAAATACACAAAAGAAAAGGTTGAAATTATAGAAGGCTATAATCATTTTGCATCTTGGGCAGAAAGTGGTGGTGCATCATTTACCTATTGGTATAAAGACAATAGTGGCTATAGAAATGATAGTAATATTGATAATTAATATATAAATATATCAAACAAAAAAGACGTGAATTGATTTAATTCACGTCTTTTTTTATGCTAGTTGCTTTGGGGTTTCCAATAATTTAATTTTATTAAATCGGGAAACGCTTTTGGTTTGTATATCGATTTTTCTTCAAAAACCCGCAAGCATTCTTGCACACCTTCGCTTATACTAGGATGCGGATGTACATTCTGTTTTATATCTTTTAAACTTCCTTTTTGGGTAATTTGATAGGCAATTGAGGTGATTAGTGTTGAGGCCTGAGGTCCGGCTGCACGCATGCCCAGAATCCTATCTTTACCATCATCGCTTACAATAATTTTGATAAAACCTTCAACTGCTCGCATGGCAACAGCCCGATTTATTAATGAGTTAGAATAGGTAGCAACTTTATAAGGGATATTCTTTTTTTTACAGGCTTTTTCATTCAATCCTACGGCTGCTACTTCCGGTTTAAAGAACATTAAGGTCGACATATTAGAATAATCCAAAGGAAATTCTAAATTGCCGTAAAGAGCCTCAACAATGTATCTGCCTTGTAGTTCTCCTACAGAATACAATTGCGCATGACCAGATACGTCTCCGGCAGCAAAGATATTACACGATTTAAAATTATCGGTGGCACATGCTTCATTTATATTTAAGTAACCTCTTTCTGTGGTTTCTATACCAACATTTTCAAGTCCAATATTATCCAAATTTGGTATTCTGCCAATGGCCACCAAAGCAACATCAACTTCCAATACCTTCGAATGTCCATCCTGATAATCCAGAACTACTTCCAGAAAATCTGATTTTTTGCGAATGCATCGTAGGTTTGCAGTATGATGAATATTAACACCATTGTTCTCAAGATTCTTGGATACAAATCCGCTTAAATCATCATCTTCGTATGGAATAACTTTGTGTTGTCTATCTAATAAATGAACTTCAGTTTGATTGTAATTAGAAAATATGGTAGCAAACTCACAACCGATAATACCCGATCCTAAAATGATCATTCTTTCGGGAAATTCTTTTAGATTCATAATTCCTTCCGAGTCGATAATTCTTTCCTGATCTATTTCTACATCAGGTAATTGTCGAGGTCGTGAACCCGTTGCAATAATGAAATTTTCGCCATAAACTTTTTCTGTAGAACTTTTAGAGCTTATTTCTACAGTATGAGAATCTATAAATTTAGCCCAACCATTTTTCAGGCTTATATTTCCAAAATTGTCATGAGCTTCGGCGAAGGTTTCTATTTGCGAAAGCATTTGTAATTGTTTTTGCTTTGCGGCCTGCATAATTGTTTTTTGAACCTGCTTGTAATCTACGTTTAATCCTGAAGCACGGTAACCCCGCATTACCGATGATGCAATGGAATAGTCGCGGGAGAGTTCCCACATTGCTTTGGAGGTAAGTGCTCCGTTCATAATTCCTGTTCCCCCCAGGTGGTTAGCCTCTATTAAACAAACAGATTTTTTAAAATCTATTGCACGCATTGCTGCAGAGAAACCGGCAGGGCCACTTCCCAAAACAACAAGATCGTATTTTTCTATCTTCATAAAAATGCTTGTGTTTACTGTTTTTATGCTGAGTTATCAATTTAAATTTGAAGTTTTTTCCATGATATTAGGAAGAGTTCAGCATTCTCTATTTACCCAATTAAAATTAAGCATTAAGATAGAAATAATAATCTCAAGTTGGTAGCAAAAATATGTTTTACAGATAAAAAGTATTTTATACAAGCCATAACTAATAGAAAGAGAATAAAAATTTTGTAATATTTTGCTGAGTTGATGTACAAAGCCTTAATAAATTAGCTCTTTCTTTTTTAATTTTTCGAAGGTGTGTTTAAATAGAATTTTGTGCAGTAAGAAAGCCTCTTTTAAATTCTCATCAGTAAATTCCTGTTCGTGTTCAATGTAGTTAGCCAAATCCAGTAAAAATTCATCATCTCTAAGGTTCGGATAGTCTTGTTCTATCTTGTAGATATCTGAAAATTGCATGAATGGAATTCTTGCCAACACTATTTTTCTTTGTTGGTTGTGGCTGTCTAAATTATCAGCTTTATTATCCGAGAAATAAAAATCCTGTAAGCTATCCACAAAAAAATCATCGAAGCTTTTCATTACAATAATTCTATCTTTTCTTAAGCGAAATAATTCGCAAGAATCAGTTTCGGGTTGTAAGCTTTCTTCTTTTTCAATTGCCTTACTAATATATAAATAGGCAAGGTGAGCCAAGCCAATGTTTTCTTCTTCTTCATCAATTAAATCCCAATGAATCATCATAATAATAGATTTCCCTAATTGAGAGACAAAAGAATTTTCCCATAGAACAAAAGGATCATTTTTGATTTCCTGATAAATGCTTTTAAGTGCTTGTTTTCCGGCTCTGATTTTTCCATTTTGTCCTAATTCTATGGCTTCCGAAATTGTAGCTCTTAATTTTTCTATCTGTAAATTCATATTGGCTTTGTATTATTTTGTTCTAAAATTAGCTGCAAAGGTAAAAAAAAAGAAGCCCATAAGGACTTCTTTCTCTAACAAGAAAATTATAAATCAATTATATGATTTCGATATGTTTGTGATCTGTAATTTTTTCGCAATAATGGCATTTTAATGTAATAGGCGAATCATCAATTACTTTAAAACGTGTGGTTACTTCCTCTACATTCGTAATGCACTTAGGATTCATGCACTTAGCAATTCCCACAACTTTTTTAGGCGATTCAACTATCTTTTTTTCAATTACCTGATAGTTTTTTATGATATTCAATTTTGCATGAGGAGCAATCAATGATATTTTATTAATTTCTTCATCCTCGAAAAATTTCTCTGCAATTTTAATAATGGCTTTTTTACCTAGTAATTTACTTTCTAAATTGTTCCCGAAAGTTATAGAATTAGAGCATTTATCTAGTCCTAATATATTAATTACCTGAAACAGATATTCGGCAGGTATATGGTCGATTACAGTTCCGTTTTTAATGGCACTTACTTGTAATTCTTTTTTTGCATTCATGTTTTGATGTTCTTTTTTGCGTGAAAAATGAGATTAAAGATCAAGGGCTTTAGCTATAATTGCCTGGCGAGCATAAACACCATTTAGTGCTTGCTGAAAATAGTATGCTTTAGGGTTTGAATCTACATCTACATCTATTTCATTAACTCTTGGAAGCGGGTGAAGAATTCTTAAGTTCTCTTTGGTATTTTCAAGCATATTATTTTTAAGAATATATACATTTTTCACCTTTTCGTATTCTAAAGGATCAGCAAAACGTTCTCGCTGTACGCGTGTCATGTATAAAATATCGGCTTGGTTAATAATATCATTGAACTCGGTATGTTCTTCGTATTTGATATTATTTTTATCCATGAAAATTTTATACGCCAAAGGAATTTCCAATTCTTTTGGAGCAATAAAATGGAAGGTTGGATTAAAATGCGACATGGCCATTAACAAGGAATGAACGGTTCGTCCATATTTTAAATCTCCAACCATAAAAATATTAAGATTTTCAAGAGTTCCCTGTGTTTTGTATATAGAATACAAATCGAGCATGGTTTGTGTTGGGTGCTGATTGGCTCCATCTCCAGCATTAATTACAGGAACATCTGATTCTTCTGATGCATAACGAGCCGATCCTTCAATTGGGTGGCGCATAACTATAAGGTCGCAGTAGTTACTTACCATTTTTGTGGTATCTTTCAAGGTTTCACCTTTGGTAACGCTCGACGAGGAGGAATCTGTAAATCCAACTATTCTTCCTCCCATTCGGCTAATTGCAGTTTCGAAGCTCAATCGGGTGCGGGTAGATGGTTCGAAAAACAAAGAAGCCACAACTTTACCTTCCAATAAGTTGCAGTTCGGATTTTTTTCAAATTCGGCAGCTCTTGCCAAAACTTCCAGGATTTCTTCTTTTGTGTAGTCGTCGATCGATACTAAACTTTTGTTATCCATTGATTAAAAATTAAAAGTGTATATAAAATGATTGTCTTTTTTTAGGCACAAAAAAAAACCAACAATTACTAAATTAAATAGTAATGTTGGTTTTTTATGTAAATATTGTTCAATTGGATTATCCAAATAACAGAAAATGGAATTAATCCTTACATTGTTTTTGCTTCGAAATAAATAATGGAAAATGAATATAGGGAAGTAAAAATATTTACTTCTTTTTAAAATTTTTGCGGTTCTAGATTGAATTAATAGTCTCTCCATTCTAGATTGCAAATATAGGTATAAATTATGCTACAAATCAAATTAAGAATTAATTAATTATTAACATTTTTACTTCGATTGAAATTATTCTTTGGTAGAAATAGGTGTAGAGCACTTGTAATTAATCTATTAGGTAGTGCGAATAAAATCTGTTGTTACACTGGTAATTTTATTAAATTTATCAATAATTCTATCAACTTCGCTTTGTCGAATGCTTAATGTAATTTTACATGTTAAATTAAAATCTTGTCCCAATTGGTCTGTTTGTTCGTCTTTAATTATTTTCATGATATCATTCATAACAAGGTAGTCGAAATTAATATCATAGATATCATTAACAGTTTTATCTAAAATTTGGGCATTAGAAATGCTATCTGCGGCAGCTGTTTTATAGGCATGAATTAAACCACTAACTCCTAGTTTTGTTCCACCAAAATATCGAATAACCACAATTAATATATTGGTTAAATCATTCGAAAGAATTTGGCCTAATATTGGTTTTCCTGCAGTTGAAGAAGGTTCTCCATCATCGTTGGCACGGAATGTTTTTTTATCGGCGCCAAGCATATAAGCATAGCAATGATGTCGTGCGTCGTAATATTTCTTCTTAAGTCTTGCGATGTGTTCTTTAATTTCTTCTTCGCAAGTAACAGGGTAGGCATAGGCAATAAATTTGCTGCCTTTTTCTTTGTATAAGCCTTCAGATATTTCGGCAATGGTTTTATAAGTATCTGTACACATTAATATGGCTAATCTTATTATAATTAATTTGTAAGTATAAAAATAGCAATAAATGCCAGCACAATTCCCAATATGTTTATTTTGTTTAGTTTTTCTTTAAATATTCCTATTCCTATTAGTACCGATAGAGAAACAATACCAATATTTATGATACTAAAAACAACAGAACTGTCGAATCCTGATTTGTTTAGTGATGCAATTAGAAAATAAAGCGAACCAAAGTTAACGAGTCCTAATATGCTACCTCCAATTAGAACTTTTGGCTGTATTAATTTCGATAGCTTTTGTTTTTGAAATAGTAGAACGATAAAACCAGATATTGCGGCAATTGCAAATAAGAAAGTAGAAAACATTTCTTTACCTCCTGCGCTTAGGTGCTCTTCCTGTGCAAATTTTACAAGTGAATCTACCATTCCTGCACCAAAAAACAGCAAGATTGGAAGCCAGATGTATTTGCGATTTACATTTCCTGTTTTTCCTTTGTAAATGCTTAATAGAACTGCACTTATAGCTAGTAAAAATCCAATTATTTTTTGAATACTGATTTGTTCATTATAGTAGGCTATGGAAAATATCATAGGTAATATAAAAGACATTTTACTTGCTAATGTGGTTACAGATATTCCGGCTTTTTGAGTAGATCGTCCTATTATAAAGAATACAGCGATAAAAAGAACTCCGATTATAAGCGATAATGTAAACCATTCCTGGTGAATGAGATTCTCGATATTGAGTTTCGAATTGGATAAAAAATACCCACAAAGCGAAGCTGTTATATAGTTGATAATTATAGCGAGAAGAATGTCAACTTTAAATTTTTCGAGGTATTTAAAGGTGATAAATATTCCGGCCGAGGATAATATTGCAAAAAGTAAGTTGAGCATAGGTTTAATTTTTGTCGAAAATAAGTGAAATTTAATTTGTAGCAAAAATAAAAGCAGATTCATTATGAATCTGCTTTTTAGGTAGCAATATAGTGTAGTTAGTAAATAGGAACTACATTTTTAATTTTTTATCAATTTCGTCTATCTGTGTTTTAAATCCTCTATCAGTATCCATTAAATTGTTTACAGTTTTACATGCATGTAATACGGTTGCGTGGTCTTTGTTTCCAATTTGTGATCCAATAGAAGCTAAAGAAGCTTTTGTTAATGTTTTTGAGAAATACATAGCAATTTGACGTGCTTGAACAATTTCTCTTTTTCTTGTTTTTGCTTGTAATACATCTATTGGTAATGAGAAATGATCGCATACCACTTTTTGTATATAATCGATAGAAAGTTCGCGTTTTGTATTTTTCACTAACTTATCGATAATGCTCATTGCCAATTCTAAATTCAGCTCTTTTTTGTTAAGAGTCGATTGAGCCAATAGTGAAATTAAAGCACCTTCCAACTCTCTTACGTTATTGGTAACATTACTGGCAATATATTCAATAACTTCATTATCAAGAACAATCCCATCTTTATAGGCTTTTTGTTGCAAAATTCTAACTCTTGTTTCATAGTCAGGATTTTGAAGATCAGCAGAAAGTCCCCATTTAAATCGCGATAACAAACGATTTTCCATTCCTTTTAGTTCGATAGGAGCTTTATCGGATGTTAGAATAAGCTGCTTACCTGATTGGTGAAGGTGATTAAAAATATGGAAAAACGTAGTTTGTGTTTTTTCTTTACCTGCCAATTCCTGAATGTCATCAATAATTAAGACATCAATCATTTGATAGAAGTGAAGAAAATCGTTCTTATTATTATTACGTATAGCCTCGGTAAATTGAGTCTGAAACTTATTAGCACTTACATAAAGTACTGTTTTATCCTGGTATATCTCTTTGGTTTTTAGGCCAATTGCTTGTGCAAGGTGAGTTTTCCCTAAACCTGAATCTCCATATAATACTAATGGGTTAAAGGCAGTACCTCCAGGATTTTCGGCAACAGCAACACCTGCTGATCGAGCTAATCTGTTACATTCTCCTTCAATAAAATTATTAAAGGAATAATCAGGATTAAGCTGAGAATCGATGTGTAATTTTTTTATCCCTGGAATTACAAAAGGATTACGAATCGTTTGCTCTTCTTTATCGGAAGGCATATTTATAGGGCGATTTCTTGTATTTGTTCCATTATTTCCAGGAACAACTACCGAAACAGGTTTTGAATTCTCAATGTGATTGTTTTCCATCACAACATTGTATTCCAATTTAGCGTTATTGCCAATTTCTTTGCGTAGCGTTTTTCTTAGGATATCAATGTATTGTTCCTCCAGATACTCATAAAAAAAGTGACTTGGAACTTGTAATGTAAGAATCTGATTCTCCAAGTTCAAAGGAACGATGGGCTCGAACCATGTTTTGAAACTTATTGGAGGAACATTGTCTTTTATTACAGCCAAGCAATTATTCCAAACCTGGAAGTGATTATTATTCATTTCTATTTCAGCGTTTTAGTAAATTAGGGTGTTGCGAATTTTGCGTATGCAAGATTGTGAAAAAAAATAGGAAAAAAAAATTATTTAGCTCTTGACTTTTTAAAAACATTTATTATTGTAGTATTAATCGGCTATACAGAAATGAAAAAAAACAAAAAAATACTAACTTATTAATAATCAGATACTAAGATTGTTAATTTTTGTAAGTTTCTGGTTGATAAACTGTTCGCTAATCATACTTTTCAGTCTGATAATATTGTTTAGATTCAATATGATATAATACATAATATCAGGTTAGTTAAATGGTAGTTAAATGTGTGTTCTTAGATTAAATAGCTCAGGCTTTTAGCTGTTTTCTATTTTACTATAATTGGGACTGTTAAATTTTAGACTAATTCTCGGGTGTTATTTTTATAATGTAGGCATCCGGAAAATCTTCCTTAACTTTTTTAAGTTTTCGTATAATCTCTTTATAGTTTTTTGTGTTGCCAACAGTATATTTATATCTGCCATTGTAATAAACTTCATTTATATTTTTGTATCCTTTAAATGATGCATCTTGTAGCGGAATTTGTTTGTCGACAGACATGATTTGAACCTGATATGCAATTTTTTCTTCTTTATCTTTTTTCTTTTTTGTCTTATCAGAATTCATGTAAACAGTTTTTCCGGTATCGAATAAAGAAAAATGCATATATTTTTTAGGATTGTTTTTCAAATCGATTAACAGGTTTGTTAAACTGTTCGACGCAGCTTCAAGGTTCATATATAGGGTGTCATTATTTATTAACATTCCCATTGATCCTTTTCCAGAATTAATTTTTTCTATAATTTCATTGCTTTGTTGTAGTGCAGATTTAGCATTGTTTATGGTTTGAGTAATGTCTGCAGCTGATAATGAATCGCTAATAGATGAAAAGTTGCGCAGTATATTTGTAATGTTTTTATTGTTGTTTTTTAGATTTCCTGTAATAGAATCGACATTGGAAATAATATTTTCCATGTGTGATTTTTGGCTGCTTACAATTGTATCTAGTGTTCCGGAAGTATTTTCCAGCTTTTGAAAAGTATGTTCGATACTACTAAAGCTTTTAGTTAAGTTTTCGCGGGTATCCTTATTAAAAATATATTGAATAACTGATAGTACAGAATCTACACTCGACATTAAATTTTCGGCTTTTCTTTTAAGGGGTAGCATCTGCATACTAACTTGTTCTTTTAAATCGCCCTCGATACTTCCTGTTAGTGTATCGCCCGATTGAAGCATTTTTTTAGAATTGCCAAGCACAAGCTTAATTTCTTTCGATCCCATAATGTCGGAGCTAATAATTCGTGCGTCTGTATTTGAAGGGATTTGAAACTCATCCGAGATGCTAAATTCAACAATTAAGTTTGAACCTATGGCATCGCTAAAGCGGATCGATTTAATTTGTCCTATTTTAAATCCTCGTAAGGTCACAGGACTTGAATTTTTAAGGCCATCAACTCTTTCGTACTTTGCACAAAAAGTTTTTTCTGAGGATAACATATTAAATCCTTTAAGAAAATTGATTCCCCAAATAAGAATTACAATTGTTCCTACAACGACAAGGCCTATGATAGTATCTTTTGAGAATTTCATGAGAGAGGAAATTAGGTGATGATTATTTGTACTTTTTAACAAATGCTTTGTTTCTCTGTAAAATTAGTCATGTTTTTTTAAGTTTCTTTGCTTTTGATAGAGAAATTCGTTTTCCATTGTAAAAGGCCACAACAAAACAATCTTTAATTTTTTTTCTGATTGCTTTTTGGACTTCTACTATTTTTTGATAATTCGAAGTTGATCCTACGGTATATTTATAAGTATTATTTACTTTTCTTTCTTTTACATTGGGGATATTTTTAAATACTCTTGATGTAAGTGGAATTTTTTTTGATGATGATTTTAATTGAACACAATACTCTAGGATAGAACTGTTTGCAATTGTTGTTTCTATTATGTTACTTGGAATAGAATCTGAAACTTCCTCTGTTTTGTTTATTAGTTCTTTCTTAGAGAGAAGAACACTCGACTGTTCTACCTTGTTTTTATAATCTCTAAATGCTCTAAAAATGGCACTAGCTAAGTAATCCTGGCCTTGCTTTGTCTTAAGGTATTTTTCTTCGGTTGGATTAGATACAAATCCTACCTCAACTAAAATAGAGGGCATACTTACTTGTTTAAGTACCCAAAAACCTGCCTCGCGAACCCCTCTCGAATGTCGACCTACTCTTGTTTTAAATTGATGTTCGGTTAGTTCTGCAAGGCTAATGCTTTTGTCTCTGTTTACACCTTGCATCATATTAAATATAATATAGGAAGCCGGATTTTTAGGGTCGAATCCTTCATATTTGGTGCTATAATCTTCTTCATATTCAATTACAGCATTTTCTTTCATTGCAACTTCAAGATTCTCTTTTGTTTTATGCAAACCAAGAGTGTAAGTTTCTGTTCCGATAATTTTTGAATTATTGTTGGCATTTGCATGAATGGAAATAAATAAATCAGCTTTGTTTTGATTGGCAATCTCTGATCTCCTTTTTAAGGGGATAAAAACATCTGTTTTTCGAGTGTATATAACATTTATATCGGGAAAGTATTTTTCAATATATCCTCCTAGTTTAAGTGATATATTTAATACGATATCTTTTTCGCGGCAACTTTTTCCTAAGGCACCCGGATCTTTGCCTCCATGTCCGGCATCAATTACAACTGTTTTTAGACTGTAAGAATTATTTTGAGCAAAGGAAGTGTTTCCACAAATTAATAAAACGAATATCAGGTATAAACCTATTGATGTTCTATTAATTAGAGCTTTTAGAGTTTTGTAAATAATAATGTTCATTAGAAAAATCTTCATAAAAGAACTTAAAAAATGTTTTGAAGTACGTTTCGATTAGGGAATATAGTACTTTTATTTGTATTTTTGGCGTCTTAAGGCTGAACTGCAATAAATGTACCGTAATCAGCTTAATTATATCTTTTACAAAAATAACAGATAAAAATTGCAATTGAAATTACTACAAAAGGTTTTTATTCTTTTCGTTGGAGCAATTCTTCCATTGAACATATTTGCTTTTGAGAATAATTACCATAACTCTACCGACAAATTAATAAGGAATTTTGATTTTGTATCCTCAGATACTTTGAAGACAAATAGGCATGTATTAAAAGCAGATAGTCTTGAGTTGTCTAAAACTGATTCTTTACAGACAGATTCTACAGCAAAGAAAAAGCCACTGTTCGAAACTAAAGTTGAGTACAATTGTGACGATACAATTATTTTTTCTTTAACAGGGCAAAGTGTATTTTTAAAAAAAAATGCATTTGTAAAATATGGCGAAACCGAACTAAAAGCATATTATATAGAGCTTGATCTCGAAAAAAAAGAAGCCTATGCTTATGGTATACAGGATACTACTGGTAAGTTTATGTTTACACCTGAGTTTAAGGATGGTTCGGAAGAGTTTAATTGTAAAGAGTTAAAATATAATTTTGATACTGGTAAAGGATTGGTGAATGAAGTTATTACCGAACAGGAAGGTGGTTATGTACATTCTGAAATCACCAAGAAAATTGATGATAAAACCTTTTACCTGAAAAATGGTAAGTATACTACCTGTGATCATGAGCATCCTCATTTTTATGTAAAAATGACAAAGGCAAAAATGATAAAAGACGATAAAATTATTTCAGGACCTTTACATTTGGTGCTCGAAGATGTGCCTTTGCCTTTGGGATTGCCTTTTGCCATGTTTCCATTTACATCCTCATATTCGTCGGGTATTATCATGCCAAGTTATGGAGAGGAAGAGAATCGAGGGTTTAATTTGCGTGGTGGTGGTTACTATTGGGCAATTAACGATTATTTAGATTTGGCTGTAAAAGGAGATATTTTTTCTAACGGATCGTGGGGTACCTATGTTGAATCTAAATATAAAACACGATACAGATATAGTGGTACATTAGCAACCGAATATCACTTTAACAAGTATGGCGATAAAGGACTTGATGATTATTACGAAACTACCGATTTTGCGATTCGATGGAATCATTCGCAGGATTCCAAAGCAAATCCATACAGAACTTTTTCTGCTTCGGTAAATGTGTCTACTTCTAATAATGATAGAAATAATTCAACTTCCATACAGGAAATTACTAATAATCAAAAGCAATCGAGTATTTCATATAGTAAAAAATGGGCCGATAGCCCGTTTAGTTTAAACGCAAGTTTACGTCACTCGCAAAATAGTCGCGATACAACTATTGCCCTTACTTTGCCAAGTATGTCCTTAAGTATGACACAGATTTATCCTTTTAGGGCAAAGGGGAAAAGTACAAATTTACGTTGGTACGATAAGGTGGGAATTAGTTATTCTTCTAAACTCGAGAACCGTATTAATACTAAAGAGAGTGAGTTAATGAGCTCTTCTTTGCAGAAAGAATGGCAAAATGGGTATCAGCATAGTATTCCTATTTCTACGAACTTTAAAATTGCGAAGGACTTAACTTTGTCGCCAACTTTAAGTTATCAGGGTGTTCTTTATTCACGGTCGATTCGTAAATCCTGGGATCCGAATGCAGATGGAGGAGATGGTGATGTTCAGATAGATACAATTCAGGGATTTAAATATGCTCATAACTATTCAACAAGTGCATCTTTATCCTTAAGCCCGAAAATTTACGGGATGTATACTTTTAAGGAAAGTTCTAAAGTGGCTGCAATTCGTCACGTGATGACTCCTTCGGTAAGTATTAGTTATACTCCCGAAATAGGGGTTCCCAGAAGTAAATATTATAAAACGTATTATAATCCAAATACCGATACTGAAGTTGAATACTCCATATTTGAAGGTAGTTTGTATGGCACACCTTCGGGGGCTCAAGAATCGGGTAGTATTAGTTTAAGTTTAGATAATAATATTGAGGCAAAACTGCGAACTGCAAATGATACTACAGGCTTAGAAGATATGAAAAAAGTGAAGATTCTGGAGAGTTTGAAATTCTCTACTTCTTATAATATGTTTGCCGATTCGTTAAATTGGTCTACGATTCGAATGACAGGAAGAACCAAACTTTTTAATAAGAAGTTAGATCTTAATTTTAATGGTTCGGTTGACCCATATAAATTGAACGATTATAATCAGAAAATTAATGAATTTGGCCCGCGTTTAACGAATGCTTCTATCGACCTTGGTTTTAGTTTATCTTCTAAAGATTTAAATCCCAATACCAAGGGAAAAGAAGAGGGGGAAGATAAGCAGCCTCCCAAATGGAGAGATCCTCGTTATGTAGATTTTGATATGCCCTGGTCTTTTTCAATTGATTATGGATGGACATATTCTAAACCAACATCCAGTAAAACAATTAATCAAAATGTAGGCCTTACCGGGCAGGTTACCTTAACGCCAAAGTGGGCACTTAGTTTTTCAACAGGATATGATTTCACAGATAAGGAAGTAACAGCAACACAATTTACGGTTACTCGTGATTTACATTGTTGGGAAATGCGATTTAACGCAATACCATTTGGAACGTATCAGTCTTATAATTTCGTAATTAATGTAAAATCATCGATTCTGCAGGATATGAAATATGAAAAGAAACAATCTTGGCAGGATGTACAATTTTAAAACAATTATATAGTACATAAGCTAAAAAATAATATTTAGAAGAGGCATTTTACTGCCTCTTTTTTATTTTATATACTTATGCAAGAATCCAGTTTTTTAGCATTTGTTTTCCGTGGGGAGTCATAATAGATTCGGGATGGAATTGAAGTCCGCAAACATCTAAAGAGTTATGGCGTAGGGCCATAATTAGCTTACTTTTATCAGTAGCCGTAATTTTCAGGCAAGCAGGAAAATTATCACGAGAAACAGTCCAGGAATGGTATCTACCCGATTCAAAAGATGTGGGGATACCAGAAAAAAGAGTTTCATCTTTATCTGTTACGAATGTTGCTTTAGGAATTCCATGAATAATTTTTTGTAGGTTTATTATTTTAGCTCCATAATATTCGGCAATGCATTGCATGCCTAAACAGACTCCGAGAATAGCTTTTTGATTGGCATACTTATCCAGTATTTTTTCCATAGCCTTCGCTTCTGAAGGCAAACCCGGACCAGGAGAGAAGATAATTTTATCACAAGCTTTTATTTCTTGCCAATCTATCTTATTATTACGCATTGTAATTACCTGCTCGCAAAATTGTTCAACAATATGTGCTAAATTGTAGGTAAAGGAATCGTAATTGTCTATAATTGCTATTCTCATTAAAGTATTTTTATCTTAACTTAGAAGCCGCAAAATAAACGATTTTTTACAAATACTAATTATTATCAGAAATGAAAAAATGTATTAATTCAGAAAAAGCACCTAAGGCCATTGGCCCATACAGTCAAGCTGTAGAAGCAAACGGAACATTATACATCTCAGGTCAACTTCCTGTTGATGTTGTTACAGGAAAATTTGTTGATGGTGGTATTAAGGAGCAAACCGAACAGGTTATGAAAAATATTGGCTACATATTAGAAGAGGCTGGCTACAGTTATAAAGATGTAGTTAAATCGACTTGTTTGTTAAGCGATATTTCAAATTTTGTTGCAATGAACGAGGTTTATGCTGAGTATTACAAAGTAGATTGTCCTGCACGAGCAGCTTTTGCAGTTAAGGATTTACCTCTTGGTGCTTTGGTAGAAATTGAGACAATTGCCGTAAAATAAGATTTTTAACAGGAATATAATAAAGGTCACCAATTTGGTGGCCTTTTGTTATTTTTGTTAAGGATATTTATTATTTGGAATACCTTATTCTTCCTTCCATAAACTTATGTTTAGTTTTTTGTTAAAAAATAGAAAATTGCTCCAATTAGGGGGGTATTATTGCCAACATAAGTCTAAATACACCAGTTTTGATATTGATATGTTTTGATGCATCAATTATTGCAAAGGCATGAATGGTACTAATAAATGTATAGATAAAATTTATTGCTTGCTGAGTTAATTGGTAAAGATAGATTCTAATATTTCTATTTCAATAATCAATTTTATAAAATAAGTAATGTATTTATAAAATAAATAAGATATATTACTTGCACATAATAAAATTAAAATGTAGTTTCATATAACAATATTAATATGTTACAACTAGTAGTAAAAAATCTGCTTAAGATAAATAAAGAAGCTCTGAGAATTATTCTTTCATGGTTGATTGAGTAAGACTCTAAACCCCGAATTTAATTAATTCGGGGTTTAAAATTTTAAATCTTCTTACCTTGTAAATTATGGTCTTTTCTTATTTTTGTGTTTGTTAGATTTAATGTGTTGCAAATGTGTTTATTGTAATTTGCCTGGTTTTATATTTTTATTCCCGAATGTAAGTAGGTCTAGTCTTCGAAAATCATATTTTACTTTTGTTGTTTACTGTTTTCTTTTCTTATTTTTGTGTAGATAATCTTATTGCTGAATTGTTTTATATTAACTGTATTACTACAATTTACATCTATAAATTCAATTACAAATCTATTATCAATAAGTTATAATTGAATATTTTTATTGAGGATTTTGCCTGTTTATTTTTTAGTTTTAGATTGTAGTTATAATCAATAGTAAAATACGTTTTGAAAATAATTTTTCCTTTCTAATTTGTTAATTCAACTTTCACATCCCGTTTGCATGAATATAAATTAGAATGAATTGCTCATGAATTAACTTTATAAGTTGTTTATTCTTTTTACTAAATGTGATCTTTCGTAATCTTTTTCTCAATTCGTTAATGTGTTGATTATTTTATTTTACGTGTTGGATATATAAATTGTAGACACTAGCTTGTTACTAGATGTTTATTGTAAGGATTAAAAATTTCGTAATTAAATTCTAGGATTAAATATATAACTGAAAAATAAAAATTACATCTCTTAAGTATCTTGTATATTAGTCCAGTTTAAATATCGAATAGAAGTGTTTTTAAGTTTGTTTGAATTGTTCGCATATAAATAATATACAAAATCTTATTTAAACAAATTATGAATAATACCAATGTGTTTCCAAACAGTATTTTCAATCAATTTATAAGAACATAAATTCTGAAATTTGCGTATTGTCACTACTTGTATAGATGTGATTTTGCAAGAAATATTATAAAATATTAGAATAGCATGGATATTTTAAAGCCAGTTTATACGGAGCAAAATGATTGTCAGGATTGTTATAAATGTATTCGTGAATGCCCAATAAAGGCCATTAAGGTGCTTAATAATTCAGCGCAAATTCTTCATGAAGATTGTATTTATTGTGGAACGTGTACACAAATTTGTCCTGTAAATGCAAAAAAAGTTAGAGATGATTTAAAAAAGGTTCGAAAACTGCTTAATCGAAACGAAAAAATAATTGTTTCTCTTGCACCATCTTTTGTTACCGAATTTCCAAATTTATCGGATACTCAAATGATTGCAGTATTAAAGGAGTTGGGCTTTTTTGCTGTATCCGAAACAGCATTAGGGGCTCAGGAAGTATCCAGACGAGTTAGTGAATTTATTAATAAAAGTGACAATGGAGTTTTTATTTCTTCTGCCTGTCCATCTGTTGTAGAACTAATTTGTAAGCATTATCCCGAATTTAAAGATAATATAACACCGGTACTATCGCCTTTATTAACACATGCTACCTATTTAAAACAAAAATACAAGAATACTAAAATTGTATTTATTGGTCCTTGTATTGCAAAAAAACTTGAAAGTGACGAGTTTCCAGATTTAATAGAAGCATCCTTAACTTTTAATGATTTAAGAGCTTGGTTAGAAGAAGAAAACTTAGATCCTTATCTGTTTTCTGAAGATGTTAGAAATAATAAATTTATACCTGGAAAAGCGGGACGCGGAATTTTATATCCTATTGATGGTGGTATGATAACCGGGATGAAGCAAAATACAACTACTACTGATGCTGTTTATATGACTTTTTCAGGAGTTAATAATATACAATCTGTATTAACAGGTTTAAATAAATATCGCAAATCGAATAAACTATTTTTAGAATTATTAGCATGCGAAGGAGGTTGTGTGAATGGACCGGGAACACAAAAAAAGTATTCTACAGCCATTAAAAGACTCGAGGTAATAAATAAAATGAGCGATGAGGAAACTGTTGTTTTAAATACAGATTTTTCAATTGATCGTAATTTTGATTCGATACATTCAGCATCAAGAATTGAGCATTCGGAGAGAAGTATTAAAGAGGCTTTAACAATGATCGGGAAATATTCTGAAAAAGATGAGATTAATTGCGGCGGCTGTGGATATAATTCCTGTCGCGAATTTGCCAAAGCATACCTTGAAGATAAGTCCGAGCCTAATATGTGTGTTTCATATATGCGAAAAATTGCACAGGATAAGTCTTCAGCACTTTTGCGTAAAATTCCATCGGGCGTTGTTATTGTAAATGATCAGTTAAAAATAATTGAGGCTAACCAAAGTTTTGCTAGTATTTTGGGCGATGAAATTAAAGATTTATACGATACGATTCCAGGCTTGGTTGATGCGGATTTAAAAAAGATATTTCCATTTCACAAATTATTTTCATCGGCCTTAACAACTGGAGTTGATAGTCTTGAACGAGATATAAAGTATGAAAATAAGATGCTTCATGTAAGTATATTTTCAATTCATAAAAATAAAATAGTTGGAGCTATTGTGCGGGATATGTCGCAACCTTACATTCAACGTGAAGAGGTGGTTACCAGAGCCAGAACAGTTAACAAAAAAAATCTGGAAACAGTGCAGAAAATTGCCTATTTACTTGGAGAAAATGCATCAGAAACAGAAGAAATGTTAAATTCAATTATAGAGTTTTATACACCATTGGAATAATAAAAATGTTAAAAACACAAATGAACAACTAGCTTATCAGATATTTTTATGCAGAAAGATTTTTACATAGAGGTAGAGTGTCAACAAAGAAATCAATATGGCCAATCAATTTGTGGCGATGTTTTTATGTCGCGAAAACTGAAGGACGAAGGCAGAACCATACTCGTATTATCCGACGGATTGGGTAGTGGAGTGAAAGCAAATGTTCTGGGTACACTTACTGCATCTATGATCTTTAATTATATGAAAGTGAATAAAGATATCCGGAAAGCAGCTGAGATTATCATGAAAACTTTGCCTGTATGCAGTAAACGTAAAGCTAGTTATTCTACTTTTACCATTGTTGAAATTGAATATAATGGAGATACTCGAATTATTTGTTATGATAATCCTGATTGTTTAATTTTACGTGGATTGGATTCCTTTAAACCTGAATGTCAGGAGTTGCATTTAGAGGGAGAGTCTAACCAGGGAAAGGTATTGTATTCCTATCGATTTAAAGCACAGAAAGAAGATCGAATTGTATTTTGCTCCGATGGAGTTACTAATTCAGGAATGGGAAGCCAGCGTTTTCCATTTGGCTGGGGAATGGAGAATGTCTATAAATTTTCACGATCATTAATTAAAAAACAGCCATATATTTCGGCCCGGCTTATGGGTACTGATATTGTTGATAGGGCATGTATAAACTATGGAAACAAACCTAAAGACGATATCTCTTGTGCGGTATTGTATTATAGGGAACCTAGAAATTTAATGATTTGTACAGGCCCACCTTATGAAAAATCGAAAGATGCCAAACTGGTAAAACAATTGTGCGAATTTGAAGGAACAAAAATTGTGTGCGGCGGTACAACTGCTAGTATCATTTCCCGGGGATTAGAGAAATCTATAGAGGTTGATTTAGATAGTTACGATAGCGAATTGCCACCTATATCGCACATTGAGGGAATTGATTTAGTTACTGAAGGGATTCTTACCTTGGGTAAGGTTTATCGTATTTTAGATAATTACAAGCAAAATACTGTGCTTAGATATGGTCCTGCCGATCGAATTGTGAAGTTACTAATGGAGAGTGATAAAATATTTATTATTAATGGCACAAAAATAAATTCTGCTCATCAGGATCCTACTCTTCCTATAGAATTGGAAATACGAAGAACTGTTGTGAAAAATATAGTCGCACTGCTTGAGGAAAAGTTTTTAAAAGAAGTAGATCTTAGCTATATTTAATAAGTACATTATTGTATTTTGATTTTTACAACTTATATTTATTTGGGTTTAATTGATTAAGTTTAAAAATCTGATCTTAAAACAATAAACTAAATGGCTGAGAAAATCGAAATTACCATCTGCTTAGGGAGCTCCTGTTTCTCGCGGGGAAATGGAAAAACTCTTAAAGCTATTAATGCATTTCTTGAGGAAAATAAATTAAAAGACAAGGTATTTTTCCATGGAGAACTTTGTACTGGAAATTGTGCCAAAGGTCCAATTTTGAAAGTAGACGATCAACTTTACGAAGAAATCGACTCCGAAAGTGTAATAGAAATATTAAGCGAAGTATTTGGCCTTGTTTAATATAGTTTTTGTTAGTACTTAATTCTTAAAATCCGACTTATGCCTTTAATTGTAACCAATAAAGATAAGTGTAATCTTAGTTATACCTGCATTCGCGTATGTCCTGCCAAAGCAATAAAAATAGAAAACGATCATGCTACTATTATACCAAACCGGTGTATTGGTTGTGGTAATTGTGTTAGTGTTTGTGCTCAGGAGGCTATAGAATATCGCAAGTCGGATAGCATTGTAAAACAGTTGCTAGGTGGAATTGATCCTGTTGTAGCTATTTGTGATCCTAGTATATCGGGTGAGTTTGATGATATTTTGGATTATAGGAATTTTGTTGGCATGATAAGGGCTTTGGGATTCGATTATGTGGTTGAAGCAGCCTTTGGTGCCGATTTGGTGGCATATAAGTATAAAGAATTATTCGAGAATTTTCATGGTAAATATTATATTTCTACTAAGTGCCCAGCTTTGGTAAATCATGTGGAAAATTTTCATCCTGAATTAGTTGAAAATCTGGCACCAATTGTTCCACCAAATATTGCAATGGCAAAAGTTGTTCGTAAAAAATATGGAGCCAATGCCAGAATTGTTTCCCTTTCGCCATGTGTTGCAAGTAAGAACGATGTGAAAGCCTTTAATGGTTCCGATGGAGACATTCATGCAGTACTTAGTTTTGTGGAACTCCGCGAATTATTTAAGGAGCGAGGTATTACAGAAAACTCTGTTGAATTTTCGGAATTCGACCCACCTTTTGCACGCTTAGGAGGATTATTCCCCATAAGTCATGGCTTATTTCAGGCGGCAGATATTGATGTAAGTATGCTTAATGGAGGAATTATTAGTACCGAAGGACGCAATAATTTTTTACGATCGATTAATGAGTTTAAAACACAGCATAATTTAAATCAACATCTAGATTTATTCTATTGTGAGGGATGTATTATGGGGCCCGGAACATCGAAAGGAGGACATAAGTTTTCACGCAGATCACAGGTTATTAAATATGTACGCAAAAGACTTAATGCCTTTGACGAAGAAATGTGGCAGCAGGAAATACAGGAATATATTGACCTTGATTTAAGTAGATCTTTTACATCCCGAGGACAGTTTTTACCAACACCTTCGGAGCAGGAAGTTCATGAGGTATTGGTGGAAATGGGGAAAGAAAAATTTGAGGATCAGCTTGGTTGTGGATCTTGTGGATATGAGTCGTGTAAGGAATTTGCCATTGCAAAATGTCAGGGCCTGGCTAATTACGAGATGTGTTCTTCTTATACCATTAAGAATATGAATACTTATATTAAGGAATTAGGAAATGCCAACGAAAAATTATCAAAAACAAAAACTGCATTAAAGAAATCGGAGCGAATTGCAAGAGAAGAACGAAGATTAGCCCAGGAAGCCTCCGAAACAGTATCGGCAATGCTACAGAAATTACCTTCGGGTTTAGTTATTGTCGATGAAAATTTAAAGGTTATAGAATCGAATAAGAGTTTCGTTGATTTATTGGGCGAAGAAACACAAATGCTAAATGAAATTATTCCTGGTTTAGTTGATGCCGATTTAACTAAATTAATATCTTTTCACAAGCTTTTTTCTACCGTTATATTAAATGGTGAAGATATTTTAAATCGAGATGTTCATTTTGGTTCTCAATTGTTTAATGTATCTGTTTTTACAATTAAGAAAAATAAAATTGTAGGAGGAATCATCAGAGATTTATATGCGCCCGAAGTAAGAAAGGAAGAAGTGATAGGAAGAGCAAGAGCAGTTATTAAGGAGAATTTGCAGACTGTGCAGCAAATTGCATTTTTATTGGGCGAAAGCGCTTCTAAGACCGAAAAATTACTAAACTCAATTATAAAAACACATACTACTGGGGAAGATGAAAAAAACGAATAATGGATGATAAATTTCATATAGATATTGATTGTCAGCAGCTGTTTCATCATGGAGAAATGATTTGTGGCGATGTTTTTCTTTCCAAAAAAATAAAGGAAGAGAACAGAACCATTGCCGTTTTAAGTGATGGAATGGGAAGCGGTGTTAAAGCCAATGTTTTGGCAACACTTACAGCCTCTATGGCCATGAATTTTATGGCAGAATATAAGGATGTAAAGAAAATTGCCGAAATTATTATGAATACTCTGCCTATTTGTAGTGTAAGAAAAGTAAGCTATTCTACTTTTACCATTATTGATATTGAATATGATGGAACTACTCGCATAATTGAGTTTGATAATCCATGCTGTCAGGTAATGCGTGGCCTGGAGTTGTATGATCCGGGATGGCAAACAATTATTTTGGATAGTGAAGAAAATCAGGGAAAGGAATTGAGAACTTGTGCCTTTAATGCGCGCAAGGAAGATAGAATTCTTTTTTGGTCTGATGGAATAATGCAGTCGGGTATGGGAAGTCGCGAATTGCCTTTTGGATGGGGAGAGGAAAATGCAATGGAGTATGTTACCAATATTGTTAAGTCTAGTCCGTATATATCGGCACGAAATCTTGGTTTGCAATTGGTCAAAAGAGCATTGCGAAACGATAAGGATGAGCCAAAAGATGATACCAGTGCAGGAGTAATTTATTATCGTGAGCCAAGAAAACTATTGATTTGTACCGGACCTCCTTTCGAGAAAGATAAAGATTCGGAATTGTCAATGAGGGTTTATCACTTTAAGGGTAAGAAAATTATTTGCGGAGGAACAACCGCAGAGATTCTGGCCAGAGAACTAAGCTTAAAATTTGCTGCAGGAATGAAAATTACCGATCCGGAATTACCTCCAGCATCTTACATGGAAGGAATTAATTTGGTTACTGAGGGAATATTAACAATAGGTAAAGTGGCTCGAATTCTAGAGAATTATACTGTAGATTATGATCTTGGAGAAGGTCCAGCCGATCAAATCGTTCACTATCTTTTGCAAAGCGATAAAATCTCTATAATTACAGGAACCCGAATTAATTTTGCTCACCAGGATCCTAGCTTGCCAGTTGAATTGGAAATTAGAAGAACTGTAGTTAAAAAGATTGTAAGTCTTTTAGAGGAAAAATTTTTAAAAGATGTTAGTTTATCTTTTATTTAGAAAGGTAACTATTGAATATAATTAGATATTAAAGCAAGTAATTTTTTACTGGCAATTGGTTTGGCAATATAATCGTCACATCCGGCTGCAATACTTTTTGCTCTGTCTTCAGCCATTGCATAGGCCGTTTGAGAAATAATAGGAACCTTAGGATCAATTTTTTTAATGGCTTTTGTAGAATCAAAACCATTCATTAATGGCATTTGAATATCCATAAGAATTAAATCTATCTTACTGGTATTTTTAAATATATCAATTGCATTTACTCCATTTTTTGCCCACAATACATTTGCACCAGTTTGATTAATCACCTCTTCCAGAAAAAGAAAATTAGATTCTACATCTTCTGCAATAAGGATGGTTTTATCAGACCAATTATAAGTCTCTTTATTCATAAGTTTAGTTTTCTTAATATCGGTAGTCAAATTTATATATAATTTTATGATTTAAAAAGTTTTCATAAAATACAAAAAACGATCGATTGGGTAGTATATTTCTTTATAAATATAAAATTTGTTAGAAATGAGTTTATTTTTGATAAAATTGCGTTAACCTAGTTCTTTTCGAATTGTCTTTAAGTAGTTTATTGTTATTTTTGGGGATATTCATGGAAAAATCTTGTATGATCTTTAAATTTCTCAGATACTCACTTTTTGTAAGTTTACTCATTTTCTCTTGTTTTGTAAAAGCACAAATTTCTCACGGCGGACAGCCATTATTCAAAAATGGGACGTCTAAATCTGTGCCAAAAATGGTAGAACTGCCTTTGTATAAAACAATTAGTTTATTTCAGGCAGCTAGTAGTAAAGATAAAGGAAGCAGACTTAAAAATGCACAGTATGCATACAAGTATAAACTCAACTATACTATTGATAGCGATGGTATTTGGGAAGATTTAATTGATGGGAGAAGGGTGTGGCGTTTTGCTATTTATTCTAAAGGTGCTTATTCCTTAGGTTTAGAGTTCTCAAGATTTAAATTGCCTGTTGGCAGTCAATTGTTTGTTTATAATAATAATTCTGATGCCGTTTTGGGTGCCTATACTGCCGAGAATAATAAAAAATCAGGTAAATTTTCAGTTGAACCATTAGAAGGAGATCAGCTAATACTCGAATATATTGAACCTGCTACTGTTGAATTTCCTGCAGAAATTGCGATTTCAGGAGTTTTACATGATTACAAGAATATATTTAATTTATTAAAAGGAGAGGATTCATCAGTAAAATCATCGGGCCCTTGTAATGTTGATATTAACTGTCCGGAGGGAGATGACTGGCAACGAGAAAAGAGATCGGTATGCCATATATTATATGATGGATGGATTGCATCGGGAGCTTTAATTAACAATACAAATCAGGATTCAAAAGCCTATCTTTTAACAGCTTATCATGTAATAAATGATCAGGAAAGTGCCGAAATGGCTGTTTTTTATTTTAATTATGAAAATTCGAATTGTGGAGGTAGCGATGGAGAAAAAACACAATCCATCTCAGGATCAGATCTTTTAGCAACCGGCACAGCTCTCGACTTTACACTTTTAGAATTGTCGGTACAGCCACCAGCTTCATATTTGCCTTACTATGCCGGATGGGATAGATCTGGGCGTGTGCCTGCTTATACTACCTGTATTCATCACCCGAGTGGCGATGCTAAAAAAATATCAATAGATTATGATTCACCCATTACATCCACTTATGCCGATACAAAATATACTTTTGATGAGAATACTCACTGGCAAATTGAGGAATGGGATGTTGGAACAACTGAAGGTGGTTCTTCCGGTTCTCCTTTGTTTGATGAGAATCATTTAATAATTGGAGATCTTACCGGTGGCGATGCTTATTGTGGAAATTCTGTGAATGATTATTATGCAAAGTTCTCGGAAAGTTGGGACAACTATTCCAGTAATAATCAGCAGTTAAAGTATTGGTTAGATCCGATAAATAGTGGAGTTGAAGTTCTAAATGGATACGATCCTAATGGTGGTGTGTTTGCTAATTTTACCACTTCATCAGATACAATTTGTTATACTTCAACGGTTAATTTTACTGATTTATCGAGTGGTGAGCCCGATACTTACATCTGGGATTTTGGTGAAGATGCAAGTCCGGCTACCTCTTCGGATAAAGGACCTCATTCTGTAAGCTACTCGAGTAGTGGAGAGAAAATTATTACATTAAAAATTGGCAAGGGGCAGGTTGTAGATTTTATGAGCAAAACCATTGAGGTAATGGATTTTCCTGTTGCAGATTTTGATTATAAACTGGAAAAGAAAGAGGTTAGTTTTAGTAATTTTTCTGTTGATGCATTAGGATATCAGTGGAGTTTTGGAGATGGTAATTCTTCTAATGATGTTAATCCTGTTCATATTTATGACTCTCAGAATATTTATACAGTTAATTTAAGTGTTGAAAATAAATGTGGTGATAATAGCATATCAAAGCAAATTTATTTGTCATACAACGATCAGCTTAAAATTTATCCAAATCCTTCAAGTGGAAAATATACTGTAGATTTAAGTAAGATTTTATTTTCTCAAATTATTTGGGAAGTTTATTCTTCGAAAGGAGAACAGGTA
Source organism: Marinifilum sp. RC60d5 (assembly GCF_052400665.1). Classification (NCBI taxonomy): domain Bacteria; kingdom Pseudomonadati; phylum Bacteroidota; class Bacteroidia; order Marinilabiliales; family Marinifilaceae; genus Marinifilum; species Marinifilum sp. RC60d5. The sequence goes on from NZ_JBQTGK010000002.1 coordinate 688,917, forward strand.
AGAAATGGTCTTATTTCTCACTTTTCAAGCACTTTAGAGTTTGATTTAAGCGGTTTATCAGTAGGTGTATATATTTTAAAACTAAATGTCGATGAGGATATTTTAGAGCGCAAATTATTATTGGTAAAATAAAAGCCATTCCTTCATTATTAGCTGGAATGGCTTCCTTTCATTGTAAATATTTATGTTATTTTTCAATTTTCTCGAACGAAGAAACAATTCCTTTAATTAGGGAAGAGGAAAATCCCTGATGTTCCATTTCATTTAAACCTACAATGGTACATCCTTTTGGAGTGGTTACTTTATCGATTTCTGATTCGGGATGATCCTTATTTTTCTGAAGCATTTCAGCTGCTCCTTTAACTGTTTGAGATACGATTTGTTTGGCAGTATTGGCATCGAAACCAATTTGTATTCCTCCCTGAATCATAGCACGAATAAATCGAAAAACAAAAGCAATTCCACAAGCTCCCAATATGGTAGCAGCTTCCATTAACTCTTCATTAATTAGTAAACTTTCTCCAATTGCATCAAAAACAGCTTTAATTTTTTGACTTTGTTCTGCTTCGCAATTTTTACCACAAATACAGGTTACAGATTCTCCTATATTAGCTGCAATATTTGGCATTGCCCTAAATACTGGAAATTTATTATCCAGCATTTCTGAAATTTCACTAGTGCCCAATCCTGTTGCTAAAGAAACAATAATGTGCTGTCCTTCTTTTAGTGCAGGTTTTACCTCATTAATTATTTTTGAAACATTATAAGGTTTAACAGCAATTAATACAATATTAGAATTTTTTACAGCATATAAATTGTCAGATGTAATTTTGGCTCCAGCAGTTTCTAAATCTTTAATCAACGAAAGTTTTCGTCTTGTGGCAATTATATTTTCCGAACAAAAATTTTCATTTTCTAATAAGCCTTTGGCAATAGATTTTCCCAGATTCCCACAACCTATAACACTAATTTTTTCGTTTTTCATGTGTGTAAATTATTATCCTGTAAATCTGTAAGCGGTGTGTTTTTAGTATTTAAAGATCAATAAAAGTACATTTTTTTATTCTTTGTTGCGAAAAAATTAAACTTTAAGAAATATTTTGTTTGAGTTATTCATTAATAATAGACATACTTCTTTCCTAATTCTATAAACAATAAAATTGTACAATTGGAAGATTTACATTTTGATTTGTTGTTTCAGAAAAATATAATACTTTTGATAAACCGATTTAGTAAACCGATTTAGTAAATGCGAAAACCTTTGAAAAAAAAATCAATTAAAGACATAGCACAGGAACTTGGATTTTCTAAGACTACTGTTTCTTTCGTTTTAAATAACAAAGGAGACGAGAAGAATATCAGTAAAAAAACACAAGAAAAGATTTTAGCTTATGTTCGGGAAGTTAATTATCAGCCCAACCAAATTGCTAAAAGTTTAAAGAAAGGAACTACCAATACAATTGGATATTTGGTGCCCGATATTTCTAATCCATTTTATGCGAAAATAGGGCGTTTAATTGAGGATTTGTTAGCACATAAGGGATATCAACTTATTATTGGAAGCACCGATGAGAAGCAGAAAAAAGAGGATTCTCTTTTAAATATGTTTGTTAATAGACAAGTAGATGGATTGATATTGGCTTCTTGTTTCGAGAATTTGGGTATGCTAAAATCTTTAGCGGCTCAAGCTTTTCCAATGGTATTTTTCGATAGGGAAGATCCTGATTTTAATGGAAATTATATTTTGGTAGAGAATAAAGTGTCGATGCAACTAGCTGTTCAGAAGGTGATTGATAAGGGAGCTAAAAAAATCGGACTATTATCGATTACACCAAATGTATATTCTTTAAAATTAAGAATTGATGGTTATAAGCAGGCTTTAATTGAGAATAAAATTCATGTAAATGAAGATTTGATAAAAATTGTAGACATTAACAATTTAAAGGAAAGTTCTGAAAATAAGTTGGATTATTTGATCAAAGAAAAGGTTGATGCTGTAGTATTTACCAATAATCAAATTACAGCGAATGCTATATGGTTAATGAATATGAATTATAAAGAAGAGATTGAGAAAGTAAAGTTTGTAAGTTTTGATAATCTTGATTTATTCGATTACTCATTACCTGTTGTTACTTCTGTAGCTCAGCCAATTAGTAAAATAGCAGAATATTCTGTTGATATATTGTTAGAAGTTATGAAATCGACAGATAGAATCAGTAAAAAAATAGTGTTGAAACCTAAATTAATAGAACGTTTATAATTAAGTTATTTTATGAAAGAAAAAGCTTCGATAGGAAAAATCCTTCCGGTAATGTTTGGATTTTTTATAATGGGATTTGTTGATGTAGTTGGAATTGCAACCAATTACGTTAAAACCGATTTCCACCTAAGTGATACGGTAGCCAATATTTTACCTGTAATGGTATTTTTGTGGTTTCTGGTATTTTCGGTACCTACCGGATTATTAATGAATAAAATTGGTAGAAAAAATACGGTAATGTTAAGTATGGCAATAACTTTTATAGCTATGCTTGTGCCATTTGCAGCCTATAATTTTACAGTAGTTTTAATTGCATTTGCACTTTTGGGAATTGGAAATACAATTATTCAAGTTGCATTAAATCCTTTACTAACAAATGTGGTTTCTGGCGATAAGTTAGCAAGTAGTTTAACATTAGGTCAGTTTGTAAAAGCAATTGCGGCTTTTCTTGGGCCAATTATTGCTGGTTTTGCTGCCGGAAGTTTAGGAAATTGGAAACTAATTTTTCCTCTTTATGCTGTTATTACTGTTGTTTCTACTATTTGGTTATGGTCTACATCAATAGATAAAGAGCAATCTGAAGAGAAAAATGTTTCGATTATTAATTGTTTCGGATTATTAAAAGACCGATATATTTTGGCATTTTTTGTAGGCATTTTATTAGTAGTTGGAATTGATGTTGGATTAAATGTAACAATACCAAAGTACTTAATGGAAAAATGCAGTATTCCACTGGAACAGGCAGGTTTAGGTATTAGCTTGTATTTTGTTGCTCGTACTGTTGGAACGTTTTTAGGAGCTATTATTTTAAGTAAATATTCTGCATCTAAGATATTTATGTATAGCATAATATTAGGAGTATTTGGTTTGATTGGAATGCTATTGGTAAGTAATTTGGTATTGCTTTCTGTTTTCATTTTTGTGGTTGGTTTTGCTTGTGCAAATTTATTCTCAATTATATTTACTTACGCACTTAAAAGGCAACCAGAAAGAGCTAATGAAGTTTCAGGTTTAATGATAATGGGTGTTTCGGGTGGAGCAATTGCACTATTTATAGGTATGGTATCCGATGCTGTTGGAAGCCAGGCTGCTGGTATTGTTGTGCTTCTAGTGTGTTTACTATACTATTTTTATCTGGGTAGATTATTTGCCAAAACAGATGCAAAGTAGATTACTGTATAAAATATAAAAAAATGAATATTTGGAGTGACAAAAGAGTTGTATTGACTCTTGATGCGGGAGGAACAAATTTTGTTTTTTCGGCAATAAAAAGTGGAGAAGAAATTGTAGAACCTATTCGAAAGCCTTCTAATGCCGACTGTTTAGATCAGTGTTTAAAGAATGTTATTGATGGTTTTCAGGAGGTTTTAAATATATTAGAAGAAAAGCCAGTTGCTATTAGTTTTGCTTTTCCTGGTCCGGCTGATTATAAAAATGGAATTATTGGCGATTTACCTAATTTACCAGCATTTAGAGGTGGTATTGCTTTAGGCCCAATGCTTAAGGAACATTTTAATATGCCGGTTTTTATTAATAACGATGGCGATTTATTTGCTTATGGGGAAGCACTTGGAGGAGTTCTACCCGAAATTAATAAACGTCTGAAGCTGGCAAACAGTCCTAAAAGGTACCGTAATCTTGTGGGCGTAACGCTTGGTACAGGTTTTGGTGGAGGTTTGGTACACAACGATGAGTTGTTTACTGGCGATAATTCTATTGCAACAGAGGTTTGGTTGACAAGCTCACGAGTTTTTCCAGAGCGTTTTGCTGAAGAGGGTATAAGCACACGAGCTATTCAGCGTGAGTTTTTAGAACGAGCATCTGGTAAATATGCCAATGAGTTAATGCCAAAAGATGTTTATGATATTGCAATGGATGCTAATAATGCCGATCAAAAGGCAGCATTGGAATCGTTCAGCATTTTTGGAAAATGCTTAGGTGATAGTTTGGCCAATATTTTAACGATTACCGATGGTATTGCTGTTTTGGGTGGAGGACTAACTGGTGCTCACGATTTATACATGCCTGCAGCTTTGGAGGAGATGAATGGTAAGTACCATACAGCTTCTGGTGAAGATCTTCCTCGTTTGGTTCAGAAGGTTTACAATATCGATAATGAATCGGAATTTGAAGAATTTGCAGCTGATCAATCAAAAGAAATTGCAATTCCAGGTACTGATAAAACTATAAAATATGATCCAAATCCTAGATTAGCTGTTTGTTCCAGTAAGTTGGGTGCAAGCAAAGCTATTGGAATAGGTGCTTATGCGTTTGCATTAAAGAATTTGTAGTAGTGTGATATCCGGATTGAGGAGCTTCGGCAATTCTTTCCGGATTTTTAAATTAGTTAAGATTGCCAGAAAAATATGCAACTCTTCTAAATATGAACTTTCCTTTCTTTTAAAAGCAGTTTTTGCTGTATTTAAATCAAAAATAACGACTTGGGATTTTCAATTAGCAACGTAAAAATAATTAGCAAATTAAAATCAAAAAAGAGAATGCCCTTAATTTTGGACATCCTCCTTACCATATAAATTAGTCCTTTTTCTTAAGTTTCACATTCCATCTTGTATTCTTCCATTTTTGCTGCTCTTCTTTTGTAAGGAATGTCCAGGCAACAATTCTGCTTTTTTTATTTCCTTGTCCCATAGGAATTATTTCTATTTTAACGGCATTTGCTTCTTTAAGGGCCTGATATACATTTTTAAGATTAGATTCTTTTGAGATTAAACTGGAGAACCAGAAACACGATTTTGCAAATTTTTTGCTCTGATTCACCATATTTCTAACAAAACGAGCTTCGCCTCCTTCACACCATAACTCATTACTTTGTCCTGCAAAATTTAGATTTGCTTCTTTTTCTTTCCCCTTACTTAAATTTTTTGTTTTTCGTAAGCTTTCCTTCATTGCAGCTTCCGCTGATTCATAAAAAGGAGGATTGCAAATCGAAAAATCTACATAGCCGTCTTTAGGGATAATGCCATAAAAAAAGTCTTTTGGATTTTCCTGTCCAATACATTTAATGTTTCCCTTTAAGTTCGGATTAGAGTTAATTATGTCGTCTGCAGACTTTAACGCAACAGGATCAATATCAGAACCAATAAAAGACCATCCATACTCGTTGTTGCCAATAATAGGGTAGATACAGTTAGCTCCAACGCCAATATCCAGACAAGTAATATTTGAGCCTGTTGGAATTTTTCCATAATTATTTTGGCGCAATAAATCAGCAATATGATGTATGTAATCTGCTCTGCCCGGAATTGGCGGACAAAGATATCCTTTAGGAATATCCCAGGTTTCTAATCCATAAAAATGGATTAAAATTGCTTTGTTTAGCATTTTTACAGCATTGGCATTTGCAAAATCTATGGACTCATCCTCGTACTTGTTTAAAATTACGAAAGGTTTTAAATCAGGACAACTTTCTACCAATTCTTTAAAATTGTATCGTCCACGATTTTTGTTTCTTTCGTGTAATCTTGCTTTTACTTTAGGATGTTTTTTCTTTTTATCTAACATGAATTGTATTCTCTTATTTGAATCGGCTAAATTAGAATTTTAATGGGAGAAAGCCGCATACCAACTAAAATTGATGCTTTTATAGTTAAATGTGCCAGTTATAAACGGTTTTGAGAGTCTTAATTCGAATCAGTGTTGCTCTTTCTTAAACAAAATAGATGAGTGTTCAAAGCTGATAATCATCTCATCGAATTGCTTTATAAAATCCTGTCCCAGATTACCATGAACTATTTTCTTTTCTGCACCGATATTAGATGAATGAAGTTGCAGACTGTCTAGTTGTGTAATTCCACCACCAAGTTCTAATTGAATTGATACATCATTGAATCCTGTAAAGTTCACTTTTCCTCCGGCACTGGCACTAGAGAAATTAGTAGTGGAGTAGAGGGAGTCTAATGTATTTTTATACTTAGAATAAAACGGAGCATATAAAGTTGTTGAACTGGCTCCGGTATCAAAACTAAAATTTAAAGTATCTGCATTGTGTATTACTGCAACTATAGGGGTTAAGCTATAGGAAGCAAAATTATCGAATTTGTAAAATTCAGGTACTTTAGGAATAAATAATTGATTTCTGCGATCAAGTCTGATTTCTTTTAATGCAGAAATTACAGGAAAACCAATAATACCATTAATATGATAATCGATTTGAGGGAATGAAAGTTCAGAATCCTCAAAAATTAAAAATACAGCTTCTTCTACAGTGATATTTCCAAGTTTTAAGTTATTTGCTATTGCAATATTACTTTTGACTTTTTGCCCTGTTGCTGCAGTAACGTAAAAATTAGATTCAATTATTTTAAATCCCAATTTTTTAGCTAATGATTTTCTAATCACAGAGAAATTGGCTCCAGTATCAAAAATAAATTGTAGAGTATCTTTAGGAAATGCTACATCGATATTTTTTAGGCCAACTTTATCTTTTATCAAACTAATTAAGCAATCTTCTTTTTTAGTAACAATTTGCTTTGGAGTTTTGCTTAACGCACTCCAAATTTTAGCTTCATTATTAATATTTTCAAGTCGACTTGAGTCAATGACGGATGAGTAATTTTGGATTAGTAAATTAGAACAATCATAGGCTTTATCGTATTCATACAAGTTAATATGATTAAATAATTTTATTTGATAGATATTACTTAAAATTGAATCTTTAAATGATGGTTTATAATTCTTTAAAAGATTTTTGAAATCAATATTTGCCTGTTTAGGATTGTAGAAAGAACTGTTAATAAATGCACTATAATATAATTGATCTTTATCTGATAATGAATTTGAATTCTTTTGAAATACTGTTTTAAGTTTAAATAAATCATTATTCGAATAGAGTTTTTGTAATTCAATTAAAGTGACAGGATCAGAATTGTTTTTTTTATTACATGCAATCAGGCATATAAACATGATGAAGAATAAAAAATGTTTTTTCATGTAATCTAATGTTTGATTTTAGTAAAACTTATTAATTTAATTCTGATGTATAAAATACATTGGATTAGAATTTTTTTTGAGTGATAACATAAAGTTAAAAAATAATTGGACTAGTACTTTTCTTTTTGAAGTTGTTTAGAGTTCTACTGGAATTTCGACAGTGACTTATTGGTTTTCAGTGGCGAAGCTCAATTTTCTATTGAATAGCTAAGTTACGTAATAAAGATTAGCTGATGCCAATGGAATCAAGATGTTGCTCGCAGTTTTTCAGGAGGACTTTAAACAACCTCTTCAATAAAAACAGGAAGAAACAAAAATTGTTTTCTGGTTAATCTTGTAGTTTTGGGACTTGTTTAGTTATCAATAATCTTTTGACCTAAAAGTCAAAACTTTTAGCCTCTATCGTGGGTCGAACCACGATGTAAGGTGTCTTTTTTAACTTTGATCTTAAAACTTTTAATAACAAGTGTGCTTCTACCCACGATTAGGTGTGTCTTTTTTGACCTGAACTGTGCTTTTTTTAATAATAAGTTTAAAATATTTAAGCTGCATCGTGCTTTTACCCTCGATGATTGTGCCTTAACCCATGAAATTCAACTTTCTATTCATGATTTAGCTGGTTATCTCTCCAGTTGAAAAGGTTCGAATCAGGGGAAAATCAAAAAAAAGAGGCTTTTCTTATGAAAAGCCTCTTGCTAAATGTATAAATGAAATATTTATTCGATTATTTTTTTTCCTTATATGCATCGTTATGCACTGCATTTACAGCACGACCTGATGGATCGGCATTGTTTTGGAACGAAGCATCCCAGGCAATGGCAACAGGAGAACTACATGCAATAGATGGTACCGATGGTACACAAGATGCAGCAGTTTCTGATGGAAATAGTTCTGCAAATATCGATCTGTAGTAATATTCCTCTTTCGACATTGGAGGATTAACAGGGAAACGGAATGCAGCATTTGCCAATTGCTCATCAGAAATATCTTTATCAGCAATCTCTTTTAAAGTATCAATCCAGTTGTAACCTACACCATCCGAGAATTGTTCTTTTTGTCTCCAGGCTACTTCTTCTGGCAAATAGTCCTCGAATGCTTTACGAAGCACCCATTTTTCCATTCTACCATCTGTACACATTTTGTCATCAGGATTAATACTCATGGCAACATCCAGAAATTCTTTATCCAGAAATGGTACACGACTTTCTACTCCCCACGAAGCCATCGATTTGTTCGAACGTAAACAATCGTACTGGTGTAGTTTATCTAATTTACGTAAACACTCGTTATGAAATTCTTTTGCATTAGGTGCTTTGTGGAAATAAAGATATCCACCGAACATTTCATCGGCACCTTCACCCGAAAGTACCATCTTAATTCCCATCGATTTAATAACACGAGCCATTAAATACATAGGAGTAGAAGCACGAACTGTGGTCACATCGTAAGTTTCTAAATGGTAAATTACATCGCGAATGGCATCTAATCCTTCCTGAACACTAAAAGTTACTTCATGATGAACTGTATCAATGAAATCTGCTACTTTACGAGAGGCTGCCAAATCAGGAGAACCTTCCAAACCAATAGCAAAAGAGTGAAGCTGTGGATACCAGGCATCTTTTTCGTCACCAGACTCTATACGCTTGCTTGCATATTTTTTAGCAATAGCCGAAATAATTGATGAATCTAAACCTCCTGAAAGTAGCACTCCATAAGGAACATCAGACATTAACTGACGGTGAACAGCTTTTTCTAAGCCTTCACGAAGTTTAGCCATGTCTGTTTTATTGTCTTTAATTTTATCGTAATCCATCCAGTCGCGCTGATACCATTGTTTTACAACACCATCTTTGCTGTACAAGAATTTACCTGGCAGAAACTCTTCAATTTTATTACAATATCCTTCGAGCGATTTAAGTTCAGATGCGATATAATAATTTCCATGCTGATCCCATCCCTGGTACAAAGGAATAATTCCCATGTGATCACGACCTATTAAATAGCTATCGTTTTTTTTGTCGTATAGTGCAAAGGCAAAAATTCCATTTAAATCATCGACAAAATCAATTCCTTTTTTTTCATATAAGGCAAGGATAACTTCACAATCAGATTTTGTTAAGAACTCATAGGATCCGTTCATCTGATTTCGAATGTCTTTGTGATTATAGATTTCACCATTTACAGCCAATGCTAAATTTCCATCTTTGCTGTAAAGAGGTTGTCCTCCCGACTGAGGATCTACAATTGAGAGTCTCTCATGAGACAAAATTGCTTTTTCATCACAAAATACGCCCGACCAATCTGGTCCTCTGTGGCGAATTTTCTTAGACATTTCCAGAATTTGAGGGCGAAGCTTTTGTGCGTCTACCTTCAAATCAAAAACTCCTACGAATCCACACATAAATATTGGTTTAATAGTTATTTAAAAGTCTCCATGCCGAAGCCGGAGAATGGTTAATTTTGGTTTGTGGCTGAAAAATACGATTTTCATTTTAGAAACTACCATGTTTTTAGAATGCTATCGTTTGCAAAAAATAAAAAAACTATTTATTCTTTTTTTTTAAGGGTGAGGAATGAAAAAAGGACACTTTTTAGTGTCCTTTCGCTTAATTTTGTTTCAATTCATGATCCAGAAATGTTTTCAGATTATCAATATCTAATCGTTTTGCTATAATTTTTTTGTCTTTATCTAATAAATAAATGGTAGGAGTACTGTAAATATCGTAGTAAATTCTAAAATTGCTATGATATTGAGGGTCGTAGCAATTAATAAAATCATATATATTGTAATCGTCAATAGCTTTTTCCCACAATTCCTTTTCATTTTGTGTACATACAGCGAAAACTTCTAGTCCTTTATCTCTGTACTTATCCAGAATTTCAGTTTTTAATCGGGGTGTTATTTTTTTACAATGTCCGCAATCGGGTTCCCAAAAATAGAGTACTGTGAATTTGGCTTCGGTTTCATGTAGTCGTACAAACTCGCCTTCGGGTGTTTGCATTAACAAATCCTGAGATTTCATGCCCAGTAAGTTGAATTGTGTTTTTATTACTTTTTCGCGAATTTGGGCCAATAGAGTTGAATCGGCCCAGTTTGCCTGTCCGCTTAGGTAATATTTTTTTGCAAGCTTAACAAAGGCGGCATCCATTCCCATTATTTTACTTTTTACGGCATAGTTTAATGAAAACTGAGTAATGTATTGAAAAAATAAACTATCGGGTTTTGCTTTTTCTATTAGTTTTACTGATTCTTTAAAAATAGTATCAGGATTTTGAACCAGTATTTTCCCATAGAAAAATTGCAGTTTATTCTTTAAAATGGGGGTTCTCAAAAATCTATTATCGGTAAAATTTACATGATCGAAATAGTGATCTTTATTATACAGGTAAGATTTTCGTTGAATTTCTTTTTCTCTGTCGGGAGTAGATTTAGGTAATTGCTCAGAAAAATCGGGTACTTTGGGTGATAGCGTGAAATTTGCAAATTTACTTACAAATGAATTTGGGTAATCACTTTTTAGTTTATTGATATAATCTCTTACTTCCAGGTCTGCATTTTTATAAGCTTGTTTGTATTTCTTTTTATCTGCATCGCTGCTTCCTGCTTTTTTATATTCTTCCTGAATTTCTTTAGATTTTTCGTTTTGCAATTTCATAAAAAGTTGGAAATCATGAAAAGCTTTACTTTCATCTGCACCTTTAATAGTGGTTGTTTTTATAAAATCTTTAGGATCGGCACTTATCGAGAAGTTTTGATCTTCTCCTATTAGCAAATCGAAATATTTTTGACTGGGAAGATATATAACATAAATTCCCTGATCGAGTTTTTTATTTTTAGAAAATAATCCTATCCCATTGTTAAGTTTGGTGGTGTCATCGGCAAAAATTCTACCATCAAAGTAGTGAGCAAGATAGGCACTTGTATCACTGCTATTTTCTATTTTAATGGAGATGTTATAGTTTTGAGCTGAACTGTTTTTTGTAGCAAAAAAGCTGATTGTCAGCAAAATGAGTAGTGTAAAATAGTGTTTCATTATTAATATAAAATTGATAAGCATAATAATATCGAAAAGTACAAAACTTTTGTTTATTTAAAACAAGACCTGTCAGTTTTTTTAATTTCTGACAGGTCCTTATCTAAAACAATTAGTATGCCTTTTTTTTAACTTTTGCTTTATTTTTTAAGAATACTTTTAAAAATTTCTTCTTTATCTAATTTTTTGGTGCAAAAGAACCAATCATAACAATGTACATTTTCATCTTCATTTTCCATTCTGTCTTTTGCCACGCCGCAAGAACCGGCAGGAGGAACTATTACTTCATCGCCAGGACGCCAATCGGCAGGGGTAGCAACAGAGAATTTATCGGCTGTTTGCAATGCAATAAGTACGCGATAAATTTCGTCGAAATTGCGACCTAAGCTTAGAGGATAATAGATGATTGTACGAATAATACCATGGGGATCAACATAGAAAACAGCTCTAACGGCCTTGGTATTATCTTCACCTGGCTGAATCATTCCATATTTATTGGCAACATCCATTTTTATATCTTCTATTAAGGGAAATTTAACTTCCATATCTTTCATTCCCTTGTATTGAATTTTTTCTTTTATAGTTCTTAGCCATGCAATATGGCTATATAGTCCGTCAACAGATAAACCAACTAAATCGCAGTTTGCTTTGTTAAAATCCGATTCCATTTTAGAAAATGTCATAAACTCCGAAGTACAAACGGGAGTAAAATCAGCAGGATGACTAAATAGAATTACCCATTTTCCTATGTAATCGTTTGGAAAGTGAATGTTTCCCTGTGTTGTTACAGCTCTAAATTCTGGTGCCTTATCACCAATTCGAGGCATGCTAAATGACTTAAGATCCTTGTTTTCTTCCATGGTTTAAAGTTTTGTTATTGGTAAAAAGAAAATAATGATGTATTGGAATCAGTAATGATTTCAAATAAATAGAAATGTGTAAGGGAGTACAGAATATGATGAATAATCTGCATTGGCTTATTAAATTTAGTTCATTGTCAAACAGATGTCAAGTTAAACACTGTTTAAAAGTCTAATTTTTAATGAGTTTTAATTGGAGGGAAATAATAGTTTTATATTTTTTCTTTTGTAGTATCAATATCAAGCCATTGAAATGCTTCATTTTCGGTATGAAATACTTTAGCATTTTGAATTCTAACTTGAATTTCAAAAAGCATAGCCATGCGGGTATCGTAGTTGTTACTTACAATAATGGCACATTTGTTTAAAATAGGAGAGTATTTTTCGTATTCGTCAATATAGTCATCTAAATCTTTAATGGTTAATAAGACCTTTGCCTTTGTAAAATCTGAAATTACGTTGTAAGTTTCATCGAAAAGTTCATCTTCACGGGTACTTAGTGTATGACGAATTAAGTCATCCCACTTAAAATAACCGTAATAATACTCTTTAATTAGTTTTAAATCTGGTATTATTTTGTATTTGAACTTCATACAATTTACTTTTAATTAAATATAGTAAGATCGCTTAATCCGAACAAAAAAAATTACAAATGATTGATTTTAGTGTTACTAAATTTTTTCGATTTACTATCATTTGGAGAATAATGCCGGCTTAACCATTTGCTTAAACCATCCATTCCAGGAAAAAGGACACGTTCATTAATGTTTACCTGATCGAGTTTATCGCGAATTTCCCATTTCATTTCTGCAGGAATTCTAATTCTGAAATATAAATCAGGTTTGTCTATAAGCCATTGGTTAAGAATTGCATTTGCATGCGACATAAATGTAAATATTGCATATTGATTTACTATTCTATCATCGATAGAGGCAGGCTCAAAGGCAACTACAAAATCAGTTTTTTCTTGTGATAATTCGCTGATATTTTGATATAACTCATCAAGCATATCAATAGTAAAACTATTAGAACCTATTTGGTTTAGTTTGGATTGCAGTTTATCTGGAAGATAATTTTTAAGGTTTTCGTAATTTAAAGCCCAAATTACTCCATCTTTATGATACTTATTTAATTCGGCAGTGGCAAAATGAAGAGCAACATAAGGTGAATAAGTCCAATCTAATAGTCGGGTGGGTAAGCCATGGTGTTGTGCAATAGCAAGCCATTCCCAGTCTGATTTATTATTGCCATCAGGACTGAATGAGTATTTTTTAAAATTTCTTAGTAAATGGAATTCCAGATTTTCAAAGGGTCCATTGAGTCTAATTAATGATGTTTTTAGTTGATAATCGAATTTGGGTAAACCCCGATAAATATACGGTGAGCGGGTTCTATTTATTTTCTCATTAAAAGAATCGGTAAATAGTAAGTCCTGAAGTTCGAACCAGGTAGATGGTACAATTTCCTGTTTTAATTCCATTTTAGGCTAGATCTATTTTGCATGATTAAAGTTGCAAATTAATGCTGCAAATGAAAAACAAATAAACTTAATTTTTAGTAAAATTTTTGTTGTTCAAAAATTTATAAGCTTTTTAGAAATGATTATATAAAAGTTTTGAATATCGCGGTTTGTTTTTCAAACGTTTGAATGTTAAATAAGCTTAATTTGTGAGATATTTAAAGAGATTCCCTTTACAATCAGAACGGATAATTATTATAATTGTAGACTACATTACTAAAATAAAGATATTTTTTTCTACATAAAATTATTGTTATGAATGAATTGCAGTCTCTTGTCCGTTGGACAAGATTAGGTTTAGTTTCACTTTTTGTTATGATTATTACTTTAGAATTGGTCTTGGGAGTATTTGTTATAGAAAATGAGATAAGTTCTCCTATTGTATCTGATACTACATTTGATTATATAATTAATTTATTGGGCGTATTGATTGTTATGGCCGAGATCTTTTCGGTTGGATTGTTATATCGAAAAAGAAAAAAATACATTCAATTATTAGACAATTTAGAAACGAAGTTAAAAGAGTTTGGAAAAGCTTATTTAGCCAATATGTTTTTTAGTGGTTTAGGTGGCGTTGCTGCTTTATTGGGATATTTTTGTACTCATGAATTATTGTGGTTTGTTCCATGGTTAATTATGTTATATTGTATGGGAAAAAATTACCCTTTTAAAATCAATTTAATCCATAATATGTCTGTAGTAAAAGATGAGGAAAAAGAACTTTTTTTATGAAATAAATATACATAGTAACATTGTGTTATAGTTATTCTTCTGTAATTACTAATTATTCATTAATAATTCTAAATTGTTTAGCTTATCTTTGCGGATCATTTTAAATGAATAGGCGTGAAAAATTTTAAAGAACTAGGTGTAAGTAAGGATCTTGTAAAAGGATTGAAGGATCTTAAGATTATTGAACCTACACAAATACAAGCTGAAGTTATTTCGGTTTTAATGAATACAAATACCGATTTAATTGGACAAGCTCAAACAGGAACAGGTAAAACTGCTGCTTTTGGTTTGCCATTGCTACATCGAATTAATCCAAAAGTAGAGAAAGTACAAGGATTAATTTTGTGTCCTACACGCGAGTTGGGTTTGCAAATTTCCAAGCAATTGTTCAAGTTTACCAAATATACCGATAAGGTTTTTACCGAGGCTGTTTATGGGGGAGCTCCTATCGAAAAGCAAATAAGTGCACTTCGTCGTCCTACCCATATTATTGTTGCAACTCCCGGTCGATTAATCGATTTGGTAAAACGAAAAGCTGTCGATTTAACTCATGTTAAAACTATTGTTTTAGATGAGGCGGATGAGATGTTAAGCATGGGATTTAAACCTCAGCTCGATGAAATTTTAGCTTACCTTACTGCTGTAGAAAATAAATGGTTATTTTCGGCAACCATGCCACAGGGAATTATGCAGATGATTAAAAAACATTTTTCGCCAGGTGCACATAAAATTGAGGTGAGTGGCAGAAATGTGGTAAACAAAAATATTAAACATCAGTTTGTACTTTGCGATGATGTGGAAAAGCTATCGGTGCTGATGCAATTTTTAAAATCGGATACCAAAGCCAGAGGAGTTGTGTTTTGTAAAACCAAAGATGCAGTTCAGAAGTTAAGCAAGCAATTACAAGCACAGAATGTAAAAGCTGATGCCATTCACGGCGATTTAAAGCAAATTGAACGTAATAAGGTAATGCGTGCCTTTAAGAACGAAAAGCTGAGAGTTTTGGTTGCAACCGATTTGGCTGCACGAGGAATAGATATTGACGATTTAGCCTTTGTTGTTCATTATCAATTGCCTGATAAAGAGGAATATTACACACACCGAAGCGGACGTACTGCTCGTGCCGGAAAAGAAGGTATTTCTTTGGCTATTGTAAATAGCAAAGAGATGAAAAGCATTCGTTATTTCCAGAAAGCATTGAATATTGGCTTTAGCCAGATTAGAGGAAAAAGATAATGATACGATTAGTAATCTCATTTTAAATGAGAAATACAAAAAATATTAAACCCCATTGGAATTTATTTCTGATGGGGTTTTTACTTGTTATTACAAATAGAAGTTATTAACCGATAAAGCTTATAGAGAATCAGTAGTTTAGTAATTATTGTTAATAACTGTAATTGTGTTTTATTACATAAATTAGTAATATTGTTTTGATTTATAGGTTCTGAAAAGAATTAATAGGGAATCACGTTTAATTCGTGAGCTGTCCCCGCAGCTGTAAGTCCGTTAAGTTTTAATTGAATATGTCACTGTGCCGATAAATCGGGATGGGAAGACCAATTAAAAAGGATAAGCCAGAAGACCTGCCTGTAATGAATTAGTTCGTAGCTTTCGGGAGAAAAGCAGAGAATGAGCACATACAACTACGATGTGCTATTATTCTATATATTTCCCTCAGAAGCTATCATTTTTTCAAAATCAAAAAAAAGTAGAATGAAAATTAATGGTAGTGTGTCCGAGTGTCAAATTCGGAAAAGAAATGGACAGGTTGTTGATTTTAACCTGGATAAAATTAAAGAAGCAGTTTCAAAAGCTTTTCAGGCTGTAGGCGAAGAAAGAGTCGAACTAATCGATTTTTGCGTAAATCAGATCCGAAAAGAAATTGATTTTACAGGAATTCCTAATGTAGAGGAAATTCAGGATTTGGTAGAAAGAACACTTTTTAGATACGACTTGTTCGAAGTAGCTAAGGCTTTTATCTTATACCGAAAACAGCACGAAACAGTTCGTGATACCAAAGAGATGTTTTCCAATTTAAATTTGGTTGACGATTATCTGAATTTGCAGGACTGGAGGGTAAAAGAAAGTGCCAATTCATCCTATTCATTACAAGGATTAAATCAGCATATCTCTACAATTGTAAGTTCGCAATATTGGTTGAACAAAATTTATCCTCAGGAAATTGGCGATGCTCATAAAAAAGGTGCGATACATATTCACGATTTAGGTTTTTTAAGTGTTTACTGTGTAGGATGGGACTTGCAGGATTTAATTATTACTGGATTTAAAGGGGCTTCGGGTAAATTGGTAAGTAATCCGGCAAGGCATTTTCGAACCATATTAGGTCAGGTAGTAAATTTCTTTTACACCATGCAGGGGGAAGCAGCCGGAGCACAAGCATTTTCTAATTTTGATACTTTACTGGCCCCATTCATTAAATTCGATAAGTTAGAAAGAAAGCAGGTGAAACAGGCTTTACAAGAATTCATGTTTAATATTAATGTGCCAACTCGGGTTGGATTTCAAACTCCATTTACAAACATTACAATGGATTTGAATGTTCCTTCGTTCATGAAGGATGAACCAGTGGTGATTGGAGGAAAAGCTCAGGAACTAACCTATGGCGATTGTCAGGCAGAAATGGATTTGTTCAACGAAGTATTTGCCGAAGTAGTTGAAGAAGGAGATGCTAATGGCAGTGTATTTTCATTTCCAATACCGACTTATAATATTACTTCCGATTTTGAGTGGGATAAACCGGCTTATGAAAACATTTGGAAGATTACTGCTAAATATGGAATTCCTTATTTTTCTAATTTTGTAAATTCCGATATGTCGCCTGATGATGTGCGTAGTATGTGTTGTCGCCTACGTTTAGATAAGAGAGAATTAGCCCGCAGAGGAGGTGGCTTATTTGGAGCAAATCCATTAACAGGATCGGTGGGAGTGGTAACCATAAATTTACCTCGATTAGGTTATGAATCTACCAATGAATCGGAATTTTTTAAGCGATTGGAACATTTAATGGATTTGGGTAAAAATAGTTTGGAAATAAAACGCAAGGTAATTGAAAACCTTACCGAGAAAGGTTTGTTTCCCTATTCTAAATTTTATTTGCGTCATTTAAAAAGTAGAAATGGGAAGTTTTGGCAGAATCATTTTTCTACAATCGGAATAGTAGGAATGAATGAGTGCTGCTTAAATTTTACTGGAAACGATCTGGTTTCGGAAGAAGGAAATGCTTTTGCACAAAGAATTTTTGATTTTATGAAGCATAAATTGTCCGAATTTCAGGAGGAAACAGGGAATATTTATAATTTGGAAGCTACACCAGCCGAAGGAACAACATATCGATTGGCTCAATTAGATACCAAAGCCTACAGCGATATTATTGTTGCCAATAATGATGCATTTAGTAAGGGAGCAGCACCTTATTATACCAACTCATCGCAATTGCCAGTTGGTTATACCGACGATTTATTTCAGGCATTAACTTTACAGGACGATTTGCAAACGCAATATACAGGAGGAACCGTATTTCATACTTTTGTAGGTGAAAAACAATTGTCTATCGATTCAGTAAAACTTTTACTAAAAAAAATCACAAGCAATTATCGTTTACCATATATTACATTATCACCTAGTTTTAGCATCTGTCAGGAGCATGGATACATTTACGGAGAACATCACTTTTGTCCTAAATGTGCCGAAATGGGCAAAGAAAGTAAATGCGAAGTGTTCTCACGCATTGTTGGATACCTTCGACCAGTTCATCAATGGAACGATGGAAAACGACAAGAATGGGAAGACCGAAAATTGTTCGATAAAACAGCACATATAAAAGAAGAATTGAAAGAGGAATGTGTTCTGTCATAGATTATTTCATAGACATGCTTGACATGTATTTTAGTGGTAAGCATGTTACTATTTTCTTTTATACTATTTTATCATGTTAATATCTGGATTTTTAAAGAACAGTTTGATCGATTATCCCGGAAAAATTGCCTCTGTAATTTTTACACAGGGATGTAATATGCGTTGCAAATTTTGCCACAATCATGAACTTATTCCGATGAGTTGTAGTGCAGATACCTTTTCGGAAGCAGAAGTGTTTGCCTATCTGCAGAAAGCTAAAAATTTTATTGATGCTTTGGTAATTACTGGCGGAGAGCCAACTCTTCAGGTCGATTTGGTATCTTTTATTCGAAAGGTTAAACAATTAGGAATGTCGGTAAAATTAGATACCAATGGCAGTAATCCTGAATTGTTAAAGAGGCTTTTAGATGAGAATTTAATAGATTATGTTGCCATGGATGTAAAACATAAAATTGAATTACATCCTTATCAGTTATTAGTGGGTAATCAGTTCAGCGAAAAACAATTGAACAAGCTAAAAGAGAGTATTTGCATTCTGAAAACAAGCAATATAGAGGTAGAATTTAGAACTACTTTGATTCGGGAGATTCATTCTTGCGAAGATATTCATGCTATTTGTAAGTATTTGCAATCTTCTAAATTATACAGTTTGCAGGAGTTTTCTTCCAATCATGTTTTCGATAAGTCGTTTTCAATACATTCGGCTTACTCAAAACAGCAGATGAACAATTTAATGTTAGATAATCAAGATATTATGCCAAATATGAGAGTTTTGTAAAAATAGGCTACTTAATTTTACAATAAACCCCGCACCTAAGAGAAATTTTTGATGCGGGGTTTCGCCAAACTAATCTAGAACTAAGATTATATTTTTATGTTTATATAATGATTTGAGTAATAGAATTTTTTCTGTTATCCTATTTCAATTAATAATTGATTTGCCATAACGTTATCACCATCTTTGGTAAATATTTTTTTTACTATTCCCGATTGCGAACATAGAATCTGATTTTGCATTTTCATCGCTTCCAGTAATAAAAGAGGGGTTCCTTTTTCCACATTAGTGCCTTCTGAAATAAGAATTTCACTTATTTTTCCGGGCATTGGAGCTATTACCTTACAATTGGTTTTTAGTAAATTGTTTTTACTGAGTTTTTCTTTTCGTTGAAAAGATGCTTCGGAATCTATTGCAAATGTATAGGTATTTCCATTTACAGAAACGCTGCATTTGTTTTGTTTTAAGTCCAGAACTTCTCCCGAAAATTGTTTACCTCTATAATTTATTGTATACTCTTTGTCTTTTTCTGTAACATTAAATTTCTCTTTTCTTGATCGCGACGAAACAACCTGGTAGTTCTGCGATTTTAAAATGTAGGTGTTATCTCCTGACACTACAAAATTCTTATTTTTTTTTAATGAAATCATAAGGCTAAAATAATTTACTTCTCATTTTTGAGGCCCATGCGCTAGTATCTTCATGAACCCTGTTTTTTTCAATTTTTTGTGTTTCCTTTAAGTAAGCCTGAAGCGCGATAATAGCTGCTGCTTTTTCTTCATCTTTTTCCTGATAGTAAGGCTTATTTAATTTCTCTGCAATAAAAGAGGTATTGTAACTACCATTAATAAAATCGGGATGATTTAATACAGATTTAAAAAATGGAATTGTTGTTTTTACACCCCTAATTATAGAATTGTCGATAATTGCAATTGCATGATTAATGGCTTCTGTTCGGTCTGTACCACTAATAATTAGTTTGGAAATCATTGAATCGTAGGATGGAGGAATTAATTTTCCACTCTCAAAACCAGTGTCTACCCTAAGAAAACTGCAATCGGGAAATTCCATCTCATCGATAATGCCTGGAGCAGGTGAAAAATTAGATTGAACATCTTCGGCATTAATCCTTAGTTCAATGGCCCAACCTTTAATTTTTACATCAGCTTGAGTAATTTCCAAAGTTTCTCCCGCTGCTGTTTTAATTTGTTGTTCTATTAAGTCGATACCTGTAATACTTTCGGTAACCGGATGCTCCACCTGTACTCGCGTATTCATTTCCAGAAAATAAAAATTCGATTCTTTATCGACTAAAAACTCTACTGTTCCTAGTGTATGGTAATTAATTTTTTTACAAAGATAAAGAGCCATTTTGCCCATTTTATTTCTTAGTTCTTTACTAAGAAAAGGGGAAGGAGCTTCCTCCATTAATTTTTGATGTTTTCGCTGAATAGAGCATTCCCGCTCATACAAATGAATTGCATTTCCATGCTGATCGGCTAAAACTTGAATCTCAATATGTTTTGGGGCTTCAACATATTTTTCAATTAGTAATGAGTCATCATTAAATGCAGATTTTGCTTCGTTAACTACTAGTTTGTACATCATTTCCAATTCGTCTGAGGAGCGAACAATTCTCATCCCTTTGCCACCACCACCAGCAACGGCTTTCATAATAATTGGAAAGCCTATTTTATGAGCCCAGTTTTTTGCGTCTTCAAAATTAGTAATATTGCTTGTGCTTCCCTCTAAAACAGGAATGCCACTTTGTGCAGCAATATTTTTTGCCATTCCTTTATTTCCCATTGTGTAAATGGCCTTTTCGCTTGGGCCAATAAATAAAACTCCTTCGTCTTTACAACGGCTGGCCAGATATGGAGATTCGGAAAGAAATCCATAACCAGGATGAATTGCATCTATTTTATTCCTTTTACAAATACGGATTAGTTCTTCGACATTAAGGAAAATAGATCCATTCGGATTTTCTTCAAGAGTAATTATTTTATCTGCATAGTCAAGGTATAATGCATTGGCTTCGCGATTGGTTTGTATGCAGTATACAATTATGCCCATATCGGTTGCGGTTTTTGCAATTCTTATTGCTATTTCGCCGCGGTTAGCTATTAATAATGATTGTATCATTTTACTGAATCGATTTTGTTGGAAGATGTAATAAGATAAACATCAAGATTTTAGTTTTTACCTTCCAAAGGTTATTATTACTTGCTTACAAGGGAATGTTACCATGTTTTTTTGCCTTTTTCTCCATGTATTTGTTTTCTAAAGCTTCGAAAGCTGATATAAGTTTTGTTCTTGTATTTGCAGGCTCAATTACTTCATCTACATATCCTTTCTCATCGGCGATATAAGGGTTAGCGATATTTTCTCTGTAGTCTGAGATCAGTTTGCTTTTTGCTTCTTCCTGATTTTGAGATTTAGCTAAAGTTTTTCTATGTAAGATTTTAACTGCACCTTCGGGGCCCATAACGGCAATTTCGGCTGTTGGCCAGGCAAAATTGAAATCGCCTCCCATGTTTTTACTGTTCATAACAATGTAAGCACCTCCATAGGCTTTTCTTACAATTACAGTAATTTTAGGAACACTGGCTTCACTAAAAGCATACAATAGTTTTGCACCTCTTTTTATAATTCCTGAATGCTCTTGATTGCTACCTGGTAAAAATCCAGGAACGTCCTCCAATACTAAAATTGGGATGTTAAAGGCATCGCAAAATCGTACAAAGCGAGCTGCTTTTTCTGCCGAGTTAATATCTAAAACACCTGCCAAAACTTTGGGTTGATTGGCAACTATTCCTATTACTTTATTTTCCAAACGAGCAAAGCCTGTTATTATATTTTGGGCAAAATTTTCAGAAATTTCATAAAAACTGTTTTTGTCTGCTATATTTTTGATAATGCTTTGCATATCATAAGGAATCGTGGTTTCTTCTGGAATTATTATTCCTAGTTTTTTTGGGTTTTCGGGAGCTTCAAAATCTATTTCTGTAATGGGTGGTGTTTCTACATTGTTCGAAGGCAGATATTGTAATAATTTTCGTACTCCTAAAAGGGTATGTTCTTCGTCGTCGTAAACAAAATGGGCAACACCACTTTTAGAGCCATGAATATCTGCACCACCTAATTCTTCCGAATCTGTATTTTCGTTTAGCACTTCCTTTACCACATCGGGACCAGTAACAAACATGTAAGCAGTATGGCGGCACATAAAAATAAAATCGGTGAGGGCAGGAGAATATACAGCACCTCCTGCAGCGGGTCCCAGAATTACCGAAATTTGTGGTATTACCCCTGATGATTTTACATTGCGATGAAATATTCCGGCATAACCTGCTAAACTTGCTACGCCTTCTTGTATTCTGGCACCACCCGAATCGATTAAGCCGATAATAGGATGTCCCATGCTAAGTGCCATGTCCTGAACTTTCATTATTTTTTCGGCATGTACCGATCCTAAAGAACCTCCCATGAAAGTGAAATCTTGTGCAAAGGCAAATACTTTGCGTCCATTAATCTTGCCATGTCCACAAATTACGCCATCCCCATAAATGTCTGTATTTATATCACCAGCAGGCTTAACAAAAGCATCTATCTCTTCAAAGCTTCCTTCATCAAACAAGATTTCAATTCTTTCGCAGGCAGTTAATTTTCCTTTTTTATGTTGTTTGGAATAATATTCCCAGTTGTATTGAGCGTTTAACTGTTCTTTTCGATTGTTAAATTTCTGGAACTGTATTCTATTATCTCTCATATTTGTTGGTATATAAGTTCTATTAAAGCTTGGAACTAGCAATTCTATTTTATAGAAATAAGAGAATTATTATCAACATAATATAATAGTTGTGTGATAAATTATTCTGCATAAAGAATTGCGTAATTTTAAAAATGTAGTGTGTTAAATTATACGAACACAAGACTTTCACGCAAGGGTATCTGAAACAGGAATAAATGATGTGAAAGCTTATGTTCGTATTATAATCTATAATCAGGTATCAATAAATAATTTTGTAATTATAAGATAGCAGATGAAAAATTCTTTTGCAGAATTAGTATGGATATTGTTAAAATATCCAATGTGTTTCATTTTTAATGCTTGCTCCATTGCGCGAGGAGATTTGCTTGCTTTTTGCATAACTAAACAATTTAATGTTAAAACTGTATGCTTATGCTAATAAAATAAAACAGGTAGAAATGAATTGATAAAAGTTAGCAATTCGTTTTGTAGAAACCTGATTTATAGCTTATTTCGCGAAAGCATCAATCGAATTATTATAAGACAGGTTTCCTGGCTTTTCCTTTTGCAACACCTTCCCATTCCTTTAGTGTAGAACAGTGGTTTGTTTGTTGCAAACTGTTAATGGAATTTACAGTTGCGCGTCAGCTCACGATTTTAACGTGATTCCCTATTAAACCCTTTTTAAAGGGTACCTTATTTTTTGACCATGCAAATATTTGAAATTTTTTTCGAACTAAGCAAGTCTTTTCTTGAAAATATGTTAAAATGTATCGAGAAATAGTTTTCTATTTAACTATTTTATAGTTGAAAACCCCGCAAAAAGAGAAAACTTTTATGCGGGGTTTATTTGAAAAACAGACCATAATCCTGTCGAGATTATAATCAGGAAAAATATGTTTTAGCTAAACATTAAGACTAAAATTTGCGCAAGTAAAACTCTTAAGAACATTACCAATGGATAAACCGTGGCATAGGCAGTTGATTGAGCCTGAACTGGTGAGATAGAATTTGCAAATTCCAAAGCTGGTGGATCGGTCATTGATCCGGCCAATAATCCGCAAATAGAAAGGTAATTGAGCTTCATTATTCGAGCAATTATTGCAAATGTAATTAAAGGCAGAAACGTAATTGCCATACCATACATCATCCAAATGTATCCTTCGCCCAAAAGTGTTTCTACAAAATGTTTTCCCGATGAAAGTCCTACGCAGGCAAGGAAAAGGACTATGCCAAGTTCTCTAATAAAAAGGTTGGCACTCGGGGTCATATAAAAATCGAGTTTTCCAATTCGTCCGGTATGGCCTAAAATTAATGCAACAAGAAGTGGTCCGCCAGCTAATCCTAATTTTGCAGGAGCAGGTAATCCTGGAATTTGAAAGGGAATGAGTCCGATTATGATTCCAAATAATATCCCCATAAAAATGGGTAAAATGTTAGGGTGAGAAAGATCTTTAACCGAGTTACCTAAAAGTTTAGCTACTTCGGGTAATGCAGTTTTTTCACCAACAATTCTTACTGTATCCCCAAATTCGATACTGTCTTCTTCGGTAGGTACTAGTTCTGTACTATTTCGGTAAATACGGGTAATGTTAACAGGAAAACGTCTTGAAATACCAATTTGCTTGATACTTTTTCCGGTTATTTTTTTATTGGTAATAACGACTTGTTGCATTGCCATTCGACCAGTGATTCCTAAATTTTTGGTTGGTTTAATTTTACCAAGATTTAGTTCAATATTATCAAAATTAGCTTGGGTAGAAACTCCAAATAGTTTGTCGCCCGATTGCAATACCAGTTCGGCATCAGGAGGGAGAAATTCGCCATTTCTTTTAATTCTTGATAGAACAAAATCCTTATTACAGGTACTCATTAAAAAGGCAATATTTCTGCCAAATAGATTCTGGTTGCTTATTTCTATATTTATGGCAATTGGATTTCCATCTAAACCTGTTATCTCTTTACGATATTGTTCCTCTTCTTTTTTAATATTTATTTTGTAGAATATACGAAGTAGAATCATACTAATAATTATCCCGAATATCCCGAAAGGATAGGCTACAGCATATCCCATGCCCACAACTTCGGTGTTTTGAGGCATGTTAAGAACATCGGTAATGGTTTGTTGGGCAGCACCTAAAGCTGGGGTGTTGGTAACAGCACCACACATAACACCTGTAATAACCGATACCGGAACATTAAAAATGTACTTAATAGCTATGGCAGTACAAAATCCCATAAGTACAATTCCTGAGGCAAGCATATTAATACGTAAACCATTTTTTTTGAGAGAAGGAATAAATCGGGGGCCAACTTCTAAACCAATAGAATAGACGAATAGGATTAATCCAAATTCCTTAATAAAGTGGATAACATGAGGATCGGTAACCGCTCCTAGGTGGCCAATTAATAATCCTGAAAATAGTATACCGGCAATGCCCAGTTTAATTTTGAAAAATTTAATCTTCCCAATTAAAATACCTAACACAGCAACCATACAAATAATGATAATGGAAGATGCTGTACTGGGTTTTGTGAGTAAATCTAAAAAATGCATGTAGAGTATTGATTTATTTAGGTTAAATGATTACGGAGTGGTTAAAAAGAACTTTGTGTTTGACAATTAGATAATTCTATTTGTGATACCAAATGCTTAGGGAACTTATTTTTTATAAAAATAATTATAGGTTTTGTAATTAACAAAATGCAAATCTTGTTTTAGCCTTAGTACCTAGTTGCAGATTAGTATTTGTTTATGACGAAGAATCGGTCGTAGTAGTCCTTATAAAAATAGGGTTAATTTTAGCTTTAATTTGGAATGAAAACTTCATAACGCGGGAAGTTTGTTTTGCAACTTTCATAACTTTATTTAATTGAGTTACGATCGAGAGCTTTGCGCAAAAATGTAAAGCAGGCGAAAGAATAGGCTATTAAGCGAATATTTTTGCCGATTTATACTTTATAGCGCGAAAGTTCAATCTAAATTTAAAAATAAGACAGGTTTCCTGGCTTTCCTATTTACAGGGCCTTCCCATTTCATATTTCGAAACAGTGGCATCAATCCTATAAACATATATTTGGAATTACAGTTGCGCGTCAGCTCATGATTTTCACATGATTCCCTTTTAATTCTCTTTTACGAAAAATCCTATTTGTTTGTCGCCGCAAAGATTCGAAATTTTTTTTGAACAAAGCAAATGTTTTGTGATAAATTAAAACATAAAAATTATTGTAACGCTTTAATGCCGATGAATAAAAAAATAGGGGTTTGATAAAAAATTCTTATGTTTGATATTCATAGGAATCCTTTTAAAATTGAACAGATGGAAATAAAAAAAAATGAAACACAACTAGTGTGTATTGCTAAATTTATAGCTAAAGATGGAGAAGTTGAGCAGTTAATTGAAAATTTGCATGCTTTAATTCCATATACTCTGCAAGAAGGAGGATGTATTCGTTATGAATTAAATCAGTGTATTGAAAATCCTAATAGAATTACATTTATTGAGAAGTGGTATAATAAGGAAACTTTCGATGCTCATAATGGTTCATCTTATATTCAGGAGTTTTTTAACGAAGGAAATCCATATCATGTTAAAGAGTTTGAGGTTAGCTTGCACAAGGAGCTGTTGGCCTAGTTAAACTCTAATAATTTTGTATTATAGAATAATTCAAGTTTTTTTTAATAGAAAGAGGCAAACCGATCTGATTTGAGATTTATCGGTTTGCCTCTTTTTATATCACTAAACTTTTACTCGTTAAGAGCAAAGAAAAAGTAATTTTTATTTTCCAGATTTAATCCAGGGTTTTCCAACTTTTAAAATTGTACGACCTGCAACATCGTTAATAATAATTGCTGCCATCATGTACCAGGCGCAAAGGGCACAAATAATTAACTCATATCCTGCAACAAGGTTTAAAAATGGAAATCCGAAGTGTCCTAAATCCAAAAGAATAAAGCCAATTACCAAAGTGGTAAAAGTTGTTGCCATTGCGGTATGAATAAAGAAAGAAGCTACCCATAAGATTAGGGTAAATAAAGTCCAGGCAACTAAATAGTATCCTACATCAGTGGTACTCGATTTATACAATCCAAAGTAGTTAAGCATCCAGATAACTCCTAAACCAATCCAAAAAGATCCGTAAGCCGAAAAAGCTGCAAAGCCAAAATTATTTCCATTTTTGTGCTCTAACATTCCTGCCATTAATTGTGCTAGTCCGCCAAATACAAATCCCATCGCCACAACCGGGCCTAATCCGCACAAACCAATGTTGTGCAATTGTAATAATAGGGTTGTTCATCCAAACCCTCCCAATCCAACAACAGCCGGATTACCTAATTTTACGTTACTCATCGCTAATTTATTTTTCCTGATTCAGCGCGCTAAAATAGCAAATTGTTTATAACCTTGAGACGGCAATTTTTCGGTTTAATAACATGCTATAAACCATTAATTTAGAATTAATTCAAGAGGAAATGGAAGTAAAATAAGTATGATAGTGAATTTTGTTAAATACTATTTTAATATTGCGTATATTTTAATTTATTATGTTTTTTTATTTATGGGAAGCGTGAAATAGAATTGAGAACCTTTATTTTTTTCTGATTCAACCCATATTTTTCCACCCAGCATTTGTACATAAGCCTTGCAAATGGCTAGTCCCAAACCCGATCCTTCTATTACTTTGGTTGCTTCATGATCGGCTTGTATAAATCGATTGAAAATTTTATCTAGCATAAATTTGTCAATTCCAATACCTGTATCACTAACTTCAAATTTTAAGAAATTATTATGAATGGTGTAGGTGAATTCAATTGAGCCCGAATTCGTGTATTTTATCGCATTCTTAATTAAGTTTGTAATTATAGAAGTGAATTTTTCTTTGTCGCTTATAACTACATATTTATAATTTGAGATAAGAGGTGTGAAAATTAATTTGATATTTTTTTTCTTAGCCTCGGGGGAAAAGAATTGTTCAATGTATTGCAATTCTTCATTAAGATCTATTTCAGAATAATCAAGTTCCATTTGTCCCGATTCAATCTTCGAAATGTCTACCAAATCATTAATTGTAGATAGCATTCGTGTACTACTTTCCTCTATAATATTAATGTATTGATTTTGTTTATAGTTATTAATATCTTTTTTCTTTAACAGGCTTGTAAATCCAAGTATAGCATTCATTGGGGTGCGAATTTCGTGGCTCATATTGGCTAAAAAAGCAGATTTTAACCGATCACTTTCTTCAGCTTTTTCTTTTGCCTTTATTAGTTCTGCTTTATCTTTTTTCTGTTGGCTAATATCTCTTATAATACCTTGTGATATTAGTATGTTATTTGAACGAAAGTAATTTTCGGAAATTTGCAGGTTTAATTTTACACCACTTTTTGTTTGACCACATATTTCAAAAATATTAGCTGGAGTTTCACCTCTTTTTAACATTTCTACTCTATTTATAATTTGCGCTCTAGAGGAAGGATGAATCAGTTTTTCTACAAGAAAATGCTGAGATTTACATTCGCTTTGTGAATAGCCAAACATTTCCATAAATGAATGATTTGCCATTTGTAATTGTCCGTTATACATTATATAAATTGCATCGTACGACGATTCTATAATTTTACGGAATTTAAGTTCGCTTTCCTGTAATTTATGAGTTTGTTTTCGTACAATTCGTCTAAGGCTAGTGAGCCAAATCCATAATAAAACAAGACAAATGCTTAATGTTGCGAGAATAATAATTATGGTTTTTTTAGTGTTTGAATCCATTTCAGGAGAAACAGCATATACCCACTTTCTAAATAGTTGTTTTTGTTTTTGTATGGTAATTTGATCTACCGCCGAGTCTAATAGTTTAAATAGTTCAGGATCATTAATAGATGTGGCAGCTGATAATCGATTCATATATCCACTTTCTGATTCAATTTTAAGATTTGTGATTCCTTGTTCTTCAATAATATAGCTAGCATACATCTGATTAATTATCATTGCATCATAGGTATTAGAAACAACTCCTCGTAATCCTTCCACATCATTTTTAACCCCATGGCTAATTATTTCCGGATAGTATTTTTCTAAATAATCATTAGCCGTATAATTTGAAACAATACAAACTTTTTTTCCCTTAAGGTCATCCATAGAACTTATGTGACTATTTTTGTTTGTGACAATTACATAAGGAATTTTAACAAATGAATTGGTGAAAGAAAGAAAATTTTTTCGCTTATAAGAAGCAGCAATACCTACAATTACGAAATTTTGCGCTGTTTTAGAATAATCTATTAGTTCAGCCCATGTATCAAAATGTCTGCTTTTGAATTTGTAATTTAGTTGAGATTCAATTTCTTTCTGAAAATCTATGAGTAATCCAACATATTCGCCATTTTCGTTATGATAGGCATTAGGGGGAGCTTCATAGCCAAAAAGAATTTCTATTGCTTGTTTGTTTTTACCTAATTGTTCAATTTTATTAGTCTCATAATTTTCGGTGAATCGACAAGAGGGAAGTAAGAAAAATGCAATTAATAAACTTATAAGTTCATAGACTGATAAGGTATTAATTGCATTTGTATATTGGGTAGTATTAAGAGTCACAGAATATAGTTTTATGTAAATCTTAATGTACGTATAGTAAATAAAAAGGTTATGTTTATCTGCCAGCTAACCCTAATTCTTTACTGGAAATTTCTCTCATTTGTACTTTCCTTATTTTTCCTGTTACTGTTACCGGAAAATCAGTAGTAAATTTAAAGTATTTAGGGATTTTATAAGTGGCAATTTGTCCTTTACAGTATTCTCTAAGTTCTTCCTCAGTTGCCGATTTACTATCCTTAAATTTTACCCATGCCATAACCACTTCTCCATATTTATAATCGGGAACACCAATTACATATACTTCGCTTATGCTACTGTGTGTATGAAGATATTCTTCAATTTCGAAAGGAGAAATATTTTCACCACCTCTAATAATCATATCTTTAATTCTTCCGGTAATGCTTACATAACCATCTTCATCCATTGTAGCTACATCGCCGGTATGCATCCAGCCTGCAGCATCAATTACCGAATTTGTTGCTTCCTCGTTATTCCAGTATTTAAGCATAACAGAGTAGCCTCGGGTGCAAAATTCTCCACTTTCTCCTCGCTGAACAATTTTACCTGTTTCGGGATTAATAATTTTTATTTCCTGATGAGGATGAACTCTACCTACTGTGCCAACACGCTTATCTATTTTATCGTTCACAAAAGTTTGAGTAGATACCGGTGATGTTTCGGTCATACCATAACATATTGCAACTTCTTTCATATTCATTTTTTCCTGCACCTCTCGCATAGCTTTTTCTGGACAGGAAGCACCAGCCATAATGCCAGTTCGTAGGCTACTTAAATTATATTTATCGAAATTAGGATGTTCTAATTCGGCAATAAACATTAAAGGAACTCCATAAAGCGAGGTGCATTTTTCTTCTTCTATAGTTTTTAGTACTGTTTCGGCATCGAAAGCTTCGCCTGGAATTACCATTGTGGCGCCATGGGTTATGCAAGCTAAATTTCCTAAAACCATACCAAAGCAATGATAAAATGGAACAGGAATGCAAACTCTGTCGTTTTCATTGTAATGAAGTCTTTCTCCAATAAAATAGCCGTTGTTTAATATATTGTGATGAGTAAGTGTTGCTCCTTTTGGAAACCCGGTAGTTCCCGATGTGTATTGAATGTTAATAGGATCGTCGAACTGAAGACTACTTTCTATCTCATCAATTTCTCCTGTTGTAATTCTTTTTCCTGCTTCGATTAAAGCTTGCCAGTCTCGATCGAGAATTACGATTTGTTTTAAGTGAATACACGATTTTCTAACTTCCTGTATAATTTCGAAATAGTTTGTCTTTCTAAAATTTTTCGACATAATCAGTAAGCTAATTTCTGATTGGCGAAGAGCAAACTTTAGTTCGGATGCTTTGTATGCTGGATTTACATTTACCAAAATTGCACCAACCCTGGCTGTGGCAAATTGTACAATTACCCACTCATGTCGGTTGGGAGACCAGATTCCTATTCTATCGCCTTTTTTAACTCCAAATGCAAGTAAACCTTTGGCAACATCTTCTATCTGATTCCAAAATTCCTGATAAGTAACTCTGTAATCTTGAAAAGGAACTATTAAAGCATCTTTATCGGGAAATTGTTCTACTGTTTTTCTTAGTCTTTCGGTAATTGTTTCGCCTAATAAAGGTATTTCCGAGCTGCCATGCTCGTAGGATAATTTATTCATATTTATGGTTTTTCCTGAATGAACTGAACGCAATTCACCCATGATGTAATTGATAACATCAGTTTGTAACTTTAAAAACCATCTTTTTTATGTTCGCTAGAACTAGCGTAACTTTTGATTAGGAGATAATATTAGTTGTATTGTGATACGGTCGCAATATATAAAAAAAGGCATTACTATGGCTGTTTTGTTGACTTTTTTGTAAAAAATAATTGTCTATTTAGAATAGATTTTATGTAGCTTCTTATTTTTCAGGAAATTGAAATGTAAAATTATTCTTCCCAAACAATAGTTTTCATATCTTCCCAGAACGGACCAAACTGAATTTCCGAAATTTTATATTCATCGAGCCAAAGATGCAGGTTCTCGGAAGGAAAAAAGATTAATTCATGGGTTGGAAATTCTTCTGATTCGGTACTTTCAAATTCAGGTTTTCCCAATTGGAAGTGCTCCAGTTCATCTAAAAGCATTTTTTTATCTAAGCCAACTTTAATAAAATTAAAAAGGTGGTATTGCTCATTGTAAATGGATATATAGCTGAGTTTATCCTGATCTACCGATTCGAAAGTAAAGCTTAAGCCTCTGTCTGTATAAAAAAGGGTTATACTGTTTTCTTTCGGCGAAAGAGAGTATTCTCCAATTTCATCGGCTTTGCCCAGAGTTTTTTCTACTTCGGCTTTATTCATGCCGAATTTTATGCCAGCAATACCTTTACCTAAAATAATTTCATTTGTATTCATATTTTACTTTTCAAAAGGATATTCTAATCCGATTTGTTTTCTTACCTGATCGAGTAAACTTAGTATTTTTTTGCTTTTCCAAATAGGAATAACAGGACTTTCTAATTGGCCCTTTTCCAATAATTTATTTACTGCAAATGCTTCATAATTATAACCCAATTCTGGAGATTTGTCAACAAAATTAAGTTGTTCTCCATTTGTAATCAGGATAGATTCTTTAGCCATCCAGAATTTAGGGATTATAATTCTTCCTTTTGTACCATAAATAACGGCTTCGTTTTTCATATTAGATACCAGAGAACTGGAAATTTGTGCCATTCCACCTTTTTGATATTTAATTTGGATAGTATTGTATTCATCAACGCCAGTTTCACCGATATGTGCCATAGATTGAATATTTTCTACTTTATCGTTAAAAATAAGTTCCGAAATAGCAATTCCGTAAATACCGATATCAAGTAAAGCCCCACCAGCTAAATTGGAATTGGCCAGGCGACCTTCTTTGTTCATATCGCCATTAAAACCAAAGCTTACCTGTACTTGCTTAACTTCGCCAATTTTACCTGTGTAAATCCACTCCATACTTTTTAAAATGGCAGGTAAATAGTAGGTCCATAAAGCTTCCATAAAGAACAGTTGTTTTTCTTTAGCTAAGTGCGATAGTATTTCAAACTCTTGAGAATTTACGCATACTGGTTTCTCACACAGTACTGATTTTCCATTGTTTAAACACATAGAGGCATGTTCGAAATGAAAATTGTGTGGTGTTGCTATATAGACTACATCAATTTCAGAATCTTGTAACATTTCAAGATAGGATGCATAACTTTTTTCGATATTGTATTGTTTGGCAAACTCTTCAGATCGGGATGAGGATCGGGATGCAACAGCTTTAATTGTGCCGTTGGAAACAGCCTTAAAATCATTTGTAAATTTATGTGCAATTTTTCCTGCACCAAGAATTCCCCAATTTATAGTCATTAGAACTTTGTTTTTATATTAAATTATTGTTTCACAAAACAACTAAAAAAAGATAAGTAGTTGCTTCTCATCTAAATTTATTTTCGATTATTAAATATATGATTTTGTACATAAAAATAGAATGAAATTCGAAAATTGTTTCATAATTATATTAAAAAAGAAAATATTCATTTAATCTAATCCTTTTAAAAACTTTAAGTATAAGGTAAAATGATTATTTTTACATCTTCAAAATCAAAACGTGTAAAAATGACAAAAGATTTTCGACCAACTGACTATATTCTGGAGTCGATGCAAACCGGAAAAAAGTTTGAGGATGCTGGATGGACGCTTGATGCTCCTAATGAGGAAAAACCTGCTTTAATTAGAGCTATTTACAATAAAAAGCAAATTAATGTTAAGGATAATTCGATGGGAATTTATAAATTTTCCGATTGGTTACCTATATCAAAAACTCTTGATGGATCTTCGGCACCTGCAACTTATAAAAGTGAAGGTTTGGCAAAATACCTTGGGTTGAATAATCTGTATATTACTTATAGTGGATATTGGCCAGAGAAAGGAGCTAATTTTAGAACTTGTTCGTTTAAAGAAACAGAGGCTTATGCTGTATGCGGACGTTTAGATAATAACAATAAAATATTAGTAGTTGCCTCGGCAGGAAATACTGCAAGAGCATTTGCCAGAGTTTGTTCCGATAATAACATCCCATTATTATTGTGTGTTCCCGAAGATAATTTGAATGCATTGTGGTTTGGTGAGCCAATAAAAGAAAATGTGAAGTTGGTGGCAACAAAATCGGGAAGCGATTATTTCGATGCTATTCATCTTTCAAATATTGCTTGTCAGTTAGACGAATTTATTGCCGAAGGTGGAGCTAAAAATGTAGCTCGTCGTGATGGAATGGCTTGTACTGTAAATTCTGCAGTTACCGAAATTGGAAAAATTCCAGACTATTATTTTCAGGCTGTTGGTTCGGGTACCGGAGCAATCGCTGCCTGGGAAGCAAATCTTCGTTTTATTGAGGATGGTAGATTTGGTAAGAACAAAATGAAATTGATGGTTTCTCAGAATACTCCTTTTCTTCCGATGTATGATGCATGGAAAAAGGATTCGAGAGAAATTTTGCCATTAGATGATAATATGGCCAGAAAACAAGTTGAAGAGATTGTTGCAAAAGTACTTTCGAATCGTAAGCCTCCGTACTCAATTACAGGTGGTTTGTATGATGCGATGAAAGATGCTGGAGGAGATGTTTTAAAAGCTACCAATGAGGAAGCTTTGGAGGCAGCCAAAATTTTTGAGGAAACAGAAGGAAATGATATTCATCCGGCAGCAGCAGTTGCTGTAGCAACTTTAATTAACTACGCTAAAGAAGGAAAGTTAGATAAAGAAGCTTGTGTAATGTTAAATATTACAGGAGGTGGAGAAGAGCGATTTAAACGAGAAAAGGAAGTTGTTTATCTTAAACCGTCACATGTTTTTGATATTAATCCTGACCTAAGTGAGGTTAAGAAAGTGATGGATAAGCTTTTTCAATTATAGATAAAGGAATATATTTAAGAAAAGCAGACGTAAAGTCTGCTTTTTTTTAGAATTAATAATATTGGATTTTGAGAATGATTATCTTAAAGTATAATTAAATAAAGGAATGAATTTAATTATAGCCTTTGCATACTTGCAGCATTTTCATCTGTTTTAAATTAACATACTATGACTAAAAAATCGATTGCCATACTTTTATTGTGTATTTTTATCTTATCGATTGGAGGAATTATTCTGATGAATAATACTGATATTTTTCAGAGTTGGGAAAATACCTCACTTGCTCTTTTAAAGCAATACCTTAAGGTTACGGCTTTTATATGTATTATGGGTGGAGTTTATGTGTGGATGAAGCAGGCAAAAAAAGAAGATAGAGAAACTACAGAAGAATGAAACAACAGAATTTCTTAGAGATAGGGACTACAAAAAAATTCTGCTGTTTCGGCTAACCACTAACTACTAACAATGTAGTACATTTATATCCTGGTTAAATTATTTAAGAATAATTACCAAATAACGAGA
Source organism: Marinifilum sp. RC60d5 (assembly GCF_052400665.1). NCBI lineage: Bacteria > Pseudomonadati > Bacteroidota > Bacteroidia > Marinilabiliales > Marinifilaceae > Marinifilum > Marinifilum sp. RC60d5. The sequence continues at coordinate 723,739 of NZ_JBQTGK010000002.1, forward strand.
TACAGGAAAATGTCGCAACCTGATATAATGAATAATCAATTGCACAGTTGAGTTTATTTTAAGATTGAAACTAAGGTCAAGGCAATTGAATTCAAATTTCTACTATAATATTTCACTTCCAATTTTTAAGTTTATTTCTATGCTTAATTAAAATCGGAGGAGTTTAAACGCAATACTCAATTTACAAAATTATTAGGGCAATGTCCAGTAATTCAATATCTTTTGTAAGTATTTTTACACCCTTAATTTGTAGGTTTAAGCTAATTTATCTTACTCTTGCATTCTGCCTGTTTTTAGTTTAATTTTTGTCAATGTATAAGTTTCATTTCTATACGAGTAGGTAATGCTTAGTAGGTAATAAATATGTAATTATTTTTTACTTATTGTCGTGTTTTAGCTTCTAAAAAACAAAAATGCTTGTCTAAAAGTAAAATAAACTTTACATTTGTTTTGTGCACGAAATAAATAAGATGTTTAATTTATAATATTGAAAAAATGAAAACCTATTTTCCTTACCAGCTAAAGTATGTTGGTGTATTGTTTGTTTTTATAGCAATTGTTCTTTCATGTATTGGAAATGTAGATGAATTTATGCGTGGTTTATTAGCTGGAAGAAACGATTTTGAAACTAGTATATTAAATGAAGAAGCTACAAAAGTAGATCAGACATTAGCTTATCAACCCTATTTTTCTGAGAAAGAAAAAGATAACTATTTAAAAATTAGTCTGATTTTATCATTATCTGGATTTATTTTGTATTTGTTCTCAAAAGAAAAATCGGAAGATGAATTTTATCAGCAATTGCGAGCAAAATGTTTAACTCAGGCTTTATTAGTTACCTGGTTGTTTACAGGACTTATATATTGGATAAGGCCAACATATCAGCTAAATGGATTTTATATTTTGCAACTGCATTTAATATTTTTTACCATTATATATGTGTACAATAAGAAGTGGAAATTTGGGACTGAGTAATCACTAAATAAGGGAATTGTGAAAAATACAATAAAAGTAGAAAGAGCTAAAAAAGACATTACCCAAGCAGGATTGGCTGAGCAAATAGGTGTATCCAGACAAACGATTAATGCAATTGAGAAGGGGAAATTTGTTCCTTCTACACTTTTGGCTTTAAAAATGGCTCGTTATTTCGAATGTAAAGTTGAAGAAATATTTTCTTTAGAGGATAATGACTAAAATGAAAAAGGGCTACCAATGGCAGCCCTTATTAAACTAGATATTATCTAATTTAAATGAAAAGATTCAGGTTCGATTGTTCTGCTTCGGCTAAATAAGAAGCAACACCACCAATTTGTACTCCATCAAGAAGTTCTTCTTTTGTAATTCCCATTACATCCATAGACATTTGGCAGGCAATCATTTCAATACCGTTGTCCATTGCTGTTTGAATTAAATCCTCCAGAGAATCTACTTTTTTAGAAAGCATACGTTTCTTCATCATTTTCGATCCTAATCCCATTATATTCATTTTCGATAGTTTAAGATCATCGGCACTGCCAGCCATCATTTTGCCAAACATTTTACCCATTAAATCTTTATCGACTTTAGGCTTTCTTGCTTTTTTAATAATATTTAATCCCCAAAAAGTAAAGAATAGGGTTACTTTATGCCCAGTTGTAGCCGCTCCATTGGCAATTACAAATGTTGCTAAAGCTTTATCCAAATCATCAGAAAAAACAACCAAAGTTTTGTTTTTTGGCAATTCTACCGTTGCACTGGCTTGTTTCTCTTTTTTCTGTTTTTCGATAAGAGCAGTATAAACACCTTTTTCCGAATCGATAGAAATTAACTTATTACCAGTCATTTTACACCAGGCTTCGGCATCTTTTGCAAAACCAGCGTCGGTAACCTTTTGTTGTAAGCGTTCTCCATCTTCCAGCTTATCCATTTCTTGCTTTAGCTTGATAATAGGACCTGGACATTGCAGACCACAAGCATCAACTTCGATGGTTTTAATTTCTGATAATTCTGATGCAGTAGTTTTGGTTTCGGCTTCAGTTTTAGGTTTTACTCTGTAAATATGGCTATCACGAGCAATATAGCACGATTCAAAAATATCCTCATTACTTTGTTTGCAGGTAGCGTATTCGTAAGTTTTGTATCCTCCACTTAAGTTATAAACTTCGGTAAAGCCTTTTTGCATTAAAATTCTGGCTGCAAAGTAACCACGTAGGCCAACTCCACATAATACAATAATTTTTTTGTCTTTTGGAATTTCATCTAAACGATTTCTTAGTGCATCCAATTCGATATTTACTGAGTCTTCAATACCTCCAAGTTCGTATTCGTCTGGAGTTCTAACATCTAAAATAAAATTATTAGGAGAATGCGATTGTTGTAATTCATCCCAATGTATAATATTTACCAATCCTTCAATAATGTTACCAGCTGTAAATCCGGCTTGATTAACAGGATCTTTTGCAGAGGAAAACGGAGGAGCATAAGCATGTTCAATTTCCTGCAAATCGTAAATAGTTCCACCTCTTTGTAAAACTGTTGCAATAAGATCAATTCGTTTATCCACACCTTCGTATCCAATAATTTGAGCTCCGAAAAGCTTGCCATTTTCAGGATCGAAGGTTATTTTAATTGTGCTTGGCATTGCTCCGGGATAGTAGCCCGAATGAGAACCTCCATGAATAATGTTAGAAATATATTTAATTCCTTCTTTTTTCAGGACTTTCTCTGCTAATCCTGTAGATCCTACTGTAAGATCGAATACTTTGGCAATGGCTGTTGCAATGGCTCCTTTGTATTTTTGTTTGTGTCCATTAACCAGGTTGTTGGCCAACATTCTTGCTTGTTTGTTAGCCGGACCAGCTAAATAGGTATTGGTATATTTACCAGTAATAGGATGTGGAAATGCCATTGCATCGCCCAATGCATATATATTTTCATCGCTGGTTTGAAGATATTCGTTCACTTTTATACCGCCATTAGGAGCCAGTTCAATATCAGCTTCTTTTATTAGTTTGGTTTCCGGACGAACTCCAATCGAAAGAATAACCATATCAGCTTCTACCTTACGACCCGATTGTAAAAGAATATTAATATAGTCGCCTTCTCTTTTAAATTCGCTAACTCCATCTTTCAAATAGAACTCAACATTTTTTGTTTTAAGATGCTGGTGAACTTCGGCAGCCATTTCATAATCTAATGGAGTCATAACCTGTTCAGCCATTTCAACAATGGTAACCATCATACCCAAATGATGTAGGTTTTCGGCCATTTCCAATCCAATAAAACCAGCACCAACAACAACGGCTTTTTTAGGTTCTTTATTTTCACAATAACTTTTAATTTTGTCCGTATCCATAACATTACGAACAGTAAAAATAGCTTCGTCTTTAATACCGGGAATAGGAGGTTTTATAGGCTCAGCACCTGGCGATACAATTAATTTATCGAAGGTTTCTATATAGGTAGTATTGTTGTTTAAATCTTTTACTTCAACACTTTTGTTTTTACGATTTATTGCAACTACTTCATTTTTAACTCGTACGTCAACATTTAGTCGCTTGTTAAAGCTTTCGGGAGTTTGAAGAAGTAGATTTTCTCTTTCGCTAATTACACCACCAACGTAATAAGGCAGACCACAATTTGCATAAGATATATGCTCACCTCTTTCAAACATGATAATTTCGGCAGATTCGTCTATTCTTCTTAATCGGGCAGCTGTTGTTGCACCTCCTGCTACACCACCTATTATTAAATACTTAGCCATTGTGTTGATATATTTATAAAAGTTTATATTTATTCAGATTAATATCTACGCAAATGAATGTATATTCACTTGGATATGTAGATATACACATATTTACAGTGCAAATGTAAGATTTCATTAAAACTAAGCACATTTTCTTCCCGAAAATTAAATATGTTGCACAGCAGATTTATATACTTTATTTGGGTGTATCCTTGTAAATATAGGCCATTTGTCGTTTCTCTATTTTTTAAATTCTCTTATAATTGAGAATATTCCCGCAACAATTTTATCAGCATATTGTAATTAAATTTGTTTGATTGGCATGAATATTAATCTTATTTTTAATAAATGATTTACTTAAGATAATATTACTTTTAATGATAAAATGTGAAAACTTAAGTTTCAAAATTCAGGAACATGTAATTTGTGAAAATTTATGTTTTCACATTAAGCGAGGTGAATCCCTATGTTTTAGTGGAGAATCGGGGAAAGGCAAAACAAGTTTGCTAAAAATGATAATGGGAATTTTAATACCCAATTCGGGAAAGCTTACCATTAATGGTTTAGAGCTGTGTTCTGATAATATTAATAAGATTAGAAGTCAGATAGCCTGGCTACCACAAAATGTTAATTTACCTGTTAACTCTACGAATGAATTCATTCATTTTCTGAATTTTAATAAACAAAATATCGAAACTTTTGATGCTTATTGTGAAAAGTTGATATTAAGAAAAATAGGAAGATTAAATAAATTCAACGAAATAAGTGGAGGAGAGAGGCAGCGGATTCTTATTGCTGCCTGCTTAAGTATGAACAAAGCTATTCTTTGTTTCGATGAGCCCACTTCTGCGTTAGATAGTCATTCTATTGACTTGTTAATTAAATTACTAAATGATATTAGAGGACTAACTATTCTTTCTAGTTCGCACAATGCGAAATGGATTAACTATTGTAATCGCAACATAAGTTTATGAAAGAAATTGTAGATATAAGCATTGGAAGTTTGGCATTCGGATTTCTGATTTTGCTAATTCCTATTGCAGGTTTTTTCTATTTTAAAGTAAGAATTGTAAAAGATACTCTTATTGCGTTATTACGTATGATATTGCAATTGTCGATGATTGCTGTTTATTTAGAGTATATCTTTGATTGGAACAATGCATGGGTAAATATTATTTGGGTTGTAATAATGATTTTGGTTGGTGCTTTTACCACAATAAAGCGAGTAGGCTTAAATTATCGATATTTTATTTTTCCATTTTTTCTTGCCGGATTTACCAGTATTCTTATACTCGATTCATTTTTTCTGGGTATTGTTATTCATCTCGATTATTTGTTTGATGCAAGATATTTTGTGCCTATATCAGGTATGATATTGGGGAATGCCCTAAATCATAACATTGTGGGAATAAGTACCTATTTTGATAGATTAGTAAAAGAGCAGGATCTCTATTATTTTCTTTTGATTAATACCAACAACAAAAAACAAACACTTGCACCATTTATAAGCGAAGCCATTGCAAAAGGTTTAAATCCTTTAATCGCAAACATGTCGGTTATTGGTTTAATATCCTTACCAGGAATGATGACAGGACAAATACTGGGAGGTAGTTCACCACTTATTGCCATTAAATATCAAATATTAATAATGATTGCCATTTTTGTTGGAAGTTCCTTAAATTTAATAATAAGTATACTATTAGCCAATCGGTTTGTTTTTGATGATTTGGGCAGGATAAAAGCTCGTATTTTTAAGCAATAGATAATTGTTTTTAATCTTAATTGGTAGTATTCAGATTAATGTAATAATTAACGCAACCGTTTTCGTTATTTGAATTAATTCTAAACTTATCTCTTTCATTTATTTTTTATTGATGTTAACTCAAATAAATGTATTTTAGCAGCAAATAAAAGGATAAAAGCCTTTTTTGTAACAAACTCTAAGTAAATAGATGAATTTAATTGAAATTTATTTTTATGTTCTTGCTTACCTGGTAAGCTACTTTGAGATTTTTGGTGGACTTTAATATCCATCCTCTTCCTTGATCCTAAATATTTAGGATTACTATTCCTATACACATTTATTTTATTGATTATTGAATTTGAAACTTAGTAGTATCAAATGAATAATTACTCTTTTATGATACATAAAATTATTTTATGTGATTCGTATAAGTAAAAGAAAACAAAATAGTTAAACAAATATAACATGCAAAAGTCTTTACTATTAGGTGTAGAAGCCATTGCACAGGGTGCAATCGATGGCGGAATGTCCGGAGTCTATGCTTACCCTGGAACACCTTCAACTGAAATTACAGAATATGTTCAACACTCAAAGCAGGCACAAAAGCTGAATATCCATCGCGAATGGGCTGCTAACGAGAAAACTGCTATGGAATCTGGTTTGGGAATGTCTTATGCCGGTAAGCGTTCTATGGTATGTATGAAACATGTGGGTTTAAATGTTGCAGCCGATTGTTTTATGAATTCAGCCATTACAGGAGCTAATGGTGGTATGCTTGTGGTGGTTGCCGATGATCCATCAATGCACTCTTCTCAGAATGAGCAAGATTCCCGTGTATACGGTAAGTTTGCTATGATGCCAATTTTGGAACCATCAAATCAGCAGGAAGCCTATGATATGGCTCGTTATGGTTTCGAATTATCCGAAGCTTGCGGTATTCCGGTCTTAATCAGAATTACAACACGCCTTGCACACTCACGAGCAGGAGTTACCCGAGTTGCCGAAGTTAAAGATCAAAATAACTTAAAATTACCAGAGGATAAAGTGCAATTTGTATTACTTCCTGCTATTGCACGTAAGCGATATAAATTACTTTTAAATAACCAGGAGAAATTCGAAGCTGCTTCCGAAGAGTCTGAATTTAACGCTTATGCTGAAGGTGCAGATAAATCGATGGGAATTATTGCTTGCGGATTGGGCTATAATTATTTAATGGAGAATTATCCTAATGGAGAATGTCCTTATCCGGTAGTAAAAGTTTGTCAATATCCAATTCCTCGTAAGATGATTGAAAAAATTACTGCGGAATGCGATAAAGTGATGGTTTTAGAAGAAGGATATCCGGTAATTGAAGAATTATTAAAAGGATATTTGGCAAAAGAAGCTGTTTTGGGCCGTTTAGATGGTACTTTATCTCGCGATGGTGAATTAACTCCCGATATGGTTGGAAGAGCCTTAGGCTTCGAAATTGAAGATGGTGCTGATGTTCCTGATTTAGTTGCCGCTCGTCCTCCTGCTTTATGTGTTGGTTGTTCTCATATTGATGTTTATAAAGCATTAAACGAGGTGATTGCAGAGTATGGAGCAGGACGAGTATTTTCTGATATTGGATGCTATACTTTAGGTGCCTTGGCTCCATTTAATGCAATTAATTCTTGTGTTGATATGGGAGCATCTATTACCATGGCTAAAGGAGCTGCCGATGCCGGATTAATCCCTTCGGTTGCAGTTATTGGCGACTCTACCTTTACTCACTCGGGAATGACTGGTTTATTAGATGCCGTTAACGAAGGAAGTCCCATTACAGTAATCATATCTGATAATGAATCCATTTCGATGACCGGAGGACAAAAATCTTCGGCAAAAGGCAAATTGGAATCAATTTGTGAAGGTTTGGGTGTTGAGGCAGATCATCTTCATGTAATAACAGCAGTACCTAAAAAACGAGACGATTTAAAAGATCTTATTCGAAAAGAGTGCAATTACAATGGAGTATCAGTAATTATTCCACGACGTGTTTGTGTGCAGAAGAATATTCGCGATCAGAAATTAAAAAAAGCGATGAAAGCAAGATCAGCAGCTAAAGCATAATATATAATTAACAATTAAGAATTAGTAATTACGAATTATTGATTACGTAAAATAATATAGACATGAAAACAGATATGGTCATAGCAGGTGTTGGCGGTCAGGGAATTTTATCCATTGCTGCTGCTTTAGGTTCTGCTGCTTTAGACAATAACTTAAATATGAAACAAGCTGAAACTCATGGTATGAGTCAGCGAGGAGGTGATGTTCAGTCGTTCATGAGAATTTCTGATCAGCCAATTTATTCAGATATAATTCCCAAAGGTGGTGCTGATATTATTTTATCGGTTGAGCCAATGGAAGCATTGCGTTATTTGCCATACTTAAAAAAGGGAGGTTACGTAGTTGCTAACTCAACTCCTTTTATTAATATTCCTGATTATCCTGAAATGGAAAAATTGGAACAGACAATTAAGGCACTTCCTAATTATGTATTAATTGATGCTGATAAAATAGCAGAAGAAACCACAGGATCTAAGCGTGCTTTCAATTTTGTGATGTTGGGTGCAGCTTCACCTTTTATCGATGTTCCTTTTGAGTATCTTGAGGAAGGAATTCGTAAAATTTTCGGAAGAAAAGGAGAAGAGGTAGTAGAAATGAACATCAAAGCTTTGCATGCAGGGCGTAAGTTTGCTCAGGAAAATAAATAAACTCTAAATTCAATTACTATAATTCAAAATCCCCGATTTGATGATTCATTTCGGGGATTTTTCTATCAGTTAAGATTACTTAGCTGCTTTTGCTTCATCTAAAATTTCGGTAATTGATCTTACGGAATTGGCAACTTCTCTTTTAAAAGGATGATTTGGCATGATACCACTTTCTGCATCTAAACCGTTAAATATACTCATCCATATTGCACTAATTCCAAATGCAACCAATAAATCTGTTTTATGATTTATAGTGAAAATTTGTCTGTATAATTCAATTACCTTGTTAAATTTAAGCGAAATTTGAAACGCATAAGAAGAATCATGATCTTTATTGTTTAGCATGTGATAACTAATTGCATCGACAAAAGTTTGTGAGAGTTTTTCAGATTCTATTTGTATTTTTGTGCGTTTAATCGGATTAATATCCATATCGTTAACACCATTTAATATTAATTCATTAATATCATTAAGGCTAAGCGTTTTTTTTAAAAGTATGGGATCCATCGTATTAACTTTTTTATTTCCTATCTAAAGTAGCAGAAAAATACGAGAATACTAAGATATGAGTCTATTATTGTTCGCTTGATTATTATTTTATATATAGGGTTTTAAATGGGTAGAATCCTGATTTATAAGCTATCAGAATGTTAATAGTAGAATTTATCGTGTTGGAATATAGAAACTAAAAGTAGAGCCTTTTCCCTGAATACTTTCTACCCATATTTTACCATTATTTATTTCAATAAATTCTTTACAGAGAGTTAACCCTAAGCCTGTACCTTTTTCTTTATTTGTGCCCAAGGTAGAGTTGTTAACATCAATTTTAAAAAGTTGATCTATTTGTTTTCTAGACATTCCAATTCCGGTATCGCTAATTGAGATAGTTGTATTTTTAGAATCAGATGTTGCACTAATATTTATTTCACCATTATTAGGAGTGAATTTAAGCGCATTGTTTATAAGATTTACAATTATAGTTTCTAATGAATGTTTATCAGCGAATCCTGTAGTTTCTGAGCTTAAATGGTTGGTAATAGTAATATTTTTAAGTTTAGCACTTGCTTTTAACGGAGATATGCTGCTTTGAACAATTGAATGAATATTTAGATTTTCTTTCTTGATAGTAGGATTACCTCCTTGTATTCGAGACCAGGTAAGCAGATCTTCCACTAAATTGAAAGATCCTTTCGAAGCTTCTTTTAAATCATTAATATAAGATTTACGATCCTTGTCGGATAAATCATCGTAATTTTCGTACAATAATTTACTTAAAACAATCAGTACATTAAAAGGAGCTCTTAAGTCGTGAGCAATTATTCCAAAGAATTTATCTTTTGTGCGGTTGGCTTTTTCTAATTCTTGTTTTTGTTCTTCAATTATTTTATGAGCTTGTTTTTTTAATCTGGCTCTGTTTAGTAAAATCATAACTAAAACAATAACCAGAATAGCTAAAATAAGAAAGAAATTTCGCAGTTGAGTTTGTTTATCGACTTGAAGCTTATTGAAGGATAGGTCTTTACGCAAGCTTTCGTTTTCGTTTTCTTTAAGTTTGGTTTGGAATTTTGTTTCGAGTTGTGAGATTTGCTTTTGACGATTTTCGTTAAAGATACTATCTCTAAGTTGTAGTTCTAATTCTTTGTAAGTTAATGCTTTGTTTAATTGATTTGTGGCTTTAAAATACGAACTATAGGTTTTATATAAATCTATTTTATTGGTATTTACATTGTATTTATCGATTATTGATTTTGCTTCATCGATACTATATTTAGCTTGTAGGTATTCTTTTTTACGAATTTGAAGGTCTCCAAGTAAAATTAAATTTACAATAAGCTGGCCATAAGATTTCCCCTCTCTGTTTAAAGCAACGGCATGTTGTAAGTAGCCATTAGCAGCTTCGGTTCTGTTTAGGAATATATTAGTTTGCCCGAGGTTAGCATATACCTGTGAAATATGTAGTTTATTATTTAGTTTTAGAAATGCTGTTAAACTTTTATTGAAATATAGTAATGCTCTTTTGTAATTACCTTTTTTGTTGAGGCATGAACCGATATTATTTAGTGCCGATGCATAAGCAAGTGTGGTAATAGTCGTGTCGGATGTTACAATTACTTTTTCAAAATAATTAATTGCTTTATCTATTTCCTCATTGTACATTAAAGTTGTTCCAATATTTAAGGATAGATTTATAATTTTAGTTGATAATTTTAAGCTATCGGCAATATTGTATGCTTTGGTGAACTTTTCTAAAGCAATTGTATATTTTCCTTGGCTTAAAAAGTTGGAGGCTATGGTATTTAAACATTGTAATTTAAGTTTTGCATGATTAGCTGTTATGGCCGATTTATAAGCTTTGTTTAGATAAAAAAGAGAACTGTCGGTTTGTCCTGTGGCATAAAAAATAAAACCTTTAAAGTATACAGATGAAATTTTTTTGTTTGTTAAATTTTTACTAAATGCTAAATTAATTGCTTGCTGATTGTATTTAGTCGCATCTTTAACCTTTCCCTGTAATACTGATGCATAAGTTAAATTATTAAGAGCACTAATTCGGGTACTATCTATATTGTATAATTTTGCTAACGAATCAGTTTTTTTTGCATATTTATATAAAAGGGAGCTATTGGTATAGAAAACCTCATGTGCTAATTCGTTATAAATATAAGCTTTGTTTTCATTTTTTGCATCCTGCAATTTATTTTGTAAACAATCAACTTTTGTTTGGCTAAAAATTGAGTTGCTATAAAAAATAATTAATGTAAATACGAAGCAATATTTCATAATTCTCACTCTGTTATGTTGGTATTGGGTTTTATTTTTAATAATATCTGAGTTTTACGTTACTGTGATTAATTTGTTATGCAATTTCATTGAATAATTAAAAATATGATTATTTAAGTTTTAATACTTTTATTATAGTGAAAAAAAAATAACATTTTATTGAATGAATTGCTCTTTTATTAAGAGCGACATTACAATTAAAAAGTAGAAAAGGAAATGTTTTGGTCCTTATTTTTTTTGTTTTCAATTGCGTACTCTTATTTTACTTTTGTTATTAAATTATGTAATAAACATCTGATTTGGTTAATGTAAAGAAAGTATTAAGAGAAATTAAACCTTGCATCTAATTGTTAAAATAGTTAAAATTGCAATGCTTTAGTGGGGGGAGATTTATTAATTAGAAGAGGAAGGAGTGTATGGATTATTTCTTTGTGATTTGTTTGGCTATTTTGGTATATTTTATTGTATCAACTCTATCACGTAATACAAATCATCTTTCCGACCGTATATTTATATTCTGGTTATTTCTTGTAGCTCTGGCTGAAGTTACTTTTTTTCTGTCTTCTCAAAACCTGTTCGAAGATTTTCATACTGTATATGAGTTTGCTTGTGGTAGCCATGTTTTGCATGGAACAGTATTTTATTTCTACATACAGAGTTTAATTAATAAATCTTTTCGTTTCCAAAAAAAGCACCTGCTGCATTTAATTCCATTTACCATTTATATGGGTTATAAAACTACGGTAAAATCGATGGGCTTGGTCGATTGTATTGGCGAAGGTGGATGTTCTCATTCCGATAATATTTATTCGGTCGTTTCTGTCTATATGAAATTTGCTATTACTCTGGCTTATGTTCTGGTTACGTGTGTCAAAATTTGGAAGGAGAGGAGAAACAACATTTTCTGTAAAGAAAATCCTTGTGTGATTAAATGGATCAACAGTGTTGGAAATGGAGTGTTAATTCTACTATCGCTTATTTTTTTAATAAAATTATTATCTGGTTTGGGTGTTAGTTTTCTAATCGATCAGGTAATGTTAATCGATATTGTTGTTACTATTTTTGTAATTTCATTTGTTCATATTTACTCTAGGTATGCTTATGTTTTTGCACAGCCATTTAATGCTGAACTAGGTCAGGTAGTTATTAAAAATGAGATTGAAGAGGAAGACAATACACAACAATTTGACAAGCAATACCAGCAAATTTGCGATTTTATATTGCTTAATAAAGTATATAAAGATGGCGATTTAACATTGCGCAAATTATCGTCTATGATAGAATTGCCTGAGCATATTATTTCGCAATCGATAAATCGTTGTGCTAACCGATCTTATTCCGATTTTATAAATTCCTATCGTGTAAAACACTTTGTGGAGCTTATCGAGCAAAATGCACATAAAAATGAGACTTTATTGTATTTGGCTTATGAATGTGGGTTTAACTCCAAATCTTCATTCAATCGTGTGTTTAAACAATTTTACGATATTACTCCTACCGAATATATTAAAAGTAAAGAGTAGATTGCTGACCATTTGAGAATAACTTATTGATATTCATCATGTGTTTAGCAACTAATTTTTAACAATCTTTCGGATTATTTGGTGGAGTTTACAGTTTTAGAGTAGATGCTTATAGTTTTTTTCGACCTACTCGCAAACTTTTTACAGGTACTCACAAGGTTTTTCTACCTACTCACAATTTTTTTGCAGGTACTCGCAATTTTTTTGTTTGGCTTCGCAAGGCTTTCGTTCGACTGCGTGACATTGTTCATAACTCTGTGTCAGCATACTCGACAGAGAGAGCTTTTCTTTGCGCACATTTTTTGTTTGGCTTTGTTTTTTGATAGAGAAATTTGTTATGGTACATTAGAAATGAGATGCTTTTATTACGCCTATAGTTATTATGTATATATTTTAGAGAGAATATAGATAGTATTGTAATGAAAAGACAATTAACCTATTAGGCGGGGCATATTACGAAATTATACCTTTTTTATAGTGCCATATTACAATATGGCACTTAATTTAGTACATGATTTTGTTAATTAGAAAAGCATAAGCACTGGTTTGCTTATGTGTAAAAACTAACAAGTATTATTAATTTAAATTTTTCTAATTATGAAAAAATTATTATTTGCCAGCCTAATAGGCCTGGTATTGTTTACTGCATGTTCCAATGACAGTCAGGAAGAAGATAAACTTACTTTTGCTGATATTGAGGAGGAGTTTGGGTTTCAAACTCCTTTATCTGATTATGCAAAAAAGAAAATAATTGAGAAGTTTCAAAATGTTAATGACTATAGAGACTTTTTATTGGTAGCGAAAGATAAATTGTCAAAACGTTTATTTGAAACTCAAACTAAGGAAGGAGCTAATAAAGAGGTTACTTTAATTGCTCCAGATGATATCTTGACTATGACTTGTAGTCGATGTGATATCATTTTAGAACGTGCAGAAGAGGAAGGTTTTGATCTTCCAGTTTCTTGCAGAGCAGGAGCTTGTTCAACTTGTGCTGGTAAAATAACAGAAGGAGAAGTTGATCAGTCTGATCAATCGTTTTTGAATGAAGATCAGCTGGCAGCTGGTTTTGTTCTGCTTTGTGTTGCATATCCTAATTCGAATTGCGAAATATTGACCCATAAAGAAGGAGAGTTAGAATAAACTTTAAAATATTAAATTATGAAATATATATACATAAAAGTAGGCATAATAATAATGTTTATATCTTTAATTGGATGTAGTGATGAGTCTAGTAATGATGGGTTGGATAAAGAATTTGATAAAATAGAAAAAGAATATAACTTCCAAAAACCATTAAGTGATTTAGCAAGGGAACATATAATTGAGCGATATCATAATATTGATAATTTCAGAGAGGCAATAGATAATCAAATAGCGAGGATTAAATTGTGTGGTGATACAGTGAAGTCAACAGTTAAATCTGATAAGTATTATAAGGTTACTCTGTATATGCCTGATGGTGAGGTTGATATTTATCCTGATCGTTGTACATATATACTTGATGAGGCTTTATCCGATGGAATAGATCTTCCATATTCATGTAAAGCTGGGGCTTGTAGTTCATGTGTAGGAAGATTATTGTCAGGCGAGGTAGATCAAGATGAACAGACATTCCTGAATGAAGATCAAATTGCTGAAGGTTGGGTATTGTTATGTGTTGCATTTGTAAACTGTAATTGTGATATTGAAACTCATCAGGAGGCTATGTTATAACATATACATTTAAACTAAATTAAAGTATCAAAAATAATGAAAAAAATAGTTGTTATATTATTTGTGTTTGTTGGTTTATATGCAAACTGTCAAAAAATAGATAAAGAGTATTTGAATTATGATTATTTAAATCATGATTATAAATATTTGGACAAGAATTTCGAAATAAATATAGCTTCAGAAACATTTCAGTTTTTAATCAAGAAGTACAAATATTTTCCGGAAAGAATAAACACTTGCAGAGATTCATTGGGGGTTGTTTTAATGGGAGAGTTTAATGATTGGACAAAAGCGAGAATTGCAAAACAAAGAATTCTGTTTAGTCCGTTGAGAGCTAGTTATTATCTGTGGACGACAGAAGATAAAATACGAGAGCTATGTAAAAAGTATGAATATAGATATGTTTATCGCTTTTATGAATATTTCAGTTCTGAGGAATGTAAATGGGATGATGATATGAAGTTGTTCATGTCTGAATTAAGAAAAAAGGTAATTGAACACACAAATAATGAATCTGTATCTGAAATGGCAAACAAGGAATTTTTGAATTTTGCCTTATTGCATAATCCCAAACGAATAAAAGATTACGAAGCAATGAAAGCCAAACGGGCAAAAGGTGATATGTCCTGTGGTAAAAAAGACTGTTGTCAAAATAAGAAAAAGTAGTATTTAAAATGAGTAGTAAGAAGCTTGTAGCATTTAGTTGTTGCAAGCTTTTTTTGTGAAAAATACCAAAATCATGGTATTGATATGCTGATGATATCCCATGATATTTGCATCGGCTTTTTAACAGGGATTTTGTAAGTATATCGAAATGGTAAATGAGAAAAGCAAGGTAGTTTTAGGGGAATTGTGCTGGTTTCATGCTATGAAATAAGTAAATACCTCCTTTTTAGAGTGAATCCATATAGAATTGTAAATAACAGAAAAAGAAAGCTATAGAGGTGTCAAAATACAAAATGACACCTTGCAAAAGGTGTCATATCACAAAATGCGGCGATAGAGCGTGTATCATTTCCCACTTTTCGGTCAGTTTA
The DNA here is from genome assembly GCF_052400665.1 of Marinifilum sp. RC60d5. Taxonomy (NCBI): domain Bacteria; kingdom Pseudomonadati; phylum Bacteroidota; class Bacteroidia; order Marinilabiliales; family Marinifilaceae; genus Marinifilum; species Marinifilum sp. RC60d5. Next base: position 738,999 of record NZ_JBQTGK010000002.1, read on the forward strand.
AAAAATCAATCTAAATCTTATGAGTAAAAAACGAGTTAGCCTTTTCAGGAATATAATACAGTTTTCTGTTTTAGGACTGATTGTACTATTTTTTATAGGAAATCAAGTAGGCTTAAGTGTAGTCGATTTTGAGACTTATTGTCCAATGGGTGGAATACAAGCATTACTTACTTTAATGCAGGATGGTATTATAGCCTGTAATATGACAGTAACACAAATGGTAATGGGAATTATATTCCTATTAACAGTATTGGTGTTGGGAAAGTTATTCTGCAGTCATTTGTGTCCTTTAGGAACAGTAGCCGAATGGTTAGGTAAGTTAGGCGATAAATTAAAAATTCGTAAAGATATAAATGGTGTGCCAGATAAAGCACTAAGAAGTTTGAAGTATATATTACTGTTTTTAACTCTTACCATTACTTTAAAGACAGGTGAATTATTTTGTAAAACTTACGATCCTTTTTATGGAAGTGTAACCATGTTTGGGCATAGAGTAAACTATTTATTTGCCACAATTTCAATCTCTGTTTTTGTATTGGGATCTGTAATTTTCAGATTATTCTGGTGTAAGTATTTGTGTCCGCTGGGAGCAATTTCTAATATTTTTAAATATTGGATAAGTGTTAGTGTTGTAGTTGTTGTTATGACAGCAATGTATTTTTTCGAAGTAGGAATTGATATTGCTTATGTTTTTGGAATTATTTGTTTGGTGGGTTATGTACTCGAGATCTTTAAAATAGATACCAAGCAACAATCAGTACTAAAAATTACTCGTCATACACATACTTGTATCGATTGTGGATTGTGCTCAAGAACCTGTCCTCAGGGAATTGATGTTGCAGACCTTGAAATGGTGAAGCACCCCGATTGTAATCTTTGTGGCGATTGTGTTTCGGCATGTCCTAAAGAAGGAGCTCTTACTTTAAACGAAAAGTTAAATGTAAAATGGTTGCCTTCTTTAATTGTTGTGGTTCTTTTTGTAATCGGTTTAATAATTGCTGGTCAGTTTAATTTACCTACAGTTTCAAAATCATGGGGAACAGCTCCTCAAATGGAAAAATCGAAAGAATTTACCATTAATCACATGAGCCATTTAACTTGCTTTAGTAGTTCTATGGGCTTTGTACGCCAAATGAAAGAAGTTGAAGGTATACTTGGAGTTTCTACCTATATCGGCGATAAAAAAGCAGAGATAACTTATGATACAACAAAAATTGACGAGCTAAGCATTCGTAAAATGTTGTACAGTCGATCAAAGCAATTTATTCATGCGCCAGAATTAAATCAGGAATTGGTTGTTCACAAACTTCGAATAGCAAAATATTTAACCAAAGACGATCTAGCTATTATGGCAGAAGCTCTTAAAGGGGAAAAAGTTTATCAGCTCGAGACACAGTTCGATACAGAAGTTAGAATGCTTGCTTTTTGCGATGCAAATGTAAGCGAATCGGATATTGAAAACTTAATTGCTTCAATTAAATATCGCAGAAGTAATCCTTTCGAAGTTAAAGATGTAGTGAAATCTGCCATCCCAATTAACGGTTTAGGTTTAATGAAGCGAACATTTAAAAAGTATAAAGCAATATTTAACGATTACAAAACTTACCCTAGAGAGCAATTGAGATCTGTAATGTTGGTATTGGAAGATTTTCCTAAAAATGAAAGCAAATTTAAGGAACTGGCCAATCATCTTGCTAAAAAGTACAAAGGTGTTGTTGGTATTACCGCAGACTACGAGACTCAACCAGAAGTAAGATTCTTCTATATCGAAGGTATGGCTAATCCACAGGAAATTGTCGATTGGGTTTCTCAGAAAGAAATGACTTTGGTTTATACAACAGGAGAAACAGCACAAGTTGATAACCCTTATAGATTTAAATAAATATAATCCCCCAATAGAATCATTAAATAACCAATCTATGAATAAAATTTATCTAATAGCACTTCTAGTCTGCCTTCAGTTCCAGGTTTTTGCTCAGGGATTTATGGTAAAAGGAACAGTCACCGAAGCAGGCAATAAACTGGGAATACCAGGTGTTACTGTGCTGGAAAAAGGTACATCGAATGGTGTTACTACCGATATCGATGGAAACTACAGATTAAAACTGACCCAAAAAGATGCAGTATTGCTGTTTTCTTTTATTGGTTACGAAACTCAGTTTATATCGGTAAAAGGTCAGTCTGTAATTAATGTAAAATTAAAAGCTGCCGATCAGAAACTAGGCGAAGTTGTTATACTTGGTTATGGTAGCGTAAAATCTCGCGAAGCAGTAGTTGGTTCTGTTGAGCAGGTAAAATCAGACGATTTATTAAAGCACTCTAATGCACAAAGTGTCGACCAAATGCTCGAAGGACAAGTTGCAGGTGTGTATTTGGAATCGGACGATGGAGATCCAACTAGTCCTGTTAAGGTCCGTATTCGTGGTAATAATTCTTTACCTGATTTAGGAACAAGTTTTACAGCCTCAAGTGAGCCATTGTATATTTTAGACGGTGTGCCATTGATTGATGCATTGAACCCTAATGTAAATACAGGGACGGAAACTGTAGTTAATCCATTAGCTCTGATTAATCCCGAGGATATTGAGTCTGTTTCGATTTTGAAGGATGCTTCAGCAGCAGCAATTTATGGTGCGAATGCAGCAAATGGTGTTGTTATTATTACTACCAAAAAGGGTAAACAGGGCAAAACAAGAGTGACAGTTTCGCAAAAAATGTTAATCAATACTCCCATTAATAAAATTGAGTATCTGAATGGAGAGCAATACGTTGAGTTAGCTTCTGAATTTTATAAAAATACTGGCTATGCTGAAGAAGATATTTCTGATTTAGTGGGTACTACTGATGTTTACACCAATTGGAGAGACTTAACACTTCAAAATTCAGTTTCGAATCAAACTAACCTTACTATCTCTGGTGGTGGAGAAAAAACTCTTTATCGTTTATCTCTTGGTTATAAGGATAATGAAACAACAACCAAGGGAAACGATTATGAATCGATTACCTCTCGCTTAAGTTTAGATAGTGAATTAGCAAAAGGAGTACGATTATCATATTCGGGAGGTATAACTTCTTTTAAAACAAATAAGTACAGTGCTTATGCTACTTATGCCTATAAGCCTAATATTTCGGTTTATGATGACAATGGGGATTATACGCAGATGGAAACTTATGCAAATCCTTTGGCGGCATTAGAACAAAACGAAAACTATTCAAAGAAATTTTATTCGAATAATAGTTTGAAATTAAACGTAAAGATTTCGAAGAACTTTAGTACGAGATCGATGTTTGGTTTGGATTATACCAATACTAAAAACTATACTTTTTACTCGAAAGAGAATGGTTTAGGACGAAAGAAAAATGGATATATTAAAGAAGTCCGTCGTGAAAATATGAACTGGATTGCCAATTCACAATTGGAGTATAACGGAATTTATAGAAACCATACAGTAGGAGTTTCGGCAGGTATTCAGTTCAGACATGATGATACCAATAGTACATCAGTTTCTGAGCAAAATTTAATTACCGAGAAACTAAGAATACCTGGTCAGGCTCAAGATGACGAGTATAGCACAGTTTCGGCTTATGAAAGTGAAAATGCCATGAGATCATATTATGGTAGATTGAACTATGATTTCAATAAAAAGTATTTCATGTCAATTAATTATCGTGCGGATGCATCATCTTATTTTGGAGGTGATCAGCAGGTAGAAAACTTTGCTTCCATTGGTGGTTCATGGATTATTTCAAAAGAGAATTTCTGGATTGAAAATGATATCATCAACTTTGTAAAATTAAAAGCTTCTTATGGTAAGTTGGGAAATGCAAAAGTTGGATCTTATTCAGCTAGAGGATTATATAGTTACAATACTTCGTCAAATTATAATGGTAAACTGATTGCAACGCCTTATGCCGCACCAAATGAAGATTTAGGATGGCAAAAGTCGTTTAAATTCAATACAGGTTTAACCATTAAATTTATGAAGAAATTTAATTTGGATGTTGAATACTACAACAACAAAACTAAAGATGGTATTATGTCTTTAGATGTGGTTCCTGAAACAGGTTGGAATACAATATCAGTTAATACTGCCGATTTAACAAATTATGGTTTAGAAGTTACATTGAAAGCCAGTAATATTAATATTGGTGATGTAAAGTGGAATTCGAATTTTAATGTAGGTTTTAATAAAAGCCGTCTGGATAAACTAAATGCTTATGCGGATAGATTAGTTTCAGGAACTGCAGGTTTAATTGTTGGAGAGTCCACGTCTTTAATTATGGGAAATAAATATGCTGGAGTAAATCCTGAGAATGGTAATCCGCAATGGACAATGAAAAATGGCACTGTAACTGATAATTATAGTGATATCTCCGGTGATATAAATGAGAAGGTAATTATTGGTAAGAGCAATCCTGATTTTACAGGAGGTTTCTCTAATAATTTTAAGTACAAAGGATTCAATTTAGGATTTATGATCGCTTTTGAATATGGTGCCGATAGAATGCTTCCTTATGCTGCAAGAGACATGGAAAATATCAAAACATTCCATTTGTATAACAAGAGTGTAAACTTACTAGATAGATGGCAAAATCCTGGTGATATTACTGATATTCCTCGTTTAGATCAGAATATCTCATTTAATGCTTATAGTGATAGATTTTTATTCGATCAAACAAATATCTCTCTTCGTTCAGTTTCACTAAAATATGATTTTCCTGAGCACATTTGTCAGGTTCTTAAATTAAACAGAGCATCAGTGAGTGCGAATGTTTCGAATATTTACACTTGGTATAAAGATCCGGGTAAATCAAACAGAAACGGATTAAAGGAATATCGTTACACTTTCCCTCAATCAAGAATATTTGCTTTCCAATTGAACTTAGGAATTTAATCAACATTTAAAAAAGAAGAGATGAAAAAATTAATATACATAGGATTACTGGCAATTGGTTTTGCATCATGTTCTGATTTTTTGGATATAGATGACGAAACTAAGATTTCCAACGATAAGTTGTTTTCAACTCTAAGTGGAGTAGAAGAAGCATTGAATGGTGCTTATTATGAAATGGGCGATTTCAATTACTATGGTTGTAATTTAATTATGGCAGCTGAAGTTAAAGGAGGAAATTTAAAATTTAACGACTTAGCTCAGGGCTCACCTTTTGCAGCATATTATTTACCGGCATTTCAATTTACCCATGCCGAGGATGGGCAGGATGATTATTTCGATGATTTTTATGCTGAGATTTATAATGTTATCAGTCAGGCAAACAATGTAATTGAAAATATAGAGTATGTGACTGATGCAACAGATGCAGAAAAGGCACAGGCAGTTGCAGAAGCAAAAGCAATTCGTGCATTGGCTCATTTCGATTTAACTAAGTTATATTCTCAGCCATATACCTATACTGCAAATGCTCAACATATGGGTATACCTTATATGCATAAGAATATTGCCTACGATGAATACACAACAAGAGATCTTTTATTTAATAATTATGAAGATATAATTTCAGATTTATTAGATGCTGAAAATTCTTTAGGAACTGCAATTGGTATAGAAGAAGCCAAGTATGCAAAAGCTTACATGTCAAAAGTAGCTGCACAAGCTCTATTGGCTCGTGTATATCTTTATAAAAACGATTGGGATAAGGCGAAAGAATTTGCTACCAAGGTTATCGAGAATGGAAGTATATCATTGATAAGTAATTCAGAAGTGGTTGACTATTATGCCAATAGCAATCCAACAAGTGAAGATATTTTTATCATTGACAATTCAGGAATGAACCAAGCGGCTCCACTTTCCGATAGAATTGGAATAAAAGATGATAGAACAACATTGTATTTAATTGCAAGTAATGATATTATCGATTTGTATGAAGATGGTGATGTTCGTGCTCAGTTATTTGCTCAGCAACTGGGACAGACTTTAACAAGTAAATGGACAGAATTTAGCGATAAGGATCATTACACTCCAGTAGTTCGTTTGGCGGAAATGTATTTGATTCGTGCTGAGGCTTCCTTAAACCTTCCAGTTAGTGATGAAGTTCAGGCTCGTGCCGATTTGGATGTGATTCGTAAGCGTGCAAATCCAAATGCAGCAAATTTACAATTATCAGGTTCGGCTTTAAAAGAAGAATTATTCCAGGAAAGAAGACGTGAATTAGCATTCGAAGGTCATTTGTTTTTTGATATGGTAAGAATGGGAAGAGACTTACGACGTGTCGATTGTAATGCTCTTCAAAATGTAAATATCGATTATCCAAGTGATTTGTTTGTGTTGCCTATTCCAGAGGATGCTATTGAAGGTAATCCATATATGGTACAAAATGCTGGATACTAATAAACAAGTAAGAAAAATTAATATTTAATCATAGGTATTCCTGATTCCCCTTGGGGATATCTAATAACCAAAAATCTATTAACAAGATGAAGAAAAGTTATTTAAACCTAATGTGGTTAATGGTAGCCACGCTATTTTTAGCAAGTTGTAGTGATGATAATGATCCTGTTATCCCTAAATTATCAATATCTGCAGATGCAGTAGAAGTTTCAGAAACAGCTACTTCTGCTTTGGTTGTAAAAGTAAATGCTGATGCAGTTTTGGAAACTGCTTATACTGTTGGGATTGCTCTTTCGGGAACTGCAGTTGAAGGTGTAAACTATCAGGATATTGCAAAAACAGTAACCATTCCGGCAAATTCTGCTTCTGTTAACATTTTTGTTACTCCTATTAATGTTTCGGCTATTGAGGATAGTAAAGTTGTAACTATTGCTTTACAGCCAGGAACCGATTATGAATTATCGACTCCTGCAAATGTAGATATCACGATTGTTGACAATGCAAATCCTCCTTCAGACGCTCCTGAAGTATCGTTTGCTACATCTAATATTGTAACCAATCCATACCTGGAAGAAGTAAAAACAATTACTGTTGGTTTAAGTAAAACTTATGCTTCTGATCTTGTAATTCCTTTGACTATTGGTGGTGATTTAGTTGCTGATACTGATTTCGAAATTGAAGGTTTAACAAATAATGCAATTACAATTGTTGCCGGTAATGTTTCTGCTGATTTCACAGTAACTATGAAAAATACTGCAGTTGTTGATATGGATAAAACTGTAACATTTGGATTTGCAACTCCAACGATAACTGATTATGCTGTAAAAGCAAGTGAAAATACTGTCGCAATTAATGCTGTTGACCCACAGGTAGATTTCTCTTCTTGGTTTAATGAAGAAAATAAATATGGTTATTTCTTTGGTGATCAGACAACTAGTACAACTACTTATAAAACTGACTTGGTTGGATATGATACAAAACGTTACTACTGGAATGAAACAGATGCTGCCTGGAAGACATTTACGGGAGAACATTATTTTAATATTGCAGAAAGTGATAATAATCAGTGGGGAGAAGTGATTAATACTTTTCAAAAAGTTGTTGGAGGAAGATTTATTTATTCAGATGTTTTTGAACGATATGAAATACAGTCTGGTGATTACTTGGGACTAACAAAGTTTTTTACAAATGAAGCAACTTATTTGAAGACACCTTTTAAGTCTACTGGATGGTTCCGTTTTGCAACAACTGATGCTTCTGCTACAGAAGGAGTTGTTGTGATTCCTGAGCAAACGTTAACCTTTTACAAGGCTGATATGGATGTTTGGAAAGAAAAAACTACGATAGAGGTGGAGATAGATGATGCTGGTACTTTAAAGGATAAGAGCTATTATGCTTGGTATGCTGATTCAAGAGAAACACAAGGTGATGTAACTAAATCAACATTGGTAACTCCTGTTACTGTTCATGTTGCAAAATCTGTTGGTACCTTTGATTCTGTAACAAAAGAAATTCTTGTAGACGTTACATTTACATGTGATGATGCAGATATTTCTTTTGACGAAAAATATGGAACAAAAGATGGAGATACTTATACATTAAAACTTAAGTACATTCCAGCAAAATAAAAAATAGATAAAAGAGTGATTGGGTGTTGATCCAATCACTCTTTCTTATAAGAATTCAACAATTCAGATTAATTTAATCTTACCCAATGTTTCGATTCAAATTATCAACTATCTTCATTATTTTGGTGCTAAGCTTTTCGGTAAGTGCACAAACCAATAATGAAGCCTTAGCAAAAAAATATCAGGCTTTGGTAAATAAAGCAGATCTCAGTGATAACGGTTTTATAAGCCTTCATAAAAGCGATAGTAAGCTGTGGCTCGAAATTCCTGATAGCATAATGAGAAGAGATTTGTTAATTGGCAGCCGGATAGAAGAAACTAGTTCTACAAAAAGTGCGGTAGCGGGTCAAATGATGCACAATCCAATGATGGTACGATTCAGCCATGATAATAAGACTGTGTTTATGCATTTAATGAATAATCCGGTGTCGGTTGATAAGAACGACTCAATAGCTATTTCGTTCGCTCGTAACAATAAGCAAACTGTTATGCATGCCTTTAAAATTGAAGCAGTAAATGCTAAGAATAATGCCTGTGTAATTGATGTGACCAAATTTTTTAATTCTCAGATAACTCAAATCTCACCTTTTGGGGGAGGTAGCCTGGGAAAAGCAATACCAGAAACAACAAAAACAATTGATGCGAGAGCTTATTCACGTAATGTAGAAATTGTTACCCAAATGGGATTTTACGGAAAACGTAAACAGTTTATGTGCAGCATGCATCGTTCAATAGTATTACTTCCTAAAAAACCTATGAGACCACGTTTATCAAGTAAACAAATAGGTTATTACGACGAAGTAAAAAAAGAATTATCCTCAAATTATATGAATTCGAAATCGTATGGTTATATTAAACGATGGAGAATAGAGGCAAAAAAAGAAGATATTAAACGTCATAAAAATGGACAATTGGTTGAACCTAAAAAACCAATAATTTATTATTTAGACAATTCTATTCCTGAAAAATGGAAACCTTATATAAAAGCCGGAATTGAAGACTGGCAAAAAGCATTCGAAAAAATTGGATTTAAGAATGCCATAATAGCAAAGGATTATCCGTTAAACGATACGTCCTTTCATGCCAACGATTTTACGAATAACTGCTTTAGATACATTACAACTGAAAAGGCAAATGCCATGGGAAATGCCTGGATTGATCCACGTTCCGGTGAGATTATTCAGGGAGATGTGTTATTTTATCACAATGTAATTAGTAAATTGTATCAATGGCGTTTTGCACAAACAGCAGCATGCGATCCAGCTATTCGCGGTGATATAAATAATGTAGATGAAAAAATATTAGGAGATTTAATTCGTTATGCTACTGCTCACGAAATTGGACATTGCTTAGGTATGAAACACAATTATCGTGCATCTTATTCGTTTCCTGTAGATTCATTGCGTTCGGCAAGTTTTACTCAGAAGTACGGAACAACAGCTTCGATTATGGATTATGCACGAAACAATTATATTGCTCAACCTAAAGATAAAGGTGTAAAATTGACACCTCCTTTGTTGGGGATTTTCGATTACTTCTCCATTAAATGGGCTTACCAGCCAATTTACGAAGCAAATACTCCAGAGGAAGAAACAGCAACATTAAACAAATGGTTCCAGGAGCGTAGTGAAGATGATATGTATTTGTTCGGAACTAAAAACGGAATGGGCGATGGTACATTAGATCCATCTGTGCTAACCGAATCCTTAGGTAATGATTTGGTTAAAGCAAGCCGTTACGGAGCCGCAAATATTAAAATTATAATGCATAATTTAATTGATTGGACAGATGCAGATAAGTATGGAGCTGCTTATTTAAAGGAGATGTATACTGTGGTAGTAAAGCAATACAATCAATATTTTAAACATGTTGAAGCTCTCTTGGGTGGCGTTTATGAGTATAATATATGCAACGAGACTCATCCCGAAAAATTTGTGGCTGTTCCCCGCGATAAGCAAAAGGAAGCATTAAAATTTGCCATGGAGGAACTATTGTCGCAATACGATTGGTTAAATCAGAATGATTTTATTCAGAGAATGGGTTCTCTGGATCGGGAAATTATGAAAGCACAGGGGAAGACAATTGGAAGCTTAGTTAACAGGAATGTGTTAGTGAGAATGTCTACTTGTTCAAGTCAATCATCCGATCCTTATACAGTTGGCGAATATTTGGGAGATATTACCCATTATCTTTTTAATGTATCTGATAAAAAGCAAAACACAAAGTGGTTGCGAAATCTTCAAATTGAATATGTGAAAGTTTTGCATGAAATGTTGAAAGATAATGCTAAAGATAAAGGGCATGTTTTTAATAATATTATAATGGCTGATATCTATTCGGAAATATTTTCGATATCAAAAATTGCATTGAAACAGAAAATGGAAAAAACTCCCGATGATGTTAGCTATAAACATTTCTCTTTCTTATTGCACATAGTAGAATAACAAGAACTATAAAGGAATAACGATTAATAATTGATGAGTTTTAATTCATCAAAATGGGAAACCTACAATCATATATTAACATGCTTAGACTAAAATTATTATTTATTTGCCTTGTGCTATCGGTTGCATCGGTAAAGGCTGACGAAGGAATGTGGATTCCTGCTTTATTGAAAAAGTACAATATCAAAGATATGAAAAAGGCAGGCTTTAAATTATCTGCCGAGGATGTTTATGATATCAATAAAATTTGCTTGAAAGATGCTATTGTTGGCTTAGGAAGCAAAAGTAATCCTACAACTTTTACAGGAAGTGGATCTTTTATTTCGGAAAAGGGTTTGGTACTGACTAACCATCATACTGTAGTTTCTTATTTGCACAAACATAGTAGCGAAGAGAATAATTATTTGCGAGATGGTTTTTATGCACAAAACAAAGAAGCAGAGTTGCCTGCAAAAGGATTAACGCTTTCGCGTTTAATACGAATGGAAGATGTTACAGATCAGTTAAAAGAGGGTACAGAAAAATTAAGTGCACAAGAGGCAAGTAGATTAATGAATACTCGTGGTAAAAAGTTGGTTAAATCTGTGAAAACGGATGCAACAATAATCGCTAATATTAAAGCATATTTTGGTGGCTCTCAATTGTTTCTTCAGGTGTATGAAGTGTATCGTGATGTTCGTATTGTTGCAATGCCTCCTCTAAAACTAGGTAAGTTTGGTGGTGAGAGCGACAATTGGAAATGGCCACGTCAATCTGCTGATTTTGGTATTTTAAGAGTGTATGGAAATTCAAATAATGAGTCGTTAAAATATTCAATTACTAATCAACCGATTACTCCTGTTAATCATTTGGAACTATCGTTAAAAGGATACGAAGAAGATGATTTTGCAATGGTTTATGGTTTTCCTGGTGGAACAAAGCAATATCTCACAGCAAGAGCTATTCAGCAAGTTGCAGAGGTGAAGAATTACCACGGAATTAAAATTCGTGATGCCAAAATGGAGGTAATCACCAATGCTATGAATTCGAGTGAAGAGCTTTGGTTGAAGTATTCTGATTATATGGCTAAAACTTCAAACAGTTTGTTACGGTGGAAAGCTGAATCGAGAGGAATAGAGAAATTAAACCTTGTAAAAGTTAAACAGGAAGAAGAAAAGGAATTTACCAATTGGGTAAATTCATCGAAAGAATTAAAACTTAAATATGCCGATATCATACCGGGAATAGCATCTTGTGTTGAACGTTTGGATACCATCGAAAAATTAAATGTATATGTATTAGAAGCCGGAATTAAGGGATCGAATTTTACATCCTTTGCCGGAACTTTTGATATGCTGAATGCGATTTGTTCGCGTAAAAATGTAAATGAAAAAAGATTGAATAAAGAGTTGAGAAAATTGCGGGTAGGAGTGTCTAATTTCTTTGCTGAGTATGATTTAGAGACAGAGAAAAAGTTTTTAAAAGTGATGGTAAAATTGTATGATGAGAATGTTGGCGACTCCTTAAAACCAAATTCCATTATCGAAGCTCGAAAGAAGTATAATGGTAATTTCGATAAATTTATTGATGAGGCTTTTGAACAATCGATATTTGCTTCGAAAGATAAATTAAACGATTTTTTAAAATATTTTACCAAAGAGGATGCCAAAAAACTCGATAATGATCCTGTTTTTAAATTGTGTTTAAGTTATTTTCTGATCAATAAAGATCATGTAATGAGACAGCGAGGAAATATAAGAAAAGAATACGGTAAGTATCATAACAGATATCTGCAAGCGATTAAGGAGATGAGAGAAGGTGAAAAAATGATTGCAGATGCAAACAGAAGCCTACGTGTATCTTACGGAAACATAAAAGGTATTAATGATAATGGTGTGCATTACCCATATATGTCGAGTTTGAATGATTTGGTAGAAAAGAATGAGAAAAACCCTAAAATTTATACTGCACCAAAGGGCTATGTTCAAACTTGTAAGGATGCAATAAATAATAGCAAAAAAACAATTCCAACTTGTTTTATTAGTAATTGTCATACTACGGGTGGAAACTCGGGAAGTGCAGTTTTAAATGCCAAAGGGAAATTAATTGGTTTAAATTTTGATAGTGCAGGAAATGGCTTGGTAGGTGATTATAAATTTATGCCGGAATTAACTCGCCAAATCTCTGTTGATATTCGCTATGTTCGATTTGTTCTGGAAAATCAGCTAAAAGCTAAGGCATTATTGGAAGAATGGAAGTAATAAGTTTAGACTTATAATCTTTAAAATGAAAACTGTAAAAGATATATTTATGAAATATTCACTTTATTTATTCATGATTGTTCTGCTGTTATCAGCATGTAATTCTTATGATCATGAAGCTTACATTGCTCAATTCAAAGCTAATTTTGATAATAAGATAAATAATTTTGATTTAAGTGAAGCTGATTCGGCTCGTATTCTTAGCAATAGGAAACAAACCATAGAGGAATTTAAAGTTGAAAAAATTGCCAACGATCGTTTTTATATTGATAACTATTCGTGGTATCAGTTGGGGAAAAATCTGATTCTTTCGCCAGCCAAGGCAAAAGAGGAAGCTATAAAATATGGTTTTAATCGTCCATATTATTTCCTTCAATTTTTAAAGAATGATACAACTACAGGTCCTGCAAAATCTCAAGTAATTGGAAGTATTCGTAATAGATTATACAAAAAGCATAACAGAGATTCTGCTCAAATATTTGCGTGCTCTTCATCAGATTTGTTTCGAGCTGTAAAACGATACGAGAGATCGAAATACTTCTTTTTCATAAAAGTAGATTTTGAGAAGGTGATAAATGCCAGCGATAGACAAAAGAAAGTGGCAGGACAAATGTTTCAGGGGGCGTTAAAAAGGTTATTGGCTAAAACAGAGGTGAAAGATAATTTATATCATATTACAATTACGAAGGGAGAGGAAATTGGTATATCCGAAGAGTTATTTACAATTGGAAAAGGAATGTTGGATGACTCAAATAAAGATTTTCTTATGATGCGCGAGAAACATTCGGATTATGCAATGAACTTAGACCCTAAACAAACTCGTTTGGTTAGAAACGATTGGGATGCTGTATATAGTCTTTATAAACGATATATTAAGCAATAAATATATTAGGTGTTGTAATTTAAAACATCCAATTTTTAGTTAGTGTTATAATGCAAAATAGCCCTTGTTTTCAAGGGCTATTTTTGTGATGTCTAATTTTATTTGCAATTATAAGTCAAGTAATCGTTACTACTTATTTATTCTCTTATTCGAACATAAATATGTTTAATATGACGTTTGCCACTTTCGCGTTCATCTATTTCAAAATGCTTTTGCAGCGATTTAATAAGTGGAGTTAATTTGTTAAAACCATAATTTCGGGGATCAAAATCGGGTTTCTTTTTATTGATAAGAGAACCTAATTCGGCCAGGAATGCCCAGCCATTATCATCAGCAATATCATCAATAGAATTTTTTAGCAGGTTGATAAATTTACGATCGATTTTATCGAATTTTTCCTGCTCAACAGGCGTGTCTGTTTTTTTCTTTTCTGCAACTTGTTTGCCACCAATAATCTCAATGTAAATAAATTTATCACAAGCTACAATAAATGGTTTTGGTGTTTTTTTCTCACCAATACCAATAACTAATTTACTCGATTCTCTTAAACGAGTTGCCAGGCGTGTAAAATCACTATCGCTCGATACCAAACAAAAACCATCAATTTTATCGCTATGTAAAATATCCATAGCATCAATAATCATGGCCGAATCGGTTGCATTTTTACCCGTAGTATACGAATATTGCTGAATGGGTGTAATGGCATGCTCAAGTAAAGCCGGTTTCCATCCCGAAACAGTAGGTTTTGTCCAGTCGCCGTATATTCGTTTAATACTTGGAGTTCCAAACTTTGCAATCTCATCGAGCATTCCTTTAATATTTGAGTAGGGAATATTATCTGCATCTATTAGAACCGCAAGGTTCATATCATTTTGTTCTTTCATTATAGTACTTTAATATTATATTTAACTAAGATAGTAATTTGTTAGGAATTTAAGCGATATTGCCAAAGGAATCATAAAATTAAGCTTGTAGTTCTTAAGAATACAAACCTTCTAAACTTAAATTGCTTTACTTTGTTTTTATAATGTATGCTGTATTATGGCTTTAACTTTTAGAATTTTATTTTTAAGAAAATGGGAATAGATATTTTGTAGGAATTAAATACTTTAACTTGTTTAATTTCAAGTAAAAAAAATATCAGAATTAGCTTCCATATTCAAATAAACATAATAATATTGCTTAAAACTAAAAAATATCTTTACTTTAGAAAATCAATTGTATTAGTATTTACTTAAATCGAACTTTCTTGAAACGGATATATCTATTTATATTAATGTTTTTTTGCTTACAAATAGTAGGTAATGCAAAGATAAAAAGTAATGGAGTCCCTTTTATAAAGAATTATTACAAAAATCAATATCAGGGAGGCACGCAAAACTGGGATATTGTTCAAACTTCTAATGGCTTACTTTATTTTGCCAATAACGAAGGGGTTTTAGAGTTCGATGGAAATAACTGGAGGCTAATATCGATGCCAAACCAGTCGGTTGTTAGATCCCTGGCCGTTGATTCATTAGATCATATATTTGTAGGTGCAGCCAACGAATTTGGTTATTTAAAGCCTGATTTAAAAGGTAAGTTAACTTATAAATCTTTGGTTGATTTATTACCTGAGGGTGAAAGAGATTTTCGCGAAGTTTGGAATATTTATCCTTACCGAAAAGGGATTATATTTCATACGTTTGGTTCTGTTTTTTACTATAAAAATGGGAAAGTATCGCAAATTAAAGCATCAAACGAATTTCGCTTTAGCTTTTTAGTTAACAAGCAGTTTTATGTGCTTGAAAAAGGAATAGGTTTACAAAAACTTGAAGGAAGTACTCTTAAACTTTTGAAAGGTGGAGAAATTTTTAATGAAATGGAGATTTCGGGAATACTTCCTTTTAAAGACAAGTCTATATTAATTGCTACTGCTTTAAATGGATTATTTATCAGCAATGAAAATGGAATTAAAGCCTGGAATGTAGACTTAAACTCTCATTTAAAAAACGAGCAAATATTTTGTTCCTTAAACTTATCGGAATCTACTTATGCTTTTGGAACAGTTCGTGATGGCGTATTTGTGTTGGATAATTCTGGAAACTTAATACAACATGTTAATAAAAAAACAGGTTTGCAGAATAATACGGTTTTAGATCTTTTTTTAGATAGAGATGAAAATTTATGGCTTGCATTAGATAATGGAATTGATTTTCTCGAAATTAGTTCTCCTCTTACGGTATTTCCCCGTTATAAAGACTTAGGTGCAGGTTATGCTTCTATATATTACAAAGGCTACTTATATCTGGGAACAAATACGGGATTATTTGCACGGCCCTATAACTTTTCAAATGGTGCTGACAATGTAAGTGGAAAATTTGAGTTGGTACAGAATACCTCGGGTCAGGTTTGGTCGCTTCAGGAGATTGCTGGTGAGCTAATTTGCGGCCATAATAAAGGAACTTTCCGGATTAAAAAAAATAAAAGTGAGTTATTATCCAATGTGGAAGGAGGATGGAAGTATCTATATAAAAAAGAATTTCCTAATAAAATGATCGGGGGTACTTATAATGGCTTGATTTTATTTGAAAAAGTACAAGGGAAATGGCGTTTCATAAAAAGAATTAGCGGTTTTGAAGAATCATCAAGAGAAATGATTTGGGATAATGACAATAGCATTTGGATGTGTCATGGTTATAAAGGTGTTTATAGAATTTATTTAAATCAGGATTTAACCAAATGCACAAATTATCGGTTTTATGGACTTAACGATGGATTACCCTCTAATCTGAATATCAGTATTCATTTAATAAAAAATGAGAAGGTATTTTCCTCAGATAGTGGATTTTATAAATATGTATCAGAAATAGATAGGTTCGAACCATACAAAAATTTAAATATTTTATTTGGCGATAATGGTAATGTGAATAAATTGTTTGAGCAAGCTAAAGGCGATATTTGGTTTTTTCAAGGGGATGGGGTAGGAATATTAAAACCTCAGCTAGATAACAGCTATAAAATTTATAGAAAACCTTTTTCATCTATAAAGGGAGAATTTATTGATGCGTTTGAAAATGTACTTTCCGTAGATAAGGAAAATGTACTCATTGGAACAGAAAGAGGTTTTATTCATTACGATCCCAGTATTACTAAAAGTTACGATCGTTCTTTTAAAACTTTTATAAGAGAAGTGAGTCTAACTAATTTAGAGGATTCTTTATTGTATTATGGAGGATATAATAAGATTTCTACAGTACAAAATAAAACCAGTAAATCAATAATTTTACCATATAAAGAAAATTCAATTCGGTTTAAATATTCCGCACCTTTGTATACCAATACAGAATTTATTCATTATAAAAGTCAACTAGTTGGTTTTGATAAATTGCCTACAAAGTGGACAAAAAGTTTACAAAAAGAATATACAAATTTAAGAGAAGGAGAATATACTTTTAAAGTTTTAGCCAAAAATCAGTATGGAGTAAGTTCGGTAGCTGATGAGTTTAAATTTTCAATTTTACCACCTTGGTACAGATCGGTTGTTGCCTACATTTTTTATTTTATTGTATTTATTTTTTGTCTCTATTTTGCAGTTTGTTTAGTTCGCAGGAGAATGAAACGCATGCAGGTTTTACTGGAGAAAAAGCAAGCTGAAGAATTAAAAGAAAAAGAACGAAAGTACCGTGAAGAGGCTTTAATTGCCGAACGTGAAATTGTACAGCTTAGAAACGAAAAATTAAGAAGCGAAGTAGATTATAAGAATAAAGAACTGGCTAGTTCTACAATGAATATTATTCACAAAAATGAAGTTCTATCCTATTCGGTAGGCGAGTTAAAGAAAGCCTTAAAGAAAATAAAAGATCCAACGGCACTTGTTCAGGTTCGTCAGTTAATGAAAACAATAGATGCTGAATTTAATAGTAAACAGGATTGGGAACAGTTCGAAATACATTTCGATCAGGTTCATGAGCATTTTATAAAAAGACTAAGAACAAGATATCCGAAATTAACACCTAAAGACTTACGATTGTGTGCTTATTTAAGAATGAATTTATCTACCAAAGAAATTGCTCCTTTAATGAACATTTCGGTTCGAGGAGTGGAAATTAGTCGCTATCGTTTGCGCAAAAAGTTTGAATTATCACGAGACGAAAATCTAATCGACTTTATTTTGGAAGTATAATAAGGGGTAATTCTTTTGATATAGAAAAGGGCTAATGATAAAAATCATTAGCCCTTTTAATTTTTTGATGTATCGAATGTGAATAAAATGTAGACTTGTTAATAAAGGTTAATCCTCTTATAATTAAATATTTAATATTACAAAAAAACATACTGATGTAGTAATGATGTATAGTAGTTTTTCTTCTGTATGGTTTATGATGTAATCGTTTTTTTTGGTTTTGAATAATAACATTGGATATTGCAAACGATATAATTGCTCAGCGAGTTCTTGTATTGTCTGAATTAATTTTTCTAATCTTAACTAATAATTTATGAAAAAAACAGTCTTGTTTTTAGTTATGGCTTTCTTTTGCTTACATACGTTTGCACAGAAACATGTCGTAACAGGTCTAGTTACTTCATCCGAAGATGGTATGACATTGCCATTTGCATCGGTTGTTGTTAAAGGTACTACTATAGGTACTTCTACCGATATGGACGGGAAGTATACTATTGAAGTTTCAAATGAAGATGTTTTAGTTTTCTCTCTAATTGGTTTTACTACACAAGAAATTCCAGTTGGCGATAAGACTGAGATAAATGTAATTTTTGATGTTGAAACAACTGGTCTTGACGAAGTTGTTGTTGTCGGTTATGGTGTTCAGAAAAAGAGTGTTGTAACTGCTTCTATTAGTAGTGTTGATGCTGAAGATTTAGAAAAATCAACACCATCGCGTATCGAGAATGTTCTTAAGGGTAAAGTATCTGGGGTTCAGATTACTCAAAGTTCTGGTCAGCCAGGTGCCGATTCAAAAGTAAGAATTCGTGGTATTGGTACAATTAATAACAGTGATCCATTATATATTGTTGATGGAATGGCTGTTGATGGAGGTATTAGCTATTTAAATCCTTCGGATATTGAGTCTGTGGAAGTATTGAAAGATGCTGCTTCTTCTGCTATTTATGGTGCCAGAGGTGCCAATGGTGTTATCCTTGTTACCACAAAATCAGGTAGCAAAGGAAAAGCAACTGTTAGTTACGATTTTTCTTATGGTTTCCAGAATCCATGGACTAAAAAATCCGTTCTAAACGGACAGGAGTATATGCTTATCATGAACGAAATTGAGTTAAATGATGGCAACAGTGCAAAATATACTTCAGAACAGATTGCAAACGCAGGCAATGGAACTGATTGGCAAGATGAAACATTTAATTATGACGCACCTGTTCAAAACCATCAGGTAAGCATAAGTGGTGGTAGCGACAAGTCTAATTATTTTGTTTCGTTTGGTTATTATAATCAAGAAGGTATTGTTGGTGGAAATTACGATAAATCGAATTACGAGCGCTATAGTTTACGTGTAAACAATACTTACAATATTTTTGAGGAAGATCGTAAATTTTTTAAGAATTTAAAAGTAGGAGTGAATGCTGGTTATTCCCGAATTAAATCTACAGGTATCGAAACCAATTCTGAATATGGTTCAGTTCTAGGTAGTGCTTTGGCTTTCGATCCTAATGTATCTGTTTATGCAAATGATCCAGATGCTGTTATAGCAGCTCATCCAACAGCAGTTACAGATGCTAGTGGTCGTGTGTATTCTTTACCACCATCAGGATTTCAGGAAATTGCCAATCCGGTAGCAATGTTAAATGCACCTGATAATTCAGAAGATAATTCTGATAAGATTGTATCAACACTTTGGGCTGAGTTGGAAATTATTAAAGATTTAAAATTTAAATCTAGTTATGGTATTGATTTAGCTTTTTGGGGTTCAGATGGATATAGATTTGAATATTATTTGACTTCTCAAGGGAAAAATTACGATCGCAGTTCTGTATGGTCTAGTATGAATAGAGGATACAATTGGCAGATTGAAAACACATTACATTATACAAAAACGATTAACGAAAAGCATAACTTCTCAGCTTTACTTGGTCAATCATCTAAAGAGTATACTTACAGATCATTATCAGGAACTGACTACGATTTGTTGGAAGAAAATGCTACAAAAGCTGTTATTGATTACGCTATAGCAGATGAAGATGATTCATCAGTTTCTGGTGGAACAGGTGGTTATACTGCTAAAACGTTAGCTTCGTATTTTGCTCGTGTTGATTATAACTTCGATGAAAAATACATGATTCAAGCAACAGTTCGTCGCGATGGATCTTCAAATTTTGGTCCTGATAACAAATGGGCAACTTTCCCTTCTTTCTCTTTAGGTTGGAATGTTACCAATGAATCGTTTATGGATGGTATGCCAGAATGGTTTGATTACATGAAAATTCGTGCTAGTTGGGGTAAAAATGGTAACGAAAATATCGATGCTTTTTCTTACACCAGTTTAATGGACGGTGGAACAAATTATTATTTTGGTTCAGGTGATTATTCGACCATGCAATATGGTTCAAATGCATCAAGAATTTCTAATCCTAATGTAAAATGGGAGGAATCAGAGCAAATCGATATAGGTTTTGATTTAAGAATGTTTAACCATGCCTTAACTGTAGGTTTCGATTACTTTAAAAAAGATACTGAGGGAATGTTGATTTCTCAACCAATTCCTTCTTATGTTGGAAAAGGTGCACCAATTGCCAATGCTGGTGATATGGAAAATCAGGGTATCGAATTAGAAATTACATATAAAGATAATATTGGAGATCTTCACTATTCAATTAGTGGTCAAGCTTCTTATATCAAAAACAAATTGGTTGATATGGGTAATGATTCTGGCGAAGCTATTTACGAAAGTAACAGTACTTCAGGTGTTGGTAGTTACGTAAAAGGTCAAAACGGCGAAGTATTTCCATTCTTTTATGGATATAAAACCAATGGTTTATTACAAAACGATGCAGAAGCAAGCCTGTATAATGCTACTTATGGTGAAAATGCATCGGCAGGTGATGTTAGATTCGTTGATTACAACAATGATGGTATTATCAATGATGATGATAGAACCAAAATTGGTAAAGGTATGGCCGATTGGACATTTGGTTTAAATATTTCTGCCGATTGGAGAGATTTTGATTTTAGTGCTTTCTTCCAGGGAAGTTATGGAAATGATATTTATGATTTTTCTCAAAGAGCAGATATACCAGCAATGAACCGTGCTGCATGGATTCTTGATCGTTGGACAGGAGAAGGAACTTCTAATTCAATTCCAAGAGTAACATCAGAAGATCCTAATAACAACTCTCGTTCATCAGACTTGTATGTTAAGGATGGATCATTTATCAGATTGAAAACAATTCAATTAGGTTATACGATTCCGGAATCTATAATTAGTAAAAATATTATTAAGAAATTCAGAGTTTATGTAGCTGCTGAAAACCTACTTACATTAACTGATTATGAGGGCTTTGAGCCGGAAGTTGCTTCTGGTGGTTATACCACAATCGGTGTAGATAAAGGAGTTTATCCACAATCACGCACAATTACATTTGGGGCAAATATTACTTTCTAACTCAAAAACGAAAAATTATGAATAAATATATAAAAACATTATTCTTCGCTGCATTAATAGGATTTACATCCTGTAGCGATGATTTCTTAACTGTGGAGCCAACTTCTTCTCAAGAGGCAGGAGGCGATGCAACCGATGGTGCTATCTTATCTAATTTAGGAGCTGCTTATCAGATTCTTTTATTCGATAGTTATGCTGATTATCAATACAACAGTGTTCCTTTGATGTCTGATCTTTTATCGGATGATATTTATAAAGGTGGAGGTTCTGCCGGCGATCAGCAGGTTCTTTATAATATGTCTCAATATAACTTGAATGGTGATTTAACAGCAAGTGGATTGTGGAATATTTATTATGCTGGTTTGAGTCGTTGTAATGGTGTAATTACAGCATGCGAAAATGCAATAGGTGTTGATGAAGCAAGTCTGAATCAATATGAAGCGGAAGCTCACTTTCTAAGAGCTTACTATGTACATTGGTTATGGAAATTCTGGGGAAATATTCCTTATTTCGAAGAAGAATTAGAAGCTCCATATTTTGCACCACAGTATACTGCTGATGAAATTTACGCTCAGTTAATCGAGGATGTTGATTTTGCAATTGCCGGTGATAAGTTACCAATGCAGACAACTGCTGCTAACGATGGCCGTGCTACAAAAGCTGCAGCTATGATGTTAAAGGCCAGAATTGTAATGTATCAAAAAGATCAAAGTAAATATGCTGAGGTTCTTGCTGATATGGAAGCAATTTACGCAAGTAATGAATTTGAATTAGCTGATTATGCTTCAATTTGGGACAGATCAGGTGAGTTTGGATCAGGTTCTATTTTTGAGGCTAATCATTTAGCTGAAGGTAGAGATTGGGGTGCTGCATGGACTGGTTACGGAACCAACTTACCAACTTTTATTTCTCCTAATGAGTTAAGCGGTACTGATTTATTAAGCGGAAGTACAGAATATCAGGGAGGATGGGGATTTGCTCCTGTTCGTTCTGAGATTGTTGATATTTTTGAAGATGGTGATACCAGATTAGCGGCTTCTGTGAATCAGTTTCAGGATGGAACTTATACAGCTCGTTTTCAGAATACAGGTTACTTTATGGCTAAATACGCTGCTCGTGAAGAATACAATGATGCGCCTTATACCGCAGATTTGAATTATGAAAACAATGTTCGAATTTTTCGCTATGCTGAGGCTTTATTAAATGCTGCCGAGCTTATTGTTATTCATGGGCAAGTTGCTTCTACAGGATTAACTGCTGAAACTTGTTTAGATGCTGTTAGATCCAGAGCTGGAGTAGCTTCTATTCCTGCAACAGCCGATAATATTAAACTTGAACGAAGACGAGAATTTATTGGTGAAGGAATGCGTTACTGGGATTTGGTACGCTGGGGAGATACCGACTTATTAAATGAGAGTATTCCTGATTTTTCTTCAGAAAGAACCTGGGATGCTACAAGAAAATACTTTCCAATTCCTCAATCAGAGATTGATAAAACATCAGGAGAATATAAATTAGAACAAAATCCTGGTTACTAATCACATTTAAAGCTAAAATCATGAAGAATATTATAAAATCAGGATTTGGAATTGCATTGGTAATGCTGATGTTTTTGGTTGCCTGCGATCCAAATGAATTTGATAAATCAGAATTAAATGGTAGCACAGCTCCAACTACTGAGCAAATGAGTTTCTCAGTTGAGCAGGGAGAGGATGCATATCATTATAATCTTGAAAACTTAACTCCATTATCTGGAATTACAACGGTAAAGTGGGATTTTGGAAACGGAAGTACTGGAGAAGGCAATAGTGTAATTGCTTATTATCCTCTTCCTGGAACTTATGAGCTTACCTTGACAATTACTGCTGCTGATGGTTCAGAAGGTATCAAAACAGCGACTATTGATCAAACAGAAACAGATTATGAGTTTTTGGATAGCCCTGTGTTGACAATGATTTCAGGTGGTGCTTCGGCAAGCGAAGGAAAAACTTGGGTTGTTGATAGTTTAACTTCAGGTCATTTCGGAATTGGTGATCCTGCTTTAAATACACCAAACTGGTGGGCTGCGACACCTTTGCAGAAAACAGGATCGGGCTCTTACGACGATGAATTTACTTTTAAATTGGTTGATTTTATTTTCGACTATGTGAATAATGGAAATTCATATGCTAAAGATTTCCGTTTAGATGATTCTAATTATTCTAATCCGGTTGAAGTTGATGGTACTGATGCTAAAGTTGACTTTACACCAGCAGATGCAAATTGGTCTTTCTCAGAAGTCGATGGTACTTATTACATCACTCTTTCATCGGAGAAACCTTCGTTTTTCGGATTTGATTATGGTGCAGTTAATAATGAATATAGAATTGAATCTATCACAGAAACTAACATGACTTTAAGTTGTATTGGCGGCGATGGTAACAGATGGTATAATGGTTTAGTTCTTAAAGGATATGTTAAGCCAATAGTATCTTTTAATCTTGACGTAGAAGCTACAGGAGAGGAGAATACCTGGGCAGTTAGTTTAGCTGATCTTGTTATTCCTGATGGATTGTTTGTGAATGGTTTTTCTGTAGACTTTGGTGATGGTGGTGAACTTATGGAAACAGAAGATGTAAATGCTACTCTTGAAAATACATACATGAGAAAAGGTACTTATCCTGTTACTGTAACAGTTAAGGCTTCTAACGAAGATTTAGTATCTACAAGTTCTATTGTTGTTGAGAATCATCACTCTACTTACGAACCATTTTTATTGGATATGATGGTAATGTATGTTGATAACAGTGAAGTTGAATTGTCTCCAGTATTGGGACAAGATTGTGCAGTAAGCTTAGTAGAGAATCCTGATAGAATTTATCCAAATAAAGGAGCAAATGTGCTTCATTATTCAAAGGAAAATCAGGAATGGGCGAATGCATATATGCAATTACCTGCTGGTTACCGTTTTGATATTGGTAACAACAGTGTTTTTAAAGTTATGGTTTATGGTAAAGCCGGACAACAAGTATTGTTAAAGCTCGAAAATACTGATAAAGGTGGAAACGCATGGCAAACTGGAACTTACGATGTGATTTATACCATACAGGAAGATGATACTTGGGAACAAGCTGAATTTGATTTCTCAGGAGTAGCTGCAGGTTACGATTGGACTGGTGATCAGTTTACTTCAGATGTAACTACAGATACTCGTTTTAGTCAGGATTTCTACAATGTGATAAGAATCATGTTGAATCCAGGAAATAAAGATGGTGTTCATGAATTCTATTTTGATGATTTGGCAGGACCTCATGTAGAGGGTGTTAAGTCTGGGAAATTGAACTAATAAAAAAATGTTTAAGAGGGTTTTGAGGCAACTCAAAACTCTCTTATTATAATAATTAATAAAATAATAATTCAATGTCTGGATTTAAGAATAATGTTACAGCAATGCTATTTATCCTATTTGTGTTTGCATTTGGTTTTTTGTCTTGCTCGAGTACTGGTGGTGACGATGAAGAAGAATATACAGCAAGTTTTGAATATGAACTTGATGCAAGTAATCCTAATGTTATAAATCTTACAAATACATCAGTAGGAGATTATCTTTATCTTCAGTGGAATTATGGTAATGGAACAACAAGTTCAAAAGAAACAGATAAAACATCTGTAAGATCAATTCATTATCCACAGAAAGGAACTTATGATATTAGCCTAACTGTATGGGGAAATCTAAATACTTTGAGTGATACAAAAACTGTAACTCATTCTATTACAATTGAGGATAATGATACGGATTATATTGAAGGTGAAACTTTGGTATGGTCGGATGAGTTCGATGGTACAAGTGTTAATATGAACAATTGGACTTTTGAAACGGGCGATAATGGTTGGGGAAATAATGAGCTTCAGAATTATACCAATGGAGATAATGCTCATATCGCAGATGGAAAACTGATACTTACCGCCGAAAAAATTAATGATAATAAAACTACCGGATCATATACTTCTACCAGAATGATTACCTGGGGAAAACAGGAATTTACCTATGGTAGAATAGAAGTAAAGGCCAAATTACCTTCAGGAACAGGAATCTGGCCTGCAATTTGGATGCTGGGTGCAAATCTTGATTCTTATGGATGGCCCGCTTGTGGAGAAATTGATATCATGGAATATGTAGGTTATCAACCCAATACTGTTCATGCAACAGTTCATACTTCTGCAGCATCGGGTGCCGATGGCAATGGTAGTTCTAAAGAATTGGAAACTTGCGAAGAGGAATTTCATGTTTATGGAATGATTTGGGATGCAAATAAGATTCAGTTTTATATTGATACTGAGAATAATATTACTCATACTTACTCACCAACTACTAAAACGGCTAAGAACTGGCCATTCGATAAACCTCAATTCTTTATTTTAAATGTAGCAGTTGGAGGTAATTGGGGGGGAGCTCAGGGAATTGACAATACAATTTTCCCTCAGACTATGGAAGTTGATTATGTGAGAGTATATCAGTAAATAAAAAAGTGTTAAGAGGCTACGGCCGATTCAAAATATACAAATTATGATGCAAACTAAGATCACTCTATTTCTAGTTGGTTTATTGCTTTTATCTAGTTGCAAGTTGAAAACAACGGATGGATCGAAAAGCGATCAGAAGTTTATAGATGAAGAATATCAACTGGTTTGGAGCGACGAATTTGATTATTCAGG
The DNA here is from genome assembly GCF_052400665.1 of Marinifilum sp. RC60d5. NCBI lineage: Bacteria > Pseudomonadati > Bacteroidota > Bacteroidia > Marinilabiliales > Marinifilaceae > Marinifilum > Marinifilum sp. RC60d5. Next base: position 764,849 of record NZ_JBQTGK010000002.1, read on the forward strand.
ATTACCTGATTCAACAAAATGGATTTACGATACGGAAGGTAATGATGCTGGATGGGGAAATCAAGAAGCACAATATTATACGGTAGCTAAAAAAGAAAATGCTTGGGTTGAGAATGGAGTACTGAATATTACTGCACTAAAAGAACAAGTTAAGGGAAAGGAATATACCTCTGCTCGTTTAAATTCAAAAGAAACCTGGCTACACGGAAGAATTGAAGTTAGAGCTAAACTTCCAAAAGGAAGAGGTACTTGGTCTGCTATATGGATGATGCCGAAAGATTGGACTTTTAATGATGGAGGTTGGCCTAGAATTGGTGAAATCGATATCATGGAACATGTTGGTCATAATTTAGGAACAATACATGCATCTGCTCACTCTAAGGATTACCAATGGCAAAAAGACACGCAACAAACCAATACTATTCAACTACCTAATGTTGATGAAAAGTTTCATTCCTACATATTAGAATGGACTCCAGAGATTATGAAAGCCTATGTGGATGACCAACTTTATTTTGAATATAAAAATGAAGGGCTGGGGTTAAGTAAATGGCCATATATAAAACCATTCTATTTGATTCTTAATCTTGCAGTAGGTGGTGCCTGGGGAGGTGTTGAGGGTATTGATGATAGTGCATTTCCACAAACAATGGAAATTGACTATGTAAGAATATATCAGAAAAAATAATTGGCCTTAGAAGAATACTGCATACTATATTAAATACCTGAATTTTATGAATTTAAGATATACTGTTTTTATTTCACTTATTGTAGCCTTAGGTGGATTCCTTATGGGATTTGATGCATCTGTTATATCGGGTGTTGTTAAGTTTATTGAACCACAATTCGATTTAACAAAAATTGAATTGGGTTGGGCAGTTAGTTGCTTAACCTTAACAGCCACTTTGGCTATGTTGATGGCAGGTCCTTTAAGCGATAAATTTGGAAGAAGAACAATTCTTAAATATGCTGCAGCATTATATTTTATTTCTGCAATTGGATCGGCAATAGCTCCCAATTTTTGGTTTTTGGTTTTGGCAAGAATGATCGGTGGATTTGGTGTTGGAGCATCGCTGATTATTGCTCCTATGTACATTGCAGAAATTGCTCCTCCAAAAATGAGAGGTACTATGGTTTCCTTTAATCAGTTAAATATTGTAATCGGAATCACAGTTGCATTTTTTACAAATTATTTGATTTTGCAATTAGGAAAATCAAATGCTGGCTGGGTAGAATTATTACAATTTGATAATTACAATTGGCGTTGGATGTTAGGTCTGGAAGCAATACCAGCAATAATTTACTTTATATTTCTGTTTTTTGTTCCTCGTAGTCCACGTTGGTTGGCAATGAATGGATTGGATGATGAAGCTTTTCAGGTAATGACTAAATCATTAGGAGAAGAAGAAGCAAAAGCCCAATTAAAAACAATTACTAAAAGCATTAAAATATCACCTCAAAAGGAGAAAATATCCTTAAAAGAATTGTTCAAACCTTCCATGAAATTGGTTTTACTGATTGGTATTGTGATTGCTGTTACGCAGCAAATTACCGGTATTAATTCAGTATTCTTCTATGCACCAATGATTTTTGAACAAACGGGAATTGGTACCGACGCTTCCTTTTCCCAGGCAATTTTAGTGGGACTAATCAATTTAGTATTTACTCTTTTTGCCATTTGGTTAGTTGATAAAGTCGGTAGAAAGCCACTATTAATCTACGGACTAACAGGAATTGTAATTTCCATGTTTATACTTTCTGCCGGATTTGGCAGAGCCACTTATCAGTTAAGTGAGAAAAATATTCAGGAATGCTCATTATTTGCAGATCCTGTAGAATTGGAATCAATGAAAAATATTGTATTCCAAAGCGATTTAGAATTTAATAATGCATTAGAAAATAGCATTGGCACAAAAGCATTTAAGGAACACCAATCAGATTTTATATCAAAAGCAATTAGCATTAATCCATGGTTGGTTTTGATTGGTATTCTTGGTTTTGTAGCATCATTTGCTATTTCGATTGGACCGGTTATGTGGGTATTGTTCTCAGAGCTTTTCCCGAATCGTATTCGAGGACTGGCCATTTCTTTTGTCGGTCTTATTAACTCAGGAATCAGCTTTCTGGTACAGTTGGTTTTTCCTTGGGAGCAAATCAATTTTGGAAATGCAACAACCTTTTTAATATATGGAGTTTTTGGGGCTATAGGCCTTGTATTTGTATTTTTTATGTTACCCGAAACAAAAGGGAAATCACTGGAAGAATTAGAGCTAATTCTTGTAAAGGAATAGCTATTAGATAAAAATAAGAAGTTTAAGAGTAAGATAATTGAAGTTAAATCAATTAGAATTAAAATGAAGAAGAATAACATTTATTTGGGAGACACGAGTTTGAATTGCAGCGAGGCTGAAGTTGAGGGGGAATTCGTAGAACTACATAATGAAAAGTTTTACAAGATCAGCAATTCTGATCAAATGTCAGACTTCTTTATGAGTATAGTTAGTGATTCAGATCACTGGATGTTCATATCGAGCAATGGCTCTTTGTCGGCAGGAAGAAAGGACAGAAACAATGCATTGTTCCCATATTATACCGTTGATAAGATTCACGATTACAATGATATAACAGGAAGTAAATCAGTGGTTTTAGTTGAAAAAGATGAGAAAACTTATCTATGGGAACCATTTTCGAAAATCTTGAACGAAATATATAAGATTGAAAGAAATCTTTACAAAAGTATTTATGGTAACAAACTAATTTTTGAAGAGATAAATAAAGATCTTGGTCTCGCGTTTCAATATTCATGGAACAATAGTGAGAAGTACGGTTTTGTAAGAAAATCCACTCTTTCTAATGTAACAGATCAACCTGTAAAGTTGGAGATTCTTGATGGAATTAGAAATATTCTGCCAAGTGGTTTGGATTATAATTTTCAGAATGAATATTCCAATCTTTTAGATGCCTATAAAAAAGGTGAGTTGCTTGTTGATTCAGGATTGGGTTTATTCATGCTTAGTTCAATTCCGGTGGATAGAGCAGAACCTAGCGAGTCGTTAAATGCAACTACTGTTTGGTCTACAGGATTAAATGGTAAGAAAATTTTGTTATCCGACAAGCAATTGAATGGATTTAAAAAAGGTTTAAATGTTGAAACAGAAGTTGATATTAGAGCAAGCCGTGGAGCCTATCTGTTAAATGCAGAATTGGAATTAAAGCCTAATATCACAGAAGAGTGGATGATCGTGGCGGAGGTATATCAAGATAGCGTTGCAGTTGCCAATTTGAATGAATTTATCAAGACAGAAAAGAATATTGAGGATTCGATAAACAATGATATTGAAAAAGGAACTTCAAATTTAATTCAGATTGTTGCCGATGCCGATGGTTTACAAATGGGGAATGATGATTTGTCTTATGCTCGTCATTTTTCAAATACATTATTTAATGCCATGCGTGGTGGTATTTTCTCAGATAACTACAATGTAAAAAGTGCTGATCTTAAATTATTTGTTCAGCAAACCAATACCAAAGTAGCTGAAGAATGCAAAGAATGGATTGATCTATTACCAGCTGAAATTACCTATTCAGAGCTGAATAATTTGGCAGAAGCAACAGGGAATACCAATTTAATTAGAATCTGTGCTGAATACTTACCATTAACTTTTAGCCGGAGACATGGAGATCCAAGTCGTCCTTGGAATCAGTTTTCTATTGAAACTAAAAACGAAGACGGCTCTCCAAAACTAAATTATCAGGGAAACTGGCGCGATATTTTTCAAAATTGGGAAGCATTAGGATTGTCCTATCCTGAATTCCTAGAAGGAATGATCAGCAAGTTTGTGAATGCATCTACTGCTGATGGCTATAATCCATACCGAATTACTCGAGAAGGTATCGATTGGGAATGTCCAGATCCGAATGATCCGTGGGCATATATTGGTTATTGGGGAGATCACCAGATTATCTATCTGCAAAAGTTTTTAGAGTTGTCAAATCATTATCATCCTGGTAAGTTAGATGAGATGCTTACAAATGAAAACTTTGTGTATGCAAATGTTCCTTACCGAATTAAGCCTTACGGCGATATTGTAAAAAATCCTCAGGATACAATTGATTTTGATTTTGATTTAAACGATAAGATTAAAGAATTGGCTGCCGAAATAGGAGCCGATGGCAGAATGTTAAGAAAGGGTGAAGCGGGATTGTATCAGGTGAATCTTACTGAGAAAATACTGGTGACTTTATTGGCTAAATTAAGCAATTTTATTCCTGAAGCAGGTATTTGGCTGAATACACAACGTCCGGAATGGAACGACGCCAATAATGCTTTAGTAGGTAATGGAGTGTCGATGGTAACTTTGTATTACTTGAGACGGTTCCTGAAATTCTGGTCTGAAAAATTCAGTACTCTTTCCATAGAAGAAATTGCTATTTCGGAGGAAGTAAACACATTATTGGATCGTATTTTTGATCTTTTCAAATACAATGTATCACTTCTTGAAACTGGTTTTTCTGATGAAGACAGACGACGTTTTGCCGATATATTAGGAGAAGCAGGAAGCAACTACCGCAACGAAATTTATGCAAATTCTTTTTCAGGATTGAAGAAAACTGTAAAAGTTAAAGATTTGCAGGAGTTTGCCGATTTGGCATTGAAATACATGGATCAATCTATAAAAGCAAATAAGCGCAAGGATGGATTGTATCATGCTTACAACTTAATTTCATTTACCGATCAGACAGTTTCAGTTCGTTATTTATACGAAATGTTAGAAGGTCAGGTAGCCGTGTTAAGTTCGGGATATTTAGATGCTAAAGCCAGTCTTGGAGTATTAGATGCATTAAAAGCAAGTGAATTGTTCCGTGAAGATCAGTATTCATACATATTGTATCCAAACAGACAATTGCCACTTTTTACCGAGAAAAATAATATCCCTGCAAAACAGGTAAAGGAATCGAAATTGTTAAGCCAATTAATTGCTGATAATGATGCTTCAATTCTAAGCGCAGATAATTTAGGGAATTATCATTTTAATGGAGCTTTTCGAAATGCAAATGTTTTGGAGAATGCTCTTGAGAAGTTAAATTCATCTGATTATTCAGAGCTACTTGCAGAAGAAAAAGAGCAGGTTCTTGCAATTTTCGAAGAGATGTTTGATCACCAGTCTTTTACTGGTCGTTCGGGAACTTTTTACGGATTTGAAGGATTGGGAAGTATCTACTGGCACATGGTTTCAAAACTATTGCTGGCAGTGCAGGAAAACTATTTTGCTGCAGTAAATGAAAATGCTGATCCAGTTATTATCGGACGATTAAAAGATCATTACTACGAAATAAAAGCAGGTATTGGTTTGTATAAATCACCAGATTTGTATGGAGCATTTCCAACTGATGCTTATTCGCATACACCGGGTAATGCAGGTGCCAAGCAACCTGGTATGACTGGTCAGGTAAAAGAAGATTTTATCTCACGAATGGGAGAGCTTGGTGTTCAGGTTCAGAACGGAGAAATTGTTTTTGCTTCTTCATTATTGAATCATCAGGAAGTATTAACTAAAGATGAATGCTTTGTTTTCTACAATTTAAAAGGAGAGAAACAACAGCTGAAACTTGCCAAGGGACAATTGGGATTCACCATTTGTAAAGTTCCTGTTATTTATTCTTCAACCGGGAAAAATCAAATAACAATTTCATTTAAAAATGGAGAAACGAAAGTGATTCCTGGTAATACAATTGATGGTCAGACGAGTGCTTTGATATTTAATCGAGGTGGCGAAGTTGAGAAGATTGAATTATCGATTTAACAAAAGATAAAGTACTGTATCTGTATTAACACAGTTTAAACAGTTGTTAATACAGATACTTCAAAAAACCTATAAAGCGAAAACCTAATGTCAGTAAGAAGCGAATATTTAATGTCTTTGGCAGGTGTTGACTTGGAAGAAAGAACGAAAGACGAATTAAAGACTTTATATCATCAATATTTAAAAAGTGGAATGCATGGCATTTGCTTTAGTCCTTATATGGAAGGGCAAGAGCCTGGGATAACACAGATTACTGAAGAGCAAATTCGCCGCAGAATGAAGATTATTGCTCCACATACAAAGTGGATTAGATCTTTTTCCTGCACAGAAGGAAATGAATTGATACCAAAAGTAGCTAAAGAGTTTGGTCTTAAAACTATGGTTGGTGCCTGGTTGGGAAAATACCAAAGCATTAACGAAAACGAAATTAAGGGTGTAATTGAAGTTGCAAAAGCTGGATGTGCTGATATTGTTGCTGTGGGTAACGAGGTTTTGTATCGCGAAGATTTAAGTGAAGAGGAACTGTTAAATTATATCTATAAGGTTAAAAAAGAGTTATCGGAAATTCCTGTCGGATATGTTGATGCTTATTATGAGTTTGCTAACAGACCAAAAGTTACTGAGGCATGCGATGTTATTCTGGCCAACTGTTATCCGTTTTGGGAAGGTTGCAGCCTCGAGAATTCATATTTATACATGAAAGATATGTACAACCGTGCATGGAGAGCAGGAAAGGGAAAGAAAGTAATTATCTCAGAAACAGGATGGCCAAATGTGGGAGAGAGATTTCATGGTGCTGAACCGTCGAACGAAAATGCTATGAAATATTTTATCCAGACACAAAACTGGTCGAAAGAAGAAGACATTGAAATTTTCTATTTCTCATCCTTCGATGAAGATTGGAAAGCATCTGATGAAGGTGATGTTGGTGCTTTTTGGGGAATATGGGATAAAAATGAGAAGTTGAAGTTTTAGGTGGAGATGAAAAGTAAAGGAAAATTAAATATAGAATTAGGTAATGCAATATGTTATTCTGGTTTTAGAGAAGAACAAAGTCCTGATACAGGAGTTTTTCCAACTTACGATCAGATAAAAGAAGACTTATTGTTGTTGCAGGGACAATGGAAATATCTCCGCTTGTATGCTTGCGATAAACAGTCGGAAACTGTTCTTAGGGTAATTAGGGAGGAAAAACTTGATTTTAAGATAATGTTGGGAGCATATATTGGTGCCGAAGTAAACAATTTTGGTTGTCCGTGGGGAGGTGTTTACAGCGAAGAGCAGTTGCTTCAAAATAAGGTAAATAACCTTAAAGAAATTGAGCGCCTGATTGCTTTTGCAAACGAATATGAAGATATCGTTTTTTCCCTGTCGGCAGGTAACGAAGCTTCGGTTAGCTGGACCGATCATTATGTGCCGGTTGAGAACATTATCAGTTATGTAAAAATCATTAAAGAAAGAGCTAAGCAGCCGGTAACATTTTGCGAAAACTATGTGCCCTGGTTAGATCATCTGAAAGATTTAGTTGAAGCAGTTGATTTTATCTCTATTCATACTTACCCGGTTTGGGAATACAAAAATATTCATGAAGCCTTGGAATATACCAAACAGAATTATAGCAGTGTTGCTGATAAATACCCTCATAAACCTGTTGTAATTACCGAAGCTGGTTGGGCAACCAACTCAAATGGAAGAGGAATAGATCCGCAGAATGTAAGTGAAGATTTACAGGAAATCTATTATAAAGATTTAATGAAATGGACACAAGAGGAAGAAATTTTATGTTTTTATTTCGAAGCCTTTGATGGACCCTGGAAAGGATCGCCCGAACCATTGGAACCGGAAAAACACTGGGGATTATTTACCGTTGACAGAAAACCTAAGAAAGTAATGCAAAAGCTATTTGCTGATATATCTTAAAATCTATACAGAACTATGAAACAGAGAAATGTAAAATATTTGGTGTTCGCTGGAGTTGCTTTGTTGGCAATATCATTAGCATCATGTAAAAATAAGAATAAAAAGTTGCAGGATAAAAAGGCAGTTAGCATGGAGATTAATCAAGAGAAAAGTGATTTGCTAAATGGAACATCAAGAGCTGTTGCTTATTCAGGCTTTCGCAGCGGACAGCACCCCGACAGAGGAAATGGAGCTGTGAATCCAAGCGATGCTGAAATTTTAGAAGATCTTCAAATTATATCTAAAGATTCCCTTTTTAACATGATTCGTTTGTACGATTCGGGAGAGAATTCGCAGTCAGTATTAAGAATTATCAAAGAAAATAAGCTGAATATTAAAGTGATGCTGGGAGTTTGGTTAAAAGCTGAATTGAGTGCTCATGAAACTTGTAGCTGGCTTACCGAGCCAATTGCTCAGGAGGTATTGGATAAAAATAGTATCGCAAATCAGAAAGAAATCGATACAGGAATTTTGCTAGCAAATGAATATCCCGAAATAGTTATAGCTGTAAATGTTGGTAACGAAGCTCTGGTGGAGTGGAACGATCATAAAGTCGATACCGATAGTATTATTTCTTATGTGCAAAAAGTTCAGAAAGAGATTAAGCAACCTGTAACTGTTGCCGATAATTACGAGTGGTGGGCTGCTCATGGTCAAAAATTGGCTAAAACAGTCGATTTTGTGGCAATTCATGTTTATCCGGTTTGGGAAGGTAAAGATATTGATGAAGCTATGTCGTACACAATTGAAAATGTTCAGAAAGTTCGCAATGCTTTGCCTGATAGCAAACTTGTAATTACCGAAGCAGGATGGGCAACTGTGGCATCAGAATTTGGCGAACGTGCCAGTGAAGAAAAACAGGAGAAATATTATCATGATCTGCTGAAATGGAGTAAAGAAATGAATATTACTACTTTCTTTTTCGAAGCATTCGATGAAGATTGGAAAGGTGAAACGGCAAACCCTCTAGGAGCCGAAAAGCATTGGGGATTATTTACGGTTGATCGTAAACCCAAAAAAGTAATGGAAGATTTTTACAAATAGATTACCAGAGTAAAGATTCTATTTGAATATCATCAATTCAGAACTCCTAATTTTTAATTCGTAATTCAAAAATATGGCACATTATAAAACAGCACAGGAAGATATCGTTCCTTTTGGACAAAAAATGGCATTTGGTTCAGGACATTTGGCCAATCAGTTATTCCCTGCGGCTTTGGGAGTATTCATGGTTGTATTGGTCATGTCCTTAAATATGAATCCGGTTCTCGCTGGTATTTTAGGTGCCTTACCTCGATTGCTTGATGCATTAACAGACCCAATTATGGGTTTTATTTCCGATAACACCAAATCAAAATGGGGAAGACGTAAGCCATATATTTTGTTGGGAAGTGTGATTACCGGTATAGCCTTTATGGTAATGTGGCAATTGGATCCGCAGGCTTCACAAACCTACAATTTTGTTTATTTTTTAATTGTATCCATATTTTTCTACATAGGTTATACCATTTTTGCCACTCCATTAATTGGTTTGGGTTACGAAATGACTTCAGATTATAACGAACGTACTCGTTTAATGGCCGTTTCGCAATGGATGGGACAGGTTGCCTGGATGATAGCTCCCTGGTTTTGGGTGATAATTTACGATCCAAATATTTTTGCCTCTGCTCCTGAAGGAGCTCGTATTTTGGCGATTTGGGTAGGTGCTATTTGTATGATATTGGGAATTTTACCAGCTATTTTCAATAAAGAAATGGTGGTGCCTGATAAAAGTAAAATGGCCGATTTAAGCATGAAAGATTTGGCTGTGAATACTAAAGAATTTATTAGAGGAATAAAACTTACCATTAAGAATAAGCAATTTATGAAATTGTGTGGTTCCACATTTTTTATTTTTAATGGATTTCAAACAATCGCGCAATTTGCCATGTTTATTATTGTCTATTATTTGTTTAATGGAGATAAGGTGGCTGCTGGGTCTTGGCCTGCATGGTTCGGAACGATAAGTGCAATGGCTACTGCTTTTCTTGTAATTCCTATTGTCACAAAATTGTCAGAAAGAGTCGGAAAGAAAAATGCTTTTGTAATTGCAACTTTTGTTTCGATTATTGGATATGCTTTAAAATGGTGGGGATTTAATCCTGCAAATCCGTGGTTAATGTTTATGCCTATTCCATTTCTATCATTCGGAATAGGTGGTTTATTCACCTTAATGATGTCGATGACAGCTGATGTTTGTGATCTGGATGAATTGAATAATGGAGAGCGAAGAGAGGGAATGTTTGGAGCCGTTTACTGGTGGATGGTGAAGCTGGGAACAGCTTTGGCATTGCTAACAAGCGGAATTGTCTTGCAAATGGTTGGTTTTAATGAATCTGTGGATCAGCAAAGTGTTGAAACATTAACCAATCTAAGGATCGCTGATATTGTAATTCCTATTGTAACAGCATTTATTGCAATTTTATTGGTTTGGAAATATGATATTACTGAAAGCAGAGCCTTGGAAATTCGTGAAGCTTTAATTGCAAAAAGGGGAAAAGTAAAGCATTAAAAATATTTAATACATTTATTATGAAATCAAAATACATTGTTGGGTTTTTTTTAAGTCTTGTTACTATGGCTTGTAATACTAAAGATAAAAGTTTACCTGTAGATATTTTCGAAACATCAGCAACAGGAAATCAACTTACAAAAATTGAAAAATCTTCTGCCGAAAATATCGATGCGGAAATCAAAATTAATCCAGATCAGAAATATCAGGAAATTATTGGTTTTGGAGGTTCGTTTACCGAGTCGACTGCCTATTTGATGAATAAAATTGGCAAAGAAAATCGAAAGCTAATTTTGGATGCTTATTTTGGTGAGAATGGAGCAAAATATTCCTTAACAAGAACCCACATGAATTCTTGCGATTTTTCGTTGAGTAATTATTCTTATGCTCCTGTTGAAGGCGATAAGGAATTAAAGCATTTCTCTATCGACGAAGATCGTGATGATATTATTCCAATGATAAAAGAAGCAATGGCGGTTTCGAAAGATGGATTTAAAATTCTCTCATCGCCATGGACAGCACCAATTTGGATGAAAGACAATAAGGATTGGAAAGGGGGTAAGCTATTACCAGAATATTATGATACTTGGGCCTTGTTTTTTTCGAAGTATATCGAAGAATATAAAAAAGAAGGGATTGATATTTGGGGATTTACCGTAGAAAATGAGCCATTAGGAAATGGCTACAACTGGGAAAGTATGCATTACTCTCCCGAAGAGATGGTTGATTTTGTAAACAATTATATGGGACCAAAGCTGAAAGCAGATGGTCATGATGTTAAGATTTTAGGTTACGATCAAAACCGAGATGAATTAAAAGAATGGGCAGATATCATGTATAAAGATGAGGAATCGTCTGAATATTTTGATGGCATGGCAATTCACTGGTATGCGAGTACTTATGATTATATGCCTGAGGCTTTACAGTATACATACAATAAAGCACCCAATAAACTGATGATTCAATCGGAAGCATGCGTTGATGCAGAAGTTCCTCATTGGAAAGATGATGCCTGGTATTGGAAAAAAGAAGCAACCGATTGGGGAATTGATTGGGCGCCAGAAGAACAGAAGTATTTACATCCTAAATATGTTCCGGTTTATCGTTATGCACGCGATATTATTGGTTGTTTAAATAACCATGTACAAGCTTGGATCGACTGGAATATGGTTTTGGACACCAAAGGCGGACCTAACTGGGCAAATAACTGGTGTTTGGCTCCTGTTATTGTCGATCCTGAAAAAGATGAGGTGTATTTTACGCCTATGTACTACACTTTAGCACATTTTAGCAAATACATTCGCCCGGGTGCAGTAAGAATAGGATTCGAATTAAGCGACGATAGTCTTATGACTACAGCCGCACAGAATCCTGATGGATCGATTGCTGTGGTGATTTTGAATATGAATAAAGAAGCAAAGCAGTTAAAATTAGCATTGGCAGGAAAAGAAACTTTCTTTAAAATTGATGCTCAGGCTATTCAAACAATTATAATTAAGTAGGATGTAATAAAGCTGAAAGTCTTAAATATAATAGCCCGGGGCATCGCCCCGGGTACTAAAATAAATTGTAATCGTAGCTACAATATTTGATAGGAGAAAAATAGTTGTTTGCGACGAAATTAGATTAGGTAGATAAAGTTTGTTTTAAAGTACGACTCAGATGAAAATCCATATAAGCATTCTTATCCTCTTCATTTTAACCGCATGTAAGTCAGAGGGAATTAGTAACAAAGTATCTGTTGCAGGAAGAAATGTACATGTAAATGATTCAGCTTATTTAATAAAAGGGATTTGTTATCATCCGGTTCCCAAAGGAAGCAGCGAACGTAATTTTGAAACTCTTTCGCAGGATTTAGACTTGATGAATGAGGCAGGCATAAATACCATTCGTTTGTATTCTCCGCTTGATGATATTACAGTTCTTGATAAAATTAATGAGGCAGGAATAAAAGTCATCGTGAGCTTTGGATACAATCAGAAAGGCTATTTTGATATTCTATCCGGAACATTTATCGATTACATTAACAAATACAAATCGCATCCGGCTATTCTTTTTTGGGAGTTGGGAAATGAATACAATTATCATCCTGAATGGTTTGAGGGAGATGTGAAAAATTGGTACAACGCTTTGAATGAGGCTACAAAGTTAATTCATGAGCGAGATTTATTTCATCCGGTGGCAACAGCTCACGGAGAACTTCCCGATTCTTTAGCACTTTCTGTTTGTACTGATATTGATATCTGGGGAATGAATGTTTACCGTTGGGATAATCCTGAAAAGTTATTTTCTGAATGGAAACGTATTAGTGATAAACCAATGTATTTATCTGAAGCAGGTGCCGATAGCTATATGACGATTGCCAGGAGTGGTTATGAGCAAGGAGAAAATCAAATAGCTCAGGCCGATGCTACTAGAAAAATTCTGGATGCTACGTTCAGAAATCAGGACGTTTGCATGGGCGTAACTCTGTTCGCTTTTGTTGATGAGTTTTGGAAAGCAGGAAATTTGGATACCCAGGATCCTGGAGGATGGGCGCCAAATAGTAGCGGTGTTCCTTACGATGGAAGTCCCAACGAAGAATATTGGGGAATTGTTGATATCAATAGAAACAAGAAGGAGGCATTTCTGGTTGTGAAAGAAAAATACAACAATTTAGTTGGTGTCAACTAGTTTATATCAAGCCTATTATAATGAATAAAACAATATTATTTTCACTGATGTTTTGTGTGTTTATAAGCTGTACACAAGAAAGGAAAAATACCAATATGGTGCATATTTTAAAGAATGAAAAGCTTGAAATTCATATCGATTTGCCATCGGTGAACTATCAATTTTCAAGATTCGATTGGACAGGTAAAATTACAGCCGTAAAATATAAAGGTATTCCTGTATCTACTCAGGAAAAAATAGATGGAGATCCGAAACATATATTTGGAAAAGGCTTTTACAATGAATTTGGAATTGAAATGCCCGTAGGTTTCGATGAGATAAATAAAGGTGAGAGCTTTCCTAAAATCGGTGTTGGTTTGTTAAAAAAAGACGTAAAAGACTATCATTTTAGCCATCCTTATAGGATTCAGCCTGCTACTTTTAAAATTTCTGAGAATGCTAACAAGCTAGTTGTAGAATGTGAATCAAAAAGTTTAAGCGATTATTCCTATGTATTAAGAAAAGAAATCGAATTGTTGGAAAGTAGTTTTGTAATTCATTATAAACTTGAAAATACGGGAGCAAAAACCATTACTACCAATGAGTATTGTCACAACTTTTTAGCCATCGATAATGAGCTAATGGGTAGCAATTATATTTTAAAATTTCCATTTGATTTAAAACCTGAAATATTCGATGCAGCCTTAAATCCGGAAAAAAAAGTGCTTGTAGATAGAGAACAAATTACTTTTAATAATACTCCGGAAGAGCAATTCTTTTTTGGAAACCTGTCAGGGAATAAAATGGTTCAGGCCAGTTGGGAGTTAATTAATACAAAAAGTAAAATTGGAATCAGGGAAACCGGAAATTTTAAAACATCCAAAATTAACCTTTGGGGATGGAAACATGTAATTAGTCCTGAACTGTTTTTCGATATCAATTTAAAACCCAATGAGGAAATTGAGTGGAGTAGAACATATAATATTTACGAGATAGATTGATTACTGAAACGAATCCCGAGATTTTAAGTATTCATTTTGCGTCTTAGAGTCTCCGCGTTTATAATTCAAGCCAACTTCAAAAGAACTAACAATAATGAAAAAAACAGACTCAAAACTATCAATAAAAGAAAAAATAGGATATAGTTTAGGCGATACAGCCTCCCATTTTGTATGGGATATGGTCGGTTTCTGGATCCTGATTTTTTACACCGATACCTTCGGAATATCGGCAGCAGCAGCCGGAACAATCATGTTGATTGCTCGTTTTTGGGATATGATTAGTGATCCAATTATGGGGATTATTGCAGATCGTACTAAAACACGATGGGGAAAATTCAGACCTTATATCTTATGGATGGCTTTGCCTTATAGTGTTTTAGCAGTGCTCACTTTCACAACTCCAGATTTAGGATCTACCGGGAAAGTGATTTATGCTGGCGTAACCTATATTTTATTGATGTCGGTTTTTACAGCTATCAACCTTCCATATTCATCTTTAGGAGCCGTTATGACTTCTGATTCTTATGAACGAGCAGGCTTAAACTCGTACCGATTTATCTTCGCTTTTGTGGGTCAGTTTATTGTTTCGGGAACCGCCTTAAGTTTGGCACTGTATTTTGGTGGAGGCGATAATGCCAAAGGATATCAGTACACCTTAGTACTGTTTTCGGTAATCAGTTTTATCTTGTTTATGATTACTTTTAAAACAACTAAAGAGCGAGTACAACCGCCAAAAGAGCAAAAAGAAAACTTAAAGGAAGATTTCAAAAATCTTTTTAAAAACAGACCTTGGGTAATTTTATTTTTTGTTGGAATCATATCATTTATCATGTTTGCCATGCAAAATTTATCCATAGCCTACTATTTTAAATATTACATAGGAAATGAAGAAAATGTACAGCTATTTAATGTAATTGGAACCATAGCCTTAATTGTGGCAATTCCTTTCTCTAAACCGCTGGCAAAACGATTCGGTAAACGCAATGTGTTTTTGGCTAGTTCATTGCTTTCCGGATTTTTCTTCATCTGCCTGTACATTCCATCTGCCGAGAATACAATTATGATTTATGCCTTTACTATTTTGGCTAAAATGTCTTACGCACCAGCAGTTCCTTTACTTTGGACCATGCTTGCCGATACCGCCGATTATTCGGAGTGGAAAACCGGACGACGTTCCACCGGACTCGTATTTTCGGCAGCTACATTCGCACAAAAAGCAGGTTGGGGTATTGGTGGAGCTTTGGCAGGGTGGCTGTTGGCAATTTTCCAATTTACGCCAAATGTAGAACAAAGCGAAACGGCCATTACAGGCATTAAGTTGATGATTTCAGTAATTCCAGGAATCTTGTACATGTCTTGCGCCATTCTCTTGTATTTCTATACCATCGATCATGATACCTGTGTGGTCATGAAAAAAGATTTAGATAAGAGGCGATTGGCGGAGAATTATTAAAAGTTTTAAATTAC
Organism: Marinifilum sp. RC60d5; assembly: GCF_052400665.1. Lineage (NCBI taxonomy): Bacteria > Pseudomonadati > Bacteroidota > Bacteroidia > Marinilabiliales > Marinifilaceae > Marinifilum > Marinifilum sp. RC60d5. Next base: position 780,283 of record NZ_JBQTGK010000002.1, read on the forward strand.
TCCTCCATTTTGAGTCGTCCTAAAATAGGTTGACAGTTTTTAGAACTAATAATATGATCCAGTGAGGCTAGCCTCACTGGATTTTAAATAACGAATAAATAATGGGTTATAGAATAAACACAATTCTCATTATAGATTATATTTTATAATTGACTTACTCCTTTGTTATTTTAAGAGGAGTTTCTTGTCTAAGATAAACGGTTTGATGAGGAAATGGAATTTCGATATTATTCTTATCAAATTCTTCCTTAATAGATTTATTTAAATCGCATTTCATAACAAAACTTTTACCCGAATCTGCAGCCCAAATATAAGCTCTTAAAAGAATACCAGAATCACCTAGGCTAATAACTCTAACAATAACAGGAGGTATGTTCTCTAACTTATCTGTATCACTTCTATTGTCTAAAAAATTTGGATGTTCAAGGGCCTGATTTTGGATAATTTCAATTGCTTTATCGATATTAGAATTGTAGCTAATACTAAGTTCAAGAAAAGCACAAATTTTTGCATCTCCAATGGTAGAGTTCAAAATGGTTTCCGAACTAATTACAGAGTTAGGGATAATTACCCTTCTGTTTTCAGGATTCTTAATAATAGTATGACGTAAGGTAATGTCTTCAACAGTACCAAAGTGAAGTTCTCCAATCTTAATAAAGTCACCAACACGAAACGGCTTGAATATAACAATAAAAATACCACTAACAATGTTAGAGAAAGCTTGCTGCGACGCAAAACCGACAATGGCAGCCAAAATACCCGCACTAGCCAATAGACTCATACCAAGGTTTTTTAACTCAGGTATGGAATAAAAGATAATGATTATAACAACGATAAAAATTAAGAAACTTACCGCATTTTTTAAAAAATTATAGTTGGTAGGATCTACATTTAATTTGTTAGCAGCTTTTTTTAACATGCGATTCATAAAGAAATGAATCAATTTTGATAGAATTAATCCTGCAGCTGCAGCCATAAGAATAAACAAAAGCTTATAGCCTATTCCGAGATCTTTAATTAATGTTTCAAGCGTTTCTAACATTGTTTCTAGTAGTTGATTAATTTAAAGATACAATTATTCAAATTTATTTTATGATACCAAAGAGAAAAAGGAAATATGAGCATAGATTATTTTATATTTTAAGACACAAAATTATTAGCTAATATTTTGTGTTCTTTAATTTGTTAATTAGACTTGTATGTGCAATTTGATGTTAAGCTTAGTTTTGTTAATAATAATGAAATTTATAAAATGAGTAATTATAAAAAAGATCAATATAGTTCTGAAAAACCCACACCTTATTCCAATACACTTCAAAATGAAATTATTCTTGTTAAAAAAGCTTCAGGCGAGGAAGAACCTTTTATTTTGGACAAATTAGCTCGTTCTTTAAAAAATGCAGGAGCAGATTCTTCTAGTATAGAAAATATCCTTTCAAATATTGAGGAGTGGATTTTTTCTGGAGTAACGACCAGACAAATTTATTCTCGTGCATTTAATTTATTGCGCAAGGAAAGGAAATCTTCGGCCATGCGTTATAAACTAAAGCAGGCAATTATCGAATTAGGTCCTACCGGATATCCTTTCGAACAGTTTATTGGCCAGATATTCGAAAAACAAGGTTGTGAAATAAATGTTGGAGTAGTGGTAGAGGGATTTTTTGTTAATCATGAGATGGATGTTGTTGCCACACAAAATAATATTCAACATCTTGTCGAGTGCAAATATCATAAAGATCAGGGTAAAAATGTAAGTATTCAGGTGCCATTGTATGTTCACTCGCGGGTAGGTGATATTGTTCATAAAAGAAACCAATTACCGAAATACAAAGGGCTTAGTTTCCAGGGCTGGCTTATTACAAATACAAGATTCTCAGAAGATTCTATATTGTACGGAACAGGTTGTGGTTTAAATCTTTTAGCCTGGGATTATCCAAAGCATCGAGGTTTAAAAGAAATTGTGGAAGAGCTTCGTTTGTATCCTGTAACCATACTACATAATTTAACCAGGAAACAAAAGCAAGAGCTCTTAAATAAGGGAATCGTAACTTGCTTTCAGTTAAAAGAAAATAAAGAGATTTTAGGTACTATTTCATTAAGTGATAGGAAAAATAAACAGCTAATGAAAGAGCTTCAGGATATTTGTGTTGATTGCTTATAGAACTTATTTGCATTATAATTTGATTAAATTATAAAGATCATTTTAGTACAAGGCAATAATATAAATCATTTATTTTCAACAAAATAAGCTTCTATAAATCTATATAAAGCGTTGGTTTTATTATCTTAGAAGAATAACACCACTCATTTTTCTAATAAAGAAAATCAACGTCGAGAATAAAAGTAGGGAATTCATATCTATATTGAATATCCAATTTGAAGGAAAAAGTTAATTGAACACGTCTGAAACTTATTTCCATGTTCGTGTTTGCTTTATGAAAAGATCAGCCTGTAGGTTTCGAAAAATTAGCTAATGCATTTGATAGTAAGGCGCGTGCAGAATCATGTTTAAGGCGTATTCAATGTTTTATCGCACAGTTCTTTTTAGATTCTGATTTAGGTGCAAAACTCATTTTTAGATTATTACCCCAAAAAGAGAACTTGAGACTTAGTATTGATAGAACTAATTGGAAATTTGGGAAAACTGATATTAATATCTTCATGCTTGGTTTCACTAATGAAGGAGTAGCTTGCCCTCTACTATTTTTTATGCTAGATAAGCGTGGTAATTCTAACTGCCAGTAGAGAATTGTGAAAATAGGAAAATATAAATGCCCAGTACGGTAGCACCTAACACGGCTGTAAATTTATTCGATTGAAATACGCTTTTGGCATAAAGCAATCTCATAAGCGAGGTAATTCCTGCCGATATTAAATACGCTATATTAAAATTCGAATGTTCTGAAATTGAGATTAGTAAAACGTAGAAAACACATAAGGCTACACCTACAAGAGTATACTGAAATGGATGAATTTTGCGTCCATTTAGAATTTCAACCAGAAAGAAAATCAAGAATATCAGGGCGATAGTCATTGCTGCATATTTCGACGATCGCATTGATTTTTGGTAATATCTAAAGGCATTATTAAATCAACACCCAAAGCAGAATACTGCATTTCTTTACGCATATCACATAGTTTCTTGTTTAACGAATATGCTATAAATTTTATTTTAGGAATATTTTAATGGCGAGTAGGCTAAAACAAAAACAGGACTTTTCTACAAGTGAAAAGTCCTGTTTTGTTTACTTTTTGTGTGATGAGTAGTTTAAAATTTTCGTCCCCAGATTTTAACAGCTCCACCCATTCCAATATTCATTAATCGTTTACCAGCGTGCCCCAATACAATGCCGCAAAATAAAGCAATAGAACCACATATTAGTAGCGATATTTTAGATGTTAAATTATCGATATCATTCCAGATTAAAAAAGGTGTGAATAAAGCAGCAATGGTCATAATTACGCTGTAAATAATTTTCTTTTTTAGGATCGGTGTTGTTACCGACTTAAATCTTAATTTGCCATCAATAAGTCCACTTATAAAGGCTGCAACTACTGTAAAAGGGAAAATTGCCCCAGCAAATCGTGCTGCACCTAACAATACTTCAGGGAAAAAATTCGGAAATATCAGATTAATAATTAATGCTTGTAATATAAAAACCAATAAGGTTTGAGGAAAATGAACCGCAATTGGATGCATGTCTAAATGTAAAATTTTACTTCTACCAGACGACATTCTTTCTTTGTACTGTTCAAAAACTTTTTTAGGTAAGCCGCATGCAGGACATACTTCTCCTAGTTCACTTTCTTTCATTACATATCCGCATGGTTTGCAGATATAAAGTTTTTCTTCTTGGCTTTCTTTTTTCATGTTAATATGTGGGCTTAAAATTGTCTATTATCTTTGAAGTATAAAGTTGTAAAAAAATATTACCATTTGTATGATAAATTAAATTAGAATCTATTTAAATTTCTATTTACTGGCGTTTATTAAAATAAAGTTCTTATTCTTTTTCGCTTCCTATTTTAGTGACAATACTCATTTTACTCATCATACAGTCATGCGAGTTTCTTGTTTGAGGAATGGTACAGTCAGAGCAATTTTTAATTCCATTAGGATATTTAAAATTACCTTCGCATTTATCTTTTAGCATTTATAAAGGGCAAAAACAAAATAAACAATGAAAATCTTCCTCTTTTATTCCTTTATGACAAGGGAAATATTCACACTCCCGGTTTTGGAAAAATTTATAATTTTTCGACATAATTTTATTTTTTCTGATTTTTAGGATAACGTTTGTTTAGTGTAAGTTGTTTTGCAAATCTAAATGAACATATAAATATTAGGAAATATAATTGAGAATTTTTTGTGTCGATAGCTTAATTAAATAGTTTTAATCTAAATAAAGTTTGAAACTTAATTTTTAATACTTAATTAAATTGGAGAAATGTATCTTTGAGCGCAACCATTATAAATCCCAAATTTACATTACTAACACATAATAATTTAATCGGATGTTTAAATTAAAAGTTAAAGTTTTGGCTTTTGCCGAAGCTAAACAGGACTATATTGAATTGGGAAAAGAGAGATTGTGTACTATGCTTCCCGAATTTGCAAATCAGTTTCAATTTGTTGATGATAATGCTGATATTTTATTTGTTTTAAGTGGAGGAAGCGAGCAAGCGGCTAAACAAATGGCCGAAGAAGGAAAATTCTATATCATTTTGTCTAACGAACTGGATAACTCAAATGCAGCTGCATTTGAAATAAAAGCATGGATGAATAGAGAGGGAATTTGCTCTAAATTGCTTACCAATCCGGAGGAAATGAAATCTTATTTGACTTCTTATTTTGAAGTTGCAACAGCAATTGAATCTTTAAAAGGCAAACAGTTAGGTTTAATAGGAAATGTTTCTGATTGGTTAATTGCTTCTAAGGTTGAAAAAAATATTCTGGCAAGTAAATTAGGTATAAAGCTAAGGCAGATTGACTGGAAAAGCTTATGTTCTTTTGAAGATGCTCAAGTTAATGAAGAGTTCCTCACAAAGTTTGAGTACAAAAATGAAGTAGAGAAAGAAAATGCTTCTAAGATTTATAATATACTTAACGATTGCGTTTTAGAAGAGAAATTAGATGCTATTACAGTTGAGTGTTTTCCTTTGGTACGCCAAAAAGCGGTTACAGCATGTTTGGCTTTGTCGCTTTTTAACGATCAGCAAATACCAGCCGGTTGCGAAGGCGATTTAGCTAGTATTGTAGGTATGATGTTTGCTAAAGCGGTAAGTGGATCAATTCCTTGGATGGCAAATGTCGCTCGAATATCAAAAGAATCTACTTTGTTTGCGCATTGCACCATAGGTAAAAATTTATTATCCGACTGTAAAGTTACTACTCATTTCGAAACTGGTTTAGGAACCGCTATTCAGGGAATGTACCGATACAATGATATTACTGTATTTAGAATGAACAGTAGTCTCACAAAAGCATTTATTACAACCGGACAGGTTTTGGATCGCCCACAATATGCAACTGCCTGTCGTACTCAAATTGAGGTGAAATTAACCGATAATGCTGTAGATACTTTAAAAGAAAATCCATTGGGAAATCATCATCTTATTTTACAGGGAAATCAGACTGAGAAATTAAAGCTTGCCTGTTCTTTAATTGGGGTAGAATTGGTATAAAATAGTAAAAGGAGATTTTCATTTATTGATGATCTCCTTTTTTTATGTTTAAAAAATATTTAGTCAACCTTTTCCATTTCTAACATTTTTAACTCTGTAATATCATCGATAATAACGACAATGTATTTTTCTTTATTATAGATAAATAAACGTGTAGAGAATTGTAAATGTTTGTCCGATTTAATCCCATTATGATCTATAAAAGATTTAATGAGATGTTTGTTTTCAACAGGTTTATTTTCAATGTATGAATAAAGTGATGCCATTCTTAGTTCGCATTGGCTGCAATGGGAAGTTGAACCGCAGGCTTTATTTTCTTCAATTTGGTGAGCACATCCAATGGCTTCACCACATCTGCGGTATAAAATATCAGTTCCACGTTTGTTCGAAAAAATTGTGGTTAATGGATTGTTAAAAGCTCTAAGTTTTAGTTCATTATCTAATAACATTACACAGCTATTAATATTATCCAGAATAATATTTAAGAAGTCGCTACTTTTGCTCAGAATTTTAAATCTTTCATTTGTATGTGTAATATCTGTCATTATATCTACTTAATTGTATTGGTTTTTAATATAACATAAAGCAAGTTAAATGTTTTTCCGATATAAAACAAAATAAATTAATGGGTTTTTTTTATAAGATTTTATGAACTAAATAGACTTTCTAAAAAAAAATTATGTAAATGTTATTCGGCGGAGATATTGTAACCTCCTTTTACCAAAATATTGTTCGTTGTTTTTGAATTTAAGATTTCGGTGTAGCCACCAGATTCATTACCTGTTTCTATTTTTTCTTTGCGGAGATAGTATTTATTATTTTCGTGTTTCTCTACAATAAAAATATATCGGTTTAATCCTGATTTTATTATTGCCTGACTTGGTAATGCATTAGCTTCTTTGCTATTTATAATTATATCCGCATTAATGCAAGCGCCATTAAATAGTTTATTTTTGGCTTTTTTATCCAATTTGGCAAAGCAAGTTATTGTTTTGGTTTTAGGATCAATAGATTTACCAATACTGCTAATGCGCGCCGTATACAATTGAGTAGGATTGTTTTGAGCGTTAAAATGCAACAGTTGACCGATTTTTATTTTGTGAATGTCTTTTTCGAATAAGGAAATTTGAACTTGAATTTGTTCTGTATCAATAATTTCGATTAATGATTGTTGTGGTTCGACATATTTTCCTAATACCAAATTATGATGTGTAATATAGCCACTAATTGGAGCTGTTATATTTAGTGAAGGAACAAACTTGCCATTTTCAACTTGAGTTTTATTAAGATTTAGTAGTTCTAATTTTAATTTAAAGCCTTCGTATATAGCATTACTTGCGCGGTATTTACTTTCTGCAGTAATTAAATCTTTATTTGCGCCTATATTTTCCTTCGAAAGCGTTTTACATCTCTCATAATCAGCTTTGGCTTTCATTAATTCTACAGAACTTTCCGCATAATTTTGTTGTAAATTAATTAATTCTTGCGATTCAATTTCACAGATTAACTCATGTTTTTCCACGTAATCGCCAATAGTAAAATGAATATTTTTAACTATCCCCGGTATAGGTGTACTTATTTTTGCAATACCATTGGTGGGAGCACTAAGGGATCCGTTGCAAGCTAAACTTGTTTCGAATAGCTGTTTCTTTAAGCTTCCAATTTTCATATTGTTGAATGTAAATTGCTCCTGACTAATAATATTTAAGCTCTCTGATGTGTTAGAATTTATTTCGTTTTTAATTTCTTTTTGTTGGCAAGCTATTAGAAAACTTGCAAAAAATATTGCGATAAGAATATTTAGATTTTTCATAATGGTCTTTTTTTACTTGCTTAAATAGTTTACCTCGATAGCCAGCTGATTGTACTTCGCCAGCTGATCGAGATTTATAAGATTTAGATTTACTGAGTTTTCTACGCTGAAAACAAATTTGAAAAAATCAATTTCGCCTAATTGATATGATTTTTGAGCTGTATTTAAAAGTTGTTCACTTAATTTTCGACCCGTTTCTTCATAGTTTTGAATGGACTCATCGTATTTTTTCAATTCCAGAAGTAGCTCTTTTTGTTGTGCAGTTCTACCAATTAAAAAATTAGTTCTTTTATTTTGATTGATATCTATGGCAATTTTATTGGCTTTAATTCGTGCTTTTTGTTCCCCAAAAAATAATGGCAAAGACAAGCCAATTTGGAATCCTTCGTAAGTTTGAGCATTCGAATAGGAATTACTCCCTCTAAAATAAGCCAAAGATATATCGGGAAGCAATTTGTTTTTTTCCAACTGATATTGTACCTGTTGTTGCTCGCTTTTTAGTTTGAGAATTTCTAAATCGGTGCAAGTTTCTATATTGTTAATGATAATAGGAATTTTTGTAAGTTTTTGTTTTGCAATAGAATATATGCTATCGGATTGTAGAATGGCATGTAATCTCGATTCGTAAATTTTTAAATTATAGTTTACTTCCTGCAGTCTTATTTTAGCTTGTTCGTGTTTCGATTTTGCTGTAAGTAGGTCAATTGGGCTTGTCTCACCGTGCTTAAAACTAAGTTCGGCTTTTTTTGTGAAGCTTAGGTATAGCGAATCTAAAGATTTAAGAATGTGCAGTTTGTTTTTTAGGTAGATAATTTGGTAGTATGCTTGAGAAACATTTTTACTGATTAATTGTTTGTTCCGGATATATCTGATTTGAGAAATGGACACATCTTTTTTTAATATTCTCGATTTAGAAGTGTAAACACTGGGAAATTTGAAATTTTGTTCCAGCCCGTAAATACGCAAAGGATGACCATTTTCAGCGATGTTATTTTGATCGTATGCATAATAAAATAGCGTTTTTTCCGGCGAAAAGGCACCTCCTTTTAAAGCTTTAAACTGATCTATTTCAAGAGTAGATGCATGAAGTTCTTTATTGTTATCAATAGCAATTTGTATGGCTTGTTCAAGTTTTATAGTTTTTGTTTGGCCTTTAGTAGTAAACGAAAAGCCCAAAATAATTAGAATAATCATAGATGGTTTTGATCGCAGAAAACGTAAGGGTTTAAAGCCAATTCCTGTTACATTATAGAAAATTTCGAAAAGCAGAGGTAAGGCGATCATGGTAAGCATAGTAGAGGTAATAAGTCCGCCAATTACTACTGTGGCTAATGGGCGTTGTACTTCTGCTCCGGCTCCGGTAGAAATAGCCATCGGAAGAAATCCCATTGCAGCTGCAGCGGCTGTTAATATAACCGGACGCAAGCGATCTTTTGTGCCAGTAAGAATAAGCTCGCGCATATTGCTCATGCCTTTTTTCTGAAGGTCTTTTAAATGTTCAATTAAAACAATGCCATTTAATACCGCAATTCCAAATAAGGCAATAAAACCAATTCCTGCCGATACACTAAACGGCATTCCCCTTATCCATAATAAAATTACTCCGCCAACAGTAGAAAGAGGTACAGCGGTAAAAATTAATATGGCATCTTTAAACGAATTAAAGGCAAAATGTAGAAAAATAAATATTAAAAGTAAGGCAAGAGGTACTGCAAATAATAGGCGTTTCGATGCATTTTGTAAATTTTCAAATTGTCCTCCATAAACAATATAATTACCTGGCTTAAGAGATATATTGGCATCAATTTTTGTTTGTATATCTTCCACTACCGATTGCAGATCTCGATTTCTTACATTTACACTTATGGCCATCATTCTATGGGTGTTTTCTCTTGAAATTTTAGCTGGTCCTTCGGAGTAAGAGATATCGGCAATTTCATGAAAGGGAATTTTACCCCCATTGGCAAGAGGAATCATTAATTGTTTAATGTTATTAATGTCTTTCCGGTTTTGCTTTTGTAAGCGGACCTCTAAATCGAAGCGTTTTTCTCCTTCAAATACACTTCCGCTCGATTCGCCGCCAAATGCCATTGCTAAATAAGTATTTAGTGTTTTTATATCTAAACCATAAAGTGCTATTTTATTTCGTTTGTAAATTACATTCATTTGAGGTAAGCCTTCTGTTTTTTCTAAAATAATATCAGCAGCTCCGGGTATATCTTCAATAAGTTTTTTAATTTCACTTGCTTTTTGGTTTAAATAGCTTAAGTTTTCACCAAAAATTTTAATTGCAATATCGGCTCTAACACCTGTAATTAGTTCGTTAAATCGCATTTCTATGGGTTGAGTAAACTCATACTCAATTCCAGGAATTATCGAAAGGGCTTTTTTAAATTCATCGGCCAGTTCTTCTTTACTGTTTGCATTTGTCCATTCCTTGCGTGGATTTAGTTTAATAATCATATCTATTTCTTCCATGGACATTGGGTCTGTAGGAACTTCGGCTGCTCCAATTCTACACACAATTTGATCGATTTCAGGAAAACGATCGATTAAAATATTCTCCATTTTTGTACACATCTCAACTGTTTTAGATAAAGATGTTCCTGTTTTTAGTACGGGTTGAATAACAAAATCACCTTCATCTAAAGTTGGCACGAATTCGCCACCCATTTTAGAGAAAAGAATACCCGTAAGAATTAGAACAATAAGAGATGATCCTAAGACTAATTTTTTGTGAGAACAAGACCATTTCATAACAGGGGTGTAAGAATGGTAACAGAAGTTCATAATTTTATTGGAAATATTCCTGCTGCCTTTTTTTTCGGGTTTTAAAAATAGTGCCGATGCAACCGGTAGCCAGGTAAATCCTAATATCATAGCACCAATAATGGCAAAACTAAAGGATAGAGCCATTGGTTTAAACATTTTACCTTCAACACCTTGTAGTGATAAAATTGGGATAAATACAATAAGAATTATAATTTGTCCAAAAATGGCAGAATTCATCATTTTTGATGCTCCTGAAAATGTGATTTTATCTAAAAGTGTTTTTTGTTCTTCAGGCTTAGATTTCTGATATTCATCGGAGTTGGCATTTATTCGTATGGCTATGTATTCAACAATTATAACAGCTCCGTCTATAATTATTCCAAAATCGAGTGCTCCCAAACTCATTAAATTGGCATCGATTCCAAAAACATACATCATCGATAGAGTAAAAAGTAAAGCCAAAGGAATCATAGAGGCAATAACTAGTGCTGAACGAATATTTCCCAAAAGAAGAATTACGATAAACATTACAATGATACATCCCAATAGTAAATTTTCAATTACTGTAGTTGTGGTTTTTCCAATTAACTCGCTTCGTTCTAAAATTGGATTTATAAAAACTCCTTCAGGCAGATTTTTCTGTATTTGGGCGACTCTGTTTTTTACTTCGTTAATAACCAGTTTCGAGTTGGCTCCTTTTAGCATCATTATTTGGCCCAATACTTTTTCGCCTTGTCCATTGGCGGTAATTGCCCCATATCTATTGGCATACCCTAAATGTACAGTGGCAATATCTTTTATTAGAATAGGAATGCCATTGTTGTTTTTAACAACAATATTCTCAATATCTTTAATCGATTTTACTTGCCCATCGCTACGAATAAAATAGGATTGATTGGTTTTTTCGATATAGGCACCCCCTGAAATGCTATTGTTGTTTTGTAAAGCATTAAAAACTTCGATTAAGTTTAAATCCATATACTGCAATTGATTTGGATTTATGGCTACTTCGTATTGTTTTAAAAATCCGCCCCAGCTGTTTACTTCTACTACGCCAGGTATTCCAGATAATTGGCGTTTTACTATCCAATCTTGTATGGTGCGAAGTTCCATTGCCGAGTATTTATTTTCATAGCCTGGCTTAAGATCTAAGATGTATTGGTATATTTCTCCAAGTCCTGTGCTTATTGGTCCCATTTCTGGAGTTCCAAATCCGTCTGGGATATTGGCCGATGCCGATTTAATTTTTTCGGCTATCAACTGTCGGGGCAAATAAGTTCCAATTTTATCACTAAACACAACAGTTACAACAGATAAACCAAATTTAGATACGGATCTGATTTCAATAACATCTGGTAAATTTGCCATTTCCAATTCAACCGGAGCCGTAATAAATTGCTCAATTTCCTGTGTAGAAAGATTTCCGGATGTAGTAATAACCTGAACCTGGTTATTAGTGATGTCGGGCACTGCACCAATGGAAATTCTGCTGATAGAATAAAATCCGAATAAAACAATTGATAAGGTAAACAAGATTACCATAAATTTGTTTCGAATACTAAATGCAATTATTTTTTCTAGCATAGTGGAGAATTGAAGTGGTTATTATAAAATCCAGATTTATGAATAAATACTGGTAAATGTTTGAATATTATTCAACAGCTCAATTCTCTCTCTTCAATATTCAGATTAAGTACATTAGTTATACAATTTCAAGTTATAAAAATATCTATCTATGGGCAATAGATTTTTCATAAAGATTAAATAAATTAAAATGCTTTTGTTTTTTTTTGATAAAGAGAAAAATAAAGCTTTATAGTTTATAATAATGCTGATTATCTTTTATTATATTAACAGTGTGGGAATTTTTAAAAAAATTACTAAAAATATCATGAGTAATTTATTCTCGCCAGAATATTAAATATGAGAGGATTGTTTAATAGATAGATTATCGAGTTATTTTAAATTTTGTATTGTTATATAAATAATGAGTTTTCCTGAGTATAAAAAAGGAAACAAAATTAAGATATCGACGTAAATTGAATTTTAGATTTATACTTTAATATATAGGTGTCCAAAAGCCATATTATTTGAGATTGACTAATGCTTTAAAAAAAGCCAATTAAATTACTTATGAAGAAAATACTAGTTGTTGACGATAAACCATCTATGAGCCAATTGATGGTTCGTTTCTTGCAAAACACATTCGACGTAACTACAATGGAAGATGGTCTTAAAGCTATTTCATGGCTACAAGATGGTAATATCCCGGATATTATTCTTACCGATTTAGAAATGCCAAATATGGATGGTATTGAATTAATCAAACGAATTAAAGAAAGTGGATATTTTAATGATATTCCAATCATTGTTTTAAGCAGTCAGGAAAGCAGTAATGTACGTGTGCAATGCCTAAAACTGGGAGCAGAGGATTATATTATGAAACCTTTTAACCCGGAAGAATTAATGATAAGAATTGAGCGTTTGATTAAATAGATACATTATGGAGACAGTTAGCAGACAAATGAAAATAATGTACATTGGGTCTGACGATACTGTTCTTGAAAGTTTTCGGGGACAGAACGTAAGAGTTAATCTAGTGCATCTTAACAATCCATTGCAAGCCTCGGAATGGTTAGAGGAAAATATTATGGTCGATGGAATTGTTAGTGATCTTGAATTGCCAGGTAGAAATGGTTTGGATTTTCACAATGTATTTGTTGAAAAATTTGATGCTGAGAAGGCAGTCCCATATATTTTGTTGGTAAATGAAAAAAGACCTGAAATAATAAAAACAGCCATAAAACAGGGAGTAAGCGATGTATATGCGAAGCCAATAAATGCAGAAACTCTTATGAATCGCATTAATTTTTTGAAGGTACTTCAAGTTCACATGAGGTTTAATAAACCCGAGAAAAGTAAGAATATTAAGGTATATACAACACCTTTTTTTAAGAGATCTTTTGATATCGTATTTGCAAGTCTGGCTTTACTTTGCCTTTCTCCTTTGTTAATTGTTTTTTTAATTGCTATCCGATTGGAATCGAAAGGAAAAGTATATTATATCTCCAAAAGAGTGGGTACTGGTTATCGTATATTTAATTTTCTTAAATTAAGATCGATGTATCCCGATGCCGACAAACGATTAAAAGAGCTTGAGCATTTAAATCAATATCAGAGCGAAGAGCAAGAAGAAGAAGGTAAGATTGCCGCTGAGCTTGAAAATATAGAGAGTAAGGATTTGGATGGAGCAACGATACTTTTTGGCGATGAGGAACAAGTAGAAGAAACTACCCACATTCAAAAACGGAAACAGAAGCAAGATAAAGCTTTTGTAAAATTTGAAAATGATCCTCGAATTACCAAAGTAGGACATATTATTCGAAAATTAAGCATCGATGAATTGCCTCAACTAATAAATGTGATTAAGGGTGATATGTCGATTGTAGGAAATCGTCCTTTGCCACTTTACGAGGCCGAGATGTTAACAACCGATGAATGGACTGATCGGTTCAATGGTCCAGCAGGAATTACAGGATTATGGCAGGTTGAAGCCAGAGGTAAATCCTCTAAAATGTCTCCAGAGGAAAGAAAAGGTTTAGATAATACTTATGTGGAAATTGCCAATAGTAAATATTCATTTTGGAAAGATATCTGGATTATTCTAAGAACAATTCCTGCAGTTTTTCAGAAAGAGAACGTGTAATTTTAATTCAATGAAAGAAACCATTCATAAATTCTTACTATTAGCTATCTTTATATGCATGTCTGTAATTTCTTATGGACAAGAAATTGTGACTGATATTGAAGATCAACTTGAGGTTAACAATTTAAAGGAAAAATTATTGCCTTTAAATGAATTACTTACTTTGGCAGAGAGGCATTCCCCTTTACTTAAAATGATTGATGCTGATATTCACATTCAGGATTTAAGAATAAAATCTGAAAAGAAAGACTGGTTATCTTTTTTTAGCGTAACTGGAACGGCTAAATATGGAATGTTTGAGAATTTGATTGTAACAGACGAATTTGAGCTTGAAGATTCAGGAGCAAGCAGCAGTACCAAACAAACTAGATATACAGTTGGTATGTCTCTTAAAGTGCCACTAAATGAAATTTTTAACAAACTGAATCGCGATGTTGCTTTAAGTGAAAAAATGAAGCTTCAGTATCAAAAAACAGAAACCATTTCTGAATTGCGAAAATTGGTGATTACTCAATATGGAAATTTGCTAAGAGCCCATTCTAAGTTGATAATCAAAACCTCGGAGTTGGAAACTGTAAAAATGAAAATGATTGATACAGAAGTTAATTATAGGAATGGTAAATTGTCATTAGGTGATTTTACAAACCAAAAGAGTGAAATTTTAAAATTACAATTAGCTTACGAAGAGACTAAAATTGAGTTTATTGTTGCAGTTCATATTTTACAAGAAACAATTGGTGTTAGTTTGAACTTAAATCCAAAGATTTGAATATAGTTTATTTTATACGATTATTGTTAAAACACTACATACCTATAATGGTATGTCCTGTTATATTATTTGTTATCATTTTTGTGTTAACCAAAGATGAGCCTAAGGTCTATACTTCCTATACAAATATCTATACGGGAATTGCTACAGGTGCTAATTTAATGTCTCTGGAAAGTTCAAAAGTTGATAGACTGGGAACCATTACGGCTTTTGATAATTTGATCAATATCATTAAATCAAGAGGTGCAGCGGAAGAGGTTGGCTTGCGTTTGTTTACTTATCACATGCTTTTAGATAAACCTGATCCTGATAGAATTTCAAAGGAATCGTTTGTTAAATTGATGGGAATTGTTCCCAAGGATGTTAAAAAGCTTGTTGTTAAAGGTGATTTTGAAAAAACTTATGCAGCCTTTATTGATTATAAAAATAAGAATTTTGAGAATTTTATTTATGAACTTATTTACCTAAATCATCCCGATTACAGTTATGAAAAGATACTTTCTAATTTAAAAGTGAGGCGTATTTCTTCGAGTGATATGATAGAATTGAGTTATAAATCTGATGATCCTGGAATTTGTCAGCAAACATTGGAGATTTTTAATGAGGTGTTTATAAATAAATATTCGGATGTAAAACTGATTCAATCAGATGCAATTCTAAAATATTTTAGAGATCAGTTGGACGATGCTCAATTAAAACTTGATGAAGCAGAGGATCAGCTTCTGGATTTTAACAAAAAGAATAATATCATTAACTACTACGAGCAGTCTGAGCATATTACAATTCAAAAAGAGCGTTTTGCGGCGTTTTATAATGAGCTAAAAATGGAGCATAAGGCTGCAGTTGCTGTGCTAAGTGTTTTGGAAAATAAATTATCGGTACAACAGCAAAAAGAACTAAATAATAGCGACATTATTGGTTTGAGGAATAAAATAGCCAATTTGAATATACAAATCTCAATTAAGGATTATCAGGCAGAACTTGATACGATTAATCGCAAAAAAATTCTTGATGAAATTGCAGATATGAATATTGAATCATTCAGCCTGCAGGAAACTCTTAGGAAATCAATAAATAGAGCCTATTTTATCGATAATACCGTTGAAGGTATTGCATCATCAAATGTACTAGATCAATGGCTCGATAATGTGGTGATTTATGAATCGACTCGTGCAAAACTATTGGTTGGTGAGGAAAAAATTCAGGAGTTTAATCAATTGGTAAAAGAATATGCGCCCAAAGGTGCAACGATGAAACGTCTTGAACGAAAAATTGATATCGCAGAACAAGAATACCTCTCCATTCTGCGTAGCTTAAATGTTGCAAAATTAAAACAGCAAAATTTGGAGTTAAATGCAAACTTAAAAGTATCAGAAACTCCAAATTATCCGCTAAAATCAGAGCCTAGTAAGCGTAAAATTCTATTGCTGATTGGATTGGTACTTGGATTTATGATACCTGCTTTTGTAATTATTGTATTCGATTATTTGAATCAAAATATAAGAACTGTTTCCAATGCCGAAAATCTGATTAAGCTTCCAGTTGTATCAGCTTATCCTAATATGGTACAAAAAAGTAAAACGAAGAACTATGTTGAGATTGGTAGATTGTCTGTGAATAAATTATTCCAGAGTGTGTTAAACCTATCCAACAGCCTTAGGACTGATGAGCCTTTAAAAGTATTGATATATAGTGTACAGGATAACGAAGGTAAAACGACCTTGGGAACAAAATTAGCCCAGCGTTTATCTGCTAATGGTTATAAGAGTTTATTTGTTAACCATGAAGAGGTATCCGGAGATCCTGTTTTTGATTGTCAGAAATATGAAGTCAATAGTGAGTTTATAGCCTGCAAGTCTATTGCAGATTTATATAGGAATAATATAGAAGATGAATCTAAATATAGGGTAGTGTTACTTGAATTACCATCTATTGGATTGAATAATTATCCTGTAAATTTATTTAATGATGCTGATCTAGCATTGCTTACCGTAAGAGCTAATCGAGCGTGGAATGCAGCAGATAAAGATAGCTTAGAGAAGTTATCTGAGCTAACACAGAATTTGAAGCAAGGGGTGTTGCTAAATGGAGTTGAAATAAGTGAAATGGAAAAAGTCATTGGTGAGTTGCCAGGGAAAAGATCATTGATTCGTAGATTTATTAAACGACTGTTTTCATTTCAGCTGCATTCTAAAAAGACAATTAAGTAGTTAAGGAAATTAAAATCGAGAAAGATGAAGATCAATCAGTTAAAGGCGGGGGCAGTGTTGTCCTATGGAATTCTCGGTTTGAGTAATTTAGTGGCTTTGTTTTATACGCCATATATGCTTCGAATGATGGGGAAGAGTGAGTATGGACTTTATGCAATTGTAGCTTCGGTAATGGCATACCTAACAGTCCTCGATTTTGGATTAGGAAATACAATTGTAAGATATACGGCTAAGTATAGGGCAGAAGGAAAATTGAAAGAATTGCATTCAATGTATGGGATGTTTATTGTTGTTTATTCGGTAATTGGAGTAATTGCTGTTGGACTAGGGTTGGCATTATATTTTAATATTGAACTGTTTTACAGTAAGGCATTAACGGCAGATGAAATTCGAAAGGTTCAGATAATGGTGTTGTTAATGACTATTAATCTTGGATTTACATTTCCTTTAACACTTTTTAAATCCATAATAACAGCCTACGAGAATTTTATTTTCCAAAGAATATTACGTCTGGGATACATTATCTTTAATACTACTATAATGATATTGTTACTGGAAATGGGGTATAGGGCTATTGGAATGGTTGCTTTGATGACTGTGTTGAATGTTATGATACAGATTTTGAGGTTTTTATACTGTAAATATCGAATAAAAATAAAAGTTAGGTTTAGAGGATTTCAGAAAGACTTGTTTAAAGAGATTTCTGGCTATTCGTTTTTTATATTTATAGGCGTTATTGTAGAAAGACTTTATTGGAGTTCCGGTCAGATAATTTTAGGGGCAACAGTAGGAACCGCTGCAGTTGCTGTATTTGCAGTAGCTATTCAGCTACAGCAAATGTACCGTAACTTTTCTACCGCCATACCAGGTGTATTACTTCCAAGAATAACAGCAATGACAACCAGAGAGTCCTCAGAAAAAGAAATTTCAGACTTGTTTATTAAAACAGGTAGGATTCAGTTTATTATTCTTTCAATTATTCTGTTTGGATTTATTCTGTTTGGAAAACAGTTCGTAATTATTTGGGCCGGTCCTGATTATGCGCAAACTTATATTATTGCATTACTTTTAATTGTACCTCTTACCGTTCCATTGATTCAAAATATAGGAATTACAATTCTATTTGCAAGGAACAAGGTGAAGTTTAGAGCTATATTTTATTTGTGCCTGGCTTCATTTTCTGTTTTGCTACAATTGCTATTAGTAAAGCAATACGAAGGTGTAGGGAGTGCTTTTGCCATTGCAGTAGGCTTAATACTTGGACAATGGGTTGGAATGAATATTTATTATTACAAAAAAGAGAATATTGACATTCCAAGGTTTTGGAGAGAGATTGGTCGCATGTCCATTGCGCCTCTAATTATAAGTCTGATTACATTTTTTGTTCTAAGGTTTATTGAACTGGATACAATTATAAAATTGGCTGCTGCAATAGTTTGCTTTGTAACGATATATTTGCCATTTTTTTGGAAATTATCTATGAATCAATATGAAAGAGATCTTTTATTTAAACCATTTTTAAAAGTAAAACAAAAAATATTTGCAAAATAAATTTAACCACGATTTAAGGAAGTACTTTATGACCATAAAAAGAAAACTCAAAAGTAAATTGCCTAAGAAAGTCCTTTATTGGTATTATTTGCGATCGGCTAAAAAGGTTGTTGCACCTGATTTAAGAAGAAGGGTTCATGATAAAGTTTATAACGACTCGAAGGTTGATAAGGTAAAGCGAAACCTTACGTTGGAATATCATATTATTGAAAAGGGCTTGACAATGCCAGTACCAAGGCCTGGTTTTGGAAAGACTGTTGTCTTAAGTCTGGAAAGAACCATTTTTGAGTATCATAAATTGAAACTTTCAAAGAATGATTTGGAGTTTAAGCAGTCGGTTTCTGTATTGAAAGAATATAAAGAATTTCATCAAAAAATTGAGTTTGATTTAGACAATGAAGTAACTCTTGCTTTAAATAGAGTTGTTGATACATTTTCTAACCTTGAGGGAATTAAACAAATAAAAACGACTAAAGAAGAATATTTTAAAAGTATAGATGCTCCTTTTGAAGAGTTTTGTAATTCAAGATATTCGGTGAGGAATTATACAGATGAGGAAGTTCCATTGGATGTTTTATATAAATGCGTAAATATAGCACAGAAATCACCATCTTTTTGCAATAGGCAACCTACTAGGGTATGCATTGTGAAATCTGCGGAAAAAAAACAAGCTATCTTATCTATTCAAAATGGGAATAGAGGATTTGGTCATTTAGCTGATACTTTATTGGTTATTACATCAGTAATATCTACAACCAAGGATATTCATGAAAGAAATGAAAATCATTTAAACGGAGGAATGTTTAGTATGACTTTGCTTCATGCACTTCATCAAAATAAAATAGGAGCATGTTCTCTTAATTGGAGTGTAAGCAATGATAAAGAGGAAAAATTGAGACGATTACTTAACATTCCTGAAAATGAGATTGCTTTATTGGTTATCTCCTGCGGATATGTGCCTGATGTGCTGTCAATTGCATCTTCTCCTAGGAAAGAGGCTAAGGAAATAATTACAGAATATCTTTAATCATTAAAATCCGATATTATGAAGATTGGAATTGTAACATTACCATTTAATTCAAATTATGGAGGGATTTTACAAGCTTATGCCCTTCAATCGATATTGAAGAAAATGGGACATCAGGTGGTTACCGTAAACCGTATTTCTAAGGGAATGCCATTACATCTTAAGATTCTTTCTTTCGGAAAGAGGTTTGTAGTTAGATATTTGCTTGGCAATAAAGTGGTTGTAAGAACATGGCCCAATAAAAAGGAAAAAGCAATTACAGCTCAATATACAAATCGATTTATTGATGATTACATTCATCGGACTTACTTTCTTAAAACGGAGAAAGAAATGGAATTATTGGCAAAAGACAATTATGAAGCTTGGCTTGTTGGAAGTGATCAGGTGTGGCGGCCTAAATACTCTCCAAGTATTACCAATCATTTCCTTGGTTTTCTTCCCAAAGATGATCCATCTAAAAAGCTATCTTTTGCGGCTTCTTTTGCCGTTGATCATTGGGAATATACAGAGAAAGAAACTATCGCATGTAAAAAATTAATCAGCAGATTCGATGCGGTTTCGGTTCGCGAAGTGTCAGGAATTGAATTGTGTAACAAATATCTGGATGTGAAAGCAATTCAAGTGTTAGATCCTACCTTTTTAATTGAGAAGGAAGAGTATATTGGATTGGTTGAAAAAGATAATTTACCAGATCAAGAGAAGAAATTGTTGACCTATATTCTCGATAAAAGTTCTAGAGTAAAAGGAATTGTTAAAATGGCTGAGGACCATTTACAGACGGAAGCTTTCTCTACTACACGAAAAAAATCTTTTAAAGAAGCAGGAAAACACAATTTGAAAGATTGTGTTTTTCCTCGCGTAACTGAATGGATCAAAGGATTTATGGATGCTGAGTATGTAATTACAGATTCGTTTCATGGAACGGCATTCTGCATTATTTTTAATAAACCATTTATTGCATTGGGAAATACCAAAAGAGGAATGTCAAGATTTACCTCTCTTCTTAAAATTTTTGGTTTAGAAGATCGCTTGCTAACAGAAAAAGACAATGATCTAAAAGAAAAATTAGATACAAAAATAGATTTTGAAAGGGTAAATAAAATTTTGGCATCAAAGAAAAAGGAAGCAATGGATTTCCTGAATACAAATTTGAATAAATAGAGTAGGATAAAATAATTCATGTGAGATCTGATGAGATAAACATATTTAATGATGAGGGAGGTGCAAGTTATTTGCAAAAACCTGTGCCTTTTTTTCTGTTACTTTTAACAATTGCCATAATTGGTTCGTTGGTTGGAAGTGGTGGTATGATTACTGGTATTGCCTTTATGGCAATTCCTTTTGTTCTTACTTATGTTTATTTTATTTTTAAGTATCCAAAATTTGCCATTATTGGATTATTATTATGCAATTACGTTATACTTGGTTTTAATAGATATATTAAAGGGCTACCACTTGGGATGACAGTTGATTTTCATCTGGTTATTATGTATGTTGCTTTATTTTTTAAATCATTTTTTGATAAAGTACACTGGAAAGATGCAAAGGGAGATTTGCTGGTTCTTACAGTAGTCTGGTTTGGATGGATTTTATTTCAATTGGTAAATCCGCAGGCAGTAGCCAGAGTGTTGTGGTTCAATTCAATGAGGAGTGTTGGTTTGTATATGATTTTAACTATTCCCTTGATTTTGATCCTTTTTAATAAGAGGAAAGATATACATTTATTTTTTACGATTTGGGCAGTACTTGCAATTCTTGGAGCCATAAAGGGAATTGTTCAAAAGTTTGTTGGCTTAGATCCTTTTGAATTTAAATGGTTGATGGGATCGGCAATGGAGACTCACTTACTTTTTGGTAAAATCAGATATTTTTCATTCTTTTCAAATGCCGGACAATTCGGTGCGTCAATGGGGCATTCGGGAGTGATTTTTGGAATTTTGGCTTTCAATCAAAAAGAATCGAAAAAACTTAAATATTTCTACGCAATAGCATCAATATTTTCTCTTTATGGAATGATGATTTCAGGTACCCGAGGTGCAATTGCTGTACCTATTATGGGTTTTGGTTTGTATACAGTTCTTCAAAAAAATGTAAAAGTTTTAATCTTGGGAGCCATAATGGGAATTGCTGTTTTAGTGTTCTTTAAATATACAACTATAGGACAAAGTAATTATACCATTAGCCGGATGCGATCGGCTTTTAATCCTGAAGATGCCTCTTTTCAAGTTCGTCTCGAAAATCAACGTAAACTTAAATCTTATATGGCTTCCAGACCATTTGGAGCTGGCATTGGTTCTACCGGTAAGGAAGCAAAAAAACTGGCACCCGGTTCTGCTGCAGCTCAAATTCCTACTGATAGTTGGTATGTTCTTATTTGGGTGGAACAGGGGATTATCGGTTTAATGATTCATTTGTTTATTCTTTTATACATTGTGTTTAAAAGTTCGTATGTCATAATGTTTAAGTTAAAAGATCCCTGGGTGAAAGCCCAGCTGGGGGCATTGGTTTCCGGACTGTGGGGTGTCATGGTCGCTTCCTATGGGAATGCGGTTCTGGGACAAATGCCAACAGTAATAATCATTTATGTTTCAATGGCTTTTTTATTTCTTGGACATCGATACGAAAAAGAGATTGAAGATGAGCATCAAAAAGGTTTAACTCCTCAAATTGAAATGACATGAGTATAGAAAAGAAAATATTTCCATTGGTTTCGATTATAACGGTAAATTATAATCAGAGAGGAGTTACATTAGATTTGTTAAAGACGCTCAGAAATGTGAGCTATCCTAATTTGGAAGTTATTGTTGTGGATAATGGTTCTCCAACTGATGATCCGAAAGTAATGAAAGAACAATACCCAGAGATCAATTTAATTTTGAGTGAGGATAACCTGGGATTTGCAGGAGGAAATAATCTTGGAATTAGGGCATCAAAAGGAGATTATTTATTCTTTGTTAACAACGATACTGAAGTTACAGAAGGTCTAATAGAACCTTTGGTTGATTTATTGGAGAATGATCATTTAATTGGAATGGTTAGTCCAAAAATTAAGTTTCACTGGAATCCTGATTTGATTCAATACGCAGGATTTACCAAAATGAATCCTTATACAATTCGAAATTCAATTATAGGATTTCATCAGCCAGATAATGGAGATTACAATGAGTTAAAAGAAACAGAGGCAGCTCATGGTGCAGCTATGATGGTGCCTAGACGGGTTATAAAGGAAGTAGGATTAATGCCTGAAGTGTACTTTTTGTATTACGAAGAACACGATTGGGCAGCAATGATAAAGAGAGCTGGTTATAAAATATTTTATCAACCCAAAAGTGAAATTCTGCATAAGGAATCCATTTCTACAGGAAAAGGAAGTCCATTCAAAACCTATTATATCAATCGCGGAAGACTTTTGTTTACCAGGCGCAACATTAAAGGACCTAAGAGGATACTAAGTTTCTTATTTCAACACTTTGTTTCCTTGCCAAAAAATGTCTTGGTTTTTCTTTTAAAAGGACAGTTTAAGCATTTAACATCATATTTAAAAGCATATGCGTGGAATTTAACCCATTATGATGGTGTTTATGTGAATATAAAATATTAGAAATTAATAGATAATAAGAAAAAAATCTCAATATGGAAGCATTGATAACTATTATAAAAATAATTGAGCTGGTATTGTTTATTTATTTAGCAATGGCAACAGTTTATTTTTTTATTTATGCATTTGCAGGAATCTTTAAGATCAGATATAAAAAAGAAATCAATGATAAGCAGCATAAATTTGCTGTCCTTATTCCAGGATACAAAGAGGATTCGGTGATCTTGAATGTTGCAAAGGATGCAACAAAACAGGATTTTCCGGCAGATAAGTTTGAAATTGTAATTATTGCAGATTCTTTTCAGCAATCTACTCTGGATGAACTCATGAAACTCCCGATACGTTTAATCGAAGTATCCTTCGATAAGAGTACAAAAGCAAAAGCATTAAACAGGGCAATGGAGATTTTAGGTGATGATTATGATGTGGCTTTGATATTGGATGCTGATAATATTATGAAACCAGATTTTATATCTAAAT
Organism: Marinifilum sp. RC60d5; assembly: GCF_052400665.1. Lineage (NCBI taxonomy): Bacteria > Pseudomonadati > Bacteroidota > Bacteroidia > Marinilabiliales > Marinifilaceae > Marinifilum > Marinifilum sp. RC60d5. Next base: position 803,894 of record NZ_JBQTGK010000002.1, read on the forward strand.
TAAATGTAGCCTTTCAGCGGGGATATAAGGCTGTACAGGGACATAGAGTCGCCAAAAATACTAACACCGCATTTGCTATTTTAGATGCTGTAAGCGAGGAAGTAAATAATCACATTTTCCGAAAAGGGCATCGCGTTTTAAATATGTCTTGTGGTTTAATTGGTTCGGGAATGGCATTCGATTATTGTTTTTTTAAAGAAATTATGAGCAATGTTAATGCAGTTGGAGGTTTCGATAAAGAGTTGGAGCTAAAACTTTCAAAAGCCAAAATAATGGTTGAGTATTTGCCTGAAGCTTATGTTTTAGATGAAAAGATTCAAGATTCAAAAAATTTCTCAAACCAGCGTCGTAGATGGTTGTCTGCTCAGGTAGTCTACTTAAGACGATATTTCTTTAGTGGTTTGTTTCATTTGTTTTTTAGAGGTAATCTTGTGTTTTTCGATAAGGTGTTTCAAATGATGCAACCTCCTCGTATTTTATTGTTAGGTTTTACTGGCCTTCTTGCTATTTTACATACAATTGGATTAATTTTTAGTATAGAATTAATCAATAATCCACTGATTTCTTCGATGCAATGGATAGTAGTTTTTGTCTTGGTGTTTGTATCATTTTTATTGGCTGTTCCTCGTAAATTTTATAATGTTCATACTCTTAAAGCTGTTTTAACTTTGCCCAAAGGGTTTATCTTGATGTTGATCTCCTTGCTGACAATCAAAGGTGCAAATAAAAAATTTATTCATACCGAACATGGTGCAGATGAGTAATTTATAAGAATTGTTGGTGAAATAGGATTTAAATATTTTCTAAATATGAAAGAAAAAAAAGATATCATCTGTATATCAAATACAACCTGGCATGGTGAGTTTACCAAATCGACAGTTCAGTTAATGTCTCGCCTGGCAAAAAATAATCGTGTTTTGTTTGTTGAGTATGCTTTTACCTGGAAGGATATTTTTACCACTTTTATTGGAAAAAGAAATGCTCCAGTAAAACGAATGCTTGGATTAAAGTCTAGGTTAACAACAATTAGAACGGATCAGGGAACAGACGTGTTTCACTTGGTAGTACCACCTGTTTTTCCGGTTGACTTTATTAAAAATGATAAACTATTTTCTTTCTTTTTCGGTTTAAATATCACATCCTATAAAAGAACTTTGAAGCGTACGCTACGAAAAATTGGCTTCACAAATCCATTGAATATTACAGCATACAATTCTTTTTATGGTTTACCTTTAATAAATAAATTAAGCGAAGCCTTAAACGTTTATTATTGCTACGATGGATTAAATTTAAGACGACATGGTAAGAGGATTTTAAAAATTGATGAGGAGTTTTCAAGAAAAGTAGATGCTGTTATTGTTACTTCAGACTTTTTAAAAGCCAGCAAAGAAAAATTCAATTCTAATAGTTTTGTAGTCAAAAACGGTGTTGATTTTAATGTGTTTTATGCATCAGCAAAAAAAGATCTGACTAAAAACAAAAGAAAAAAAGTTGGTTATATTGGTAGCCTGGACAGACGTTTCGATATTGATACATTAGAGTATGCCGTTCGGCAATTGCCTGATTATGATTTTCATATTACAGGTAATCTAAGAAACCTGAAAATTAAGGAAAGGCTTGGCCCATATTCAAATGTTGAATTTTCTCCCCCAGTAAAACCTCATGAGGTACCAGCTCTTTTGGCCACTTATGATGCAGGAATCATTCCTTACATAGCTAACGAACTCAATAAAAATATTTATCCCTTAAAAATAAATGAATATTTAGCGGTGGGAGTTCCTATAGTTATGACTGCTTTTGCTGATCTTCCTGACTTTGATGGTGTGATTTCTGTAGCAGCTACTAAAGAAAATTTTGTTCAGATGCTTAAAAAAGAAATTCGTAATGATTCAAAGGAAATGATTGCATCGAGGATAAAATTTGCTGAAAATAATTCGTGGGAGAACAAGGCATTCGAATTTAATAATCTTTTGGATGCTTTTTTAAAAGAGAAAACTTTAAGTAAGAACGAATAGAATATAACTATGAAAAAAAATATATACTGGTTTTGGAAAAAGCTATCTGAACGAAAATCTCGTGAACATTATAGAGAGCATTATAAAGCAGAGATTGAATATTTCGAGAATTATAAGGATAAAAAGTTGGCTTTTACCATTAAAAGAGAAATGAAAGCCTTGCAAAAGTATTGGGGATGTTATCCATTTCAATATGTAAGGTATGGTATGTATAAAAATACGTGTAATATGAGTCTCACAGAGATGAAAGAGTATGTGCCAAACTATTTTGCTTATTATCTTTTTTTTCCAAAGAAAATTAAATGTTACGGTATTGTAAGCGAGGATAAAGAATTGTCCCATCGGCTTTTTGATTCGTATCGGGTTGCTCAGCCTGAGATGTTGTTTCAGTATAAACAAGAGTTATTTTACGATCATGAAAAAAATAACATTGATGATTTTGATGTTGATAAGATTATTGCAAATTCGAAGGCTGTAAAGTTATTCTTAAAACCCACCACAGGACTTGGGGGACAGGGAATTATTGTTTTTAATAAAAAAAGTAGTTTTGTTGATAAGGAGGGGACCGAACTTACTGCTAATTTTGTTCGCAAACATCTTAGCAAAAAAGATAACTATATTGTTCAGGAAGGTTTAGAACAACACGATGAAATAAATAAAATTTATGCGCATTCGGTAAATACGTTTAGGGTAAAAACCAGATTGATTGATGGAAAGGCAGAGATACTTTTTGCTATGTTACGAATGGGGCAAGGAGGAAATCAGCTCGACAATGCAAGTTTGCAAGGCTTGGTGTGTAAAGTAGATGTAGATACCGGAGAATTTGATAATTTGGGGTATACCAGTTTAGGAAGAACCATGAAATCACATCCCGATTCAAATTTTGTTTTTGAAGGTTATACCTTCCCATACTGGAAGGAAGTAAAAGAATTTGTTTTGATAGCGGCCCAAAAAATGGAAACTATTGGATATATAGGCTGGGATATTGCCTATACCGTAAACGGCCCAGTTGTTATTGAAATGAATGCTGCTGCTGGTTTGGAATTTCTTCAGGATTGCCATGGTGGAGTGCGAAATGCTTATGGAATAGAAAATCCTAAAGAATATTGGTATAGTGATAATTATGCTATTAAAGATTTGTAATAAATAGAATGAATAGAAATCGAATGAAAACAAACTTAGAATCTTAACGATAAATCGCATCAAATGGAGTTGAAAAGCAAATTTTATAGATTTTGGAAAATGCTTGCTGAACGAAAATCAAGGGAGCATTACAGAGAGTTGTATAAGGCGGAGTATGAGTATTATAGTTCGTATGCTGATAAAAAACCTGCTTCTGTAATGAAAAGGGAGATGAACGTGCTTCAAAAGTATTGGGGTTGTTATCCTTTTCAGTATATACGGTATGGTATGTATAAAAAAGATTGTAAGTTAAGCCTTGAAGAGATGAAGGATTACATTCCTAATTTTTTTGCCTATTTTCTGCTTTTTCCGAAATCATATAAAGAATATGGTATTATATCAGAAGATAAAATACTTACCTATCTGGTTTTTGAAACCCTTGGGGTTAAGCAGCCAACACTTTTATTACAATATAATCACGGATTGTTTTATGATTTTAGGAAGAATCCAATTGGAAATAAAGAGGTAGATGAAATTATAGAACAGACTATAGCTGATAAATTATTCCTAAAACCATCTTTGGGACTTGGTGGACAAGGAATTTTAGTATTCAATAAAAAAGAAAAATTTATTGATGAAGAGGGGAATCAAATCTCGGCGGAGTTTATTAAGAAAAATCTTGATAAAAAAGAAGATTACATCTTGCAGGAAGGAATTAGACAACATGATGAGTTAAATCAAATTTATCCACATTCGGTGAATACTTTTCGGGTGAATACAAGGATAATTGAAGGGAAAGCTCATATTTTATTTTCCTTTTTACGAATGGGACGGGGTGGAGGTCAGCTTGATAATGCCAGCCTTAAGGGATTTGTGTGCAAAGTTGATCCAGAAACAGGAGAATTTGCCCCCGAGGGAACTTCGAAACTTTTTACCAGAATTGATAAACACCCGGATACAAATTTTGAATTTGCAGGTTATAAATTTCCTTATTGGAAAGAAGTAAGAGAGTTTGTCTTGAAGGCAGCAAATAAATTGGAAAATATTGGTTGCATTGGATGGGATATTGCTTATTCGGTTGATGGGCCAATGGTTATTGAAATTAACGCAGGAGCAGGTTTACAAAGTCTGCAGGATAACTACGGTGGAGTACGAAAAGCCTTTGGTGTTGATAATCCAAAGACATACTGGTACAGTAAAAACTACGGAATAAAAGATATGTGATATGCTTGATAAGATAAAATCAAATTCCAAGTTAAAGGCTTTTGTACTTTGGAGTATTGCTCCAAAACGAAATCCAAAACCTCGTTTATGGGTGCGCTGGTTTGTAAATCCATTTATACATAAAAAAGGAAAAGGAGCTACTGTTAGAAGAAGAAGTCGGATTGATGTTTTTCCATGGAATCGTTTTGAAATAGGGGCATTAACAACTATAGAAGATTTTTGTACTGTTAATAATGGCTCTGGTCATGTTTTACTTGGCGATAAGGTAAGAATAGGAATAGGTAGTGTTGTAATTGGTCCGGTAGAAATGGGTAATGGTTCAGGATTAGGGCAACATGTTTTCGTGTCTGGATTTAATCATGGATATAAAGACGGTAGTAAAAATTCTAGTGTTCAAGCTCTCGATATTAGACCAACACAAATTGGAGAAGACTCGCATATTGGTGCCAATTCAGTTGTTTTGGCAGGAGTTAAAATTGGTAAACGTTGTCAGATTGGTGCAGGAAGTGTGGTGACCAAAGATATTCCCGACTTTTCTGTGGTAGTTGGTAATCCTGCAAGAGTAATTAAGAAATTTAATCTTGAAATGAATCAGTGGGAAAAAGTTTAAACAAACTGAGAAAATAATACTACTTGACTTATGAAATATATTGAAATAACATTTTGGATTGCACTTTTTATTATTTTTTACTCGTATTTAGGTTACGGAATACTTCTTTATTTAATAATTAAGTTAAGACGATTGTTTGGCTTGTCTAAAAAATTTACCGGAAACGAAAATTATGAGCCCGAGGTAACCTTGTTTGTAGCCGCATATAACGAAAAAGATTATGTAGACCAAAAGGTAAAAAACTCGAAGAGTTTAAATTACCCGCAAGAAAAAGTTCGACAAGTATGGGTAACCGATGGTTCGGATGATGGAACTCCTGATTTACTGCGTAAATATGATGGAGTAGAAGTGTACCATGAAGATGTACGTGGTGGCAAGATTGGTGCTATGAACCGCGGAATGAAATTTGTTAAATCGCCAATTGTTATTTTCTCTGATGGAAATACAAATCTTGGAGAAGACTCTATTCAGGAAATTGTCAATCTATTTAAAGATCCTAAAGTGGGTTGTGTATCGGGAGAAAAGCGAATTTACCAAAAAGATACTGATGCGGCAGCTGGTGCCGGTGAAGGTTTATACTGGAAATATGAATCAACCTTAAAAAAATGGGATGCAGAATTGTACTCAGTAGTTGGTGCTGCGGGAGAGTTGTTCGCAATTAGAACTGAGCTTTGGCAGGAAGTAGAGAAAGATACTTTGCTTGATGATTTTATCATTTCTCTGCGAGTGGCCATGGCCGGATATACAATAGGATACAATCCTAATGCTTATGCAATTGAAACTGCTTCGGCAAATGTAAAGGAGGAATTAAAACGTAAGGTACGTATTTCAGCTGGTGGCATTCAGTCTGTTGTTCGATTGAGTCCACTTTTGAACTTGTTTAAATATGGGACTTTATCATTTCAATACATTTCACACCGAGTATTGCGCTGGACTTTAACACCATTATTATTGCTGTTAATTATTCCTTTAAATTTTGTTTTGGCATACAATTCCGGAATGAATCCAGTTAATATTTATACAATTCTTTTTTATGGGCAAATTGCTTTTTATGTAGCTGCATTAATAGGTTGGTTTTTAGAGTATCGAGAAATAAAAATAAAAGTTTTGTTTGTGCCTTATTATTTCTTTATAATGAACCTTTCGGTGTACCTTGGTTTTCGTAGGTATATAAAAGGAAATCAATCTGTTAAGTGGGAAAGAGCTAAGCGAGGATAAATTATAATGCTATTACTAACAAGACTTACTTCATGGTAAGTCTTCTTTTTTATGATAATACCAACATATAAAGTTAGTTTAAAAGTATGTTCAGAAGAATTACTTTAAAAATATTTCGAAATGAGAATAGGTATTGAAGGACAAAGGTTATACCGCAAGAAGAAACATGGTATGGATATGGTTGCTTTAGAATTAATTAAAAATCTACAATTAATTGATAAAGTAAACGAATATGTCATTTTTGTAAAGCCCGATGAAGATAATACCTGTATTCCTTTAGCACCAAATTTTAAAATTGTAGAGTTAAAAAGAGTCCCATTTCCTTTTTGGGAGCAATGGCTGCTTCCTAAAGCTGCACATGCTGAAGGGTGTGATATTCTTCATTGCACAAGTAATACCGGTCCAATTTGGTCGTCGGTTCCATTAGTTACAACACTTCACGATATTATTTATCTTGAAAGTTTAAGTATCTTAAAAAAAGAAGGAAGTTGGTATCAGAAACTTGGTAATTTATATCGCAGGTGGGTTGTTCCATTTGTAATTCGTAAAAGTATAAAAATAGTTACGGTCTCTAATTTTGAAAAGCAAAGGATACAGAATTTTTTAGAGGTTAAGCATGATTTAGCGATGATTTACAATGGAGTAAGTGATCATTTTAAAAGAATAAGCAAAGCGGAAATATTAACAGAAGCAAAAAATAAATATAAATTACCAGATAATTTTCTGCTGTTTTTAGGAAATACAGCACCCAAGAAAAATACACCCAATGTTCTTCGTGCTTTTGCTGATTTAAATGCATCAAATAACACCGATCAAAAGTTGGTGATGCTTGATTTTGAGGAAAACCAACTACAGAAAATTTTATCTGATATTGGTAGTCCCGAGATTCGTAAAGACATTTTATTGACAGGCTATGTTGTTAATTTTGATTTACCTGCCATTATAAATCAATCTCAATTACTATTATATCCATCATTACGAGAGAGTTTTGGTATTCCAATATTGGAAGGAATGGCATGTGGAGTTCCTGTAATTACGTCAAATACCTCATCGATGCCAGAGATTGCTGGAGATGCTGCATTACTTGTTAATCCAGATGATTCGCAAGAAATTACAAAAGCAATTTATAAAATTTTAGAAGATGATGAATATAGAGAAGATCTTTGTTCTAGAGGAATGAAACGAGTAAAAGAGTTTTCCTGGAATAATATGGCTTTAGAATATCTAAAATTATACGAAGAGGTATATTCGAAATTATAGCTTGTTGAGAACGTATTTTTTAGTGTGAATAGTTTTACATTGCAAGTAAACAAATCAAAAAAATAAGCCATCTAAAATTATTGATGGCTTTCGTTTTTTAATTTTCACCAATAGGTAATTCCAAAATAAATTTACTTCCTTTTCCTGCTTCACTTTCCACAAGAATTTTTCCCTGCATTTTTTCTGCAAAATTATTAGCAACTTTTAATCCCAGGCCGCTGCCCGATTCTCCATTTGTTCCATAGGTAGAAAGGTGTTCGTTTTCGTTAAATAATTTTGGAAGATCTTCTGCAGGAATTCCAACACCAGTATCTGATATTACAATTCTAAAATCTCCATTTATGTTATCGGTTGAGATACTGATATCACCTCCTTCAGGCGTAAATTTTATGGCATTAGATACGATGTTTTTAAGTACCATTTTTAACATGTAAGTATCGGTATGGACTTTTAGTTTCTCTTTAATTTTAGGAGAGAAACTAATTTTTTTCATGTTCAAGTTATTTTTGAACATAAAATAGGTGCTTTCCACTAATTCTTCTAAGACAATATCTTCGGGATGAAACTTTAGAACTCCGCTTTGTGATTTTGCCCATCCAAGCAAATTTTCTAATAATTCCGAAACATCTTCGCTCGATTGAACCAGAGTTTTCATTGTTTCTTTATAATCATCGCTGCCATATTCAAAGAAATCTTTATCCAAAAAATCTAAAGTCATTTTTATATTACCCAAAGGTCCGCGTAAATCATGACCTATTACCGAAAACATTTTATCCTTTAACTTATTTAGATCGCTTAAATGATCGCTTGTTTCCTGCAATTCATCTCTGGTAAATTTTAATTCTAGATGAGTTTTTATTCGAATAATTAGTTCTTCTTTATTAAAAGGTTTGGTTATATAATCTACTCCACCCAGCTCAAAACCTTTTACAATTTTTGATTTTTCGCCCACAGCCGTTAAAAATATAATGGGTAAATTCTCATTTTCTTTTTTTGATTTTAGAATTTTACAGACTTCGAAACCATCCATTTCCGGCATCATAATATCTAAAAGAATCAAATCAGGATTTGTTCTTCCCACTAAGTTTAATGCATCTTTTCCGTTAGTGGCGATAACTATTTTAAAGTTTAGCTCTCGAAGAGTTAAGGCAACAATTTTAAGGTTGTTTGGATTGTCATCAACAACTAAAACGGTAGGTGTTTTTCCAGGTAGGTCTATTTTCATATTATAGTAAATAAATATTGAGTAGTATTTTTGTGAATTTTGTTATGATCTTCAAATTTTCTACGAAAAATCCCTACGTAGGTTTTGAAAAATATTGATTTTATTTTTAATAAAGTTAATAAGATATTGAACTATGTTTGTTTTTTCTCGTAATAAAATTTAATGTCAAAAGCCTTAGCTTTTTACCATTAACTATTACACAATAAATTTTAACTACTTATATATTTACTGTCGCTTATGAAAGGATTAGTTTTTTGTGAATTTCTGGATATGATTGAAAAGGAATTTGGATACGAAACTGTAGATCATATTATCGAAAAATCTGATTTACCCAGCAAAGGTGTTTATACATCGGTGGGCACTTATTCTCATGAAGAAATATTTACTCTTGTTACAAAACTAAGTGCGAAAACCGGAATATCAGTAAGTAAATTATTTTATACTTATGGGGTATACGTTTTTGAGGTATTTGTAAAGTCATATAAAAAAAATAGTTTTTTACACATCAATGCTTTTGAGTTTTTAAATAGAGTTGAAGATACCATCCACGTACAGGTTTTAAAATTATATCCCGAAGCTGAGTTACCAAAAATAGAGGTGAGAAAACAAACATCTACTTCTATGGAGTTGATATATACTTCACAGCGAAAAATGGCCGATTTTGCAGAAGGATTAATTCAAGGTTGTTTAAATCATTTTAATGAAAAAGCAATAATAAGTAAAGAATTCCTTAATCAGGATCAATCCGAAGTATTATTTATTATTCAGAAAAGTTTATGAGTAAGGAAAATGAAATAATGCGACGTAGGTTAGAAAGAGAGAAAGCAGCTCGTTTTCAGGCCGAAAAACTTTTGGAAGAAAAGTCTCTTGAACTTTATGAATCGAATCTGCAGCTTAAAAGTTTAAATAATAATTTAGAGCAGCTTGTAGAAGATAGAACACTGCGTTTACAGGAAACAGAGCAGGAATATTTTACTTTGGTAGAAAGTATTACCGATATAATTTGTAAAGTAAATCTGAAAGGAGAAATTATATTTGTAAACCAGATTGCCAGTCAAATACTGGGGCAATCCAAGGAAAATTTGTTGGGAAAAAGTGTTTTGAGCTTTGTACCGGATGAATATCGAAGAAAGATTTTTCAATATTTTGCCCGACAGTTCATCACAAATAAATGTATTAGTTATTTCGAATTGCCAATTCTTACCCGAGATGATAATGTTTTATGGGTTAGAGTAAACGTGCAATTTACCGAGGATAAGTGTAAAAATTGTGAACTAAAAAGGTGCTTTTTAGCGGGTACTCTTGAGGAGGTTACTTCACAGAATAATTGTAATTTTAAAGAAATTATAATTGTAGCTCATAATATTACCGAACGAAAGAAAAATGAATTTGAAATAGCCCGCAATTTAAAACAACAGCAAATTTTAACCGAAATATCGGTAAATTATAATTCGCTCGACGATTTTGAAAGTAGTACTCGCGAAACAGTAAGAATTATTGGAGAGCATACCGGGGTTAGTCGAGTGTATATTTTTGAAGATAGTGTCGATAGAAAAACAACAAGTAATACTTACGAATGGTGCAATAAGGGTATACAATCTAAAAAGAATGAATTACAGAATATCCCCTATAACACAATTCCATCATGGAAAAAATTACTAAAAGAGGAAGGAATTGTATATTCCGATACTATTGTCGATTTGCCTGATGATTTGTGGAAAATGCTCGAGTCTCAGGGAATAAAATCAATTATTGTTTTGCCCCTTGTAATTTCAGGTAAAATGTTTGGCTTTATTGGCTTTGATGAATGTGACACGAATCATTTATGGACAAAGTCGGAGATCGAATTGCTACGAACCATTAGTAGTATGATTTCGACAGCATTTTTAAGAAATCAAATTCAAACTAATCTTGTTTTAAGCGAAAGAGCAAATCGTGGCATAATAAATTCAATTCCTGATGAAATTTTAAAGTTAAAACGTGATGGAGAAGTAATTTCATTTCAGTCGAAATTTGAATATAGCTTATTTGATAAATTAAAAAATAAGGATGTTAACTCTATTTGCGATGTTTTAAACGACGAATTGTGTAATTCTTTTATATCGGCAATTGAAGAATGTTTGGTAAAGGGGAATTTTGAATTTAATTATAGCAGTTTTAACCGAGACAAAATGCTATATTCTGAAGCTCGTTTTGTTAAGTTAAATACTGAAGAAGTGTTAGTTATCATTAGAGATGTTACCGACCTTAAAGAGAAAGAGCAGCAACTACAAATAGAAAAAAATAAAGCAGAACAAGCCTCTAAAGCAAAATCGGAATTTCTTGCCAATGTGTCTCACGAAATTCGTACACCGATGAATGCTATTCTCGGATTTAGTGAATGGTTACATTCTAATGTTGAGAATCCTCAACATAGAAATTATTTGCATACAATTTTAACTAGCGGCCGTAATCTTCTTGCTTTAATTAATGATATTCTCGACCTTTCAAAAATTGAATCAGGTAAGATGAATATCGAGTTAGAGCCTATGCAATGTAAAATTGTAATCAATCAAATTAAACAGGTATTTAAACAGAAGCTTGAGATTAACAATTTAGCATTTAATATTACGGTAGATAGCTCGGTACCTCAATATATTTATATGGATGAGGTTCGTTTTTATCAAATTTTATTTAACCTGGTAGGAAACTCAATTAAGTTTACTGCGAAGGGATATATCCATGTATCGGTTTCGGCTGTAAAAACAAGTGATCCTAATGCAATAAATCTATTTTTAAATGTAGAAGATACAGGAATTGGAATTAAAAAAGATCAGCAGGAAAATGTTTTTAAAGCATTTACTCAGCAGAGCGGACAAAGTAACAGGTATTACGAAGGAACAGGCTTGGGTTTAACAATTGTAGGAGGTTTGCTTAAGAAATTAAACGGGGAAATAAGTTTGCAAAGCGAAGTTGGAAGAGGATCGAAGTTTACTATAAAATTTAAAAATGTAAAAATAGCAGAAGTATCGTGCGATGAGGATTTAAAAACAAAAGAATTAAATAATTTCACTTTAGAACCATGTAAAATACTAATTGTTGATGATTTAAAATTTAACATATTGGTGTTAAAACGAATTGTTGAGTTCGAAAATGTTACTTTTTTAGAAGCAGAAAGTGGAGAACAAGCCATCGAATTAATGGAAACTGAAACACCAGATATTGTATTTATGGACATTCGAATGCCTGGAATGAATGGATATGATGCTACAGAAGTAATTAAAAATAACGAAGAATGGAAAGATATTCCGGTGGTTGCGTTTACAGCTTCGATAATGAATGACGAGTTGGATAGAATTCATGCATTATTTGATGAATATCTGCAAAAACCAGTTTTTAGAAAAGATGTATTTGCTGTACTTAAACGATTTCTTCCATACCGATATCTTGATGAAGAAGAAAATGAAGTGGTAGAACAAGAGATAAAATTCTCGGAAGAATGTATTCGTATTTTACCAGAGGTTATCTCTAAACTGGAAGATGAGTTTTTTGGCGAATGGAATAAAATTAAAGGTGATTTGATAATTTATGAAATCGAGAAGTTTAGTGAGGATTTATCAGCATTTGCTTTCAAAAAATCATGTAAAATTTTAGATGTTTATTGTAAAGAGTTGGATATGGCAATTCAATCTTTCGATATTGAATTAATAGAAAAACAATTGAATGGATTTGATAAAATGATCGAAGATTTAAAATCATATTTAAAATAAATAAAATTATAAATATAAAGCCCGCTGCAGTATTTGTTGCGAGCTTTGTTATATCTGATATCTAATAAATAAACAAGTAATTAAGAGATGTTTTGTAGCGCAATTCTAATTATTAAAAAGACTTTAATAATTTAAGTTTTAGTGAGGATAGATAAAAAACAACTACTTTAGTGCTTTGTATTCAGGCCAATTTAAAAATAACTATGAAACTTGATAGAATTAAGCTTAATATAGAGGAAATACCCTTTAAAAAATCACTTAGTTTTCGTCCTTTAATCAACAAAATTAAAGAAGAGCAGAAAGCAAATGATTATCCTAACATACAAGCCGAGGCGATACTAAAAATGCTAAAGGAAAAACCCGAATTGGAAACATCCGATTTTGATATAAAAGAGGTGTCTGCATATAGGGAAAGTATACATATTTTAATGAGTTATTTTTATACTCCATCTCAATACCGAAACTCAATTGGAGTGGTTGCTACTCCTTTCGACGATGAAAATTTCTATTTTACGCCCAAATACAAGGAACTGTATGGGAACGAAAATTTAAAGATCGAGCTTGTAGGACAGAGTGAGCAGGACCAGTGTTACAAGACTTTTACATTGTTATTTTATGCATATTCGATGATACTGGAAAAGTTCTACGGTAAACAACTCGGAGATGAATATTTCTTTTTATACAAAATAACCGATAAATTAAATGATCTTGTAAAATATTATAAACTAGAGTTTGATAAAACATGTATTGATATTTCTCATCAGGGAGAGTTGCCAAAAATAAGTGAAGAACAGTTCTATACCATGCTAAATAATCCCTTAGATATGGATTTTTGGATGAAGGTACTTCCATTAAATAACTTTACATTTTGTGGATTTTTACCTTTTCAATATGTCGATGTTAGTCAAATTGAAATTATATCTTCCTTAAAATCTCAATTGCTCGAAAAAGCATCAATTATAAAAAAAGAAAATTTTGAACAGTTGGAGCAAAATATTCGCTCATTACTGCAGTTGCCAAATTTGAACCTGGGAATTATTTCTTTTAGTATGAATCAGGGTAATGTAGAGAACCGAGCAAATTACTGGCACGGTTTCTTAAGTCCCGAAAAGTTTAATTGCGACGATTACAGGGGAACAATTTACGAAGAAGCAGCGAGCTTAAAATCGGTTGTTTTGGTAAATGATCTTTCAAAAAGAGAAAATCTTATGCCGCTTGAGCAAGCTTTATTAGATCAGGGAATAAATAACATAAGTATTATTCCACTTTATAATGGTCAGGAATTGGTTGGCATTATGGAAATAGGATCTACTCAGGCTCATGATATTACATTCTCGAAACTGAGAGTTATAAAGGATATTATTCCCGTTTTTTCAATTGCAATTCAGCGTACCACTGAGGAGTTGCAAAATAAAATCCAGGCAATTATAAAAGAAGAGTGTACCGCTATTCATCCGAGTGTTGAATGGCGATTTTTAGATGCAGCCTCAAATCTATTGCTTGCAAAAGAAACTGGTGTATCTTCAAAAATGGAGGAAATTGTGTTTTCAAATGTTTACCCATTGTATGGTGCCATTGATGTACGTCACTCTTCCGATATTAGAAATCAGACCATTCAGGATGATTTAGTGGAACAATTAAATTTGGCAAAAGAAGTGCTGCTTAGGGTATATGATAATATAAATATGCCTATTTACGATCAGTTAATTTATAAGGTCGATTATTTTATAAATGGAATAAAGGAGAATTTATCTTCGGGTGATGAAATGAATGTTTTGGGTTTTTTGAGAAGTGATGTTGAACCTCTATTCGATCATTTTAACGAAAATGGAGAAGAAGTACATCAGGCAATTTTAAATTATCGAAATAATATCGATTCAGATCTTAATATTGTTTACAAGCGCCGAAAAGATTTTGAAGATAGTTTAGCCTTTATAAACGAATGTGTAACTTCTTATTTGGAAATCGAAGAGGAGAAAGCTCAGGCAATGTTTCCGCATTATTTTGAAAAATACCGTACCGATGGAGTAGAGCATAATATTTATATTGGAGATAGTATAGCCAATGGAAAAAGCTTTGATCTTATATATCTTAAGAATTTAAGATTATGGCAATTGATTGTAGGTGCCGAACTGGCAAGAAAAACTGAAAAATTAAAAGAAACTTTACCGATACCACTCGAAACTACGGGTTTAATATTGGTACACTCGCAGGCTCTAGCCATTCGTTTCCGTCAGGATGAAAAGAAATTTGATGTAGATGGTGCCTATAATATTCGTTACGAGATTGTTAAAAAGAGAATAGATAAAGCCCTTATAAAAGGTACAAACGAGAGATTAACTCAGCCAGGAATGCTGGCAATTATTTTTAGCGAAGAAAAAGAAATAGAAGAGTATAAACGCTATCTAGAATATTTAATTGCTTTTGGATATTTTGAAGATAATATCGAATCATTGGTTCTCGAAGATTTACAAGGTGTATATGGTTTAAGAGCAATAAGAATAAAGGTAAAGAAAGGAAAAGAGGAGAAAGATGTACTTAAAATGGTAGAGAATTTAAAAATGAATAATTAATTTTATCGTATAATTATCCAATTGATATAAAAAGAAAATTAAATTTGATTGCTTCTGTAATTAGGTCTACAAGTTTCCTGATGAAAATCGTCTTATTCAATTAAGTTATAGGCTAATGTTTAATATCTCAATTGAAAGAAAATATTGAAAATGAAATACACCATTCTGTTTGCTCTTATTGTTTTTTATGCTTTTACAACTTCTGCACATAATATTCAGGATTCCACTGTAAATAGTAAAAGGCCAAAAATCGGTTTGGTACTAAGTGGAGGCGGAGCCAAAGGATTTGCTCATGTTGGAGTGCTTAAAGTTATTGATGAGTTGGGAATTCCGATTGATTATATTGCCGGAACCAGTATGGGAAGTATTATTGGTGGATTTTACGCAATTGGTTATTCGGCAGTTGATATAGAAAAAATGATTTTAAGTCAGGATTGGGATAAGCTGCTTGCTGATGAAATTTCACGAAAATACGTTCCTTTTCATGAAAAAGTAAATTATGAAAGAAGTGTTTTGTCCTTTCCAATAAAACCGAAAGGAATACAGTTGCCAAGTGGAATTGTAAATGGGCAAAATATTATTAATTTATTTGAAAGGTTATCAATAGAATATCACGATGTTAACGACTTTAAAAAACTTCCTATTCCGTTTGTTTGTGTTGCCACAGATATAGAAACCGGAGATGCAATTGTACTTGACAAAGGATATTTGCCCGAAGCCATGAGAGCTAGTATGGCGATTCCAACAGTATTTTCACCTATCGAAATTGATGGTAAACTTTTGGTTGATGGAGGAATGGTTAACAATTTTCCGGTAAAGGAAGTGATCGATATGGGTGCCGACATTGTAATTGGGGTAGATGTGCAATCGGGGCCTAAATCAAAAGAAGAATTGCATTCATTTCTGGATATTATAAACCAGACTGTATCTTTAATGGCACTTAAAGAGTTTAAAAAGAATGTAAATTATGTTGATGTTTATATTAGACCTGATATTGGCGATTATTCGGTTGGGAGTTTTAAAAATGCTGATTCTTTAATTTATAAAGGCGAAAAAATTGGACGAGAATTTATTCCTGCCTTAAAAAAATTAAAAGAGAAATACCATCTTAAAAAGAATATAATAAAGAAATATGAACCACCTGTAGATACAACAAAATATTATCTTAAAAATATTGAGTTTCAGGGTTTAAATGAAGTAAGTAAATCTTTACTGGCAGGAAAATTGAATTTAAGTACTCCTGGAGTAGTCTCTTTGTACCAGTTGCAGAAAGGTATTAATCGTAGTTTTGGAAGTAAATATTTCGATAATGTAGATTTTAAATTACTTGGCAATAAAACAAAATCTTTACAGGTAAGAGTAAAAGAGAGAACTACAAAACGATTTAATGTAGGATTAAGATACGATTCTGATAACAAGGCAGGCGTGCTTTTGAATACAACATTTCGTAATAAATTAAGAAGTGGATCTCATTTATCCTTCGATTTAAAATTGGCCGAAAATCCTAGATTCGTAACAACTTACGCAATAGACAATGGATTAAAGCCAGGCCTTACTTTACAAGCTGAGTATAATGATTGGGAAGTTAACGCTTTTGAAGATGGTGACAAAATTGGGAGTTATGATCTCGATTATATTAAATTAGATGTGAATTTTCATTCGATTTTCAGAGAATCATATTCCATAGGTTTTGGAGCAAAAGCAGAGTACTACAATTTAAAATCGAATTTTAACATATCAGATTTAAATTTAGTTAAAGAAGATGATTACTTTTTTTCGTATTATGCATTTTTAAGACTCGATTCTCACGAAAAAGCATACTATCCTAAAAAAGGAATAAGTTTGTATGGTGAATATAAATTGGTAACGAATAATGGAGCAAGTCTCGAAGGAATGGAACGACCAGCCTCTATTGCTTATTTAAAGTTTCAGAAGGCCATAAGTTTGAATTCAAATTTTACTATTTACCCTAAAATATATGGTAGAGTGGTTTGGGGTAAAAATATTCCCGACTTTTTTAATACTTATACGGGTGGAATAGACCAAACCGATTATTTTGATATTCAAATTCCATTTGTAGGATTAGAAAGGATGGAGATGAACTCGACCAATTCAGTTGTGTTTAGAGCAGATTTTCAATATGAATTATTCCGAAATAATTATCTGATTTTTAAAGCTAACATAGGAAGGTTAAGTGAGGATATTAATCGATCGTTTGAGAGTGGAAAATGGGTAAGAGGAGTTGCTTTAACCTATTCGTACAATAGTTTAATAGGACCAATGGAATTTTCTTTAATGTATTCCAATAAAAAAAATAAGGTCTTAAGTTATGTAAGTTTGGGATACTGGTTTTAATAGTGAGGTGTTTGGTAATATAAATTTGTAAAAAAGTTAATTAGAGTATAACCTTTTGATCTCCTTAAGATAAATATCATGTAAATTTAATTTATGTTAAAATATTGTTTCTTTTTTGTTCTTTTGCTTTTTATATCATCCGGGCTTATTGCTCAGAACGGAATTGATACGACTAAATATGACTGGAACCCCAGAATAAAAGGAGTAGGGCCAGTTCGTGGATTATCTGCATCTCTTCATACAAATTCAGCATTCGATGTAAGATCGAATTCAGATACTTATGGTAATGGACAGGGAAAAATAAAATACAATCGTATTTTTAAAACGAAAGTGCGTTTCCCATTGTATTTAAACGATAAGATAAAACTAGCCGGTAGTTTTGAATACAGCGACGAAGAAATTCATTTTGAGAATATCGAGCAAAACGATTATCCTCTTTATAAAAGTTTGGATGATAAAAATATGAAAAGTATTGGTGGTAGCCTGTATTTAATGACTCATTTGAAACGAAACAGGTATTTTATGCTTCGTTTTAATGCAAAATTAAAAGGCGATTATTGGAAGGAACATATTGGAAATGTAAGGAAATATACTTTTCTAAAAATGGAAATATCTCCCGTAATTGGTTGGAAAGTAAATAAATATAAATCATGGGGTGTTGGTTTAGCCTTTTCTTATACGTTTGGAGACCCTTTGGTATTTCCAACTTTTATTTATAACCATACTTTTTCTGATAAATGGGGTGTTGAGGCATTTTTACCTGCTAGACTTAAGTTGCGATATCAGCCATCGAAATTGTGTTTTTTATATGCAAAAGCAGGCTTAAAAGGTGGCAGTTACAGTATCCATTTAGACGATTCGGAATTAAGTGAGTTTAAAACATTGGAACTTAGAAAATCAGATGTTAATTTTTCTTTCGAGATAGAAAAAGGATTAACAGATTGGTTGTGGCTTTCGTTTGAGTATGGCTATCGGGCAAATATTAATTTCGATGTTACAAACGAAAATCATACATTAAGTTTATCGGGTAGTAAAATAACTCACGAGAATAATATTATCGATTCTTATGCCAAAGGAGGAATGTTTTCTAATATTACTTTGTTTATAACTCCATCTAAATCATTACTTAAAAAAATAGGTATTAAATAGAAAAGGCAATATTCAAGTAAGAATATTGCCCTTTTTAATAGGTAATATATATTTGTTTACGCTGGGTCTATTTCGTCAGAAAATACTGCATTGGCAATATTTCTTAAATTGTATTGCGAAGCCATTGCTTCTCCGTAAGCACCGGTTGTTCTTAAAGCAATTAAGTCGTTTCTTTTTGTTTTTGGTAACTTTACCGATTTGCCAAAACAGTCCGACGACTCGCAAATAGGTCCCACAACATCGTATTTATCTGTTTCGCCATTGGCGCTTACATTTTCTATTTTGTGATAAGCCTGATACAATGCAGGACGCAATAACTCAGTCATTCCGGCATCTAAAATGGCAAATTTTGTGTTTACACCATTTTTCACATACAAAACTCTTGACATTACGCTTCCACACTGGGCAACAACAGAACGTCCCAATTCAAAATGCAGTTCCTGATTTGCTTTTAGATTCAAAAATTCATCAAAGATTGCAAAGAAAGTAGTAAAATCGGGAATCGGATTTTCATCCGGGTTTTCGTAATCTACACCAAAACCACCACCAACGTTAATAAGATCTACAAAAATTTGTCTTTCCTTAAACCATTCCTGAATTTCGTTTATTCTTAGGCAAAGACCTTTAAAAACACTTAAATCGGTAATCTGCGATCCAATATGAAAATGCAGACCAATTAATTTAATATTTTTAAAAGTTTTTAAATTCTCTATAACACTATCGAACTCCCAGCGGTTAATTCCAAACTTATTTTCCTCAATACCAGTTGTAATATAATGGTGAGTGTTGGCATTTACATTTGGGTTAATACGAATTGCAATTTTTGCAACTTTACCTTCCTGTTTGGCCAACTCGTTAATTAATTCCATTTCTGGAATCGATTCACAATTAAAACAAAAAATATCTGTTTCCAAAGCGGTTTTTATTTCCTTATCGGATTTACCTACTCCTGCATATACAATTTTACTGGCAGGAAATCCGCATTCAACCGATCTGGAAATTTCATTGCCACTAACACAATCGGCACCAAAACCATACGATTGTATTTTTTGCATGATTTTCGGGTTCGCATTTGCCTTTACAGCATAATGAATATGATATCCATATTTCGAAGATTCGGATTGAATTGAATTAAGAGTTTGCTCCAATATATTCATATCGTAAAAATAGAATGGAGTTTCTAATTGGTTGAATTTATCTATTCGCGTACTATTAAACATGATAAAAATTGATTGTAAGTGATACTCTAAAACAAATGATTACTTAATGCCTGAAGTGCGGCTACTTTATCTTCTTTGCTTACTAAAACAGAAATGTTGTGTAAGCTTCCTCCGTACGAAATCATACGTAATGGAATGTGCTCAAGAGCCTCTAATACTAACTTTGCACTTCCGGCCGATTCCGAAATAAAATCGCCAACAATACAAATAATCGATTGGTCTTTATCAATTTCCACATTGCCATATTTTACCAATTCCGATTCTATTTCCTTAAGGTTCGAGTCGTCGTCAATGGTAAGCGATACTGCAACCTCTGATGTTGTAATCATATCGATAGGAGTCTTGTAAATTTCGAAAACCTCGAATACTTTTCGCAAGAAACCATAAGCCAGTAACATTCGTCCCGATTTAATTTTAAGCGCAGTAATCCCATCTTTGGCAGCAATAGCTTTTATGCCTTTTCCTATCGAGTCATCGGATATTAAAGTTCCTTCATCTAAAGGACTTAGTGTGTTTTTTAAACGCACCGGAACGTGATTTAATTTGCAGGGCACAATACTCGATGGGTGCATAATTTTAGCCCCAAAGTAGGCTAGCTCGGCAGCTTCGTCGAATGATAATTGCTTTAATGCACTTGTGTTTTCAACATACCTTGGGTCGTTGTTATGGAAACCATCAATATCAGTCCATATCTGAACCTCTTCCGATTGAAGTACCGAACCAATTAAAGATGCAGTATAATCACTACCACCTCTTTTTAAGTTATCTACTTCTCCGTAAACATTACGGCAAATAAATCCCTGAGTAATAAATAATTTATGTTCCGATTCCTCAGATAAAATACGTTCTAGATTTTCTTTTATATAGAAATAATCAGGTTCTCCATCTTTGTCGATTCTCATGAAATTTAAGGCTGGCAAAAATGTTGAGTTAACACCAATTTCAGATAAATAGTAGTGAAACATGGCTGTCGAAATCAACTCTCCCTGTGCTAAAATTGCCTTTTCCTGAAGTGTGGTAAAGCTTCTATAGACAAAATTTCTGATATAATTAAAATGAGAATTTATGAGTTCATTACCTTTCGACTTATATTCTTCGGTGGTGTATAATTCTTCAATACGTTTTCTGTATTGAGTCTCTAGCTCAGAAATTTTTTCATTAGCCAGATCATTATTCTCTTTGTATAATAAGTCAGTAATCTCAACCAAAGCATTGGTTGTGCCTGCCATTGCTGATAAAACAATAATTCTTGATTCATCTGCCTGTACTAGTTCTGCCAGATTTTTAATTCTTTCAGGTGATCCAACCGAAGTACCACCAAATTTTAAAACTTTCATTGGTTAATAGTTTTTTAGTTTTTTCAGTTTTCCAGTTTATCTGGAGTGTTGCTTAGTATAAAATAAATATTCAAAAAAAGCCTGCAGAATTCTGCAGGCTTCTATATTTTAAGAGCATCACATTATTCTACAAATCTACAAAAACAGCAACTGTTTATTGCGTTTATAAAGCTTTTTATATTTGTAAATTAATGTTTTCATCTCTGCTTATCTCAATTTTTCGATGTAAAGGTGTGTAAAATTTTTATTAAAGCAATAAAAAACATGTAAATTGTTAAAAAATTAACTGATTATTTATTTTCAAACGTTTGCTTTGTTGGTAAATCAAAAAAGAATACCATTCCAACCCCAAAAACCTCTTGGTACATCCATAAATTCAACCTGCACTCTGTCTTTAGGGATTTTTAGTTTTTCTTCAACTAAATTGGCAAACTTTTTTGATAAGTCTTTTGTTTTGGTATCAGGTAAACCAATACTTTTTAGCTGAAGAAAAATGGTAGAATCGTTGTTTCCACCTAATGTCATTTCAATTTTTGGTTCAAAAACAGTCATTACATATTTTTCAGGTTTTCCTAGCTCGAAAGAAATAAGAGCTGAACATTCCTTTAAAAAGTTTTGCTGCTTTTTGCTTGAAAAGCTTTTGTTAGTTTGAACTTTTAAATAAGGCATAAGTAAAAGTTTTAAGTTTAGTAACAATCAAAAAAAACGATAAAATTTTAGTGTGGTATCTTAAAAACAGAGGATAAGTTATTATTTAATAAGCTATTTACAAAATTACAGCCATACTTCTTATTTGTTTAGAGTGCCGATTTTGCATTTTCCACGGTCTTTTTCGAGTTACCTATAAATATATTATCATCAACGATTAATACTGGTCGCTTTAAAAAGGTATATTCCGAGAGAATATAATTTTTGTATTCTTCTTCGCTTAGTTTTTTATCTTTTAAGCCTAATTCTTTATATTTCATTGCGCGTCGGCTAAATAAACTTTCGAAACTCCCGGCCATTTTAGCCATCTCTTCCAATTGTTGTTTGTTAATTTTTTCGGTTTTAATGTCTTGATATATAAATTCGGAACTCAAATTTAATTCTTTAATAATTCTGGTACAGGTCGAGCAAGTTGATAAATAGTATATTTTTTTCATCTGTTTATATTTTTTAATTATTGATTTTCCTTTTCTAAAAGGATTTTTATTATCTCTTCAGTTTGTTTTAAATTTTTACTTTGAGTTTGAATTGCAAAATATTTATTGTTATAAGTAGTTTTAACTCCTTGCCATAACTCTTTAATTTCTTTTTTAATGAGCAAATCTTTACACAAGCTCGAGGGCAAAATACAAATGCCTTTGTTGCGTTGAATTGCCTCTAGCATTGCACTTAAATTAGGGATTACATATCGTGGTTTAAAATAAGGTTTCTTTTTAAAATTTTGAGACCAAAACGATTTTATGGTTTCCATTTTATAGGTGTAGGAGTACCAGTTTTGCTGACTCAACCATTTTTCGGCTTCATCTAACTTTTTCTTATATACAAACTGATTAAATGGAATTGTATCCAAATTTTTGCTGCAAACTAATAAAACAGCCTCCTTACAAAGGTGTTTGTATTCGATATTTTGATGATTGTGTTGTAGTGTGGTAATGGTTAAATCCAACTCTTTAGCGAATAGTTTAGACTGTAAGTCTTCATTTTCTCCAAAAGTAAATTCAACGTTCATTGCAAGTTTATCAAGTATATCGGCAAAAGCATGAGTAAACATTTCTATTGACATACCAACTTTTGCTGATGGTAGGTTTTTAAGGTTTCTTCGTTTAAAATTCTCTTCGGTTTTTTCAAGTTGAAGAATGGCCTCCTCAATTTGATTGTAAAGCTGTATTCCATTAGGCGTTGGCAACATTTTTCGGGGTTTACGCTCAAATAGCTTTACTCCCATATAAGTTTCAAGAGCGGTTAGTTGTTGGCTAACACCTGGTTGGCTTAGTAATAAAGTTTCGGCTGCTCCTGTTAATGTTCCACGTTCGTAAATGGCTTTAAAAGTTCTGTACCACTCGAGATTTACCATATTGTATAAATTAATTTATACAAAAGTATAAAAAGAATAATTTTTCTTATAGAAAAAGTCCACTTAACTTTGTTCTAAATAATAAATCAGAAGCATGAGTAAAGTATTATTTGCGGTAACTAGTCATTTTAAAGATAAAGACGGGTGGGAATCTGGTTGCTATGTGCTAGAAGTAGCTGTTCCTTATTTTTATTTGCTTAAAAATGGAATTGAGATGGATTTTGTATCTCCAAAAGGAGGAGCAGTTCCCGTTAAGAAATTGGATTTAGATGATGCAAAGGTGAAAAGTTTTCTCGTAGATAAGAAAGGAGGCGAAAAATTTAGAAATAGCTATTCTCCGCAAGATATTAATGTGGATGATTACGATGCAATCTATTTTCCAGGAGGATTTGGTGTAATGTTTGATTTGCCAGACAACAAAAATATAGCAGAGATAACCCGCAAAATATACGAAAAAGGAGGTGTTGTGTGTTCGGTTTGTCATGGCGGTGGCGGATTACTTAATGTGAAACTTTCTGATGGATCCTTTTTGGTAGAAGGTAAAAATATTACAGCATTTAGTAATAACGAAGAAGAAGCACTGGGTACAGAATCTAAATTACCTTTTCTTTTGGAGACAAGCTTAAAAGATAGAGGTGCAAATTATTCATCTGTAGCAAATTGGCAGGAGTATGTAGTGGTGGATGGTAGATTAATAACAGGACAAAATCCCGCATCGGATCTTTTAATGGCAAAAGAACTTGTGAAGGCTTTAAATAAATTATAATTAAAACAAATAAAATATAAGATGGAAAATTTTGATTTTTATAATCCGGTAAATATCCTTTTTGGAAAAGGTAAAATTGCAGAATTAAATAAGTATGTTCCAAAAAATGCAAAAGTATTAATGACTTATGGTGGTGGAAGTATCAAGAAAAATGGTGTTTACGATCAGGTTATGAGTGCTTTGGAAGGATACGATATAAAGGAATTTTCGGGTATTGAGGCAAATCCGCATTTCGAAACTTTAATGAAAGCAGTAGAAATTGTTCGTTCAGAGAAAATAGACTTTTTATTGGCCGTTGGAGGCGGATCGGTTGTGGATGGAACTAAATTTATTGCAGCAGCAACTTTTTTCGAAGGCGATGAGTGGGATATAATGGCTAAGCGTGCTCCTATTACCAAAGCGGTAGATTTAGGTGCAGTTTTAACTTTATCGGCAACAGGTTCCGAAATGAATAATGGTGGAGTAGTTACAAAAGCTGCTACCAAAGAGAAAAAAGCATTTGGTAATCCTCTATTGTTCCCTAAATTTTCGGTTCTCGATCCGGAAGTGACTTATTCTTTACCAAAGAGACAGGTGTCTAACGGTATTGTTGATGCATTTATTCATGTAATGGAACAATACTTAACATATCCGGTAAATTCTCCTGTTCAGGATCGCTTTGCTGAAGGTTTACTGTTAACATTAATTGAGGAAGGACCAAAAGCAATTGCAGCAGAAACTCCTGATTATGAAAATAGAGCTAACCTTATGTGGGCGGCAACTATGGCCTTAAACGGTTTAATTGGAATGGGAGTTAAAAGCGATTGGGCAACTCACATGATTGGTCATGAATTAACAGCTTTTCATGGACTTGATCATGGAGTAACTTTGGCAATCGTTCTTCCTGGTTTGTTAACTAAATTAAAAGAGAAAAGAGGAGAGAAGTTGCTACAATATGCCGAAAGAGTTTGGAATATTACCGAAGGATCTGATGATGAGAAAAAAACACTTGCAATTCAGAAAACAGAAGAGTTTTTCCAGAGTGTTGGCATTGCTACTCGTTTAAGCGATTATAATGTGGGACAAGATTCTATTGATATTATTTCCAAGAGATTTATCGAACGTGGATATGTAGGTATGTTGCCTGATGTTGAGGTGACTGATGTTGCTGAAATTTTAGAAGCACGTTTATAATAGATTATTAAGAAAATAAACAGAGTCCCTTTCGGTTGAAAGGGACTTTTTTTGTACTGTAATTTGTATGTAAAGATGAGTTATGCATAAATTTTTCTAAGATTGATTTAGTGTTAATAAATTGTGATTTTATTTGAATTCATTTTTTTATTCAAATCAATGTCGTATGTTTGCGTCATTAGAAATTAAAATTACATTACAATGAAAAAGTTGGAATTGTTTGAAGAGAAACAGCAGGAGATTGCCTTTTTAGCAAAGGCATTATCACACCCAGCCCGAATTGCAATTTTGCAGTTTTTAGCATCAACTCCAGCTTGTATTTCAGGAGATATTTCAGATTTTCTTCCTTTAAGTAGAACAACGGTTTCTCAGCATTTAAAAGAACTAAAATCCATAGGATTAATTCAGGGCGATGTGGAAGGATTGAAAATAAAATATTGTTTAAATAAGACCGGAATAGATAAATTAAAAAATGTGTTTGGAGCTTTATTCGATGAAATAACTCCCTGTGATAATAAGATCTGTTAATAAAAAAATAAAAGAATGAAAGTATTGGTATTGTGTACAGGAAACTCTTGCAGAAGCCAGATGGGTGAAGCAATTTTAAGAGATATTAATCCAGATTTAGATGTTGTTTCGGCAGGAACAAAAATTGCTGATCAGGTTCATCCTTTAGCAGTTAAGGCAATGGCTGAAATTGGTGTTGATATTAGTAATCAGCGTCCGAAAATGGTAGATGAATTTTTGGAAGATGGAGTAGATTTCCTAATCTCTGTATGTGGTGGAGCAAAAGATGCTTGTCCTGCTTTTTTAGGTCCTGTTGGAACTCGTGTTCATATAGGTTTCGACGATCCGGCTTATGCCGAAGGAACTGAAGAGGAAGTATTTGAAGTGTTTAAAAGAGTAAGAGACGAAATACGCAGAGATTTTGCAAAATTTAATCAGGAGTATATCCTAAATAAATAAGAAAATGGGAACCTTAAATCAGAAATTATCTTTTTTGGACAGATATCTTACCTTATGGATATTTGCGGCAATGGCCATAGGAGTTGGAGCCGGTTACTTTTTTCCGGCAATGGCAGGATTTTGGAATAAATTGTCGGTAGGAACTACTAATGTGCCAATTGCCATTGGACTGGTAATTATGATGTATCCGCCTTTGGCAAAAGTAAAATACGAAGAATTAAAAGATGTATTTAAAAATCGTAAGATTTTAATTCTTTCCTTGGTTCAGAATTGGTTGTTGGGACCGACATTAATGTTTGTTCTGGCAATTATTTTTCTGCAGGATTATCCCGAATATATGACCGGATTAATTCTAATTGGTTTAGCCCGATGCATTGCCATGGTAATTGTTTGGAACGATTTGGCTAAAGGTGATCCTGAATATGCAGCTGGTTTGGTAGCATTCAATAGTATATTCCAGGTCTTGTTTTTTTCGGTTTATGCTTACGTTTTTATTACCGTGTTACCAGGATATTTCGGATTAGAAGGATCGGTTGTGGATGTAACAATGGGTGATATTGCCGAAAGTGTAATGATTTACCTTGGAATACCGTTTTTTGCTGGAATGATTACCCGTTATTTTGGGATTAAAGCCAAAGGTAAAGATTGGTATCAGAAAAAATTTATACCTAAAATTAGCCCGCTTACGCTGATAGCATTGTTATTTACAATTTTTGTGATGTTCTCATTAAAAGGAGAGTATATAGTACAATTGCCATTCGATGTTGTGCGTATTGCTGTGCCTTTGGTAATCTACTTTGTTATTATGTTTGTGATTTCATTTTTTATGGGACACAAGTTTAAGGCCGGATATTCGAAAACGGCAAGTTTATCGTTTACCGCAGCAAGTAATAATTTTGAGCTTGCCATTGCTGTGGCTATTGCAGTATTTGGTATTAATTCAGGAGTTGCATTTGCTGCCGTTATTGGGCCTTTGGTTGAGGTACCGGTTTTAATTGCTCTTGTTAATGTTTCACTTCGGTTAAAAGACAAATATTTTGGAGGAAAAGTGAAAGCTGTAAAATGTGCAAATGATTAAATAAAATATTGTTAATTGATAGTTAATATTAAAGCCATGATTCAAATTGAATCGTGGCTTTTTCTGTATATTTGGCTAAACAAAAATATTTGTAATGATAAAACCCGGTATAAAAATTGGAATTGTTCTTACCCTGATACTTGTGCTTCCATCTTTGTTTTTTACGACTTACGAAATTAGTAATTTAAATAAAAATGAAGCTGTTATCGATTCTATTTATTCCGGACAGTTAGAATCTATATTATTTTCTATTAATCAATATTCCGATGATGTACTTAGTGGTTGGGCTAATCAGGTAGAACGTGAGAATAGCGATATCGAAAATATTTTGATTAAAAACTATTCGCTTGATGCTGTTTCTATTGTCGATACTTCTGGTTTTTTATTGCAGACCAAAGAAAAAATTCCTGAAGATAGTCTTTCTAAAATCACAACAAAATTAGAGTACGATTTTACAAGTAATTTAAAGAAAGTAGAACTTTTACAACGATACATAAAAAGTGGATATCGTAAAATTGAAAATTTACCAACTACATTTAAGCGTAAAAGTCTTTTTGCCTTTGCCCATTCAAGCGATTCGGCTAAGGTAAAAACAGTTCTTTTTTTAATAGATACAGAGAAGTTTATAAAAGAGAATCTGGGGCCAAAAATTCAATCGGTTGCTAAGGATCGTTTTTATATTTCGGTGTTTAGGGAAAATAGTTCGCAGGAAGTTTACTTTAATACTTTTCAGGATGTTGAGGATAAAAATATCAAGCAAAAAAAAGAAATTTGGCTTTTGCCTGAATTTGATTTGGGCATTCAGATGAAAGGAAATACCATTGAAAATTTGGTTCGTAACAGAACAAGAACCAATATTATTCTTTTAATTGCTATGGATATAATTTTACTTTTAGCTGCCTGGTTTGTATTTAAAAATATAAGAAAGCAAATTCGATTAAATCAGTTAAAAACTGATTTTATTTCCAATGTTTCGCACGAAATTAGAACGCCACTGGCTTTAATAAATATGTATTCCGAAACTTTGGAAATGGATAGGCTAAGAAGCGAAGAAAAGAAAAAAGAATACTATAAAGTGATTAATACTGAAGCTAACCGATTGTCGAGAATGGTTAATAATATTCTTAATTTTAATAAGATTGAAAGTGGTAGAAGAGAATATCATTTTACAAATTGTAATTTAAATGAGGAAATTGAAAATCTGATTTTTAATTATAGGCAACATCTCGATAAGAATGGTTTTGAAATTAATTTGTTGAAAAATGAATCTTTACAATTGATAAGTGCCGATTGGGAAGCCGTTTCTGAAGCAATAATTAATTTAATTGATAATGCTATAAAGTACAGTACAGATGTGAAAAAAATTGAAATTCGGACTTTTACAGATGGCAATTTTGCTGGTATAGATGTGATTGATTATGGTATAGGAATTGAAAAAAAA
The DNA here is from genome assembly GCF_052400665.1 of Marinifilum sp. RC60d5. Classification (NCBI taxonomy): domain Bacteria; kingdom Pseudomonadati; phylum Bacteroidota; class Bacteroidia; order Marinilabiliales; family Marinifilaceae; genus Marinifilum; species Marinifilum sp. RC60d5. Next base: position 832,437 of record NZ_JBQTGK010000002.1, read on the forward strand.
GATCAGAAACTGGTATTCGATAAATTTTTTAGAGTAACAAGTGGTAATTTGGCACATAAAGCAAAAGGTTCGGGTATTGGTTTAAGCATAGTAAAACATATAATGGATGCCCATCAGGGAAAAATTAAACTGGATAGTACCGTAGGAAAAGGATCTTGCTTTACTTTGTATTTTCCAATTAACAGAAGCTAAAACAGATTAAAAATGTATTCGATATTAATTGTAGAGGATGAACCTGGAATGCTAATGGGTTTGAAAGATAATCTGGAATTTGAATCTTATCAGGTAGATACGGCCGAAGATGGAGAAATTGGTCTGCAGAAAATTATCAATAACAAGTATAATTTAGTCTTGTTGGATGTGATGCTGCCTAAAATATCTGGTTTCGATATCTGTAAAAAGGCGAGAGCCAAGGGAATTCAAACACCTGTTATTTTATTAACGGCTAAAGGTGAAGAAATTGATAAGGTTTTGGGTTTAGAACTGGGTGCTGACGATTATATTACAAAACCTTTTAGCTTAAGAGAATTATTGGCAAGAATTCGTGCTGTTTTGCGTAGAACTCAATCTCCTGCAGTTAATCAGGAGCTTAAAAAAATAAATATAGGTCGTTTACAAATCGATTTTAATTCTTTTGAAGGAACAGTTAATGGTGATGATGTAAAAATGTCGAGCAAAGAAGTCGATATTCTTCACTATTTGTGGGATAATCGCAATAAAACCCTTAGTCGCGATGATTTATTGGATAAGGTTTGGGGAATGGAATATCAGCCAACATCGCGTACCATTGATAATTTTATATTAAAACTAAGGCAAAAAATAGAAGATGATCCTAATCATGCTAAAATAATTTTAACAGTTCATGGAGTGGGATACAGGCTTGTAAGTAATTAATAATTAGAAATTAATAATGAAAAATTGATAGTTTTAAACGTTAACCTTTTTACTTTAAGCTTATCTCCATGACATTTATTGGATAAGGTTTGAGGAACGGAATATCAGCCAACACCTCGCACCATAGATAATTTTAACAGTTCATGGAGTGGGGTGTAAACTTGTAAATAATTGATAATTAAAAATTATATCTTTAAACTTTATCCTTTTTTACTTTAAATTTATCTTCATGACAATTTATGACAATTGCTGATTTTGCTATGACACAAATGATGTTTAGTCGCCCTAATTTTACAGTAGAAATTTAAGATTAGAAAAGAACAGAAGGCGCGCGATTCTGTTCATCTAAAAAAATTTCTGCCGAAATATAAATCATAAAAATTAGGGGCATGAAAAGTATAAAAATAGCAGTAGTAGTTTTAGCAGCTTTGTTAATTACAAATTTAGGAATGGCGATTACGCCCGATACATTAAAAATAGAAAAAGAAAGCATACTTGCTTTAAAAAAAATAAAAAGAGCTGCCAGTAGAACCAGTTTTGTAGATTTTCTTCGCGATGGAGAATCGGAATTAATAGTTTTAAGATGTACCATTAACGAAAATAATGAAGTTAAAGTGAGTAAAGTAATTGGTTTTAATGAAGAATTAATGGAAGCTGTTCGTGAAAATATGAGTAAAAAACATATTAAAGTAAACGAAGCACTTATTGGAAAAGAACTTGCTTTACGATTAAATTTTACTAAACGCGAAAAATAGTAAGCATTAAAATTTGAATTGTATATGAGCACAAGAACTTACATATTATCAGGTTTAAAAATTATAATACTTACACTTGTATTAGGATTACAAGCGGGTAGTGCTTCGTCCGAAAATTTACGAAGTCTTGTTAATTTAAAAGGATATTGGAAATTTTCAGTTGGAGATGATCCTGCCCGCGCTAAGCCTAATTTTAATGATAGCAAATGGGAAAAAATTTTTGTTCCTCAAAGTTGGGAACATGGCGGATTTGAAGGATACAACGGATATGCCTGGTATCGTAAACATTTTACATTATCGATACCAAATAATCTTGATTTTGTGTATTTATATGTTGGATATATCGACGATGCCGATGAGGTGTATGTTAATGGACAATTAGTAGGAACTACGGGACAATTCCCGCCAAAAGCAGAAACAGCTTATGATATTCCGAGAATGTATCCGGTGCCAAGTTATATTTTAAATTCTAATGGAGATAATATTATTGCCATTCGTGTTTTCGACGATTTTCATGAAGGGGGAATTATTAATGGTAATATTGAAATTGCATACGATTTAGATCAGAAAAGAATGAATCTTGATTTAAGTGGATACTGGAATTTTGAAAGTTCCATAGAGGTAGATTCAGCTAATAAATCGGTGATTACAAGTAAGCTGGGGAAAATATTTGTTCCGGGATTTTGGGAAGCTCGCGGATATAATAATTACAATGGGAAAGCTGTTTATTCAAAGGAATTTAAATATCCATTCGATTTAAACAGAAACGATCAGGTTTTATTTATGGGTGTAATTGATGATGTGGACGAGGTATATTTAAATGGGCAGAAAATTGGAAGTGTTCGCGATATGAAAAGAAAACGATTTTCTTATGCGGGTAATCATTTAACACTTAGGGCCTACGAAATTCCTGATAATCTTCTTAAGCATAATAGTATAAATAGTATAGAGGTAATTGTTGAAGATTTCTCTGGTCCAGGAGGAATTTATAAGGGACCTATTGGAATTATTGGAGAAAATGAGGCGATGTCTATTAGTAAGAAAAGCTTTAAAGATACACGAAGTCCATTTCAGAAACTTATTGATTATTGGTTCGATTAAATTATGTGGAGAAATTACGATATAAAGAAATCTGTAAAGAGTGTAATTCTGTTGCTGCTTGTTTTTGTAGGAATAGCGATGAATACAAGTGCGCAGGAATTTAAGAAAGTTGTAGATTTAAATCAGCGATGGAAGTTTTCGGTAGGGGATAATAGCGAGTGGGCTTCTCCAAATTTCGATGATTCAAATTGGGAGCGCATAAATGTTCCTTCTTCGTGGGAAAATCAAGGGTTTTATGGATATGATGGCTATGCCTGGTACAGAACTAATTTTTTGAGTGTTGATATTCCACTAGATCAGTCTTTGTATCTTAACTTAGGAAATATAGATGATGTTGATGAGGTTTTTGTAAACGGACAAAGAATTGGGCAAACGGGAAGTTTTCCCCCGAGGTTCAGTACTGCTTATACTTCCAATAGGTTGTATCATCTGCCAGCTAAATTCATTAAAAAAAGAAATACAATTGCGGTTCGTGTTTACGACGATGTTGGCGAGGGGGGTATTATTAGTGGCGATATTTCCTTAATGATAGATAGGGATGCAATTCCTGTGGATATTGATTTACAGGGAAACTGGAAGTTTAAAACCGGGAAATATGCTCATGAAAATATCGCTCAGATGGAAAATTGGGATGATATTATTGTTCCGGGATACTGGGAAAATCAGGGATATAAAAATTACAATGGCTATGCATGTTATGCTCTCGAATTTAGTTTGGAAAAGGAAGTGTTAAAAGAACGAATGGTGTTGGTATTGGGAAAAATAGACGATATCGATCAGGTTTATGTAAATGGAGTTTTAGTAGGTCAGTCTGGAGAATTTACAGAACAAACTGTTCGTGAAAGATCAGAAAGTTACAAGCAAATGCGAGGCTATTACTTGCCTGTAAACTTACTTCGCAGCAATGAAAAAAATAGAATTATTGTTCGGGTATTCGATATGATGGAAGGTGGTGGAATTTATACCGGATCGGTTGGCCTTCTTTCGCAGGATAATTACATAAAATATTGGAATGCTAGAAGAAAAAGATAAAGTCAATTTTCAAAAGTTTAGATCTCAAATTTCAATGTAAAAAAAGGAAAAAGGTGAAAATTTGTTTTTTTTACAAACCATGCTTCTGCAAATTTATAATTTGCAGCTAAGTAGTTCAGGATAGTGTCGGATTTTTAATCCGTAAGTAAAGGGATCTATAAAAAACAAGCTTATTTAGTTTCCTAATCTGTTAATACCATTCACATTTCATATCCTTACAACAGCTAAGAGTGAATCATTCACTGTATAAAATATTTTTACATATAATTCTTTATTTAAATCTTATTCTGCTGAGAATTAAGTAAGCAACATCTAATAAAATGTTACTTTTGTTGTACAAATACAAACACACAAACATTTAACAAATAAGATGAGTATAGATTTTATATTTATGTTGACAAGGAATGATCAGACAGTAACTGATGCTAGGAAGTATGTTAAGGAGATTGCTCAAGAAGGAGTAAAACATATTGGTTTTAAAGACATTGGTTTGCCTATTAGTGAATTAAAAAATCTTGCCAACGATTTAAGAAAAGAAGATGTTAAGATTTATTTAGAAGTGGTGAGTCTCGATGTTGAGAGTGAAAAACAATCGGCACAAATAGCCATGGATTTAAATGTAGATTATTTGCTGGGCGGCACAAGACCCGATATTATTGCCCCTTTGGTAAAAAATCATGCTTTAAAATATTATCCTTTTGTAGGCATTGTAGAAGACCATCCAAGCATTTTAAAAGGAAGCATTTCTGAAATTACTGCCAATGCCAGACAGGTGGCTGCTATCGATGGAGTAGATGGTTTAGATTTATTAGCCTATCGTTTTGTGGGTGAGGATGTTCCTTTGTTAATTCGGGAGGTTTGTAAAACATCTGCTAAGCCTGTTATTGTAGCAGGAAGCATCGACCAAAAAGAAAGGATAGATGTTGTAAAAACTACTGGCGCTGCGGGTTTTACAGTCGGAACTGCCGCATTTGGAATGGAGTTTCCTTCAAAAAAAACAGGAATTTCGGGTCAGGTAGAAAGCATATTAGAAATGAGCAGGTAGTTTATTGTTAATTGCTGCTAAGCATTCAAAATTAGTTATAAAAAAAACCGCTGAGTTAAACTCAGCGGTTTTTGTATTGTAAATTGTGCTTTTATTTACACTCTTCCTGTAAAGCCTTAACTGCAGCTTCCAATTGCTCATCGATACCATTATCAATTTTTCCAGGCATATTTTTCACCTGAATTTCTGGTACCGTTTCGTTGTTTTCCAGCCATTCGCCAGCTTTATTTTTTGCACTTACCGGAATCGATCCCCAAAGAACTCTTCCGTTTTGTAACATTTCCCAGCCTGCATAACTGCAAGTTCCCGGAACGGGCATTCCAATTAGCTTGCCAATTCCCAAATCCTGATAAGCACAAGAGAAACAGTGTCCGTCGCTGTAATTGGCTTCGTTAATCATGGCAACCGAAGGTTTTGTCCACCTGTATCCAGGTTCGTAGCCAATTGTTCTGTCTTCAATGGCATATTCCATAAAAGTTTCACCAGTTAAAAACATGGTAATATCACCTACCAAATCGCCACCACCATTAAAACGTGTATCTATAATAATACCATCCCGGTCGTAATATTTACCCATTACTTTTTCGTAAGTATTACGGTAGGCACCATCGTTCATTCCCGGAATATGAACGTATGCCAATTTGCCATTGCTTAATTTATCTACTTCTTTTTCGTTTATTTTTACCCATCGCTTGTAAAGTAAAGCACTTTCCGTTCTATTCGAAATTGGTTTAATGGTAATATTCTGATATTTTTTACTTGCCGGATCGAAAATGCGAAGTGCAGTAAATTTTCCTTCTTTTCGGTTCAGGAATTTTGCGTAATCAACATCATTACCAATTTTGATACCATCGATTTGCTCGATAATCATTCCTTTCGAAACCTTTATTTTATTTTTATCTAGAGGGCCATTTTTTATAATACCAGCAATTTTAATTCCTTCGCCCATGTAATTGTAATCGATAAAAATACCCAGCGATGCAGTTTTGTCGCCATTGGCCATTCCTCCGTAATAACGAGCCCCACAGTGCGAAACGTTTAGTTCACCCAACATTTCCGATAGTAATTGTGAAAACTCAAAGTCATTGCTGATCGATTGTAGTTTGGCTTCATAATTTTCTCTTAATGCGTCCCAATCTGCTCCGTGATAATTCGAAATGTAGAACATACTTTTATTACGTCTCCAAACATGATCGAACATTTGCTGGCGTTCAGCAGCTACATCCAAAGTCATTTCGCTATTAACAGAAATAGGCTTGGTCGATTTAGCTGCTAAATCAACGGTAGATATTGTGCCATCCGATAAAAGGAATAATTTTTTCATCTTTTTGTCCCACATTAAGCTACCACCGTCAGATCCTAATTTGATCAACATTTTGGTTTCCTTGGTACGTAATTTAGTGCTCCATAAATTGTATCCTTTGTCGAACTTAGCCAAATAGTAAAGTGTTTCGCCATCTTTTGAAAGAACCGCATCGCTTAATTTCGATGAATGAAGAGTCAATCGTTTTTTACGATCTTTCATACCATCCCAGTCGAAAGTTAAGGTGCTGTCTTTTTCTACATTTTTCTTTTTGTTCTTTTTCTTCGATTTTTTCTTGTCTTTATCGGCATCTTTTTTCGCTTTTTCTTTCGCCTCTTTCTCTTTTTTCTCAATTTCTTTAAGTAAAGCATATTCATCTTTGCTCATATTGAAACGATCCCATCCATCTTTGGTGAAAAATAGGGTATAAACATCCATTTGGCGCGAACCACTGTTGGCATAAGAACGTAATCCATCGCGGTCGCTAAACCACAACATTTGCTTGCCATCGTTTACCCAAATTGGAGCAGTATCGCCATAACCACTTTCGGTAAGGTTAATCATTTTCTGTTTGCCATCGGCAGCAATTAGCACTGCTTCGCTGTTGGCTAAAACAGGAGAATATTCAACCAATAGCCACTTACTGTCGGGGCTCCACGAAAAATACTGATCGCCTTCGCCCATATAGAATAGTTGATCTCCATTCATAATGGTGCGGATATTTTTGTTCTCCAGATTATAAATTTTTAATGAGCGTTTATTTTCGATAAAGGCAATTTCTTTTCCATTGGGCGAGAATTTTGGTTGATAGTTTCCATTCTCGTTTACAATTAGTGGTTCTTCCTTTAAAAGGGTAGAGGCGTAGAAATAGGGTTCTGTATCACTAACCTTCTGGCTTTTATAAATACCCCATTTAGTATTTCTTTCGCTGGCATAAATAATACTTTTACCATCGGGCGAGAAGCTCACAAAGCGTTCCTGTGCAGGAGTTGTTGTAATGCGCTTGGTCATCTTACCTTCAACCGACGAAACAAACACTTCGCCACGAACAATGTAGGCAACTTCTTTTCCATTGGGCGAAACAGCCATTTCTTTTACATTTCCTTTTACCGGGATAATTTGTTCGTTGTTACTTTTATCTTCGGTAGTAATATTTACCGATACTTTTTGTTGATTTCCATTGCTCATGGTAAATAACTCGCCATTATGAGTATAGCATAAAGTACCATTGTTTGCCATGCTTAAATAGCGAACCGGATGCATTTCGAACTTGGTAATTTGTTTTTTATTTGCCGGATTTTCCAACTCTAGTTTGTGAACATTAAAACAACCGCTTTCCTCGCTTAGGTAGTAAATACTTTTTTCATCTTTACTGTAAACAGGATTTCGGTCTTCTCCCTTAAAACTGGTTATCATTTTATGGATATTGCTTTTTTTGTTATAAAGCCAAATGTCGCGTGTAATAGCAGAGGTATGATGTTTACGAAATTCGTTTTCACCACCTTTTTTATCATGATAAATCATCTGCTGTCCGTCTTTGCTTACCTGTACATCTTCGGCAGGAATGGTCCAAACCTGATTCACACGTCCGCCTTTTGCAGCAACCTCGTACAATTCGGGTTGTGATTTTGTAGGGTATTGACGGTGATTTATGGCATCTAGTCTTTGAGCGCCAAATATTACATTCTTGTCGTCCGAACTAAAGGTATAGGGATATTCATTAGTTGAATGATAAGTTAATCGTTTTGCAGTTCCTCCATTTGCATTAATTACGAAAATATCGAAGTTCCCATATCGCTCCGAAGCAAATGCAATTTTACTTCCATTATGACTCCATACTGGCATAAAATCGTGAGCTTTATGAAAGGTAAGTGGACGAGCCTTGCCACCTTTTGCTGATACCAAATAAAGATCTCCTCTATTGGCAAAAACAATTTGTTCTCCGTCAGGAGAAATTGCTGCGTAGCGAATCCATTCTGCATTACCTTTTGCCGAGATAAATCCACTAAAAAAAACAGCGAATAATAAAATAATTGTTCTTTTCATTTTAATGTGTGTTGTTTAAACAATATGGGTAAAAGAATAATTCTGTTAAATTCTTATACCCGTGGGTAAAATTAGAGAAAAATAAATACTTAACAATTAAAGGCAGAATTAATCGGGCTTTCTTTGGTGTGAGATGAATTTTGGTGTGTAAATTCAGTTTACAAACATATAAAAAATAGAATTGCAATTTTTAATTTAATTTTTCCAAAAGGCAAAAAAATCACATGCAAAATGAATGGGATTTAAAGTATTTAATGATAATTTATTAATTGTATTTGGTGACAATTTCATCTATTTTCGATAGATCTTTTTTTATCCATTTTGCAAGGAAGTATTTATTTGCCTCTTCCTTAATTTCTTTAGCCAATTGTTTAATTTCCTTAATATTTTTTTGTTCTGGAGTTTGTGACTGCAGTTTATCGTATGCTTTTAATAGATCTATTTTTGTGTAAAATTGGTCTGCGGGCGATAATATTGCATGTTCTAGCATCTCATCAATTGTGCTGATCACAGCTTTATAATCTTCAAAATTATTTAGAATATTAATTTTGGTAGTATACGCCGAATTATATTTGGGTCTATTCTCAATGTATTTATTGGCAAACTCTAAGGCTTTATCTTGATTTTTTATATTGGTATAACAATTGGCAATTAATTTATATTTGTAGGCAGCTTCAAGTGTAGAGTTTTTTGCATAATTGATTAAAGCCAAATAATACTTATTATCATGCTTCTTTTTTTTGCTAAGATTTTTTCGATACCATTTGTAATAAGCTAACTTACTATTTAAATCTATTTGAGTTTGGCTGGTTTTTGCTTCTTTAAAAAGAGATATTTTTTGCGTGCTAATATCATATTCTAAAAATTGGCCTAAACCAGCTAATTGTTCCGCATACGAAAAATAGATTTTATTATTGGTGTTATCCATAATACAGCTTTTTACAGTCATATCATTATTAATAGCGATATAATACGGATCATGTTGAAGATGATAATATTCGGTAGAAGAAATCATTTGATATGCTTTTTCGGTTAAATCTTTGTTATCCCACTTTTTATTTAACTCTTTTAGTTTGTTTTCTCTTGCTATATTTGAATCGCCATGCATATTAATCGGACTGTATTTATATCGTCCTTTATCAGATAAGGAAAGATTGGTAACGGCTATCATATTGTTCTTCATTTCATTTTTAATGAATTCGCCGCGTGTTAGTTCATATATAGCTCCTGAATGATCTTTTTTACTTCCAACAGTAATGAACCATGCATGGGTACTATAGTTTTTAAATAGTTCATCGACTTCCGATAATTCGTCCGCATTTTCCATTACCTGTCTTAGTTTATAAGGAATTGGCATGTCTGTATTGTAATCGCTACTTTTTTTACCTTCCGGAACAGGGCAGTCATTCATATTAATAGACATACTTAAACCATTGTGATTCATTCCGGTGTAGGCTCCAGGATAACTAACAAAAGTTAAGATACTGGTTGGGATTTTTCCTTTGCGATGATAATTTACAATTAAAGGATAGTGAGTAAATATTTCAATATTGGGCCAATCCAGATTTCGACCATGAACAATTTCATGTTCATTTTTCAGTACAAAGGAAGTACAACTGATATCAAAAAATAGTTGAGGAAAGTAAGCTATTGTTTTTACCTCTCTTAAATTCAGTTCACACCCTTCTGCCATTCCTTCTAATTCTTCAATAAATTCCTTTGGCATTCTTTTTTCTATTTTTCTTATTTTAGCTTTTAAGACTTTATTGGCAATCCATTTTTTCAAGAAAAATTTACCTGCAAAAGATTCTACAATACTATCAATTTTCACATCTAATTTTAAAATCTGATCCTTCATCAGGACGCCGTATTGTAAGCCCATTTCGTATGATTCACCTTTTACTGTTAAAAAAGGGACTCCTTCTTTTGTAAAAACACTTCCTTCATGAAAAGTTCGAACACCATTTTTTTCTTTGTAACTGTATTCTTGCGAAAAGAGAAGTAGTGAGGATAAAAGATAAATTGAGATTAGGACTATTTTCTTTATGTTCATGGTTTAGTAATAAGTTGTTAACACGAATTAATTTTGAAATATTGTGATATTTTTAACAAAAAAAGGCTCTTTTTTTGTGGAATCTAAATTAATCATATTAAAAATATAAAGCATGAATAGTTTTATTAAAAATATTGGTAAGCATGATTTTATAAATTGTTTATTATTTTATAGATAAGGAGATTTAGTAAGCTGTTTTTCTATTTTTAAGTTTAATTTAAACAAATAGAACCTAAAAAAACATTACAGTGCATATATTTAGCACGGTATTTGTTTATGTATTATTTTAAGTATATAGATTTTAACAATTAAATAATTAAGGATGAAAAAAAAAATTATCATTTTACTAGTGTTGTTTTGCGGATTAAAGTTAAGTGCTCAAGTGCAAAAGAATTTTATCGATCAGAATTATATTGAAGTAAAGGGTGTTTCGAAAATGGAAATTGTTCCCAACGAAATTTATCTAAATATAGTTTTAGATGAGAAGGATACCAAAAACAAAGAGAGCGTTGAGCAGTTAGAGCAAAAAATGTATGTGGCCCTCGAAAAGGCAGGAATAAATTTGGAAGAGCAATTATCGGTTTCCGATTTCGCCAGTAATTTAAAATTGCATTTCATAAAAAAATCTAATATTCAGAAATCGAAAGTTTTTGAGTTACTCGTGCATGATTCTAATGTTTTGGCAAAAGTATTTGTGGAGTTAGAAAAAATAAGAATTTCAAATATTAGTATTATCAGAGTAGATCATTCTGAGATAGAAAAATTTCGCAGACAAGTAAAAGTAAATGCTGTAAAAGCGGGTAAAGAAAAAGCTGAAGATCTAACAGAAGCTTTAGGACAAAATATAGGACGCGCCATTTACATTAATGAATCATCGTCGCGATATAGAAACGATTACGCAAACGAAACTTTTAGAATTAGAGGAGCTTCCAGTTTAGCTAAAATGAAGACACCCGATTTAGAGTTTCAAAAAATACAATTGGAATATTCTGTTGTAATGCGTTTTGCATTAGAGTAAGCTAATAAGTTTACAGGAAATATCGGAATTCATAGAGGTTGGAGGGCCCTGTGTTTTCTGATGTTTTTTGTAATCTTATAAATATTTGCAGTTTGACAAACTGCTTTTTTTAATGCTCAATTTTTACTGGTAAACTATTTTTTTGTTCTTTTGTGAAGAATAAATCATAGCAATTAATCGATGTTGAATATTTTATCCTATTTTTTAACCACAGTATTTTATCTTTTATTTTTTTTATTGTTGGTTGTTTTTCACCCAATACAGGTGATTTGTTTAAAGGTTTTTGGTTATCAGGCGCACAAAACGTCGGTCGATATTTTAAACTTTTTTTTGATGCGCTTAGTCGGTATTCTTGGGGTTAGAATTACTTACGAAGGTAGTTTCGATTTGCCACAAAACCGACCTGTTATTGTGGTATCAAATCATCAGGGAACCTACGATATACCGCCAATAGCTTGGTTGTTTAGAAAATATCATATTAAATTTATCTCTAAAATTGAATTGGCAAAAAATATTCCCAGTGTTTCCTACAACCTTCGAAATAGTGGAGCTGCCTTAATAGATAGGAGAAATAGAGCTCAGGCTATTCCTGAAATCTATAAACTTGGAGAACTTATTGCTAAAAATAACTATGCCGCATGTATTTTTCCTGAGGGAACTAGAAGTAAAATGGGAAAAATGAAGAAATTTAAATCTGGCGGAATTGAAGCTTTATTAAAAGCTGCTCCAAATGCGTTAATTGTTCCTTTTGTAGTGGATGGTAACTATAAAATTGAAAAAAAAGGCATGTTTCCTCTTTGTATAGGTCAGCGGGTAAAATATAGTATTTTAAGTCCAATCGAAACAAAAGGAAAATCGGCAAATGAAATTTGCGAAGAAGCTGAAAATGTGATTCGTGAAAAATTAAGGAATTAACAGAATGAAAACTCCGCTAAAAACAGCATTAGTTATAGAAGGAGGCGCCATGCGTGGTATTTTTGCAGCAGGTGTACTCGATACATTTATTGATGAAGATTTTAATCCATTCGACTATGTTGTGGGAGTATCGGCAGGATCGATTAATGCTGCAGCATATTTGGCAAAGCAAAAGGAAAGGAGTCTAAAGGTGTTTACTGATTATTCTTTGCGGCCAGAATATATTAGCTGGAAAAAATTTATTCGGGGAGGACATTTAATGGATTTAGATTGGTCTTGGGAAATAACCTCCCGAGAATTACCTATCCCTATTGATAAGGTATTTGCCAGTAATCTGGAATTTGAAATTGGCGTTACCATGAATTCCGATGGCCGATCTGTTTTTATTAAGCCCGATGCAGATAACTTAAGTCATGTAATGAAAGCCAGCTGTACAGTTCCACTTTTCTATCGTAATTTCTTAAAAATAGAGGATGAAGTAGTTGCCGACGGTGGCGTTTCAGCTCCAATTCCTATTTATCGAGCCTTAGAAAAAGGAGCTAATAGAATTATGGTGATCCGTTCCCGAAAAAATAGTTTTCGCATGAAAAACGGATTGGAAAATAAATTGTCTAAGTTTTTATTTCACAAATATCCAGGTTTATCAAAAGCAATTCAAAATAGACCTGCGGTTTACAATAAGGCTATCGAGGTAATTGAAAATCCTCCTAAAGGAGTTAATTTTATTGATGTTTATCCACCAAGTAATTTTGAAACCAAACGTTTTACAACCAATTATAATGTATTAATGAAAGATTATGAATTGGGGAGGATAGCTGGAAAAGAAGCCATAAAAAACTGGAAACATCTATCTAAAAATTAAACTGTAAAAAAAATCGCATAAATATTCGCCTTCCTGATTAAACTATTTCTTTTTTTTTAAGTCTATCTACAGGATAGAACTTCTTAATTGGATTCCTTATCGGTTAAATGTTAATAAATATCTAAAATGCTAGATTGATATATAATTATTGGCAGAGGAATGGTAAGTTTGTTAGTGTTAAAAAAAAATCAACCTACTACTATGAGTAAATATACATTATTGTTATGCTTTATTTTTGCAGCTATCACTGTTAAAGCTGTCGAGCCTGTTGTTAAACCTGAATTACAAGGGGGAGTAATTAAAGGTATTGTACAAGACAATTCATTGGGAATACCGGTCGAATATGCCACTGTTTCGGTATATAATATGTCTGATTCTGTTTTAATTGATGGTACAATTACAGATGCAAAAGGGGGCTTCGTTCTTAAAAAACTTAAACCTGGAAATTATTATGTCGAGGTGTCGTTTATAGGTTATAACAAAGCCGCAGTAAGAAATATTCCAATCACTAAAAAAAGAAAAGTTGTAAATCTTAAAACGGTAAGTTTAAGACAATCAACAGAATCTCTTGATGAGGTTATGGTAACTACCGAGCGTTTGCCTGTTCAATATCAAATTGATAAAAAAGTAATTCCTGTAAGTCGCCAAATTACTGCAGCTAGCGGTACAGCGGTAGATGTTCTTGAGAATGTACCATCGGTAAGTGTGGATATCGAAGGAAATGTTAGTCTGCGTGGAAGTTCTAACTTTACGGTTTTGGTAGATGGGAAGCCTTCTATTTTAGATGCCGCTGATATTTTGGAACAAATGCCTGCCAGTGTTATCGATAATATCGAGATTATTACAAATCCTTCGGCAAAATACGATCCCGAAGGTACAGCTGGTATTATTAATGTAATCACAAAAAAGAATAAGGATTCCGGACTAAATGGGGTTGTTAACCTTAATTTGGGAACTCAGGAGAATTATAGTTCGGATATTTTAATGAATTATCGAAGTAAAAAGTGGAGCTGGAATTTTGGCTTAGATTATCGAAAACGTGGTTTTAAAGGAACAATAGAGTCCGAAAATAGAACCATTTCCAATGGTTTAACCAATAATGTATTGTCCGATGGAGATACTGAAAGAAGTAGCAGCGGATATGGAATACGAACTGGTTTTGATTACGATATAAATGACAAAAACCAGATTTCTTTTGGGTTTAGATACGGTAAACGTGATATGGAGAGAGAATCTACTTTAGATTACGAAGAATTTACCGATAATCAAGATTCTGATTTTTATGATAGTGAAGATTCATGGGAACGTGATATGGATTTTATAAATTCCAATTTGTCATATACCAAAAAATTCGAAAAGAAAGGTCACGAATGGTCTACTCAGGTGAGTTTATCGCGCAGATTTAATAGTAATGAAGAATCTACCAACGAGCTTTTAATTGGCGAGGAAGTTCAAAGCGGTCAGATTTCTACAGAAACAGGTCCCGGTCAGCGAATTGAAATTAGATCGGATTATACCTTACCATTAAGTAAGGATAGTAAGTTAGAAATTGGATATCAGGGACAGATTCGTGCAAGTGAGGCTGATACAAAACAATACGACTATGTTCCTACTGGGACTTATGAATTTCAGCCTAATTATAGTCACGATGTTGAGTATGATAGAAATGTGCATGGTATGTATGCAACGTTTGCCAATAAAGTTGGAATGTTAGGATACCAGCTGGGTTTTCGATCGGAGCATACTAAGCGTGAGATTAAGTATAGTGGTGAAGCCGAGAAATTTACCATTAACCGATGGGATTTCTTTCCTACTTTTCATGCTCAGCTCGATTTGGGTTCTAAAAACCAGTTAATGGCGAGTTACTCAAGAAGAATAGATCGTCCGCGTGGTTATTATTTAGAACCTTTTGTAACCTGGACCGATGCTTATAATGTGCGTCAGGGAAATCCTTCTTTAGATCCTGAGTATATTGATTCTTACGAAATTGGATACATGAAAAGGTTTGGAGATCAGGCAATTTCTATTGAGTCATATTATAAAGTTACCCATAATAAAATAGAACGAGTTAGAACTGTTTACGATGAGAATGTAATGTTAAGTACTACAGCAAATGTTGGAGTGGATTATTCTTTAGGTATTGAGGCAACTTTAAACTTATCTTTCTCAAAATGGTTTAAGAACGACTTAATTGGTAATGTTTATCATTATAAGGAAGAAGGCGACTTTACTACCGAAAATTTTGCTGGAGAACTGCTTTTTCAGGATTTTTCTACCGAAAGCTTCAACTGGAGTATCAGAAATAATTCAACTTTTATTGTTGATAAAAGTACAAGGTTACAATTGAGTGTTAATTATAATTCTCCAACAGATTGGGCGCAAGGTAAAAGAGAAGGTTTCTTAACTACCTCGGCAGCGGTTAAAAAAGATTTTTTCAATAAAAAATTGTCCGCAACTTTTCAGGTAAGAGATATTTTAGGAACATTTAAGCACGACACGGAATATTCGGGAGTAGATTTCTACAATCATAGTAAGTTTGAAATGAAATCGCCAACTTTTCGTTTGAATTTGAGTTTTAAAATTAATAACTACAAGCAAAAGCGAGGAAAAGGATCTGCAGATGGAGTTGATGTAGAAGAATTTGAAATGTAATATTAATTTGTAATTGGATTTGAGGAAACAGATCCCACAAAATTGAAATATTATCGATAATATTAATAAAACTCACGGAATTAATTTCGTGAGTTTTTTAATGTATCTATTTTAAGAATAGCATAAAAAGACAAAATGAAATATATAGGAGCACATGTAAGTACAGTAGGAGGAGTGGAGAATGCGCCTAAAAATGCACATAAAATTGGGGCCAAAGCATTTGCCTTGTTTACGAAAAATCAACGAAAATGGTCGGCAAAGCCGTTAAGTAATAATAATATTGAGAAATTTAAGAGTAATTGCGAAAAATATGGATATCAGGCAAAGCATATTCTACCGCACGATAGTTATTTAATAAATCTTGGTCATCCCGAAACTGCGGCTCTAGAGAAATCAAGAGCTGCTTTTTTAGACGAAATGCAAAGGTGTCAGTTGTTAGGTTTAGATCGCTTAAATTTTCATACTGGTAGTCACCTAAAAAAAGTG
Organism: Marinifilum sp. RC60d5; assembly: GCF_052400665.1. Classification (NCBI taxonomy): domain Bacteria; kingdom Pseudomonadati; phylum Bacteroidota; class Bacteroidia; order Marinilabiliales; family Marinifilaceae; genus Marinifilum; species Marinifilum sp. RC60d5. The sequence continues at coordinate 848,599 of NZ_JBQTGK010000002.1, forward strand.
TCGGAGGCAAAATGTTTGCAAACAATTGCCGAATCTATAAATCTTACTTTGGATAAAACGACTGGAGTATCTGCTGTAATCGAAAATACTGCTGGACAAGGTACTAATCTGGGATTTAATTTTGAGCAAATTGCTGCCATAATTCATAAGGTGGAAGATAAAAGACGAATTGGCGTTTGCATAGATACTTGTCATGCCTTTACAGCTGGATATGATATATCAACAAAAGAAAACTTTTCGAAAGTGTTTGCCGATTTTGAACACATAGTTGGTTTCGAATACTTAAAAGGAATGCATTTAAACGATTCTAAAAAAGAATTAGCCAGCAGGGTAGATCGACACGAACTTATTGGTGAAGGTTTTATCGGATTAGAAGCTTTTAAGTGTATTGTAAACGATAATCGTTTTGATACTATTCCTATGGTATTAGAAACACCCAATGCTGAAAGTTGGGCTCAGGAAATTAAATTGTTATATAGTTTACAGAAATAATTAGTGGATCAGAGAGGAAACCACAATAAAAGCACCTGTTACAATATTAATTCCAATCACAATTTTACGAAATTTCTCAGGTTCAATTTTCCCAGCGAATTTAGATCCGAAGTGAGATCCAAAAAATAGAATGGGTAAGCAAAACAAAGCAAGGTGTATCGATTCTTTTTCTATCATTCCATTCATTACAAAAGCTGCTGTTGTAAAAAAGGAAGAAAAGGTGCTGAACCAGGCAAATACTCCACGAAAACGATCTTTAGAGTATCCTTTTCGATTCATAGCTATAACCAAAGGTGGTCCACCTACCGAAATGCAACTGTTAAGCAAGCCACTAACAAAACCAGCAAAAACTATTGGAAAATTAAGAAAGCGTTTAGCTAAAGTCTCTTTCCCTAACATTCTAACAGAGAATAGTATAACTAATATTCCGGTAATTAAACGTAGGTTTTCGCTACTCATATATTCCAATGCATAAACACCTAGAGGTATACCTCCCAAGCTGGCAATAAACATTGGAATAAACAGTTTTGCTTTGATTTTTTCCTGTAGCTTAATAAGAATCACTAAGCTTGTAATTAGATTAAACAAACTCATGGCAGGAACCAAAACCTGCATCGGGAATAGTAATGATAAAAATGGAACTGCAAGTAAAGCAAATCCAAATCCTGTCATTCCTTTAATAAAAGCTGCCGATAGAATTACAATGCTACACAGTAAAATTTGTATGAGAGTAATATCATGCATTTGTTATTTTCTTTTGAGTTGTCTATTACAAAACAAAGTTATCTCAAACATCTAAAAATTCAATGTTAAATAAGCTTAAATAGTGTGAAAGACAAATGTTAGAGAGCTTGTTTTAAGAATGGAAATAAGGAGTGAATTTGAATTGCAACATTGCTCATAAATAGCTTAATAGATATCGCCAGCAGAATAATACCAAATACCTTTCTTAGAATATGAATTCCTCCTTCGCCAAGAATTTTTTCAACAAAATTGGTCGACCTTAATACCGTATATACAAATAGAAGATTAAGAACAATTGCTATAATAATATTTTCCACAGCATATTCGGCTCGAAGAGATAAAACTGTTGTAAATGATCCGGCACCTGCTACCAGAGGAAATGCAATTGGAACAATTGACACGCCGCTTGGCCCATCATATTTAATAATTTCAATTCCCAAAGCCATTTCAACACCCATAATAAATAGAATAAAAGAACCAGCAATGGCAAAACTCGAAATATCAACACCGAATAAATTCAATAACCTTTCACCTAAAAAGGTGAATATAATTAAAACGATCAAAGCCACTAAACTTGCTTTTAAGGCTTCGATGTGTCCTCCTTTTTTCTTTAAATCTAGAATTATGGGAATAGATCCGATAATATCAATTACAGCAAAAAGTACAATAGAGGCGGAAATAATTTCGAGAAAATTTAGGTTCATAGTAATCTATTTTAAGTGGTTAATAGTTTATAATATAGTAAACTTACAATATTAATTTAATGCAAGTGAATTAAAGAAAATATAATTGATTCACTAAAAAAACATTAAATAATTCACAAAAAAAAGGCTAATGTTTAAAATTTAACTAATAACTTCTATTTGTGTTTAATTTTTAAAATCTGCGCGAAGTTATATTATTTCTTCAAATCCCAAAAATAAATTGCAAAAAAATAAAGAATAAAAAAAGAGCTCCACTTGGTGAAACTCTTTTTGTGTAGGTTTAATAATAACTATTACTTTTCTTCTTTTGTTTTTGGAATAAAATTCAGGGAAATACTGTTAACGCAGTGTCGTGTATTTTTATCAGTAAACCCTTCGCCGGTAAAAACATGGCCAAGGTGTCCCTTACAATTCGAGCATACAATTTCAGTTCTTCTTCCATCGGCATCAGGAATATGAGTAACGGCACCTTTAATCTCATCGTCGAAACTTGGCCATCCACAATGCGAGTCGAATTTATCTTCAGAATTATAAAGCTTTGCATTACATTGTTTGCAAGTATAAACTCCAGTTACTTTATTGTTTAAATATTTTCCGGTACCAGGATATTCTGTTCCCTTTTTAAGGATTACTTTTTTTTCGGCTTCGGTTAAAGTATTATAGTTTTCTTTACTCATTGCTTTTTGTGCTATTAGGTTAGTACTGATGAAAAATAATATGCCAGCTAAAATTAATGTCTTTTTCATAATTCTATTTGTATAAATTAATTTAAATCAATTCGTTATCATCGAAAATGATGATGCTCTATAATTTCAAAATTATGTTATTAAATTATTAATTAGCTAAGACTTCGTGCTACAGTTGTAATTTAGATTGATAGTAACAGATAAATTAAAATAATTTTGAGAGTCAATTATTTGGTAACTAATAGATTTGCCAACTTTGTAGGTGTAGGTATTTCTTAAGGAATTAAGGAGTGAAATTGGTGCACTGAAGCTATAGAATAGTTGAGTAATTGTATTTTTCATTTCTTCTTTTAAATGGATTTAATAAACTAAAGACAATAAAATACTTTTTTGTCTTAAATACAATAGAAGAAATGTTATAAAAGCTTAAATTATTGGTGTTTAAATGAATCCACAAATCAAAATTTAATGTCAACGAAATTTGATTTATAAATCACTGAAAATTACTTAAACATCTATAAGTTTAGATGTTAATTTGCTTTTTATGTTGAGGTAATTTTTTTCTATATGGTTAAATGTTTTTGAATAATTTTAATTAGCGTATCTTTTTTTACAGGTTTTGAAACGTAATCGTCGCAACCATTTTCTAAAGATTTTTTCTTGTCACCTAAAAGTGCAAAAGCGGTTTGAGCTATTATTGGAAGATTAGGTCTGATTTTTTTGATCTCTTGAGTGGCTTCATAGCCATTCATCAATGGCATTTTTATATCCATTAATACCAAATCAATATCAGAATTGTTCTTACACAATTCTACGGCTTCAATTCCATTTTTTGCAATTACAACTCTGCAATGTATCTGGTTGAGTAATTCCTCGAAATAAATACGATTAAATTCTTCATCTTCAACTACTAGAATTGTTTTAGGTTTAGGTCGGCTCATTTTGGATTTCTTTTGTAATTTCAAATGTAATATTTCTATGTCACGAAATAAAATATTATTTCTTTTTTTGCTAATATATTTGAACAATATTAGTTTTTATGTCTTGAAGTTTAATTATTCTTTGATTATTGTTGTAAAAGTACAATTATATTAAAGTATAAAAATGCGTTTATTATTTTAAATTTCATAAATTATATGTTTTCTTTTTTTTGCTTTTTGTTCTTATTAATAATAAAATTTATTGATATATATAGTTGTAATTTATTATCTATTTTTGAAAGCTTTAAATTAATGTAATTTTTTTTATTATAAAAGCTGATAATGTGAAGGGGTTTTTATATCTTAGATTGTAAAACATAACCAAAAATAAAAAAATGACCGAAGGAAAAGATATAACCTGTGTTTTTACAGGATCAATTATTGATGTTAAATATTACAACGAGCGATTAGAAGAAATTGGAATTTCTTCGTTTTGGAAAGATGAATTTAGTTCTGGGTTGATTGTTGGTATGGGAGGTGTTCCCGATTCGGTTGATTTGTTTGTCGATAGCAATAATGCAGATAAAGCTAAAAAGTGTATAGAAAACTTACAAAACAAAGAAGAATAAATTTTAATTAGAGATTTATGAAAAATATAATTACAATGATATTGTTGTCGTTAAATGTATTGGTAGTAACGGCACAGAATAAAAGTGAAATGGTAACCGACCGACCGGATCAAACAGAATCAGCTAATGTTATGTCTGTTAAGAGTTTTCAGTTGGAGACGGGATTCTCTTTTGAACGATACGATAAAAATATTAATAATACCAGTTATAATTCATCACTATTAAGATATGGATTGTTAGAGAATGTAGAGGTCCGTCTGGGCTTTGAATATGTTGGGACTAGTGTATCATTAGATGGTGCTGATTTCGATAAAAGTGGTTTTGGTCCACTTACTCTTGGTGCGAAGTTTTTTTTGAGAGAGGAAGGCGATGGTCTACCTAAATTAGCTTTTTTGTCAACTTTATCGATTCCTAATACAGGTTCCTCAGCTTTCGAAAATAATAATTTAGGAGCCGATTTTAGATTAAATGGTGAGTATTCATTAAACGATGCTTTGTCTTTGGGAGCTAACGTTGGTATTGCCTGGAGTGGTGTGGAAGGTGAAGATTATGCCGTAGGAATTTATACTGCCGTGATTGGTATGAGTTTATCAGAGAAATTAGGTGCTTTTGCTGAATTGTATGGTTTTTTACCTGGTGAAGGTAAGAATGATCATCGATGGGACGGAGGCCTTACTTATGCAGTTAACGAAGATTTACAACTTGATTTTTCAACCGGTGTTGGATTGAGTAAGGTGTCACCAGATTTTTTTATTAGCTTGGGCTTAGCCATAAGAATGCCTTAAATGCTTGTTTATTACATAATATAATAGAGCTTGATTTGTATAAATATAGATCAGGCTTTTTTATGTAAAAAATGGATATAGATTCTAAACTTTTTATATAAAATGTCTTGTATTCATGTATATAAGAGTGATATTTGTGAAAATTAAATTTAAAAAATTACTTGTAATCATAAGCCAATGGCATCTGTTCGTTTTATTATTATTTTAATATTGTGTGAATTATGTGGTTGCAATGCAATATCTCAAACTTCAAAAGTTAAGCATTTATCCCAAGATGAGGCCTTGAAAAAGGTAACACAATTGCAGAAAGAATGTTGGGAGTTGAGGGAGATTAAATCTGACTCAGCAATTATTCTTGGAAAAATGGGATTAGAGTTAGCTTTGCAATATGAGTTAAAAAAGGAATTGCCTCGTCTTTATGCTTATATTGGGATTGTAAATCTCCACTACCTAAACAATATTAAGGAAGCTACATTCTATTTTCAACACTCTTTAGAGACCAGTTTACGGCAAAATGATTCGATTCAGCTGGCATATTCCTATAACAATTTAGGTGATTTGTATTTGTTAACTGGAAATATTCCTTTGTCTAGAGAATTTTCTGTAAAATCCGTAGAGTTATTTCAAAAGCTAAAGAATAAAAGAGGAATGTCATATTCTTTTATGAATATGGGCTTGCTTTGTCGTGCAGAAAAGGATTTTAATACGGCAATGGTTTATTTAAAGAAAGCTAAAGCATTATGGGAAGAGTTAGGTAATAACACGGGAGCTGGGCTTGTTTTGCTTGAAATGGCAAATACTTATGAGGCTAAAGGAGATTATGATACGGCTATGTCCTATTACGAGAATGCTTATAAGGAAAGTATTGGATTAAAGACAGTAAAATATGGAACCTTTTGTTTACAGGGGATTGCAAATATATATTATTCAAGAGGAAATTATGATAAGGCTTTTGAGTTTTACAAAAGGGCTTTGGCTTTTAACAAAGAACGAAAATATTATTATGGAATAATAGATAATTACATTGGTATTGCATTGGTGTATGCGAATAAGGGGGAGCGAAAAATAGGTGAAGAATCTCTTCATAAAGCTTTAAGTTTATCAAAATCTTTAAACTTAAATACTAAGATTTTAAAATCGTATGAATCCTTTGTAAAATTTTATGAAATTTTAAATGATTACCAAAAGGCTATTGAATGGTATAATAATTTTTCTACTCCTTACGATTCTATTCTTACAGTTCAGCATTCAGAAATTGTAAATCAAATGCGTAATCGCTTTAGAATTGAACAGTCACTTAGCAATACAAAGCAGGAACTAAATGCTCAAAAATTAAAATATATAAATTTATGGCTAATTGTCGTTTTACTCATTGCAATTATGCTCATATTGATTTGGCGATATTTATCTAATCGAAAAATGAATAAACAGCTCGAAGAGATGAACAATGCCAAGGATAAGCTATTCTCGGTAATTTCACATGATTTAAAAAATCCGTTTAATTCACTTATTGGTTTTAGTGAGTTATTATTATCAGAAATAGACAATTGTAATTATTCCAAAATAAAAGAATATGCCATTTATTTAAATCAGGCTTCTGAAGAGGGATTAAAGTTATTAACCAATCTTTTACATTGGTCGTTATCACAAGCTGGGAGAATAAAGTTCAAGCCCGAGCCATTGAACCTTAATGAGGTGTTTAGCGAACTGAAGGTATTTTATGATACCGAGATTGAAAAACGTAAGCTTAACTTGAAGTTTGAAAATTCTATTCAAAATAAAATTTTGGCAGATCGGGATATCATTAAAATAATATTGATGAATTTAATTACAAATTCGCTTAAATATACTAGGGAGAAGGGGATGATTCGTGTATCAGCATCTCAAAATAAGGATGTGATTTATATACAAGTTGAAGACACAGGAATTGGCATGTCAGAGGATACACAAAAATTATTGTTCGCTAAAACGAGTTTTGTGAATAGTAAAAAGGGACTAAGAGAGGAGCGGGGAACTGGTTTGGGACTTAGTATTGTTAGTGAATTTATTCGGATTCACAAAGGTGAAATTAAAGTGAGTAGCGAGGAAGGGGTAGGAAGCAGATTCGAATTGAAATTTCCAGTTGATTTTAATTAAAAGAATCCATTGTTATGACAAACAGATTACTAATTTTTTTTTAATTTCCTTGTATTTCTAATCATCGAAATTGTATATAACATAAGAGCAAACCAAATTAGCCCAAAGGCAATGACTTGTTCTTTTTTAAATTCTTCTTTATAAATAATTACACCTATTAGTAGCATTAGAGTAGGCCCGATATATTGCATAAAACCGATGGCCGAAAGAGGTATTCTTTGGGCTCCTTTTGCAAACCAATATAAAGGTAAAGTTGTTACAATTCCAGTTAACATGAGATAGGTATTGGTAGAATAGGAACCAACTAAAAAGCCTCCATTGCCAGCTATTAATTTGTAAATAATAAAAGCCGCAGCTAGTGGTGTAAGGAGTAATGTTTCTATACTTAAAGATGGTATTGCCTCAATTCCAGCTGTCTTTTTTACTAATCCGTACAATCCAAACGATAGAGCCAAGATGATAGCTATCCATGGAAATTTGCCATAATCAAGAGTTAAGTAAATTACTGCTATAGAAGCAATTATTAGGGCTGTTATTTTTAATTTATCTAATTTTTCTTTTAAAACAACTATGCCCAATAATACATTCACAATCGGATTAACATAATATCCCAGACTGGCTTCTACAATTTGATTGATATTTACCGCATATATAAATAAACCCCAGTTTATTCCAATTAGAACAGATGAGCAGATTAAACTATTTCTTGTTTGTTTTTGTTTTAAAAGTTGGCTTGTGTTTTTCTGTTTGGTCCAAAATAATAATATCAATAGAAATATAAAAGACCAAAAAATCCGGTGAGATAATACTTCCAGTGCCGAAACATGTTTAACTTGTTTCCAGAAAACAGGAAGTATTCCCCATGCAAAAAATGCCTGCATGGCGTAGATGTATCCAAGACTTGTGTTTTTTGAACTCTTCATTATTAATATTTAAGGATTGGCAAAAGTAATTAATTTAAGTTTGCTAATATTATATGTATAAAAAATTTCAAATATCTTTTTTTGTTTGAAAATATTGAAGTTGATCCTAACCTATAGGTTTTTATTACTATTTATTTCTTTTGGTGAATGAGTGCTGTCGAAATGTAAACTTTAGCAGAAAATTATCGTAATATAAAAATGTACAAATAGGACTGGAGGTATTGTCTTGTGAAAATTGAAATTAATGCATCTAATGTGTCGAAAAAAAGAATTATTTCATGATTTATGAATTAGATCTCTGAAATTGAATTTTATAGATTTTTGTATTTATATGTGCTGTTATTTCAGTGTTTTATATCTTTTTAAGAGAAACTATCTATCATTGAAAATATTTATCGAAATGAGTAAAATGGCAAAAATAAAGATCAAATATCATATTTTTTTTAACTTGCAGTTGTGCAATGATTAATTCAATTGATATAATTAAAGTGTTATAGCACTGTTTACAAAGATATTTCGTGATGAAAAATAATACAATTCTTACATTTCCTGCTCTTTTTTCCAAAACGGTAAAAAAACATGGTAATTGTAATGCAATGGCACTTGTTGGCCAAAAACCTCTTTCGTATAATGAAGTATATTCCAATATTCAGGCACTTCATTCATTTTACGAAAAACTAGGTATTAAGCCTGGCGATAAAGTAGCAATATTAAGTACAAATATGCCTAATTGGGGTATTGTTTACTATGCAACTACCTTTATGGGAGCTGTGGTTGTGCCAATGTTACCCGAGTTTAGTGTAACTGAGATAGAAAATATTCTTAATCATTCCGAGGCAAAAGTAGTTTTTGTTTCGAAAGGCTTGTTGCCTAAACTTAAAAATTTAAAGTCTGATAGTTTAAAATATAAAGTTGCAGTAGAAGATTTTAAGTTAGTTGATTCGCAGAATGAGAAATTACAGTATAATTCAGAAGATCTTCCTCAGCATACCTATCAGGTAAATGAAGATGATATGGCTGCGATAATCTATACCTCAGGAACTACAGGAAGTTCTAAAGGTGTAATGTTGTCGCATAAGAATATTTGTTCCAATGCTATTCGATCGAAAACAATACATCCGATTGACGAGACAGATCGTTTTTTGTCTATTCTCCCTTTATCTCATACCTATGAAAATACATTGGGATTTGTAATTCCGATGATTGCAGGATCTTGTATTTATTATCTTGGTAAAGCACCTGTTCCTTCATTGTTAATAGCTGCCTTAAAGCAAGTGAAACCAACAATTATGTTTTCGGTACCTTTAATTATCGAAAAAATATATAAGGGAAAAATATTGCCAGGAATCAACTCGAAAGCAATTACTAAATTTCTATATAAGATACCTGTTTTTCGCAAGCAATTAAATCGTATTGCAGGAAAAAAACTAATGCAGATATTTGGAGGAGAATTAACATTTTTTGGAATTGGAGGAGCAAAGCTTAGTTCTGCAGTAGAACTGTTTTTGCGCGAAGCAAAATTTCCCTATGCAATTGGTTATGGCTTAACCGAGACAGCACCATTATTAGCTGGTATAGGACCTGCAATTACGAAATATCAATCGACAGGACCTGCCATAATGGGAATGGAATTGAAAATTCATAATCCCAATCCGCAAACTAAAATTGGAGAAGTTTGGGCTAAGGGTGATAATGTGATGATGGGATATTATAAGGAGCCAGAAAAAACCAAAGAGGTTTTAACCAACGATGGATGGTTTAAAACTGGCGATTTGGCAAGATTAGATAAGGATAATTATTTATATATCGAAGGACGATTAAAAAATATGATTGTTGGTGCCAGTGGTGAGAATATTTATCCGGAAGAAATAGAGTCGGTAATCAACAACTTTAAGCATGTGCTAGAATCCGTTGTGGTCGAGAAAAAAGGAAAATTAGTTGCTATGGTTCATTTTAATTACGAAGAACTCGAGCAGCAATATAAGTATATGAAAAAAGAGGTTGAGAATTATGTCGATCAAACTGTTGATGATTTAATTAAGGAATTACAGATTTATGTGAATTCCCGTGTTAATAAATTTTCGCAGGTTCAAATGGTGGTTGCGCAGGTTGATCCTTTTCAAAAAACCGCAACTCATAAAATAAAACGATTTTTATATCTATAAAAATACAAACAAAAGAGGTTGATAATTTATCAACCTCTTTTGTTTGTAAAGGGCACCATTTTTAAATCAAATTATCCCTGATAAGTTAAATTTTTACAGATATATTTTTTTACTCATCTAAAGACCAACTGTAGATTAAAGAGGCATCTCCCGTAAAATCTTTTTCTCGGTCAATTTCTGTTTGACTTTCAAATTCATCTCCAAAACGTTCAAAAGCACTCACAAAGCCAAAATCTCTATCAGGAATATCATTTAATATCTTCCCAATCATCGAAACGGATTTTTTTGATATTATTAACCATGGAACTGTAGCAGCTCCAACAATATCGGTCACGATTCCGAAAGCATCACCCGCAATACCACTTTCAATTTCTTTTAAAATGGCTCCCAGGTCTCTTTGTGATTTTCGGGTGTGTCTAAGATAGATATGAACATTCAATTCTCTATCGGCAGGCATTTCCCTGCTTAAAATAAATAATCCCTCCGAACCCAGGTCCTGAGTGTCAAAGAAGTATTCATTTTCGTGTCTTTTACTTAGCTTAAATGGTTCTTGAGGAATTGTACTTACCATCATTTTATCTTGCTCTGTTGGATGATCAGCAACAATAATAAAGTATAATTTCCAGTTTTTTTTGGGGCGGTAAATCCTGATTCCGTCAATTTCAAGTCTTATTCTACTCATAGTATTAGTATTTAACGTATTATAAATATATAAAATGTTTTTCATTTGTTTATTGTTAATATGTATTAAGTAATTTAATATGTTCTCGGACAGATATTAAGAGTTTGTTTTCTGATAAGACTAAGATATTCAGTCTGATAAGTTTTTTGCTAAATATGGGAGGTATTTTGTTTGGGATCAGGTCAATAATTCTCAAATTAAAAATCATACATTTGTTGTGTGATTTGGCAATATCAGATTGTAAGATCTGTTATTAAAGAGGGAATTCGGTTGAAGTCCGGAACTGTACCCGCAGCTGTAATCTCTATACCAAACTCTACTGTATTATGTCACTGTATCTCATGAGAGATATGGGAAGGCGCAGCAAGAGGGAGAGAGTCAGAAAACCTGCCTTATAAATTGTTGTTTAATCGATACTTTCGGGAATAAAAGTAGGATTATAAGAAAATAAATGTGTCCACGCTTGTGGAACATGCTGATTTTAGCAAAACAAACACCAGTTTTGTTGATATTGCTAAAACAACAGCTGAATTTCTTTTTGATCTGTCATAATTCTTTTTTCGCTTAAATTTCAATTCAACTTAATTAAAATATAAAGACAATTTTTTGTTTGCTTATACATAAACTGTTGTTTAACAGATATGTATCTTCAAGCTGAATAGTAAAAGATATGATTGAACAAAAAGGGAAGGTTATTGGAGTTGCTCTTGGTCCGGGAGATCCTGATTTAATTACAATAAAAGCTTTAAAATGCTTGCAAAGTGCAGAGAAAATTTATTTTCCGGCTACTACAGGTCCAAAAGGAGAAATAAGTAGTTTTTCTTTGCTGATTTTAAAACAATTAAATTTGGAAGAATCCAGGTTTGTGCCTGTAAATGTTCCAATGAGCAAGGATAGAACACTTGCCGAAAAAGCTTATTCAGATTTATACCTTAAAATAGAACAGGATGTAAAAGTCGGTAAACAGGTTGCTGTTGTAAGCGAAGGAGACATTTCTTTTTTTAGTACATTTTCATATTTGTTAAATGATTTAAATAAGAATCAAATAAATTTTGAAATGATTCCGGGAGTACCTGCCTTTATTTTAGGTGGTTCGATAGGGAAATTACCTCTTGTCACCTTGCAGGATAAGCTAACAGTAGCTCCTGATATTAAGAATGAAGAAGAGTTAAAGTTTTTATTAAAACAAAATGAGACTCTTGTTTTAATGAAAATGTCGAAAATTCGCGATTGGATTAAAGAATATATCGAACAAAATAAATTTCAGTTTTTTTACGGCGAATATTTGGGAACTAAAAAACAGTATACTTGTAAGGATATTGATAGTTTGAGAGACAGAAAGATTCCTTACTTCGCCATTTTAATTTTTTACGGAAACAAATAAAATATCATGCCAAATACTTTAGGAAAAATTACTGTTGCAGGATTAGGACCAGGAAGTCCTGAAATGTTTTTAAATCCGGCCATTGATGCAATAAGAGATGCTGATGTAGTAATCGGTTATAAATATTATTTTAGGTTTATAGAAAGTTTTTTAAAAGAAGGAACTGAGTGCATGGATACTGGAATGAGACAGGAAGTGCAACGTGCAGAAAAGGCTTTTGAATTAGCAGAACAAGGGAAAGATGTGGTGGTTATAAGTTCTGGTGATGCCGGAATTTATGGAATGGCATCTTTGGTATTCGAAATGGCGGAGAAAACAGAATCGAAAGTGGAATTAAATGTGATTCCCGGAATTTCGGCATTTCAGGCAGCTGCTGCTAAATTAGGCGCTCCTTTAAGTCATGATTTAGTATTGCTTTCTCTTTCGGATTTACTTACTGATTTTACGTTGATAGAAAAGCGCATGAAAGCCGCTGCTATGGGCGATTTTGTGACTGCAATCTACAATCCTAAAAGTAAAAAAAGATACTGGCAATTGTATCGTCTTAGAGAGTTGTTTTTAGAAGAGAGAGATGGCACAACACCTGTGGCAATAGTTCGACAGGCAGCTCGTGAAGAAGAAGAAATAACCTTAACTAATTTGCAAGATTTTGATCCTGAAATTGTAGATATGTTCTCTGTTGTTATCATTGGAAATTCGCAGAGTTATATTTCCGGAGATCGATTTATTACGCCGCGAGGTTACTACAGTAAAGAAAAGCAAAATGGCCGTCCGGGACCATTAATTATGCAGGAAAGTTTTAGAACAATTGCGGCAGAATTAAAAGGAATGGATTTGCCATTAGAAACAAAATGGATGCTTCTGCATTGTATACACACATCAGCAGATTTTGAGTTGGCTAAAATTCTTAAGGTTCAAAATAATGCAGCGCCAAAATTGAACGAATATCTTCAAAAAGGAGGAGTAATAATTACCGATGTAACCATGGCAAAATCGGGTATTCGTAAGAAAACCTGCGAGCGTTTAGGTATTGAGGTAAAATGTTACTTGCATGATCCACGAACTATGGATTTGGCCGAAAAGCATGGAATAACACGTACACAAGCAGGAATTCGATTGGCAGTAGAAGAACACCCCGATGCATTGTATGTATTTGGTAATGCACCAACAGCTTTAATTGAGTTGACAGATTTAATGCGTAGTAAAAATATACAACCTGCAGGAGTAATAGCAGCACCAGTAGGATTTGTAAATGTGAAAGAATCGAAACACAGAGTAAAAAGTTTTAAAAATCTAGCGGCAGTTATTATCGATGGTCGAAAAGGAGGATCTACACTGGCAGCGACTATTGTAAATGCTATTTTGAGTTTAGAAGATGCTTACGATTTAAAACCTGGAAGAGATGTATAATTTCTACATTATTGGCATACCCGATAAAATGGAAGTGAGCCTTTCTGCTGAAGTAAAAGAAGTGCTGAAAAGTCAGCGCTATTTTTCAGGCGGAAAGCGTCATCGCGATTTGGTAGCTAAATATTTACCTAAAAATGCCCAATGGATTGATATTGCTGTTCCTCTGGAAGGTACTTTTAAGGCCTATGAGAAAATTGATGAGCCAATTGTTGTTATCGCATCGGGCGATCCCTTATTTTTTGGTATTGGAAATACGATTAAGCGCAGATTTCCAGAAGCTAAAATGAAAGTCTATTCTTATTTTAATAGTCTGCAATTATTGGCGCAAGAGTTTCAATTGGCTTACGGAGAAATGTGTATTTGTACGCTTACCGGAAGAGATTGGGTAAATTTAGATCAGGAATTAATTCGAGGCAAGAAAGTTATTGGTGTTTTAACCGATAAGAAAAAAACGCCATCTACCATAGCAAAAAGAATGCTCGATGTAGGATTCGACAACTATAAAATGATTGTTGGTGCTAAATTAGGAGGAGAAGACCAATATTGTACCGAATTGTCTTTAGATGAGGCTATAAATAGAGATTTTTCTCATCCCAATTGTTTAATTCTTATACAGCAACGAGCCATTAAAAGAACTTTGGGTATCCACGAAAAGGATTTTTACATATTAAATGGACGCCCTAAAATGATTACTAAACGTAGTATTCGTTTAAATTCTATTTCTTTTTTAAACTTAAACGAAGCTAAACATCTGTGGGATGTTGGCTATTGCACGGGCTCTATTTCTATTGAAGCCAAACAGTATGCACCTCATTTGCAGGTAACAGCTTTTGAGCGAAGAGAGGAGTCGAAAGGACTTTTGAAATTAAATCAACGAAAGTTTTGTGTGCCCGGAATTGTAGGTATTCACAATGACTTTTTTAATATAGATTTAGCGGAAATTGATAGGCCTGATCGTATTTTTATTGGCGGACATGGTGGTAGATTAGCAGAAATGATGCGAAAACTACACGCAGTTATAGAAAATAATGGAATTATAGTTTTTAATACGGTAAGTGAATCCACAAAGCAAGATTTTCTGAATGCAGTTAAAGATTTAAAAATGGAGATAAGCGATCAGATGAGTATCCAGCAAGATAATCATAATCCGATTGTGATTTTCCAGGCGAAAAAAATTGTGCAGAACATATAAGAAGTATAGAAAATAAAGGAATTTATAAAACTGTTAGCTGCAGGCTAGTGGTTAAAAGTAAAAATATATGAGCAATACAGTACTTATTATCAATAACCGTTTTGCAGTAGCAACGGCAGAAAGAATTGCAGCTAAAATGGAAAAAAGTTTGATTGTTTCGGTAGCTGGATATCCTGGAAGCGAAAAGATTGCTTCCATACAAGATTATTTAAAAGAGAAGTTTCAAGAGATCGATTTGTTGGTTTTTATTGGTGCAATGGGAATTTGTGTGAGAAGCATAGCTCCTTTTATTAAAGATAAAGCTACAGATCCTGCAGTAATTAATTTGGATGTGAATGGTAAATTTGTGCAGTCGGTATTATCAGGACACAAAGGTGGAGCCAACGAGTATGCAAAGCAAATTGCTGCAATTGTAAACGGAACTGCAATCATTACCACAGCAAGCGATACATTAAATTTATGGCCTCTGGATATATTTGGCAGAGATTATAATTGGACAAATGAGTATCAGAATTCTACAGAGAATGATTTTATTGCAGCTTTTGTAAATAAAAAGCAAACAGCGCTTTTGCTAGATGTTAAAAATGAAGGAACAGATGAACTACTAGCTTCTTGTCCTGATTTTGTAGAGGTATTTTATAATTTCGGCGATATTAAACAAGAGGATTTTGATTTGCTGATAGCTGTGAGTCCTGGAGTTTATAAAAGCAATATTCCGACCTTATTTTATCGACCTAAGTGCATTGTTGTAGGAACAGGAGCACAAAAAGGAATTCATGTTGAGGCATTCGAAAAAGAATTGAAAGCTTGTTTTGCTGCTAATTATCTTGCTTTTTCATCTTTAAAAAGTATTCATAGTATTACCGTAAAAGCCGAAGAGGAAGCTTATAAAAAGTTTAGTGAAACCACGAATCTAAACTTTATTACTTATACAGCCGAACAATTAAACGAGAAAAAAGAGGAAGTAAGCTATTCGGCGGCAGCACACAAAGAGGTGGGAGCCGTAAATGTATCCGAAGCATCGGCTTTACTGGCAAGTGGAGCAACTTCTTTATTGCAAACCAAAAGCAAACATGTTGATAATAATGGCAAGCATTTTACCTTAGCTCTGGCAATGGATGCATTGCAGGAAAGAAAAGGTGAGATATTTATTGTAGGTGCTGGCCCGGGTGCTCCCGATTTGGTTTCTGTTCGTGGAATGAATTTGCTAAAAAAAGCAGATTTAATTTTATATGCAGGAAGCCTTGTTCCTCGTGAATTAACCGATTATGGAAAAGCATCCTGTGTAATTAGAAATTCGGCTGATCTTACTCTAGAAGAGCAATTCGATGTAATGAAAAAACATTACGATGAAGGAGGATTAGTTGTGCGTTTGCATACCGGAGATCCTTGTATTTATGGTGCTATACAGGAGCAAATGAACTTTTTCGATAAATACAATATGCAATACGAAATAGTACCGGGTATTTCATCGTTTCAGGCAGCAGCAGCTCGCTTAAAATCGCAGTTTACGATTCCCGAAAAAGTACAATCAATTATTTTAACCCGAGGAGAAGGAAGAACTCCAATGCCTCCTCGTGAACAGTTGTCGGAATTTGCAAAGTTTCAATCTACCATCTGTTTATTCCTGAGCGTTACTTTGGTTGAGAAATTGCAGAAAGACTTATTGGTAGGATATCCTGAAGATACTCCTGTGGCAGTTTGTCATAAATTAACCTGGAAAGAGGAGAAAATATGGCGAGGAAAATTGAAAGATTTGGTAAAAATAGTAAAGGAGAATAAATTATCCTTAACTGTTATGATTGTGGTAGGAGAAGCTATTGGTAACCGTAAAAACAGATCATTACTTTACCATCCTAAATTTACACATGGCTGCCGTAAAGCAAGTGAAAATTCATAAATAAGAGCAAGTTAGCTTTTAGTGAGTAGCATTTTATAACACAGGGCATTGCTCTGTGTTTAATGTAAATGGAGTAATTAGTCCTATAAAAATAGGAGTAGAATAAACTGGTGATGAAGGTATTATTATTTGGAGGAACAACAGAAGGAAAGGCTGCATCGAATTGGTTAAGTGATTTAAAAATAGAACATTTTTATTCAACAAAAACCAATTCTGGCAATTACCAGAGTAAATTTGGTATTCGTATTTGTGGAGTTATGGATACGGATAAAATTGCATTTTTTTGTAAGCAGAATAAAATTGATTTTCTTCTCGATGCTGCACATCCCTTTGCAGATGTTTTACATGCTAATATTGTTGCGGCTGCCGAAAAAATAGATTTACCTGTAGTTAGAATTGAAAGAGATACAGTTCCAAGAGTAGAAAGTGAATTTGTACATTATTGTTCCAATATAGATGATGTATTATGTCGTTTAAAAAAGACAAAAACAAAGAAAATATTGTCCTTAATGGGAGTTAAGGCTTTGCCAGATATCCATTCTAAATTGGACGGTGTTGATGTTTGGTACAGAATTCTTGATTTTTCATCATCCATAAAAATAGCAAAAAAAGCAGGTGTTGAAAATTCTAAATTGATTATTTCACCTGCTTTTGAAGGAATGGAATCGCAGGAAGCTTTGCTGTTATCCGAAGGTATTGAGGCCATGATAAGTAAAGAAAGTGGCTATTCGGGTTTGTTGGATCAGAAAATGGAATTGGCAATAAAGCATAAAATTTCTTTGTTTGTTATTTCCCGTCCTAATTTGCCCGATTATACTGCAATAGTGACCAATAGAGAAGGATTGCAGAAATTTTTAAAAGCTCAATTTGCTTTTGATCGTCAGGAGCTGGCTCCGGGTTTTACTTCAGGAAGCTGTGCTACCATATCTGCGAAAGCTGCATTGAAACTTTTGCTGGGAGAAGAAAAACAGGATGCCGAGCAAATTACCTTAGCCGACGGAGGAGTTTGTAAAATGATTTTGCACCAGAATATAAAAATAGATGATTTTGCAATTTGTTCGGTTGTTAAAAATTCGGGTGACGATCCGGATGTTACCGACGGAATGGAGATAGGTGCATGTTTAAAATGGAACAATGACAATTGTATTCGATTTGTAAAAGGAGAAGGTGTTGGTACCGTTACGCTAAAAGGGTTGGGAATTCCTTTGGGCGAGCCAGCTATTAATCCTATCCCCCGAAAAATGATAATTTTCGAATTGGAGCAAATTTTAAAAGATTATGAGATTGATAAAGGTGTAGATGTTTCTGTTTTTGTGCCTTTGGGTAAAAAATTAGGTGCCAAAACCTTTAATCCTAAACTTGGTATTATTGGAGGCATTTCAATTATTGGAACCACAGGACGAATAAAGCCTTATTCTTTAGATGCATACATGCAAAGTATTCGCAAGCAGGTAGATTTGGCTGTTGAGAACAAGCACAAACATATTGTTGTTAATTCGGGAGGGAGAAGTGAACGATACCTTAAAAGTACTTTTCCTGAATTAGACGATTTGGCATTTTTGCAGTATGGAAATTTTATTGGCGAAATGCTTAAAATTATTAATGGTTCGGGAGTACAGAAAACAACAATGGGAATTATGACGGGAAAAGCGGTTAAACTGGCTGCCGGAAATCTCGATACGCATAGCAAGAAGGTGGTTCTCGATCATAATTTTTTGCAGTCTTTGGCAAAACAATGTAATTATCCCGTTAAGGTGATAAATGCTATTGGTGAGATAAAAATGGGACGAGAACTGGAAAGTATATTTTCTTTTTCGGAAGAGGAACTGTTCTTTAAAGCATTAAAAAATAAATGTATAGATGTTTGTAGTCAGATTGTTAATGATTATGAATTTGAGCTATTGCTAATTAGTAATAAGGGAGAAATTATTTGAGATTGAATTAGTTCACTTTAATAAAAATAGAAAGTGCCTTAAAGAATATGATATCTTAAGGCACTTTTGGTATTTTATAAGTTTACTTGTCGAACTGTTTGGCTTCTTCCCAAATTTCATCCATTTCTTCAAGCTTCATATCTTTTAAACTAATTCCTTGTTTAAGTGTTTTGTTTTCCAGGTAATTAAAACGTTTTGTGAATTTTTGATTGGTGCGTTCCAAAGCATTTTCGGGATTTACTCCATATAAGCGAGCAGCATTTATTAATGAGAAAAACATATCACCAAATTCTTCTTCCATCTTTGCCTGGTCGCCTTTCTTAATCTCAGTTTCCAGTTCAAGCATTTCTTCTTTTACTTTGTCCCAAACTTGTTCTTTTTCGTCCCAATCGAAACCTACACCACGCACTTTATCCTGAATTCTGTTTGCTTTTACCATGGCAGGTAAAGAAGTAGGAACACCTTGTAAAACGGTTTTGTTCCCATTTTTTTCTTTCAGCTTTAATTGTTCCCAATTTTCTTCCACCTCTTTTGCACTACTAACTTTTGTATCACTAAAAATATGTGGGTGCCGGTAAATAAGCTTTTCACTGATACCATCGCAAACATCAGCAATATCAAAATCTTTGGTTTCTGAACCAATTTTTGCATAAAAAACTATGTGGAGAAGAATATCGCCTAACTCTTTTTTTATTTCTTCTTTTTCGCCTTTTAAAATAGAATCGGCTAATTCGTAGGTTTCTTCTATGGTTAAGGTGCGTAAACTTTCGAAAGTCTGTTTTTTATCCCAGGGACAGCCCTCGCGAAGTTGATCCATTATATCCAGTAAGCGCTCAAAGGCTTTTAGTTTTCTGTCCATTTTTCTACTATTTTAAAATCAGTAAGATACAATACTGATTGATATTTAAAGATTACTATTGACCTAGTGTTTTATGGGTTTTTTAATAATTCATCATTGTAAATATGAATCGGTATTATGCTTTTGATAGAATTCAAAATCAAATTTACAAAACAATTCGAGAGTTTAAATATTTATTCAGATTAAGATAAAAGAAGAAATTTGATAATAGGATTAGAACAGTTTTTGAGAAATTAGCAAATGTTTAAAATGTATTTGTTTATAAACTTTTTGGAAATTTTAGGGGAATGTTAAGATTCGAAGCAATTTCCTTTGCGCTAGCACTAATAAATTCTTCACTACCACTCATTAATTCTAATTTTTTATTAGGCATTAAGAGAATAATTTTAAAGCTTATGTTGGTTTCACTTCTATTTATTGAAAGAACAGCCATACTTGCACCTTCCTGCACTCTTATAATCTGAATGCTTTTAATTTGAGCAATGCTTACCCACTTTCCCATTTTAAGGCCAAAAAAACCGGTGTATTTTTTTATTTGTTTTTGCTGGCTATCGATCATTACTCCTAACCTAATAAAAAGAAAAGGAATGGCTAATAATAAAAAAATAAGTCCAAAATAATCAGAATTATATATGCTTATTATTCCTATAATGATAAAGGTAAAACCTAGCATAAAAAAATTAGGGGGTAATTTTCCTGTGGTATATTTTAAAAGCATGTATAAACTGTTAGTTGGAAAAAATAATTAATCTGTTGTGAATTTCCAGCTTTGAAAAACCAATATTTTCTCTAATCCAATTCAAGGTATTCTTTTTGTAAATAAACACATGAGTAGGATCATTTTTATAATACCATTTTTCAAAATCAATGCTTTCATCATAAATATGAGTCATGCAGTAGAGTTTTCCTGCAGGTTTTAGCAGTTTTTTAAGTAGTGCAAATTCCTTTTTAGGATGGAAAAAATGTTCCATAACCTCGCAACAGGCAATATAATCGTAGTTTTCGTTTAGCAATTCAGGATAGTTGTGAAAATACGGATCATATTGTTTTATACTGAACTTGTTATCGTTTAGTATTTTTGAAATTACCGGACCTGTTCCGGCTCCAAAATCGAGTCCTTGATGTTTTCTTGTAAACTCTTTTAGAATTGCTTGTGTTATCGGAGAAACAAATTGTTGGTAGCCCTTGTCTTCAACATTATTTTCGTGTTTTGCATAGTGTGCATATTCTTTTTTTGCATCGGGGAGCAAATTTTTGTCAGCAAATATGGCCGAACAATTTTTACATTGATAAAAAAGTTGACGTGGGTTTTTATGAAATGGTTCTCCTAATCCAGAACAAAGGGGGCAAAGTTCAGACATGTAGCTGGTTTTATGTTATTTTTAATATTTACTTATAATTTTGAGATACAAACTCTCAACTTCCTCTCTGGCCCAGGGAGTACGTCTTAAAAATTTCAGGCTAGATTTTACAGATGGATCTTTTATAAAACAGTTAATTCTAATGATCTTTCCAAGTTCTTCCCAACCGTAATATCCCTCCAGAAATTCAACGATTTCGGCTAATTTAATGCCATGCAAGGGATTGTTGTTTTGTGTTGATTTTGTATTCATTATCAAATAGCAGTAGAATGTAAGTTGTAAATTAGAATTAATAATTCATATTACTTTATATGGTATGTGTAAGCAATATCTTGATATTAATCTGCTAAGATAGTTAATACATCTGTATTAGCGACTTTAATTCGTTTTCATCTAGTTTCTATGGTAGTTTGGCAAGTACAAACTTATTTTTTAGAATGATTAGTTTATCTGACTGATAACTATGCCTTAAGGCTTTATGGTTAGCGGTAGATAATTACTATGATCTTTTTTGTATGCCAACGACCTTTATATATTTCTTTTGTAATATATAAATTCATCTATTAAGAATCTTATTTTACATGTTGTCACTTAAATCCTTCTTAGTTATGATTTATATTGTTGTTAGGATTGGTATATTCCATTATTAAATTTTGTTTCTTATAAGGAAGTGTAAAATAGAATTTACTGCCCATATTTATTTCAGAAGCCACATTTATTTCACCATTAAGTTTATTAATTAGTCCTTTTACAATGGATAAACCAAGTCCTGTTCCGCCATATAAACGTGAACTCGATTGTTCAACCTGAGCAAATCTATCGAATATAGAATTTAATTTTTCAGGAGGAATACCAATTCCAGTATCTTTTACCGAAAAGGTAATAAATCTTGGATTGTCTATTTTCATGCCTATTTCAATTTTTCCCTCGTGTGTGAATTTAAACGCATTACCAACTAAATTAGTGAAGATTTGCTTTAATTTTCCTTTGTCGGTATATAAAATTAGGTCCTCAGTAATAGTTGGAATTACCAGTTTAATATGCGATTTTTCATTTCTTTTTTGAATTTCGTGGAATAGCGGCAATAGTTCCGAAAATAAGGTTTTTAGATTAAGTGGTTCTATGTTTACACTCAGATTTTTAGATTCTATTTTTGAGATATCTAGTAAATCGTTAATAATAAACATGAGATCGTTTCCACGTTGGGTAATTATTTTTGTATATTCTGTTAATTTAGATTTATTATCGAATTCATCAAGAAGAAGAGAAGAGAAACCAAGAATGGCATTCATGGGAGTTCGTATTTCATGACTCATATTTTGAATGAATATTGTTTTTAATCGATCGCTCTCGATGGCTTTTTCATTGGCCCATATTAGTTTTTTGTTCTGTTCCTTTAATTTTTCTTCATTTTCTTTAGCTTTTATTCTTGATGCATCTCTTTGTCTCACAACTTTTATAATGCGTCGGTAGGATAGTGCTCCAACTATAAAGGTTAATAGAAAAATAATTAGATGGTTAAAAATTATACTCTTAATTTTAGCTCTTAAGATTGGCTTGTATTTATCCATTGGAATAGATATACTAATGCCACCTTTAATATCGTTTACTTTATAGCCTTGGTTTGCATGACATTTTAAACAGTGATTCTCAACTCTCATGGGTTTTATGTAACGCAAATATTCCTTACCGTTTATTAGTTCTGTAGAGTAGTATTCTTCTTCAGTTCCTGTTGTAAATAATTTAAGAGCTTTTTCTTCCCATTCGTCAGCCTTATTTTCTGGATGTAAAGGTGAAGTATTACAAATATGCCCAAATTGTCCATCTTTTTTATTACTCATTTGAAAAACTAACCTGTGCATATAGGCAGGATTTATCAATGTAAGTTTTTTTCCTGTTGTGGTAGTAATATCTCTGTCTGGAAGAAAATTAAGATAAGGATTGGCAATTGTAGAATCGGTTATTGGAACATAAACACCTCCATGCGTAGCAGTCCACCTTCTAAAGGTAAGATCTTTGTTAAAGTTCCCTTCTGCTTCTACTTTTGCTAATTCGTAAGTTGATAGATTTTCGCCATGTATATTCCAAATTAAAGAAGCAATAAATAATATGGTAAAGCCTATTACAACCGATATAAAAAACTGTTTAAAATAACTTACTTCTCTATTCATGGATGGCAGATTTCTTGAATTAATGGATCTGTTTAAAGAGATCTATTAATTATTAACAAAATAATTTAATGAACGTGAATTTACGAATTATATAATTAAATGTTATGATTTATTTAAGATTATTTTGTGAATCAATTAACTAAATATTGTTGTTGGTTTTTAGTGTATTAGAGTCTTGTTAATTCAAATTGATCTATTGTTTTATATTCTAAATAGCGGATTTTTAGTAGCATAACGAATATGAATAAGCTGCTAGTTGTTAGTTTTTGATAAACTCCATGCTTCAGGTTTATTTTTAAACCATTGCTTTACCTGTTCCCAGTTTCTACGAAAAAAATCCGATTTACGGTATTTATTTAATGCCGATTCCGATTCCCAGTGGCTTTGTGTAAAAAAGATACTGGGATTTGAAATATCCTGCATAACTTCAAGGTACGAACAACCTTTAAAAGCTAAAATATCGGGTTTTTCGTGTTTTGTGAGTTCTTTAAAATTATGAATGTGCTTGGCTTGTATTTCAAGTTTTACAAATCTTATTATCATTTGTTTTTATAAATTGGTTTATATTATCGCAAAGGTGGTTGTAATTGTTCATACCTTAATAATCGCATTTGTGAACATCTGCGCTTATACAGTAAAGAGAAGTAAATTGTTTTGTATAATGATATGTTTAGAGTAAAAAAATAAATTTTCCTTTTTTGTGTAAGTGCCAAATCAGAATTAATAAGTAATTTGGAGGCTAAAATATAACGAATACTGATCTAATTATATGATAGAAAAGAGCATATCTTTAGGGGTGATAGATCCTCTTGAATTTTATGGAATTAATAACGCAAAATTGGAAGCAATAAAGGAAATGTTTCCAAAATTAAATATTGTAGGACGCGGCAGTGAAATAATAGCTAGTGGAGAGAAGAGTACATTGGATTTGTTCGAACAGAAAATAAATTTATTGATTCAACATTATAATCAGTACAATGTTTTAACAATTGCCAATATAAAACGAATTTTTCTCGAAAACGCAAGCGGAATACAAAATCCCGATGATCCGGAAAGTGTAATTATTTTTGGTAATAACGGAAAAATAATTCGTTCGCGAACTGCTAATCAGCGAAAGCTGGTGGAAAAATCGGCTAAAAATGATATGGTTTTTGCAGTTGGTCCGGCTGGATCAGGAAAAACATATACTGCCATAGCACTTGCCGTTAAAGCCTTGCGGAATCAGGAGGTGAAGAAAATTATTTTAAGCCGTCCGGCTGTTGAAGCAGGCGAAAATCTTGGTTTTTTACCCGGCGATTTAAAAGAGAAAATAGACCCGTATTTACAACCCTTGTACGATGCGCTTTTGGATATGATTCCTCCGCGAAAGTTAGCCGATTATTTAGAAGCTGAAGTGATTCAAATTGCCCCTTTGGCCTATATGCGGGGGAGAACCTTAAACGATGCTTTTGTAATTTTAGATGAAGCTCAGAACACTACAACCAAACAGTTAAAAATGTTTTTAACAAGAATGGGTACCAGTGGTAAGTTTATGATTACGGGTGATATTACTCAGATTGATTTGCCTAGAAAACAGCATTCTGGTTTGGTGCAGGCTTTTCGCATCTTAAGAAAAATTAAGGGAATAGCAATGGTAGAATTCGATAGTTCGGATATTATTCGTCACCGATTAGTAAAAGAAATTGTTGCTGCCTACGAAATTGAAGATGAGAGGGAAGAAGCAAGACATATTAAAAAGAGGGAAGAGAGTAAGAAATAAGCAAGGAACTGTGATCTGTAAATAATGACCTGTAATAAAGACCAGAGCTTTATTTGGTGCAAAAATATCTGTGTTTTTATACTTGATATCCGAAGCTAAACAGCAGAGAATTATTATTGGAATTTAAAGCTTATGTTTTAAGATTTAGATTTTATGTCACAAATTAGATACAGGTTCTTTTTTACAATTCCAGTTTTCTATATCTTCGCAATTAATTAAGAATATTTAATGGCTGGCTGCTGATAGCATTTGGCTTATAATAAACCATTTTATAAATTATCAGAATTTTTGGGACAATGAAAGAAGCAATTGTAAAAACAGATTTTAATTTTCCGAATCAAAAGAATGTTTACAAAGGTAAGGTAAGAGACGTTTATAATATTAACGATGAGTATCTTGCAATGGTTGTGTCGGATCGTATTTCGGCATTCGATGTTGTTTTGCCTGAGGGAATTCCATTTAAAGGACAGGTGCTAAATCAAATTGCAACTCGTTTTTTAGATGCTACCGCCGATATTGTTCCTAACTGGAAAATTGCAACTCCAGATCCAATGGTAACAGTGGGGCATTTAGCTGAGCCTTTTATGGTTGAAATGGTGATTCGTGGCTACCTAACTGGTCATGCTTGGAGAGAGTATAAGGCTGGTAAAAGAATGCTTTGTGGTGTTCCAATGCCCGAGGGAATGAAAGAAAATCAGAAGTTTGAGGAGCCTATTATTACCCCAACCACTAAAGCAATGGAAGGCCATGATGAGGATATCTCGAAAGAAGAAATTTTAAAGCAGGGGATTGTAACAAAGGAAGATTACGAAGCTCTTGAAAAGTATACTCAGGCCTTATTTGCCAGAGGAACAGAAATTGCAGCTGAAAAAGGTTTGATTTTAGTTGATACGAAATATGAGTTCGGAAAGAAAGATGGAAAGATCTATTTGATTGATGAAATTCATACTCCTGATTCATCTCGTTATTTTTATTCTAAAGGATATGAAGAGCGCCTGGCAAACAACGAGCAACAAAAGCAATTGTCGAAAGAATTTGTTCGCGAGTGGTTAATGGAAAATGGTTTTCAGGGAAAAGAAGGTCAGGAGATTCCGGAAATGGATGAGGCCAGAGTTAACCAAATTTCAGAGCGCTATATTGAATTGTATGAGCAAATTATTGGTGAAAAATTCGAAAGAGCCGAGGCTACAAGTGTAAAAGCAAGAATCGAGAAGAATATTGCATCTTGCTTAGATACATTATAAGATAAATACTATTATATCCCTAAAAAGGGATAAAAAGAAAAAAATAAAACCGAAATCCGTAATGGGTTTCGGTTTTTTTATAAGCTATTATTAGTGAAGAAACATTACTGAGTGTTTCTTTATTTTTATTATCATCCACCTACACGCTTAACTTTATAGCCATCTGCTTTTAGCATGTCCATAATTTTATCACGATGATCGCCCTGAATAAGAATTTCTCCATCTTTAGCAGATCCACCGCCACCGCATTTGGTTTTTAGTTTTTTGCCCAATTCTTTTAAATCGTCCGAACTGCCTTTAAATCCTTCAATTAAAGTCACAACTTTTCCTTTTCTCTGCTTTTTATCTAAAAGAACTCTTAAAGTTTGCTGATTGTTAGGAATCGATTCTTGTTCCTGCTCTTCGTCGTATTCGTAATTGTAATTGGGATTCGTTGAGTAAACGATATTTTTTTTCTTTTTAGCCATGACTAAAGGATAAAGTTTAAAGTAATAAGTTTATAATGTATGAAAGTTTCAAGCTCCAAGTCTCAAGTTTCAGGTAAAAACTCCGAATCCTAAAATCGAAATGAAAAAGCTTGCAATAAGCTAATGAACTTTCAAGCAGTTTGTAGCTGTTAACTGCAAAGATACCTAAATTCTTTTTCTGTGTTTAATGCGATCGTAAAAATAGATAATGGAACCAATGAATGGTATAAAGGCCACTAATAAAATCCAAATTAGCTTATCTATTGCTAATAATTTCCGTTTTAATATGTCTACAATTGCAATTACAGGAAGTATAATTGCTACTATTTTTGTTAGCAGCCAAATATCAAATATTATTGAGAGTATCATGTAAATTGTTTTCGTGCTTACTAATTTGCAAAATTAAAAGAATTCTTTATTTACTGGCACATCGTACACATTTCCTGCTTTCGGGCATTATCATTATTCTGCCAATAGGTATTTGGGCTCCACATTTAATGCATTTCCCAAAATCAGGATTATTTATATTTTTAAGAGCTTCCTTTAAAGCAGATAACTGACTTTGTTTTTTGCGAAGGGCAGCTTCATTTATACTTTTATTATTAATAGCATCCATTCGGCTAACTCTACCAATGGCACAATCGGGCGAAATAGGTTGAGTTAAATCTTTTAAGGTGATAATTTCAGTCTCCAGTTTATCAATTTTTTCTTTTATCTGATTTTCAATATTTAATTTTTCGTCTTGTATCATTTTATGTTTATTGATTTTGGTCTTACCAAAGATAATAGAAAATCAATATGATTAGTAATTGTATGATTAAAGGGAAATGAATTAGTTTTGCAGATAATAAGATTAATTAGTTTACGAAATGTCGATAGAAAACATACCCGAAATATTCCTTAGCAAAGACGAAAGCGTACAAGATTTAATTGTTTACGACTTTAAGATGACTAGTGATGTTGTAAAAAGTAAGGTAAACCTGAGTATGAACATGTTTAGCTTTTTGCAGGTAGGTAAAAAACAGGTACACTTTGCTGATGCTGCGGTAATGGTGAACAGGGAACAGTCTTTGCTAATCCGTAAAGGGAATTGGCTATGGACTGAATTGCTTGATAATGATGATATTTATTACTGTAAGCTCTTATTTTTTTCGGAAGACAGATTAAAAGTTTTTCTTGCCAAGCACACTAAAAAGGAAGAATGCTTGAAAGATGAAGATCCTTTTTTCGTTATTGAGAACGATTTCTATATTGCTTCATACTTGGATACTTTATCGAAAATGAGTCTTATGTCTTCCGATTTTAATGCGGAAATGCTATCGCTAAAGTTCGACGAGATCATGTTTTACTTGCTTACCAAATATGGTCAGAAATTTAAATTGTATTTGTATTCTTTAATTTCGAAAGAAAATTCTCCTTTTAAAAAGATCATTGAGAGAAATGTATATTCTAACCTAAAGTTGGAAGAAATCGCTTTTTTATGCAATATGAGTTTATCTACCTTTAAGCGCAATTTCATTGCAGAATATCAAGTTTCTCCGGGAAAATGGTTGCAAGATAAGCGTTTGCAGCGTGCGAAGGAGGTCTTAGAAAGTGAAGATTTAAAGGCTTCAGATATCTATATTGATTTTGGATATAGTAACCTTTCAAATTTTAGCATTGCCTTTAAAAATAAATTTGGAATCAGTCCAACTGATATTTCGAAATAGGATATATGAAGCAAAATATCTCTATTTTATAATCTTTAGCTCAAGGTGTCACTTCAAGTAAAATCATTAAAATTTAAATTTGACCTTTTTTAATAAACGAATGAACTTTTTCAGTAAGCATACTGATTGAGGCTTGCCCTACTTTTGTCAGCGTAATCATTAACAAATGTTCTGTATTGAAAATAGCATTCATAAGAACTTTTGTTACCGCTTGATAAAACCAAATATTAAAATAAAAGTTATGGCAAAATTTGTTGTCCCAAAAGACGTTTTTCACGGACTAGGAAGTCTAGAAAATTTAAAAGGATTAAAAGGAACAAAAGCAGTTATCGTAATTGGTGGTAATTCTGTAAAAGCAAACGGTTCTCTGGAGAGAACTGAGAACTATTTGAAAGAAGCTGGTATCTCTTCAGTTGTATTTTCCGGTGTTGAAGCTGATCCATCAATAGAGACTGTTATGAAAGGAGCAGCGTTTTTTACTCAAGAGCAACCTGATGTTATTCTTGGTTTAGGTGGTTGTTCGGCTATCGATGCAGCAAAAGCAATGTGGATATTTTACGAGTATCCAGATTCAACATTAGAGGAATTAGCAGCACCATTTGCAGTTAAAGCAATGCGTAACAAGGCTTATTTTGTGGCAATTCCTTCTACTAGTGGTACAGGTACCGAAATTACAGGTCTTTCTGTTATTACTGATAGAGAAAAAGGAACTAAATATCCAATTGTTTCTCACGAGTTAACTCCTGATGTGGCGATTATTGATGGGGAGCTTTGTGAAAGTATGCCAGCACATGTAACTGCTAACACAGGATTGGATGCCTTAAGTCATGGTGTTGAAGCTTATGTTTCAAATATCGCCGATCGTTACAATGATTCATTGGCTAAAGGTTCTATCGATTTGGTATTTAAAAATCTGACTACCGCTCATACGGAGCCAAATAATAAGGAAGCTCGTCAGGCAATGCACGATGCTTCATGTATGGCAGGCATGGCTTTTACCAACGTATGGTTAGGTATTGTTCATTCTATGTCTCATCAAATTGGCGGTACTTTTGGTATTCCTCACGGATGTGGTAACGCGATTTTGATGCCAAACGTAACACGTTTTAACTCAAAAGTAACTGAAAAGTATAATGACTTGGCCGAACTATTTGGGAAATCAACAGCAGAAGATTTTGCGCAAGAAATTGAAGCCTTACGTGCATCAGTAGGTGTTGTAGGTTCTATAAAAGAGTATGGAATCAGTCAAGCAGATTGGGATGCGAAATTGGATATTCTTACGCAGAATGCGATGGATGATCCATGTACACTGTTTAATCCAAGAAAGCCAAAGTTTGAAGAGATCAAAGCGATTTATCAAGCATGCTATGAAGGAAAAAATATTAGCATCTAAAAAATTAATTAGTATTGATAGTAAAGAGGGGTTATTTAGCTCCTCTTTTATTTTTAGAATTATTTTCAAAACGTATGCATTGTTATTATAGTCAATGTTTTTCGAGATAAGAGATTGTTTATTTAGATTCATCCTAAAGTAATTTACACCCTTAATTTATAAGTAAACTGCTAGGCTGATACCACACTTCTTTATACTTTTGAATAATAATTAATTGCTGTGTGCGAAGTGTTAAAACAATTGTTTATAACTAAACCATACGGTTATTTAGCATTTTTTTCATTCATTTATTTAAAAAGAGTAATGAACAGGATAGTTGAAAAAGAGAATTTTTCAGAAAAAGTAGTAAAAATTGTAGTTGAAGCTCCTTTAATTGCAAAATCCCGCAAGCCTGGAAATTTCATAATTCTGCGAGTTGGCGAAAAAGGAGAACGTATTCCTTTAACTATTGCTGGTGCAGATATCGAAAAAGGTACTATTACCATTATTGTTCAAAAAATGGGAGTATCATCTACTAAGCTTTGCAAGCTCGAAGTTGGCGATTATATTACCGATTTAGTTGGGCCTTTAGGAAAACCAACCGATATTCATAAAGTAGGTACTGTTCTATGTTGTGGCGGTGGTGTTGGTGTTGCACCTTTACTTCCTATTGTCGAAGGTTATAAAAAAGCAGGAAATCGTGTAATTACGGTTTTGGCGGCTCGTAATAAAGATTTATTGATTCTAGAAGACGAAATGCGTAAGCATTCTGATGAATTAATTATCATGACTGATGATGGATCGTACGGAAAAAAAGGTTTAGTAACCGAAGGTATGGAAGAAGTAATCAAGCGTGAAAAAATTGATGAATGTATCACAATTGGTCCTGCCATTATGATGAAATTTTGCTCTTTGCTTACTAAAAAGTATGAAATTCCAACCATGGCAAGTTTAAATAGTATTATGGTTGATGGTACTGGTATGTGTGGTGCATGTAGGGTTACTGTAGATGGTAAAACCAAATTTACTTGCGTTGATGGTCCTGAATTTGATGCTCACAAAATTGATTTCGATGAAATGATGTCGAGATTAGGAGGGTACAAAGCAGAAGAACAAGATAAAATGGATCATTTTCACGAATAATTTGTGAGAGATAATTGATATTTGAATAATTAAGAAAGTATTTTACAGTTCTAAATTCTCATATCTCATATCTAATATCTAATAAAAAGACAATGGAAAGGTCTGAAGAATATATAAAAAACGAGCGTAAAAAAGAGTGGAGAGTCGAACTCCAAAAAAAGACAAAAGCGAAAGATCGCATGGCGATCGAAAGAGTTGAGATGACAGAAACAGCTCCTGAAGAGCGAATCACATCGCAACGAATTGAGGTAAATGCTGGATTAACAAAAGAGCAGGCTCTTCTTGAAGCTACTCGTTGTATGGATTGTGTAAATCCTACTTGTATGGAAGGATGCCCGGTTAGTATTAATATTCCTAAATTTATTAAGAATATTGAGCGAGGCCATATCCTGGAAGCAGCTTCAGTTTTGAAAGAAACCAGTGCTTTGCCAGCTGTATGCGGACGTGTTTGTCCTCAGGAATTGCAGTGTGAGAAACATTGTTTTTATGTTGAGAAGTTGAATCAACCAGCTATTGCAATTGGTCATTTAGAGCGTTTTGCTGCCGATTATGAAAGAGAATCAGGAACCATTTCAGTACCTGAATGTGCAGAAGCTAATGGTGTAAAAGTTGCAGTTATTGGTTCGGGGCCTTCGGGATTATCTTTTGCTGGTGATATGGCAAAATCGGGATATGATGTTACTGTTTTTGAGGCACTGCACGAAATTGGAGGTGTTTTAAAATATGGAATTCCTGAATTTCGTTTGCCAAATACGGTGGTAGATGTCGAAATAAATAACCTTCGTCAGATGGGAGTGAAGTTTGTTACCAACTTTATAGTAGGGCAAACAGCATCTTTAGATGATTTAAAAAAAGAAGGATACAAAGCATTTTATGTAGGATCTGGTGCCGGATTGCCACGTTTTATGAATATTCCAGGTGAAAATGCCAATGGTATTTTATCATCAAATGAGTACCTTACTCGTGTGAATTTGATGGGTGCCGATGCTGAAGATTCTGATACACCTGTTCTTAGAGGTAAAAATGTTGTTGTTGTTGGTGGTGGAAATACTGCTATGGACTCGGTTCGTACAGCAAAACGTTTGGGTGCCGAAAGAGCAATGATTGTATATCGTCGTTCCGAAGAAGAAATGCCTGCTCGTTTAGAGGAAGTTCATCATGCTAAACAAGAAGGAATAGAGTTTCTT
The DNA here is from genome assembly GCF_052400665.1 of Marinifilum sp. RC60d5. Taxonomy (NCBI): domain Bacteria; kingdom Pseudomonadati; phylum Bacteroidota; class Bacteroidia; order Marinilabiliales; family Marinifilaceae; genus Marinifilum; species Marinifilum sp. RC60d5. Next base: position 880,557 of record NZ_JBQTGK010000002.1, read on the forward strand.
ACACTAACAAATCCTATTGAATATATTGCCGACGAAAATGGTCGTGTAAAGCAAGTTAAAGTTCAAAAAATGGAATTAGGTGAACCTGATGCTTCTGGCAGAAGAAGACCAATTCCAATGGAAGGGGCGGAATATGTTATCGATGCTACCGTTGTTGTTGTAGCGGTAGGAGTATCGCCAAATCCTTTAATTCCAAATTCAGTTGAAGGTTTAGAAGTTTCTAAATGGGGTACAATTGAGGTTGTAAAAGATAAAATGCAATCTTCAATTCCTGAACTTTTTGCTGGTGGTGACATTGTTCGCGGTGGTGCAACTGTAATTCTAGCTATGGGTGATGGTCGTAAAGCTGCGGCTAACATGAATATTTATTTGAAAGAGAAGTATTTGTCTCAAAAAGTAGAACATTAAAATTGATAAGCTATGAGTAAAGAATTTAATTCTATAGACGATATTTTAGATTTTGCGATTAATGAAGAGCAAATTGCAGCCGATTTTTATACCGCATTGGCATCAAAAATGAAGCATCAGGAGATGAAAGATACGTTTGAGCAATATGCGATAGAAGAACTTGGTCATCGTGCCAAGTTGGAAGCTATTAAAAATGGTAAACAATATCAGCTTTCCGAGAAAAAAATTGCTGATTTAAAAATTGGTGATTATTTGGTGGATGTTGATACTGAAAAAACAAAAATTACCTATCAGGAGGCACTTACCATTGCAATGAAAAAAGAAAAAGCAGCTTTTAAATTGTATATGGATTTGGCTGCAGCTTCAAATGATACTGCATCAAAAGACTTATTCTTGATGTTGGCTCAGGAGGAAGCAAAACATAAATTGAGATTCGAAGTTGAGTACGATAGTAATATCTTAACCGAAAATTAAATTTTAACAGATATAATGAAAAGCCGTAGCATTCGCTGCGGCTTTTTTTATGCACTCATATTTTCTTTGTCTTATCCGTTGATATTTCGTAACTTATTGATCAGATATTACTTAAATTTAAATGGAATGATAAATAACTTTAAATATTAAAAAAACAAAAAATGAAAATTTTTAGAACTTTTGAAGAAATTATCGATTATGCTATTGATAAGGAAATGACAGAGATTGAGTTTTATTCTGACCTTTCGGAAAAAATGGACAGAAAAAATGTGCGGAGACTTTTCCATAATATTGCTCTTGAAAAAACAGCTAGGATGTTGCGTTTAGAAAAAATGAAAGATCTAAAAGTGGAGTTTAATCCAGAGGATATTCAGGATATGAAAATTGCAGGATCGCTCGAGAATGTTGATCATAGAAATTCAGACTTGTCATATCAGCAAGCTCTTATTTTGGCAATGAAAAAGGAGAAAATAAAGTTTAAGTTTTATATGGATATGTCTGAATGTGCTATAAACGAAGAGTGTAAGCAAACATTTTTATCTTTAGCGAATGAAGAAGCAAGACAAAAACTGAAATTTGAAATTGAATATGATGAATTCGTATTAGTAGAAAACTAAGTGTATTTTTTATAAAAAAGCATAATAAAAATCGAAGAGGTATTTTATTTCTTCGATTTTGTTTTTTATAGAAGAATAAATGGTTCAATTCTTGTACATATTTTGTTTTCCAAGCTTACTTTAGTATTTTTGTTGTCGATTTTAATTAAGTATAAACGATTGAAAAACAAATATTTAATGAATTGTTTTTTTCGAAGTATCCTCTTTGTTAGTCTTTTATTCGGGACTATTAATATTGCTTTTACGCAGAGTTCTGTTGTAGAAATATCTAAAAATAAGGTAGTTGTTAGTGGTAAAACTTATCTTTTGCATATTGTAAAAGAAAAACAAACCTTATTTTCAATTTCTAAAGCCTATGGTGTAAGCCTTTCTGTTTTAATGAAAGAAAACCGAAAAACTCAGGCTACAGTTAATTTTAACGAAGTTCTTAGAATCCCTTTCGAAGGTAGATCTGTAAGTGCACCTATTTTGGTAAAAAAAGAAGATGCTAAGTATATATACCATATTGTGAAAGAGGGAGAAACACTGTTTTCTTTATCTAGAAAATATCATCTTACAATTGATGATTTAAAAGCAGAGAATAAAGGAGTAGAACAAAGTCTACCTCTTAATAGTGTGCTTAAAATTCCCAAATATAAAAAGGAACAAACAGTAGAAGTACAGAATGTTCCAAAGCACGATAAAAAATATTACTACTATGTAATTAAGTCTGGAGATACACAATATTCCATAGCTAAGGAGTTTCTAATGAAGCAGAAAAAGCTTCGAAAATTTAATCCTAAGATTAAAGGTAAGGTTCTAAAAGTTGGCGATTGGGTAAAAATTCCACGATATTTAGTGCCACCAGAATATTTTGTGGTAAAAGAACTTCCCAGGGATACAATTAAGGAAGAATTTATAACACTTGATTCAGTTGTAGAGAGTGTTGAAGAAGTTCAGGTAATACAAAAGAAAATTACAATAGGTTTGTTTTTACCTCTTTATTTGGAAACTAATGATACAATTAATCAAACAGTTAGTTACATAGATACATTAAAAATAATAACTGAACGTAATCCAAGAGTTATTTATAGAAAATCAAGAGAGTTTATCCGTTTTTATCAGGGAGTTTTAATGGCTGTTGATTCTTTAAGAAAAGAAGGCTTATCTGTTGATTTACATTTGTTTGATACAGAAAAAAATCCAACGAAAGTGAAAAGACTTGTTGCTAAAAACCAATTTGTTAAATTCGATTTTCTAATTGGGCCAGTCTATCAAAATACCTTTGCTGTTGTTGCCGAATTTGCTAAGCAAAAAGGAATTCCTATTGTTTCTCCATTATCAGGGAAAAATCCCGAAATTAATAGCAATCCGTATGTTATTCAGTTAAATACTTCTTTAGCATCGGTGTGCAGACAAATTTCAGAATACGTATGCGAGGATTTTGAGCTGAAAAACGTAATTGTTGTACATCCCGAAAGATATAAACACTTAAATGAGTATAAGCTGATAAAAGATATAGAGCATAATTTGTTCGAAAAAGGATTGTATTGGAATACTGATCAGTTAAACTATAAAAAAATAAGTTTCGAGGAATATGGTTTGTTTGGGATAGAAGCACTAATGAGCGATACTTGTGAAAACATAGTGGTTTTACCTTCTAACGATCAGCCTTTGGTCGAAAATATAATTACCAATTTAAATGTACTAAGTCAGCGTTTTGCCATTCGCTTAATAGGATTTTCGAAATGGCAACGTTATAATAGTTTAGAGTCTGAGTTGTTTTATAATTTAAACTTTTCCCTTTTCAGTCCTTATTATATCGATTATAAAGAGGAAAAGTCGTTAAATTTTGTTGATGAATTTAGAGAACGTTTCCGTTGTGAACCTAGCGATTTTAGTTTTAGAGGCTATGATATGTGCAGATTCTTTGCCTTGGCAACAAGTAAATATGGAACGGAATTTCCTCATAAAATGAATAATCTTGACATAGATTTATTACAATCTACCTATCTCTTTAAAAGAATAACCGCTTTTGGAGGTTTCGAAAATAGAGGTGTTCATCTAATTAATTACTCCAGAGATTTTAAAATTAGACATCATGCGGTCGAGAATAGCAATAAAGAAGATATTCCTGAGGAAGTTGATCTTTTGAACAAATCATTTGAATATTAAATATTTTAGCCGGCTTTTCAGTCGGCTTTTTTTGTCCATTATCGGATAAATCATCCATAATAGGAGGTATTTTGTTTAAGTATTATAAACATTAGCTTATAGATTGATTTTAAGTACAATAAATTATAATTATCCATTTTCGTAGAGATGTATTGTATTTTATGTTTTTGTTAAAATTCATTCAGACAGTAGTATAGGGAGTTTGGTATGTGCTTTGGTTGAATAAACCTGTTAGTTACCTAAAGTCCTATGTTATGAAAAAAATTTTACTCCTGGGATACCTATGGGTATTTTCCACACTTATTTTATTTGCTCAAAATACACCTCCAGATTTAACGGCAGATGCTGATACCACAGTTGATTCTGATATTGTAATATTATTCACAGACATTGTAGAATGGGAGAATGTTGTTTCCCCACCTAAAATTGTAACTATTTCTGATACTACTTTAACTGTAGGTGATGATTATGATTTCGATTATGAGAACAATACGCTTACACTTAAACCAGGTGGAGGTAAATCGGTCTTACAAAAAGTAGGTGAAAAAACCTTAATTATTGAGGTTGATGGTTATGATAATGCATCCGTTATCCAGACTATTGCACATGGAGTTGCAAGTCAGTTGGCAATGAAAACACAAGCAATTGCACCTTCTATTAATGGCGAGGAGTTTGATCCACAACCAGAGATTGATATTTTGGATCAGTATGGTAATTTATGTGCATCAGACGGAGCCAGAACAATAACAGCTGCTAAAGCAGATGCTGGAAGCTGGATTCTTGGCGGTACATTAGCTCAGGATGCCAATTTTGGAACCTTAACCTTTAGTGGTCTTACAGCTAGTAGTAATGTGGAAATTACGGGTGGAAACATTAGTTTTTCCGCAACAGATCTTACAGGTGTTACATCTTCTAATTTTAATTTAGAATTAAATACTCCTCCTGATCTAACAGCGGCATCGGGTGCTACTGTTGATAATGATTTTGAAATATCTTATGGTGAATTAGTAGATTGGGAGTCTTCAGAATCGTTGAGTATTACCTTTGATGGGATTGAGGTGCCTGCAATTGCGTATACAATTAATTCAACAAGCAATAAAATACTTTTTAAACCTTCAGAACATTCTTCCTTACAAAAAGCACAAACTGCAAATATCATTATTTCAGTAGATGGATATAGTGATGCAAGCGTTTCTCAGATATTAGGTCATGGAGTAGCTACCCACTTGGCTATGGACCTAGAGCCTGTAGCTCCGCTAAATAATGGAGATCTTTTTCAGGATCAGCCTGTTGTTAGTGTTAGAGATCAATATGATAATATTTGTAGTAACAATAATTCGATATCAATAACAGCAGAAGAAAATGATCCTGCTACGTGGAAATTATTGGGAGGCTTAACCGGAACCGTTATTTCGGGTGTTTTATCTTATTCAGATTTAGCAGCCTCAAGTACACAGGTAGTTGAAAATGCTTATATTTCTTTTACAGCATCCGGCCTGACTGGTGTTAGTTCAGCAACATTCAATTTAGCTTTGAATTCACCACCTGATTTAACTGCTGATGCAGATGCAACTGTGGATGGTACATTTGTAATTACATTTACTGATATACAATCATGGCATAGTAAGATTTCAAGTATTACTTATGATGGAAATACAATAGAGGCTACTGCCTATGATACAACAGTCGTTAATCAGATAACTTTTGATCCATTTAAATCTACAATTCTTCAGGTGGCAGGCAGTGGAGATATTGTTATATCAGCTGATGGATTTACTCCTACTGTGGCAATATCTCAAACAATTGGCCATGGAGTTCCTGATTCTATTTATTTTTCTAAACAGCCAACCGCGCCGAGTCAAAATGGTGGACTTTTGGCAATTCAGCCAGAGGTGAGAAGTCTCGATCAGTATGGAAATAATTGTACAGGTGATAATGTAACTATAATATCAGTAGTTAAGGGTGATTCCGAAGATTGGACATTGGGAGGTTCGCCGAATCAAACTCTAACAGGTGGGGTTTTTGCGTATATCGATTTGAGTGCTACTAGTGATGTTGCTGTAAGTGAAGCCTACCTTACAATATCATCAGGTAGTTTTGAAGATGTTAGTTCTGAATCTTTTGATATTCCGGTAAATGATTCTCCTGTTTTATCGTCATCTTCAGATGCAACGGTTGATAATGATTTCTTTATTGAGTTTACCGATGATGCTACTTGGCGTGATAAGATTACTGATGTTAAGTATGGTGGAGCTTCTTTACCTGCATTAGCTTACGATACAGGTGAGGAAGGAAGAATTACATTAAAACCTACAGAATCTTCTACTTTACAGGATGCCGGATCCGATACTTTAACTTTTATTGCCAGTGGATATTCTGATGCTAAGATTTTTCAGAATATCGGACACGGTTTGGTTTCAAGTTTATATATAAAAACACAGCCAGTGGGACCAACAGCAAACGGAAGTGTTTTGGATACTCAGCCTGTTGTTCAGTTGTACGATCAGTATTCTAATGTTTGTACTTCAAATTCAACTGCAATTATTTCTGCTGAAGCTTCCGGAGGAGATTGGAACATTTCCGGAACAATTAACTTAACAGCAGTAGATGGAGAATTTAACTTTACCGATTTAATAGCTAGTAGCGATAGTGAAATTACAGATGCTAGCATAACATTTTCATCTTCTTCACTTGACAATGTTGTAACTGATGTATTTACTGTACCTGCATTGGAAATATCACCAACATTGTTTGCAGCATCAGACGCTACGGTTGACAATACCTTTGAGGTAACTTTTGCAAATAATCCTTCATGGCGGTCGGCTATTGATTCAATTACTTATGGAAGAAGTCTAATTTCTGGGGATGCCTATAATAATACGCAGCAGGAGAAAATTATTTTTGATCCATCGAAAGATGCTGATTTACAACTATCAGGATTAGATACTATAAGAGTTTATGCCAGCACTTATGAAACAGCAAGTGTGCCTCAGGAAATAAAGCATGGTGCAGCAAGCGAAATGGTAATTGTTTTGCAGCCAGCATCGCCTGCAGAAAATGGAGGAGTTTTGGCAACTCAGCCCGGTCTTACATTGCGAGACCAGTATGGAAATGATTGTATTAATGAGAATGCAATTAAGATTACCGCAGCTAAGGGAGATCCAAATGAATGGAGCCTTGGAGGAACAGTGACCAAAACTGCAGCAAATGGATCGGTAAGTTATACTGATTTAACAGCAGGTAGCAATGGCCCAGTGACCGGAGCTTTTATAAGTTTTTCGGCTACTGATTTAACAACTGTTAATTCGAATGCTTTTGATATTCCTGATTTGAATGCAGCTCCTGTTCTTACTGCAGCAACTGATGTTACTGTTGATGCAGATTTTGAAATTACTTTTACAGATAATGTAGATTGGAGAACTCAAATTACTGAAATAAAATATGGAAATGCTGTATTGTCAACTACGGCTTATGATACAACAGAGGCAGGAAAAATTACATTTAAGCCTGCCGAAGATATCGCTTTGCAAACTTCAGCTGATGATTATATTTTTATTAGTTCATCATCTTTTTTAAAAGACTCGATTCAACAGAACATAGATCATGGAGTAGCTACAGGTATCGTAATAACAAGTCAGCCAGAAGGGCCAGATAAGAATGGAGATTTACTGAAAACTCAACCAGAAGTGAAAATACAGGATCAGTACAATAATGATTGTACTACCAATAATCTAACAATTATAAATGCAAATGCAAGTGGAGGAAGCTGGGATCTTGAAGGTACAGATTCTTTAAAGGTAACAAATGGAGTTGCATCTTATGACGATCTTACTGCCGGAAGTACGGTTATGCTAAGTGATGCAACAATTACATTTTCCGGTACAGGACTAACAAACCAGGAATCTGATACGTTTATAATTCCGGCACCTCTGGTTGCACCCTCTTTAATTGCATCGGCAAATGCTACTGTTGATTCACCATTCGATGTTACTTCTTCTGAAAATTCGGAATGGCAGGGGAATATCGATTCTGTTTCCTATGCAGGAAATATTTTGCCAGATAATGCCTATGATAAGAGCCAGGCAGGAAAAATTGTATTTGATCCTGCTCAGGATGTGATCCTGCAACTTGCTGATACAAAAGAGTTAGTTATTTTTTCTAGGGGCTACGAAAATGCTACTCTTAATCAGGAAATTAAACATGGTCAGCCTGATACTTTATTAATTGAAACTCAACCTACCGCACCTTTGGTAAATGGTGGAGTATTAGATTTACAACCTAAAATTTCCCTTAAAGATCAGTACAATAACAATTGTGATACAGAAAGTACTTATGAAGTGTTGGTAATTAAGGGAGATGAATCTGATTGGATTCTGGAAGGAGATACCTTGCAGGCTGTAAGCGATGGTGTAATTAATTATCGCAGTTTATCTGCTTCAAGTACAGATGCAGTTACAGGTGCTTATTTAACATTTACAGGAGAGGGAATTATTTCCGTCGATTCTGATCCGTTTGATATTCCTAATTTGCAGAATCCTCCGAGTTTAACCGCTCAGGTAGATGCTACTGTAGATGCTGATTTTGAGGTTGATATTAGAGGTGGAGATGATTCATGGGCATCTGAAATTACAATGATTACTTACCAGGGAGATACCTTACCCGACACGGCTTACGATATAGAATCTGAGAAAATTATATTTCATGTTTCAGAGGAGATTTTGCTTCAAACATCTGGGGTCTTTAATATTGTGTTTAAAGCATTAGGATATAGCGATGCTAGTGTTGAACAAACAGTGGGGCATGGGCTTACAGCCAGTATGTTAATTACGCAGCAACCTTTAGCACCTATTGCAAATGGAGATTTGCTAGAACAACAGCCAGCATTAGAATTTTACGATCAGTATTCTAATTTATGTGATACCGATAATGAGAAAACAATTATTGTATCCAGAAATGATACTGGAGAGTGGACTCTAGATGGAACAGTGGAAAAAACTGCAGTAAATGGACTTGTTACATTCGAAGATTTGTCGGCTTATTCAACAGCTCCGGTAACAGGTGCTCAAATTTTGTTTAATTCTGCAGATTTAGATGCGGTAGTTTCCGATGTTTTTGATATTCCTGATGTAGCACTTCCACCTGTTTTAACAGCTGCAGCCAGTGCTACAGTCGATAAGCCGTTTAAAATTACTTTTGCAGAAGATTCGGTTTGGCGAAATCGTATTAATGTTGTTACAGTTAAAGATAGTATTTTGCCTATCGAGAGTTATAATTTTTCACAAGTGGGAGAGTTGGAGTTAATTCCTTCTGCTTCATCATTTTTACAAAAGAGTGGAAGTTTTGAGATTATAGTGCAGTCGAGAGGATTTTCACATGATACTGTGCAGCAGGATATTCAACATGGAATAGCGGATAGTTTATTGATATTGGTTCAACCTACAGCTCCCGAAAGTAATGGGGATTCTTTAGCCAATCAGCCAGAATTAAAGTTGGTAGATCAGTATTTAAATGATTGTATTACTGATAATTCAACTCTAGTAAATGTTGAAAAATATGATAACAAAGCCTGGGATTTGAGCGGAGCATTAGAAGTTCAGTCGGCAGAAGGTCTGGTTGATTTTACCGACCTGGTAGCAAGCAGCGAGATAGCAATTGATTCGGCTTATTTGCAATTTTATTTTGCTGCCGATAGTGTGATTTCTAATTTGTTTGCCATTCCTGTACCTGTAATTGAACTTATAGCAGCCGAGAATGTTACTGTTGATGAACAGTTTAGTATTCAGACAAGTGATAATTCCAGCTGGAGAGATTCTATTTCTGCAGTAAGCTATGCTGGAGAAACATTAGCAGATACAGCTTATTTGATTGAGGCTGGAAAAATAACTTTTTATCCGCAAAAAGATTCTATTCTTCAGATTGCAAGAACTGATACCATTGTTGTTTATGCAAATGCTTATGCCGATGCTAGAGTTGAACAATTTATAGGTCATGGTGTAACCACCGAAATGCTAATTGTAGATCAGCCGTTAGGTCCGGAAAATAATGGTGATACTTTATCTTTACAGCCTAAAATACAGTTGCAGGATCAGTATAAGAATAATTGTGAAACTGATAATACAACGCAGGTGTTGGTTGAAAAATATTCCGATGAATCGGATAACAACAATTCAGAACAGTGGGATTTAGGCGGAGAAAAAACCATAAGCTCGACCGAAGGGGTTGTACAATTTACCAATTTAACCGCATCGAGTGAAGATCTTGTAATTGGTGCGCGCTTGTTATTTACATCGGAGAATTTACCAAATGTAGTATCGGATAGTTTCGATATTGTAAGGCCTCTTGCTCCAATTATTACGCCTGCAGCCAATGCAAATGTAGATGAACAGTTTGTGGTTACTTTTACAGATAATAAATCGTGGAGAGAACAAATTTTTGATATCAGATATGGAATTAGGAGTTTGGAAGGGAATTATGATATTTCTGTTCCAGGACAAATTTCTTTCGATCCTTCGGTAACTTCTATTTTACAGCAATATGGAGTAGATTCTATGTATGTTTATTCTGGAAGTTACGATACCACAAGATTTGAGCAGCCTATTCATCATGGGAAATCTAAATATTTAGTAATTTCTAAGGAACCATCGCCACCAACTACAAATGGAGGTGAATTTATAAGACAGCCTCAGTTGGTAATTCAGGATCAGTACAGAAATATGTGTGATACCGATAGTGAATCGCCAGTAACAGTTCGTAAAGCCGATTTGGGAGAATGGACTTTATCTGGAACATTAACACAAGTTGCTGTAAATGGAGAGATTATATTTGTGGATTTGGCAGCTACAAGTGAAATGGAAGTGCGGAATGCTAAAATGGAATTTGAAGGGACAGGACTAATTTCGAAAATGTCGCAAACATTTACAATTCCCGAACCAAAAACCAATAGGGCAGGTGAGGCAAATGCTAATCCTGAACTGGTATGTTATGGCGCAAAATCGAATATTACGCTTGTTGGTTTCGATGGAGACATTCAGTGGCAAATTTATAATGAGCTCGATGATAAATATGAGGATCTTGATGGTGAAAATTCTGAATTACTTGTAACTAGTGAGATTGTTAAGAATGAAATTTACCGTGCAATGGTTAGTAAATCAGGTTTTGCTACACAATATTCCAATGCGGTAAGTGTGAGTCCTATAGAACCTCCAGTAGCTGATTTTAGTTTCGAAATAGATTATAACCAGGTACATTTTACCAATTTAAGTGTAAATGCAAGTTCTATACTTTGGGATTTTGGAGATGGCATACTTAGTAGTGAGTTTGAGGTTTCGCACTCTTATGTACTCGAAAGTGCGGAAGGAAGTGGTTATGTGGTAAGTCTTACGGCTTCGAATGTTGCTTGTCCAGATAGTAAAAAGTCCCAGCAAATATTTATTACCACGGGAATTGATGATTTGAATGTTGAAAATAAATTGGTGGTGTATCCAAATCCTAATAGGGGCGATTTCTTTGTTGAGATTTCTGCGATGGATGAGGATGGAATTTTAAGAATATTTAATTCGGCAGGAAAAATTGTGATGTCTAAGGAAATTAAAAAGCATTTTAGTTCGGAACGATTGGAGTTCGATTTAAAAGATATGGCCGGGGGATTTTATTTCTTGACAATTCAATATCCCGATAAGGTGATTAGAACAAAACTGATTATCACGAAATAAATAGTAATTGATTTAAGAAGGGGCAATTTCAGTTTGAAATTGCCCCTTTAAAATTATATGAATTTATACTATTCGAACTCAGCCATTGTTTTCTTAATAATATCAATAGCCTGGCGCAATTGCTCTTCGTTAATTACCAAAGGAGGTGCAAAACGAATAATATGACCATGAGTTGGTTTAGCCAAAAGACCATTATCGCGCAAGCGCATACATACATCCCATGCAGTTTTGCCACCTTTTGGTTTTATAACAATTGCATTTAATAAACCTTTACCACGAACCAATTCAATCATATCCGATTTAACGGCATTTAATTCTTCACGGAAGATTTTACCCATTGCTTCGGCATTTTCGGCTAATTTTTCGTCTTTTATAACATTTAAAGCAGCCATTGCAACTTCGCAGGCAATAGGGTTACCACCAAAAGTAGAACCATGCTCGCCAGGTTTTATGCAAAGCATAATTTCATTGTCTGCTAAAACTGCCGAAACAGGAACAACACCACCCGAAATTGCTTTTCCTAAAATTAACACATCAGGGCGAACACCTTCATGATCGACTGCCAGCAATTTACCGGTTCTTGCAATACCTGTTTGTACTTCGTCGGCTACGAACAATACATTGTTTGCCTTACAAAGATCATAAGCTTTTTTTAGGAATCCATCGCCAGGAACGTATACACCAGCTTCTCCTTGTATAGGTTCCACAAGAAATGCACATACATTAGGGTCTTTTAACTCTTTTTCCAGCGCTTCAACATCGTTATAAGGTATTACAACAAAACCAGGAGTGTAAGGACCAAAACCTTTGTATGAATCCGGATCGGTAGACATTGAGATAATGGTAATTGTACGACCATGGAAGTTTCCGTCGCATACAATAATTTTTGCTTCATTGTCAGGAATGCCTTTAACATCGTAACCCCAGCGGCGAACAAGTTTAAGTGCTGTTTCGTCGGCTTCGGCACCAGTATTCATCGGTAGTACCTTATCGTATCCAAAATAATTGGTAACAAATTCTTCGTATTTACCAAGATTGTTACTGTAAAAAGCACGAGAGGTTAGGGTTAGTTTTTGTGCTTGATCAGTTAAGGCCTTAATAATTTTTGGATGACAATGTCCTTGATTAACGGCAGAATAAGCCGAAAGGAAATCGAAATATTTTTTCCCATCTGTATCCCATACATAAACGCCTTCTCCGCGTTCTAAAACTACAGGAAGTGGATGATAGTTGTGAGCTCCGAACTTAGACTCTTTATCCATGTAGTCTTTTGCTGTCATTGTTAAAGTGTTAGTCATAATTACAATATTTATAAGGTTTATTTATTAGGATTAAATCTTTTAAATTTGATATGCCAATTTTGTAATTATTTTTCGATTTTCCATACGTTTTAAAGAAAAAATCGATGCAGATAATAAAAAAAATAAAATCCTGACTTTTATCATAAATACACTTTTTATCTCTTGTTATGCTTATGATTAAGACGGAATGTAAGTAAATTGTTGGGATCCTTGTAAAATGGAGATTTATAATGGGTTGTTCTGGAAAAAATGTATTTGTGAATGTTTTTTTTGAGTAGGAAGAAATGAACGTTTGAAAAATATGTTTTTTACAGGACTGATTAATAAAGATGCCTACTTACTATTTTAAAAATTTAACAAAGAGAAATATATTGTCGAAATTAACCAAGTTGCTTAAAATCAGTGGATTTTAGTTTGCTTTATAAGTGTGTTTACTGTTTGTATTTTACAATTGCTTAACTATTAAATAGTATATATACATTTACAATAAATTTTATAAGACTAGTTGTTTTATGATTTATGTATATTTTATTAATATTAACTATCTGTTGTATTGGTTTATATGGTATTATTATCTTATGAATTATATTCTATTTCTTTGAATAATTCCTTCTGTAATAAAAAACACTATGCATAACAGAATAAATATTCTCCAAATTTGCGTAGTTTCTCTTTGTTCATGATAAACTGTAGAGAGCTTTATTTTTGAAGGTGAAACTACACTCACATTGCCTTTAGTATGGTTTATTTTGTCCTTAATTTCTGCAAAGGAGTAATATTCAGTATTCGATTCGTTTCTGGAATGATTAAAGGAACAGGTTTGAATGAGAGAATCTTTCCGAATGATACTGTAGTTGCCCGCGTATTTTATCTGACTTTTTGTATGCAGAATACTGTTTTGATTTGATCTGGTAAATTGTTGGGGAATAATATCTGTGTTTGAGTTTATAATATGAATGGGCTCATCGTTTGTGTGAATTGTATTTTGTTGAATCTCGATAGTATTATTTTTGCCTGTTTGAAAATATAAGTTAGCAGAAGTGTTGGTGTTTTTTGTTAGATTAATGATGCTGGGAATAAAAATTGGATGCGTAATAAGATTGGTCCATTTGGAATTTAGATTTATACTTAACTGATAAAAATTTCCTGTTCCGTAAGATTGTTTTGAAAAAAGAATATCCTTACCAGCCGAAGTCCAAATTGTTTCAGCTAATTTGTTTTTAGCAGGAAATAGTTTATAATGCTTGAAAATATCTGGTAAGCGAGCATTTTTATCCATCTTTTTAAATACATCTTTGTAAATTTCCGAGTTTTGTTCTATATCAGATAATCTTTGCTGACTCGAATCAATTTGCATGTATTTTAAGGCAGAAATATCGCTTAAAAATGAATTAAGCGAGTTGTCTATTTTTTCTCCCGGAACAAAAAGAATATTACCTCCTTTGTTCAAATATTCTTTTAAATTTTGTTTTAAACCGCTTTCGATAACATTTATCTCATTTAAAATAAGTAATTGATATTTGTTTAGATTTTCATTAAATAGCTTGGATTTTAGAACATTAGTCAGTAAAAATTCTTCTTTACTACTCAATAAATTGTTGATGTACGGATTTTCGGAATGCTGATTAATAACCAAAATACTGGCTTTTTTATCAATTTTATAAGAAAAGTACAAACTGTTATCGTAAGTAATTGGATAATCACTTATTTGAACTTTAGCTTTACAGATTCCTTTTTTAGGATTCGTATATTTTAATTTTACGATTTCTTTTGATTTAGACTTAATATCGACAGAGGCTATTGCTTTTATGCTATCGTTAATACTTAGCTGAACAGGGATTTTTTGAAAGTCCTGTTCAGAATTATTTTTTATTTTAACTAATAATTCCTGAACTGTTTTAGCTTGAGTGTAAGGTTTTTCGAACCAGCAAGTGTCAAGAAGTAAATTACTAACTGTTTCTATTTTTAATGGAATTAAGAATAGCTTTGTTAAGCTATCTGTTTTTAAATTTTCAAAATCACTTTGGTATTTCTGAAAATCAGATAGAATAAATACATCTATAGATTCTTCTTTATTATCTATTTCTATATTTTTTAATTGTTCCGATAGGTTTATAACTGTAGGAGATGGTTGTATTTCCTGTACTCTCGCAATTGCCTGATTTTTAGTTAAACTGCTGGAAAAGTATGTTATGTCGTTGTTGTATATTCGTATTTTAGTAGAATTGTTTACTGATTTAATCAGTTCAAAAGCTTTATTTTTAGCTATTTCTAAAGCATTTCCCTCTTCGGTATTTGCGTTCATACTAAACGAATTATCAATATAAATATTTACACTTTCGTTTTTCTGATTTTTTTTATTCTGTTTTAAATTATTAGGAATAAAAGGTTGAGCAAATGCAATTATTATGCAGCTTAACGCAAGCAATCTTAATAATAAAATAAGCAGTTTTTTAAGTTTTGATTTTTTTTTATGCTCAGTTTCAAGCGTCTTAAGAAAGCGCAGATTACTGAAATATATCTTAGTGAATCTTTTAAAATTAAAAAGATGAATAAGTATAGGAATCAGAAGTAGTAATAAAAACCAAAGATATTGAGGATGCAGAAATTGAAATGACATAATAATGTGCTTATAAAGATTAGCAAAATAGGTAAAAAGTGAATTGAAATAAAGTCTTTTCCTTAAAATTTCGCACTTAACTTTAAGTTTATTTTTTGTCCGGTTAAATAATTTGGAATTGCATACTGATT
This sequence comes from Marinifilum sp. RC60d5, assembly GCF_052400665.1. Lineage (NCBI taxonomy): Bacteria > Pseudomonadati > Bacteroidota > Bacteroidia > Marinilabiliales > Marinifilaceae > Marinifilum > Marinifilum sp. RC60d5. The sequence goes on from NZ_JBQTGK010000002.1 coordinate 895,974, forward strand.
ATTGGAAATGTCTTTTATCCATAAATAGGAAACGGTATTGTTGATATCTAGCACGTTAAATATTTCAAGTCCAATCCACATCGATTTAAAATGTTTTAATAAGCCTTGTTTTTGTGTATCCTCATCGACAAGAACTTTCGAAAAACCCAAATCTATTCGTCGGTAGTTTGGTATTCTGAACGATCCGCCATTCTTACCTTTTTTAGGACTCCAAACCGGAAGTCTGCCTCCGTAAAAAAGACTTAAATGCATTTTATAAGATGGATTGTTTGGTAAATAATCCTGAAAGAACATTGAAAAATTAAAGCTTTGATCGCTCGGACGAGGAATGTAGGATAGTTTATCTCCATAAATATTTTCTTCGGTTTTCATTAGAGATAAACTCGCCCACGATTCGGTTCCGGGAACAAATTCGCCATTAATTCTAAGGTCTAATCCTGTTGCATATCCTTTGGCTTTTTTGTCGCCATAGTAGCGAATTCGAACATTTTCAATATCATAAGGTGTTACCGAAGTTAAATCTTTATAGTAAATCTCGCTTGAAAATTTAAAAGCCCGGTTCCAGGCTTTAAAGTAATATTCTTGTCCCAAAACATAATGAATCGATTTTTGTATGTTTAATCTGTCGCTAATATTTCCATCAATCATTAACATTTCGCGGTAGGAAGGAATTTGTTGGTAAGATCCGGCCGCTAAACGGAATTTAACTTTGTTTTTCCATTTAGGAATGTAATTTATCGAAGCACGGGGAGAGAAAATTCCTTTTTCAGTGTAATCCCAATAATGATATCTTAGTCCGCCGGTAATTTGTAATTCTCCTTTGCTGGTATTTAATACCTGTGTAGCTTGAACAAATGTTTTTAAATGTTTGTTATCTATTTTATTGTTTGCATTTCGCGAGTAAGCAAGTAATACATCCGATGTCGAAACCGGCATAGAATAACCTGCCGAATCCTGATATTGCCATTCGTTAATTTCATCATCAACCCTTTCAGATTTAGCACCAATTCCCCATTGAATAAATAAATTATTTATCGAATGGTCTCCCTTTATATCTATGGTGTAAACATCTTTTTCGAGTCTATTTCTGGCATGATCGATAAATGTACCAATGCCTAAGTTTTCGATACTTTCATCTTGATTTCCTCCTTGAGATACAAATAAATCACTTAGGTAATACTGACCCATAATATCAAACTTTTCTTCTTCGCTAGTCTCATATCTACTTCCTATTAAGCGAATTAGAGAATTTGAGTTCGGGTGATATTTTAGTGTAAAAGCTTGAGTATTTGTTTTATATTCATCTTTTTCCTGTCCGTCGAAATAAATATCCAGTTGAAGAGCATTGCTAATTGTTCCAAAAGAGGTGTTTCTGTTATCTGGTCTGAATTGATATTTATTTTCGCTTAAATTTGCCCATAAGTGCAGACTAAGCGAAGAGTTAAAGCGATAGTTTACTAAGGCCTGGAAATCGGTAAAATTAGGTTCGTATTCACCTTTAGTATCTAATGATTGTAGTAAGTATCGATTGGTTTTATAGCGCATTCCTGCGATATACGAAAGCTTACTGTTTTTACTTTTATTTCCCAGATGAGCCGATGCACCAAGCATGCTTATCTCTGTTGATGCTTCAAATTTATTGGGTGTTTTGTATTTCACATCTAACACAGAAGACATCTTATCTCCATATTTTGCATCAAATCCGCCAGAGGAAAATTGAATAGAGGAAACCAAATCAGGATTAATAATACTTAAACCTTCCTGCTGACCTGATCTTATTAAATTAGGACGATAAATTTCAATTTCGTTTATGTACACTAAATTTTCATCGAAATTACCTCCTCTAACCGAATATTGAGAGCTTAATTCGTTGTTTGAACTAACACCGGGCAAACTTTTAATTAATTGCTCAACAGCACCGCTACTACTTACCGGAATTTGATTCAAATGTTTAGTACTTATTCCTGTAGTTTTATTTCGAATGTTTTGATTAGCTTCAATTTTAACTTCTCCAATTTGTTCTTTCTTGAGGCTTAGTTTTATAATTATGTTTTTAAACTCTCTGCTTTTAATAGTATAGCTTTTTGCAAAGTCGATATAACTAACATGAGAAACCTGAATTGTAAATTCTTTTTTATTAGGCAGCTTAAACGAGAATCGACCTAGACTGTCGCTATTGGTAATTAATGGTGTATTTTCTATTTTAATGTAGGCTCCGGCAATGGAATTATTTTCTGAATCGATAATTTGACCTTTTAGAGTTCTGGTGTTTTGGGCTTTTAATAGAATAGGGAATATTAATAATATTATTATAATGAATCGCGAAATTGATTGAACCATAATTTATCGGTGCAGTTTGGATGTTAGCATTGTTTTTAAATCCGAAATTATCGAAAACAACAATATACAAAGCAATTTGAAAAATAAAGAATAGTTTGCATAAAATTTATAAGAGCAACTTATAATCTATTATTAAAATAAGACAATTATCTTTACCATTCTAATCCTGAAAAACTGTACTTAATATGAAACTATTTTCCTTAAAAATTGACTTAGTAAATCTAGCTCTTTTGGCTTTTCTTTCTTTTTCATCGTGTCAGACTATGGAGCAAAAAGTAGCTAAAATTCATAACCATGCATTTACCATCGATACTCATGTAGATACTCCTTATCATTTGTTAGATTCTACTTTTGATATTGGCGCTTATCATGATTATAAACCAGGCGGATCTTGCGTTGATTTTCCCAGAATGAAAGCTGGCGGATTGGATGGAATCTTTTTTGCAGCTTTTACTTCGCAGCGAGAAAGAACCCGGGAGAATATTTTGGCAGCTAAAAATAAGGCGGATGAATTGATCGATTCGATTTATGCTGCGTGTAAAAAATATCCGGAACTGGCAAAGGTTGCAACAAGCGTTTCGGATGGGTATGAAATTGAAAAACAAGGAAAAAGAGCCATTTATATTGGTATGGAAAATGGTTTTCCTATCGGTACTGATTTATCTGAAATAGAGAGGTACTACAAAAGAGGAGTGCGATACATTACTTTATGTCATACTTTGAATAATGATATTTGTGATTCTTCAACCGACCGTTTTGGGCCAGAGTTTAATGGATTAAGCGATTTTGGAACTCAGGTGCTTAAGGAAATGAATCGTTTGGGAATTTTAGTTGATGTTTCTCATATTTCGGATAGTTCCTTTTATGATGTTCTGAAATTAAGTAAAACACCTGTTATTGCTTCTCATTCCTGCGCTCGTGCAATATGCAATAATCCAAGAAATTTAAACGATGATATGTTGTTAGCACTTGCCAAAAATGGTGGGGTAATTCAAATGTGTATTCTGGATGATTATGTGAAAGCTCCAGATAAGAATTCGGAGCGCTACAAAAAAGAATTAGAACTTAGAGAGCGCTATAGAAATGCAGGTAAGATGAGCAAAGAAGAGGAAGCTGAAATTTGGGCAGAATGGAGACAAATGCAGGCTGATTATCCAAAAGAAAAACCTACTGTTGCTGATGCGGTAAATCATATCGATCATATTGTAAATTTAATTGGAATAGATTTCGTAGGAATAGGAACTGATTTTGACGGTGGAGGAGGTCTTAAAGATTGTGCCGATGCTAGTCAGATGATGAATATAACAAAAGAATTGCTGAAAAGAGATTATACAATTGAAGACATACATAAAATTTGGGGTGGTAATTTTATGCGTGTGTTCAGTGAGGTTGAAAACTATTCTACTAAAGCAAGTATTTAGCTTCTATCTATATTGCTTAAATAGTTATTTCTGCTGAGTTTGAGTTTTTTAATTTACAAGGTAATTGCTCATCAGCAATTTGTATGCTGTTATTTTTGCATTCATTTTTTAATGTGATTGTTTTATACATTTGTCAGATAAAATTTAAAGTGAACTTATAGTGAAAAAATTATTGATAATAAGTGATAAAAATGAAGCTCGTTCTCAGATGGCAGAGAAGTGGCTAAATTACTATGGTAAAAAGCATTTAAAAGTGTATAGTGCAGGTATAAATAAAGGATCCATTAGCATTTTAGCTCAAAAAGCAATGGCCGAAGCGGTAATGGATATTCCAGAATATAAATCAAAATTATTATCTGATTTGAATGAAGATACATTCGATTTTGTTTTGTGTTTTGATAAGGGATTTTCTGAAAAATTACCGGAATTTCCTGGAAATCCGGAATTGTCAGTGTTTGATGTGCCAAATCCTGCAATGGTTGAGGGGGAAGAGAATGTTAAACTACAAGCTTACAATGTTGTTTGCAATGCCATTGATGATGCTTGTTTTATTTTTATGCAGAAAAGATTTAAAATTGTTCAATAAAATTGTTAAATATATTGATAAGTAAAGTTGATTCTGCTGTCTTAGGATCAGCTGAAAAATATTGTAGGTGAATATGTTCTATGGGATTCAGTTTTTGAGTCCCTTTTTTTTTATTTGCTTGTCTAAAGTTTATGAGCTTTTATAGACTTATTTGTAGGAGAGTAGCTTATTTTGTTATCTAATATTATGAACGTAAAGATACTCTTTATTTTACTTGTAAATCGTTGATTAATTTTGATATGAATAATTATTTATTTGTGACTTTGTGCTTGACAACGGATGGAATAATTCGTAAATTTAATTTAGATTCAACTATTAGAAGACATTGTAAATTTACGTTTAAATAATTTGTGTAAAACATGAAATATGTATTAATGAACTTCGCGCGAAAGTTGGATATATTCCTCTCATTATCTTATCGAAAATTAAACCTTTCGTTTTAATTTTTTAGAATCTATTTATTTAAAGGAGACGAAGATGAAAAAAAACATTGGAGTTTGGTTGGACACCGAAAAAGCCTACATTATTACGCTTAAAAATGGAGAAAGTACTGTTGAAGTAATTGAATCGGAAGTTGAAACCAGAGTGCGCTTTAAAGGAGAAACAAAAGCATATTCAAGAATGGGAAATCAGTTTATAAATCCTGCTAAGAGGATGACTCACCGACGCAGACATCAATTTAAACAATATTTTGAGAGTATTACAAATTGTTTAAAAGATGCTGAGGAAATTTATCTTTTTGGACCTGCAGAAACAAAAGTGCATTTGGCAAAATATTTGAATAAATATCCAAATTTAAATGAACGAATACGTAAAATAGAATCGGAAGATCATTTAACCGAAAATCAAATGATTGCGCATGTAAAGGAAGTGTTTGAAAAAGAAGATGTTAATTTAAAAGTAAGAATAAGACATTAATAAATATCAGATAGAGAATAATGCGGTTCCCGCTTTTGAATTTTTGAATTAGATGACCATCGAAAACAGAATTCAAAAGCGTGAATTTTTTGCATAAGTTTGCTGCACAAACCATAGCTTTAATTTTAAATGTCTTGCTATTATTTGTACTATTCCCTAATTTAGTTGTTCTATTAATTTTAGCAGAAAACATAGCACCAATTAATGATACAGCAAATAGAAATAACATTACCAGCCTATCCAAGAGGTTATCATTTAATCGACTCCGAAATTGAAAGGCAATTGCCTAATTTACCGGGAGTAGGAATCTTAAATTTATTTATAAAACATACTTCGGCAGCTCTTAGTATTAATGAGAATGCCGATCCTTCGGTGCGTGATGATTTTGAGTCGATTATGAATAATTTAGTGCCCGAAAATGAAGATTATTATACTCATGTTTTTGAAGGTTCGGATGATATGCCTGCCCATATAAAAGCTTCTTTAATAGGTCCAGATTTATCAATTCCAATTAGTAAGGGGCGATTAAATTTAGGAACATGGCAGGGGGTGTATTTGTGTGAGTTTCGAAACAGAGGGGGTAAAAGAAAAATTGTAGCTACCATTTACTCATAAGAAAAACGCCTCGAATTTCGAGGCGTTTTTATGTCTATATTGCTTTGGTTTTATTTCTTAACCATGCTTTGTGTTTCTCATCTAATTCGGGAGAAAGAATATCGTAAACTTTTTGGTGATAATTATTTAGCCAAATTTTTTCGTTGGGGCTTAAAATATCGGTATTTATGCCTTTTGTCTCGAAATGGCAAAGGGTAATGGTTTCAAAATTAAGAAAGTCACCAAATTCCGACGATTCAGCTTTCTTACAAAGAATCAGGTTTTCGTGACGGATTCCATATTTTCCAACACGATATAAACCGGGTTCGTTAGAGGTAATCATTCCTGCCATTATGGCCTGATCCTTAAGCTCCTGACGAATGCTTTGTGGGCCTTCGTGTACATTTAAAAAACAGCCAACACCATGTCCGGTACCATGACCAAAATTTCTGTAGTTTTTCCACAAATCCATACGCGCCAAAATGTCTAAATTACAGCCACGGGTGCCTACAGGAAAAACGGCCATTGCCAATTGGATCATTCCTTTTAATACAAGAGTAAAATCTAATTTTTCTTCTTCGTTTAAATCTCCTAAAGGAATTGTTCTTGTAATATCGGTTGTGCCATCTAAAAATTGAGCTCCCGAATCAATTAAGAGCATTCCTTCCGGTTTAATTTCAACATTACTTTCTTGCGTTGTAGAGTAGTGTGGATGTGCTCCATGATCTTTATATCCACAAATGGTTCCAAAACTTTCTCCTTTAAAATCTTCTTGCTGCGAGCGGAATTCTTTTAATTTTTCCATTACCGTAAATTCGGTAATTTTTGTTTTACCAAGATTTTCTTCCAGCCAGTAATAGAAATGAGTTAGAGCAATACCATCTTTTTTCATGGCATTTTTCATTCCTTTTATTTCTACTTCGTTTTTCAAGCTTTTTAATAGCTGCGAAGGATTTTCTTTCTCAATAATGTTTGCCGAAATAGAATTAAAAGCGCGCAAATTTGTTCTGTTCGAATCTAGCATTACATTTGCCGATCCTGGAATTTCTTCCAAATCATTAAATATTTGATCGTAATGGGCTATAGAAATTCCATCTTCCTTTAAGCTTTGAGTAAAAGAATGAGAAACAGTTTCGGCCTTTAGGTAAACTGTTGCCGATTCTTTACCAATTACTCCATAAGCTAAAGCAAGTGGATTGTAGTCTACATCGCTTCCTCTTAAGTTAAAAATCCAGGCAACATCGTCCATACTACCCACAAAATGGTAATTACAATCTGAAGCTGCCATCTCTTTACGGATTTTGGTAAGCTTTGCATAACGGGTATTACCTGAATATTTTAATTCATGATCGAAAATAACTCCATTAGGGAGTGCAGGTCTGTTTTTCCAAATTTCTCCAATTAAATCAAATTCTTCAATTATGTGAATATCCAGATTGCCAAGTTTGTGCTTTAAATCTCGGGTTTGGGTAACCGAAAAGCAAGTGCCGTCGAAACCTACATTTGCATCAACGGGTAGTTCTTGAGCTAGCCATTCGAAAGGCGATGGGGTGTTTGCCGTACCCATTTTAAAAAGGGTAATATTACTGTCTTTTAATTGATTTTCAGCCTGTAGAAAATATCTGGAATCAGTCCACAATCCTGCATTGTTTTCAGTAATTACAACTGTTCCTGCCGAACCTGTAAAGCCGGAAATCCATTGTCGGCTTGTCCATCTTTCAGGAACATATTCGCTCATGTGCGGGTCCGAACTGGTTATAATGTAAGCATGAATATTTTTTTCATTCATTAAAAAACGCAGGGCGTTTATTTTTTCAGCAACAGTCATTTTAGCTTTGTTATTATTTAAGGTGTAAAATTACAATAATATGAATTATCTGTAGCGATTTAATTATGATTTTTTAATAATAGTAGTGAAAAAAACATAAAAAAACCTCTCTCAGGATTTGAAAGAGGTGTCTGTTTTTGAAATTTTATTATCGTAAACTTACGTTGCCATATTGACTGTTAATTTTAACTTTTCCCTGAGTCTCGCTGGAATTACCAACAATAACTTTTAGCAAAGTTTCAGAATTGTCAACAATCTTCTGAATTACCTGAGCATTATCGGGGTAGTTAATACCGCAATATTTTGTTTCAGCTTCGAGCGAATACGAGGCTCCTTCTTCAATTGCAATTTTACTGGCTACATACTGATTGTCAACCACAATAGATTTAAAGTCTTTCGAAACATTATCAATTTTACAATTTCCGTAACGAAGGTTCAATTCCAGATTTGTGTTTACATTTTCAATTCTAAAATCGGAATATTGTCCCATGTTTACAATAAATGTATTTGTGTTAACAACATTAAAAGCGTCGTATTTGGAATCGGCAATAACAGTTTCATTATTATCTAAATGTAATTTTGAGTAACGGCTAACAACAATTAGTGCTTTACTAGTGCCAATATTCATTTTCGAATATTTTAGGCTTAGTTTTGTTCTGTTACATTCATCAATGGATGCTTTAGCATAAGATAAGTTAATGGTGCTAACTGGTTTTTCTTCAGGGTAAAAGAAACTTTCTCCACGAAGATTTCCATAGCTTAGATTTATGTTCGCTTTTGCTCGCAGCTTACTAATAAATATATCTCCAAATTTGTTTGAAATATCAAGTTGAATATATGCAGGCATAAAAATTTCATAATCGATTTTGAATTTTTTTCCTGTTTTAAATTTGTGCGACATTTCGGTTACTGCAGAAATCGAATTGTCCGATTTATTCATTTTAACATCAATATTATTAAATAAAGATTTAGCTTTTTCTTCGCTGGTAGTTTCTATAGTGATAATTACTTTTATCGAAACAGAATCCTTTTCCCAGTTTTTAATATCAATATCGCCGTATTTGCTATGAATGTTTAAGCTTGTTCCTAGCTTACTAGCGAAAACTTCTTTTATTTCTTTTTCGTATTCGTCAATTGCATACACATTGCTACCTAAAGCAATTAACAAAACAAGTAAAAGAGCCGAAAGTTTAAATTTAAATGTCTTCATCGGTTTATAGTTTTTTTATTGTAATATTCTTATTTGATTTTATGCCGAAACGTTTAAGTTCGTTTTTGTTTGTTTTCTAACCTGATATAATTGTTCGATAATTCGATTTAAAATATTAGTTTTTACCTGATAATATTCAATCATAGCTTCTATTATTCTATCATCATCAGGATGCAATTTTAATTCTGTTTTTAGCTGATTGTATTTTTCGTCCATATCTTTTAATTCTTCAGCTAAAATGTTTTGATGTATGGATTTATCGAAAGTACCCATTTTATAAATCATTTTTAACTGATTATCGATATTAGAAGTATAAAATAATTCAACTTCCTGATATTCGGGAGATATTGTACCTAAGCTAATCTGATTATTTTGCATGTTACGAATCTGATAGCCTGTAATCCCCGAAAGGATCACAAAAATAAGGATTACCGCCACTTTAAAAAAGTTTGAAGTCATAAAGACGGTTTTCTTTTTTTGATTTTGATTAACTTTTGAAAGAAAATTTTTGAAATGAGCTTCGTTTGGCTCATAATCATCAAATTCTTCTTTATGATCTTTAAAAATATGTTCTAAATTTTTCATACATACAAATTTTAAATGTACTGTTGTATGTAACCTTTTGTTCGCAATTATCAATTTAAAAATCAATAATAGTGAGAGTTTGGTTTACAGCAATTTCTTGGTTTTTTTATCTTCTAAAATCTGAATTAATTTTTTCTTGGCTCTTAAAAATTGCGATCGCGATGTAGATGCATTAATATCTAAAACAGAAGCAATTTCTTCATGATCGTAGCCTTCAAGTAAATACAGACTTAGTATTATTCGGTAACCTGTTGGTAGCAGGTTTATAGCATTTTTTATTTCTTCAATTTGTTGCGAATTGTCTTCCAGCTTATATTCTGCTTCAGTATCTTTAAGTTTATATAGTTCATTTTCTAAGGGAAACAATTCCAGTTTTCTCTTTTTTAAACTATCCAATGAGCGATTAATAACAATTTTCTTTAACCAGGCACCAAAACTAACTTCTCCTTTGTATTTTTCCAGATTTTTAAAGGCCGATAAAAATGCTTCCTGCATAATATCTTCGGCTTCACACTCATCTTTAACAATTCGTAAAGATGAGTTGTACATCGCTTTATAATAAAGCTTGTAAATTTTAAATTGTGCTTTGGCGTCATTTTTTCCGCAAAGCTCAATTAAATCCTGGTGAATGTTTCGGTACAGTGAGCTCATTAATCAATTTCTATTGTAATGACGATTGCAGAAAGCATGCGTTGCATCTGTTTGTGTTATTTATCACATTAAATATAATAAAAAGTAGTAGGATGTTTATAATTAGTGCCGATAATGTTAGTAATGAAAATAATAGGTGTATGGGAAAAATATCGAAGAAAAATTGATGGGTTTCTAATTTGTGAGAAAATTCTGTTTTATTCACTCAGTTTTTAGGATAGAACAAACTTGTTTTAGTAAAGTTCTATGCAAAAAAAGAGTTCCAACTTTTGGAAACTCTTTTGTTTGTGATCCCTCTGGGGTTCGAACCCAGGACCCCAACATTAAAAGTGTTGTGCTCTACCAGCTGAGCTAAGGAATCGAAAACTCTAAAGTACTGAAAAATTTAAATCTTTAAAAGTGATTGTCGATTTTAGAACTGTTTTTTTAAGAAATATTCTAAGGGTTATAGATTGTGTTGCAAAATTAGAATCAGTACTTTTATGTATCTTTAAAGGAATAATTATTTAATTGTATTATTGATATGTGCGGAAGATTATTGGTTCTTGTATTCTTATTATTTGCTCAGTTAGGATTTGGACAGTCGCAAATGAGCTTGAAAGCTAAAATGGTTGATTATATAAATGATAATTTTTTGCTTTTAAGTGGCGACGAAGGTGGTGTATATGTTGTAGATAGTGCTACAGTTAATACAGTTGGGGAGTTAAAGTTTTCGTGGAATGGCAAGTTTGGTTTTTATCGGATAGCTGGAGAAATGGGAAGTATTGATATTAGAATTATGGATAATAATTTCGATTTTACTTTAACGGGAAGTATAGGAAATGGGGAGTTAAGTTTTGCAGAAAATGATGAGAACAATCAATATCAGTACTATTTATCGGAATTAAATTTGCTAAACAAATCTATTTATAAGCTTCATGCCGACCTAGAGAAACAAAATGTTAAGGATACTTTATACAAAGATAAGTATGCCGAGTTTAAACAGCTTAAAAAAGAAAAAAGAAGTTTTCTGAAAGATTTATGGGGGAGTAATATCGATTCGTGGTCCGCTCGTTTTGCTTTAGCTCAGCAAGAGTTGGTTCCCGATATAAAATTGAAAGCCAATAAAGCCGATGAATATTATTTAAAACACTTTTTCGACTATTTTGCTTTTAGCGATACTTTATTGGTAGGAACACCGGTTTATTATGAAAAAATAGGAAAGTATTTAAAAGTAATTAAGTTGAATGAGCTTATTAAAAACGGAAATTATAAGAAGATAAAAGAACTTCTTGGCAATTTATTTTGGTTAACAGAGTTAGATCCGGGATCACAAAAATATCTGGCAAATTATTTGTTTAACAGATATCCTGAAGAGAAATATCCGCAAGTATATTATATTGTTGCCGAAGCTTACCGGGTTTTAAATACCTGTGAATATGTGTTGAATAGTAGAATTATAAGAAACAGAATTGCCAATGCCAAAAACATAAAAAAAGGATGGCAGGCACCCGATGTTGCCTTGTACCACTCATTAGATGGTAGATTTCAATCTTTGAGCGATGTAAATAGCGAGTTAACTTTATTTATTGTGTGGTCAGGATCATGTAAACATAGTGTGGAATTACTTACTAAGATATCTCAATTGTATTATTTATATAAAGAATTGGGGCTGGAAATTGTTGCGGTATCTCTTGATAATAACCTGGATTTTTGGAGACAAACAATTTCGTATAAGGATTTTTCGTGGATTAATGCTTGTGATACTGATGGCTTGAATGGGAGCGTAGCCAGTCAATTTAGTATTCATCTTACTCCAAGCATGTTTATATTAGATCCTTCTTTAAAAGTAGTTGCTGTTCCGCAAACATTTTTTCAGTTAGAAAAAGTTCTGAATGAAGTGTTTCAGTAATCGAAATGTAAAGTATACAAAAAACCACCAAATATATTTGGTGGTTTTTTTGTGATCCCTCTGGGGTTCGAACCCAGGACCCCAACATTAAAAGTGTTGTGCTCTACCAGCTGAGCTAAGGAATCATC
>NZ_JBQTGK010000003.1:0-139676 GCF_052400665.1 Marinifilum sp. RC60d5
TCAACATATTTATGGTCGACAGGAGAAACAAGCCAGACAATTACAGTAAATGTAAGTGCTAACTATTCAGTAGTCGTAACCGACACCAACGGTTGTTCAGCTACTGATGATGTAAATGTGACAGTACATCCGACCCCAATAGTAGATTTAGGAGCTGATCAGGAAACTTGTGCAGGCAGTACCATTACATTGGATGCAGGCAATGCAGGTTCAAGCTACTTGTGGTTGACAGGTGAAACAAGCCAGACAATTACAGTAAATGTAAGTGCTAACTATTCAGTAGTCGTAACCGACACCAACGGTTGTTCAGCTACTGATGATGTAAATGTGACAGTACATCCGACCCCAATAGTAGATTTAGGAGCTGATCAGGAAACTTGTGCAGGCAGTACCATTACATTGGATGCAGGCAATGCAGGTTCAAGCTACTTGTGGTCGACAGGAGAAACAAGCCAGACAATTACAGTAAATGTAAGTGCTAACTATTCAGTAGTCGTGACTGATACCAATGGTTGTTCAGCAAGCGATGATGTAAATGTAACAGTTCACCCGAATCCAGTTGTAGATTTAGGAGCTGATCAGGAAACTTGTGCAGGCAGTACCATTACATTGGATGCAGGCAATGCAGGAGCAAGCTATTTGTGGAATACCGGTGAATCAACACAAACTATTACAGTTACTACAAGTGGTAATTATTCAGTAGTTGTGACTGATACCAATGGTTGTTCCGCTACTGATGATGTAAATGTAACAGTTCACCCGAATCCAGTTGTAGATTTAGGAGCTGATCAGGAAACTTGTGCAGGCAGTACCATTACATTGGATGCAGGCAATGCAGGAGCAAGCTATTTGTGGAATACCGGTGAATCAACACAAACTATTACAGTTACTACAAGTGGTAATTATTCAGTAGTTGTGACTGATACCAATGGTTGTTCCGCTACTGATGATGTAAATGTAACCGTTCACCCAAATCCAACAGTAGATTTAGGAGCCGATCTAGAATCTTGTGCAGGTACTACCATTACATTGGATGCAGGCAATGCAGGTTCAACATATTTATGGTCGACAGGAGAAACAACACAGACAATTACAGTCTCTGCAAGCGGGAATTATAGCGTAACAATTACTGACGCCAATGGTTGCAGTGCTACTGATGATGTAAATGTAACCGTTCACCCGAATCCAGTAGTAGATTTAGGAGCCGATCAGGAAATTTGTGCAGGTGGAAGTATTACTTTGGATGCAGGCAATGCAGGTTCAAATTACTTGTGGTCGACAGGAGAAACAAGCCAGACAATTACAGTTTCAACTAGCGGGAATTATAATGTAACAATTACTGATGCCAATGGCTGTTCCGCTACTGGTGATGTAAATGTGACAGTACATCCGAATCCAACAGTAGATTTAGGAGCCGATCAGGAAACTTGTGCAGGTACTACCATTACATTGAATGCAGGCAATGCAGGAGCAAGCTATGTGTGGAATATTGAAGAATCTACACCTATTCTTGAAGTTTTTGAATCTGGAAATTATTCAGTAGTCGTAACTGACATCAATGGTTGTTCCGCTACAGACGATGTAAATGTAACAGTTCATCCGAATCCAATAGTAGATTTAGGAGCCGATCAGGAAACTTGTGCAGGTACTACCATTACATTGGATGCAGGCAATGCAGGTTCAAGCTACTTGTGGTCGACAGGAGAAACAAGCCAGACAATTACAGTAAATGTAAGTGCTAACTATTCAGTTGTAGTAACCGACACCAACGGTTGTTCAGCAAGCGATGATGTAAATGTAACAGTTCATTCAAATCCAATAGTAGATTTAGGAGTAGATCAGGAAACATGTGCAGGTACTACTATTACATTGGATGCAGGCAATGCAGGTTCAAACTACTTGTGGTCGACAGGAGAAACCACACAGACAATTACAGTCTCAACTAGCGGGAATTATAGTGTAACAATTACTGACGTCAATGGTTGTAGTGCTACTGATGATGTAAATGTAACAGTTCATTCAAATCCAATAGTAGATTTAGGAGTAGATCAGGAAACATGTGCAGGTACTACTATTACTTTGGATGCCGGAAATGCAGGTTCAAACTACTTGTGGTCGACAGGAGAAACCACACAAACAGCAACAGTTTCTGCAAGCGGAAATTATAGCGTAACAATTACTGACGCCAATGGTTGTAGTGCGAGCGATGATGTAAATGTGACAGTACATCCGAACCCAACAGTAGATTTAGGAGCTGATCAGGAAACATGTGCAGGTACTACCATTACTTTAGACGCAGGCAATGCAGGTTCAAATTACTTGTGGTCGACAGGAGAAACAACACAGACAATTACAGTAAATGTAAGTGCTAACTATTCAGTTGTAGTAACCGACACCAACGGCTGTTCAGCAAGCGATGATGTAAATGTAACAGTTCACCCGAATCCAATAGTAGATTTAGGAGCCGATCAGGAAACTTGTGCAGGTACTACCATTACTTTAGATGCAGGCAATGCAGGTTCAAGCTACTTGTGGTCGACAGGAGAAACAAGCCAGACAATTACAGTTTCAACTTCCGGTAATTATTCAGTAGTCGTGACTGATACCAATGGTTGTTCAGCAAGCGATGATGTAAATGTAACCGTTCACCCAAATCCAACAGTAGATTTAGGAACCGATCAGGAAACTTGTGCAGGCAGTACCATTACATTGAATGCAGGCAATGCAGGTTCAACATATTTATGGTCGACAGGAGAAACAACACAGACAATTACAGTCTCTGCAAGCGGAAATAATAGTGTAACAATTACTGACGCCAATGGTTGTTCCGCTACTGATGATGTAAATGTCACAGTTCACCCGAATCCAGTTGTGGATTTAGGAGCTGATCAGGAAACTTGTGCAGGTACTACCATTACATTGAATGCAGGCAATGCAGGTTCAACATATTTATGGTCGACAGGAGAAACCACACAGACAATTACAGTTTCAACTTCCGGTAATTATTCAGTAGTCGTGACTGACGCCAATGGTTGTTCCGCTACTGATGATGTAAATGTAACCGTTCACACGAATCCAATAGTAGATTTAGGAGCTGATATTAAAGAATGTGGAGCGACTAGCTCAGAGATAAGGGCATCAGGATCTTTTGTATCTTACTTATGGAGTACAGGAGAAAGTACGGAAAGCATTAATGTGAATGCTACAGGAATGTATTCATTAGTTGCAACGGATATCAATGGGTGTATAGCTGAAGATAGTATCCATGTAAATTTATTACCAGATTTTAATTTTGAACTGATGTACTCATCTAGTTTGGTTTGTTATGGAGACTCAACTTATATTGAGGGACCAAATCAAGCTAATTATACTTATTTGTGGAAAAAAGATGGGATACGAATTGATGGAGAAACTGACTATTCTCTTACAACAGGAGAATCGGGAAGATACACATTAGAAATTTTTAATGCTGATGATTGTTTTGCATCTGATAGTGTGGATGTAGAAATTATTAGTCTGCCAAATACTCCTTTGCCAGATAAAGTGGATATGTGTTATGGAGAATCAGTAAAATTAGATATTGGTGATGGTGAAACATTTATATGGAACGATGGAATTACCACTCAAACCAGAGAGGTAAGTGCAGGAGGTATATATCAGGTTGAGGTTCGTGATATTCACGGTTGCATAGGTTATGATTCTGTAGAAGTATTTGTTCATGATTTACCAATTGTTGATTTAGGTCCTGATTTATATATCTGTGAAGGAGAAGAATTAATAATAGAAGCTCCAGAGGGATATTATACAGAATGGAATCCAGGAGGAGTTACAAGATCAATATATGTGTACGAAGAAGGTACTTTTATTTTGAATGTGACAGATGATTTTGGATGTACAGGACAGGATGATATAAGTGTTTTTGTTCATGAAAATCCAGATGTTTATTTAGGTAGAGATACTGTAATTGCAGAGGGAAGTTCGATTTTGTTAGATGCCGGAAGTGGATATGTAGAATATGAATGGAACAATCAAGAGGATTCTCAATTTTTGAAGGTAGAAAAAGATGGAGAGTATGCAGTACGTGTTGTTGATATGCATGGATGTAGAGGAAACGGAAAAGTAAAGGTTGCTGTGAATCCTGTGCCGACTATTAATTTAGGAAATAGAGCTGGAATTTGCGAGGGAACTTCTTTAATGCTCGATGCAGGTAACTGGGAAAGATACTTATGGAGCACCGGAGCAGTATCAAGAACAATTACAGTGAACAAAACAGGTCAATATACCGTACAAGTTTGGGATATGTATGGAATAATGGGAACAGATACCATTAGTGTTGAAGTTTATCCTTCTCCGGAAGTGCAGATAGCCGCTGATACATTAAGCATGTATAAGGGACAAACTCTTACTTTGGATGCAGGATCAGGATATTCATCTTATTATTGGAGTACAGGCTCGGATTGGCGAAGTATTGAGGTTGATAATGAAGGAGATTATTCTGTGCAGGTTGAAAATGAATATGGTTGTGATGCTCGGGCATCAATAGCAGTGAAATTATTGCAAGCCAAAATGGTTGTTCCTAATGTGTTTACGCCTAACGGAAAAGGTCCTAATGAGATTTTTTATCCTGTTTTTAAAGGAATTGTTAGTGATTTTGAAATGTATATTTATACTCGTTGGGGTGAGCAGGTGTTTGAATTGAAAAAGGATATGGTTGCCAATAATGAGTTGAAATATGAAGGCTGGAACGGAACTTACAGAGGTAGTGATGCCGAAATAGGAGTATACGTTTATATTATTTTTTACGAAGGAAAAGAAAGAGCTCACGGAACAGTTACATTGTTTAGATAATGATTAGAAAAGGACTGAAAATAGCAAGTTTTATTTTACTGTTGATGAATTCGACGTTTTTGTATGCGCAAGACGTTGAATTCTCTCAGTTCTATGCAAATAAAGTATACTTAAATCCGGCTTTTGCAGGTTCCGATTTTGATGCAAGAATATCTATGAACTACAGAAATCAATGGCCCGAAATAAGTTCTGCTTATGTAACTTATAGTGTAGCTTACGATCAATATGTAAATTCATTAGGAGGAGGTGTAGCTTTGCAGGTTATGCAAGATGAACAGGGCGATGGCACCATAAGTACAACAACTGTAAGTGGTATGTATTCTTATACTCTTAGGGTAAGTCGTAGTCTATCCGTAAAAGCGGGATTTCAATTGTCATATATACAACGAAAATTGAATGATTCTAATTTTACTTTTCCCGATCAAACCGATGAATTTTATATTAATGGATTGATAAGTCCGTTTACAGGAGAAAGTGCAGTTGATCATTTAAATAGGAATTATTTCGATTTTTCAACAGGTTTAATAGCATCCTACAAAAACTGGTTTATTGGTTTTGCTGCTCATCATCTTGCCGAGCCAGATGAAGCTTATAAAGAGGAAAGTGATTATTCAAAATTACCTCGAAAATATACTTTTCATTGTGGAGTAAACGTACCTGTTTTTAGAAATGGTTTGCATCAATCTGATTTTAGTTTGGCCCCTAACTTTTTGTATCAGCAACAAGGAACAAACAAGCAGCTGAATTATGGTCTTTATCTTTCTAGAGGATCCTTAATTTATGGAATGTGGTATCGCGATAATTTAGAGTTGGAATACGATGCTATTATATTACAACTTGGAATAATGAGAGACTGGTGGCAAGTTGCATATAGTTACGATAAAACGGTTTCTAAGCTAATACATACCAATACCGGAGCTCATGAAATATCATTTCTAATGCGATTTAAGAATACAAGAAAAAATCGTTCCGGATGTATGGAAAAATCACTTCGTAAGCGTCGAAAAATAGGACGTATTAAATGTCCTCATTTTTAAATCATTTTATTAATTAGTTGGAGTAGTTTCTGCTTAATTATCGGTTTTGCAATGTACCCATCAAATCCGGAATTCAAAATTTGTTCCTTTTCGTTGGCTAAAGCATAAGCTGTTTGTGCAATAATCTTAATTTTTGGCTGATCCTTTTTTATTAGTTTTAAGGTGTCGTATCCGTTAAGTTCAGGCATTTGTAAATCTAGTAATACAAGATCGAAATTATTTTTAGAGCATTGTTCTACGGCACTTTTTCCATTGTTTGCAAGAGCTAATTCTATACCTGTAGATTGTAGCATTTGTTTAATAAGAGTTAGATTTACAGTATAATCATCAACAATTAAAACCTTTTTTCCATAAAGATTTTGAATGTTATTTCTGCTTTGTTTGGGTTTGATAATTTGAATGTCACTTTTTTTGTTGGTAGAATATGGTATGCTCACAAAAAAGCTACTTCCTATATTTACTTTAGACTCTACCCACATATCGCCTTTGAGAAGCTTTGCCAGCTTTTTAGATATGGAAAGGCCAAGACCGGTTCCTCCATATCTACGAGCATGAGAGTCATCGGCTTGTCTAAATCTGTTAAATATAATTTTTTGTTGTTCTTCGCTAATGCCAATACCAGTATCTTTAACTGTAAATATTAAATTCGATTCACAAAGTTGGTACGATATATTAATACTTCCTTTCTCGGTAAATTTTAATGCATTTTCAATTAAATTTGTGATAATCTGTTTTAACCTTAATGGATCAGTAAAAATTACAGATTTATCATCATCGAGTCCTTTTGTAAACTTTAACTCAATATTGTCTTTTTCTTTTTGAGCTTTAATTTTTTCGAAGGTATAATACAACTCATCAAACAATTGGTTTAAATTGTAAGAAGTGAGCGAAATTTTTAGTTTTCCTGATTCTATCTTCGAAAAATCAATAATATCATTTATTAAATTAAGAAGAGAATTTCCACTGTTGCGAATGTGGGAAAAGAATTGTTGTCTTGTTTCCAAGGGTAAATCATCTTCTTTTAGTAATTCAGAGAAGCCAATTATTGCATTCATTGGAGTTCTTATTTCGTGCGACATATTCGCAAGAAAAGATGATTTTAATCGATCCGATTCTTCAGCTTTCTCTCTGGCAATAAGCAATTCTTTTTCCTTTTGTGTCCTAATGTCAATCATTTTGTTAATTGTAACTGCCAAGTCCCGGAATTCAGAAAAATTTAGATCTTTAATGTTAATTTTAAATGATTGAGTAGAAGCTTTTTTAAAAAAGTTATTGAAGGATATAAAATTCCGTTTCATTTTAACGGAAATTATTTTTGAAGTAATATAGATAATTACAATTGCAATAATTATAAGGATTATAATTTGAATAGCATTTTTTCTTACTTTTTGCTGAAGCTGTGATTTTGAAATTGCTATGTCTTTATCTATTTCGTTAGTATAAAGACCCGCACCAATAACCCAATCCCATTTTGGAACGACTTGTAAATAAGAAATTTTATTTCCTTTATTTGAAAATGGATCTTCATATTCAATAAAGCCAGTTTGAATCGATTCAGCAGCCTTTAGCAGTTTTTTAACATTATTTCGTCTGGCTAAGTGTTTGTATTCCCGATAATTTTTACCAATACTATTTGTGTCTTGATGTAAAAGGCAGGTTCCATCTTTTTTATATACAAAAAAGTAATTATTATTATCTAATGTAATTTGGCTAATTCGTGTTAAACTTTCTTTTTGAATTTCATCGCGTAAATCGTCCAGAAAAGCAAAACTACCCATATACCAGTTATAAGGAGCAAACTTCTTAATGTATGATACTTTTGTATATGCGTTATATTTGTTTTTTAGTTTACCATTGTTTTTGTATTTCGTAAAAGCTTCGTTCTGATGCTTCATTAACTTAACTTCATTTTTTATAATATAGTTGTTGTTAAGATCATGAAAATGAAGTAAATTTTTACCTTCGTTGTGCTTCGAAAAAGGATAGGATACGCCTACTCCATTTAATGTGTTAATAAAAATATATCCGTGTTTGTTGGCAAATCGTAGAGGACTAGTGGCTTCTTTTATTCTTTTTTTAATTTCCTTGTCAGGTAATAAACCTTTGTTTTGTAAGTAAATATGTGTGGCAATGGCATGAGACTGATCAACAAAATTCTTTAGTCTGTTTTTTAGCCTTGATTCAGTCTGATTATTCTGATATTGAATAAAATCGGTGCATTCGTTAGCTTTTCGAATTAAAACACTTTTTTGTTCTTCGATATATTCGCTTCGTAAATTTTTAGTTTGTTCGTTAAATTCAGAAACATTACTGTACATCCAAATACTACTAAAACTTAATAAAAAAGCAATCGTCAATATTAGAAAAAGTAAAAAATAGGATTTACTAATGCTTAGTTTATTTTTATTGAGCAGATTTAGGATCGAATTCATAATACAACAGGAAAAATTAAATCTTAAATTGATTTAGGATCTGACTAAAAATAGGATTGAAAATTTTAAATCCTAGGGCAATTTCATTTTTGATATCGTTATCAATCTTCTCTTGATTAATATCGGTTGAGTTAGTGTATTGATTTAAAATTCCAACATTATATTTTTTTGTGTTTTTATTTATCACTAAATGAGGAATTGTATGATATTCTGCTTTTAAAGGATATTGGTTTTTTTCTAAAATATTGTTGTTTATTAGGTAATTGTAGATGTCGATAAAATGGATCGATGATTTCGCAAAAAATACTCTCAGTTCAAATTTTTGGCTAAGAGGTATTTCGTAGAAGAAAGTAAAATCTTCACTTGTTGTATTACTATACTTAATAAATACTCTATTCCTGTTAATATTAACATGATCGTATTCAAAAAACCATTCAATATCCGAAATGCTTTTAAATTCTTTTTTTAAAGCATAAAGAACTTTTAGTCTGGGTAAAACTGTGTACGAGAAGTTTTGATTGTCTGCATACAATTGTGATGCTTTTTCAAGATTAGATTTATCGAAAGTAAATTTCATTATAATTTCTCTTTTACATTAATTTTACAAAAGTATCTTAAAGGATTTAATATTTCATCTTTTGATCTCTTTTTTAGCATGAAAAGCTGATAGATATTTCTACGGGAATTTATTAAAATTGTTTACAAATTTTATGTTAGAGGTGGGTATTGACAAGTCTTTTCTTATGAACTTATTTAATATGATGGACTTAAGTTTGTAAAGTCGTTTAACTTGACACATTTGACAGCTTATTTTTTTGTAAATATTGCCTATTATTGCATTATGAATTTGTCAATAAAATCATTTATATTTCTTTTCTTCTTACTTATTTCTAACATTTTAACCTTCGGAGTTAATAGTCCAACGATTAATTTTTCCATGCATAATGGTTTGCCAAGTAATAGTGTTAACGATATTTTCGAAGATTCTAGAGGTTTGGTGTGGTTGGCTACCGATGCAGGAGTTTGCGAATTTACAGGAGCTACAGTTAAATTTAGACCAAGTTTGTCGAAATTGGTTGGGGAGCAAATTAAATGCATTAAAGAAGATCTTAATGGGAATTTATTGTTTGCTGTAAAAGGCGTTGGTTTATATATATACGATGGAAATAAACTGAGAATAATACAAGAAAAATTTACCGATTATTTAGAAGATATTCATTCTTTTATAATTTATAAAGACAAATTATTTTTTGGCACCTCAAATGGCGTTTTTTATGCCAATACTTTTAATGGTATTGTAAAGCCTTTATGTCTTAAAGACTCAATAAATGTCTTAAAAATTATTTTAGATAAAAACCGTTTAATAATATATTCGAAAGAGAAATTTATAAGCTGTATTTATGATATTGAGTCTGATAAAATAATTACGAGTCAAAAAACAATACAAGTTGATTTTGGAAAACAATTAAATAAGCGAGTTGCAATTGGTTCATTATCAAGAGTTCTATTGAAAGAAAATAATATTGAAAGGAGTTACGATATTATTCAAAAGCTTAAAATCGACGAAAAAGAGTATTTTTTGTTACGGAATTTTGTAAAGGGAAAGGAATTCCGGAAAATAATATCTTATTCGAATAATAAGGCAATTGATATTTCTACAAAGTATAAACTGAAAAATATTTTTATAAAGTCCTTATTTCAAAAGAAAAACGGGGGTAGCCTATGGCTAGGCACAAGAGATAACGGTTTGTTGTGCATTAAAAAAAATCGCTTTTCGAGCTTCGATATGAAGGATTTAAAATTAGCGAATCAAACTATTGTGGGTATTGAATATTTGCCGTCTGAAAAATTAGTCATTGCTACAGAGCATAACATATTAAAGTTGGTAAATAATAAAATTACAGAGCTGGTTCCAGAAAAGAACTTTTGTTATTTGCATAACAATACAAATTGTCAGGTGCAATTAAAAATTAATGATATTAGGATTAACTCTGATGGTATATTATGGATTGCTACGAATAAGGGTTTTTATACTCTTAATATAGAATCGAATCGATTGAATTATAAGGGGGGTGCTAGTGTAAATAATTTTACATTTACTCAGGATGGAAAATTGTTTTGTTCTGCACAAAATGGCTTTTGTATTTATAATCCAAAGCAAAAGGGTAAAAAAAATATCAAAACAAATTTAAAATATAAGCAATCCGATATTACTAAAATATTAGAACATAATGGGGAGATGTGGATATCCATTAGGAGTAAAGGTATTGTTAGATATAAAAAAGGGAAGGTTTTTTATTATAATAATCAGAATACAGGGATTCATAATATTGTAAATGATTTTAGTATGTTATCAGATTCGCTGATGATTGTTGCTGGAAATAATGGAATTATTTACAAGCTTAAGCTTAAAAATGATAGCTTGGTTGTTTTTGATACAATATCAGAACCAGAAGGTTTAAGGGGAATGTCGGTTCTTGGATTTCAATACTTAAGCGATGGATCGTTGTGGTGTGGAACAAATGAAGGAATTCATCGTTTTGTTTGTAATTCTGAAAATAAGAAAGAAGAAAAAGACCTTCGCTTTTGGAGTTTAAACGATGCTAATATTAAATATCCCGGAAAAGAATCATTAGTGGATAAAGATGGAAATATTTGGGTCAATACAAGTCGGGAGTTGATTAAAATTAATACCAAGTGCGATAAATCAGAGCAATCTTGTGATGTAACCTTACTGAAAGTACTTAGTAATGGATACCCAATAGATTATTCTAAAACAGATAAATGGACTGGAGCATATAAAGAACCAATATTTCTTAGTTATAACGAGAAAGATATCACATTTAAAATGGCATATTCATATTGCGAAAGTCCATATAATAATCTGTTTAGGTATCGTTTATTAGGGCAAAAGCAGGAGTGGAGTGAATGGCGTAATAGTAATGAAGCAGTTTATACCAATTTGCTAGGAGGAGAGTATCGGTTCGAGTTTGAAGGGAAATGTTTAAGTACAGGTTGTATTGCTAGATTTGGTGTTGATCTTGTAATTGATATACCTTGGTATAGGACAGCCGGTTTTATATTACTAGTTCTAATATTGTTTATTATTGTAGTTGTAGGAATATTAAATATCTACAAAAACAAAATTAGGAAAGAAGAAAAAAATAGAAGTAAACAAATTAATAAAATAGTAGGTCTTAAAATAAAGGCAATTCAGTATCAGTTAGATCCTCATTTTATTTTTAATTCTTTAAATTCCATCCAAAGTTATATGTTAGATGACGATGTGGATTTAGCACTTGAGTATTTGTCGGATTTTTCAATGATTTTAAGAAAAAACATTAGTAATGCGGATAAAAATTTCATCCACTTAAACGATGAGTTATCTTATTTAAGATTGTATTTGAAAATGGAACAAATGCGTTTTGCCGACAAGTTTGATTATGAGATAAAAATGGACTCCAATATTAAACCGATGAATGTGAAAGTACCGCCTATGATTATTCAGCCTTTTTTGGAATATACTATACGAAAAGGATTAAGTGGATTAGAAGGGGGAGGAAAGCTTATTTTGAGGTTTAAGCAAGAAAAAAATGGGTATTTAAAATGTATCATTATTGATAATGGAATTCCATACAGATCTTTTGATAAGAATACTGCTGTAACTAGTGAAAGTGATTTTGGGAATTCTCTTCAATTAACTAGAGAAAGATTAGAATTGCTTAATAAAGTATCTTTATCCGGAAAACATTATTACTATTCAATTGAAAAAATTCCGACTAACTCATTAAAAGAGAGTGGTGTAAAAACAGAATTGGGTTTTCCTGTTGTTTAGTTAGAGAAGGTTTTCTTTTATCATAGTTTTATATTCGCTTAGTATTCTATTTAAAATAGGATGTGAAACCGAAAAGTTGATAGCATTAATGGTCTTTATAGGAAGTATCATCGGCGAGGTTCCGGTTAAAAAAGCTGATTCGTATTTGTCTAGTTCTGAGAATTTGATTGCTTCTTTACAAATGTTGATGTGTAATTTTTCTGCAATCGTAATTACTTTTCCGCGCACTATTCCGTGTAGTACTTTATCATCGGGAGCCGTATAAAGTGTATTATCTTTAACAAAAAATAAATTAGATCGGCTTCCCTCTGTAATATTTCCAAGAGAATCTAATAGAATGACCTCAAATATTTCTGCTTCCTGAATTAAATTATTTGTTCTGGATCGAAGTTCGTGATTGTAAATTTTTGCTGTAGGTGTTGATCTTTCAGCCTGATGAATTATTGTTCTAATTCCATTCTTATATAATTCATTATCTGGATATGAATGTTTTATAAAATAAGCAAAGAAATTCTTTTGTTTTTCTTTTATGTTGAAAACTAGTTTTATGTTACCTTCCTGTACATCATTTTTTTCTGTTAGAATTTGAATGCAGTTTTTGAATTTAGGAAAATCGTACCATATATTTACGTTAATTTGTTTTGCTGAGTTGCATAAACGAGCATAATGTTCTTCAAGAAAAACTGCTTTCCCCGAAATAATTCTAATAACCTCATAAAGAGATATGCCATTGCGGATATAACTATCTTTAAAGCTTTCTGAGCTCTTTAAATTTTCGTTTTGTAAATAGATGTATCGATAGCATTCACTCATATCATATATGTATTAGTTTTTATTATTTAAAAAACAAAATAAGGGTTTTTGTACGTTATATACAATGAAGTAAGAATGAATTATAACAGAAAGTATATTATTCATAGCTTTATTTGTACATTAGCTAATATTAAAATATTAAAATATAAAATATAATTTATGGCAAGTAAAAAAGAGTTTAAAAAAGACGTGAATTTCCTTACTGATGAGATATTAATGAGAAGTATGATTTATTTGGAATTTTTTGGAGAAAATAATTCTAAAGAGATTTATAAGATAATGAATGATGCTATTGCCTCAAGAAATGATTATATATCCCGTATTAATCTTAACTTAAAAGATAAATCTCCAAAGGAAATTAAAACACATTTTAAGTCTATTTATGATGACTTGTTGAGCTCAACTCACGATCTTTTAGGTAAAATAGATAAATTGGATACAATTTTAAATTAATAGAAACAGGAGCATGAATAAAATCGTACTCCTGTTTTTTTTATTGTTTTCTAAAGGTTCCAACTCCCGTAAGAATTGCTTTTGCTTTTTGTTCTTCATCACCTCCTTCGCTTTCCGATAAATGCCACATTGTATGCAATACAGGTCCCTTTTCATCTTTTTCTAATCTACCTGTCCAGCAAGCTAAAGATCGATATTTTTCAAAATCGACTATAAATGCAATTGCATTATCATTGATTTTTCCAATAACCTTAAATTTATCATTAAAATTAGGTTGGCCAATAGCAGTTTGAAAGATCCCTTTTAAGTAATTTCCATCAACCGTTAAATCTAATATAGAATCGTATTGGTTTTTCCATTTTCCATTTAAATTGATATCCATAGTGTTTAATTTTAAGAGTGATAGTTCTTTTTTCTGTTTAAGTTAATCCTAAAAAGTGATCTCTCAAAATAATTTAGATTTCAGAAATTTACATGTGTTATTAAAGGGAGTTGTCGGATTAGATAATTTAGAAGTTTTACTTTTGGGGAGATGTAAAAAATGGTGCTGATATTTAGACAATACCATCAGTCTAATTTTTAATTTAGCCAATAGAATTAGCTCATATTTTTAGATATTATTGATAATAATTCATCTTCGGTATAGGGTTTTGAAATAAATGCATCGCAGCCGGCTTCGTGTATTTTAACATTTTCATCTTTAAAGGTATAGGCCGATTGGGCAACAATAGGTACGCTTGGGTCTTGTTTTTTTATTTGAACAGTTGCTTGATATCCATTGATTTTTGGTAGCTGAATATCCATTAAAACCAAATCATAATGACTGCCTTGGAATTTTTCAACAGTTTCGATGCCATCTTGCGACCAGGTTACATTTGCATTTACTTTTTTTAGGACTTCATTAATATAAAGAAAATTAGATTCTACATCCTCGGCAACTAATATATTTTTACCTGATAAATCCATTTTTTCTTTAGCTTGTTCCTTATGAGGTATTTTTAGAACATTTTGGTCATCTAAATTAAAATCAATAAAAAACTGACTTCCCTTATCAGATTCTGAATTAAACCATATTTTACCACCTAATAGTTCTACTAAATTTTTCGAAATGGTGAGTCCTAATCCGGTTCCTCCGTGTTGAATTGTATTGTTACTGGCCTGTCTAAATCTATCGTAAATTGTTGTTTGTTCTTCTTTAGGAATTCCTATACCTGTATCTTTGACAAAAAACCTGATGTTTTTATTGATAAGCTCAAAACCAAAATCTATTTGTCCCGATTCTGTAAATTTTAATGCATTTCGCAAAAGGTTGATTAAAATTTGTTTTAATCTAACTAAATCGGAATGCATAAAGATGTTCTTAACTCCCTTAGGGATAATGAGATTAATCTGAATTTTGTTTTTTCCAGCTTTAACTTTTTGTTCGTCGAAAATTTGTTTTAGTTCTTCAAAAATAGGAATAAGAGAAAAATTAGATTTTTTTATTTTAATCTGATTTGATTCCAGCATCGAAATATCAATAATATCATTCACAAGAGTAAGTAAAATGTGCCCATTATCAGTAATAATATTGGTATAGTATTTATGTTTTTCTTTTGAATTTGTCATTGCCATTAATTTCGAGAAACCGATAATAGCATTCATCGGAGTTCTAATTTCGTGCGACATGTTTGCAAGAAAAGATGTCTTCAATCGATCAGCTTGTTCTGCTTTATCTTTGGCCTTTAGTAATTCTAAGGTTCGAATTTTTACTAAACTCTCAAGGTTGTGTTGGTGATCTTCGATTAGGGCTTCTGCTTTTTTTCGTTCTTCTATTTCGAGATTGAGTCTTTTGTTAGATTTTTTTACACTGTGATAAAAATATACAAGAATACTAGTAAAAATAATAATTAAGCCAATAATGCTAATTAAAAAGTTGTTGTTAAGTTTTTCTTTCTTTAGTTTTTCTTCCTTAATAGATTGTTCTTTAGCGTGCATGTGAACCAGGTTTTCTCTTTTTTCCTTTTCATTTTGCATTTGAATCCAGCCAATTCTGTTTTCCGATTGTGCATTATAAAGTTGGTTATAAAGATCAACGTAGTTTTTATAATAGTTTAAGGATTTTTTATAGTTATTTAGACTAGCATAAATATCAGAAAGGTTTCTGTTATTTTCGGCCATTAAAGTTCTTCTGTTAATTTTTGTAGCAAGATCTAGACTTGCATTTAAGTAATAAATAGCTTTTGAAGTATCAGCTTTGGCCAGATATAAAGCAGCCAAATTATTGTAGACAGAACCTATGCCTCCAGTATATTTAATCTTTTTGTTAATATTTGCCGACCTGTTAAACAGTTCTTCGGATTGTGGTAAATTTCCTTTGTTTAAATAAATTAATCCCATATTTGTGTAACAAGCGGCTATGCCTTTTAAATTTTTAATCGACTTTTGAATTTTTAGCGACTTCTTATATTGAATTAAGGCTAGAGAATCTTGATTTTCACTTAAATACGTATTTCCAGATCTGCGATAAACTTCAGCAGTACCTTTTATAAAACCTATTTCCTGATATATTTTTATTGCTTTATCGTAATTTTCCTTGGCAAAACTGTAATCGTTCAAAGATTTTAGTATTCTGCCTATATTTTCGTAGCATTTGGCAATATTTTTTTTTGAACCTATTTTTTGAAAGATTCGAAGTGCTTTGTGTTGATATTCAATTGCTTTGTCGTTTTGATCCATGGAAAGAAAAACTTCGCCGATACCCATATATGAAGAGGCTTTCCCGTGCTTGGAATCGAGCTCTTTGCATAACTCTATTGCCTTATTGAATGAGTGAATGGCAGAGTTTCTATTTCCTAAATTGTTTTGAACATATCCCAATTGAATTAAGCTATAAGCAATATTCTTTTGTAGTTTATGTTTTTTTCCTAATTCAAGAGCCTCATCAAAATATGTTTTTGCCAAATTAATATTGTTTGTTTCCAGATATGCTTTTCCTAAAGCATTTAAAGTGTAACAAATACCAGAGATATTATTGTTCTTTTTGTTGATATTGAGACTTTTACGATATAGCGACAATGCTTCGGGGTAATGACAGGTTTCGAATTTTATATTTCCCAAAGCATTATAACTATAAGCATAATTTAAACTATCCTTTATTTTTATTTTAAGATTAAGGCTTTTATGATACAGACTGTCTGCTTTGGGGTAATTGCAACGTAGAAAGTTTAATTCCGCAAAATATCCGTAAAGAAAACTAATATGGCTGGTATCTTTTAAATTTTCCCAATAGCTAAGAGATGTTTCAAAGCATTTTTGAGCTTTTGACATATTCCCCTGATATAAATAAATACGTCCCATAAGTTCTGTTACCGATGCATATTGATCCATTTGTTCAAAAGCAAGCGATTTTTCAGCAACTAAATTAGCTATATGCATAGCTTTAGGATCATTTTTATAATAATATGATTCGGCAAGAGAATAAAGTTGACTTAAATTATCGGGAGTTATATTTTTAGGAATTGTTTCAGTTCTTGTGTTTGCAAACAAATTGCAAGAAAAAAAAGTAAGGGCAAGAATTATTATAAAGTTCTTCATTCTAAATGAGGCCAGTTGAATGTTTCAATTCGATTTAATAAAAAAACTAGTATCGTTAAAGATTAAATACTTAATAAAGTTGAAATAAGTTACTCCTAAAATATTATTAACATACAGTTTTTTAAAAACTTATCTACAAAGATAATTAATGTCAACTAATTGAAAGGATAAAAGGACTTGATTTTTGAGAGATTGGATAAAGCTGAGTGTGAATGACTTTTTTTAATTTATGGATAGCAATTCATTATATTCCTATTATCTTTGCAAATTCAGATTAGGAGACTTAATTTTTATAAAATTTTAGCATAGCCTAATGGTAAGTAGCTAGTAATTCATGAGAATCATAAATACTCTTAAAATTAGAATTTAAGTAGAATTCGAAATATAGAATTTCCAAATGAGCATCGAAAGTTTAATTAAAGGTAAAGTTATTGAAGCCGTAAAAAACTGTTACGGTCAGGATATTGAGGAGAAAACAGTTCAAATTCAGAAAACAAGACGAGAATTTGAAGGAGATTTAACAGTTGTTGTGTTTCCATTTTTGCGTTTTTCTAAAAAATCACCAGAAGAAACAGCTAATGATCTTGGTCAATTTTTAACAGAAAATATTGAGGCCGTATCGGCATTTAATGTTGTAAAAGGTTTTCTTAACCTAGTGATCGATAGTTCATATTGGATTTCTGTTTTAAATTCTGCGGTTAAAACAGAAAATTATGGATTTACGCCCTTAAAAGAAGGAGCTAAAAAAGTAATGATTGAGTACTCTTCTCCAAATACAAATAAACCGCTACACCTGGGACACATTCGTAACAACCTCTTAGGTTATTCAGTAGCTCAAATTTTAAAAGCCAACGGATTCGAAGTAATTAAAGTTAATTTGGTAAACGATCGTGGAATCCATATTTGTAAGTCGATGTTGGCTTGGTTAAGATTTGGAGAGGGAGAAACTCCTGAATCAACAGGAATGAAAGGAGATCACTTAGTCGGAAAATACTACGTAAAATTCGATCAGGAATATAAAAAAGAAATTGAAGCTTTAATAGCCAAAGGTATGGAGGCCGACGAAGCGAAAAAACAAGCTCCTTTATTATTGGAAGCACAAGATATGTTGCGCAAATGGGAGGCAGGAGATGAAGAAACTGTTTCATTATGGCGTAAGATGAACGATTGGGTTTTAGCCGGATTCGATATCACATACAAGAAAATGGGTGTAGATTTCGATAAGGTTTACTTCGAATCAAATACCTACAAACAAGGAAAAGCAATTGTAGAGAAAGGATTGTCTGATGGAATATTGTACCAAAAAGATACAGGTTCTGTTTGGGCAAATCTGGAAGCTGACGGATTGGATCATAAATTATTGCTTCGCGACGATGGAACCTCAGTTTATATGACTCAGGATATTGGAACTGCATACGAGCGTTTCGATGAATTCAATATCGACGAACATATTTACGTGGTAGGTAACGAGCAAAATTATCATTTTCAGGTCTTGTCATTAATCATGGGTAAGCTTGGTTATGAGTGGCACGATAAAATTCAGCACCTTTCCTATGGAATGGTAGAATTGCCCGAAGGGAAAATGAAATCGAGAGAAGGAACAGTGGTTGATGCCGACGATTTAATGGACGAAATGGTAAATACTGCCAGAGATACTTCAAAAGAATTAGGAAAACTACAAGGTTATTCGGAGGAAGAGGCTGAGGATGTTTATAATAAGGTTGCCATGGGTGCTTTAAAATATTTTATACTTAAAGTCGATCCTAAGAAAAATATGATGTTTAATCCGAAAGAATCTATCGATTTTAACGGAAATACAGGCCCATTTATTCAGTATACTTATGCCAGAATTCAATCGGTATTGAAAAAGGCTATTGATTCGGGAATTGAATTGCCTGATGCGGCAGTTGCAAATCTTGATATTTCAGAAAAAGAATCTATTCTGATTCAAATGGTAGCAAATTATCCTGTAATTATTAAAGAAGCAGGTAATGAGACTAGCCCTGCGCAAATTGCTAATTTTGTTTACGATCTTGTAAAGGAATACAATCAATTTTATCACGATTTTCCAATTGCAAAAGAAGAAAATACTGATTTAAGAGCATTCCGTATGGTGCTTTCAAAACAAATTGGTGAGATCATTAAATCGGGTATGAGCTTGATGGGAATCGGTGTTCCTGAAAGAATGTAAAATTCAGATTATATGATATTGTAAAGGCAGATTTCCATTTCGGAGATTTGCCTTTTTTGATTTAAACGTTTTGTTGTTAGCCGTAATATTTAACTCTTAAAAATTAAAAATCAGTAGAATTTAATATCTCAAAGTTTGAATATTAGATCTTAAATTTATGATTTTAGATCTCCGACTCAATTTTTTTCAATTTAGTTTACATTTTTATTGACATTTCTGTCTGATTCACTTTTGCTCTACACATATTTTTTTATTTTTGCAGTGAAATATAAATACGTAGAATAATGTTTGAAAATCTTAACGAAAGACTTGAGCGATCGTTCAAAATATTAAAGGGACAGGGGAAAATTACCGAAATCAATGTTGCAGAAACTTTGAAAGACGTAAGGCGTGCATTATTGGATGCCGATGTTAACTTTAAAATTGCCAAGTCGTTTACCAATACCGTAAAAGAAAAAGCATTAGGACAAAACGTACTTACTGCTCTTAAACCTAACCAGGTAATGGTGAAAATTGTTCACGATGAACTGGCTGAGTTAATGGGTGGAACTCAGGTTGATATCAATACAAAGGGGAAACCTGCTGTAATATTAATTGCCGGATTACAAGGGTCGGGTAAAACCACTTTCTCAGGAAAGTTAGCAAATCTGCTTAAAACGAAACGTTCACTAAATCCATTATTGGTAGCTTGTGATGTATATCGTCCTGCGGCTATCGATCAGTTGAAAGTATTAGGAGAGCAAATTAATGTTCCTGTTTACTCTGATGTTGACAATAAAAATCCGGTTAAGATTGCTAAAGCGGCTATAAAAGAAGCAAAAGCAAAAGGACACGATTTGGTAATTGTCGATACTGCTGGGCGTTTGGCTATTGATGAACAGATGATGAACGAGATCGAGGCGGTTAAAAAAGCCATCGATCCTAGCGAAACTCTTTTCGTGGTTGATTCTATGACTGGTCAGGATGCAGTAAACACAGCAAAAGAATTCAACGATCGTTTAAATTTCGACGGTGTTGTTTTAACCAAATTAGATGGTGATACACGAGGTGGTGCGGCTTTATCTATTCGTTCGGTTGTTGATAAACCAATTAAATTTGTAGGTACAGGCGAAAAAATGGAAGCTCTTGATGTTTTCCATCCCGATCGTATGGCCGATCGAATTTTAGGTATGGGTGATATCGTTTCTCTTGTAGAGCGTGCTCAGGAACAATTCGATGAAGAAGAAGCTAAAAAGCTTCAGAAAAAAATTGCTAAAAATCAGTTTAACTTTAACGATTTCTTGTCTCAGATTTCTCAGATTAAGAAAATGGGTAACCTGAAAGATCTGGCTTCCATGATTCCGGGAGTAGGAAAGGCTTTAAAGAATATCGATATTGACGATGATGCATTTAAAGGCGTTGAAGCTATTATTTTTTCGATGACACCTGGAGAAAGAGAAGATCCGAAACTAATTAATGGTTCGCGAAGAAAAAGAATTGCCGATGGTAGCGGTTCTACAATTCAGGATGTAAACAGACTGATAAAACAGTTTGATGAGACCAGAAAACTTATGAAAATGATGTCTAAAGGCGGTAACATGTCCCGAATGATGGGGAATATGGGACGCAAAAGATAATAAATAGGAAATTTAAAATGCTTGATACTTTGTGTCAGGCATTTTTTATAACAAGAAACCTAAATAGCCATGGAATTAATCGACGGAAAAAAAATTTCGAACCAGGTGAAGCAAGAAATTGCTGCCGAAGTTGAACAGATAAAAAAAGCAGGAGGGAAAGCTCCTCATCTTGCTGCAATGATTGTTGGACACGACGGAGCTAGTGAAACCTACGTGGCTGCTAAGGTTAAGGCTTGTCATGCTGTAGGATTCGAATCTTCAGAGTTTCGGTTTGAGGATGATATTACCGAAGAGCAGTTATTGGCAGAAATCCGTAAAGTTAACGAGAATGATGATATTGATGGATTAATTGTTCAGCTGCCTTTACCTAAGCACATATCCGAAACTAAAGTGATAGAAACCATTCGTCCCGAAAAAGATGTTGATGGATTTCACCCAATGAATGTTGGTAAAATGGTTGCCAGCTTACCAACGTATTTGCCAGCTACTCCTGCAGGTATTGTAGAGTTGTTAAAGCGTTATAAAATTGAAACTTCTGGTAAAAATTGTGTAGTTATTGGTCGTAGTAACATTGTAGGTACTCCAATGAGTGTGCTGATGTCGCGAAAGGCTGCTTATGGCGATTGTACTGTAACTTTATGTCATAGTAGAACCAAGAATATTGGTGAAATTACACGTGAGGCCGATATTGTTATTGTTGCATTGGGAATGATGGAGTTTCTTACCGGAGACATGGTAAAAGAAGGAGCTGTAATTGTTGATGTTGGTATTCACCGTGTAAAATCCGATAAAACAAAATCGGGATGGAAACTAAAAGGTGATGTTAACTTCGATGAGGTTGCACCCAAAGCATCATTCATTACCCCTGTTCCCGGAGGAGTAGGACCAATGACAATTGTTTCATTACTTCAGAATACATTACTAGCTGCCAAAAAAGAAATTTATAGCTAGAAATAAGAATATAATATAAAAAAAAAGCAGGTTTCTAAATTTAGGAACTTGCTTTTTTTATGGTATTTATAATAAAGACGGCATTAATGCTGTCTTTAGCATGACCAAACAAACCTTCTTGGTAAAGATCGGGTATTGCCCGCATCTCATAAAATTTAGAGACTTAATTTCTGTCATTTTCTTTGTTCTACTTGCCATCTGCATCGTTCGTTCTGTTACCTGCGCCGTTCCACCTGCCAATGTTTCCCTCATTGTTAATAAATGTACGGTGAGACCTGTCAATTGTACCGTGAGACCTGCCAACTGTATCGAGAGACCTGCCAATTGTATCGAGAGACCTGCCATCTGTATCGAGAGACTTGTCAACTGCATCGAGAGACCTGCCATCTGCACGCTCATTGTTGATATCTGCATGCTCATTGTTAATAAGTGCAATGCATCTGGCAGGTAAGAGGTTGTATTTCTTAGGTATTACGATGCATTTAATGAGGATTAGGCTCACAGTGGTAGGTAGAAGTCCGCAAATTCTTACTTGGAGTGCATCAATAACAGAATTGATTTGACCGATGAGAATAAAGAGTCTGCCAATGGTAACTAAGAGTATTGCAATGTTGATGGTTAAGGAAATGTTTTGAAAAATAATTGGTGTAGAGGTATAGTACTGCTGCATCTGCACAAATGGCAGTGACTGGATTTTGAAAATCATTTCTCTCTGATTAGATTTGTGCAACTCAAAACTATAATCATGGCACAGGATTTTAAGGAATTAGTCGAATTTTATCACGCAAAGAAAATTGAAGGAATGGATTTCTCTCAAATTAGAAAAGAGATGAGTGAGAAAGGTATAGAAGAAGGTCTCATTAAAAATGTTGTAAGAGAAATCGACAATAAAATCTTGTCTGGAGATGTAAAAAAGGCAAAAAACATAAAAGCAAAAGAATTGCGATTAATTGGTTGGTTGTTAATGATTATTGGAGGGGGAATTACGCTTGCATCCTATTTTCAATGGCTGAATATTAAAGGTTATTATATTGTTTCTTACGGCCCGGTTATAGCCGGATATTTAATGATTCTTGCAGCAAGAAAAGTTCAGCGTAAAAAATTGCAATAAGTGTTTGGCTAAAAAAATTGAATAAATACTTATAGCTTCGTTTACTGATTATTTTGTTTGTAACTTTAGTTGTATGTCTAAGTTAATTCATATTGTATATGTAAGTTGTTCCAGAAAAAAACTTTCTGAAATCGAGCTTGATGATATATTAAGTGAAATACGACCTAAAAACCGCAAGAATAATATTACAGGTTTACTTTTGTATAACGACGAAATTTTTATTCAGGTTTTAGAAGGCAAATCTGAGATCATAAACAATTTGTATGAGCGATTAAAAAAAGATGATCGCCATGTTAATGTTGTTACAATTTTAAAAGAGAATATCAAACAAAGATCATTTCCTGATTGGAGTATGGGATATCATAAGTTAAGTAAGGAAGAATCGGAAAAATTATCTGGTTATTCAAATTTAATGTCGGCGAATGATTTTAAAGAAAGTTTAAAGAAAAGTTCTGCCGCAGTAGTAGAGCTAATTGATAAGTTTATGATGTACACCTGAATTTTATTTTAAAGCAATCCACATAATTTCCAGTTTAAATTTTTCTGTTTTTTTATTGCCTATTAAAAAAGCAATTTCTGATAATTGCTCAGAATTAAAATTTGGGTAATTTAATTTTTGTCCACGAAAACTGGCCTGAAATTTTTCAAATGGAATTTCTATAATTTGCCACTTGTCATTTGTGTAAAAATTGTGTACGAAAGAATAGTATTGTGAGTTTTCTGATTTTAATCTTAATTGATATTTTTTTGAGTCGCCTTTCACTTTTAATACAATAGTGGAGTATTGATTTATGTTTAAGGGCTGAAATACATTTTTAACCATTGCAAAGCCTCCATTGTTTTCTATGGAAACAGTCCCTTGAAATACAGCGCAATTATTTTGGTTTATATAAATCCCAGAATCGGACTTTCCACCCATTACATCATCATTTACAATAAACCAATTCGATAAATTGTTATCGTTGGTAAAGTCTGCTATTATTTTGGTGGTTGTAAGTATCTGTACAAGTATTAAAATATTTATCATGTACAGTAAACAGTTTATTTTTAAAAATGTTCGGGCAAAGTAATGTTTTTTACATTTTACGATTTATTGATAAACCATTTATCCGGAGTATGCCCAGGCAGGCAATTACAACAAGCGAGGAGCCAATAATTTCCTGAAAGCTAAAAAACTCATTAAAAACAAAAACTCCTATAATTACATTAACAATAGGGATAAGCATGTGAAATGGCGATCCTGTTGCTATGGAAACATGACGATAGCCTTCTGTGTTAAGAAGCTGAGCAAATGCTGAGGCAATACCAATAAAAATTAAAACATAACTGCTTGTTACTGGTCCTGTGAGTTCTGGAAGGTTGGCTGGGATTAAAAATATCCAAAATCCAACAATGGCCTGAGCAAAAAATATGGCGTACGAATTATCGGTGCCATGTAATTTTTTAACTATAAGTATCGAAACAGCAGTTGTAAAGGCACTTAAAATGGCTAAAAAATCGTACCAGCCAAAATCCCAGTTTTTTCCTGTATTTGTAAACTGAAAGGAGACCAAAATAATGCCAATAAATGCTAAAAGCATCATAAGCCATTTTGAGCTGCTTATTTTCTCCTTAAGAATTATGGCACTTAGTAAAGAGGCAAATAGAGGATAAGAATAGGAGTAAACCGATGCTTTTCCCATGCCAATTTTAACAATGGCTAAATAAAATAAAGCAACCGATGCTGTGCCTGTAATTCCGCGAAGTAAAAGTAAAGGGCTGCGAACAAATTTAAGGTCTATTTTTCGCATCATTGCTAGTATTCCAATAATGCCTACTCCAATGGCAAAGCGCACAAAAACAGTAATGTATGTACTTACATGAGACATGCTTCGAACCAAGCCAGCCATAAGTCCAAAGGCAATAACCGATAATACCATCAGGAAAATACCATAAGAGCTTCCTTCCCTTTTCATTTGATAATCTTATTATTTAATTATGCTGACAAAGGTAGGAGCTTTTATTTCGAAAAAAGGGAAAAAGAAGAAAAATAATCAGAAATAATTTGTCATAATTAAGAGGTTTTGCTTGTTATTTCATTAGCAGGATAATTGCTGAAATAACAAGCAATTATTGTATTAGGCTGCTTGTGCATCCTTTTTCGATTTTCGGTAAAGATAAGAATTGAAAATACTTCTCTTGGCAAAGCGGTACTGTTTGTCTGAATTTATAAACTTATTGAATACATTTTTTGGAACCCCAAAGTATTCGTAAGTAGTACCATCTAAAAACGAAATTTCTAATAGTAAACCTTTGTGTTTGTAATCGGCAATACCCGATTCGCTAGTGGTGGTTTTATATTCTTCTAAATTTGCGGCAATGGTTTCTGGAGCAATACTTACTAAAAAATGGTAGGCATCTATAATTTCCCGACTTTTTAATTCTGCTTCTGCAAATTTTTCATCATCATTTTGAAATTTATCCGGATGCCATTCTTTTACCAATTTTCTATAAATGGATTTTAATTTTTTAAGATCAGTATCCTGATCTACATTAAATAATTTCTTGTAGGCGTTTACTCGCTTCATAAATGTTTCTTTCTAAATTTCCTGATAAATAAATGTTTGCTAAGCCATAGAAGTGGAATTACTTCAGAATTTTTTAGCAGCGACAAAGCTATGCATTTTTAAGATTGGAATTAGGGGAATTTTTTGTTTTCTTATTTTTAAGCGAATCTGTTTGATTATTGGCTTATTAAAGCGGAGTGTATTGCCTGTATTTAATGTTTAAACAAAAAAAATGAGCTAAAGTGCAAGAGAATTGCAGGCTTTAGCTCAATATTTTTATATTAAAATTTAATGCTAATGTGTGCCGTTGGCTAATTCTCCTATATAACTACCGTAAGTCATTATAACAAATGAGGTAACTAAAACCAGTAAAGCAAATATTAAAGTGATATATGTTTTTCGATTCACATCTTTCCATTCTTTCATTAGTACGCCAATGATATAGCTGAAAAAGATCAGCATAGACATGTGCAGAACCCAGCTTGAGAATTGGAAAGACCCCATGCGCACGTGTCCTAATCCGTAAAAGAAAAATTGAACATACCATAAAGATCCAGCTAAAGCCGAAAGAGAGAAATTGCTTAGGTATCTTTTTGTTCCTGTTTGTTTAACTGAGATTAGTGTTTTTATTGAGCCATTTTTAAATGTTACAAAGCCAAACCATATAAGATTGGTAAGTAAACATCCCAGGGAGGATACAATTAGTTTAGCATTACCCTCAAAATTTCCAGCTCCATGTTCTGCGGCAATATCAGAAATAGGTTGTCCAACTTCTAATGATACACCCCATATTGCAGATAAAGAACCAGCGATTAGTACCAATATTAGTCCTTTTTTCATATTGAAGCTATTTCCTTTATCCTTTGCTTTTGAAGATAAAAACTTCTCTTTTAAGAAACCTGCTCTTCCGCAAAGTGCAACACCAAAAATGGATGCAATCATTCCTATAAGTACAGTGTCACCACCAATTTTAGTGAATTGTTCGATTAGCTGGCCTTTTAAGATTAAAGGAATTATTGTGCCTAAAACGGCAGATATTCCAATGGATATGGTGTAGGTTAGTGAATAGCCTATATTTCGGATTGCATAACCAAAAGATAGTCCTCCAAAACCATAAACAGCTCCTAATAATAGGGCGGGCCAAAATACCGATGCAGGTGCTTTTGCTAGGACTGTGAATAAATCTGGAACGGTAAAAAATCCTATTAGTAAAGGCATTATAAGCCATGCGAAAAGTGCCTGTACGATCCAAAAAATTTCCCAGGTCCAGTTTTTGACCTTTTCGAATGGCATGTAACAACTGGCAGCAGAAATACCACCTATCGCATGTAAGCCAGTTCCAAATATAGGGTTGGGTGTTATCATGATTTGATATTTGAGTTTTTAATGTGATTTTTCAAAAGTATTGTTTGTTATACTATTGAGCAGAGAACAATAATAAATTATTTTTTCACGGCTTCAAATAGAGCCTCTATATTTGCCGGCGCAATATCGGGTAAAATAGCCTCGTGGCTAGGAGATATTATCAGTCCGGTAGGGAAAAGTTTTTTTAATTCCTGTACTCGGGTGCTTATTTGTTCTGGTGTACCATTTACAAGTAATTGCTGCGCGTCTACAGCTCCACAAAATGCTTTAGAATTAAATTCTTCGCTCAAATGTTCTGCGCTCATGTCAGTAGCCAAAGCTTGTATTGGGTGAACAATATCTACACCCATATCATATAAATCTTCAATAATTGGAAAGATCGATCCACAAGAGTGATGCATAACGGTTAATCCATAGCTTTTAGCTTGATCGACTAGTTTTTTTGTTCCGGGAAATACATATTCTCGCAACATAAATGGATCAACCATTAAAGCAGTCTGACTTCCAAAATCGTTGCCAATTAAAACACCATCGAGCTTACCTTTGGTTGCTTCATAAAATCGTCCGTTTAGGTCAAGGTAAAAATCAGTAATACGATCTATTACAGCTTTAAACATTTCTGGGTACATCATCATGGTTATTAAGGCATCTTCCATTCCAAAAGCAGAACAAGCATCTTGAAAATGAGCCGACCACATTATACCCATTTTAAAATAATCATCAGGAGCATCGTTTACAAGCTCTTGCGATTTTTTAAGATCCAGAAATTCTTTGGGATTTGGCCAGGGAAATTCTTTTACCATTTCTGGATCTGTCATTCCTTCGAAAAATCCAGGAGCCGTTAATGTTCGTTCATCCTGCGATCCATTTGGTGTATCTTCTTTTGCAAAACTTAAGGCACAACCAACATCGTTAAAAGGTGCATTGTTATAGGGAACCAAAATTGGCCAGATATCATCATCGATACGTTTTTTAAGTTCATTGGTGTTTGATACTTTAAAATACTCGAAAAGAGAAGGAAGTGCAGGAGGTACTGGCAGACCTAACCAACTAGCAGGGTAATCAACTTCTTCTCTTCTTATGGTTGCAAATACTCGTTCTTTTGAATTCATTATTTATAGATTGTAAAAAAAGATTCTAATTTTATTGATATGATTTTTAGGTGTTTCAAAGGTAAGTGGCCGATTTTGTAAAATAGATATAAAATCGGTAATCATTTGTATATTTCCGGCATGTTTAGTTACTTGTAAATCTAATTTTGCTACATATGATATCACCCGGATTAATAGATGAAATTAAAGTTGAAATTTACAATACTGCGAAATGTACTCTTGGACAGGAGTGGAATTATGCCAATGTAATTAGTCCTTTTTCTAGAATCTACCTTATAACAAAAGGAGAAGGCTACGTTTTACCAAATAATAAGATGCAAAAGCTAAAGCCTGGATATTTGTATTTAGTTCCCAGTTATACCTTATGTGGATATCATTGTGTGGAGGAGTTGAGTCAGTATTATTTGCATTTTTCGCATCATCTACCTGATGGTTTGAAGATTTTCGATCAAACTTCTATGGCTAACGAAGTAAAGGCTTTGCCAATCGATTTTCATTTGTTCGAGAGACTGCTTGAAATTAATTCAACATTATCGTTAAAATATACCGATCCTAATATTTACGAAAAAGATAGTTGGACAAATAACAGGATGGAGCATCGAGCTAATCATATTCAATTGGAAACTGAGGGAATTATTAAGCAGTTATTTTCGCGGTTTATCAGAAATGACTCTTCTAAAACATTGCCATTGCAAAAGCAATCGTTCATTCAAAAATCGTTTAAATATATTTCTAATCACTTATACGAAGAAATTAGGATTGAAGCTTTGGCAAACCTTGCTTGTTGCTCAACCGACCATTATACCCGTAAATTTAAAAAAATTACAGGAATGAGACCTATGGAGTTCATCAATCAAAAGCGGATTGAAAAGGCACAGGAACTTTTAATTACTACGACTATGTCTCAAAAGAAAATTAGCGAAGAAACAGGTTTTAATAGTCAGCAGTATTATACCCGGATTTTCAAAAAAATTAGTGGCCGTTCGCCAGAGCAATATCGAAAAATGGGTGGATTGATTTAAGTAATTATGAGCAGAGATCAATAGAAAATTGCATTATGTACTAACAGATACTTCGCATGAATTTGTAAATACAAATTGAGGGGATTCTATGTGTATGTTTATAAAATTAATATTGTTGAAATATTATTTTCTGGAATAAGGGTAAATACTACTATAATATCTTGAACTATATCTGGAAATAAAAGCTGACATTAAAAAAAAACATAAATATTATAAACTTATGAAACAAGTTTTTATTAAACCTACTGTTTGGGTAATATTTGTTTTCCTATTAGGTATGTATTCCTGTAAAAAACAAAGTGCAAGTATTAATCAAACAACTATTCAGAAGCAAAAGCCCAATGTTATTTTGTTTGTGTCCGATGATCATGGAAAAGATGCTTTGGGTTGTTATGGAAATCCTATTATTCAAACACCAAATTTAGATAAATTGGCTGCTGAAGGAGTTCTTTTTAATAATGCATATTGTACAAGTGCAAGTTGTGCCGCTAGTCGTTCGGTTATTTTAACGGGATTGTATGGTCATGCAACAGGTTCTTATGGTCATGTTCACGATTATCATCACTTTAGTACCTTTAAAAATGTAAAATCCTTACCGGTACTTTTAGAAAGAGCTGGATATACTACTGCACGCATAGGAAAATATCATGTAGCACCCGAATCGGTTTATCATTTTCAAGAGGTGCTAAAAGCAGATCCTAGAAATACAGTAGAGATGGCCGAACAATGCGAAGGAATATTAAATTCAGAAAAACCCTTCTTTTTATATTTTTGCACCGACGATCCTCATCGAGGTGCTCCATTTAAACCTGAAAAATGGGATATGCCTAATAATTTTGGTAATAAGAAAGAGGGATATGCGGGTGTTAAAACTAAAGTTTATGATCCTGAAGATGTAATTGTGCCAGAATTTTTACCCGATACCAAACAGACCCGTGAAGAAATTGCGGAATATTATCAGAGTATATCCAGAATAGATCAGGGGTTTGGTAAATTAATGAAGATGCTGGAAGCAAGTGGGAAGATTGATAATACTGTTGTAATTTATATTTCGGATAATGGAATGGCTTTTCCTGGTGCTAAAACTACGGTATACGAACCGGGAATTCAATTGCCATGTATTATTAAAAATCCAAAATTATCGGTAAAAGGACTCGAAAATAATGCCATGATTTCCTGGGTTGACTTAACGCCGACAATTCTGGATATTGCAAGTGTAGATTATAAACCTGAACGTTTTCACGGACATTCGTTTAAGGATGTAATTGCAAATCCAAAAGCAGAAGGTTGGAATGAGATTTATGCATCGCATACCTTCCATGAAATTACCATGTATTATCCAATGCGCGTATGTCGTTCAGGTAAATATAAATTAATCTGGAATACGGCTTATCGTCTTGAATATCCTTTTGCTTCTGATTTATGGGCTTCTTCAACCTGGCAGGGAATTTACAGAAACCACAAAGAGTATTATGGAAGCAGAAAAGTTACAGATTATCTGTTTCGCGCAGAATTTGAATTGTATGATTTGTCTTCTGATCCTTGGGAAAGTAAAAATTTGGCAACAGATAAAAAGTATGATGAAATATTGGAAGGACTAAAATCAAAACTTAAAACTTATCAGCAAAAAACCAAAGATCCCTGGATTATAATGTGGGATCATGATAGCTCAATGCAAGGTTCAGGAGTTAATTTATAATCCGTATTTTGTAAGGGGTTAAAAAAAGGCTATTTTATAATAAAATAGCCTTTTTTGTGCCATATAATTCTGTGTTAAATGTTCATCTTAAAAGTATATTGTTCTTTAATTGTTGGGTGATTTGATTCTTATTTAAAATCATTAAAAATAATTTATATCTTTAATAATAAGATGTAATTAGGGAAGCATGAATAAAATCAATATAATATTGTTTGTAGCATTTTCTGTATTGATGGAAATATCTGTTTATTCCCAAAATAAAGAGGAAACAATGGAGATAAAACATACTAACAAGCTGATTAATGAGAATAGTCCTTATTTGCTTCAGCATGCGCATAATCCGGTCGACTGGTATCCCTGGAGTGATGAGGCATTAGAAAAGGCAAAAGCTGAAAATAAAATAATATTAGTAAGCATTGGCTATGCTGCTTGTCACTGGTGTCATGTAATGGAACGGGAGAGTTTTGAAGATGAGAGTGTGGCAAAAATAATGAATGAATTTTTTGTTTGTATAAAAGTTGATAGAGAAGAGCGTCCGGATATCGATCAAATATATATGGATGCAGTTCAGATGATGACAGGAAGTGGAGGCTGGCCATTAAATTGTTTTGCAATGCCCAATGGGAAACCATTTTTTGGAGGAACTTATTTTCGATCGGTTGATTGGTTAAGAGTATTGCAGGGGATACAAAATGCATGGCTTAACGAACCAGAGAAAGTTAAGGATGTTGCAAGTAAAATTGCCGAAGGAGTTCGTACCAATGAATTAATAGAGCTAAAAGCAGTATCAAAAAACATTCATGTTGATAACTTGAAAAATGGATACGAAACATGGAAAAAGGAATTTGATAATAAAGAAGGTGGAAACAATGGAGCTCCTAAGTTCCCTTTGCCAAATTCCTTACAATATTTATTAAGGTATTATTACCATACAAAAGATCAATCGGCATTGGATCATGTTGTGCTTACGCTTGATAAAATGGCTGCTGGTGGAATTTATGATCAAATTGGTGGTGGCTTTGCCCGTTATTCGGTCGATGAGATTTGGAAAGTGCCTCACTTTGAAAAAATGTTGTATGATAATGCTCAGTTAATTAGTTTGTATGCCGAAGCATATCAGTTAACAAAAACTCCAGAGTACAAAAGAGTGCTTGAAGAAAGTCTTGCATTTGTAAATAGAGAATTTAGTTTGCAGGAAGGGGGTTTTTATTCTTCTTTAGATGCAGATAGCGAAGGAGTTGAGGGGAAGTTCTATGTTTGGGGAAAAAGGGAAGTAGAAAAGGTTTTGGGAATTGATTCCGACTTGTATTGTGAATATTATGGGATTACTGAACTTCCAAATTGGGAGG
This sequence comes from Marinifilum sp. RC60d5, assembly GCF_052400665.1. Classification (NCBI taxonomy): domain Bacteria; kingdom Pseudomonadati; phylum Bacteroidota; class Bacteroidia; order Marinilabiliales; family Marinifilaceae; genus Marinifilum; species Marinifilum sp. RC60d5. The sequence continues at coordinate 31,957 of NZ_JBQTGK010000003.1, forward strand.
AAGGTAATATTCTTATGGTAAAGGCTGATAAGAGAAAGCTTGCCATAGAAAATGGATTGACGCAGAAGCAGTTTGAACAGAAGATTTCTCAGGCAAACCTACTTTTACTAAAGCACAGAGAACAAAGAATTAGGCCCGGTTTAGATGATAAATCGCTTACTAGCTGGAATGCTTTAATGATAAAAGGATATGTTGATGCCTATAAAGCGGTAGGTGAAGAAAGATATTTGAAAAGAGCCATAAAAGCGGCTAAATTTATTCAAAATTATCTGCTAAAAGAAGATGGAGCTCTGAATCGAAATTATAAAGATGGATGTTCTAAAATAAATGGATTTTTAGATGATTATAGTTTTACAATAGAGGCATTTATTGCTTTGTATCAGGCAAGTTTTGATGAGGCTTGGTTGAAAAAAGCCAATAATTTATGTGAGTATGTTCTTCTTCATTTTTCAGATGATAATTCTGGAATGTTTTACTATACATCAGATGAAGATCCTGATTTAATTGCCCGAAAAATGGAGTTAACTGATAATGTAATTCCTTCATCGAATTCTTCAATGGCAAAAAACCTTTACTTATTAGGTGTTTATTTCGAAAATCAGGAGTATATCGAAAGATCTCAGCAAATGCTTAATAATGTGTTAGATCGATTATTTAAATTGCCAGCTTATCATTCCAATTGGGGACAGCTATTTTTTTATTTGGCTAATACATCTTGCGAAATTGTTATTTGTGGAAAAAATGCCATTGCCGAAAAACAAAAAATAGAATCTTTATTTTTACCTAAGGTGTTAATTGCTGGCAGCCAACAAGAGAGCGACTTGCCTTTGTTACAGAATAGATATATTGCTGATGAAACAGTTTTTTATTTGTGTGAAAATAAAACTTGTAAATTGCCTTTTACTAATGTGGATGATTTGCTTAATCAGCTTAAAAAATAATATTTTGGGGTGCGAATAAATGTATAATTATATGATTCTAAGTAAGCGAACAACAAAAAATAAGATTATAAATCAAAACAAAAAAATGATGAAAAAAAACATGCGTAATACCCTATTGTTAGGCTTTTGCTTTTTTTTAGCAGCTTGCGCTACGGTTCCAATTACAGGAAGAAAGCAAATAAATATGTTTCCCGAAAGTGAGATGATTGCTACTAGTTTAACTCAATACGACACATTTCTTAAAGACAGTAAATTGTCTGGCGATAAGCAGAAAACAGCAATGGTAAAATCTTGTGGTAAGCGTATTGCAAAAGCTGTTGAGGATTTTATGATAGAACATGGAATGAGCGATAGAATTGCTAATTTTCAATGGGAATTTAATTTGGTAGAAGATGATACGCCCAATGCATGGTGTATGCCTGGTGGTAAGGTAGTATTTTATACTGGAATTTTGCCATATACACAAACAGAAACAGGTTTGGCCGTTGTAATGGGACACGAAATTGCTCATGCCATTGCTCGGCATGGAAACGAGAGAATGAGCCAGCAAATGGGCCTTCAGGCAATTAGTCAGGGTTTGTCTATTTACTTGAATGAAAAGCCTGCAGAAACACAACAAATTTGGATGACTGCTTTTGGCGCAGTTTCTAATGTTGGGGTAATATTACCATTTTCCCGCTCTCATGAAACCGAAGCAGATAAAATGGGCCTAATTTTTATGGCAATGGCCGGTTATGATCCTGCCGAAGCAGTAGAGTTCTGGAAAAGAATGGGAGCCAGTGGGGGACAAAAGCCACCAGAATTTCTTTCTACTCATCCTGCCGACGATACTCGTGTAAAAGATCTTAAAGCTTATTTGCCTGAAGCAATGAAATATTATAAAAAGAAATAAGTTAGTACGTCTATTTATCAAAAAAAGGGAATTTCATTTATTGATTTTCCCTTTCTATTAGCAGAGAATTCATATCTATTTGCGAAGTTCTTCTTTGTTTTCCAGATGATCTGAATTCCAAATTTCCTCAGGAATACTTTCATCATCTTCTGGAATATTAGCTTGAGGTTTTTGTGGTCCCTGGTTTCGGTATGCTATAGCATAAGTAAGACCCGATATTGCGCCAAACAAATGACCTTCCCAGGAAACATCCTTTAAAATTGGAAAAACACCCCAAAATAAACCACCATAAAGAAAAGCAACAATAAACGAAATGGCGATTAGGCGGTAATAATTTCGAATAATTCCACTAAAAAACAGAAAAGAAGCAAAAGAGTAGACCAAGCCACTGGCACCGATATGGTAAGCTTCCCGTGCTCCAATCCAAACTAAAATATTGGTAGAGAAATAACAAAGCAGAAAAATACGATAGGATAAAGGCCTGTAAAAATAAAAGATTCCCCAGCTTAAAACTAAAAAGGGAATGGAATTGGCCATTAAATGAGCAAAATCTTTGTGTATAAGAGGACTAAAAAGTATTCCCGCTAGGCCTTTGGTGTGAAGAGGAAAAATTCCGTAATAGTAAAGATCTAAATTTAATCCCCATTCAAAAATTTTAACAAACCATATTAGTATCAAAAAAGTAATTGGAAAAATTAAACTGTGTTTAAGTTTTAATTTTTCCAGGTCTTTATTATATGGTAAATTAGATTTCAATTATTCCTGAGGTTTTGTTTCTTCTGACTCGTTAACTTTATTAGTATCCAATAAATCAACTAGCTTTCCATTTATACATTCTACTACACGTGCAGGGAATTTTTTTAATAAATCGTGTTGGTGGGTTGCCATAATAACAGTTCTTCCATTTTTACTGATATCCATTAAAAGTTGAGCCAGTTCATCGGACGTTTCCGGATCCAGATTACCTGTTGGTTCATCGGCTAAAATAATATCCGGAGAATTTAGTAAGGCACGAGCTATTACAATTCTTTGCTGTTCTCCTCCCGAGAGCTCATGTGGCATTTTGTATCCTTTTTTAGCCATTTGTACTTTCTCGAGAACTTCCACAATTCGATTTTCAATTTCAGTTTTGTTTTTCCATCCAGTTGCACGCAAAACAAATTCTAAATTGCTTTTTACGCTCCGATCAGTTAGTAACTGAAAATCCTGAAAAATAATTCCAATTTTTCGTCTTAAAAAAGGAATTTGCTTGCGCTTGATAATAGGAAGATAAAAACCTGCAACCGATCCACCGCCATCTTTTAATGGTAAATCTGCATAAAGAGTTTTTAAAATACTTGATTTTCCACTTCCAACTTTTCCAATTAAATATACAAATTCATTTTTTTCAACTTTAAGGTTTACTTCGGTAAGTATAATGTTATCCGCTTGACGGATTGTGGCATTTTTTAATTCTATAATCGCAGATTCTGACATGTACTCTAATTTAATGTAGTGAAACAAGTGTGTCGAAATACAAATCTAAAAAAATAATTTCGCCCAATACTTTCTATTTCTATATTTATTATTTACTAAGAGTGCAATTTTTATTTTTATCCTTCGTTTGAATTTACGATGAAGATGATATATTATTTTTACCTTTAAGGCTGGTTTTATAATCTCGGATCATTGATTAAAATAAAGGTATTCGGGATAGTTAATTCACTTAATTTACCTATACACAACAGTATGAGAAGCAGATGTTTATTGTGGACTTTTATGTTCGTACTTTTATTCTGTGCCGGATTTCCTTCACAGGCTCAAAAATCATTGGATCATTATTCCAATTCGCAAATATGGCAGTCGGCAATGGAAAAATTCCAGAATCAGAACTATGGTGCCGCACGTCATGAATTTCTTGAATTTAAAGACAGAAAAGATGTTTTTTTGGATAGAAAATCGCAGGCTGAATTCTATAGTGCCTGGTGTTCTATCGAACTTTTTCGTCCTGAGGCCGAAAGCGAAATGAAAGAATTTATTCGAAATTATCCTGAGAGTAATAAAATTCAATTGGCTTATTTTCAGCTGGGAAGACAGCAGTATAGAAATAAAAAATATCAGGCTGCATTGGTTTGGTTTCAGCAGGTTGACTCTTATTTATTGTCTCCCGACGAATTGACAGAGTACCGTTTTAAGTTGGCTTATTCTTATTTTATGAAAAAAGAATATGACCTGGCACACAAGAATTTTTATGAAATTATTGATGTTGCGGGTGAGTATAATGCACCAGCCAATTATTATTATGCACACATTGCATATTTAAATGGAAACTATCAAACAGCATTTAAAAGTTTCGAAAAATTAGCTGGTAACAATACATTTTCACCCATTGTTCCTTATTATATATGTCAGATTTATTATTTGCAGGAACAATATAAGGAAGTGCTGAATTATGCGCCGAAATATTTAGAAGATGCAACGGTAAAACGTAGTGCCGAAATTGCTAAGATGATTGGATTATCGCATTATCAGTTGAAAGAATATGGCAAGGCAATTTCATTTTTAGAGAAAGGCAGCAAAAGCTTAATTCGAGAAGATCGATTTGCATTCGGATATTGTTTGTACAAGGAAAACCAATACGAAAAGGCAATAGCTCAGTTTGAAAAAGTAGGTGGTAAGGATGATGAAATGTTACAGGTAGCAACCTATTGTTTGGCCGATTGTTATCTTAAAGTGGGAAATAAAACAGGGGCTAAAGCAGCTTTTTCGAGTACAGCGCGCATGAGTTTTGATAAAAACATGCAGCAGGATGCTTTGTTTAATTTTGCCAAATTAACCTATGAGTTATCTTATTCGCCTTTTAATGAAACCATAAGAGCTTTTGATGAGTATTTGCAGAAATATCCCGACTCGGATAGAAACGATGAGGTTTATGATTACCTGGTGAAAGTGTATATGAGCACAAAAAATTATGGGGATGCCCTGGCTTCTATGGATAAAATAAATAATAAAACGCCAGAGATAGAAAGAGCCTACCAAAGAGTTTCTTATTTGCGAGGATTAGAGCTGATGAAACAATTAAGGTATGAAGATGCTATTGAATCTTTTAATTTATCGTGGAAATATAGATTATACAATTCAAAAATATCGGCTAACAGATTGTACTGGACTGCCGAAGCAAATTATCGTTTAGGAAATTTAGACAAAGCAATATCACAATTCAAAACGTTTTTATCTGCACCAGGAGTTGGAACTTCTGATTATTTTGGAAAAGCATATTACAATATTGCTTACGCCGAGTTCGATCGCGATAACTATTCTGAAGCTTCCAATTGGTTTCGTAAATTTGTTAATCAGGCAAATGAAAAGAATTCTTACGTGCTCGATGCTTATAACAGAATTGGAGATTCATTTTTTTTGAATAGAGATTATGAACAAGCTGCCGAGTTTTATGCTAAAACAGCAAAAGCTAAGGCCTGGGATGCCGATTATGCTCTTTATCAGCAGGCATTTTGTTTGGGATTATTAAATCAATCCGATAAAAAGGCTAAATTATTACTCGAATTAAAAAATTCTTATCCTCAATCGGATTATTCCGATGATGCTCTTTATGAATTGGCAAGTGCAAAAGTGAAGTTGGGGGATCAGAATGCAGCTATTATCCTGTATAAGGATTTGGCTGAAAATTATCCGCAAAGCTCTTATGCTGCCAAATCTATTTTACAATTAGGACAGTTAAACTACAACAGGAAAAATTATAAGCAAGCTATTCTTAATTACAAATCGGTCGTGGAAAATTATCCGCAAAGCGAAGAAAAGAAAAGTGCTTTTGTTGGACTTAAAAATGTATATGTTGATTTAAATAAGCTTGATGATTATTTTGAATTTGCCGAATCGTTTGCCGACGGAGGAGGTATTCGAACTAGCGAAAAGGATTCCTTGAGTTATATTTCGGCAGAGCGTTTATATATGTCGGGAGAAACACTTCGTGGAGTTAAGGCTTTTGAAAATTATTTATCGAATTTTCCTCAAGGAATGTTTCGCTTAAATGCGCAATATTACAGAGCTGATGCAGCCTTAAATCAAGGAAACTTTAAAGATGCTTTAACAGGATTTGAAGATGTTTTGAATCAGGCAGATAATTTATTTACTGAAAAAGCATTATTGGCAGCTTCGCAATTGAATTATAGAGAGAAAAATTTTGAGAAAGCCAAAATACAATACGCTCAATTGGCCAGGAGGGCAGAGATTCCTGAAAATGCTGATGTGGCTAAGGTGGGCTATTTACGATCGGTGTATGAGTTACACGAATATAAAACAGTACTAACTGCAGCGAAAGAGGTTTTGGAAATGCCTAAAATTCAGGAAGAAATGATTCGTGAGGCGAAATACAAAAGAGCCAAGTCGTATTTGGCATTACACAGCTTGCAGGAAGCTCTTCCTGATCTTAAGAGTTTAGCCATGGAAACAAAAAGTGCCGAGGGAGCAGAGGCTAAATTTAGAATTGCTGAAGTGTATTTTACTCAGTCAAAATTCGAATTATGCGAAAAGGAAATAAATGGTTTTATTGAAATGAATTCGCCGCATCATTATTGGCTGGCAGAGAGTTTTATTCTTTTGTCGGATGTTTTTATGAAAAAAAATGATGAATTTCAAGCAAAATATACTCTGCAAAGTATTGTTGATAATTATGGAGTAAAAGAGGATGGAATTCTTGATAGGGCAGGCAAAAAATTACAGGCTCTACTTGTTTTGGAAAAACAAAAGGAAGAACAAATTCGTGATAAGGAAGTTCAGGTTCAGTTTGAAGGAGCAGATAGTATAGAAAATACAAAATTATTTGAGAGTAAAACAACACAAAGCGACTCGCTTGGTTTAGACGAAGAGAAAATGATGTTGCAGGAAATGTTGAACAAAGAATCTGAAATTGAGTAAAATATTTAATGTAGAAACAATGTTGAAAAAGTTATTATTAGCAATTGTGTTTGCTGGCTTTGCATTTTCATTTGCTCAGGCACAGGAAGAACGAGATCTTAACAAAGAAGTAAGTGTGAGAACAACTTACCAACCTAAAATAAATAAAGCAAAAAGAATTGGAGAATTGCCAGTGGTAAAAGATACAGCAAGTTTTACTCCTTCTTTCGATTATTTTGTACAAACAAAGGCTTTGTCGGTAGGATTTTTTCCTGCTAAAATTCCGGCAGCCAAAATTGTAGGAGAGCCATTAAAAAGTTTAAATGCTAACTCTTTAATTCTTGCCGGCGGAAATTATTCAACTTTGTTTGGAGATTATCGATACAATAACAAACGATCAAAAACTACCGATATTGGATTTCATTTGAAACACTATTCTACCAATGGAAAACTAGAATTGGAAGATGGTGATAAGGTGAAACCAGACTATACAGAACAATTGGCAGAAGTTTACGGTGCGGCTTATTTGGATGAAGGAAAAGTGAGCGGAAGCTTGTTTTATGAGCGCATAGGATATAATTATTATGGCTTTCCTCAGGCTGACGATATGCTTGGTTTTTACGAGGATTTATTTCCTTACGATGAACAAAAACAAAATAAATTTGGTTTGGTTGCCGATTTTCAAAGTGCTTTTAAAGATGAAGAGAAACTAAATTTTGGCATAGGAATTAAGTATCAATATTTTTCTGATGATATTGATTTGAAAGAGAGTGATGTGTTGATATCGGGAAATGCCAAAATAAGAAGAGGTGATGGTTTTTGGAGTTTAAAATCAGATTTTGATTATTTTACAGTTGATGGATTGTATTATTGGGAGGATGGAGAGCAAATCAAGGATCGAAAGAATTTGATTTGGAGCTTGAATCCGCAGTATCTGCTGCAAACGGGTAATTTAAATTTACAATTAGGAGTAAAGACAGTTTTGGCAATGGGCGATAATTCTGAAACAAAATTGTATCCTGATGTAAAGATCGATTTTGAGGCTGTTGATGGAATTCTAAGCTTTTTTACAGGTTTAAAAGGTGATTTAAATATGAACCGATATAAAGATATTGTATCGGAGAACTATTATGTATTTTCAGGTTTAAATGTTACTCCCTCTAATCAAAAATATTGCATGTTTGGTGGGTTAAAAGGTAGCTTGTCTAAAAATTCCTCCTTTACTCTTGTTGCAGAATATTCCGCAATTGATAATCAATATTTCTTTGTGAAAAGAAATTCCGATCTGGGAAATTCAAATTTTATAAGACTTTACTCAAATAAATTTACGGTGCTTTACGACGATATAAGTTTGTTAAAATTATCAGCAGACTTAAACCTTGACTGGAATAATCAATTGAGCTTAAGCTCGAGCCTAATTTACAATTCATATTCTATGGATAAATTAGAAGAGGCTTGGCATAAGCCAGATTTTGAAGTGGAGGTAAATGCTTACTATAAATTCACCAATGAACTGACTTTTCAGGCAGGAGTAAACATTCTTGGCGAAAGAGCTGTTTTAGTTGATAACAGCAAACAAACATTAGATGCAGTTTATGATTTAAATATGAGTGCAAACTATCATTTAAATGAGAATTTCTCAGTATTCGGAACCTTAAATAATCTTTTTGCAGATAAGTATTATCAATGGGATGGATATCCTTCTCAGGGGCTTAATTTTTTGCTTGGAGTTAAGGCAAATTTTTAGAGAATTATTTTGTTAAAATCAATCAAGGGATATCTTTAAGTTAGGTATCTCTTTTTTTATTTAAGATAATGTTGCGGTTAAAATAGTTTTTAGTAGTTTTAATTAAACAAATTATTTTTAAACAGTATGCAATCAATAGGTCGATCGATAAATATTTTTAAAGTATCAATTTTTCTGTTCGTTTTGATGGTGCCTATTTTTGGAGCAGCTCAAAAACCTGAAAGATGGAAACTGTCTGTTAATAAGGATAGAAAACCCATAGATATTTTAATGGAGTTAAATGCGGATAATCAGGAGGTTACTTATTTGTTTGATATTACCCGTGATACTTTAAATATGTCTTTCGTTGCAGAAGAGGCAATTGCCTGGAAAAAACACGGAATAAGTGTTTTTGCATTGCCAAAAGGTCGGGAAGTGTTAAAAATAAAGCTCGATGATACCGATTTGGAAAATGTGCAGGTGGTTTTTTACAGAATGTGGAAAGCTATGCCCAAAGGTTTTAAGAATGTGACTACCTTATTTGAATTGCACGAATACGGAGTTAGCGAAGATGGAGATAAGATTAGTAATTTTATCATTAAATTTAAAATGAAACGTCCGCGAAAAAGTCAATCTATGTCCTTTTAAAATAAGTTTTGCTTTTTTTGTTGTAGGTTTTTATAGTAATGCTTTAAACATAAACATTTTAAACTTGTTGTTTGTTTTGGCTTGTAAATTCAGTTCGTCAAAATCTATTAAAATGTACTATTTTTCCTTGTTTTCCTATCGTTAGGTTCATCATTTTTATTATCTTTGTTTAACTTTTATCTTTTGAAAAAGAGGGTGTTGTTATTGATTGATAATTAGATGATTAAAAGGTATTCGTTATCTTTTAATTAGGCACTTTTTCCTTAGCTTTTATGCTAGCAAAAGATATTCTGAATTTTGCACAAAAAATATTAGAATTATTGTAGAATAATTAATGATTATATTGATTGTTCCTGTAATTCTTTTTCGAAAACTAAAGATCTGTTAGATGAGTGATTTAGAAAATAAACCAAAAGGGAATGCTGAATATTCCGCTGATAGTATTCAGGTATTAGAAGGTTTGGAAGCGGTTCGTAAACGCCCTTCCATGTACATTGGAGATGTTAATGTAAAAGGATTACACCATTTGGTGTACGAGGTGGTAGATAACTCTATTGATGAAGCTTTAGCAGGATATTGTAATAATATTGAAGTTATTATTAATGAGGATAACTCCATTACCGTAAAAGACGATGGTCGTGGTATTCCTACTGAGTTACATCAGAAAGAAAATAAATCGGCTCTTGAGGTTGTAATGACAGTTTTACACGCCGGGGGTAAATTTGATAAAGATTCTTATAAAGTATCTGGAGGTTTGCACGGGGTAGGTGTATCTTGTGTTAATGCATTATCTGATTTATTGAGCGCTGAAATTCATCGTGATGGTAAAATTTATCTTCAAGAGTATTCTAAAGGAGCTCCTCTTGCCGATATTAAAGTGATTGGAGAGACGAATGTTACCGGTACGAATATTACATTTAGACCCGATGCATCGATATTTTTAACCACAGAATATAAGTATGATGTTTTGGCTGCTCGTTTAAGAGAATTGGCTTTTTTGAATAAGAAAATTCGATTAAATATTACCGACAAAAGGGAGCAAAACGAAAAGGGCGAATACAAATCTGATGAATTTTATTCTGAAGCAGGGCTAAAGGAATTTGTTGAATATCTTGATCATACAAGAGAAAGATTAATAGAGGAAACCATTCATGTTTCTATCGATAAAAATGAGGTTCCTGTGGAAATTGCTCTTCAGTACAATACTTCTTTTTCGGAAAATATTCATTCCTATGTGAATAATATTAATACCATTGAAGGAGGAACTCACTTAACAGGTTTCCGTCGTGGATTAACACGAACTTTAAAAGCCTTTGCTGAGAAATCAGGAATGTTATCAAAATTAAAGTTCGATATTAGTGGTGATGACTTTCGCGAGGGTTTAACAGCAGTTGTTTCGGTTAAGGTTGCAGAGCCTCAGTTCGAGGGACAAACCAAAACAAAATTAGGTAACTCAGAAGTGAGTATTGCGGTAGATCAGGCTGTAAGCGCAATGTTAGCTAATTACCTGGAAGAACATCCAAAAGATGCTAAAACAATTGTTCAGAAAGTTATTATGGCAGCTACGGCTCGTCATGCAGCTCGTAAAGCAAGAGAATTAGTACAAAGAAAAACTGTACTTGGAGGTTCTGGACTTCCAGGTAAGCTTTCCGATTGCTCTGATAAAGATCCAGCTAATTGCGAAGTATTTCTTGTCGAGGGAGATTCGGCAGGTGGAACTGCTAAGCAAGGTCGTGATCGTAAATTTCAAGCTATTCTTCCGCTAAAAGGTAAGATTTTGAATGTTGAGAAAGCAATGCAACACAAAGTTTTCGAAAGTGAAGAAATTAAAAATATATTTACAGCCCTTGGTGTTACTATAGGAACCGAAGAAGATAGTAAAGCTGCGAATGTTGAGAAATTGCGCTATCATAAAATTGTAATTATGTGTGATGCCGATGTGGATGGTAGCCACATTGCAACATTGATTATGACATTCTTTTTCCGTTATATGAAATCGGTTATCGAGAATGGTTATTTGTATATTGCTACTCCACCTTTATACTTGGTGAAAAAGGGTAAGAATCATGAGTATTGTTGGAACGAGGACCAAAGACTACGCTTAATACAAGAGTGGGGTGGAGGTAAAGAGAGTTCTATGCATATTCAGCGTTACAAAGGTCTTGGAGAGATGAGTGCCGAGCAACTATGGGAAACTACTATGAATCCTGAATTTAGAACATTGCGTCAGGTATCTATCGATAATGCTGCCGAAGCCGATCATGTATTCTCTATGTTAATGGGTGATGAAGTGCCTCCAAGAAGAGAGTTTATTGAGAAAAATGCTACCTATGCAAATATTGATGCATAAGGTGTAAATAATATTATTCTAAAGCCCTTGAGATTTCTCAGGGGCTTTTGTTTACCATAAAATTAAAGAAAATGAATATTTGTGTATTTTGTTCATCAAGTAATTCGTTAGGAGAGGATTACTTTCAGGAAGCAAAAAATCTTGGAATAGAAATTGGTTCTACAGGAAATAATTTGGTTTATGGAGGAACAAATGTTGGTTTAATGAACGAGGTCGCAATGGCCGTTAAAAAGTCAGGTGGAAAAGTTATAGGTGTAATTCCAAAGCTGATTAAGGATTATGGAATTTGTGCAAGTAATCTTGATGAGTTGATTATTACTTCAGATATGGCAGATAGGAAGAAGATTTTGAGAGAAAAATCGAATGCTTTTATTGCACTTCCAGGTGGATTTGGAACACTCGAAGAAATTTTAGAAGTAATCACATTAAAGCAGTTAGGATATCATAATTTACCCATTGTGTTTATTAATACCAAAGGGTTTTATAATAATTTAAAAGAGCAGTTCGAAATTTCGTATCAGGAAAAGTTCGTGAAAGAGCAGTATAAAAAAATGTATGTGTTCGTCGATGATTATAATCAGGCCCTTGCTTATGTTAAAGATTATAAACAAGAACAGTCGGGTACCAAATGGGATTAGTAAATGTAAGTTTTTTAAGGTATCTATATGGTAATCTCATTTTACTAAAGTCCTAATTTATTAGGATTAGCTAATTAACTTATTTACGGTGTTTATTAAAACCAATTTTAATAATTACTCTAATTTGTTTAGTATTTAATTTTGATATTCTTCTGATATCTTTGTTGTTAAGTTTGAAGTTTTACACTTGTAAGGTAATGAGACATAAAAGCAGGTACCTTTATTTTCTTCAGATTTTAATCTGATTTTACCACCTAAAATTTCACTTAATCGATGTGAAATTGTCAAACCTAGTCCTGTGCCGCTATATTGTCTGGTGTCCGATCCATCTATTTGTCTAAATGATTTGAAAATATTGTTTATGTATTTTTTTGGAATTCCAATTCCGGTATCTTTAACATATAGTTCTATTTCGGATTCAGCTTTATTTAGTTGGTAACCAAACTCTATATTTCCTTTGTTGGTGAATTTAATGGCATTGTCAATTAAGTTAGCTAGTAATTGTTCTAAGCGCCTTGCATCGGTATAAATTATAGAGTCATTATTGCTTAATGGTTTTTCAATAATAAGGTTTAGGTGAGATTTTTTATTCTCATTTTTCTGCTTGTTGAAACGTTCATATAGGGTTGTTAAAATGCTGTTTACACAGGAGTACTCAGGGTGTATTTGTACCTGTTTGGATTCAATTTTTGATAAATCGATTATATTGTTTATTAATTGCAGAAGACTGTATCCACTTTGTTTTATTAATGCAGCATATTCTTGTCTGTCTTTTTCTTCAATTTGTTGTGATGTCATAATATCCGTAAAACCAATAATATGATTCATAGGTGTTCTTATTTCATGAGACATATTAGCTAAAAAAGCCGATTTTAATAAATCAGATTCTTCGGCACGGTGTTTTGCTTCTTTAAGATGTTGCTCGTATTCTTTACGCTGGGTAATATCACGATAGATTCCAAAAATAGCAATGGTTTTTCCGTCAATAACAATCGGATTTCCCATTATCGATACATCAATTAACTCGCCATTTTTACATTTTCGTTTGGTTTCAAGTTCGGCAAGTTTTCCCTTTGCCATTGTAGCATTTAACTCACAGGCCTCGTTTTGCGTGTCTTTATCGGTTAGTAGAGAGTCTACTACGGCTCCTTTAATATCCTTTGCAGAATACCCAAAAAGTTCGGTAAATTTATGGTTGATTTTTATTCCTTTACTTTCAGTATTGGTAATGGCAATTGCTTCTGGCGAATTTTCGAATAGCTGTTCAAAGTAAGCTGTTTCTATGTTTAATTGGTGTTCTGCTTTTTGTCTGTTAATTATCATTTGGTTGGCAAGGTCCCCCAGTTCTTTAAATTCTTTAAAATGTAAAGTGGAGGTATCAATAAGAACCGAGTTTGAAGCAGCATCCTTATAAAACTGACTGAAAATACCAAGTTCCGATTTGCTAATTTTAACAACAAATCTTGTAAATATAATAATAAAAAAGATGCTGAGAATAAGAACAATACTAGCTCTTATTATGTAGTTGTTTACATTTGATCGAAGTTCTTGCTTACGTTTATTTATGGCCAGGTTTAGTTCTTTTAAATTAACACCCGAGCCAATTACCCATTGCCAATCTTTGTATGCTTTAGCATGCATTAGGTTTGCCAGACTAGAGTGGTTATCAAAATTGTTTAGAGATTCAACAAAACCACCATTCATATCGGTTCCTCTTGATATAAATTTCTGAATAAATTTGTTTTGATTTTTATCTTCACTATCCCATAGATTTTTGCCTATTAGTGATTTATTGGTGTGGGCAAGACAAACACCATCGAAACGGATTACGGCTATGGTAAAATTATCATCGAATCTTAAATCAGTAATTTTATTTAGAATATCCTCTTGAATTTCAGTTTTATAATTTTCAACATGTTGAGTGCATCCTATGTACCAATTAAAAGGCTTAAATATTTTTACAAAAGATATCTGAGGATGTATTTTTTGGCTATTGTTATCTTGCCAGGAGTAGTTTGTGTAGCCTTCTCCGGTCGTTGTTGCGGTTTCAATTTCACTTTTAATAATAGAAACTCCATAAGCATCTTTCAAGGCAAGTTTGTTTTTTCCTTTCCATTCTGGGTTTTGTGGATCCTGAATTACAATTCCAGATAGACTGTTAATATAGAAATATCCACTGCCATTATTAAATCTTAACGAAGCAAGTGCATTTAATATGAGATTTTCCAGTTCTTTATCTGATAATTTGTTTTTGTAGCTTTTGTATAAATTGGTTGCGATGGTATGCGCTTCATTTACTCTACTACTTATTTCTTTTTTTAATAGATTTCGAGTTTGAAGTCTTTCGTTCTCAATAAAGTTAATTAATGTTTGTGTTTCTTGTAAAAGTGTTTTTTTCTGATTTTTAATAAAATCTTCCTGTATGAGAGCAGATTCTCTCGTGAATTTTTGTTTTTCTTGTTGTATTGTAAATATTCCTAATATTAGAATTAGAGAAAGAGAAATTAAAAGTAATGAAAGTAAAAATACCTTTGAAATACTTTTATCTTCAAAAATTTTAGAGAGAATAAACTTCATATAAAAAAAGAGGATATTAAATAGTTAATGAGCCGGAAAATACATGAGTAGCGGGTCCCATGAGCCAAATGTTATCGATGTTTTGATTGTCAATCTTGTTAAAGGAGACGCTTAGTTTTCCACCTTTGGTATTTATATTGAAACGATTTTTATTTTTCAAAAAACCAGCGCTAATTGCCGATGCAACCACGCCAGTGCCGCATGAATAAGTTTCATCTTCAACACCTCTTTCATAGGTGCTAACTTGTAAGTCATTATTGTTGAATGATACAAAATTTACATTGGTTCCTTCTTTTGCGAATCTTTTGTTGTATCGAATTGCTTTTCCGTTAGAATAGGTGTCAAATTCATTATGATCGTTAATGAATTCTACATAATGAGGTGAGCCCGTGTTCAGGTAAAATGTAGTTTCATTTTTTTCAATTCCACTAACATCTACCATTTTCAGACAAATTTGTATTTGTCCTTCATTATCCTCTACTTTTGCTTCATGTTCACCATCAACAGCAATAAAGCTGGCTATGTTTTTAATAATTCCTAAATGATATGCGAACGCAACGATGCATCGTCCTCCATTGCCGCACATACTCGCTTCCTTACCATCAGAATTAAAATATCTCATTCTAAAATCGTAATTATTTTCCTTTTCAAGCAGCATTAATCCATCGCCACCAATACCAAATCTTCTGTGGCAAAGTTTTTCAATTAAACTGGTATCTTCTGGCGAAATAAGATTGTTACGATTATCAATAAGAACAAAATCATTGCCTGTTCCTTGATATTTAGAGAATTCGATTTGCATTTTTGTATAAATGTTGTTAAGAAGTGTTAAATACGTTAAAATGAAAAACACTTAATGAACTTATTCGTTAAAATTGTAGTGTAAAAATAAGAATCTTATTCAGATATTCTTGGTTTAGCGGGCTGAAAAGTGATAGATTTTGATGAGATACCAGTCAGCTACGACCATAAAAAATTATAATTGACTAAATGATTTTGTTTTTGTAACTTTTTTTTAAACTCATAATAAGTAAAAAATATCTGAATAAGGTTAATATTATGTGTCACTCAAAAAAATAGTATTAGAAATGAAGATTAAATTATTTTTTGGAAGAGTATTAACCGCAATTTTTGGTGGTGGAATAGCAATTATTTTATTCGTTTTATTTGTTGATAGAGAAAAAGAAATTATAACAACTCCTGAGCCGCAGACAATACAATTAGCAGGCCTTTCACAAGGTCCTTCAGGATTAGTAGACTTGACCATTGCTGCGGAATCATCGGTAAAATCAGTGGTTCATATTACCACAGTTTATGGTAACGAAGAATATCAATCCAATCCATTTTACGATTTTTTGTTTGGAAACAGTCGTAGAGGTTATCAGACTCAGCCAGCTATGGGTTCTGGTTCGGGAGTAATTATTTCTAAAGATGGTTATATTGTAACTAATAATCATGTAGTAAAGGAATCAAATTTTATTTCTGTTGTTTTAAATGATAAACGATCGTACGAAGCTCAATTAATAGGACAAGATCCATATACAGATTTGGCGTTAATTAAGATTGATGAAGAAGATTTACCGAAAATGGAACTAGGTAATTCAGATGAATTAAAATTAGGAGAGTGGGTTTTGGCAGTCGGTAATCCATTTAATTTGACATCGACAGTTACTGCAGGTATTATTAGTGCCAAAGCAAGAAATTTGGGGATTATGAGAAGTCAGATGAGTATCGAATCGTTTTTACAGACAGATGCTGCTGTTAATCCTGGTAATAGTGGAGGAGCATTGGTTGATAGTAAGGGACAATTAGTTGGGATTAATACAGCAATTGAATCTAGAACCGGTTCCTATTCGGGATATTCTTTTGCTATTCCGGTTACCATAGTTAAAAAAGTTATTGCCGATTTAAAAGAGTTTGGTCATGTGCAAAGAGCCATGCTTGGTGTTTCTATTCAATCTGTAGATGCTAAACTTGCACAGGATAAAGATTTAGATAAAATTGAAGGTGTATTTGTGGCAGGGCTGACACAGGAAAGTGCTGCAGACGAGGCTGGAGTTGAAATTAAGGATGTTATTTTAGCTATAAATGGGAAAGATGTTAACTCGCCGGCAGAATTACAGGAGCAGGTTAGTAAATATCGTCCTGGTGATGAAATTAAGGTATTAATAAAAAGAAACGGAAAAAAGAAACAATTAGACGTAGTTTTACGTAACAGCTTAGGAAATACGAATGTTATTAAATCGAAAAATTTAGCTTTTCTGGGAGCCGACTTCGAAGCTATATCACAAAAAGAGAAGTATCGCTTACAAATTAACAGAGGAGTAAAGGTGAAGAATCTGCGGAGTGGGAAATTAAAAGATGAGAATATTAAAGAAGGATTTATTATATATAAAATAAATGATAAACCAATTTATAAAGTGGATGATATAAAGGAAGCGATTGATGAGGTAAATGATGGTGGAATTTTTATTTCCGGAATTTATCCTAACGGTAGTGTTAAGTATTATGCCTTCTCTTTAAATGGAGATTAAGGAATGCAAAAAAAAGAAAAATATAAATATTCGAATAAAATGGCAATTAATTTTGACTTTTTTTATTTAAAAGGTTAATTTTGCGGCATATTTTCGAGGAAAAGGGACTATGAGACAATTAAAGATAACTAAATCAATTACCAATCGAGAGAGTGCTTCCTTAGATAAGTACTTACAAGAGATTGGTAAAGAAGATCTTATTACAGTAGAAGAAGAAGTTGAATTGGCGCAGCGAATCAAAAAAGGCGATCAAAGAGCTTTGGAGAAATTAACCAGAGCAAATTTGCGTTTTGTTGTTTCTGTAGCTAAACAATATCAAAATCAAGGATTGAGTCTTCCTGACTTAATTAACGAAGGTAACTTGGGATTGATAAAAGCTGCAGAAAAATTTGATGAAACTCGTGGTTTCAAATTTATTTCTTATGCTGTATGGTGGATTCGTCAGTCTATCCTTCAGGCCTTGGCAGAGCAGTCTCGAATCGTTCGATTACCATTGAACCAGGTTGGTTCGTTGAATAAAATCAACAAAGCATTTTCGAAATTCGAGCAAGAACATGAAAGAAAGCCATCTCCTGAAGAATTAGCAGACTCCTTAGAATTGCCTGCAGATAAAGTTGCAGATACTCTACGTGTTTCTGGTCGTCACATTTCTGTTGATGCTCCGTTTGTTGACGGAGAGGATAACAGTTTGTTGGATGTATTGGTGAATGATGATTCGCCTATTGCAGACAGAAGTCTCTTGAATGAATCATTAACCAGAGAAATTGATAGAGCTTTAGCTACTCTAACAGAGAGAGAAAGTGATATTATTAAGCTTTTCTTTGGAATTGGAATTCAAGAAATGACCTTGGAAGAAATTGGCGAAAAATTTGGTTTAACTCGCGAGAGGGTACGTCAAATTAAAGAAAAAGCGATTCGTCGTTTGCGTCACACTTCCAGAAGCAAGTTGTTGAAATCATATTTGGGATAGTATTTCCCTAGAAATAACTGAAGCAGTTTCGAAAGAAACTGCTTTTTTTAATGCCTTTTTTTTACAATTACTTTTTTTCTTCGAGTTGTTTCTGAAGTCGATACATTTCATCGCGATACTGGGCTGCTTGCAGAAAATCCATTTCTTTAGATGCTTTCTGCATTGCTTTTTTAGTTTTTTCGATGGTTTTTTCCAAATTTTCTTTGCTCATGTATTGAACAACTGGATCGGCAGCAATCTCAACCGATTCGGGTCCGCTATAGGCTTTTGGCTGTTCTTTTTTATCGTGATCGATAATGCTTTCCTTCGATTTTACAATTTGTTTAGGGGTGATTCCATTTTTAATATTGTATGCCAGCTGTTTTTCTCTTCGATGATTTGTAGCATCGATGGTTTCCTGCATTGATTTTGTAATTTTATCGGCATACATAATTACTTTACCATTTATATTTCGGGCAGCACGGCCGGCAGTTTGTGTTAATGATCGGGTAGAGCGCAAAAAACCTTCTTTATCAGCATCTAATATAGCTACAAGTGAAACTTCTGGTAGATCAAGGCCTTCACGTAATAGGTTTACACCAATTAAAACATCAAAAACACCATTTCGAAGTTCTTCCATAATTTTTACGCGATCCAGCGTATCAACATCGGAGTGAATGTAACGACAGCGAATACTTAAATTTGTGAAATATTCCGATAATTCTTCTGCCATTCTTTTGGTTAGAGTGGTAACCAGTGTTCTTTCATTAATTTCAGTTCGCGTATTAATTTCAGCAATTAAATCGTCAATTTGATTTAAACTTGGGCGAATAATAATTTCCGGGTCGAGTAATCCCGTTGGTCGAATCACCTGTTCAACAACAACACCTTCACATTTTTCGAGCTCGTAATCGGCAGGAGTAGCACTTACATGAATGGTTTGTTTCGCAATTTGCTCAAATTCTTCAAATTTTAAAGGACGATTGTCCAGTGCTGAAGGTAAACGGAAACCATATTCTACCAGATTAATTTTTCGGGAATGATCTCCACCATACATTGCTCTAATCTGTGGAATTGTAACATGACTTTCATCAATTACTACAAGAAAATCGTCTGCAAAATAATCCATTAAGCAGAAAGGACGTGTTCCTGCTTTTCGGCCATCAAAATATCGCGAGTAATTCTCAATACCCGAACAATGACCTAATTCGCGAATCATTTCCAAATCGAAATTAACTTTTTCTTCTAATCTTTTTGCCTCCAGGTGTTTGCCTATATCCTTAAGAAAGGCAACCTGTGCTACCATATCATCCTGAATTTGATGTATGGCTTGCTGTACCCGATCTTTACTGGTAACAAAGATGTTAGCCGGATAAATGGTAATTCGATCATAGGAATCCAATTTCGATCCATTTAAGGGATCAAAAGAATAGATCTCATCAATCTCATCGTCCCAAAAAATAAGGCGATACGCAAAATCAGCGTAAGCAGGATATATATCTATTGTATCACCTTTTACGCGAAAATTTCCCCGGTCGAACTCTATTTCATTTCTGGAATATAAAGCATCTACAAAAGCATGAAGTAATTTATTACGTGAAATTAACTGTCCTTTTTTTATTATGGTAACATTAGCATGAAAATCATCGGGGTTACCAATTCCGTAAATACAGGAAACAGAGGAAACAACAATAACATCTTTTCTGCCCGAGAGAAGAGCCGATGAAGCACTTAAACGCAATTTCTCAATTTCATCATTAATAGAAAGATCTTTTTCTATATAAGTTCCTGTAACTGGCAAATATGCTTCGGGCTGATAGTAATCGTAATAGGAAACGAAATATTCGACAGAATTGTTCGGAAAAAAATTCTTGAATTCCCCATACAATTGTGCAGCAAGAGTTTTATTATGACTTAAGACAAGAGTAGGACGCTGCACTTTCTCTATTACATTGGCAATGGTAAATGTCTTACCAGAACCTGTAACTCCTAATAAGGTTTGAAATGGAGCACCGTTATTTAGGCCATTCGATAATTCTTCGATAGCAGTGGGTTGATCTCCTGTTGGTTTAAATTTTGATTCTATTTTAAATTTCATGCAGCACTTTTGAATCGTTTCTATTCTGATTTGCTAAAATAGAGAAACAATGCGAACCATGGAATATTTTGGCAATAAAAATGCCGATTGAAATTATCAACCGGCATTATATTTTTCAGCTTTTAATCTTAGTTTTTAAGTTTAAAATAAACTGGAAAGTGATCGCTGTAGCCACCAAAATATTTTGGTCCGGCATAGGTTCTACTTGGCAGGTATTCTCCATTTTTACTCTCGTAGCAAAACCATTGTTTTGTAAATATCTTTCCTGCATCGTATGTGGTGCTTAATCCATTCGATGAGTTAATTAATTCTCTGGATACAATAAGATTGTCGAGCATATTCCAATTTCCTCTATAGCTATAGCTTCCATGTCCATTGGCTTGTAAATCATACATTAAATTGTATAAATCACTGGCTTTTTGGGATTCTTTATTGTTCGAGGCAAGCAAGGTTTGGGTAACTGAAACATTGTTAGGTTCATCGTTAAAATCGCCCATAATAACGATTTTAGCATGCTCGTTTTTACTTTGTATTTTATTTACTGCCTCTTTAAGTTGTTTTGCCACAAAAACTCTGTTCTTTTCAGATTTCTCCTGTCCACCCCGGCGTGAAGGCCAGTGGTTTACAAAAATATGTAATGTATCAGTACCCATTATTCCAGTTACGTTAAGAATATCTCTGGTTTTATAATTGGGTTCCCAGGGAAACTGAATGTTAATTACTTCGTGGTTTAAGTACTGAAAGTCACTTTTTTTGTATAAAAGGGCACAATCAATACCTCTTTTGTCTGGACTCTCGGTGTGAGCGATTGCGTAATTTCCAGTTTTTAGGCTTTTTTGGGAAATTAAATCTTCAAGGACAGTTCTGTTTTCAATTTCACAAAGCCCAATAATAGAAGGTAAATTAAGAGTGTCTATAGCAGATAATACCGATGAAAGGTTCTCTAGTTTTTTAGAGTATCTTTCGGTCGTAAATTTTAATTTTCCTTCAGGAGTAAAATCATCATCCCATTTAATGGGATCGTTAATTGTGTCGAATAAATTTTCGACATTGTAAAAGGCGACCGTATATTCCTTTTTTTCTACATTACAAGAATAAATAAGTAGAGCTAATGGAATAAGGAAGAATAATTTTTTAAGCATGATTTAATTTTATTGATTTAGTAAAAAGGAGTTACATCGGTAACCATCATTCCTGCTTTTTCTGCTGCTTGTATACCCAATAAACCATCTTCGAAAACCTGACAGTTTTCGGGCGCAATACCCATTAAATTGGCACACTTTAAAAAAGTTTCAGGTTCTGGTTTGTGATTTTCCACATCGTCGGCACTTACAAGTATAGGAATGTATTTGTCCAGTCCTAATAACTTAAGAGTTTCTTCGGCAATGTTTCTTTTACCACCAGTACCTACAGCCATAGGCATTTTTTTATGGTATTTGTAAACAAGATCAGTAACAGGTTTAATTTCTGTTATCTTATGCATTTCCTTTGCGAAAAATTCTTCTTTTAAAGCGGAGAATTCCTGCGGATCAATAGAATGGTTGTTTTGTTTATTAAGCAATTCGATAATTTTAGCAGATGGCATTCCTGCGCAACTAGACAAAAATTCCTGACTATAACTAATGCCCATAACTTTAGCAGTTTTGTTCCATGCATCGTAATGAATTGGCATAGTATCGGCTAGGGTTCCGTCTAAATCGAATATTAAAGCTTTTGTGTTTGTAAAAATGTCTATCGATTTCATTTTCTTTCTGTTTATTTAGTTCAACTTCACACATTCATGTAAATTATCTTTCCTGTATCGGATAGTAAATAATATTACTACAGAATCGATAGAAAAGGAAGCCCAAATTATTAATTATTTTTTAAATAATAGCAAGTAAAATTTATTATTTGGATCTATTTAAATGAAAGAAGTAGTGCTTGTAAAACAGAGGTTTAAAGAGAGCTTAATTTGTGGTTCTCACTAATATTTTATAATTTTCTAATCTTAAAGAGAACATTTTTAGATAATATACGTTTTAAAAATTGTTAAGAGGTATAGAATTAAAAGGGAGATTTATGAAATTTGTGAGAGAAAGTTTGATTCTACTGTTTGTAATTTTAAGTTTGACTGTTAATGCTAAAAGTTTTACTAAGGCAGAAAAGAGGGCTGATATAATTACAGAGTGGATGGAGAAAAAGCTGGATTTAAATTCAGATCAGATTTCTAAAATTAAGGTTTTAAATTTGGAGTGCGAAAAAGAGATAGATAGATTAACTATCGAAAAAGCTGGTTTCTCGTGTATGCAAGCTGTTCGTGATAGTCTTCTTCAAAAAGAAAATGATTTTGAGAAAATTTTAACCCTTCAACAACTTTCCTGTTATAAGGAGAATAAATGCGAACTAAAAAAGAAGCTTAAAAAAATGTTTAAAAAATTGTAATTTCATATAGAATAATATGCTTTCCCAATTTAATTCGATTGGGATTTTTTTTTGTCTAAAAATATATAAAAGAAAAAAAGATAAAAAAATCTGAAAAATATTTGCGTTTGTAACATTCGTTACACTTTTTATTATTTAGATGTATCATATTTGTGAAGTCAAAAGGAAAGAATAGTGTAACTATCTCTTTCGAATTTTGTAACTTAAGAAATCAAATATCAATATCACTTAAATAAAAAAGATATGTCAATGTTTTGTTATCAGTGTCAGGAAGCAGCTAAGGGAACTGGCTGTACGGTAAAAGGAGTTTGTGGTAAAACCGATGAGGTTGCAAATATCCAGGATCTATTAATGTACGTAATGAAAGGAATTTCGCAGTACAGTACTCTTGCACGTGAAGCTGGAATTGAAAACGAAAAGGTAAATCGTTTTATTACAAATGGTTTATTTATGACCATTACCAATGCCAATTTTGATAAGGTAAAATTTGTAGAAGCAATTCGTGAAGGTCTTCAATTGAGAGAGGAAATTAAGAAACAAGCTGAAGATGCAGGTGTTGCTTTTGGTGAGTTACATCATTCTGCAAGCTGGTTTGCTGAAACTGAAAATGATTTTGATGCAAAAGCTCGTGTAGTCGGTATTTTAACTACAGAGAATGAGGATGTTCGTTCATTAAGAGAATTGACAATTTACGGTTTAAAAGGATTGGCTGCCTATGTAGAGCATGCTGATAATTTAGGTTTTGAGAAGAGCGAAATGTACTCTTTTATGCAAAAAGCTTTAAAAGCTACTACCGACGATTCTCTTTCTGTTGATGAATTGGTTGCTTTGGTAATGGAGTGTGGTGCAAATGGAGTTACTGCAATGGCTATGCTTGATGAGGCAAATACTACAGCTTACGGTAATCCAGAAATTACAAAAGTAAATATTGGTGTTAGCAATAAACCAGGTATTTTAATTTCGGGTCATGACTTGAAAGATATGGAGCAATTGTTGAAGCAAACAGAAGGAACTGGTGTTGATGTTTACACTCACTCTGAGATGTTGCCAGCAAATTACTACCCAGCATTTAAAAAATATGAGCACTTTGTAGGAAACTATGGTAATGCATGGTGGAAGCAAAATGAAGAGTTTGAAACTTTTAACGGACCAATTCTGTTTACTACTAACTGTATTGTTCCTCCAAAAGCAAATTCTACTTATCAGGATAAAGTATTTACAACAGGATCTTCTGGATTCCCGGGATTTAAGCACATAGTAGCTGATGAAAATGGAGTAAAAGATTTTTCTGAAATTATCGAGTTGGCTAAGACTTGTGCTGCACCAATCGAAATTGAAAAAGGCGAAATTATTGGAGGTTTTGCACACAACCAGGTAATGCAATTGGCTGATAAAGTTGTTGATGCAGTTAAGACTGGTGCTATTCGTAAGTTTTTTGTAATGGCAGGTTGCGATGGAAGAATGAAGAGTCGCGATTATTATACCGAATTTGCAGCAGCTTTACCAAAAGATACAGTAATTTTAACTGCAGGTTGTGCTAAGTACCGTTATAACAAGCTTGAGCTTGGTGATATCGGAGGTATTCCAAGAGTATTAGATGCTGGTCAGTGTAACGATTCATATTCATTAGCTGTTATTGCATTAAAATTGAAAGAAGTATTTGAGTTAAACGATATCAATGAGTTACCAATTGCATACAATATTGCATGGTACGAACAAAAAGCGGTTATCGTATTGTTAGCTCTCCTTTCTTTAGGTGTTAAGAATATTCACCTAGGACCTACATTGCCAGCTTTCCTTTCTCCAAACGTAGCTAAAGTATTAATTGATACATTCGGAATTGGCGGAATTGGAACTGTTGATGAAGACATGAAAATGTTCTTGAACTAGAAAAAAGATCTTAAAAGTATTCCGGATGTGGTTAGGAATGTAGGGTTTGTTTCCGGAATACTATTCTTAGAACTTATATATTAGAGATTAAAAAATAACTGTCTGCATGGTACTTTAATAAGTTCTGAGCAGACAGTTTTTTGTTTTATATCTTGCAATAAAATTAAAATTAATGGCTGCCAAAAAATCACTCGCATTTTTAAAAAAGTATCACAAGTGGCCTTCTCTTGTGTTAACTCTATTTATTATCTTTTTTTCCATTTCTGGGATTATCATGAATCATCGTGCTCTGTTTTCATCTATCGATGTAAATAGAAATTATCTGGGAAGTGAATATCAATATAAAAATTGGAATAAGGCAGCCGTAAAATCAGCTATTAACCTTAAAGGAGATACAGCTTTAATTTATGGAAATATTGGTGTTTGGAAAACGACAGATAATTTTCAGACATATAATGAGTTTAATAGGGGATTTCCCGAGGGAATAGATAATCGAAAGGTTGAAAAAATGATTTGTACCTCTTCGGGTAAAATTTACGCAGGAACTCTGTTTGGTTTGTATTATTTGGAGAATCAAGAATGGAAAAAACTTGAGTTGCCAGTTGAAGAACACCGGATTGTTGATTTAATGGAGCTTGACTCGAGTTTGTATGTTTTAAGCAGAAGTAATCTGTTAAAAAAAACGAAGTCTGGATTTCAGATTGTAGACGTTAAGGCTAGTGCCGATTACGATGGAAAAACAAGTGTGTTTAAAACCTTGTGGGAAATACATAGCGGCGAAGCGTTTGGATTGATTGGAAAATTATTTGTCGATTTTTTAGGTTTTGTATTCCTTTTTTTGAGTTTTAGTGGATTGGTTTATTTTTTATTTCCAAAGTGGATTAAAAAACTGAGAAAGAAAGGTGCAAATACTAAGGGGAAGATTCAATTTCTGAAATTCAATTTGAAATGGCACAATCGTTTTGGTAGTTGGCTTATTGTATTTTTAATTATAAGCACTTTAAGCGGTATGTTTTTAAGGCCGCCTTTGTTAATTGCCATAGCCAGTAATCGGGTTACTAAAATTCCATTTACTCATCTCGATCATTCAAATCCCTGGTACGATCAGTTTAGAAGGATACTTTTTGATGAGGAATTGGATAGGATTGTTTTGGCTACCAATGAAGGAATTTATTATTCTGATGATTTTTTTAAATCAGCTCCGAAAAAATACACAGCGCAGCCTCCTGTTTCAGTAATGGGAGTTAATGTGCTGGAGAAAATAGGGAAAGGACAATATTTGATTGCTTCGTTTAGTGGGATTTTTTACTGGATGCCAGAACAAAATTTAGTTTTCGATTACATAACACGGAAGCCTCATATTGCGGTCAAAAGAATGGGACCTCCCATTGCAGCTCATCCTATTGCCGGGTATCTGAAAGATGTAAAAGGCAATGAAATATTATTTGATTACAATTTAGGGGCAGGTAATTTAACTGACAATTCTGGATTTGCTCAAATGCCCCCAAAAATTCAAGAGAGTGAAATGTCTTTATGGAATTTGTGTTTAGAAATACACACAGGAAGAATTTATCAATACATTTTCGGGCGATTTTATATTCTTTTTATTCCTCTGGCAGGCTTATCCATTTTATGGATATTAATTGTAGGATATTTGTTGTATAGAAAACAGAAGTAAAAAAAGCTTTGAAAAAGATGAGTTGCTTAGCATTTTTAAAGAATACTAAGCAACTAATTTCTGGATTTATTTCTTTTTATGCGATAAAAACCATTTATACAATTCCGGGTTTGCATAAGTTATGGTCCATGAATTATGATCTGCTTTAGGATAAATAGTGAACTTTACCTTGCTTCCTAACTTTTTTAAGCGGTCTACCATTTCTTGCGATCTGATGATTGGAACAACATTATCTTTGGCTCCATGAAATACCCAGATAGGCATTGATTTTACAGCTTCAAGTTTGTTCGGATTTCCTCCGCCGCAAATGGGGGCTGCAGCAGCAAATAAGTTAGGCTTAGCAACTATCGATCCCCAGGTGCCAAAACCTCCCATGCTTAAACCTGTAATGTAAATTCTATCTTTATCAATGGGATATTTGTTAATGATTTCCTCATAAAAAGGCAGAAGAATTTCCTCATTCCAATACACAGTATCAGGACACTGAGGTGAAATAGTAATAAAAGGGAAGTCTTTTTTATTATCTAGAAAAGATGGAGGACCATGAACTTTTAATTTATTTAGATCATTGCCTCTTTCTCCCATTCCATGAAGAAAAATAAGGAGTGGAAGCTTATCCTTACCTTCGATAATTTCAGGAAAATATTCAAGATATTTAATCCCCAATTTAGAGCTTTGTTCTTTTTGTTGAGCCTGCATTTTATCAATTAAGAAAAGTGAAAATAGGATGATGAGTAGATAAGTTTTAGGCATGTTTTATTGTTTGGTTTAGTTAAATTTAGCAATTGTAATTGATTTGTAAAGAATTATTTTACTAAAGAAGTAAGTGTTAAGTTACACTTACAATGTTTGAAAGTAGTTTTCTTTATTATAGAGAGTATCCGAACAAGAAGAGAATGTCTTAAACAGCTTGTTTATAATAGGATTATTAAATTCGCCAACAAGCTAAGAATATTTTTCATGTTATTTAACGAAAGTGAGTATCTTTGTGGCGTTCTTAAAATAATTAGTACATGTTTAATTTTGAAGATATAAATTTGGATCGCATTGTGGTTCACAATGTTGGAAACAAACATTTAGAGGAAGATTTGAAACTTTCAAAATCTGAAATTCAGATTGAAGATGACGATGTTAGAGATATTCTGTTAAAATACTTTTTAACAGCCTTTAACAAAGAAGAGTT
This sequence comes from Marinifilum sp. RC60d5, assembly GCF_052400665.1. Lineage (NCBI taxonomy): Bacteria > Pseudomonadati > Bacteroidota > Bacteroidia > Marinilabiliales > Marinifilaceae > Marinifilum > Marinifilum sp. RC60d5. The sequence goes on from NZ_JBQTGK010000003.1 coordinate 59,378, forward strand.
TTTTCATTTTCAGAACGAAGAAGGATTAAGCATGAACGAAGTGTATTGCTATGCTTCGGAGTATTTTGAAAATAATGAGAGTTTCTACGATCAATCTACCAATATTGCTGTTCATTTATTCGAAAAATCGAATCATCCGAACATAAAAGGAGGTGAGTTTTATTTGGTCGCATTTTCTAATTGTGTTGTTGATGGGGAAGTGTGTGATGCATTAGGGATTTTTAAATCTGAAAATAAAGATACTTTTTTGAAAGTGTATCAGAAACAGGAAAATTTTGAGTTGGGCTGTGAGAATGGAATAAATATCAAGAAATTAGATAAAGGTTGCCTGATTTTTAATACCGAAAAAGAAAAAGGATTTAAGGTTTGTATTGTTGATAAAACAAACCCAAATAAAGATGCTTTGTATTGGAAGGAAGAGTTTCTGGATTTAAAATTGCGTGAAGATAATTTTTATCATACTCAAAACTATTTGGATATGTGTAAAGGTTTTATTGGTGATGTGTATAACGACGAAAACGAAGTTGCCAAAGCCGATCAGATTGATTTAATGAATAAGTCGATTAACTTTTTTAAGGATAAAAAAGAATTTAACGAAGATTTATTTAAGCAAGAGGTAATTGAACAGCCTGAAGTGGCTACTGCTTTCGATGAATATAAAGATTATTATCAGAATGAAAGTGGAACTTCGGTAGCACAGGAATTTGAAATTAGTAATGACGCAGTAAAAGGCGAGCAAAAGCATTTTAAACATATCTTAAAGCTCGATAAAAATTTTCATGTTTACATTCATGGACAAAGAAAATTTTTAGAAAAAGGATACGATGCGGCTCGCGATTTAAGTTATTATAAGTTGTTTTTTAGAGAAGAGAATTAAGAGAAATCAAGCGCTATATATAAAATCCCAAATCCCAAATTAGTTAGGAATTGGGATTTTTTATTTACTATTTACTTTATATCCCAAAGCAGGTATGTTGTCAAAGTAAATTATTAATTCATTTTTTCCTTTAAATTCGCGATAGATCTTAAATAATAGGGAATTATTTTTGCGAATGGATTTTACTTTTTTGCCAAATTTGTCACTTTTAAAATGATAGGCAATTTCTGTCTCTTTTGTTACGTTTAATAGCTTAAATTCTAGAGCATTTCCTTTTTTTATGTTTTGAATGCCTTTTTTAGGCGAGATTAATTTAATCCCTTTCCCAAAAAAAGCTTTAAAAGGAATGGGCTGAAGTGCAAAATCAGTTTTGTTTTGGATTGTTTGCTTAAGTAGCCACTCCTCATTGTCAGGATAATGTTTCATGGCAAATTCTTCTGGTGATGATGCAAAGTAGGCTGGTGAAAATTCTTTGTGAAATTTCATTTTAGAATAATCAACCCATCCTGCGGCCCAGGTTACGTCTACTAATAGCCATTTATTATGTATTTTAATTGCATTCCACGCATGATTGGAAGGTAGATTGCTCTTGCCAATTTCAGAAACATATCTTCTTGCTGTTCCAGGAACAATTTTACACTCAATATTCATTTTATTACATAATATCTGATAAAGGGTAGAGTATGATTCACACAAAGCTTTCTTCTTTTTTAGGCTTTTCTCGGCTAAATCAATTCTGTACTGTTTCTTTTTGGCAAGTAATTCTTCTTCTGTTCGGTACGAGAAACGAACTCGGTTTGGTTTACCCACTTGTTTTGTATCGTAGGCAATATTTAGGGCAATCCATGTAAATGCAGCGGCGGCTTTTTCTTCTTTATTTTTAAAGTCTTTGTTGATAAGCCTTACCAGATCGTTTGTTGATGAAAAATCGGAAGGATACTCTGTAATGATTGTTATAAGATGATTACTAACCTGAGCTTTTGTTTGAAAAAATAAACAGGAAATTAGAATGATAAGAATGGATTTTATTTTATACTTCATGCGGATATTTATAGTTCGATTATAAAAATATAAAAAATGAGAACAATAATCGAGCCTGAAAGTTTACAGAGTTTGGGGTATATAAAAAGCCCACGCTCACGGAAGCTTGAGTATGGGCCTTTCGAGTAATATACTTAGTAAAAGTATAATCGTTTATTATCTTAGTTGATCTACCACTTTTAGAATAGGCTGAAGAACCGATTCTCCAAGTAAAATGCTTCGGTCTGGAGACCATCCACATTCTGGTTCAGGTAAATCATTATTGTCCTTAAATGGCATTTCGATCGTCAAAGATAAACATTTAAATCGTTCTCCAATGTGTTTTGAGCAAATTGCTAAATTTCCTTCGCCTGGTTTGTTCTTTGGATAGCCGTGAGTGTTTTGAAAATCAGGGCAGGTAGCTACCCATGTGTTAATGAAATTTTTTGTTAAATTTTTTAATCTTTCGTCGAAAGAAGGAATGCCTTCAATACCTGATATAAAATTATATGGTAAAGCTTCGTCGCCATGAATATCTAAATTTAGGTCGCAGCCATATTCATCCATTAAATTACGAACATGAAATACTTCCGGACTATTTTCAATATTAGGTTCTGCCCACTCTCTGTTGTAATTAAATCCTTTGGTGTTCACGCGAAGGTTTCCGGCAATACTTCCGTCGATATTCATATTCGGAACAATATAGAAAACTGCTTTATTTAACAAAGTTCTTGAAACAGGATCATCTTCATCGAGCAATTTTCCGATTAGGCCTTGCATAAACCATTCGGCCATGCTTTCTCCGGGATGCTGACGAGCAATAATCCATATTTTTTTCTTTTCTTCATCAGGTTCACCAACAATTAACATGTCGATATCTTTCCCTTCAATAGTTTTTCCAATAGAGACCAATTCGCATTCTTGCGACATTTGTGCATTGTGTACTAAATCGAGATGTTGTTCGTAGGTGTAAGGTGCAAAATAAGCATAATATACCGAGTTATATTCGGGAGTGTGCTCAATGCATAATTCTTTTCCGTTGTAGGTAGAAGGAATTCTAAACCAATGCTCTCTATCGTATGATGCAACAGTGTTGTATTGTTCATATCCTTCAGGATAAGAGGCTTTATGTGCATTTGTAATTTTTATTTTTACCGATTGTTCCTGCATTCCGCTTAATCTAAAATAAAACCATTGAAAATGCTCAGAATTGGTGTCATTAGGAATTTCAAGCTGAATGTCTTGAGGATTAGTAGCCTTAATTACTTTAATTTTACCACTATCGAAACTAGCTGATATGTTCATTTATGTTGTTTTATTGTGTGCATTTCAAAGATAATAAATCTAGCTTAGCAGAGAACATTTATCGCTTAACAGTTAATAAGAATTTAAATTATTTTGAATTAAGGATTTCTTTTTTCAGACGATAGAAGTGTTTATTAATTAAATACGTATTGTAAGAAATTTTTCTCTTGAGAAAATAGGATCTGATTTTTTCTTTTATTTTTGCGAACTTAGTATTCTCATTCAATAGTAAACAAATGATAAATTTATTGCGTTTAGGTAATATTCGATCAGGAAAATGGAAAGTGTTTTTTGTGGCAATCATGTTGATTTTGATTGTTGCAGGAGCAATTCTGTTTAATTTATATATGAAAATTTTCTCAACGAATGTTGATTTGGGAGAAAAGCAAAGCAGCTTTGTGTATATTCCTACCGATGCAAGTCAGTACAATATTTTACAGATATTTGCCGAGGGTAAGATGATTAAGAACATCAGTTCATTGGAGTGGGTAATGGATAAGAAGAATTATGCACGCCACATTCATGCCGGAAGATATCAGATTAAAAATGGTATGTGTAATAACGATTTGGTCGATTTGCTAAGATCGGGAGCACAGGTACCCATTAATCTTACGTTTAATAACACCCGAACATTAGAAGATTTTGCTGGAAAAATAGCCAAACAGATTGAGGCAGATTCCATTAGTCTGCTTGCTAGTTTAAAGGATAAAGAGCGAATTGCAAAATATGGATTTAAAGCTGAAACCATTATTGGTATGTTTATTCCCAATACTTATCAGTTGTATTGGAATACCGATTCAAAATCTTTTATGGATAGAATGCATGAAGAGTATTCGCGATTTTGGAATGCCGATAGATTAAAGAAAGCGAAGGAAATTGGCTTATCTCCTGCCGAGGTGAGTACGCTGGCTTCGATTGTTGATGAAGAAACCATAAAAAAAGATGAGAAAGCCCGAGTGGCAGGAGTATATATGAATCGACTGAATCGTAGAATTAAATTGGATGCCGACCCAACATTGAAGTTTGCATTGGGTGATTTTTCAATTAAGCGAGTATTGAACAAGCACAAGAGAATAGATTCTCCCTATAATACTTATAAATATCGTGGATTGCCTCCCGGGCCAATTCGTCAGGCATCGGTATCTGGCTTGAATGCCGTATTGAATTACGAAAAACACCGATATATTTATTTTTGTGCTAATCCTGATTTTTCTGGTTATCATATTTTTGCCAAATCACTTCGCGAGCACAATCGCAATGCTCGAAAATATCAAAATGCATTAAATAAAAGAGGGATAATGAAGTAGCACTATCAGTTTGCGAATAAATTATCAGGCTAAAAAATAAAAAAACGCAAAGTGCTTACCATTTAGTACTTTGCGTTTTTTTGTAGATGGGCATTGTTTTTTTGTAATGTTTTTTATATTGCATTAACCTCCATCTCGAGTTTTATCCCAAACTTAAATAGTACCGATTTGCGAATGTCATTGGCTAGTTTTAGTACTTCGTATCCTTTTGCATTGCCATAATTCACAAGAACAAGAGCCTGGTCGTTATGTACTCCAACATTTCCAATTTGTTTGCCTTTCCATCCACATTGTTCTATTAACCAACCAGCTGCAATTTTAGTTTCAAAATCGCTTATTTCGTAGGTTGGCATCGCTTCAAATTTAGCTTTTAGTTTATCGGCTTGTTCTTTTTCTACAATCGGATTTTTAAAAAAGCTACCAGCATTACCCAATACTTCATGGTTTGGTAATTTACTTTCGCGTATTTTGATAATTACCTCACGAATAATTTTGAGGTTTACTTCATTGTAATTTTCTAATTCTTCACTAATAGCTCCGTAATGAACTTTAAATTGGGCTTGTTTTTGCAAACGAAACTGTACGTGAGTAATAATAAAAAGATTTTTGTATTCATTTTTGAAAACAGAATTTCGATAGTCGAATTCACAGTGTAGCTTGTTAAAAGTTACAGGAGATCTGCTTTCGATAGAAACGGCTTCAACTTTTTCGATTACCTCTTGAACCTCTACACCGTAAGCTCCAATATTTTGAACTGGTGAAGCACCTACAACACCTGGAATTAATGATAAATTCTCGATTCCAGAATAGTTTCTTTCTACGCACCAGGCAACGAATTCGTCCCAGTCTTCTTTGCATCCTACGCGAAGTAATACTGTGTTTTCGTCTTCCTCTAAAATTTCAATTCCTTTAATACATGGATACAAAACCAATCCGTCAAAATCTTCGGTAAATAACATATTACTGCCTCCACCTAAAATTAGATAATTGGTATCAACAATATTATTTTTATCCAAAAAGTCGCAAATTTCATTCTGACTTTCGAATTCGAAAAAGTATTTGGCAGAAGCCTCAATACCAAAAGTATTGTGTTTTTTTAAAGAGTAATTTTCGTATAATTCGGCCATTTATAAGTTGATGTGTAATTATAAAATGAGTGAGTTTAAATTAAGCCAGTTCTTTTTTTAATACTTCTACAAAGCCAAGAATATCTTCTTTAGAGGTATCGAATGAGCATAACCAGCGAACCTCACCAGCGTGTTCATCCCAAATCCAGAAAAAATATTCTTCCTGTAATTTTTCAATTTTATTTTTAGGAACCAAAGCCCATATTCCGTTCGATTCAACTTTTTGAGTAATTTTAATTTGCGGGATTTTCTCTACTTCAGTTTTTAATAATTTAACCATTGCATTGGCATGTTTGGCAGTTTTCAACCATAAATTATTGGTTAGCATGGCATCAAATTGTGCTCCTATGTATCTCATTTTAGAACAAAGTTGCATGCTTTGTTTGCGAATGTATTTGGTGTTTTTAGATAATTCAGGATTAAAGAAAATTACCGCTTCCCCTAACATCATTCCATTTTTTGTGCCACCAAAACTTAAAACATCAATTCCAGCATTACTTGTAATTTCTTTTACATCGATATCTAAACTTACTACTGCATTAGCAAGGCGAGCACCATCCATGTGAACATACATATTGTTTTCATGTGCAAGGTCGCAAATGGCTTTTATTTCTTTGGGTGTATAAACTGTGCCAAGTTCGGTACATTGAGTAATCGAAATTACTTTAGGTTGTGAATGGTGCTCAAAGCCAAATCCATGTAGTTGAGGCTTAATTAATTCGGGAGTTAATTTTCCATCAGGAGTGTCAATAGGAATTACTTTACAAGAGGTAAATTTATCGGGAGCACCACATTCATCAACCTGAATATGTGCAGTTGCCGGGCAAATAATGGAATTATAAGATTGTGTTAAGCTCGATAAAGCTATGACATTAGCACCCGTGCCATTAAAGGCAAAGTAAACATCAATATTTTCTCCAAATAGTTGTTTAAATTTATTAATTGCTGATTCTGTATAATGATCACCTCCATAAGCCATTACGTGTCCGTTGTTGGCTTCATTAATAGCTGCCATTACTTCAGGGAGTACACCTGAAAAATTATCACTTGCAAATCCTCTTTTATTCATTCTGTTTGTGTTTATGTTGAAAGCGTAAAATTATATTTTATTAGCTAAACTTCAGAAAAAATCAGGAAAAAGGTGCAATTGAAATTAATGTATTTATGAACCAATTAGTTCTTTAATTTTATTTGTTAATAAATGTAGATTCTGTTTTTGTGCTTCTCCTTTATCAATAAATTGAATAGTACCATTTTTATCCAATAAAAATAGGTAGCATAGTTTTTTGTCTTCAACATCAAAATATCTGTAGTAGGAGTTTAATGGCCCATAATAGGTCATAACATTTTTATGCATGGCAGAAGCAATTCCTTTGCGCATTCCATTGTCAATATAGCCCGACATCCAGTTAAATAAGCTACTTATCATAGGAATTTCTATAAATCGGAAATCTTTATGCATACCAAATTCTTGTAGTAAAGGTTGGGTCCATGTATTAACCTGATCTTGAGTTTCACGTTTAAATGCAACGATTAATACAGACACTTTACCTTTGCAATGTTCAGGAATACTTATCTCTTTAGATGAGAGTAGTTTTCCTTTTATGTTGGGAAAGGAATCTCCTATTGCTAGCTTTTTATATGTTTGTGTATATCCTTTCAAGGCAAAAAAAAGGCAGCAAACAAAAATGAAGAGTTGTGATGTTCTCATCTGAATATTATTACTGATAATATTTGTGTAACAGTTTCATCGTATTTTTGTATGTTTTATCAGGATTTAATTTGGTATCTGTTTTTAAAAAGGCCTTTACCAATTTTATTAATTCAACAACTAGTTCGAACTCTTCAGTTTTTTTTAGGAAAATTTTTGGTTTACCTATATAAACACCTGGCATTTCCTCAATTATGGGAGCTATATGAATCCATTTTTTAGTATAAGTAAAAGTTACTCTTGCTTTTGGGTCCAAATCCGAACTTCCTAAAATAACATCTCCGTCGCTGTTAAGATTCCAAAAATATTTGTGAGTGTTTTTTATTAATTCTTTTAACATGCTATATTAATTTTAAAATGTTACTTAAAAATAGATCAAACTTTCTTAATTTATTAAAAATATAGAACTTTTACAGATCTATTAATGGGTAATTTTAATATTTTATAAATATGATTCGCGATATTTCCATAGGTACGTTAATGATTGTGTCGGACATACATGGTAATGGTTTTGATTTTAGACAAGTTTTGAAAACCTATAACAGGTTAAAAGAGAGTGGAGACAGATTATTTGATTTTTTTAGGAGATTTGATTCATGCATACCCAGGAAAACAGAAAGACGAATCGTTGGAGATAATACAGGAGTTAATACATCTTAAGGCAAACACCAAAGAGAGTGATGTCATTTGTTTGCTTGGTAATCATGAGTTTGTACATATTTATCATATCCCTTTGCAAAAAGGGCCTTTAGAATTTACTTTGTGGTTTGAAAATAGAATTAAGAAGGTTCGGAAAAAGATTGTTACATTTTTTATGGATATGCCTATTATGATTCGCACCCACGGTGGTGTTCTAATTAATCATACCGGAGCCTCTAAGCGTTCTGGATCAAAACATGATGTGTGCCTGCAGGATTTAAAAGATTGAATCACAAGCAGAATTTTCAAGAACATATAGCGAGTATCGACAAATATAATATGCATGTTGGTTTTAATTTTATGGATACAGCGAAAGGCGAACTTTTATGGGATATTTTAATGAATGGAAACGAAAAGGAATATGGAGATGACTATTTAAAGTATATTGATGATTTGTTAAAACTAAGTAGTGAAGACCGAATTGACAGGCCTATGAACACTTTGGTATGTGGACATATTGCTGCCCATTACGGGGCTGAAACCGTTGGAGAACATCAGCTTAGAATTTGTACAAGTGCCGGATGTTTAGGTGATCTGGAAAAGAAATATTTATTAATAAGTGCTGATGAAAATTATGCCAATTCGAAAGAATTATTGAAGCACTGTCGGGATTTGTATTAATTAGCTATAAACTATGCCCACGAAGTTGTAAAGGTGCTTTTCCGGTACTGGCCTTAAATTGTTTATTAAAATATGATGGGCTGTTAAAACCACACTCGTAAGCAATTTGCGAGACACTTAATTTTCCTTCGGCCAGTAATTTTTTAGCATAATTAATGCGCATTTCATTTAGAAATTCCGAGAAGGTTTTTTGTGTTTTACTTTTAAAAAAACGGCAAAATGCAGTTTTACTCATATTTGCTACTTTTGCAGCTTCATCTAATTCAATTTTATCCTGAAAATTTTTGCTTACATATTCGTATATTTTATACAATTTATGATTGCTACTTTGGCTAAAAGAATCAACAAAACTTTTCGAGGCCAGATATTCTAACTCATCCGATAAAGAAATAATGCGCAGAATTTGTAATAGGAAAATAATCCTCTCAGAATAATCGGCAGAATGTAAGTTTTTTAACAGCTGAATAATTTTGTATTTACTATTTCCTTCAATTCTTATTCCCTGAAAAGATTTGATCAGAAATTGTCTGACTTTTTGCATTTCGGGCAGTAGAAAAAATTCTTTACCAAAAGAATCTTCTCTAAAGTGAACAACCCAGGCTATGGCTTTCAGCTCTGACTTATTCTGATAGTAAGAATCATCATTTTTCATTACATGTGGTGTATTGGGGCCTATAAAAACCATATCTCCATCTTTAAAATGATCGATACAGTCGCCAACAACCAAAGTACCCTTACTTTTTTCGATATAAATTAGCTCAAACTCGGGATGATGATGCCAGGGCACTTCAATATGAGATAAAACGTCTATTTTAGATCGAAACGAGTGTTCGTTTTTTACAGATATTTCTTCGAGTATTAAGGACATACTTGCAATGTTTTGTTATAACTTTAATGTCTTGCGGCTGTGTTACTGTTAAACTTGTTTTTTTAATAAAAATAGCTGTTAATGATATTTTACAATCTGTAAATTACAATAAATTATCATGGATAAGATGTAAAAAGTTAATAAGTGCAAATATAGTACAAGTAAATGGCAAAATAGTAAAATATTCTTTGTTTAAAATGATCGTAATTTGCAATTACTTATTCAAACGATTGAAAAATTTAAGATATGGTATCTATTAATACAAATGTAACATCTAATAATAGCTCCCCTAAAACGGGAATGAATTTAAAAGGAGCCTTAGCTCTGCTTACTTCCTTATTTTTTATGTGGGGATTTCTTACCTGTATGAATGATATTTTAATTCCACATTTAAGGGGATTATTTGATTTAAGCATTACACAGGCAATGTTGGTGCAGTTTACATTTTTTGGTGCTTATTTTCTAATGTCGCTTCCTGCAGGTTGGATTATTGGAAAGATAGGTTATAAAATGGGGATTGTTTCTGGATTAGGTATTGCTGGTTTAGGAGCATTAATGTTTTATCCTGCTGCAGCTCTATTGTCTTATGGTTTTTTCTTAGGAGCTTTATTTATCCTGGCTTGTGGTATTGTAGTGTTGCAGGTTGCAGCGAATCCTTATGTTGCCGAGCTGGGAACACCCGAAACTGCATCGAGTCGGTTAAATTTAACGCAAGGATTTAATGCGTTGGGAACTACTGTAGCTCCAATTTTTGGAGGATGGTTAATATTAGATAATGTAAGTCAGGATATAAACAGTAAGGCCGAGGCAGTTCAGATGCCTTATGTAGGTTTGGCTTTGGCTTTGGTACTTATTGCTTTGGTTTTTGCTTTTGTAAAACTTCCTAAAATTCAGGATACAGAAGAAGCTAAAGCTGAAGGTTCTGCCTGGAAATTTCGACACCTTGTTTTAGGAGCTCTTGGAATTTTTACTTACGTAGGAGCAGAGGTATCCATAGGAAGTACTTTGGTAATGTATTTTGGCGATGAAGGATTACACTTGTTTGGCGAAGCTGATGCAACCAAATACCTTTCTATTTTCTGGGGAGGAGCAATGGTCGGTCGTTTTATCGGGTCAGCGGTAATGCAAAAAATATCAGCATCGAAAGTGTTGGCATTTAATTCGGTAATGGTTGTGGTTTTAATTATTACAAGTATGTTAACAAGTGGTTATGTTGCTCTTTGGAGTATTGTTTTGGTTGGCTTATTTAATTCAATCATGTTTCCAACCATATTTACTTTGGCCATTGATGGATTAGGAAAATATACCAGTCAGGGATCAGGTATTTTATGTCTGGCAATTGTTGGTGGCGCCGTTGTTCCAATGATTATGGGAATCTTAGCAGATAGTTTTGGCTTAGCTAATTCCTTTGTTGTTGCCATTTTATGTTATGCTTATATATTGTTTTATGCTTTAAAAGGACATAAACATTCGAATTAATTTTTTGAAAAATATTAACAATGAAAAAAGTTGTTTTAGGTATCGATATAGGTGGAACTAATACTGTTTTTGGTTGTATCGACGAGGAAGGAAAATGTTTACTTACTGGAAATATACCCACTCAAAAGCATGAAGATATAAATAACTATTTGGATGAGTTATTTGATAATGTGAACAGTATTCTTGATAAATCGAAAGAGAAGTTGGAAATAATTGGAGTAGGAATTGGAGCTCCTAATGCTAGTTATTACTCGGGTACTATTGAAAATGCTGCTAACTTAAGATGGAAGGGAAGTATACCTTTGGTTGATTTGGTTAAAAAAAGAATTGATGTGCCTGTTAGTATTACTAACGATGCCAATGCGGCAGCCATGGGCGAGAAGGTATTTGGTGCAGCCAAGAAGATGAATAATTTTATGGTGATTACATTGGGAACCGGATTGGGGAGTGGAATTATTGTAAATGGTGATTTGTTATACGGACACGATGGTTTTGCTGGTGAAGTAGGGCATATGATTGTACGTAAAAGCGGACGTGAATGCGGGTGCGGTAGAAAGGGATGTTTAGAAACCTATGTTTCGGCAACGGGAGTTAAAAGAACTGTTTATAAACTATTGGCCCGCCATTTAGGCGATAGTGAGTTAAGAGATATTCCTTTTAGTAAACTAACAGCAAAAATGGTGGCTGAAGCAGCAGGTAGGGGAGATTTGGTTGCCAAAGAAACCTTTTCTTATACCGCGAAAATGTTAGGCGAAGTTTTGGCAAATGTGGTAGCAGTAACTAGTCCCGAAGCGATATTTCTTTTTGGAGGATTAACCAAAGCAGGAGATATTCTGTTTGATCCGGTTCGCGAAACATTAGAAAAAGAATTGCTTTCTATCTATAGGAATAAAATTAAGGTATTACCTTCTGGCATTAAGGATAATGCAGCTGTTTTAGGAGCTGCTGCTTTAATATGGAATAAAAATTAGTAATATATAAAAACCGATGCTTTCGATTTTTTGAAAGCTCATTCCTCCAGCCTGTCTAGTACAGGCTTTTTTTGTAGAATTAAATTCTACAAATTGTAGAAACTTTGCCACACTTTTAAAGCTGAAATTTGCATTATTTTTTTTAGTTAGAAAAAAATAAACACTAAAGTGGTCAGTTATTCAGTGTTTTAGCTAAAAGTGCTTGTTGCAAGTAGAAATTGCGGCACAGTATTCTCTTAAGTAATCCTGAATTTGAATTGATGTAAACTGATAAAAAATTAAAATTATGAAAAAGTTATTATTAGCATTATTAGTGTTGCCATTTTTTACGGCTTGTAACCAAAAAGAACTAAAACAACTTCGTGAGCAAAATGTTCAGCTTACGCAAATGGCTCAGGAAAAAGATTCTACCATTGATGATTTTGTAGAATCGTTCGATGTAATTGCTGCAAATTTGAATATTATTAAAGAAAAAGAGCAAATTATTGCTGTTAATGCAAATGAGAATCCTTCGGTAGGCCAGAAAGAACAAATTGTTAACGACTTGAGTTTAGTTCGTGATCTTTTAGAAGAGAACAAAGCGAAAATAGAAAGTCTTGATAAGAAGTTAAAGAATAGCTGGTACCAAAACTCAAAATTGAAGAAACTGGTTGCAGGACTAAAAGCACAAATTAAAGAGAAAGATGCTTCTTTAACAGCATTAACAGAACAAGTAGCACAATTAAATGTTGAAGTTGATAATTTAAATGGACAGGTAACTGAATTAAATGGTACTCTTGTTGCTTTAAATACTGAAAATGATAACAAGGATAAAATAATTGAAGAACAAATAAACAATTTGCATACAGGTCATTATGTAATTGGTGATATCAAAGAATTAAAATTGAAACAAGTTGTTACAAGTGAAGGTGGATTATTGGGAATTGGATCAACAAATAAATTGAACCAAAAAATTAATCCCGAAAATTTTAATGATATTGATATTACTCAAACAACAAGTATCCCCGTATCGGGTAAAAAAGTGAGTATTGTTACTTCACATCCAAGCGATTCGTACAGAATAGAAGGAAACGAAAAAGAGATTGAAGCAATTACAATTCTTAATCCGGAAGAATTCTGGAAGGCTTCGAAATATTTAGTTGTAGCTGTAAAATAATAGATATAAGCAGAGCTTGTAATAAAGGCATCCCATTATGGGGTGCTTTTTTAGTTTAAAATTTTCTATTGAATAGAATTGTGAGAGGATATTTTGGAATTCAGGAAAGTAATTATCTTTGCGGCTTATTAAAACTGAAAAGATGATTAGTGTAGACGCATTGGCTGTTGAGTTTGGAGGAACAACTCTGTTTAAAGATATTTCGTTTGTAATTAATGAAAAGGACCGTATTGCTTTAATGGGAAAAAACGGTGCGGGAAAATCTACCCTTCTAAAAATTATTGCGGGAGTAGATACGGCTAGCCGTGGAAGAGTATCTTCCCCAAAGGATAAAACCATTGCTTATCTTCCTCAGCATTTAATGACTTCCAATACCAGAACTGTTTTTGAGGAAACAGCACAGGCTTTTTCTCATATTTTTGAGATGGAAAAGCAAATTGAGGATTTGAATCAGCAGTTGGCTTCCCGTACCGATTTTGAGTCGGAAGCTTACTACAAACTTATTGAAGATGTATCAGCTTTAAGTGAATCGTTTTATTCAATTGAAGAGATTAATTATGATGCAGAAGTAGAGAAGGCTCTTTTAGGATTGGGATTTGTGCGTGACGATTTTACTCGTTCAACCAGCGAGTTTAGTGGTGGTTGGAGAATGAGAATCGAACTGGCAAAAATTTTATTAAAGAAACCTGATTTAATTCTTTTGGATGAGCCAACCAATCATTTGGATATTGAGTCTATTCAGTGGTTAGAAGATTTTTTGATCAATTCGGGAAAAGCAGTAATGGTTATTTCTCACGACCGTGCATTTGTCGATAATATTACTTCGCGAACCATTGAAATTACAATGGGCCGAATTTACGATTACAAAGCAACTTATTCTGAGTATTTGGAGTTGCGAAAAGACAGACGAATTCATCAGCAAAAAGCTTACGACGAACAACAAAAAATGATTGCTGAGAACAGGGCATTTATTGAAAGATTTAAGGGAACATATTCAAAAACTTTGCAGGTTCAATCGCGTGTAAAGATGTTGGATAAACTTGATATTATTAAGGTGGATGAAGAAGATACTTCGGCTTTGAGATTAAAATTTCCACCTTCGCCACGTTCGGGAAATTATCCTGTAATTATGGAGGATGTGGATAAGTATTACGGCGATCATTTGGTGTTCGAGAATGTGAATTTTACTCTCGAAAGAGGCGAAAAAATTGCTTTTGTGGGGAGAAATGGTGAAGGTAAATCTACTTTAGTGAAAGCCATTATGCAGGAAATCGATCATGGTGGAATTCTGACTTTAGGCCATAATAGTATGATTGGGTATTTTGCTCAGAATCAGGCTTCTTTAATGGATGAGGATTTAACGGTTTTCCAAACGATCGATCATGTGGCAAAAGGAGATGTTCGTACCAAGTTAAAGGATATTTTAGGTGCTTTTATGTTTGGCGGCGATAATTCAACGAAGAAAGTGAAAGTTCTTTCCGGAGGAGAAAAAACAAGGTTGGCAATGATTAAGTTACTTCTTGAACCAGTGAATTTGTTGATTCTCGATGAGCCAACCAATCATTTGGATATGAAAACAAAAGATATTTTAAAAGCTGCATTAAAAGATTTTGACGGAACCGTAATTGTTGTGTCGCACGATAGAGATTTTCTGGATGGTTTAGTTGATAAGGTTTACGAGTTTGGAAATAAGAAGGTAAAAGAACATCTAGGTGATATTAACTCCTATTTATCGATGAAAAAAATGGAAAATTTACGAGAATTAGAACGCAAAAAATAGGTTCTGATTTATATTCGATAATTCTGGGTGTAATCTTTTTCACATAAGATTTTTAATGTCGATTCGTTCCTTTTTTTTGATAATGAGTTTTTTATGGCAAATTCGTAATGTGCATGTATTTAATTTATTCTTTTATAGAATGACAAGGTGAGTTTACCAGATAAAAAAAAGTTGCAATAACTAAAATGTAAAGTTTCAGCTATTGCAACTAAATGTATTTTTATTGATAGCTTTTATAAAGCTTTTGTATATGTTTTTAAAAGACCTATTTTAAAACTAGAACTTTTCATCATATTTGGTCCAAATATGATCGCCAATTTCCCAGGCTTTTTCAACAACTTCGCCTCCCAGTTGTTTGCTTCTATTGGTAAGAAACTCTTTCCGTTTCTTTTTGTTAAGATTTAAATATTGTTCATCAATTTTTGCTTGTTCTTCAAAATATTTGCTCTGCAAAGGAATAAATACTTTATCAACATCTTTACGCATATCTCCCCAGCGTTGAGCACTTAAAGTTCCTAATCGATTAAAAGCCCACCATGCCGATTTGCGTGTATAACCTGTTCTTCGGGCTTTTACTTTATAGCTTTCGGCTAAGTCGGTAGTACCAGCATAAACAGGAATATATATAGATGTTGCAACATTATCCTGAGCCAGCCAGGCAATTCCTCCAATTTCATCGGGTAGCCAGTCTCGGCATTGAATAATAGTGGCATACATCGTATACCAGCGAGCAATGGTTCTTTCGCCAAGTTCTCCCCATCCGCCATTTACTTTAAATAAACGATTCATTTCGTATGGCATAAACGGATTTGCAAAAGGAGATAATACTTCTTTTCCTTCTTTATTGGCTTGTTTAATATTCTTTACAAAGTTGTAAGGTGTTCCTTCGTAATAATCTTTAAAAATTGTGACCAAGTCGTCCAAGCTTACTTTTTTATCCGGTTTTACTGAAAAAGGATAGTCTTTATCGTTGGCATCCAGTTTTAGTGATGGAGCTGCCATTGAAAGAACACGCCATTCTCTTCTGCGTGAAGCTAATGATAAACGACTTTTAGGTGCATAAACCTTATTCCAGACAAATGTTTCACCTTCTTTCCACCATCCATTTTCTTTGGCAAGGCTATAAATATTTTCGGATGCTAAGAAGGAATCAGAATCATTAATATTTATTTCTTTAATGGTACTTGCATTGGCGTTTACCGAAATATGATTATCGGGTACTCGCTGAGCCACCCAAACGGCACCAATTTTTCCTTTTCCCGGACCAACAACCTCGAAATGCCAAACCTCTTTTTTATCCGCAATGGTTAAGCATTCACCAAAATCTCTCCATCCATATTTAGTTAGTAAATCATCGGCTAAAGCAATTGCCTCGCGGGCAGAAGAGCATCTTTCCAACATTAATTGCTGCAATCGCTGGCAGTCTATTAAGCATTTTTTCGAAAATAATTCTTCTCTTCCGCCAAAGGTAGATTCCCCAATAGCCAACTGTTTTTCGTTAATACACGGATAAGCAGTGTTCAGATATTGATAAGTTGTTTCTGCCTGATTGATTTCTCCAATTTTTTTGTGCTGATAAGTAGGCATTGTCAAACTATCATATGCTGATCGTTCATACAAGAAAAACTTGCTGTCTTTTTTATGTTTTTTTGCAGGAACAATATTCATCCATGCTCGGGTACGATGACTATCATCGGTGTGAGATGTAATAACCGATCCGTCTGTGGTAGCCATTTTACCCACAGTAATTGTGGTGCAACCCTCTGGTACTCCAGCTTTCCAATCGGATTTATCCTGAGCTTTTGAGGTTAGTGAAAATAGTAACAAGACAGCTAAGGAAAAAGTTTTAAGGGAATTGTTCATGTTAGCTTAGTTGTGGTTTACGTATTTTGTTTTTTAAGTAATTTTTTTAGTTTATTGAACCAAATAAATTCCAGCCTCTTCAATGGTAATTAATCTTTGTTTGTAAAGAAGTCCAATTGATTTTTTAAAATTCTTCTTGCTCATTTTAAGCAAATAATAAATGTCTTCGGGTGAACTTTTATCGTTTAAAGGAAGAAATCCTTCTTCATCTTTAAGCATATCTAAAATTTGCTGACCCAATTTAGGTACTTCATTCTGATATCCTTGTTCTTGCAAGCTGATATCTATTTTTCCGTCGGGTCTGATTTTTTTGATATATGCTTTTCTTTTGTCTCCAATTTTTAAATGGCCAAAAACTTCATTTTTATAAATAATACCTAAAGCATCGTCGTTAATAAGGGCCTGAAAGCCTAAATCATTTCTTTTGCCCACTAAAATATCCACTTCATCTCCTTCGGCATAAGATACTTCAACATCTTTAAGGATTTTATCGACTTTTGCAGTAGCAACAATTCTACCTGTAGAACTATCCAGATAAACGTAAACAAGATAGGAGAGACCTTCTTGTAATTTTTCCCTTTGTTCACTAAAAGGAACCAAAAGGTCTTTGGCAAGTCCCCAATCTAAGAATGCTCCAATATTGGTAACCGATTTTACTTTCATAACTGCAAATTCGCCTACAGTAGCATTAGGAGTTAATGTTGTTGCTATAATTCTGTCCTCCGAATCGCGATAGATAAATACTTTAATAGTATCGTCTAATTGTGTTTTTGGTGGTACGTATTGATTAGGAAGCAATATTAATGCTTCATCTTCTCCTTCTAAAAAAACGCCAAAATCAACTAGTTTGGCAACTTTTAATTCTGCGTATTGTCCGATCATACTCACAGTGTGATATTTAATGATTTGAACCCAGGGATAATATGGGCTTCAAATTAGGTTCTAAAGTTTCAATTTTAACGCCATAAAAGTACACATCTTTTTACGAAATGAGAGAGAAATTACAAAACTGTTTTATTTATGAATATTAGGAGAATGCCTGAGTCGTTTTTTATTTGAAAATGTAATGGATAAATTTTTTTATTTATGAGATTCTAGCTTATAAAATATGTTATAAAACATTTTTTTGTAAATCAAAAATTAGGGAATGGGTGTTTTCCTCTGCTTTTAATTAAACAGTAGACTATAATGGTTAATTAGAGACTTAGATGCGATCTTTTGCAGAATAGACTTGGTTTTATTGATGTTTTTCTAATTTCTTCTCTTTTCTTTTAATTTTTCTATATCGATTGCGAATTTTTGCTCTAATTATTAAAGAAAAAAATCAGTATTGTGCATGGGTAATTACACCCATGTATTCAGATATTGTAGAACATACAGGTATTAATATAGAAATATTTCCTTAATGAAAAAATGTTTTTATTTTTGATGTAGGATTAAATAACATTAGTTCTATACCAAATTTAAAACAACTCTCTCGAGTACTAAGTGGGGATAATAATTTAATAAGTCAGGGTATGAAAAAAAGGAAATTATTAGTTAGAGATCTTACATTAAGAGATGGTCAGCAATCTCTTTTTGCTACAAGAATGCCTCAGGCAGAAATTGAAAAAGTATTACATCTATATAAGAAGGCTAACTTTTATGCAATGGAAGTATGGGGAGGAGCAGTTCCTGATTCTGTGATGCGTTACTTAAATGAAAATCCCTGGTACCGTTTAGAGTCCATCAAAAAAGAAATAGGCGATGTTTCCAAACTTACAGCCTTATCTCGTGGTCGTAATCTTTTTGGCTATAGCCCATATCCTGAATCAGTAATAAAAAACTTTAATACCCAGGCTATAAAGTCTGGTTTGGGTATCATGCGTATTTTCGATTGTTTGAATGATATCGAGAATATGAAGTCTACCATTAAGTATGTAAAAGAAGCTGGAGGTATGGCCGATTGTGCTGTATGTTTTACCGTTGATTCTAAATTCCCTACTAAAAAAGAAGATTTGGAAAGATTAACCATAAAGAATCTTCCAGATCAGATTTTTGACATTAATTATTTTGTGAACATGGCCAAAAATCTGGAAGCTTTAGGTGCAGATATGATTTCACTAAAAGATATGGCCGGATTGGCTTCACCTTCTTTTGCAGGTCAAATTATTCGTCGTTTTAAAGAGGAGTTAAGTATTCCTGTAGATTTTCATTCGCACTCTACACCAGGATATGGTTTGGCTTCTGCTCTTACTGCAATTATTAATGGTGTTGATATTATTGATACCAATATTATGAATTTTGCTGGAGGATCTGCTGCTCCGGCTTATGAACTAATCTATATTTTCTGCGAGAAATTAGGCATTGAATTAGATGGAGATGCTAAAACAGTAGTGGAAATCAATAAAATACTAAAAGAAATTCGTACCAATGCTTTAGCCGATGTTGATAGCTACAAGCAATTTCCAATCGAATTCGATATTACAAAAGATAAATTGCCTGCAAACATCGATCAGTTATTTGATGAGGCAATTAAGCAGGCAAAAACCGATAATGAAGAAGACTTATTGAAAGCTTGTCATGCAATTGAAGAATATTTTAATTTTCCAGCTCCAAACCAAATGGTTAAAGATGCGGAAATTCCTGGAGGTATGTATACTAACATGCTTAACCAGTTGAAAGCTTTAGGTTTGGAAAACCTGCTTGAGAGAGTGTTAGAAGTGGTGCCGGTGGTTCGTTTGGATGCAGGTTGTCCGCCATTGGTAACTCCTTCTTCTCAAATTGTTGGTGTTCAGGCTGTAAATTGTGTAATCGATGAAAATTCTGGTCGTCCGTTTTATACCAATGTATCCAACCAGTTCTTTAATTTAGTAAAAGGAGAGTATGGAACAACACCAATTGATATCGCTCCGGAATTTCGTAAGAAAATTACCGGCAAAGCAGAAAAAATCGATTATGATGTAGATGCTTATGTATCGCCAGAAAATCCAATATTATCACAATTTGGAAATGTTAAATTGGCTAAGGATGATAAGGAATATATGTTGCTTGAACTTTTCCCATTGGTAGCTAAAGGTTATTTAGAAGGAAAACGAAAAGTAGAATTTGAAGCGCAGAGAGCAGAAAATCGTAAGAAAATTGCTGCCGAAAGAGCTGCAATTAAGCGTACTGGTAAATTAAAGATTCGTGACCTTACCCTTCGCGATGGTCAGCAATCATTATTTGCTACTCGTGTTCCTCAAGCAGAGATTGAATCGGTATTGCCTTTGTATAAGGATGCTAATTTTTATGCTATGGAAGTGTGGGGAGGTGCAATTCCCGATTCGGTAATGCGTTACTTAAACGAGGATCCATGGCATCGTTTGGAGTCAATTAAAGAAGTAATTGGTGATGTATCTCATTTAACAGCTTTGTCTCGTGGCAGAAATTTGTTTGGATATTCTCCATATCCAGAAACCGTAATCGAAGGATTCAATAAGAATGCGGTGAAATCAGGTTTGGGTATCATGCGTATCTTCGATTGTCTGAACGATGTAAAGAACATGGAGACTACCATAAAGTATATGAAAGAGGCAGGCGGTATTGCCGACTGTGCTGTTTGTTATACCGTTGATCCTAAATTCACAAGAAAGCAACGTTTAAAAGCATTGTTAGCAGGTAAAAAATTACCTAAAAAGATTTTTGATGTAGATTATTTTATAAGCAAAGCAAAACAAATGGAAGCTTTGGGTGCTGATATGATTACCGTGAAGGATATGGCTGGATTGATTCCTCCATCATTATCGGGTAAGATTATTAGAAGAATGAAAAATGAGTTGAATGTACCTATCGATTTTCATACTCACTGTACTCCGGGTTATGGTTTAGGTGCTGTTTTAATGGCTATTGTTAATGGTGTTGATATTGTGGATACTAACATCTTGAATTTTGCTGGTGGACCAGCTGCCCCGGCATTCGAAATTATTCAGATTTTTGCTGATAAATTGGGTTTAGATACTGGCGTAAATTTAGATGCTGTTGTTAAAATAAATAAAGAACTAAAAGGAATACGTGAGCGAATTGCAGAATTCGATTCATATAAAATGTTTCCATTAGAATTTGATATTACGGCTGATTATCTACCAAAAGATATTGATGCATTATTCGATAGAGCTATTGAATTAGCTAAAGTAGATAAGGAAGCAGAATTGTTAGAGGTTTGTGGTGCAATTGATAAATTCTTCAATTTTCCAGCTCCAAACGAAGAAGTAAAAGCCGCTGAGATACCAGGAGGTATGTACACCAATATGCTGGCCCAGTTAAAAGGACTGGGATTAGAGGATTTATTACCTAGAGTATTGGAAAAAGTGCCTGAGGTACGTGTAGCTGCTGGTTGTCCTCCATTAGTAACTCCATCATCTCAAATTGTAGGTGTTCAGGCAGTAAACTATGTTTTAGATGTGAACTCAGGTAAAGAGCCATATACAAATGTTAATAACCAGTTTTTTAATCTTGTAAAAGGCGAGTATGGTGAAACACCTATCGATATTGATCCGGAATTTCGTGAAAAAATTTGTGGACAGTTTAATGCATCCGATTTTGATGTAAGCAAATACAAATCGCCAGAGAATCCAGTATTGGAAGAGTTTGGTGGGGTTAAACTTGCCGAAAATGAGAAAGAAATGTTACTATTGGAATTGTTTCCTACAGTAGCCGGACCTTTTTTAAAGAACAAAAAAGCGGATGCTTACTATGCTAAAATAGAAGCTGCAGAAGCTGAAAAGCAAAGAATAGAAGATGAGAAAAAAGCTGCTTACAAAGCAATTCCTGCCGAAGAAAAACATGCAATGATTCTAAAAGGATTGTATAGTATGGGAGGAGATTCGACTCAGGCAACAGGAGAAATTACTCAGCCAGAGGAGAAAGAGTCTAAGTTAGATATCAAAACAAAAGAAATGCTTGCGGCCCAAAAACCAAAAGGAAGATTAGTAGGATAAAATTATTTTACAGATTTTATTTGTGAATTTAAAGTGTTGTTCTTACGGACAGCACTTTTTTTCTTTGTCAGATCTGTTTGTGATTAATGGAAGAGATGACAAATACAACAAAAATTATCATAGTTTTTTATAAATCGAAAAATATAATATTTTTACTATATGAAAGCATTACGATCGAATATATTGGATTTATTGTATAAAGGAAAATCGGAAGAATTTATTTTAAACGAAATAGTTTTGAGAGCACAGCGTGTTTCTTCCGGTGCAATTTGTTCGATTTTATGCCTAGATGAGGAAGGGAAGCATTTACTTCTGAGATTTTCG
This sequence comes from Marinifilum sp. RC60d5, assembly GCF_052400665.1. Taxonomy (NCBI): domain Bacteria; kingdom Pseudomonadati; phylum Bacteroidota; class Bacteroidia; order Marinilabiliales; family Marinifilaceae; genus Marinifilum; species Marinifilum sp. RC60d5. Next base: position 81,444 of record NZ_JBQTGK010000003.1, read on the forward strand.
CCCGATTTACCTGACTTTTACAATAAAGCCATAAACAATTTTCCCATTGGTTTGGGAAATGGATCATGTGGTACTTCGGCATTTACGGGCAAACGAGTTATTGTAGAAGATGTAAATACTCATCCTTACTGGAAAAATAGTAGGAAGCTTGCTCAAAAGGCAGGTTTAGCATCATGTTGGTCCGAGCCAATAAAGGATCCTTTAGGAAAAATACTAGGAACTTTTGCAATATATCATAGCGAGATTTATTATCCGAATGAGGCGGATATGATTATGATTAGTGAGCTTGCTAGTATAACAGGAATTGTGCTTGATCGTTATGGAATGATCAGGAAGCTTGAGGAAAGCGAGAATAAATATAAAACATTAGCTAGTGCTAGTAATGAGGCTGTTTTTATTGTTGAAGGTGATAAAATAGTTGATGTAAATAAGCGTGCTGAAATAATAAGTGGATATTCAGAGAAGGAATTGGCGACGATGTCTATTTTTAAATTTATAGGAAGGGAATACTGGTTTACTCCATACACTACAAAAGCTCAGCAGTTTAGACATAAGATTAAAGCTGAGGGCATTACTAAAAATAAAATAAGAAAAGAAGTTGTAGTTCATATTAAAAACTCCATTTTTAAAGGGAAAGAGGTATGTTTACTGTCTATTCGTGATGTTAGTAATCAGATTCGTGTAGAAAATGAATTTCGTAAATTATCTCAGTCGGTTATACAAAGTCCAACTTCGGTTGTTATTACTGATTTTAATGGAGATATAGAGTATGTAAATCCTAAGTTTGAAGAATTAACAGGATATTCCTTAGGGGAATTGAAAGGAGAAAAATCGCAAGTTTTAAGCTCTGGTTTTATTCCTGCAGAAAGTTATCAAAGTTTGTGGCAGGAAATTAAAGTGGGAAATGTTTGGAGAGGTGAATTTCAGAATCTGAAAAAAAACGGTGAGCAGTTTTGGGAATTTGCAACAGTTTCGGCTTTAAAGAATGATGAAGGTGAAATAACTAATTTTATTGCTGTTAAAGAAGATATAAGCGAGCGCAAAAGGCAGGAACAAATACAACAGATAATCTTAAATATATCCAATGCTGTATTTTCTCAAAATACATTGGTTGAATTTATCCACTTTATTCGACAAGAGTTATCTGCAATAATTGATACAACTAACTTTTTTGTTGCCCTGTATGATCACGAAAAACAGCTTTTTAATATGCCCTATCACGATGATGAATATGATTCTGTTGAGTCTTTTCCGAAAGGGAAATCACTTTCGGGATGGGTTGTCGATCATGAAGAAGTTCTTATGGGTACAGTTGATAGACTGGATGAACTAGAGAGATTAGGAGAGGTTGAGCTAGCAGGAGAACCATCAAAAATATGGCTGGGAATGCCTTTAAAAGGTAAAGAGAAAATTATTGGTGTTTTGGTTATTCAAAGTTATGATGACGAAAATGCAGTTAGTGAAAATGATAGGGAAATGCTGGAATTGGTTTCTCATCAGATTAGTATATCTATTGAACAAAAAAGAACAGAACAGGAGTTACATAAAGCTTTGAAAGATGCTACAGAATCGGATCGCTTAAAGTCTGTATTTTTGGCGACTATGTCTCACGAATTGCGAACTCCTTTAAATGCTGTTATTGGATTTTCGGAGCTGGTTGATGAGGATATTTCTATGGATTTGGCTATTGAATACTGTAAGATGATTAATCAAAGTGGCTTGAATTTATTAAATATTGTTGAAGATCTTTTTGATATTAGTTTAATACAGTCGGGAGCGGTAAAAATTGAAAAGAAAAAATGCCGTTTGGAAGAAATTCTTCATGAAGTATATGCTGTTATAAAAATGGAACAACAGGCTTTAGATAAAGAATGTATAGAATTAAAAATGGTTTTGCCAGATGGATATCAACATTTGGTTTTTGAAACCGATCCGAATCGATTTAAGCAAATTTTCCAAAATTTGTTAAAGAATGCATTAAAATTTACAGATAAAGGATTTATAGAATTTGGTATGCAACAAAATGATTTAAATTCGAATATTCCTTTTACATTTTTTGTGAAAGATACAGGCGTTGGAATCCCCGACGAAAAGAAAAATAATATTTTTGGAATTTTTAGACAGGCAAATGAAAGTTTGGCCAGAACATATAATGGAGTAGGAATAGGTTTGTCTATATCTAAAAGCTTAAGCGAATTATTGGGGGGTAAAATATGGTTGGAATCTCAGGTTGGTCTTGGAACTACTTTTTATTTTACACATCCTATAAATAAAGATTAGTAGTAAGTTTGTTACGACATAATAATGGGGAGCTGGAATTAAAATTTTATTCCGACTCTCCATTATTTTATTTTGAATTTTAGTAATCTATTGAATTAAGGTAACGGAACCTTCACGGTAATACTTACCATTAATTTTCATTCCCTGCCAGCTTACTCCATTTTTAAATACAGCTCTTATTTTCCAAATATAAACTCCCTGTGGCATAACTTCTCCATCTTTGGTTCCATCCCAACCTTCGGCAGGTCTGCCTTCTTCTATTTTTTCCGATTCCCAGATAAAATTTCCCCAGCTGTCTAATATTTCTATATGGTACTTAAATAATCCAATTCCTTTTGGTAAAAATAAACTAACCTGAGGATCTGGATTACCAGGATTAAAAGCATTAGGAACAAACAAGCCACTCATTAAATCTACCTCCACAGTTTTGGTAATAGAATCTTTACAAGAATATGGCGATTCGGTAAATAAAGTGACATAAAAATCGCCGTTATTAGTGTATTTATGAACAGGACTTTTTTCATAAGATGAATTTAAATCGTCAAAATCCCATTTGTAATTGCACCATTGTTCTGCAATCCAATCATCATTAAACTCATCGCTTAAATTATTAAATTGTACTGTTCCATTATTAGGTAGTGTTTCTCCTTCGTCTATTTCAACACCCTCGGGAAGAGTATTGATATTTTCCCACGAAAAATCGGCAACTGGAATAGGATAAATTTTAATTGCTTTTTTTTCGAGGATACTATCAGCACAATTTCCTTCTCCCACAGTTTTTAAGTGCAAATTGTATTGTCCGTAACTGGTAAAAATATGGCTTGCACTTTTGCCTTCTGTTGTAAATCCATCGCTAAATTCCCAATAGGTTTGTAGTGAATTTTCCGATAAGTCCTGAAATTCAATCACTTCTCCTTCGCAGGTAGTTTTAGAAATAATTTGATAGGCAGGAATAGGCTTTTTATAAATATTAAATTCGAGAACAGATGTATCGGCACAAAGGAATTGATTTTCGGCTATCAGACTAATTGAAAAATCTCCATAGTCATTAAAAGTTTCCTCTGTAGGATTTGTTGCATTACTAATTGTTCCATTGTCAAAATCCCAGGTATATGAATTTAATTCTTTATTTGCAGTAGTATTTGTTACAGCTAAGCTGAAGGGAGCACTACAAGCTGTTTTGTTAGAAATACTAAACTCGGCAATAGGTGTTGGGTGTACCAAAACATTCATTGTTATGGTGTCCAGACAGCCCTCTTCTGTTTCAGTAATAAGAGAAACTTCATAATCTCCCGTGCTAAAAGTATGTTCAGGGTTTTCTTTTGTGCTTTTTGCCCCATCATTAAAATTCCATTGGTAAAAATCAGAATCAGCCGAATTGTTTGTGAAGCTTACATTAAGAGGTTCACATCCTTCTATATTGCTGATTGCAAATTCTGCTTTAGGCTTTTTATTAATTTCAATTTTTTTACTTACTGATTTTTCACATCCATTATCTAAGTAAATAGCCGATAATTGAATAGTGAAAATTTGGGCAGAAGTATACTTGTGCGTGATTTCGGCTCCGGTTTTAGAGTTTCCATCTCCCATGTCCCAGGTAAAATTGGTAAACATGCTTTTTGTGTCTTCGCTTACCGAAAGATATACCTGCTCCTGATCGCATAGATTATCCATTTTAATTTCAAAGTCGATTTCGGGAGCCGAAACAACAGTTATTTTTTGTGTTGTAATATCGCTTGCACAAGTGTCGTGAACACTAAGTTGTACTTCGTAAACACCCGCTTTTTCGAAGGTGTGATAAACGGTTTCTCCTTTTGTATCTCTAATGTCAACTTCTCCGTTTTCAAAAATCCAGTCCGATTCCAAATAATCTCCAGCACCTTTCGATAGGTTTTCAAATGCTACCGTAAGAGGTGCGCATCCTTCCATTTGATCGGCCTTAAATACAGCAACTGCTGTGTTAGGAAATACCGTCATATTTTTTGTAATGCTTCTATCGCCACATTCATTACTTGCAGTAAGGTTAATTGGATATATTGTTTTTGTATCTCCGGTAAAGAAAGTATGCTCGAAAGGGCGTTCAATATCTTTAGATTCGTACTCATAAGTTTCGTCGTCACCAAAATCAAAAGAATATTTATCGGGTAAACCTTTCGAGTAGTTATAAATACTACGAACAACCGGAGAGCAGCCATAGGAAGTAGGTAGAATTTCGAATGCCGGAATTGGTAGTGGTTTAACAACTACATAATCGGTAAAACTCGATACTCCTGCTTTATTTTCAATTTTTAGCACTACAGTATAAGTTGTGTCTGCTAGTTTACCAGGTTCGAAAGTAACTGGTTTAGGGCTTTGTTCCAATGAGGTGATTCCGTTACCAAAATCCCAGAAATAGTTTAGGTATTCTCCTTTCGAAGTATTGGTGAACTCTACACTTAAAGGACCACATCCATCGGGTGTTTTTGTGAAACCTGCTTCGGGTTTTCCTATTACTTCAATTGTTGAGCTATAAGAATTAAAACATCCATCTGCCGATTCTGCTTCTAGTAGTACATTAAAAACATTTTCTGTTACGTAAGTATGCGATGGATCGATTTCGGAAGATGTGCTTTCATCGCCAAAATTCCATAAGTAGCTTACTGCATTTGTACTTTCATTTATAAACTTGGTAGGGATATCTATTGCAGCGTAAGTATCATGAGAAAACTTTACTTCGGGTAGCGGATGAATACTTGCAGTTTTCTCTATTGAAGAGGAACAGCCTTTGTTATTGGTAACCGATAAAGTAACAGTATAGTCTTTTAATTCGGTAAACTCATGATCTGTATTTTGCTCTTCAGAAACACTTTCATCACCAAAGTTCCACGACCATTTTTCAATGGAATACATCTTACCATCACTTTTATCAGAAAAAGCAACAGTGCTTTCTATACAGCTTGTTCCTATGCTAAAATCAGCTTCGGGAGTTGGGATAATTGTTAATTCCATTGTGTCTTCGGTATTATCACAATTTGAAAATCCCACAGCTTTTAAGGTAATTTGAATAACTCCTGTCTCGTTTTCGGCAGGAATATAGGTAGGTGTTATAGTATTACTGTTTTGTAAAGATCCTTTACCGTTTGTTTCCCATAAGTATGAACTAACACCATTTATTTCTGCACCTGTTGGGTTTTCGGCACTTTTTTCTTTAATGGTATATTTTCCATTTTCTTCGCAAATTTCATCATCGTTACCAGCAAAAACAAAAGGAGCTTCGATAAACTGTAATTCTAATTCATCGCTGTCTTCTAGTAAACAGGGAGTAAGGCCTTGTACGGTAATGGTAAGTGTTACTTTGCCACTTTCGTAATCTTCTTTGCTTGGCAGATATGTAGGATGTAATTCACTGGCATTGCTAAATGTGCCCGAGCCGCTGGTAGTCCAAAGTATTGTTGAGAATGAGCTGGCAATTGTTGATGTTAAATCATAATTCTTATTAAAGCAGATACTGGCATCATCACCTGCTTTTACTTTAGGAACAGGTACAATTTGTAAAGACATTAAACTAGATTTTTCTATACATGAACCATTGCCTTTTCCTGTTAATTGAAGAGTTACATTTCCAGTTTTACCAGTTTCGGGAGTATAAACTGTTTGAAGAATATTTGCATTCGAAAAAGAACCACCATCCGAGCTTGTCCAAATTAATTCTGATGTATTTTGCTGTGTTGCATTTATTAGTTCATAAGAATCTCCCTCGCAAATCTTATCATCGGCTCCAGCGTTTATTTCTGGGGCTGGAGTAATTTTTAGAGTCATTATATCTTTGGCAAATTCGTTACAAGGACTAATCGAATTGGCTTTAATTGAAATATTAACTTCACCATTTATTTTATCATTATCTCCAGGAATGTAAGTTGCCTGTAATCCATCTTGATTGATAAAGTCTCCGTCTCCCGAAGAGTTGTATTCAATGCTCGACCACGATTTTGCATTAATTTGCCCCATTTCACTACCTATGTTCATTGCATAGGTTTGGTTAGAGCAAACTTCATCGTCATCGCCAGCATCAATAAATGGATGAGGAATGATTGATATTGTGGTAGGAGCGCTTATGGATCCGCATTTTCCGTTTCCTTCGGCAGTAATGCTTATTGTAATGTCGCCGGTTTCGTTTTCGGCAGTTTGATAAGTTGGTGTTAGGTCGTCAGTATTTGTGAGAGTGCCTAGTCCTGAGGTTTTCCATGTATATCCAGGACTGTTATTAACATGGGCATTTTGAATGGTATAATTACCATCTTCGCAAATGCTTGCTTTATCTTCTATGCTTACAGTTGGGGCTGGAGTAATGTCTAGTTCCATTTCATCTTTTGTGAATGAGCAGGAGCCTTCACCATAAGCAATTAGGCTTAAAGTGTATTTGCCAGTGTCATCTTTTCCCGGGTGGTAGGTTGCATTAAGGCTTGTTTCGTTCTCGAAGAAACCATCGGATGAGGATGTTTCCCATTTTAAAGAAGAGCTATTTTGTGTGCTGGCATTTTCCATATTAAAAGATTCTCCCTGACAAATGGCTTTGTTTTCTCCAGTATTAGCTGTTGGCGATTTGGTGATTGTCAGGATCATAGAGTCTGAATGTTCTTCGCTACAAGGAGCTTCAGGTTGAGCTGTTAGAGTCAACTTTACTGATCCATTTGTAATATCGCTTGAGCCTGGAGTATAGTTGGCATTAATATTTTTTGGATTGTCAAAAGTTCCATCTCCTTCACTGGTCCATTCATATTCAGAAGCCGAATATGTGCTAGCTCCTGATTCTCCATCGGAAAGATTGTAAGTTCCATTTGAGCATACCTCACCATCATTTCCGGCATTGGCTTTTACTTTTCCAATTATTGTGATTTGCAGTTCGTCGAAAACATCATCGCAAGATCCTGTAGATGTTGCTGTGAGTGTTAGCGTGTAATTTCCAGTTTCATCAGGATCTGGTTGGTAACTGGTAATTAATTGAGTTGGATCTGAAAAAATTCCTTTACCCGATGTAGTCCATAATACACTGGAGTGATTTTTTGCTGTTGCGCTTAAATTAATTTGACTTGCCTGACATGATGTTATGTCATCGCCGGCTTCTACTACCGGAATATCCGTTAAAGTTAAAATCATTTTATCGGTTGCCGATTGGGAGCAGGCGCCATTGGCTTTGGCTTCTAAGATTAATTCTACACTTCCGTCTTCTAAATCTTTTTTGCTTGGAGTATATGTTGCATTAAGAATTGTATTGTCTGTAAACGTCCCGGTTCCCGAACTAGTCCATGAAATACTACTATAGTTATTTGCTTTAGCCATATCTGCATTGCTTCCGGTTATAATGGTATAGCTCGAAACAGTTTTACACATACTGTCATCGGCTCCGGCATTTGCACTTGGCTTTTTAAATATTTCTACATTTGTAAAATCAGAAATTTCACAAGGAGCCTTGCCTAAGGCTTGTAGTTCCAGATTTACAGATCCATTTTCTATATCTTTACTGCCAGGAGTATAAGTGCCGGTTAAGGCATTTTCGTTAGAAAAAATACCATCTCCATCGCTTAGCCATTTAACAACAGAGCTACTTGAAGTTCCATTTAGGTTAATATCTTCTCCTTCGCAAATTTGACTATCAGCTACAGCCTTTACTGTTGGTTGTTTTACAACTGTAAGGCTAAACGATTCTTGTGTTTCAGCACATGATCCATTACCGAAAGCTGTTAGTGTTAGGATTACTGTTCCAGAAAAATCGGAAGAAGGGGTAAAGCTTGTTTCGTTTGCATTTTTATTTTCAAATGTGCCGGATTTATTTGCAGTCCATTCAACAGAGCTCTCATTTTCAACATTCACACCTTTAATTTCGTAGGTAGAATATTGGCAAATTTTATCAGATGTTTTATCAAAGCTGATTGTTGGTATAGGAGTGATGTTAATGGTTTTTGTACTTATTTCTTCACCACAAGTTCCATTTCCTTGTACTGTTAAAGTCAGTTCTATTGATGATTTAGTATGGTCTTCAGTTCCTAAAGTGTAGGTGGGTTGAAGAATTTTGTCATCAGAAAAAGTACCATCTCCTGTTGTAGTCCATTTAATAGAAAGATAGTCTTTGGCATTTGCATCGTTTATTTCAAATGAAGTATCGCTATTACAAATTGATAAATTAGCTCCAGCATTAACACTTGGTTTGGCTATAATTTCTATTTCTTTTTCAATAGAATTACTACATCCATCGCTCGATGTAACTGTTAGTTTATCGGTAAAAGTGCCCGAAGAGGAAAAGGTGTGTTTACATTCTTGAGTATTGTTTGAAGTTCCATCGCCGAAAGTCCATTGGTAAGATGCCATGTCATCAGGTTGGGCGGTATAGCTAATCTCTTCTTCCTGACAGGCCTGATCAATACGATCGATTACAGGTGTTGGTATTTCGTATATTTCAAATTCAATTTTATCAATTTCAGACCATCCACAATTATTGTGTGCTTGTAAGCTGATACTTGATTTTCCATATTTGTCGAAAGTTATTGCTCCTGGTTCTCTGTTTGTAGAACTTGTAATTGTTCCATTGTTATCGAAGGTCCATTTGTACTCATCAATTTCATTGTCTTCAATTTTAAAAGTTTCTTTTCCGTTATCGGTAAAGCTTGCGGTTGGACTATAGGTATATGTTCCACAATATCCTCCTTCGCTTAAGTCGTCGGGCATGTTTATACTTACAACAGGAACATCCGAAACTTCTACTATGTATTCATAATTCTCGGTACCACAAAGTGAGGTTTTTTCGAGATATACTGTATGTTTACCTGCTTCCTTAAATTTAATTTTTGGGTTTTGGCTATGCTTATCAGTTTCTTCAACAAACTCGTAATCTCCTGATGAAGTTGTCCATGAATATATAGTTTCTTGTATGGCTTCAATTTCCGGATCTTCAGTAGTTGTAAAACTTACAGTTTCATTATCTGCCAGACAGTAAGCGTCGGGAGTGTAGGTTGTTGTGTTTTCGTTTTCGTAGATTGAAATTTCTCCGGTAGTTACTTCAGAACTACTACACGCATTCGCTAAATGAAAAGTTATTTTATAGGTTCCTGTTTCTAAAAATATTATTGATATATCTTCTTTGGAATTTTCATCTCCTTTTTTAAAGTAATATTCGGTTCCCAATTCAGCATTACCTACTTCTGTTCCTTCTTCATATTTTGTTACTATCCATTCGTGATCGGTTGTAGCTTCACAAAAGGCATTATCTAAACCATAGTATGAGTCGTTTTTAAAATAAAAGAGTGTATTGTTTATGCAGCCAGTATGGTTGTCAGTTATGATTTTATTTTCACCATTTATAGATAGATCTAAGTTTAAATTTATATCCTTGGAAATTGTAATGTCATTTACACTTACTCCAAATCCTTTTAAGTTATTCCCATCAATTCTTATTCTAGGGCTTACAGTTGTAGCAAAGTGATCTTCATCACCTTCAAAATCACAAGAAGTTTTTGTATATGTATGATCAATAATGGAAGAGTTGTCAATAATATCATTATAATCCCAAATTATTGGTGTTGAGTCATCTCCAAATGTCCATCGGTATGTTGTTGCTGGAGGATTGTTTTTGTAGTTTTTTAATATAAATACAAATTTTTGTCCAGTACATCCATTATCTCCTTCGATTTTTTCAATTACTGCATCAGGAACAGTATTATAGACTATATACTTATAAGAGTATTTTTTTCCTAAATAGGTAACGGTAATAATTAGGTTAAACTGATCTTGTGTACTATAGGTATGTTTAAGTGGGAATTTCTTTGGTGCAACTGTTTCTGTCGCAGATCCATCACCCCAATCAATTGTATATTCAGAAATATTATTAGCAATTGATTCTTCCGTTAGGTTTTTCAATTCGAATTTAAATTCCAATTTTTCAGCACTAAAATCCCAGTGATAAAAGTACCCATCTTCATCTCCAAAGTCACAGTTTGGTGGATCTTCGGCGTATGCATTAAAACTGGTAAAAAGTGTGAGAAGAATAATTACACTTTTAAGTATTCTTTTTATTTGTTTTGAGTAAAATGGGATCATATTATTAATTACTTTATAGTGATGAGTTAAATTGTTAAATAATAGTTGTATTTCTTTGTATATTGTTAATTGAATAATTGGGTTTGTAAATATTTTTAAAGTGGTAATATTGTGTTTTGTTTAATTAAAACTGATATTAATCAATACAATAACTTTATTAATAAATTTTCGTAAAAATAACGAATTAATACAGTATATCTAATAAAATGCAAGTTCTTATTATTATATTAGATTGTAAAAATTAAAATTAAGCTATTTTTTTTAATTTTTATGCTATATATTTACGCGTTTTTATTTTCGATATTAATCTTTAAAAATATTTAACTTGAGATTTTTTCTAAAATTTGTGTTGTTTACGATTTGGTTGTTTGTTTTGTTTTCAACAAAATTGGTTTTTGCACAGGATTATAAGTTTTCTTTGTTTAATCAAAATCGAACATATTTTAATCCGGCTTTTGCGGGAATGGAGAAAGGCGTAATTACTACGAATTTTATTTACAGAAGGCAATGGCTAAATTTTCCTGGTGAATTTAGTACGAAACATTGTAATGTTGATTGGAAGAGTTATAGTTCTAATGGATTTGGTGTTTTTCTTTTGTCGGATATTGAAGGAGAATCTCTATTAACAACAAATTCTTTTGGGGGACATTATTCCTGGCGAGGTGATTTGGATAAGTATTCGGGTGCTTTTTTTCAGTTGGGATTATCGGCGAGTTATAACGAAAAAAAAATAGATATTAGTAGGTTGACATTTAGCGATCAGTTGGATGAAATTTATGGTAAAATTTATGGCAGTAGTTTTGTAGCCGATCAGAACAAAAGAAATTATATCGATTTTTCGCTAGGAGGATTGGTAAACTTTCGGACCGAAGGAATATTTGGAAATGCAGCTACACATACAATAGGTCTTGCACTTCATCATTTTACTCGCCCTAATGAATCGTTTCAGGGACAAAAAGAGAAACTTCCAATGAGATTTACTTTTCATGTGCAAAGTGAGTATCTAACTAAAATGTATAGTTTTAATCGTAAAAGTAAATTTAGTATTACTCCCTGGTTGTTGTATGAAAAACGAGGAGAAAGTGTATTAAACAGTAAGGCTGCCAATAATTTGAATATTGGTGTCGATTTTGCTTCCGATCCGCTGGTAGGTGGTTTTTCTTATAAGAGTCATTTAAATGAAGGTACTGGAGAGAATTATCATGCTTTGGTTTTTAAGGCAGGAACAAGAATATATGGAAATAATAAAAATATTATATATAAACTGTTTTATGCCTACGAATTATCTATTAATAATTATACTCGTTATACACGCAATTCGCATGAAATAGGTCTCTCGGTCGATATTTTATTTAAACGCAGATACAAATGTATTAATACTTTTTAGTTGGGTATTTCTAAATTTATTTTCTTTCTAAGATGAAATTTCTGTAAATATTTCTGTTTAGTAGACTGATAGAAGTATTTGTTCGGTAAAAATTAGCAGAGTTTGTGGATCGTAAAATATAAATAATCCCGCTATCAAAATGAATTGGTTAGCGGGATTTTTAACTAATCTATAAACTATAAAAAAAACTACTATTGAACTATTATTTTTCGGCTTAATTTAGAGTGGTCTTCCATTTCAAAAACCATTATGTACATTCCTTTCGATAGCTTGCTTAAGTCTATTTCTGCTGATTTGTTTGGTGTATTAAGTGCCATTAGCAATTTACCCGATAAGTCGAATAATTGTAATGATTTCACACCTTTCATATTTTCTATATGAAGAATGTCTCTTACCGGATTTGGATACATACTTAATTCCTGATCCAAGATATCATTAATGCCGGTAGAATAGGCTATTTCGTCGCTGTAATCGCTGTAAACGATATTCCCTTGCAAGGCTACGCCAGTTTGCGCCAAAGGAGTAACCGAGAAACGAACAAAGTTTGCTCTGTCGGCTCTTATTAAAGTATAATTTAGCTCTGTGGCCCCCGAAATGGCTTCTTCGTTTGTTCCGTTTGTATCATCGGCTCGATACCACTGGAATATTGAGTTTCCTTCTGCATCATTTTCTGCATCAGAGTAATCGTATGAAGCCGTTAGAGTTTCATCTTCGCGGAAAATACCACTAATTGAAACATTTGAGGCCGAAGGAGCATTTACAATGGAGACAATTGCGTCGGAATAACTGCTGTAAACAATATTTCCTTGTAATAATTCTCCAGTTTGTGCTACCGGAGTAACTGCGAAACGAATGTATTTGTTTCTGTCATCGGCAGAAAGAGTATAGCTTAAACCTGTAGCATCCGAAATTATTTCTTCGTTTGTTCCGTTTGAATCATCGGCTCTGTACCATTGGTAAATAGATATTCCTTCCAAATCGTCATTAATATCAGAGTAATCGTAAGAAGCTGTAAGTATTTCATCTTCCTGAAATGTTCCACTGATTTTAACATTGCTTGCAACAGGAGCAGCAGCAATATCAGGAGTAGTTAACTGTTTAGTTGTGTAAATATGATATTCTCCTGCTTCCAAATTTATTTTTGCGTTTACATCGCTTACGCTGATTTCCTGTCCACTAAAATAGTCGTACCAGATTCCTGGTTTGCTAAAATTGGGATCTATTTCACCAGCTTCAACATCGAAGTTACCAATCACACGAACATCCATATCTGTATGGTTGATTTCGATTCGTTTTAGGGCCGAACTTGTTATTAGGGTAAAATCGCTCGATTCGAAGGCAATTTCCTCTTTCTTTAGTTTAATAAGAGCAGCATAAACTTCATATAATTTTTTTCTGTCGGAATTATTCTGATATTCCCAAAGAACTGGTTTTTTGCTGGTTCTTCCTCCTTCATCAATGGATATGTCGTAGCCTAATTCTCCAAACTGCCACACCATTTTGGGGCCGGGAATGGTGAAGAAAAATGCAGCAGCTTCTTCCATTCTCAATAAAGCGGTGCTTACATCTTTGGTATTATAATCTCCAGAAGAATTTCCATAGGTAAGGTTTTTATACATCAGGCGTTCTTCGTCGTGACTTTCCATATAATTTACTACTTGGGGAGCATCCCAACCACGTTGCTTCCACGAAGTCCAGCTTAGATCCGATTTGCCACTTTCGTTGTAACCCATTGTGGCTTCGTTGTAATTTCCATTCGCATTTCCCCACAATAAAATACCATGGTTAGCAAGCTCTGTTTCTTCGCTATTATCAGCAAGATGTTCGAAAATTACCACAGCATCCGATTTTACATTCCAAATTTCGTCGCTCATGCGCTTTAGAATCCGAATTCTGTTGGCATCGTAATCGCTTCCCCACGAAGAAGTGCCATAAGATGTATTTGAAAAACCTTTTGTAAAATCGAAACGGAATCCATCAATGTGATATTCGTTTATCCAGTAGGCGTTAATTCTATCTACTAGTTTTTGAGTGGCTTCACTTTCGTGATTGATGTCATATCCCCATTGGGCATCGGGATTTTGAAAGTTACTGGTAACATTATACCAAGGATTGTCAGTTGTAGGATTTGTTCCATCGAAATACATTCTTAAGAAAGGAGATTGGCCAAAGGTATGATTTAAAACCATATCCATAAATACAGCAATTCCTCTTTTGTGGCATTCATTTATAAAATTTTTGTAATCATCTTTTGTTCCATAAGCTTTATCAGGAGCAAAATAAAATGCCGGATTGTATCCCCATGAATCGTTGCCATCAAATTCATTAAAAGGCATTAATTCAATTGTATTTACACCTAAGCGTTGTAAATAATCTAAAGTATCTGTAACTGTTTTTATGTTTCCAGCATCGGTAAAATCGCGTATAAGTAATTCGTAAATAACAAGATCTTCTTTGGCAGGCATTGTAAATTGTGAATCGGTCCAGTTGTATTGGTTTTGTCCGGTTTGGAAAACACTTGCAATTTCTGTTGTTTTATCAGAAGGGTAGGCGATTAAGTTCGGATAGGTTGAATCCGAAATATACTCATCATTCCATGGATCCAAAATTTTATCGGCATAAGGATCTGCAATTTTTATATTACCATCAATAACATACTGAAAAATATATTCTTTTCCTACAGTTAGGTTATCGAGAGTTAGCCAGTAATAATCACCATCTTTTTTCATAAGATAGGTGTCGTCAATTTCCCAGTTGTTAAAATCGCCTGTAACATAAGCGTAATCTTTGTTGGGTGCGTACATTGCCAAAGTCACAGTATTGTCATCGATATAATTAATACCTTCTATAATACCTTCGGGCATGTCTTCTACTATTACATCTTCTCTAATGTAGAAATCGATGGTATCGCGCGCTTCTTCGCCACCGTATGTTGCTACGGCTATGAGTTTATGATCTCCTAAAATATTGCTTTGTATTGTAGTACTAATTTCTTGTTCGGTAGTTGTGTTTTTAACTAAAGTTTCATCAAGATATAAGCTTAAGCTTTCGCTGATATTAGATTTAATATCAACCTGAATAATTTCATTTTTTGCAAATCGCATATTGTTGGCAGGAGAGGAGAAACTAACATTTAAGCCATCTTCGTAAACATCAATTAGAATATCATCGGTTTGTTGGTTTCCATCGGCCGATCTAAAAACAAGTGCAATTTGTTCTACAACTTCTCCTGAAGCAACAGAATAATATTCTGTAATGTTTGGGGTGATTACAAGTGTGTATGTGCCATCGTTATTATTGGTGAGTTTTGGTTGAACCGAATTATCTCCCCAGGTTCCGATTACATGTTGCCATTCGGTGTTTCCTTCGATAATAACTCCAGTATGTGCATATAAATCGGAAGAGAAAGTGCCTAGTCGAGATTCTTTTGAGGAATCGAAATTGATGGTGATCTCTGTATTTACGCTAGGAAACTCGGGAACTGTAGTGATTTGTGCTTTTGCAATTACTGGAATCAGTAATAGAAACGAAAGAATATAAGTGTAAAATTTTTTCATAATTAGCTTTGCTTGAGTCAAATCCGGTTTAGTAAGCTGTGTGTAAAAAAAAGAGCATACCAAAGGCATGCTCTTTTTAAGAAAGAATTATTAGTTTTTAGTAAGTGTAGCTGCTTTAGTTACAGTATTTAAAGTAATAGTGTAGTTTCCAGCTTCTGAAATTGGATAGTTAGCTCCATCTTGAGTTAATGCACTTAAGTCGCCACCAAAGTTAACACCCCAGTCGTCATTAGCTCTGAATTTAAATTCACCAACAGTTAAATCAACAGTTGCAGTGAATACTTCATTTGTAGCATCCCAAGTCATATCTGTGTCAGTATCCCATCCACCAGGAGTAGCATCACCAATTAATCCCCAACGGTTAGCAACATAAGTGTATTCATGAGGAGTACTTAGGTCAAGAGCAATTTCGTAGTCTGCTTCAACTTCATTTACCATATTTGAACCATCCTGAGATAGATAAGTATCTCCTTCGTTTAGACCGACATTAATTGGCCAGTTATTGTTAGCTCTGAATTTATACTCTCCAGCAGTTAGGTGCATGTTTCCTCTCCAGGTTTGTGTTGTTGGATCGAAAGTTAAGTCGGTATCAGGACCCCACCCGCCAGGAGTAGCATCACCAATAATTGCCCACTCTGTAGCAACAGCAGTATAGCTAATTGGAGAATTAGATAGATTAACATTTACTTTATAATATCCGGCAGGAGAGTGGAAGTTGCCACCAGTAATATCTAATTCACCCTCATTTGCACCAGCACCGTAATTTGTTGGATCATTCCATTTAGGAAGACCAGTAAATTTCCATTGGTTATCAACATTAGCCATATATACAAATCCTTCAAGTATAGTTGGATTGTCGGTAGTGTTTTTCACAATAGGAGAATTAGCTGGATCCCAGTTATTATACGTTGATCCAGGATAACTATCAGCAACGTAATCGCCAGGTAAGTACCAGGTAGTGATATCTGCTATGGTTGAGAATTCGATATTATCACCATAAGCTGTTCCTTCGCTATTAGTAGCAAAAGCTCTTACAAAGTAAGTAGTTCCTGAAGCAAGCCCAGAAAGAGCTGCTGTCATAGTTCCTGTAGTGTTTTCAGCATCTGAAATTTTAGTGTCAGCAGTAGTTGGATTTTCAGCCATTGCATATACAAAACCTCTTTCGGTAATATCAACACCACCAGTTACAATTACATTACCATATACGTTTGCTTCTGTTTTTGTTACATCTCTTACACTATCGGTTGTAAGTACCGCAACACCATTGCTAGTTGTAAAACTCACTTCTTCACTATATTCAGTTCCAATAGAGTTAGTTGCATAAGCACGGGCGTAATAGGTTGTTGCAGGTAATAAGCCTTTTAAATCAGCTGTAAACTCACCTATATCGCTTCCGTTTAAAGTTGTGTCATTTTCAATAGTTGGAAGAGTTTCCATGTTCCAACACACACCTTTTGCGGTCACTTCTGCTTTTCCATCGTAAGGAATATTGGCAGTTATTTGAGCAAAAATATCAGTAATACTACTTGCTTCGTTAATAGTTACAGTGGCAAGGTTGGCAAGAGTTGAAAATGTTTCGTCTTCTCCATAAATTATGGAACCATCAGTCATAATTGCATAAGCTCTGTAGTGGTAGGTTGTTAAATGTTCCAAACCTTCTACTGTTACCCAGTAAACTGCTTTGTCGATTTTTTCAGCAGGATTTCTATTGTCATAAATAGTTGGATTTTCTGCAGTAGCAACAGCTACACCATACTCAATAATGCCATCGCTTTCGGCTACTACCATTCCGCTTATTTCAACAGAAGTAGAAGTAATTCCGTCGTTTTGCCAGGTAGCCATTTCGGCATCTAATTTAACCAGGTCATCTTTATCGCAACCGGCAAATACTAAAAGTAAAGCCGAGAGAGTAAGACCTATTAATTTGGTAAATATATTTTTTTTCATACTTAAATGTTTAGTACTAATATGATTAATATTTTGAATAAAATAGATAATATATTAGGGGTGCAATGTGTAATGGCACCCCTTAATTTATTCATGTATTAATTTTTAACAACAGTTGCTACTGATCCATTAATGTCTAGTTTAATGGTATAGTTACCAGCTCCGTCAGATACAGGAATATTTTTACCACCCTGACTTAACTGAACTGTCATGTTATCATCATCATAGTTGTCAGCGCTACCGTCGGCTGTTCCGTTACCACCAAGATTCCATGCCCATCCGTCGTTTAATCTGAATTTGAAATTACCATCAGTTAAATCGATAGTAATATCCCAGGTACGATCAGCTAAGTTGTAATCCATTTTAGAATCCGGAGCATTCCAACCATTTGGAGTTGCATCACCAACAAGACCAATGTTATATGCTTCCATAGTATAGGAAAGATCATTGGTATTAGCAGTGAAACTATACCAGCCAGCATCAGCAACTGTAATTGCAGAGCCATCTACGGCAAGACCACTAGTTCCGGCTCCGTAAGTAATTGCATTATCAGGATCATGCAAAGTAAATGCATCACCAGCATCAAATTTCACATATCCTTCGTAAATGCCATCGCTACCTGGCGATTGGATTTTTTGTGTATCTTTTCCGTCAATTAGTACATCCAGACGAAGTAAACCAAATATGGTTATATTACCATTTACTGTTTCTGAGTTGTATACAAAGTCGTCAACTCCGAGTCCGGCATCAGCTTCGAGTACGCATCTTATTCTAAAATCGACAGAAGTTGTTACATCTTCCGGAAAACCGTTTAGTAAAATTGAATTTAGCTCGTTTACAGTTAATTCAATATTATTGCAAGTTACACCGTTGTAAATTTGAGTAACAGTTTCGAAATTATTTCCTGCTGGACATGCTTCAAGAAAATAAGTTGCAGATGCGTTAAATCCAGGATCAACAGGAGTACATTCAAAAACTACGTTATCAGTACCATTGGCTCTTACTAAAGTTAAATCGGGTAAAGTAAGAGTAGGAGCTATTACGT
This sequence comes from Marinifilum sp. RC60d5, assembly GCF_052400665.1. Taxonomy (NCBI): domain Bacteria; kingdom Pseudomonadati; phylum Bacteroidota; class Bacteroidia; order Marinilabiliales; family Marinifilaceae; genus Marinifilum; species Marinifilum sp. RC60d5. The sequence continues at coordinate 99,730 of NZ_JBQTGK010000003.1, forward strand.
TATCGCTTAATACCAGTTGGTCTCCGTCTTCATCACAACTTGTGAAGAAGCCTAAAACTCCAACTAATGCGAATAAGTATATATAGTATTTTTTCATTTTTTAATATTTTAAACGATTAATAACCATCATTTTGCTTAATGTTAGGATTAGATGATATTTCATCACCTGGGATTGGGAAGATATTCAAATGGCTACTAGTACTTGTTCCATCATGAGTTCCACCTTTCCATTGCCATACATAGTCTCCTCCTGTAAATTTACCAAAGCGGATAAGGTCAGTACGTCTTTGTCCTTCATAGTAAAATTCTCTTGCTCTTTCATCTAAGATAAAATCAGCATCTACATCAGCATCAGTAATATTTCCACTGGTATCTCCATAGGCTCTTTCGCGAATTATATTGATATCAGCAACAGCAGCTCCTGCACCTTCGATGTGAAATAAAGCTTCAGCTCTCATTAAATAAGCATCTGCCAAACGGAATACAGGAAAATCTGTAGAAGCAAAAGTTGGATTATAGTTGTCTGCTTGTGTACCGTCGTGATTTTTAGCAGTAAACTTATAAACACCTACACCATAGGCTCCACTAGAAGAAGGAGTTGGAATATCAATTTGCTGTTTTTGACTCAAGTAGATTCTTTTATCAGGAGCTTGTTCAAACAAACGATCTGTAGATGGAACAGGAACATTTCCGTAAACAGCAATTGTATCAACTAAAATGTTCAGTAAATCTTTTCTTGCTCTGTTACCATTCCAGTTGGTATTGGATGTTAAACCATGAAATGTTTCAGCAGGAATATAGTCTGCATCACTTGAAGATTCAATAATAAATGTGATTCCTCCGTTTCCTTGAGTATTAACACCATCTTCAGCAAAAGCAAAAATCATTTCGTTGTTTCCATGATCACGATCATTATCGGCACTAAAGTTTTGTCTGTAATCATCAGCTAAAGAGTAAGCAGGACTTGCAATTACTTTATCGCAATAAGTTTTACATTCAGCCCACTGTGCTGTTCCAGTATATACTTCAGCATTTAAATAAATTTTAGCAAGTAGCATCCAACAAGTACCTTTATCTGCCTGAGGATAATTAGATCCTGGTTCTCCTAGGTCTGGTTCAATAGCTTTTAATTCGTCAATAATAAACTTAAATAAGTCAGCTCTTTGAATTTGCTCTGGAGAATATTTACCAACACCATCTTTTTCAGTTGTAAATGGAGGATTTGCAAATAAATCCATTTGCCAGTAGTAAGCAAGAGCTCTTAAGAATCTTGCTTCTGCGCGGTATCTAATAATATCAGCATCAGTACTACCTGCAGTAACATTTAAAAAGTCGTTAGCATAAGTTATACTTAAACTTAAACGTTGATATACTGCAGTTAAAAAAGGGTTTTGAGCACTCCATGTTTGAGTATTTAAATCAGCAATACCAACATCACCCCAAGCGCATATACCTTCATCAGTGGTAATTGTTTGTAGATTCCAAAGTGCTCTCATGGTAATAAAGAAGCCATCATCACTCGATGAAATATCTGCGTCTCCATCAGCTTGACCAGAAATTATAAAGCTGGCATATATTTTAGCTAATGTTTGTTCCATATAGACTGGATCGTCTCCAAGGTTTCCCGATAATATTTGATTTGGGTCTATTGGAGTTACATCTAGGTCATCTGTACATGATGTGTATGCCAGTACAGAAACTAGAAAACCGAATATTATATATATATTTTTCTTCATCTGTTGTTGTGTTTTAGAAATTTAGATTTACACCTAATGTAAATGTACGAGGTCTAGGATAAAAGTTATTGTCAATACCTCCGTCAACTTCTGGATCTAGTCCACTATAATTTGTAATTGTGAATACATTTTGAACAGTGAAGCTAAGTCTTGCATCAATTCCTTTTCCTGCAATATCCTGGAAAGAATAACCTGCACTGATATTATCCATTTTAAGAAATGATGCATTTTCAACAAAATAATCTGAAGTAAACTGTCGTTTTACAAAATTTGTTTCACTCAAATAGGTTGGCATATTTTTCCAATATCCAATTTGTTGCATTTGATCATATGATGCTCCAGAAGCAACTTGATTCATTACGTAGTTATCGATGTTTGCTCTTAATGAGGTTGACATATCGAAGTTTTTGTAATTAAATCTTGCTGAAAATCCTAAGATATATTTAGGGGTAGGACTGTGGTATATATACTTGTTAGCATTGTCACCATTAATTACTCCTCCATTGCCGGCAATATCTTCATATAGTCCTTCAACCGGATTACCATCTGTATCGTAAATTTGTTTGTTAACAAAGAAAGAATAAGATTCTTCACCAACTCTAGTAATTTGAGTTGTTCCAGTCATACCACTACCATAAGTTAATCCGATATAATTAGGATCATCATTTAATAGTAATTTGGTTACTTCTTGCTCGTTATGAGTGAAGTTGAAACCAATATTTAATGACATATCTGGTGTTGAAATTGGTACAGCATTAATATTGATTTCGATACCTTTATTTTCAAGACTACCAACATTAGTTAATAATCTATTCGAGAAGTTACTACCACTAGGAATAGTTACTTCATTCAAAAGGTCTTCTGTTTCACGGAAATAATATTCAATCGATCCGCTAATTCTATTATTTAAGAAACCGAAATCTAAACCAATATTTTGAGTTGTTGTTTCTTCCCATTTAATGTCAGGATCATAAGTATTAGGTCTTAAAGTAGGAGAATATACTCCATCAATAGGATAATAATAGCCTTGTCGTGATGTTGTATATTTTGATTGAGCAGGATAGTCATCACCAACATCTTGTTGACCCGTTTTACCCCATCCTAATCTAAGTTTTAAATTAGAAAGAGCCCCTATTCCTTTCATAAATGACTCTTCGTGAATTTTCCATGCAAAAGCTGCAGAAGGAAAAAATCCCCATTTGTTATCGTCTATAAAACGAGATGAACCATCGTAACGGAACGTACCTGTTAAAAGGTATTTATTTTTAAAGGCATAGTTTAAACGACCAAAAAATGATACTAGATAGTTTTCTGTTTTGAATTCAGACTGATTATCTATTTGTAATGGGTGATCAGCATCTTCAACAGATCTAGTGTAATCAGTTCCTTCTCTTTCAAAATGTTGCCATGAATATCCACCAGTAACATCAATTCTGTTATCTGAATTGAACTCTTTTTTATAGTTTAAGTAAAAATCAAGAAGATTATTTCTGTTTTCTGCAGTGTAATCGCTTAATTTCCCCCAAGCTGATGGTACAAGTGTTGAAGGTGAGGTAGTTGGGCGATTGTTTTGACCATCACTTTCAGTATAGTCTGTTGCTAAATTTAAATTAGCTTGTAATCCATCAACGAATGGGAATGTGTAATTTAATTTGGCATTAGCAACAATTCTATAAACATCTGATTTGTTGTTTACAGCTTTTGCTTGTTCAACAGGATTTGGAGTACCTAGGTTAGCACCATAGTTTTGCCATTGGTAGTAACCATCAGATTCAACGTTACCATCGTATACAGGTTGAGTTGGGTCCATTGAAATTGCAGAGCCAATTGCTCCATCATCACCAAAATTATTATTGGTCATCATGAATTTAGCATTCATATCTACCTTTAAAGACTTGTCAAAAAATGTAGGACTTAAATTTAATGATCCCGAATATCTTTGCATGTCAGTATTTTCAAGAATACCATTCTGATCTGTGTAACCTAATGAAACACGATAAGGAACGTTTTTTTCTGATCCAGAAAATGCAAGGTTATGATTGTGTGAAACTGAAGTTCTGAAAATTTCATCTTGCCAATCCGTATTTTCAGTACCTAGTTTTTCATAGTTTAATGGATCGTAAAGACCTCTGTTTTCGTTTGCAATTTGTCTTAGCTGATCACCAGAGTAAACATTAACGTAATCTTCGGGTGTAGAAACTGAGAAATTAGCACTATAGTTAACTTTCATTTTTCCTTTTGCACCTTTTTTAGTGTTGATAATAATTACACCATTAGAAGCACGAGAACCATAAATTGCTGTTGCAGATGCATCTTTAAGTACAGTAAATGTTTCAATATCATTAGGATTGATAAAAGAAAGAGCATTTGAACTACCACTTACATTGTTTCCAACGCTTTCTATTGGCATTCCATCTACAATAATTAAAGGATCATTTGAAGCGTTTAATGAAGAACCACCACGAATACGTATTGTTGATCCGCTTCCAGGAGCTCCACCTGTTGAGGTGATAACAACACCAGAAGATTTACCTACCAAAAGATCTTGAGGAGAAGTAATATTTCCTTTGTTAAAATCTTTGGAAGAAACACTTGTTACGGAACCAGTTTTATCTTCTTTTTTAACTGTACCATAACCAATTACAACAACCTCGGAAAGGTTTTCGGTTTCGACACTTAAAATCACATTGATTTGAGATTGCTCTCCAACAATAATTTCCTGAGTTCTGTAACCAACAAAAGAATATACTATTGTAGAATTTGCATCTACATTTAATGTATATCTTCCATCAATGTCTGTTGTTGTTCCTATAGTAGTACCCTTTATAACTACGGAAACGCCGGGAATACCCATGCTATCGTTTGCATCGGTAACTGTTCCGCTAATTACTTTTTCCTGTGCCTGTATTATGGTAAAAGAAAATACCATAACAAGCATGAGAAGCAGTCTTCTTAGCATACTAATGTTAAGTTCCATAAAATAGAAATTTAAGATAATTATAAATTAGTTAATTAGGAAAGATAGTTAAAAAAAAGAAAGAAAAATATGAACTCAAGTTTCCGACTAATAAGCTTCCATTGTTCATCTTTATTCTCAATTATCTAATCCTTAAGTTAGCCTTAGTTTTCTGTTATCAAAGATAAATATTGCCTTTATGATAGTATAAATCATTGATAATTAAGTTTGAATAAATCATCGCAAACGTTACCGCAAACGTTTGATATTTATATATTGACATAATTGAATAATATCGAAATAAAAATGAAATTTGAACTTTCAATTGTTTAATTTTACCTATATTTACAATGGTTGTCATAACTTTTAAATTTGTGCATTAAAGCGAATTAATACTTTGATAACATTGAAGTTGTATGAACTCTGGAAATATTAATTTATAGAAATTTTATGAGAAGCGGTCAGGTTACCATTAAAGACATCGCAAAAGAATTGGGGATATCAGCCTCAACAGTTTCAAGAGCCTTAAAAGATCATCCCGATATAAGTTCAAAAACAAAATTAGCTGTTAATCAACTTGCTAAAGAATGGCACTATAAACCCAATGCTGTAGCCTTAAGTTTACGCCATAGTAAAACAAATATTATTGGTGTTATTGTTCCCGAAATTGTTCATCACTTTTTTTCATCAGTAATTAGCGGAATAGAAAAGATTGCGCATGATGCAGGATATAATGTTATGATGTTTCAGTCGAATGAATCTTATGAACGGGAAGTAGCTAATGTACAAGCTTTACTTGCCAGTAGAGTTGATGGCGTTTTGGTTTCCATGTCGAAAGAAACGAAAGACTATAGTCATTTTAAAGAATTGAAAGACAATGGTATTCCAATTGTATTTTTTGATAGAGTTTGTAATGAGCTTTCCTCGGATAATGTAATTGTAGATGATTTTGCTGGTGCATTTGCAGCAGTAGAGCATTTAATAAGTATTGGGTGTAAAAGAATTGCACACTTGTCTGCTCCTCAGCACATGTTATTAGGTCAAAATCGACAAAAAGGATATCGACAAGCGCTGCTAAAACACAAACTTCCTATTCACGAGGAGTTAATATTAAAATGTGACAGTTTTGAGGAAGCTATAGCTAAAACACCTGATTTATTGCGATTACCTCAGCCTCCGGATGCTATTTTTGCAGTAAATGAATTAACAGCAGCTGGAGCATTATCGGTAGTAAAAAGAGTAGGTTTTAAAGTTCCCGAAGATATTTCCATAATTGGTTTTACTGATGGTGTTGTGTCCCGAACATCCGATCCTGCATTAACAACATTGGAGCAGCATGGATCGGAGGTTGGATTGCGTGCCTGTGAGTTACTTGTGGGCAGGATTAGTGATGGTGACATGGATTATGAACCAGTAACCAAAGTGGTTAAAACAAATTTAATTGTTCGGGGATCTACGAGAGAGCTGTAAATAAAAAAATGAATATATATAGAGAGAGCTGCCATTGGTAGCTCTTTTTTATGTACTGAAGTAAAAGTTGTAAATAAACAGGTAATATTTAATAAAAATTAGATTTTTTTGCATTTTGTTGCAAACGTTTGTTATGGGTGTTGTATTACTAAAGTAGGGGCTTTTAGAGCTTTTTTTGATTTTTGATTTTTGATGAATTCGTAAATTTTCTCTACTTTTGACCGCAGAGGGAAACCTCTATTCCGACTTAATAAAAAAACTTCCTGGTAAAATATGATCTCATTTCCGGATAGATGAAGGAGATGAAAACGATCAGAATCGATTAAATGTTTGATATAATATTTAATGGTTAGTTGGTTTTAGTACTGTGTTTGGAATCAAACACATTGATTCATGATTATTTCCAGATTTCTTCTTTCCTAATTAATTGTAATTATTTAATGGCATCTTTTGATGTAATTAAAATGATTTTGTGAATTCAAGCGTCTAATATTTTAGACAGAGTATTTAATAATTGATCAGATGAAGAAACAACCTCGTTTAAGCTTTTGGCAAATCTGGAATTTAAGTTTCGGTTTTCTTGGAGTGCAATTTGGTTTTGCATTGCAAAATGCAAACGCAAGTAGAATTTTAACTAGTCTGGGTGCCGACCCTCACGAATTGTCGTTTTTTTGGTTGGTAGCACCTATTATGGGATTAATTGTTCAGCCAGTTGTTGGTGCGGCTAGCGATAAAACCTGGAATAGGTTAGGAAGAAGATCTCCGTATATTTTATTCGGAGCAATTGTTTCTATGTTGGCAATGTTTTTTATGCCAAATGCTCCAATGATTGTAAAAGGCGGTAGTGCATTAATATTTGGTGTTGTAATGTTAGCATTAATGGATGGATCATTTAATGTTACATTTCAGCCTTTTAGAGCTTTGGTTGCCGATATGACCCCAGAGGAACAAAGAAATGTAGGTTATTCGGTGCAAAGTTTTTTAATTAATGTAGGAGCCGTAATAGGATCAGCTTTACCTTTTATATTAACAGCTGCAGGAATCTCTAACGATCCTACAGGTGGTAATGTTGCTCCTTCTGTAATTTGGTCATTTTATATTGGTGGATCTCTTTTATTAATTAGTGTTTTGGTTACCGTATTCAAAACCAAAGAATATCCACCAGAAGAATTTGAAGCCTACAATAACATCACAGAGGAAGATAAATCTTCGAAAGAAAGTTTTTGGACTTTACTAATGAACATGCCAAAAACAATGAAACAATTGTCAATTGTTCAATTGTTTTCGTGGTTCCCGTTATTTTTATTGTGGGTTTACTCAACTACAGCCATTTCGCAACATTATTTTGGTGTGCCCATTGATTTTAATGCTGAAACAGAAACCAACAAGAATATCTTAAGTGCTTTTAATGAGGCAGGAAATTGGGTTGGAATGTGTTTTGCGATGTACAGTTTGGTTGCAGCATTGTTTTCTATTGTAATGCCAAAATTAATAAGCCTTACAAGTCGTAAAACTGTTTATTCCGGCGCTTTGCTTATCGGAGGTTTAGGATTTATTTCTACCATACTTTTCTCTAATCAATATATGTTATTGATTTCGATGATTGGAGTTGGAATTGCATGGGCCGGAATTCTTGCAATGCCTTATACTATTTTATCTGGAGCTTTACCTGCAAAACGTATGGGTATTTATATGGGATTATTCAATTTAACTGTTGTAGTGCCACAAATTTTAAGTGGTGTATTTGGCGGACCTATTCTAAGAAGCTTTTTTGGCGGACAGGGAATTTATATTCTTGTATTTGCAGGAGTTATCATGATTTTAGGATCCATATCTGTACTGTTTGTTAAGCAAACAGAAAATTAAATTTTATTTATATAAACCGATGGGAAAGATAAGTGCATGCATCTTTGATTTAGATGGAGTGGTTGTGGATACGGCAAAGTATCATTACATCGCTTGGAAAAGTTTAGCAAATGAATTAGGATTTGACTTTACCGAAATGGATAATGAGAGACTAAAGGGAGTTAGCAGAATGACATCTTTGGATATCTTATTAGAAATTGGTGGAGTTGAATTAGATGATAAAACAAAGCTTGAACTAGCTGAGAAAAAAAATAAAAACTATGTGGAGTACATTTTAAAAATGACTCCCGATGAAATTCTTCCAGGTGTAAAAGATTTCTTTAATGAACTTAAAACACAGGGAATAAAAATAGCTTTAGGGTCTGCAAGTAAAAATGCCATGACCATATTAAATCAGTTGAAACTGACTGATTATTTTGATGCTGTAGTAGATGGAACGCATGTTAGTAAAGCAAAACCAGATCCGGAAGTATTTCTTAAGGGAGCTGAATTGCTTAATGTTTCTCCATCGGAATGTATTGTTTTTGAAGATGCCGAAGCAGGAGTTGAAGCTGCGGTGAATGGTAATATGAAATGTGTAGGTATTGGTTCGCCAGAGGTACTGGGAAAAGCAAATATTGTTATTCCGGGCTTTGTAGGCTTTACTATGGCTCAATTAAAAACAATAAGTAGTTAATAGCCTAAGGCTGAATGCTAATTTAAAGAAAAGCTATCATGAATGAATATTTAAAGCATGATGAGTGGTGCATAATTGAGGAAGGGTTTAAGCCTGAAAACCACCGCGCATCTGAAAGTATATTTAGTCTTGGGAATGGGAATATGGGACAACGTGCCATGTTCGAAGAGCATTACTCAGGAGAAACATTACAGGGAACCTATGTGGCAGGAGTTTACTATCCTGATAAAACCAGAGTTGGTTGGTGGAAAAATGGATATCCCGAATATTTTGCAAAAGTTCTTAATGCCCCTACATGGATTAATATCGATGTAAAAATTAATGGAGAAATGCTTGACCTGGCAAAATGTGAGGTCAGTAATTTTGTGCGCACCCTAAACATGAAAGAAGGAGTGCTAGAGCGATCTTTTATTGCAACTTTATCTAATGGGAATAAAGTAAAAGTGGAAGCTAAAAGATTTTTAAGTATCGTAACATCCGAAGTGGGTGTAATTCGTTACTCTGTTACTCCTTTAAATTTTGATGGTAAAATCAGTTTTACCCCCTATATCGATGCAGATGTAATGAATGAGGATTCGAATTATGATGAGAAATTTTGGGAGGTATTAGCTGTTAAATCAATAAAAGGAGAAGGATATATTGCCGCCAAAACAAAGAAATTAGATTTTCATGTTTGCATGGGAATGAAATATGAGGTTTGTAAAGACGGGCAAAAACAAGAACTACACCCAATTTTAACAGAAGAAGAAAAATATGTAGCCAATACTGTTGAATTTGATGTTGAGCAGGATCAGGAATTGTCTATTTATAAGTATGCAAGTGTTTTAAGTTCTTTAAATCACGCTAAAGCGGATATTTTTAACAATGCACAAGTTGTTGTTTCTGCAGCTTCTGAAAAAAGCTATGGTTCTTTACTGGAAGAGCATGTATCTGCCTGGGCCGATAAATGGGCTCATAGCGATATTGTTATAGAAGGTGATGTGGCAGCTCAGCAGGCAATTCGATTCAATATTTTTCAGATGAACCAAACTTATACTGGCGAAGATGAACGATTAAATATCGGACCTAAAGGATTTACTGGTGAAAAATATGGTGGATCAACCTATTGGGACACAGAAGCGTATTGCGTACCTTTTTATTTAAGTACCTCTAAGCCCGAGGTTACCCGTAACTTGTTAATTTATCGTCATAAGCAATTGCAAAAAGCAATAGAAAATGCCGAAAAATTAGGTTTTACAAATGGGGCAGCCTTATATCCTATGGTAACCATGAATGGTGAAGAGTGCCATAATGAGTGGGAAATTACCTTCGAGGAAATTCACAGAAATGGAGCCATTGCTTTTGCAATTTATAACTACATACGCCACACAGGTGATGAAAAATATTTGGCTGAATATGGTTTAGATGTTCTTATAGGTATTTCGAGATTCTGGAGCCAGAGAATTACTTTTTCCGAAGCCAAGAAGAAATATGTAATGCTGGGTGTAACAGGCCCTAACGAATACGAAAATAATATCAATAACAATTGGTATACAAGTACCATTGCAAATTGGTGTATGAAATATACTCGTGAGGCATTGCAAATAGTTAAAGCATCTAATCCTGATCGTTTAAAGGAGATTATGAGCAATTTGAATTTCGATTTTGAGGTAGAAACTGCAAAATGGAAAGATATCAATGAAAATATGTTTTATCCGATTGATGAGGAAACCGGAGTTTTCTTGCAGCAGGAAGGATATATGGATAAAGAACAAATTTTAGCTGCCGATTTAGATCCAGCTATTCGACCAATTAACCAACATTGGTCCTGGGATAGAATCTTACGCTCATGTTTCATAAAACAAGCGGATGTTTTACAGGGAGTTTATTTGTTCGAAGATCAGTTTGATGAGGAAACAATAAAGAAAAATTACGATTTCTACGAGCCTAGAACAGTTCACGAATCGTCTCTTTCTCCTTGTATTCACTCTATTCTTGCATCTAAAATTGGAGATATCGATGGAGCTTATCAGTTGTATTTGCGAACTTCCCGATTAGATTTGGATGATTACAATAAAGAAGTTCATGAAGGACTGCACATTACAAGTATGGCAGGAACCTGGATGTCTATTGTTGAAGGATTTGGAGGTTTACGTGTTGTGAACGGTAAATTGGTATTGAATCCTTTAATTCCCAAGGAGTGGAAATCATATTCATTTAAAATTCGTTTCCGCGGAAATCTTTTAAATGTTAGAGTTTCAGAAGAAGGAGTTGGCGTTATTAACGAAGAAGGGGAAGATATCAGTCTATTTATTCAAGACGATGAATATAAAATTGAAAAAGAAAGTAGTTTAGTAATAGAACACGCCTAATAGTTAGTTTTGGTAATTCAGAATAAGAGCATGCCTCTTATTCTGAATTTTTAATATTACAAATCTTATTGTATGAACTCAGCAAAAATATCCTTGTTCCCAATTTTATTTTTCTCTTTTTTTAGTTTAACAACATTTGCACAGAAAACTAAAATTGAGAGAGTAGAACCAATGTTTTGGTGGACTGGAATGGAAAATCCAAACCTTCAGCTATTGGTTTATGGTACTGATATTGGTGAATGTAAAGTTGAGATTTCGTATGATGGAGTGAACCTAAAATGTATACACAAGGTTGAGAGTAAGAATTATCTGTTTTTAGATTTATCGATTACTAATACTGCAAAACCTGGTGTTTTCGATATTAGTTTTAAAAATAAGCATGGAAAAAATATAATTCATAAATATGAATTGAAAGAACGAGCTAAGCAATCGGCTGCGCGAAAAGGTTTCGATTCATCGGATGTAATTTATTTATTGATGCCCGATCGTTTCTCAAACGGAAATTCAAAGAATGATTCTGTAGAAGGATTAGTAGAAAAAGCAGATCGAAATAATCCAGATGGCCGTCATGGTGGCGATATTCAAGGGATTATAGATCATTTAGATTATTTGCAGAATTTGGGAGTTACCGCACTTTGGAATACACCTTTACTTGAAGATAACGAAAACCAAGGATCTTACCATGGCTACGCAATTTCCGATTATTACAATATCGATGCCCGTTTGGGAGGAAATGAAGCCTACCTGAAATTATCACAGGAATGTAAAAAGCGCGGAATAAAACTTATTAAGGATATGGTCTTTAATCATTGTGCCAGCGCACATTGGTGGATGAAGGACCTGCCACAAAAAAAATGGATTCATCAGCATAAAGAATACACAAATTCAAATCATAGGAAATCTACAATTCTCGATCCTTATGCTTCGCAGGTAGATAAAATTCAATTCTCGGATGGTTGGTTTGATAAAAGTATGCCCGACCTAAATCAGCAAAACGAATTGTTAATGACTTACCTGATTCAAAATAGTATATGGTGGGTTGAATATGCCGATTTAAGCGGTATTAGAATGGATACGCATCCGTACAACGATCCTAAAGGAATGTCCAAATGGGGAAAAGCTCTTTTAAAGGAGTATCCTTATTTGAATATTGTTGGGGAAACTTGGTATAAATTGGCTGCCGATATTGCTTACTGGCAAAAAGATAAGCTTAACGCCGACGGATATAATTCCTATTTGCCATGTGTAATGGATTTTCAACTGTTTTTTGCGATGGAAAAAGCTTTCTCCGAAAAACAGGAATGGGAAAATGGCCTTGTACGTTTGTACAAAAGTTTGTCGGCCGATTATTTGTATCCCGATAAAAATAATATCCTTATTTTTTCTGAAAATCACGATACGCAACGAATCATGTCTACCTTACAAGGTGATATTGATAAGTTTAAGTTAATGATGACTTTCCTAATGACCACAAGAGGAATTCCTCAAATTTATTCGGGAATTGAAATTTTAATGGAAGGCAAAAAAAGCGATGGAGATGGAAAAATGAGAATCGATTTTCCTGGAGGATGGAAAGATGATAAACGAAATACTTTCACTGCCAAAGGGAGAACAGATGAAGAAAATCATGCATTTAATTTTACCCGTAAATTACTAAACTGGCGCAAGAATAATCCGGTAATTCATACCGGTAAATTGATACACTACATTCCCGAAAACGATGTTTATGTTTATTTTAGATCGAACAATAAAAAAACAGTTATGATTGTTTTAAATGCCAGCCAAAAAATACATAAGCTTAAGCTCGACAGGTTTTCTGAGAGTTTACATGAATATAAATCAGCAAAAAATATAATTAGTGGTCGAGATATTGATTTGTCGAAAGCAAGTCTCTCTTTAAAAGCTATGACACCATTACTATTAGAATTAAAATAATTATCAATTGGCTTATTATGATTGGAAAATCATGTAGCTAATAAATCTCCGAATATGAGTTGTATAAAACGAATTGTATTACAAGTTAGTATCCTTTTTCTTGTGGCAAGTGCCTCTTTTTCTGCACTTGGTCAAAATAGTTTGCGAACTTATCAATCCTATAAATTAAGTAATCAGCAGCTAGAGATTTTTACCAATCAGGGGACCTATAAAATTCAATTTTACAATCAAAATATTGTGGAAACTGCTTTTATCCCGAAAGGAGAAAAAGAGAGTATAGAATCGCATGCTGTGGTAATGAAACCACAAAAAGGATTTTCAAAAATTGTTGATAAGAAAAATACCCTTTTTTATGAATCGGCCGGAATAGATGTTAGCATTTCAAAATCGCCATTTAAAATTAGCTATAGCTATAAGGGAAAAGAATTAATTGCAGAAAAAGAAGGATACATTAAAACTGATACAAGCGAAAATATCGATTTTACAATTGATAAGGATGAGGTTCTTTTTGGAGGTGGAGCTCGCGTTTTGGGGATGAATCATCGTGGATATCGACTTCAACTGTATAATCGAGCGCATTACGGATATGGAACTCATTCCGAGTTAATGAATTATACCATGCCATTGGTAGTTTCATCGAAAAAATATGCTGTTCATTTCGATAATGCTCCCATTGGGTATTTAGATTTAGATAGTAAACAAACCAATACACTTCGCTACGAAACCATTAGTGGTAGAAAAGTTTATCAGGTAATTGCCGCAGATACCTGGGCCGATTTTACTTTCGAACTAACCCGTCTTACTGGCAGACAACCAATGCTGCCTCGTTGGAGTTTTGGTAATTTTTCGAGTCGTTTCGGATATCATTCTCAAAAGGAAACTTTAGAAACTATTGATCAGTTTTTGAAAGATTCGATTCCTGTTGATGCCATAATTCTGGATTTGTTTTGGTTTGGAAAAGAGATGAAAGGTGAAATGGGAAACCTGTCTTTTCATCGTGATTCTTTTCCTGAACCAGAGAAAATGATTGCTGATTTAGAAGCCAAAGGAGTTAAAACAATTTTAATTACAGAACCATTTATTTTGACAACTTCGAATCGTTGGAATGAGGCTGTAAAAACAGATGTTTTAGGAACCGATTCAATTGGTAATCCATATACTTACGATTTTTATTTTGGGAATACCGGCTTGGTTGATGTTTTCAAACCCAAAGCAATTAATTGGTTTTGGAATATCTATAAAGGATTAGCCAACAAAGGTGTTGCTGGCTGGTGGGGCGATTTGGGTGAACCAGAAGTTCATCCATCAGCATTGCAACATGTTAAGGGATCTGCCGATGAGGTTCACAATATTTATGGTCATTACTGGGCTAAAATGGTGTACGAAGGTTATGAAAAAGATTTTCCGAATCAGCGTCCTTTTATTTTAATGCGTGCAGGTGCAGTTGGTTCGCAGCGTTATGGCATGATTCCCTGGACTGGTGATGTAAGTCGATCGTGGGATGGTTTAAAGCCTCAAAGCGAGATATCCTTGCAAATGGGATTGCAGGGAATTTCTTATATGCACTCCGATTTAGGTGGTTTTGCCGGTGATAATCTGGATGATGAGTTGTATACCCGTTGGCTACAATATGGTGTTTTTCAGCCAATTTTTCGTCCGCATGCGCAAGAAGCTGTTCCTTCCGAACCCGTATTTCGTGAGGCAAAAACAAAATCTCTTGCTAAAAAATCAATAGAATTAAGATATCAGCTTATGCCATATATCTATACAATGGCATTCAAAAATAATCAGACAGGTTTACCGCTCATGCGCCCTTTATTTTTCGAGGAGTCAGAGAATAAAGAACTGCTTACTGTAGCAGATACTTATTTATGGGGAGATGCATTTTTAGTGTCTACCATTACCGATGCAGGCTTAAAAATCAAAAATGTTTATCTGCCTAAAGGATCTAATTGGTTCGATTTTAAATCGGATAAACAATATGCAGGAGGTAAAACCTACGCTATAAAAACAGAGGAAGATCATATTCCTGTTTTTGTTCGCGCAGGATCGTTTATTCCCATGAAAACTGGAATGAGAAATACGAGAGATTACAGCTTGGAAAATTTCGATTTGCATTTTTACTACAATTCATCGGTAGCTAAAAGTAATGGCGAACTGTATAACGATAATGGAGAAACTTCTAAGGCTTATGAAAAAGGAGAATATGAGTTCATGACATTTACGTCTAAAACTTCAAAACATAAGCTCGAGTTAAATGTAAATACCGAAAGAGGTAGTCAATACAGTTCAGGGAATAAATCTGTTAGCTGGATTGTTCATAATATTAAAAAATCGCCAAAGAAAATTTTAATAGATAAACAATCTATAGACTTTAAATGGGATAAAAAATCAAAAATTCTTCGATTTAAAGGACTTATTAAAGAAGATATTAATCAATCAATCACCATAAAACTAGCGAAATAATGAAGATCAAAACATTCAGCATTTTTGCAGCATTGCTGTTTTTTCTTGCCGGCTGTTCTACAGTAGATAAGAAAGTTGAAATAGCTAAAACACCTTTTGTTTGGGAAGGAGCCAATCTGTATTTTTTATTAACAGATCGTTTTAATAACGGAACTACTAGTAACGATGTAAATTTTGAAAGAGAATTACCAACGGCTACTTTACGAGGTTTCGAAGGTGGCGATATTAAAGGAATTACCCAGAAAATAAAAGAAGGGTATTTTACCAATTTAGGAATTAATGCAATTTGGTTTACTCCGGTTACAGAGCAAATTCATGGAGTTATTGATGAGGGAACAGGAAATACCTATGGATATCATGGATATTGGGCGAAAGACTGGACAGCACTTGATCCAAATTTTGGAAGCATGGAAGATTTGGCCAATTTGGTAGAAACAGCTCATGCAAATGGAATTAGAATTGTAATGGATGCGGTAATTAATCATACTGGACCAGTTACAGAGAAAGATCCTGTTTGGAGTAAGGATTGGGTTCGTGTTGAGCCAACTTGTACTTACAAATCGTATGCTTCAACAATTGAATGTACACTAACAAACAACTTACCAGATATTAAGACAGAAAGTAATGTGGAAGTTGATATTCCTGAGGTTTTGGCACAGAAATGGAAAGATGAAGGTCGTTATGAGCAGGAAATGAAAGAGCTTGATGAGTTTTTTGAACGTACATCTTATCCTCGAACTCCAAAATATTACATCATAAAATGGTTGTGCGATTACATTACTGATTTTGGAATTGATGGCTATAGAGCTGATACTGTAAAGCATACTGAAGCAGAGGTTTGGTCTGATTTTAGAAAAGAATGTGAGTATGCATTTAAATTATGGAAAAAAAATAATCCAGCTAAAGTAATGGATGATAACGATTTTTATACCGTAGGAGAAGTGTATAATTACAATATCAGTAATAAATTTGCCTTTGATTTTGGTGATAAAAAAGTAGATTATTTTGCCAATGGATTTAACGAATTAATCAATTTCGAGTTCAAGTACAATGCACAATCTTCTTACGAAGAATTATTCTCAAAATATTCAGAGCTCCTTAATGGTGATTTAAAAGGTTATGGAGTTTTAAATTATCTTACTTCTCACGATGATGGTAGTCCTTTCGATCCGAAAAGAGAGAAATGTTTCGAAACAGCTACAAAATTATTGCTTACGCCAGGTACTTCTCAAGTATATTATGGCGATGAAACTGCTCGACCGCTTATAATAGAAGGTGCTGTTGGAGATGCGACCTTACGATCGTTTATGAATTGGGATGATATTAAAACAAATGAAAAAACGCAAGCTGTTTTAGTACACTGGCAAAAGCTAGGTAAGTTTCGTATAAATCATCCTGCAGTTGGTGCGGGTATGCATAAAATGATTTCAGAAAAACCTTATGTTTTTAGTCGATCGTTTATAAAAGGCGAATATAATGATATGGTATTTATAGGATTAGATTTGTCTAAAGGAGAAAAAGAGTTGACTATACCAGCTCTTAAAAATGGAACTAAGCTTCGTGATGCCTATTCAGGAAAGAATGTAAAAGTGAAGAATGGAAAAGTAAACATTGATACTGAATTTGATATTGTATTATTGGAGCTTATATAAATAAAAAAATTATCTAACATCTTATTAGATCAAAAAAATATAGAAATGAAAAAAATGAATCAGATTGTTTTGGTTTTAGTTGTTTTAGCAGGTATGCTTGCTGGCTGTCAGAACAAACCAGCAGCAAAAGCTGTAGACATAAAGGCGGAAAAACCAGTTGAGTGGAGCAGAAATGCAAATATTTATGAAGTTAATATTCGCCAATATACGCCCGAAGGAACAATTAATGCTTTTGCAAAGCACATGCCTCGCTTAAAGGAAATGGGTGTTGATATTCTTTGGTTAATGCCAGTGTATCCAATATCTGAAAAGAACAGAAAAGGGAGTATGGGTAGCTATTATGCTGTTGCCGATTATAGAGCAGTAAATCCCGAATTTGGTACAATGGAAGACTTGCAAAACCTTGTGAAAAGTGCTCATAAAATGGGTATGAAAGTAATTTTAGATTGGGTGGCAAACCATACCGGTTGGGATAATGTGCTTATGGCCGAGCATAAAGATTGGTACACTCAAAACGAAAAAGGTGAAATTGTAATTCCCGAAGGAACCGACTGGAGTGATACTGCCGACTTAAATTATGAGAATAATGATATGCGTGAGTATATGATAGGTTCTTTAAAATATTGGATCGAGAATGCCGATGTGGATGGATTCCGTTGCGATGTGGCAGGAATGGTTCCTACCGATTTTTGGGAACAAGCTCGTAAAGATTTAGATGCAGTAAAACCTGTATTTATGCTGGCCGAAGATGGAGGACCTGAATTGCTGAAAAATGCATTTGATATGGGGTATGGTTGGGATCTGCACCACATTATGAACGATGTTGCAAAAGGAGAAAAAAATGCCAATGATATAGAGGCATATTTTACAAAAATAGATACTGTTTTTCCTGCGGATTCTTATATCATGAATTTTATTACCAATCACGACGAAAACTCATGGAATGGTACAGTTAATGAGAGAATGGGCGAAGCTGGAAAAGCATTTGCTGTTTTAACTTTTACAGTGCCGGGAATGCCTCTGATTTATAGTGGACAAGAAGCAGGAATGGATAAGCGATTGAAATTTTTTGAGAAAGATGAGATTGACTGGTCGAATATGGAATTAGCAGCTTTTTACAAAGAATTAATTGCTTTAAAAAAGAACAATAAAGCTCTTCAAAATGGTGTAAAAGGAGGAAAATTAGTTCGTATTCCTTCGGATAAAAACGAAGCAATTTATGCTTTTTCGCGTGAAGCAGAAGGAGACAAGGTAGTTGTAATCTTAAACCTAAGTAAGGAAGCTACAAAAGCTACCCTTGAAATGGGAGCAAATGCAGGTACTTATGCTTGCTTTAAAGATGGAAACAAGCATGATATTGCTGCAAAACTTAATTTGGAGTTAAAGCCCTGGGAATATAGAGTATATGTAAAATAATAAATAAAAGCCTGATTTGATCTGTTGTTGTATTGATGAATCAGGCTTTTTTAAATTCTAATACATGAGAAATCTTCTTTTTTTAACGATTGTAATGTTCCTTTTTATGCATGTAAATGCGCAAAACGAAATACCGAATGTTGTTAGTGGAAAAATAGAACGAGTTGAGAATTTTAAGTCAGAATTTATTACCGCCCGAAATGTTGATATTTGGTTGCCGGAAGGATATTGTTTAGAGAATAAATATTCAGTATTATATATGCATGATGGTCAGATGTTATATGACGCTGAGAAATCGTGGAACAAACAAGCATGGGATGTGGATGATGTTGCTTCAAAACTTATAAAATCAGGAAAATTTAAGGACTTTATAGTGGTAGGAATTTGGAATGGCGGAGAAAACAGACATCCCGATTATTTTCCTCAGAAACCATTTGAGAGTTTATCGCAAGTTGAAAAAGATACTATAAACGCTCAGCTTAAGCTTTCTCATGTTCCATTAAAAAAGGCATTTTGTCCACAGTCAGATAACTATCTTAAATTTCTGGTAAAAGAGCTAAAACCTTACATCGATAAAAAATATTCTGTTCGAACAAATAAAGAAAATACATTTGTAGCTGGCAGTAGCATGGGAGGATTAATATCTATGTATGCGATTTGTGAATATCCGCATATATTTGGTGGCGCTGCTTGTTTGTCTACACATTGGGTTGGTACATTTACGCTTGAAAACAATCCAATTCCAAATGCATTTGTGAAATATTTAAGTGAAAATTTGCCCAATCCTAAAACTCATAAAATCTATTTCGATTGTGGTGATCAAACCTTAGATGCTTTGTATCCCGAAATACAGAAAAAAGTAGATTCGCTAATGATTTCTAAAGGTTATGATAAAGCCAATTGGATAACTAAGTATTTTCCAGGAGAAAATCACAGCGAGAAATCATGGAGTAAAAGATTGAACATCCCTTTGGAGTTTTTATTCGAAAAATAAGACACATAACACCAGAAATAATTTTACTTACAAATCCTGAGCTTATTGCTTGGGATTTTGTATTTGTAATATGACTTATGTTCTATTTATTAGCGAGTTAATTATTTTGTTGAGCCGTGATTATTTTGTAGATTAACAAAGAAAGAATTGTATTCATCTGACTATGAAAGTAATCATCAAATTATTCGGAATATTAATCATTCTTGCGGGAATTTTATTACTTGTTAAATCTCAAATTATATTAGCTTGGATCGAAAATAATATGCTAAGCTCATGCTTATATGTTACTGCTATATTAGGTAGATTAGCTTTGGGTATTTTATTTTTATTGCTTGCCAAAGAATCAATATATCCTACTGCTATTAAAGTTTTTGGCTACCTGTTTGTACTTGCAGCAATTGCTCTTTTTTTTATGGGGCACGAAAATTTTCAGGATTTTATTAGTTTTCTTATTCCGCATGTAAATCCATACGCTCCTTTAGTTGGTGTTCTTGCTATTGTTTTTGGAGCTTTCTTTATTTATGCTTTTTCTAAGAGAAAAAAGTTTGAGTAGACTAAATTTAATTAAGTTGATCTTTGTGTGATGACTTAAAGTTTTTTAGCCCATTATATTTATATTGCTCAGGTTATTTTTTGTTTACTTAATTTGCTTCTGTAAATTCGTAGGATCAGATATAAAAGATGAATCAATCTTTTCTTATTTATATTTGTGTCAGCAAGTTTATATTTGTTATAATCAGTCAACAAAAACCTACATCTATGAAGAGAATATTTGAATTGCTAGTTATTTTATTGATTGTTAGTGCATGTGGAGAAAATGAAATAGATAAGTATCCTACTCAGCAAGCGAATTGGGATAGTAAGAAAAGTGATATTGAGAATTTTGATCATTATGTACATGGGAAAACGTATCTTCCTGTTTATTCCCATATATATCATGTGCAGGAGCATAGAGCATTCGATCTTACAACTACCGTTAGTATCAGAAATATTTCATTAAGCGATACAGTTTATATTTTAAAAGCTGATTATTACAATACCATTGGAGAAAATATCAGACAATATATTAAAACGCCTATTTATTTAAATCCTTTGGAAACCATAGAGATTATAATAGAAGAACAAGATATTGAGGGGGGATCGGGAGCTAATTTCGTTTTCGATTGGGCTAAAGTAAATTCTAAAAACCCGCCTTTATTCGAGGCTGTAATGATTTCAACATACGGACAACAGGGTTTATCTTTTATAACCCGAGGTGTGCCGGTTGCTGAAGAATAAATAGGTTTTTCACTAAGATTTTAAAATATTATAAAATTCTTCGATTCTATGGAGTCGAAGTTTTTTTTGCATGAATTTTTATTCGGGTTTCTTGTTTTGTAGATTCGTACCGTTTTGCTTAAAACACTTGTGTTTACAGGTGTTAAAAGAAATCATAAATTTATTATTAGTTTCTTAAATGAATGAAAACAAGTCTTGGCAAAAAATAGCCTCTACATATAAAGAAGGAACAAAACACATCGGTAGGGTTACACAAATACTTGAGTATGCTTGTTATGTAGAATTAGAAAAGGATGTTCTGGCTTTTTTTCACCGTCAGGATATGGCTTGGGTTACTACCAATTTAAGACCTGTTAATATGGTTTCCTGTGAAGATTGTATAGAGGTAATGGTTTTAGAATTAAATGAAGAAAAAAAGAGCATTAGTGTGGGAATGAAACAATGTACAAAAAATCCGTGGAAGGGAATTGTGGAACGTTATCTTGAAGGAAAACGGGTAAAAGGTTTGGTAATTAAAGTAATGGATTACGGATGTATGGTGCTGATTGAAGAAGGCATAGAGGGCATTGTTTATGTTTCGGAAATGGATTGGACGAATAAAAATATCTATCCTGATCATCTGCTAAGTGTTGGCGATACAATAGAAGTTGTGGTATTGGATGTGAACGAAACAGGATATAGAATGTCGCTTGGATTAAAACAATGTCAGCCAAACCCCTGGGAGGAATTTGCACAAAAATACAAGATAAATGACAGCTTAATAGGTAAGGTTGATTCATTTTTTCAATTTGGACTTTTCGTTAAGTTAGAATGGAATTTGTCCGGTTTTGTTGCTACTTCCGATTTACCTGCTAATGCAGAGGGTTTGAAAGAGGGAGACGAATTAAGATTAAAACTTATAAGTATTGATATTGAACGAGAACGCATTGGCTTGAGTGTAATGCCTTCAGAATCTTGAAAATCGAGATGTTTTTTTTTAAGTGGTAAAAAAAAGAACTATGTTATTCATAATAGAAAAATCCGCTAAGGAGAAGTCTCCCTGGCGGATTTTATATGGTTTCTAGTTGTAAGTATAATTATTTGGCATCGCGAACCAAACGTACGAAGTTGTAGTAACGCTCGCCACCTTCTCCTAAAGGTCCACCTTCGTATTTTGTGTCGAAACGAACACCACCTGCACCGTGAAAATCTTCACCATCTCCATCTACAGCCATACCAAATGCAACATACCATGCATAGTAGTAAGGTTCACCCGATGTAAAGTTTGCCGAAGTACCTGTCCAGTAATAACCATAATCGTCGTTACCTGCTTCGTTTACAATTGGAGTACAATTAAATATCGGATCAATAGCCGGACCAACATTATCAGGATCGGTAGCACTTGGAGAGCGAGAATAATCAACAATACCCTGAAGCTCTTTTACGTTTGGCATGTGCCAGTCGGTGTAACCAGCTAAAGCGGATGTTTCACAATAGGCAAGAGCATCTTCCCAGTTTAATTTTTCACTATCATCCTGGGCCCACATTAAGCCTGAAGCATTATCGGTAATTGTACCATCACCATTGTCTGTATAATCATTAATGCCGTAATCGTCGCCACGAACTGCACGAACATATTTTGCCAGTGGATTACCTGTTGGAGCAGCATTGCCATCACTTGGGGGAGGTGTACTATCGTCTGGAGCTTCTCCTTGTTCACCATCAGCAGTCATTTCGGCAGCATAAGCTTTAATGTGACCTGTAACGTGATTCACACCAAAAGCAGCATGAGAACCACCTTCTACTGTTACGCCGACATAATAGTTCGAAGACAGAACTGTTCATCTTTAGAAACTTCGCCACTAGCCAAATTAAAATAATCGGTATCGATATATGGCCATCCTTTACCAAAATCACTAATAGAATACAATTCTTTACAGCTTGGCATACGCCAGTCATCATAACCACCAAGTTCTAACTCATTACAATAATCAACCGCTTCCTGCCAGGTAAATTCTTGGCTTGTGGGTACTTGCTGCCACATTAATCCTGTGTTATTATCGGTAACTGTTTCGTTGCCATTATCTGTGTAGCTCATTTCTTCGCCTTTTAAATAATTGGCATCCTGACCGTAAAATACATCGCCAGAGTTCAATTCTGAAACAATTTCGCCATCTCCATTATATAGAGTAGTTTGCCCGGAAGCAATTTGTACATAGTTATTAACACTTAATTCTGTAGAGTTACCTGTTTCATCATTGCTGTCGCTTTCGCAAGATGTAAACAAAACACCAGATACTAAACCTGCCGATACTGCAAAGGCAATTGACTTTTTTGGGATTCTGAATTTTTTCATCGGATTAAATTTATATTGTTTATTCTTTAGTCCAAAGAAAGAGAGATTGCAGGGGTTGATGAAAAGTAATCAATGAATAGGGCAGTTTTATCAACGAAATGGATAATTCTTATTTTTATTTGTAGAATGATTAAATAATATAGGCTAGAAGGAATTTTAAATGAGTTAGGATATAAAAAAAACGCCTTATTTATCAGAAATAAAAAAGGCGTTTGCAGTGGGATTGTTTAATATGATATTTAAACTAATTTTTCTGCTCCAGAGAAAATTTCTTCAACCTTAAGAACTGCAGCACCATGGCCCGGTAAACGTTCAGGATTCCATTTTTTCATATCTTCAAAAACCTTACCTTTTGTATAGTATTCTATACTTCCTTTAAGCTGATAAGCTTTATCTTCATTCGTAATAAAAAGGATTACACCTTTGCTATCTGAATTTATGTTTTTTATTGTTTTATCGAAATAATTATTGGCGACAATAATACTGTTTTCTTCGAAAAGAGATACACAGGTTGCATAAATAGAATTTGGAATTGCATCTTTCGAAACTGTTGTAAAAACAATTGCACCTTTACGGTTTGTCCACGCTTCCTGAATATCCTCGGGGATTGTAAGTTTCTCGCTCATTTGAATAGAAATTATAATATTAATAAATAAAAGAAATTTTAATGAGATAATTCTCGAAACAAATGTAGTAGGAATGTTAGCATCAAGCAAATTATTGTTCAAACAAGATTAATGTATTTAAAGCTTTTTAATTGCTGATGAATTGGGATTATATTTTTGTTAAGGAATTATTGTTTTGTAGTTTCGTGCAATCGAATGTCAAGGCCATTTTAAATGTGTTGGCTTACATAATATATTAATGTAAAATACTTTAAATCAGTTGTATTTATTGTATTTTAACCAAATGCTTTATTTTTTATGAAAGAACAAAAAATTAAAATAGGTACCATTGTTTCGCTTGATTTATTGCAAATAAATGCTCAGTTAACATCTTTGGGTTTCGATTTTATTTTTATTGATTTGGAGCATGGAAAGCTGTCTGATGAAACAATATCTTCTATTATTCTGGCAAAAAAGGAAAACAGTAAAGTATTTATTCGAATTGCTAGTATCGATGAAGCTAATATTAAACATGCTTTAGATTTGGCTTGCGATGGAATAATTGCGCCAAGAGTAGAATGTATAAGTGAATTGAAAACACTGGTCGACTATTCTTTTTATCCTCCCAAAGGAAAACGAAGTGTTGGTTTTTGTATGGCAAATAAATATGGTCTTAATTTTAATGAATATACTACGAATTTTAAACCTTTTATTTTTGCTCAGATTGAAAGTGAAAAGGGCTTAGCTATTGTAAACGAAGTTGTTGATTGTAATGATATTTCGGGAGTTTTTATGGGACCCTATGATTTATCTGCATCACTAGGGGTGCCCGGAGAATTTGAATCTGAGATTTTTAAGAAATCTTATAATCGTGTTCGGAATAAATGTAGAAAAGAGCATAAATTATTTGGTACATTTGTCGCTAATCATCAAAATATAGCTGAAGAAATTAAAGAGGGGACTAATTTAATAGCCGTTGGACTTGATGCTAATTTGATTTTAAATACGTATCTAAATCTTATTAACAAGATTAACGATTTATCTGTAATAGAATAAATATCTCGCATAAATAATAATGAAAAGAAAAATTGAGTTACTGGCACCCGGGGGAGATATCGATTCCATAAAAACAGCAATTCTGGCTGGAGCAAATGCTGTTTATTGTGGTTTAAGCAAATTTAATGCGAGAAATCGTGCTGCGAATATCAATTTTGAGAATTTACAGGGAATTTTAAGATTAGCACACCAACACAATTGTGAGGTTTTTCTAACTCTTAATATTATAATAACAGACAGTGAAATACCGGCACTAATAAAATTGCTTAATAGATTGATTAATACCAGTATCGATGCTGTAATTGTTCAGGATTTAGGCATGCTTTATCTGTTAACGAAGTATTTTCCAACACTTAAAGTGCATGCTTCTACTCAGCTTACCACTCATAACGAAGGTCAAATAAAATTTTTAAGTCAGCTTAAAGCCGAGCGGGTTAATTTATCTCGAGAATTAAATATTAATGAGATAAAACGACTAACAGCGGCAGCTCATCAGAATAATATGCTAAGCGAAGTATTTGTGCATGGTTCTTATTGTATTTCCTTTTCGGGTATTTGCTATATGAGTTCTGTTCATGGAGGAAATTCTGGTAATCGAGGCCGATGCAGTCAGCCCTGTAGAGAAAAATATATAAGCACATTGGCGGGTGAAAATTACCCTCTTAATTTGAAAGACAATTCAGCGTATTTCGATTTAAAAGAATTGGATAATGCTGGTGTTGATTCTCTAAAAATAGAAGGACGAATTAAGGAGTTTGAATATGTTTATACCGTGGTTAATGCCTGGAGAAAACAGATTGATACTTACAATAAAACGGGAAATCTGATTGCCGATAGGAGTGAACTTTATAAAGTATTTAATCGCGATTTTTCTAATGGTTTTCTAAAGGGAAATATCAATAAAGATTTATTTATTGATAACCCAATGTCTTATTCTACCAAATACTTTGCAAAGCTTAATAAATATGCTTCTCTAGAGCAGGAATTAGAAGGGAAAAAGAAACTTTATCAGGAAAAAGAACACTTAAAAGCAGATGTTAAAAATAGGATTGACGCGATTAGTCTTGATAAAATTCCTTTAAACCTGGATATTTCTGGTCAGTGCGATTCACCACTAAAAGTATTTGTTAAAACACCCGAAAAATCCTTCGAGGTTTTTTCTAATACCAATTTAAAAAGTGTTGGAACCGAAGCCTTAACCGAAATGGCAGTTTTAAAAAGACTAAAAGCAATAAACGATACCGAATATTTTATTCAGCATACAGAATTGAATCTGAGCACCAACCTGTATCTTCCTTTCAAAGATTTAACATCTATTAAAAAGAAAATTTTATTTGTTCTGAATGATTTTAAAGAGGTAGTGGCTCCGGTTATTATTCCAAAATTGAAACAAGAGAATTTTCCTGTTACTAAACCTAGTCTTTCGGTTTTAATATCATCGGTAAACGATATTGATATTTGTAAGAATAGCAATGCAGATATATATTTTAGCCTGCCAAATAGTTTTAAAAATAGGCGAAGTGAATTTGTCAATTTATTTAAAACGAATGATAACTTAATTCCTTGGTTTCCATCGGTTTTAATTGGTGAAGATTATCGTGTAGCAGTAAAATTGCTCGAGAAACTACAATTTAAACATATCGTTACCAATAATAGTGGAATCGCGCTTGAAGCCTGTAAAAGGGGAATTTCATGGATTGCGGGTCCATATCTTAACATTGCAAACTCTTATGCTCTTATTAGTTTACAGGAAAATTTTAATTGCCAAGGTGCTTTCCTGTCAAATGAACTTAGCAAACAGCAAATGTATTCCTTAAAAGCACCTGCCGGTTTTAAACTTTATTACAGCATTTATCATCCTATTGTGCTAATGACGAGTAGGCAGTGTTTGTTTCAGCAGTTAAATGTTTGCGACAAAAACAAAGTCGATGGTACTTGTATTCAAAATTGTGAGAAGTTGTCGTCCATTACCGATTTAAAAAAAGACAATTTTATTATAGAGAAATCAAAAGGAAATTATCATCGCATTTTTAATGCAGCGAATATGCTAAATTTCGATATTGTTAATGACTTACCTAATAGGTTTACCAGCTTTTTTATTGATTTAAGTGATATAAAAACCGAAACTAAAGTTAATACAGACAAATGCAGTTTAATAGAACTTTTCGAGCAGTTTGTAAGTTCTGATTCGAATTCAGATTGTGAGCAACAACTAAAACACTTAGTTTCTCCAACTACTAATACTCAGTATAAAAAAGGTTTTTAGTATTCTTATTTACTTAAAAAATAGGAGTTTGTATTCCTTACTTTTATTGAAGAAATTCTTTGATAAACTTTATTGTTTAATTAATAAGATGTGTTTTCTAAAATTGTTTTCTTAAAATGTTGTATAAAATAATTGTTCTTTTGTAGATTCGTAAATTAGATCATAAAAATCTGCAATATATGCTTTTCTTATGGTATTGCATTTTTTAGTCGAGAAGTTAGAATGCCAAAAAATGCAGGTATTCTAAAATCTTAATTGCGCTTTAAAAATTGTGATTCATAGGTTAGGAGTTGTTGTTATTTAAAAAATATATTGATATGAATAACAAAACAGAGCTAAAAGAATATAAGTTAGAATCCTTATCATATAAAATTCTTCCCGGAGTTTCGGACTACCATTGTGTAACTCATAATATCGATATAAAAAACGAATCTCCTTTTTTTACTGAGGTTGGTACCATTAAAGATAATGTGCACATTAAAGATATTTCGGTAGAGGAAAATCGATTTTTTAACTATCGTTTAATAAAACCCAAGGGAGTTAAAATTAGCAAAAAAATAATATTCATTTTTCATGGATTTAACGAGAAAGACTGGGACAAATATTTGCCATGGGCTAATTCTATTTGCGAGGGTACCGGAAGTTCGGTAATATTATTTCCAATAGCTTTTCACATGGAGCGAGCGCCAAAATATTGGAGCAATAAGCGAGCAATGTATAAATTGAGTGGGGAAAGAAAAAAAAGGTATCCAAACATAGTACATTCTACTTTATCTAATGTTGCCATTAGTATGCGCATACACTCCATGCCTCAGCGTTTTATTTGGTCGGGATTGCAAAGTTATTACGATGTAATCCAGTTTATTGAAGAATGTAAAAATGGTAATCATGCTCATATTAGTAAAGATTTTGAGTGTGATATTTTTGCCTATTCAGTAGGTGGATTTTTGGCTCAAATTCTTAAACTTACAAATCATAAAAATTATTTTACGAATTCGAAAGTATGTTTGTTTTGCAGTGGCGCCACATTTAATCGCTTTTCACCGGTATCAAAATTTATTTTAGATAGCGAAGCTAACGTTGCTCTATACTCTTTTTTAGTTGAGCATTTCGATAATATCTTGCAAAAGGATAAAATGCTGAATCATTTTATGAATGAAGATCATTTAGAGGGAAAAATATTCCATTCTATGCTCGATTATCAGAAAATGAGAGATTTTAGAGAGAATTTATTAAGAAAACATGAGCACCAAATTTATGCCATTACTCTTAAAAAAGATTTGGTAATACCTTCTTTTGAGGTTATTAATACATTAAAAGGTGCTTATCGAGATATTTATATTAAAGTTGATGAACTGGATTTTAACAGAGAGTATACCCACGAGAATCCATTTCCAGACAATGATAGTGAACCTGATAAAATTAAAGAGGATCTTGATTTTGTGTTTAAAAAGGTTTGTGACTTTTATGATAGATAAGTGTTTATTTAAGATGAAATAAAATGTAATAGCAATAGATAATTTGTAATGACCAGCAGCTAGGTTTGGTCATTATTTTTTTGAAAAATTAAGCCGCAGAATACGGAAATTGAGGATGCTAATTATTTTGTTCGTGATATAATCAGTCTTGTAGATGGAAAATGTATACTTTTGCAGGCTAAGTAAATTGCAAGTTATGAGGTATTTTTTAATGATATTAATTTTGCTGGTTGGATGTTTAATGCCAATTCAGGCAAGTGTAAATGCCAAATTGGGATCTTTTTTAAAAGCTCCTATGGTGGCGGCTTTGGTAAATTTTCTGGTGGGAGGAATTATTCTTTTTCTTGTTGTATTGCTTACGCGTCCTTCCAATAACCTGATGCAAACTATTAAAGAAGCTCCTTTTCATGCCTGGATAGGAGGAGCAATAGGAGCAATTTATGTTTCGTCGGTAATTTTTTTGGTACCTCGATTAGGTGCGGCTTTAAGCTTTGGATTAATCGTAGCAGGTCAGCTAATTTTTTCTTTGCTTATCGATCATTACGGTCTGTTTGGAATTCCTGTTCAGCCCGTAAATTGGGGTCGAATTTTAGGCGTATTTTTAATTTTAGCTGGTGTTTTTGTTATCCAGAAGTTTTAATAATTTACAGAGTATTTTCTTAGTAATTAAATCCTTAATTTTGCGATTTAGCTTTCTTTATTACCTAATTGCATTGCGTTCTAAAACAGACATAACCATTGTTTTGTAATTGCGTCCAATGGGAATTAATTGCTTGTTTATTTCAATATTTCCCGATGCATAGCTTCCTATCTTTTTTAATGCAATAATAAAAGAGCGGTGTACTCGCAAAAAGTTATTATCGGGTAATTTTTCTTCAATATTACTAATGGTGTTCAGGGTAATTATTTCCTTATTATTTTCCAGATAAATAGAAACATAATTTCTTTGACTTTCGATGAATAAAATTTCATGAAGAAAAACCTTAATCATTCGTTTCTCCGATTTTACAAAAATAAAAGCTTGTTCAGTACTATTATTTTCCTTTTTCTCAGGAATCTGAAAGTTATGTTTTGCAAGCTTAAAATAACGGTTTACAGCTTTAATAAATCGTTCGAAGGGTATCGGTTTTATCAGATAATCTAAAGCTTCCAATTCGTAACTTTCCAAAGCAAATTCTGTGTAAGCAGTTGTAAATATAACACTTGGTGGATTAGAGAGGTTTCTTAGCAATTGAATTCCTGTTAAGCCAGGCATTTGGATATCTAGAAAAAGCAAGTCGATTTGTTTACTGTTAAGAATAGAAAGAGCTTGCACTGCACTTTTACAGCGGCCTTCCAACTGTAAATAATCAATTCTATTTATATATTCTTCGATTATATCCAGAGCCAAATCTTCATCATCAACAATTAAACATTTTACTTTCATTATAATTCTAAATTTAAGTGTACACAATACGATTCTTTGTTTGTCTCAATTTTTAAATCATACTTTTCAGGATAGATTAAAGATAATCTCCTTTTTACATTTTGCAAACCAATGCCACCTACAATAGAATTCTGATCGGCACTGGAATTGGGAATACTATTTTCAATATTTAGTTTTAATTTATTTTCTTTAACTCCAATGTCAATGGTAATCCATGATTTTTTATCGAAGCCTTTTGTGCTGTGTTTAAAACTATTTTCAATAAAAGGAAGAATAATCATAGGAGCTATATTGTTCGAATTTATATCGCCCCAAATATTTATACTTAGATCGATTTTGTCTCCATGTCTAATTTTTTCCAACTCGATATAGTTTTTTATGCTTTCCACTTCTTTACTTAAGTTTACCTGTTTTGTATTGGTTTCATAAAGCATATATCGTAGTAATTCCGATAGTTTTAGAATTACATCCAGAGATTGATCAGATTTTTTTAAAATCAGAGAATATAAACTGTTTAAAGTATTGAATAAAAAATGAGGTTGAACCTGATTTTTTAGAAAAGATAGTTCTGCTTCCAGCTTTTCTTTGGCAAGATTTTGTTCATTTTGGGCTATTAAATTTAAATATTCTACTAGTTTAATAATAAAAGGAATAGTCATTACGGTTCCTAAATTAATCATGTTTCGAATAATCTGGATAAAATTAAAAACAGGAAAAATCTTAAATTGTGTAAGATAATATTTAAGGATAATATGATTGTCGGTAAATCGACCAATTAAGGCAACTACAAATAAGGATAAACCAAATAAAAGAATGAATAGCCATATTCTTCTTTTGTAAAGAAATACCGGAAACAGGTAGTAAATTACCCAATAAACCAGAATGATTTTTGCAGGTAAATTGATTAATTCCACCAGTAGGGTTTTCTTAAAATTCATATCATAACTTCCCCAGGTAAAGGCAAAAAATATCATGTAAAATAACCAGTAAGAAAGGTGCTGAACCCACGAGGTATTTATAATTTTTGCTAAATTAGATGAATTGGAAGTTATAATTTGCATGGACTTTATTTATACATCATAAAAGACATATTTAAGCTATTTTTAGAAGTATTGCAAATGAATGACGGCCATAAATTTATTTGTAAGGACAAACTACTATAATAATTTACTTATCTGTTAAGATAGAAGGACTAATGACCAGTTTCATTAAACACAGTTATCGGTACTTGAAAATATGTTCTCGGTGGAAATAATTTGCTTACTATAAGTTGGTTTATTTTCATTGTAATCAGTATTTCCGTATATAAAATTATGAGAGGAAATTATCATTAAGAAATAAAATTATGAAACGATTAATTGCCGTAGTTATAAATGTTTTCTTGTTTGTGAATTTGGGTTTTTCCGGAGAATATAAAATCAATCATTTAGAACCTGCTTTTTGGTGGACTGGAATGAAGAATTCGAATTTGCAATTACTGGTTCATGGAGATAATATTTCAGAGTTAAAGCCCGAATTGGATTATGCAGGAGTGAGCATTGAAAAGGTTAGTTATGTGCAAAATCCAAATTATCTGTTTATCGATTTAAAGTTGAGAGATAAAGTTAAAGCGGGTGAGTTTGATATTTTATTTAAGAAAGGGAAGAAAACCATTTTGAATTATACTTACAGGCTATTGGAGCGGGAAAAAGGGTCGGCAAATCGTATTGGCTTTACATCAAAAGATGTAATGTACCTGATTACTCCAGATCGTTTTGCCAACGGTAATCCGAATAACGATAGTGTTAAAGGAATGCCTGATACAGTAAATAGAAAGGATAAGTCGGGGCGTCATGGTGGTGATATAAAAGGTATTATAGATCATTTAGATTATATTTTAGATATGGGTTTTACTTCGATCTGGATAAATCCTGTTTTAGAAAATAATCAGCCAAAATTATCTTATCATGGATATTCTATTACCGATTATTATGAGGTTGACAAACGTTTTGGAAGCAATGAAGAGTATCGTAAACTATCGCAACTGGCAAAAGAAAAAGGCATTGGTTTAATTATGGATATGGTTGTAAATCATTGTGGATCGGAACATTGGTGGATGAAAGATTTGCCTTCGCAGGATTGGATTAATTGCAATGGTAAATTTAAAAGGACCTCTCATAAAAGAACTACGGTTCAGGATAAATATGCTTCGAAAGAGGACTTAAAGCAGTTTGCCGATGGTTGGTTTGTGAAAACCATGCCTGATTTAAATCAGCGAAACGAGTTTCTGGCAAAATACCTAATTCAAAATACAATTTGGTGGGTTGAATATGCAGGTTTACAAGGAATAAGAATGGATACTTATCCTTATCCGGATGCTGATTTTATGAGCAGATGGACTAGGGAAGTAATGGAGGAATATCCGAACTTTAATATTGTAGGCGAAGAGTGGACTACGAATCCGGCTCTAATTTCATATTGGCAAAAAGGAAAAGTAAATCATGATGATTATAAGTCTTATTTACCAAGTTTAATGGATTTTCCTATTCAGAATGCTCTAGTTGAGGCTTTAAATAAGGAGGAAACATGGTCAACAGGATGGATTAAGTTATATGAGATGCTGGCCAACGATTTTCTATATCCCAATCCTGATAATCTGGTAATTTTTCCTGATAATCATGATATGGCTCGTATTTTTGATCAGCTTAATAGAAATTACGAATCGTTTAAAATGGCCATGGCCTATATTTTGACCATGCGCGGAATTCCACAAATTTATTATGGTACCGAGATATTGGCAAAGAGCGACGGAGGGGGAGATCATGGTATGTTGCGTAGTGATTTTCCTGGTGGTTGGAGTGGCGATAAAGTAAATGCATTTACTGGGAAAGGATTAAGCGTGCAAGAGAAAGATGCTCAGGATTTTCTTAAAAAGCTATTAATCTGGAGAAAGGATAACGAAATCATTCATAATGGTAAATTAATTCATTATGCACCCGATTTTGGAGTTTACTCATATTTTAGACATACCGATAATGGTAAAGTGATGGTAATCCTGAATAAGAATAAGGAATCTGTTCAGCTCGAAACAAAAAGATATCATGAGATGATTAAAGGAAATGAAATGGCGAAAGATATTATCTCGGGTAAAAGTTTTAGTATGAAAGATAGTATTGAGGTTCCGGCTCGTTCAGCCATGATTTTAGAGATTAATTGAAAGTATACATAGTTACATTAAAATCCCCCAGTAATTAGAATTATTGGGGGATTTTTTATGCTTGTTTATTTATTCTTTTTTAGTATTTCTTGGCAATACTTCTTCAGGGAAAGGGAATAATATGGTCGAATTCTTTTCTGAAGCAATATTGGCCAGTGTTTGGTACAATCTCAATTTAATTGCCGATGGTGATTTGTCGATTAGTTTACCAGCCGATAATAGATTTTCTGCAGCTTCCTCTTCGGCCAAGGCTAGAATTACACGAGCTCTTCTTGAACGCTCAGCTTCTGCCTGATTAGCCATCATTCTGCGCATGTTTTCTGGCAGCTGAATGTCTTTAATTTTTACATCGATTATTACAATTCCCCATTCCATGGTTTCCTTTTCAACAATGGTTTTTATATTTTTTCCCATTTCTTCGCGTTTCGATAAAATGGTATCCAGTTCTACTTTACCACATACATCGCGCAAGGCAGCTTGTGCCAATTGCATAATGGCAAACTTATATTCTTCTACTTCAAGAACAGCTTTTTCCGGATCATCAATCTTAAAAAATACAACTCCATCAATACTACAGGGAACATTATCTTCTGTCATTACTTCCTGTGAATCGATATTAATTGTAATGACTCGAATATCTACAATATTAACGGTTTCTACAATGGGAATAATCCAACGAAAACCAGGTTTTAGAACTTTTATATACTTTCCGAATCGGAATTTTAATGCTCTTTTGTATTCAAAAATAACTCGTATGCCTGCCAGAAAAAATACAGTAAGTCCAGTTAAAACAATTAGTGCAAGATTCATAATTTATTTTTTAGAGGATGAAATCGGGAATGTAGAAATATGAAAAAGAGTACTCTAAAGAATAAAGTGAATTTATTCTTTGCAGGATAACTTATTATTCAATTTACAAAATTCTAAGACCAGAGTCAAAAAGAAGTGTAGTAATAAGGATTAAATACCTAAATAAATTTAAATTTGATATATAAAAGAGAAAATAAATAAGTGTCAAATCAAATATTAATATTATTTTTGTGAAATTTTTTATATAAACAAGCATTGAATAATTACTGAACAACCATGGCTAAAATTATTAATGAGGTTTCTAGAACATTTAACGAGTATTTAATTATTCCAGGATTAACTACTGTAGATTGTACTCCAGATAAGGTAGATTTAACAACTCCTTTGGTTCGATATCAAAAAGGGCAAAGCTCAAAAATTAACTTAAAAACTCCTTTTGTATCAGCTATTATGCAATCAGTATCCGACGATGGAATGGCTATTGCTTTGGCTAAAGAAGGGGGTGTATCGTTTATTTTTGGATCTCAATCTATTGAGCAGCAGGCTGGAATGGTTAAGAGAGTGAAAAAGCACAAAGCAGGATTTGTACAAAGTCGTGCTAATATTACTCCTGAAGAAACTTTACGTGATATTTTAAACTTGAAAGAAAAAACAGGATTTTCGACCATTGGGGTAACAGCCGATGGAAGTCCTAATGGTAAATTTCTTGGAATTATTACCGGTCGCGATTATCGAATTAACAAAGATAGTCTGGATAAAAAAGTGAAAGATATAATGAGACCTTTGCCAGAGTTGGCGGTAGGTGAACTTGGAATATCTTTAACCGATGCCAATGATATTATTTGGGATCATAAGTTAAATACACTTCCTATTATTGATAAAGATCAAAATCTAAAATATTTTGTATTCCGTAAAGATTACGATAACCATAAAGTGAATCATAATGAATTGCTTGACGATCAGAAAAGGCTAATTGTAGGTGCTGGAATTAATACTCGTGATTACGAGGAACGTGTTCCTGCTTTGGTTGATGCTGGTGTTGATGTATTGTGCCTGGATTCTTCGGATGGTTTTTCGGAATGGCAGAAAAATTCGATTCAGTGGATTAAAGAAAGATACAATGATAAAGTGGCAGTTGGTGCAGGTAATGTTGTTGATAGAGATGGTTTTTTATATTTAGCTGAAGCTGGCGCTGATTTTATTAAAGTTGGTGTAGGTGGCGGATCAATCTGTATTACAAGAGAGCAAAAAGGAATTGGTAGAGGACAGGCAACAGCAATTATTGAGGTGGCACAAGCTCGTGATGAGTATTATGAAAAAACAGGACAGTACATTCCAATTTGTTCAGACGGTGGTATTGTTCAGGATTATCACATGACTCTAGCTTTATCAATGGGTGCGGATTTCCTAATGATGGGAAGATATTTTGCTCGTTTTGACGAGAGTCCTACAAGAAAATTATTGATAGGTAGTAATTACGTAAAAGAATATTGGGGCGAAGGTTCGAACAGAGCTAGAAACTGGCAACGATATGATATGGGTGGTAACAGCAGCCTGAAATTCGAAGAAGGTGTGGATAGTTACGTGCCATACGCAGGTAAGTTGAAAGACAACTTGGATATAACTACGGGTAAAATTAAATCGACCATGTGTAGTTGTGGTGTAACAACAATTGCAGAGTTACAGGCTGAAGCAAAAATTACTTTGGTTTCATCTACAAGTATTATCGAAGGTGGTGCCCATGATGTTATCATAAAAGATACTAAAAACTAATAAACGTAAACAAACGTGTTTCGGATTAAGATAAAAAAAGATCAAGCATTTGCTTGATCTTTTTTTATGAGCTAAAATTTGTGGCTTTTACTATTCCGGTATGCTATCTTGGTATTTCTGTTCAAATATTTCTATAGATATTTTGGTACTCTGCACTAGTTTTCAATTGTAACTTTTCGGATAGGAAGTAATTGCTGTCGCGTCGAATAATATTTACTTAACAATTAGTTAGTTATTCAAAGAAAAAGGCTCTTCCATCATTTGAAAAGAGCCTTTATATTATCGATATCTTATAATTACATTTTATTTCTTCAGTACTAAATCTGCTGCTTGCAAAATTTTTAATTTTAAATTCTCAGGATAGTTCGGATGTTCTTCTAAAAATTTACGAGTGATATCTCCAGCTTCTTTCGATTGAAGTCCTCCATAGGCTGCACTCAGCCAGTTGTATGGAAAAAAGATATCACCAGTTACCTGAATTTCTTTTAAAAGTTCCAATTCCTCAGGCAGATAATTAAGAGCATCGTTTTCTCTTAAGGGATGATTTAAATATCGCAAAGCATCCAAAACCCAACGTTCAATTTCTCTATTTTCAGCTTTGTGCAGACTAGCAAAAAATTCTTTGCGAACTTGCTTCTCGGCAGAAAGGGCAGGAGCTATAAATTGCATTTTTTTCTTGCTATCCGCATTTTTAATTCGCTCGATTTGTATTGTAACAATCTCATCAGCCTTTTCGGGTATTTTAATGGCCAAATTACAAGCCAGAGCTGTTGCTTTGTTTTCCGATAAGGAAAAGCCTCCAATGGCTATCTCGTCTTTCCAAACCGCATATAGCTGATCTAATCGGCTTTTGCTTTCCGCAATATTGCTTAAGGCAGAATACAAACTTGATTTGTTGCTCATATTTTTTTCTTGGGCCAATCGAATCCAAAGACTTTCTTCCAAATGCTTTCCGAATTGCTTTCTTTCATTAGTGCTAATATTTAACCAATACACAGACTTTAGGTAAGATAGAATGCGAGATAATATTAAAGTGTTTTTCTCTATTGAAACTTGTTTTTCGGCAGCTAATAAAAAGTCTTTTCCCTTAATTTCACCCTCTCTCAAATTTTCGTATAGGTTAATCCATGCAATACCTCTTTGTAAATCATCTTTTACTTTATGGATATCTTTTAACAGAAATTGCTTTGTCCGAGTATCCATTTTAAAGAATCCATAGGCATTTCCTGCTCCATTAGGGATAATGTATTCAGGAAGATCCATTCCTTTGGCAGCAGTAACATTTACTTCCGGCTTATCAAGTGCAACCGAAAGGCCAATTGTTTTGTCGGCATAGCCAAGAATTAGCTTTAAATTTTGATTCCATTTTCCTGGATTTCCATTAGCATCACTCTGAGTAAGTGTTAATTCGGATATTTTACCATTTTCCTCAGTCAAATCAGATGTGATGTGAGCTCTTCCGGCTTTATCTACCCAAACTTTACTCCATTGCGATAAATTGCTGTCTGTACTTTTGTCAAGAATGCCAATTAAATCTTCCCAGCTGGCATTGCCATAAGCATAAGTTTTTAAATAGTTCTGCAAGCCCTTTTGTAAAGCTTGTTCACCAGTTATCTTTTCCAGCATATCCATTACAATTGGCGATTTATGGTAAATAATTGATCCATAAACACTACCAGCATCTTTTAGGTTTGGAAGAATTTGATTAATTGGGTTTGCACCAGTGGTTCTGTCAATAGAATAGGAACTTGGGAAATGGGCCATTTCAAATTTCAGTTTATGATTTATATCCGGGAAAGAAGGATTTGTAATTTTATCAGCTAAAAAGTTAGCAAATACCTCTTTTAACCATACCTGATCGAACCATTTCATGGTAACAAGATCACCAAACCACATGTGCGAAGTTTCGTGAGCAATAAGGTTAGCACGGCTCAATAGGCTATTCTGAGTTGCATTTTTATCTAAAAACATTTTAGAAGCATTGTATAATGTAGCTCCAGTATGCTCCATTCCTCCATATTGGAAGGATGGAATTACCACAATATCATACTTAGCAAAAGGATAGGGGATATCTGTGTAATCTTCCAGCCAATCCAGCGATTCAAAAAGCAAACGAAATATTTCATCGGTATTGTTAGCTAATTTATTAGCATCTGTTTCACGGTGGTACATAGTATGTTTGTGACCATTTCGTTCTCTAGTAATAGTTTCAAATTTTCCGGCTACGAATGAGAATAGATATGTAGGTAATGCTTCGGTTTTTAGAAATTTGTAAAGTGTTTTTTCGTTGTTTTCCTGTACCGATTCAATTTTTCCATTTGCTATTGCTTTCCAATTTTTAGGTACCGATAAACTCAATATAAATTTTGCCTTTAAATCAGGTTGATCGAAGCAGGGAAAAGCTGTTCTGGCTCTGTCGGGTACAAATAATGTATATAAAAATTCATCGTTTCGGTTCAATGAAGTATTTCCTGCAGTAAATTTTATTACTATTTTGTTTTCTCCTTTTATTAATTCCCTTTTCGGGATAATCAGGTGTTCCGATTCATGGTGGTAAGCAGAATTTTCTCCATTGCAAATT
Organism: Marinifilum sp. RC60d5; assembly: GCF_052400665.1. Classification (NCBI taxonomy): domain Bacteria; kingdom Pseudomonadati; phylum Bacteroidota; class Bacteroidia; order Marinilabiliales; family Marinifilaceae; genus Marinifilum; species Marinifilum sp. RC60d5. Next base: position 138,052 of record NZ_JBQTGK010000003.1, read on the forward strand.
ATCTTATTAATTAAGCTCACATCTTCTCTAAAATCAATTTGTAAATCCTGATTAGTTGATAATAGCTTAAAGGCAATTGTGTTGGTACCGGTGATATTTTGTTCTCTTGTTTCAGGAATAGTAAAACTTAAATTATATTCAAGATTACTTATATTTTCTTTTCGGTATTCGGCCAGTGTTTTGGCTACTCCAGATTCTACAGGCAGAGCTTTGTTTTGTGTATTGCATGCGGTAATAAGAATGCATATAAAAACAAATAGAATGTGTTGTGTTTTCATTATTTAGGATGTTAGTTGTTTTAGACAAATATAAGATCCTGAGACTCATTTCTAACAAATAAATACTATTATTTACACAAAAAAAGCTGGGCAAATGTACTTGCCCAACTTAATTGATATTGTAAAGATATTCTCAACCGATATTGGATTGTCAATCTAGCTTCGCTTCTCTAAAATTTGTGCTATCAAATATCTTATTGGCATTGGCAGCTATAAATCCTGAAAATAGCTTTCCTGATTCATCTTTGTGACGCATGGCAAATTCGTAAAAACATGCCGGAATATCGTAAACACCTTCCTTAAATTCCATTTTTATAATCTCGGAAAGAGTAGAAGATTGTTGCAATAATTTTTCTGGACTTCCTTTTATTTCTCCTCCCGAACTATTTAATTCATAGCCTTTGTCTTTTAAAAATTGATTTACTTTTTCTATGGTATCGTATTTTTTTAGTTCATTAATGCTAACTGTAAAATGATTCACTCTAAATCCATGCACATACAACCATGCGGCATATTCCGATTCGTTGCGTAATGCCTGATAGGTTTCGTATGAGGGGGTGCCCCAAACACTGCCCTTGTATATTAAATCGGGATCGGAATAATAAGCGTTGCCCACCGAATTAAGTAATTGTTTGATTCTTTTCTGAAAGTTTTCTGAAAATTCAGATATAATTAGTTCCGAAATAAAAACTTTAGGAGCCTTTTCGGTAGGGTGTTCCATATGGACAGCGTTTAAATGCTTGTCTTCAAATTTATATTTGCCTGCAAACTCATATCCAGCTTTAATAAATTTTTTTGCCAGAATTTCAATATTCATTCTAGGGTCATCGAAAGTTCTAAAAGCAACATGATCGTTAACTACTTTTTCGTTTTCCTGAGTAAAAAGATCATGTATTGCCTGTGCCGAAGGATTTTGTTTTGTATAATCCTTCCATAGTGTTTTAAATAATTGTTGTTGCATAAGTGAGTTTTTTATATTCTGTATTAAAAGATACAAAATATTATTGATGGAAGTCTGACTTTTTACGAGATGCTTCTCTAAATAAGCTAGATATGTTTGTGTTGCTGATTTTTGGGTATTAAGTTTAGGAAATGGTTCATATGATTTCTTAAAAGGAGTACAAAAAAAATACAATTTTAATTTTATTTGTAACATGCTAAAAACCGCACTATTACTGGATTTTTATGGGTTTTTACTTAAAAAAAATTACAAGAAGTATTGTATGTAAAGAAACTTGCATTATCTTTGCATCGCTATCAAAAAAAAAGGTCCGGTAGTTCAGTTGGTTAGAATACATGCCTGTCACGCATGGGGTCGCGAGTTCGAGTCTCGTCCGGACCGCTAAC
>NZ_JBQTGK010000003.1:139773-277966 GCF_052400665.1 Marinifilum sp. RC60d5
TGGTCCGGTAGTTCAGTTGGTTAGAATACATGCCTGTCACGCATGGGGTCGCGAGTTCGAGTCTCGTCCGGACCGCTAAAAATATAAGCCTTCGATTCATTAGAGTAGAAGGCTTTTTTAATGCGCTAAAAATTACAGATTTATATCCGAAAGAATCAGATAAATAGAATTTGGGATATAGTGTTAAAAAAAACGATCACTAAAGACTTGTTTAGGATCGCTTTTAAATCATGAGTTTATAGAAACTAGTTTTCTTTTTTTAGTTCGAAGAAGCTAAAGTTTACACTGCCATAACTGCGTTTTTCCATAAAGTTAGGATGTTTGGAGAAATCGTTTGTTGAACCGTGTTCTAATATTAAAATACCATTTTCTGTTAATATCTCTTTTTCCAGAATTGAATCAGGAATTGAATCAAGTTTTTTTAAATCGTAAGGTGGATCGGCAAATATCATGTCAAATTTCTGGCGACAGCTTTTTACGAAGCGAAATACATCCGATTTAATTGGTAGAATTTGTTCGAATCCTAAATTATCAATGGTTTTTTGAATAAAAGCAAAATGGCGGTGGTTTAATTCAACGCAAATCACTTTTTCAGCTCCTCTCGATGCAAATTCGTAGCTAATGCCACCAGTACCTCCAAATAAATCAAGAACGCTTAAACCGTCTAAATCTATCATGTTGTTTAAAACATTGAATAAATTTTCTTTTGCAAAGTCGGTTGTAGGTCTTGCCTTAAAACTTTTATCCGGACTTATTCTTCTGCCTTTATGAGTTCCGCTAACTATTCGCACTCGCTTAAATTTAAAAGGTTAATGAATTGATTGTATTCCTCGAGAGGAATTATATTTTTTATTCTTAATTCGGCAGGTAGATGCTTTACTTCAACATCGGCCAAATATTTTTTTAATAATAGAATTACCTTACTTTTTTCCTGAACTAAGCCATTTACAATAAGCTTGCTTCTTTCGTTATTTAGCTTTTGTTGTTTGTAGATGTTTAAAATGTAGTAGGCCAGATCGGAATCTTCTTTGTAAGAAAAACTATTAATGAAATGCTTTTTGCCCTGATCGGGTATAATTACATGGAAAAAATCCTGATGGATATTAACAAACACACTTGGGTGGTTATCTTCCATGCTTTCTTTCATTGCATTTATGTAGAAAGGGTGGGTGTGATGATAAATAGCAGCTTGAGGAAATTGTTTGTGTAGCAATTCTTTTAAGCTTACAAGTATTGGAAATACACTATATGCCTCTAATAGGTCTATTTTATTCCAATTTAAAGTTTCAGCCTGTCTTAACTCATGGCAAATTTGGTAGCTGTTAAAAGCGAATTCCTTTGTGAAAAATTCATTTGGAATAAGAATTGATTTATCAGATATCCATAAAATAGAAACAGCTTTATATTTTAAGTTAAGTAATTCGCTATTTCTAATTTGCTCTTTAAAGGAGTTTAGAAGTTCAATGTCGGAGTTTTGGCTAAATGTTTTAAAGCGTTTTAAGGCTAAACATTTTTTATTTACGTTGAGTATAGAAAAAGAAAATCCATCCGAGCCAACTCGGATGGATAAATTATATTCTTCAGTTTTGCTTTTATCAAAAGTAGACTCAACAAATATTAGGTCGTCCATATAATTTAGGATTACTCCCAGTTACCTGCGTTATTGTTAGCTTCTTCAAGAGAACCAACCATCAAGCCTGGGTATTTGTTTAAACGCATACGGTTACCGTTTTCTTCTTTTAGTTCATCTAAATATTGATCTTTAACATCTTCAAAAATAATCATGTTAGATACTCTAGCTTCAAAAACTGGAACTTTAACTTTAGATCCTGTAATAAAAATTCCAGCTCCTAATTTGAATTGATGTTTTCCTTTGGTAAACGGTATATATCTTAAATTTTCAATTGGATAATCTTTTCCAAAGATAGTATCAAGAGCCGCAATCATAATAGTATCACGAGTAATGAATCCTTTCTTTACAGCTTCTTTTTCAGTCATACCAGCTTCGTATTGCTCATCAGTTAATGTTCCCATAGATTTAATCAATGGCATCGAATCTGTTTTAATAAAGCTAATTAAAGTATCGAAACTTCCAGTATATTTACCATTTACATCCTTATACGCTCCCTGTGCTTTACGAATATCCTTCAACTGAGTGATAATTCTGTCGTAACGTTGCTTCTTAATTTTACCAAATTCAAGAGGTTTGTTTATGCTCTGGTAGCTTAAGTAAGCAAGTGCAACAATGGCTATAGCAAGTAAGATTTGAAAGACTTTTTTCATTTTTATTCTTATTAGTTTGTGTAAGTTTGTCTGCAAATTTAAAAAAAAAATCTATTTGGCTATTTTTATATCCAACAAAATTTAACAGAAATGATAAAAAATCATGTGGCAAACAAGATCAGGGAACACCTTAAGTTTACTCCTACTAGTGATCAAACTAAGGCTATAGTTGGTTTAGCTGATTTTGTGACGCAGCAAGAAAGCCAAAAAATATTTTTGTTAAAAGGGTATGCCGGAACAGGAAAAACAACTTTAGTAAGTGCTTTGGTTACTACTTTAACCGAAATGAAGATCAATACTGTCCTTCTTGCACCCACAGGAAGGGCTGCAAAAGTGTTGAGTCAGTATTCAAAAAAGTCTGCTTTTACAATTCATAAGAAAATTTATAGGCAAAAATCTTTGGCCGATGCCGAAGGTATATTTGTAAAAGATAGAAATTTGCATAAAAATACGGTGTTTTTAGTTGATGAGGCATCGATGATCTCTAATTATTCACCAGAAGCAAGTGTGTTTGGATCGGGATGTTTGTTAGATGACTTAATTGGTTATGTATATTCTGCCGAAAATTGTAAGTTAATTTTAATTGGCGATTCGGCTCAGTTGCCCCCCGTTGGATTAGATATTAGTCCAGCCCTCGATTCGAATGAATTAAGAGCATGCTATAATTTAGAGATTGAGGAGTTGGTATTAACACAGGTTGTTCGACAAAATAAGGAATCGGGTATTTTATTAAATGCTACCGAACTTAGAAAAATGTTGCGCAATAATTTGAGTGGATTTCCTGAATTATCGACACATAAGTTTCCTGATATCTTTAAAATTACCGGTGCAGACCTTATTGAGGAAATTTCGTCGGCACATTATAAATATGGGGTTGAAGATACAATTGTGATTAGTCGCTCTAATAAACGGGCAAACCGTTTTAACCAGGGTATTAGAAATACAGTACTTTATCGTGAAGAGGAGATATCAGCAGGTGATTTATTAATGGTTGTAAAGAATAATTATTTTTGGGCTCACGATATTGAAAATCTCGATTTTATAGCTAATGGTGATATTTGTGAAATTGTAAGAATTCGAAAACATACCGAAATGTATGGTTTTAGGTATGCCGAAGTAACTGTACGTTTTCCAGACTATAATGATATAGAATTGGATACAATGATTATGCTTGATACTTTGGATATTGAAACCGCATCATTAGGCTACGAAGAGAACAGGAAACTGTTTTTTACCATTGCCGAGGATTATGCAGATATTAAAGTAAAGAAAAAACGATACGAAAAAGTTCGTAATGATAAATTTTTTAATGCGCTTCAGGTTAAATTTGCTTATGCAGTTACTTGTCATAAAGCTCAGGGAGGGCAATGGAAGGCTGTTTTTGTAGATCAGGGATACCTTACCGATGAACTTCTGAATAGAGAGTACTACAGATGGTTATACACAGCTTTAACCCGATCTACAGAGAAGCTTTATTTGGTAAACTTTAAGAAAGAATTTTTTCCAAATGAGGAAGAATATTAATATTAAAATTCTATTCCAATCATTAAAATATCATCGGTTTGCTCGTTGTTTTGTTTCCAATGTTCCAGCCAGTTAAATATATCAGACTTTTGCAGGTTGATAGATTTATTTTGAATGGCCAGTAATTTTTCGAAGAATTCTTTTCTTTTTAATCTTTTTTGTTGATCGCCTCCCAATTGGTCAGTTATGCCATCGCTATAAAGAAAGATTCGGTCTCCTTGCTGAATTTTTATTTTCTTACTTGTAAATTCAACAAATTCGGATTCTTTGCTAATGGAGTTTCTGTCACCAAGAATTTCGAATAGAGAGAAGTCAGCATCCGATATTCTAGCTTCAAAATTCTCATTATCCACAATAAGTTGACCGTTGTTTTTGCGAATAATGACCAGAGATCGTTTTGCTCCAACAAATTCTAAAATATTATCCTGTGGATAAAATGAGCAAAATACTCCATCCATTCCATCATATTGAGTATAGGTATCGCCAGAGGTATTTAAAATTTGACTAAACTTTCTGCTTAAAAGAGGAAAAACCTGTTCGGCATTTACTTCATTTCCATTTTGAGATAATGTATGAAGTTCCATTTGTCCCATAACTGTAAGCATTGCTGCAGGTACCCCATGTCCAGTACAATCGAACAAACCAATGCTTTTTTTGTGGTAACTTTGCTGTATCCAATAAAAATCTCCACCTACAATATGTTTAGGCAGATTAATGATAAATGATTTTGGGAATAGTCTTCTAAAGTTTTCATAATCAGGAAGAATTGATCTTTGTATTCTTTGTGCATGAATCATGCCCTGATGAATATCGTAGTATGATTTGTACTTACTGATTTCCTGCTTTTGTTCATTAATTTGAAAGGCAATAAGTACTTTGGTTTGTAGTTCGGTAAAATCGATTGGTTTTTTTACGTAATCCTGAGCTCCCATGCTAAGAGTAGCCTTAATACTTTCCATTTCGGTTTTTGCAGTAACCATAATTACGGGAATTTCTCGTAATCTGTCGTTAGCCTGAATTCGTTCAAGAACTTCAATGCCATCCATAAAAGGCATCATGATATCCAATAATATCACATCTGGCATATTGTCTTCCAGCCAGTCTAGAGCTTGCTGTCCGCCTTCTTTTGATATTACAGTGTAATCACGTCTAAAATATGCCTCAATCAATTTATTGTTAATTGGTGAGTCATCAACAGATAGAATGGTTTTTGTAGTTTCCATAAGTAAAAAGCATAGGGTAGCATAGGCTACCCTAAATTTATTAGTTTAATTTCAAAGAATTAATAATTCCTTCGATTTTTTTATTGGCCTTTTCTTCGGTTGCATAAAATTCAGTTACACAACCTAATGTTTCACGTACTTCGAAATAAAATTTAATTTTTGGCTCGGTTCCCGACGGACGTACAGATATTTTTGTACCATCTTCAAGATAGAACTGAAGTACATCTGCAGTAGTCTCAAAATCGAGATCAGTAGTTTCTCCGGTAATTGGATTAGTAGCTTTTCTAGTGGTATAATCTTTTACCAAAATCATTTTAGAGCCATTAATCTCTTTGGGAGTATTGTGTCTGTAATCGTGCATCATTTGGCTAATTTCCTGCGATCCTTGCAGACCTTCGCGCACAATATAAATCATTTTTTCTTTCGAAAATCCGTACTCAATGTAAATTTCTTTTAGGATATCAAAAAGATTTTTATTTTGATCTTTAGCCCAGGCAGCTATCTCAGCCATAACACTGCAAGCCGATACTGCATCTTTATCGCGGGTAAAATCTCCAGGCATATACCCAAATGATTCTTCGCCACCACCTACGTAATTTTTTTCAGGATTTTTACGCATTACATCGGCAATCCATTTAAATCCAGTGTAGGCATCAAAGCATTGTACATTATTTTTTTCGGCTACATCTTTAAATAACTCGGTTGTTACAATTGTTTTAACAACATAATCGTTACCTGTAAGAAGACCTAATTCTTTTTTGCGTTTTATTAGATAGTATGTAAAAATGAGAGCTGTTTGGTTTCCATTAATAATTTCCCATTCTCCTTTGTCATTTTTAACAGATATTCCCAATCTATCACCATCAGGATCGCATGCCATAACTAAATCGGCATTAACTTCTTCTGCTTTATCTACAGCCATTTTAAGGGCTTCTGGCTCTTCAGGATTGGCAGACCAGACAGTTGGAAAATTTCCGTCAACAACATCTTGCTCAGGAATGTGAATTACATTTTCGAATCCGAAATTAGCAAGTGAGTCGGGAACTAGCTTAACGGTTGTTCCGTGTAGTGGCGTAAATACAATTTTAAGATTTTTCTGGTTTTTAATTGCTTCCGGCGATAGTGTTAGTGTTTTAACCGTATCAAGATATAGTTTATCCATATCTTCGCCCAGTACTTCAATTAAATCAGGATTACCTTTAAATTTGATATCTTCAACTTTTACAGCTTTAACTTCGGCAATTACATTTTTGTCGTGTGGAGGTACCAACTGAGATCCATCTTCCCAATATGCTTTATAACCATTGTATTCTTTTGGGTTGTGTGATGCTGTAATGATAACACCAGATTTACAACCTAAATGGCGAATGGCAAATGACATTTCCGGAGTAGGGCGTAAATCATCAAAAATATATGCCTTTATTCCGTTGGCCGAAAAAATGTTAGCTACAGTATCTGAATATAGCTTACTATTATTTCTACAGTCATATCCAATACAAATGGAAATTTCTTCGCCTGGGAACGATTTGTTTAAATAGTTAGCCAAACCCTGAGTTGCAGCACCAACAGTATAAATATTCATTCTATTGGTTCCTGGTCCCATTTTACCTCTAAGTCCACCGGTACCAAATTCTAAATCTTTATAAAAAGAATCAATTAAATTGGTCTGATCATCCTGCTCAAGCAGTGATTTTACGGCATTTTTGGTTGCCTCATCATAACTCCCCTCTAGCCAAGAGTTGGCTTTTTCAATAACACTTTCTAAGATTTCCGATTTGTTCATGTCCGAAAAGGTTTCTTTTAGTTAACTTATTATTCGATTTATACAATGAGATATCCTTACCCTCCAATGTGGAATATCGAGATCAAAAATATGTTTAATTTTTGATTTATTCAAGACACTGTAGTAAGGTCTTTTCGCTAAGCACTCAAAATCTTTACTTTCGATTGTATTTATTTTACAATTATTATTTGCGGCTATTTGTATTTCACTTGCAAAATCGAACCAACTACAGACTCCTTCGTTTGAGTAATGGTAGGTTCCATAATCTTTAAAGTCTTTATTTTTATCGATATTTTCAATGATTTTAAGAATACTAAAAGCCAAATCGTGGGCATAGGTAGGAGTACCTATTTGATCAACAATTACTCCTAATTCTGTTTTGTCCCGGCCTAGATTGAGCATTGTTTTTAGAAAGTTTTTTCCGAAAGGAGAATATAGCCAGGATGTTCGAATAATAATATGCTTTTGGCAGATATTTCTTAGTAATTCTTCTCCCTCGAATTTTGTTTTGCCATAAATTCCTTGTGGATCGGTCGATTCATTTTCTGTATAGGGTTTAAATCCTTCGCCAGAAAACACATAATCTGTGGAGATATGTATTGGTATAATATTATTATCGATAGATAATTGAGCAAGGTTTTTAACGGCGGTTGCATTAATTAATCTAGCTGTATCTTTATCTTCTTCTGCTTTATCAACATTTGTGTAGGCTGCGCAATTAATCAGGTACCTGAAGTTTTTGTCTTTTACAAATTTCGATAGTGCTTCAGGTGATGTTATGTCAAGTTCTTTTATATCAGTAAAAGTAAAAGTAAGACCGACTGTTTTGCTAGCTAATTCTCGTATCTCACTTCCTAATTGCCCATTGCTTCCGGTAACTAAAATATTTGCCATAACTAATGCTATTTTCCAAATTTGAAATTCTTTTCGGCTTCCATAAAGTTTGGAAGAACCTTATCTTTAGGTGATATTATTGCTTTTTCGGGTTCAATTAGCCAGTCGATATTTAAGAAAGGATCGTTAAAGTTAAGTCCTCGTTCAGCTTTCTGATTATAAAGATTGTCGCATTTGTATACAAATGTGGCTTTTTCGCTAAGTACAGAAAAGCCGTGAGCAAAACCCTTTGGGATTAAGAATTGTATTTTATTTTCGGCTGATAATTCTATCCCGCTCCATTTGCCATAAGTAGGAGAGTCTTGTCTTAAGTCAACGGCGACATCAAATACTTTCCCTTGTATAACCCGAACTAGTTTGGTTTGTGAGTAAGGTGCCAGTTGGTAATGTAGGCCTCTAATTACTCCGTATCCCGATTTTGATTCGTTATCTTGAACAAAATTGTAATTGAGTTCGTGTTTTTTAAATGTATTTTCGTTATAACTTTCGAAAAAATATCCTCTTTCATCTTCGAAAACTTTGGGTTTTATAATTAAAAGGTCGGGTATGTTGGTTTTAATAATTTCCATTATATGGTTTTATTGGTTGTTATCTTCGTTTGCAATTCTCAACAAATATTCTCCATATTGATTTTTCAACAATGGTTCTGCAAGTTTTAAGAGTTGATTTCTATCGATAAAATTATTTCGGTATGCAATTTCCTCTAAACAAGCAACTTTTAGACCTTGGCGCTGCTCTATTGTTGCTATGAAATTCGATGCTTGCAACATACTTTCATGAGTGCCAGTGTCTAACCATGCCATCCCTCTTCCTAAAACTTTAAGGCTAAGCTTATTTTCGTTTAGGTAAATACGATTTAGGTCGGTTATTTCGAGTTCTCCTCGTTTTGATGGTTTTAATGCTTTTGCTTTTTCTACAACAGAGTTGTCGTAAAAATAAAGTCCTGTAATGGCATAATTAGATTTAGGATTTTCCGGTTTTTCTTCTATGCTTTTAACCAATCCATTTTCATCGAATTCTGCAACTCCATATCTTTCAGGGTCGGTAACATGATAGCCAAATACTAAGGCTCCTTCAGTTAATTTTGCCGATTCTTCTAATTGTTTACTAAACTCATATCCGTAGTATAGGTTGTCTCCCAAAATCATACAAACCGGACTGTCTCCGATAAATTCTTCGCCAATAATAAATGCTTGAGCTAATCCATCAGGAGAAGCCTGTTCGGCATAAGAAATTTTTATTCCCAATTGTTTACCATCTCCTAAAAGGTCTTTGTAAAGAGGCAAATCTTTTGGAGTAGAAATAATAAGTATTTCTCGAATTCCTGTTAGCATTAATACTGATAGAGGATAATAAATCATAGGTTTATCGTAAACTGGTATGATTTGCTTAGAGATGCTTTTTGTGATGGGATATAATCTGGTGCCGGAGCCTCCTGCTAATATGATTCCTTTCATCGGTAAAAATTTAATTTGTGTTATAAGATTCAAAAATTGATATTTCTGATTTGCTCGTCTTATGTTTTTTTAGGTAGTAGTTTTTTTAGTGTTTTCGTCAGAATGGATATCAATAAATATAAAATAAGTAGTTCAAAGGACTTATATGTTAATAATAAGTCCTCTATTCATAATGTTTTGTATATTTTATTTTTTTGAAAGCAAAGTGTCGAAATATTTAATTGTTTTTAATAAACCTTCTTCTAACTGTATTTTAGGTTCCCAATTGTTTAATTCTTTTTTAGCTAAACTAATATTCGGTTGCCTTTGAGTTGGATCGTCTTTTGGAAGAGCCAGCTTAACGATTTTTGATTTTGAGTTGGTTAATTCGATTACTTTTTGAGCCAATTCCATAATTGTAAACTCATTAGGATTTCCAATATTTACTGGACCTGTAAAAGATTTTTTAGTCGTCATCATTCTCGACATTCCCTCTACTAAATCATCGACGTACTGAAAGCTTCGTGTTTGTAATCCATCACCAAAAATTGTGATGTCTTCATTGCTTAGAGCCTGTACAATAAAGTTGGAGACAACTCTACCGTCATCTGGATTCATGTTGGGTCCATAGGTGTTAAATATTCGGATAATTTTGATGTCCACATTGTTCTGATTGTGGTAATCCATGAAAAGAGTTTCGGCACAACGTTTTCCTTCGTCATAACACGATCTTACTCCAATAGGATTTACATTTCCCCAGTAATCTTCTGTTTGAGGATGAATGTTTGGGTCTCCATACACTTCAGAAGTAGAGGCTTGTAAGATTCTAGCATTAATACGTTTGGCTAATCCCAACATGTTAATGGCACCCATCACCGAAGTTTTAATGGTTTTAATAGGATTGTATTGATAATGTACTGGCGACGCAGGACAAGCTAAATTGTATATTTCGTCTACTTCGGCAAAGTAAGGGGCTGTTACATCGTGACGAACCAATTCAAAGTAATGATTATCTAATAGATGAGAAATATTTGCTTTTGATCCTGTAAAGTAATTATCCATGCAGATCACATCGTTTCCTTCATTCAATAATCTTTCGCAAAGATGAGAACCGATGAAGCCAGCACCTCCTGTTACTAAAACTCTTTTCATGTGTGTATACTTATGAAATTCCTCCTGATTTTTAGGCAGGAGGAATAGATGTTTAAAATTTAATGGTTATTTAAGTGTAAATTTAAGAACAAATAGGTGCACGGCCAATTGAATAGTAAATATACTTGTTATCTTTTAATTCTTCGGTGTCGTAAATGTTTCTTCCATCGAAAATCAGTTTGTTTTTTAGAAGTTTTTCCATTACTCTGAAGTTAGGAACTTTAAATTCGTTCCATTCTGTAACTACCACTAAAGCATCGGCATCAATTAAAGCTTCGTATTGGTCTTTTGCATAATTAATGGTTTTTCCAATTTTTCTTTCGCACTCTTCCATAGCAACAGGGTCATAAGCTGATACTACTGCTCCTTCTTTTACTAGTTTATCGATGATAACCAAAGCCGGAGCTTCTCTCATATCATCGGTATTTGGTTTAAATGAAAGTCCCCAGATAGCAATTTTTTTACCTTTCAAATCACCATCGAAATGTTTCATCATTTTATTGTAAAGGACACTTTTTTGTCTGTTGTTTACATTTTCAACCGATTGTAAAATTTCTAAAGGATGACCGTTTTGCTCAGAAGTTTTTACTAATGCCTGAACGTCTTTAGGGAAACAAGAACCTCCGTAACCTGTTCCAGGATAGATGAATTTATGTCCAATTCTGCTATCTGAGCCAATTCCTTTTCTCACATTATTGACATCAGCACCAACAATTTCGCACAGATTAGCAATATCATTCATAAATGATATTTTTGTGGCAAGCATGGAATTGGCAGCATATTTAGTCATCTCAGCCGATGGAATATCCATAAAAATAACTGGGTGGTTATTCATTAAAAAAGGCTTGTAAAGTTTTCGCATTACTTTTTGTGCTTTTTCCGATTCGGTCCCTATAACAACACGGTCTGGCTTTAAAAAGTCGCTTATGGCAGCACCTTCTTTTAAAAACTCTGGGTTAGAAGCAACGTCAAATGTTAAATCGGAATTTCTATTGTCTAGTTCTTCTTGAATGGCAGCTTTAACTTTTTTTGCTGTTCCAATAGGCACGGTACTTTTGGTTACAATAACCATGTAGTGTTCAGTATACCTTCCGATTTCTCTTGCGACACCTAAAACGTATTTTAAGTCGGCGCTACCGTCTTCGTCTGGGGGGGTACCTACTGCAATAAAAACGGCATCTGCCTCCGCAATACTATCTTTTAAACTTGTCGAGAAAAATAATCTGCCTTTTTCCATATTATTTGTTACCATTGGGGTAAGTCCAGGCTCGTAAATAGGAATTATCCCTTTATTAAGTTTGTCGATTTTAGCCTGATCTACGTCTACGCAGGTAACATTTATGCCAGTTTCGGCGAAACAGGTTCCTGAAACGAGTCCAACGTAACCTGTACCAACAATTGTAATGTTCATATAGATAGTTTTTTTAATGATTTTACTTAAAAATGGATAATTTTATACTAAATAAAGCAAAATTAAGTAATATACTATAATGATTTAATTTTAATGTGCGTTTTTAATCGATGTGTAAAATATACGTAGGAAGAGGGATTTTGTTTTATTTATTTGTCTTTTTAAGTAAAGTATTTATTTTAATTAGAATGCTATTATTTCTCTAATGGGAGTGTTTGTATTTGATGTTTCCTTTTTTTATTTTTTTGAGCTAAAAAAAGTGGGTTCATTTATTTTAAATTGAATTGTTTCTATTTAAAAGATAGTATTTACAGCATTCTGTTCTGGAAGGGGTGATGCTAATTTTTTGTTTATGTGGAGCTATAATATTTAATGAAATTAATGTTGTGACTTAAAAAACTGTATTGTTTATTTTTTAGTGTAGTTTTATATTATTTTGTTAGTAGGTTTATTTTGTGCTGATTTTACAGTTATTGCATTGTACGATATAATTATATTAATCACATTATGAAAATAATCATAAAACGTCCTCTCGAGAAAGTTAATAAGAGAATCTCATATCCAATTTATATTGGTGGCAAGAAAATTATTGAATTAAAAAATGGTGAAGAAAAAGAACTCGAGGTAAAATATTCTGTCTTACTTTCTGCTAAAATAAATTGGTGTGGAAGTAAAGAGATTTCGTTGCTTAAAGATGGAGAAGTTTTGAAGGTGCAGGGAAATGTTTTTTTTAGTGCTTATCTGCCTTTTTTAACTGCCCTTATGCCAGTTTTGGCGATTTTTATTTTTAATAATATTGGAGGAGAAGTAATAAAAATTGTATTTTCTGTAATTTTAATATTACTAATTGTGTTTTGTTTATTAAGTCTTAGTTTTTTGAGAAAACACTGGATATCGATTCAAAGAATTGAATAAAAAAACAGAAACCCGATTTAGATTTCTGTTTTTTAGTTCAATCAAGTGGATAACTTGCTTAATTTTACATCTTTTTTACATATTTAGTAAGGATTACAATGTGCTGACCTTCTACGCGTCCTTCGATGTGTTCAGCATTATCGTGAACCAAAGAGATACGACGAACTGCGGTTCCTCTTTTTGCAGTAAATCCACCACCTTTAACATTTAAATCTTTAATTAAAACAACATTATCGCCAGCTTGAAGTTGAACGCCATTACTATCGATGTGTTTAACTGCATCTTCATCCTCTTCACCTTCGCCTGTAGCTTGAGCCCAGGTCATAGTTTCTTCGTCAAGATAAAGCATGTCAAGTAAATCTTGAGGCCATCCTTCGTCACGAAGGCGATTAAGCATTCTCCATGCCATAACTTGAACTGCAGGTACTGTGCTCCACATGCTGTCGTTTAAGCAACGCCAATGGTTTACATTTATTTTATCAGCATCTTCTATTTGCTCATGGCAAGTTTCACAAATCAATATGTTTTGATCTGCGGTTTTGTTTGATGGAGCTACTTCGTATGCTTTTAAATTTTCTGAGGCGCCGCATAGTTCACAAATTGAACCGCTTCGTGCATGTAATTCTTTTTCGATACTCATTGTTCTATTATTTTAGAGTCTATTTCTTTCAATTTTGCGCAAAGGTAAACGAGAATTTATTTGAAACAAATTTTGTGGATTTTCATAAAATTAAATCTTTGTTTTATTATGGTGGATATATAAGCTTGAAGCTACATAAAAAGCTTAGTATCTTACTATAAGTTCTGATTTTTATAATCTATAAAGAAATGCTTTAGTTTAATGTCTAATTTTTTTTATTGATAGTCTTACTGTAAATCATAGATTATTTTGAAGAATTTTGCGAAAAAAAAGTCGTAACTTGATACTTGTTCCGGAATAATTTATAATTTTGCACGGAATTTTATATATAATGTCTAATTTATTAGTAAATCAGTAATTTAACACATGGTTGAAGAAAACAAAAAAGTAGACAATTCTGCAGCAGATGCAGAATTTGATTGGGATGCGTTTACCAGCGAAGAAGGTTTCTCTGGTGGAAACAGAACAGAATTAGAAGCAATGTATGATAAAACTTTATCTACAGTTGCTGAAAAAGAAGTAATTGATGGTACAGTTATTTCATTAAACAAAAGAGAAGTTGTAATCAATATTGGTTACAAATCAGATGGTATCGTAAGCTTGAATGAATTCAGATATAATCCTGAATTAACTGTAGGTGATACTGTTGAAGTTTACGTTGAAAGTCAAGAAGATAAAAAAGGACAATTGGTTCTTTCTCACAAAAAAGCTCGTGCATTGCGTTCATGGGATCGTGTGAACTCAGCACTTGAAAACGACGAAATTATTAAAGGTTACATCAAATGTCGTACTAAAGGTGGTATGATCGTTGACGTATTTGGAATCGAGGCTTTCTTGCCAGGATCTCAAATTGATGTTAAGCCTATTCGTGACTACGATGTTTACGTAGGAAAAACTATGGAATTCAAAGTTGTTAAAATCAACCACGAATTTAAAAATGTTGTTGTTTCTCATAAAGCTCTTATCGAAGCTGAATTGGAACAACAGAAAAAAGAAATTATCGCTAAGCTTGAAAAAGGTCAGGTTCTTGAAGGAACTGTTAAAAACATCACTTCTTACGGTGTATTTATTGACTTAGGTGGTGTTGATGGTTTGATTCACATTACCGATCTTTCATGGGGTAGAGTATCTCACCCAAGCGAGATTGTAGAACTAGATCAGAAATTGAACGTTGTTATCCTTGATTTTGATGATGATAAAAAACGTATTGCTTTAGGTCTTAAACAACTTACTCCACATCCATGGGATGCTCTTGATGCAGAAATGAAAGTTGGAGATAACGTTAAAGGTAGAGTTGTAGTAATGGCCGACTATGGTGCATTTGTTGAAATCGCTACTGGAGTTGAAGGTTTAATTCACGTTTCTGAAATGTCTTGGTCACAGCACTTGAGATCTGCACAAGATTTCATGAAAGTTGGAGATGAAGTAGAAGCTCAAATTTTAACATTGGATCGTGAAGAGAGAAAAATGTCTCTTGGTATCAAGCAATTGAAAACAGATCCTTGGGAAGGAATTGAGTCTAAATATGCTGTTAACTCTAAGCACACTGCTAAGGTTCGCAACTTCACTAATTTTGGTGTTTTTGTTGAAATCGAAGAAGGTGTTGATGGTTTAATTCATATCTCAGATTTATCTTGGACTAAGAAAGTGAAGCATCCAGCAGAATTTACAACTATTGGTGCTGAAATCGAAGTTAAAGTTCTTGAAATCGATAAAGACAACAGAAGATTAAGTCTAGGCCACAAACAATTGGAAGAAAATCCATGGGATGTGTTCGAAACTATCTTTACAACTGATTCGGTTCACGAAGGAACTATTGTAGATGTTTTCGAAAAAGGTGCTGTTATTGCTCTTCCTTACGGTGTTGAGGGATTTGCAACTCCACGTCACTTGGTGAAAGAAGATGGATCTCAAGCTAAAATTGATGAAAAATTATCATTTAAGGTAATTGAATTCTCAAAAGCTGCTAAGAGAATTATCCTTTCTCACTCAAGAACTTTCGAGGATGTGAAGAAAGCTGAAGATACTGCTAAGAAAAAAGAAGCTGCTAAATCAACTAAAAAAGGTGTTAAAAAAGTGAAAGATTCACTAGAAAAGACTACCTTAGGTGATATATCAGAATTAGCCGCTTTGAAATCGCAAATGGAAAGCGGTAAAGACAGCGAAAAATAATTTAAAACAAGGTGATTATGGACTTCAAGATTGATAAGAAAGATGGATACACTCTAGTTCAGGTGTTGAAAGATAAATTGGATACTCATATTGCTCCTGCATTAAAATCAGAATTGGTTCTAATATCAGGAAATGGTGAGAGAAATATTCTTTTAGATTTAACTCCCTGTACATACTGTGATTCTTCTGGTCTTAGTGCAATTCTTGTAGCCAATAGGTTGTGCAAAAATGCCAATGGAACATTTGTTCTTTATGGTTTGCAGCCTGCTGTTGAAAGATTGGTATCTATTTCTCAGTTGGATTCTGTTTTAAATATTGCTTACAATATGGACGAAGCAGTTTCGACGATGAAAGCTCAAATTGAATTAAATAAGTAATTAGTGAAGTTTGAAGTAACAATCTTAGGTAGCAATTCTGCATTGCCAACCACCAAAAGATTTCCAACCGCTCAGGTGCTCAATGTACTTGAGCGGTTTTTTTTAATCGATTGTGGTGAGGGGACACAAATTCAGATGAAGCGATTCAAAGTTCCTGCGACTCGCATTAATCATATTTTTATTTCTCATATTCATGGAGATCATATTTTTGGTTTAATAGGTTTGCTTTCGTCTTATGCTTTGCAGGGAAGGAAATCCGATTTACATATATACGGACATAGTAAACTGAAAAAGCTAATTAATTTTCAGCTGGATATTCTCGAAACTAAAAAGGAGTATAAGATTATATTCCATACTATTTTTGGAACAGAGACTCAAACTTTGTTTGAGGATGATAAGTTAACCGTTCAATCTTTCCCATTAAAACATGGTGCTATGCCGTGTGCGGGTTTTTTATTTAAGGAAAAACAACGTCCGCGTACATTAATAGCTGATATGTTAACAGCATATAATGTTCCTATTAAATGTCGCAAAGGATTAAAGGATGGACAAGATTTTACCACAGAAGAAGGAGTGGTAGTCCCAAATAAAAGGTTTACTAAAGATCCTCCATCGGCAAGATCGTATGCATTTTGTACCGACACAGCTCCTTATAAAAAGATACTACCAATTATTCGGAATGTAAATATGCTTTATCACGAAGCTACTTTTTTAAAAGCAGATATTAAATTAGCTCGTGCAACAAGTCATTCAACAAGCGAACAAGCAGCCAAAATTGCCAGCGAAGCGGATGTGAAAAGATTAATAATAGGTCATTTTTCTGCTAGATTTAAACGTTTGGATGATCACTTAAAAGAGGCTAGAAGTATATTCCCAAATACAGACCTGGCAGAGGATGGGAAAAAATTTTCAATAGAACTTGATCGCTAATTTCTGATAAGCAATCAAGTTTTTTTATATTTTAGCAATTCATAACATCTTATTTAAACAAAAAAACATGAAAAAAATAGTTTTAATGTTGACTGCTTTTGCGTTTGCAGGTTCTTCGTTTGCGCAACAAAAGCAAGACAAATCTAAATTTAAAGAATATCAACCTGGATATTATCAAAATTCAATTTTGAAAGATATTCGCATGGTAAATGAAAAATTAGAGAAGAATGATGTCGATAAAAGATTCTTTATGGATCAAAGTTCGTATGACCTTCCCAATAAAATTTCATTGTATAAAGATAATACACAATGGGCTGAACCAACAATTTCGCAAGGAAATACAGGTACGTGTTGGTGTTTTTCTACTACTTCGTTTTATGAGTCGGAGGTGTATCGTTTGAGTAAGAAAAAAGTAGATATTTCTGAACTATATACAGTTTATTGGGAATATGTAGAGAAAGCGCGTAGATTCATTCAGGAAAGAGGTGATTCTCATTTTGAAGAAGGAGCCGAAGGAAATTCTGTTGCAAGAATGTGGAAGTTATATGGAGCTTGTCCTCAAAGTGAATATACAGGATTGTTAAATGGTCGTAAGTTTCATACACATGCCAAAATGTATGATGAGATGATGGCTTATTTAAATGGTTTAAAACAAAGTAATGCATGGAACGAAGAGGAGGCTTTAGCTACTATTAAAGCAATTATGAATCATTATATGGGAACACCTCCAACAAAATTTATTGTTGAAGGAAAAGAGTATACTCCTAAAACATATTTAAAGAATTATCTACAATTAGATCCTGATGATTATGTCGAAATTCTTTCTTATAAGCAGGAGCCATACTGGCAACAGGTTGAATATAAAGTGCCGGATAACTGGTGGCACTCAAAAGAGTACTATAATATTCCTTTAGATGACTACATGAAGGCTATTAAAAAAGCCATTCGAAAGGGTTATACAATGAGTATTGGTGGCGATGTTTCTGAAGCGGGTTTCTTAAGAACAACAAATTGTGCTATGGTACCATCTTTCGATATTCCTTCGGAATATATCAATGAAGACGCTCGTCAGTTTCGTTTTTCAAATGGTTCTACCACCGATGATCATGGAATGCACCTTGTAGGTTATTACGTTGATAAAGATGGTAAAGATTGGTATTTGATTAAAGATTCAAGTTCCGGATCGAGAAATATTGATGAAAATTCTGCTGAATTTGGTTATTATTTTTTCCATGAAGATTTTGTAAAGTTAAAAATGATGGGATTCACCATTCATAAAGATGCCGTGAAAGACCTCTTGAAAAAATTTAAATAAACGACTAACCCTTGAGCATTGCTTGAGGGTTTTGTTTTTAAATGGTTTATTTTAAAAGATTCAGGATAATGTCTTTGAAATTTTATCTGCGTGGTTTTTAAGTCGCAAATTTGTGTATCTTTGTACGCCAAATAGTATTGCGTCGATTCTTTCAGCGATAAATTGTTTGGGATTTGTTTCTGGATGATTATCAGGAGAGTATCAGCAATGTTTTTAGGAATAGAGTTTTAAAAAACGAATAACTGAACAACCTCAATTATAGATTTTATGCAGGAAAAAATTCTGATTTTAGATTTTGGCTCACAATACACGCAGTTGATTGCGAGACGAGTTCGTGAATTAAATGTTTATTGTGAAATTCACCCATATAATAAACCTCCTCAAATCGATGAGTCGATTAAAGGAGTAATTCTTTCTGGTAGTCCTTTTTCTGTTAGAGACGAGAAGGCTCCAATTCCAAATTTATCAGACATTAAAGGTAAACTACCTCTTTTAGGTGTTTGTTATGGAGCACAACATTTAGCACATTGTTTTGGTGGTGAAGTAATGGCTTCAAACAAGCGTGAGTACGGTCGAGCAAATCTTTCTGCTGTTGATAATAACAATGACTTACTGAAAGGTGTTAGTATCAATTCTCAGGTGTGGATGTCGCATGGGGATACCATTGAGAAAATGCCATCGAATTACAAAGTAATAGCAAGTACTTCTGATGTTGAGAATGCGGCTTTTGCTGTAGAGGGAGAATCGACTTATGGAATTCAATTTCATCCTGAGGTTTATCATAGTACAGAAGGTATTGTTCTGTTAGGTAATTTTATAGTTGGAATTTGCGGATGCTCGCAAGATTGGACTCCCGATGCTTTTGTTGAAACCACTGTTGCGGAATTAAAAGCACAGTTGGGCGATGATAGAGTAATTTTGGGATTATCGGGTGGTGTAGATTCTACTGTTGCAGCTATGCTATTGCATAAAGCTATTGGTGAAAATTTACATTGTATTTTCGTTGATAATGGTTTATTGCGTAAAAATGAGTTTACCGATGTTTTGAAAAAATATGAAACTCTTGGACTAAATGTTACCGGTGTTGATGCTGGTGAAAAATTTATTTCGGCTTTATCAGGAGTAACTGAACCTGAAGCTAAGCGCAAGATTATTGGAAATGCATTCGTGGAGGTTTTCGACGAAGAATCGCATAAAATTGAAAATGCTAAATGGTTGGGGCAAGGAACTATTTATCCTGATGTTATTGAGTCGGTTTCAGTAACAGGAGGGCCCTCTCAAACCATTAAATCTCATCATAATGTAGGAGGCTTACCCGATTACATGAAACTTAAGGTTGTGGAACCTTTAAAATTGCTTTTTAAAGATGAGGTTCGCCGAGTTGGCCGAAGCATGGGCTTAGAAGATAAGTTTATTAGTCGTCATCCTTTCCCGGGACCCGGTTTAGGAATTCGAATTTTAGGTGATATTACAGCTGAAAAAGTACAAATTCTTCAAGAGGTTGATCATATCTTTATTTCAGGATTGATAGAGGATGGATTATACGATGAGGTATGGCAGGCAGGAGTAATGTTGTTGCCTGTTCAATCGGTCGGAGTAATGGGCGACGAGAGAACTTATGAAAGTGTTGTTGCTTTACGCGCAGTTAGCTCTACCGATGGAATGACAGCAGACTGGTCGCACTTACCTTATGAATTTTTGGCTAAGATTTCTAATAAAATTATCAACAATGTAAAAGGTGTAAACCGCGTTGTTTATGATATTAGTTCAAAACCACCAGCAACTATTGAGTGGGAATAGACAAAATATATTATTAAAAGCAGTACTTTAAGTGCTGCTTTTTTATTTCATATTTTTAAATTGATCTTTATTTTTGTGATAGAAATCTACCGTTTTTTCAATTTCAAGAATTAGTTCATTTAATTTTTTCAAAGCTGCTTCCTGTTCTTCATTTAAAATTAATTTTTCTAGTTCGATTATTGTAGCTCTTGCTTCGAGCATCGAAAAATTGGCCAATACTCCTTTAAGTTTATGTGCAGCGTCCTTAGATTTCTTAAAATCAAGGTTTACGAGAGGTGTTTTTATGTCAGATATTCTTGATTCTTTAATTTCAAAGAATTTTTCAATCACTTCTTTTATAAACTCCCGATTATTATCTACACGAATAAATAATTCCTTAAAATCTATAATGGCAAGATTCTTGTGTGCTCTTCGAGGTTCAACAGGCAAATCGATTAATCGAAGAATTAAGGATTTAAGATTCATACTTTCGGGATAATATAAAATATTATTTTGTTTACATATTTCCTCTTGTTTCGATGAAGATGTAAGAATTAATAATTTAAACTCCTTTTTAGAATCTCCCTTGTAATATTCTTTAAGTGATTTTAAAGATTTATATAAGTCAATTGCATTGGCATCGCTCAAATCATATTTAGAAATAATAAGATTAAAATTATTGGCAGTAACCAATTCAATAGCTTCCGATATAGAATTTCCTTTAGTAATAGAGATTTTACTTAAAGATTCTAAATCTGAATAGTTTGTAAATCCTAGTAATAGTAGATTGGCTTTATGTTTCATATTTGCTAAATTGAATGCCCGTAATTATTAAAAAGATTGTATCTTTCGTAAAATTCTGTAAAGTACAATCAATTTGCGTAAAATTTATTAAAAAGCATAATTTATATGAGTAGTTTGAAAAAGTTTTTGAGGAATGGAATGGCAATTTGCTTCTTCATTGTCTTCGGTTATAGTGGGATGGTAAATGCTCAGTCGGTAAAACATCAGGCAGTTAAATATCAAAATTTACTGGCTTTAATCGATGCATTTTATGTAGATACAGTTAATGTTGAAAAACTAACTGAAGATGCTATTGTTAAGGTTCTTGCAGAATTGGATCCTCATTCGATATACATTAGTAAAGATGAAATTAAGGAAATGAACGAACCTTTGCAGGGTAGTTTTAGTGGAATTGGTGTACAATTTAATATTCTTAGAGATACATTAATGGTTGTTGCAACTATTCCTGGCGGACCATCAGAGAAAGTAGGAGTTCGTGCTGGCGATAGAATTATTAAAATTGACAATGAAAATGTTGCCTCTATAGGAATGAAAAATACAGATGTTCATAAACGCTTAAGAGGTGAAAAAGGATCTATTGTAAGCATTGAGGTTAAGCGTAAAAATGAGCCCGAACTTATTGAGTTTATTATTACTAGAGATAAAATTCCAATTCATAGTTTAGATGCAGCTTACATGTTGAATAAAGATGTGGGATATATCAAATTAAATAGATTTGCATTAACTACAGCCGATGAGTTTTTAAAAGCTTTACTAAAGTTAAAAGCTGATAAAATGAAAGATCTGGTGTTAGATCTTCGAGGAAATGGGGGTGGATTCATGACTGCAGCTATAGAAATCGTAGATCAGTTTATGGAGGCTGATAAATTAATTGTATATACCAAAGGACTAACAACACCTAGAAGAGAAAATATCTCCACAGAGAAAGGAAATTTTAAGGAAGGCGATATTGTTGTTTTACTGGACGAAGGTTCTGCATCAGCATCCGAAATCGTATCAGGAGCAGTACAGGATTGGGACAGAGGTGTTATTATTGGTCGGCGTACTTTTGGAAAAGGCTTAGTTCAGCGTCAGTTTCCTCTTTCTGATGGATCGATGATTCGCCTAACTACAGCACATTATTATACACCAACCGGAAGATGTATTCAAAAGCCTTATGAAAATGGTTTGGAAGATTATCATTTAGATATCATTAAGCGTTATCAGTCGGGAGAAATGATTAGCGCAGATAGTATTCAGTTTGCCGATTCGTTAAAGTACAATACTTTAATGAACAAAAGAGTTGTTTATGGAGGTGGAGGTATTATGCCTGATATTTTTATACCAATTGATACAACAGCTAACTACAAATATTTTAATCTTCTAAATAGGAAAAATGTTATTTATCCTTATGTGATCAACTATATGGATAAAAATTTAGATGATCTGAAAAAAGAATATCCTGAATTTGAAGATTTCGAGAAGAATTTTGAAGTTAGTGACAAAATGATGTCAGAAATTGTAGCATTAGGTGAAAAAGAAGGAATTGAAAAAACAGAAGAAGAATATAATGCAGTTGTTGATGATATTAAACTTCATGTAAAAGCTTTGTTAGCTCGTGATTTATGGGATAGTTCGGAATATTATAAAATTGTAAATAAGGAGAACGATTTTATGAAAAAAGCCATTGAAGTCCTAAAAAACAAGAAATTATACAATCAGGAACTACTCGCCGAGTAATTCCTGATAACGAGCCAAAAGCATTGCTTTTGGCTTTTTTTTTGAGAATATTTATAAAAGCCTATGTTTTTAGACCTTAAAGATTAATTTTGTATCCGAAATTCGAATCGGAAGCATAAGCAAGAAAAGACGTTTTCGTTGATTCGAAGAATTGAAATAGTTAGACGAAGATTTAAAAAAAGATGGTTTTGAAAACAGACTCGGGGAAATTCAGATTAATTGCAAAAACCTTTCACGGTTTAGAGGAAGTATTGTCTAAGGAATTAGAACAATTAGGAGCAGAGGAAATTAGAATTTTAAAGCGTGCAGTAAGCTTTGTAGGTGATAAATCACTGTTGTATAAAACAAATATGCATCTAAGAACAGCTACCCGCGTTATAAAACCAATTCACAAATTTACAGCTCACGATACCGATGAGTTGTATAAAGGAATTCAGGAAATTGACTGGAGCGAGTATATTGGCAATAAAGATACTATTGCTATTGATAGTACAATTAGTTCCGATGATTTTAAACATTCAAAATTTGTTACTTACCGTGTAAAAGATGCTATTGTTGATCAGTTTTTCTATGCTACTGGCGATCGTCCTTCGGTTCGTATGACCAATCCAACATTACGTATCAATATTCATATCGATAGAAATACTTGTACTGTATCTTTGGATAGTTCTGGAGAATCATTGCACAAAAGAGGTTATCGTGTTGGCGAAACAGCAGCACCATTAAACGAAGTAATGGCAGCAGGTATGATTTTGCTATCGGAATGGGATAAGAAATGTAATTTTATTGATCCTATGTGTGGATCGGGAACCATTCTTATCGAAGCAGCTCTTATTGCTTATAATATTCCTCCAGGATTATACCGCAAAGAGTTTGGTTTTCAAAAGTGGAAAGATTATGATGAAGAGTTATGGGATGATATCTATAACGAAGAAACTGAAGTTGATTTTGATGGAAATATTATTGGAGCTGATATTTCTGATAAAGCAATGGAGATTGCAGAGGCCAATATTCGTAACGCAGGTTTAAGAAGGAAAATTAAATTGAATGTAACTCCTTTCCAACAGTTTGTTCCACCCGTAGAAAAAGGATTGTTGATTACCAATCCTCCTTATGGAGAAAGATTAAAACCACGTGATTTAGAAGGCTTATACGCAATGATTGGAGAAAGATTAAAGCATCACTTTACAGGATACGATGCCTGGATTCTTAGTTATTCAAAAGAATGTTTTAATAGTGTAGCTCTTCGTCCTTCACGTAAAATAACACTATTTAATGGACCATTAGAATGTAAGTTTCAAAAATATTCTATGTTCGATGGCAAAAAGAAAGATAATTATAAAATGGATAAATAAAATAGCATAAAAATTGAAGCTGTATCTCTTTATGCTCAGGGATATTTTGCTATATTTGTTTTTATGTAACCCTAATTTTAATTTATATGAATTTTAATCTTGATTCTTGGTATGGTGATAAAATAGATGAAGATGCTATTTTTAACTATAAGGGTAGAATTGAAGATGAGGATGTTACATTAATATTGAATTCGATTGAAAATATCCTGAAGAAAAGAGAAGAATCGCCTAAGTTATTCAAGAAAATTTTTAATATTTTAATTGAATTGGTGCAGAACCTTCATCATCATGGTGAGGTGCCTCCTGATTTAGGCGTAGAGTATAATAAATATGGTGTACTTATTCTCCGAGATGAGGGGATGCAATATCGAATTAGTGTAGGTAATTTTATTAAAATTGATGGGTTAAAATTGATTCGTGATAGAATTGACCAAATTAAAGCATTATCATCGGAAGAAACCAAAAGTTTGTACCGGATTATATTGAATAATGATGAATTCTCTGAAAAAGGAGGAGGAGGATTAGGAATTGTTGATATTGCCAGAAAAAGTGGTAATAATATGGAATATCAGTTTCTTGAATATAATTCAGATTATTTGTTTCTATCTATTGATGTTATCATTTAAAAACCTTAAAAACCAAAAAATTCCATGAATTCACTTGTTATAGAGGGTAGTCCTAAAACACCAACCATTAAATTTGACGGAGATAACGGTACTTTCTCAATTGAGGGAAGATCTATCCCGGAAAATTCGCTTGATTTTTATAAACCAGTAATGGATTGGCTTGATTCGTACATTAGTGAACCAAAGGATGAAACTAATGTAATTATCAGATTAGAATATTTTAATACTAGTTCATCAAAGTGTATTTTAGATGTTTTTAAGAAATTAGAAATTATTTTTAAGCGTGGTAATAACGTGAATATCAAGTGGCATTATGAAGAGGATGACGAAGATATGCTTGAGGCTGGGGAAGATTATCAATCGATAGTAAAAATACCATTTACTATGATCGAGGATATAGAGTAATTAATAAATTAACGATACAAAAAAGGGCCATCTTATTATTAGATGGCCCTTTTTATATGGTATTATTTCAGAAATTTTTTTCGATTAATATTACGATCAAAAATACCCAATGCCTTTTTAAGTAGACCAAAATAAAGAACAAAATAAAGAGTGATACTGCTAAACCAAATTACAAGAATATTTATCCAGTAAGTATCGTAATAGTGGCCGAAAATACGTTTTTGAGGAGCGTAAAAATGGGCTTTTAGGAAATAACTTTCAGGATCGCGATAAATTGGATCTATCTTTTGAAAAAGCTTTCCTTTGAATTCAATAATACGCTCAATATCGTTACTATTTCGAACAACTTCGGTTAATCTATCATTATAATATGATTTTTTCATGTGAACAAATTCTTGCTTGTCCTCAAATTTCTTTTGTAAAGTTACCAGGTGTTCATCTTTTTTACTGTTCGATACATTATACAAATTAATATAGTATTTATTAACCTTGTCGAAATAGTTTCTTAATTGCTTTATTGTTGCTTTGTTTAAGTTGTTAGCATTTAAATTGTTAATTCTTTTAAACTGAAAAGATAGTAAGTTTAAATCTTCGATACTAAGCTCATTTTTAAGTAATGTTAAATTCGCTTCAAGCTTACTCTTATCTTCAGGATTATTAAGGTATCTTTCACATTCATTCAACTTGTTTTTAAGAATAGGGAGCCAATAATTTTTTCGATAATCGGCTTTACTCATTAACTTTTCGTATACATAAAAATTAGCTGTGAATTTGTTGTCTTTAAATTGTTTTACCGCAAGAGCTTCGTATGCCCAGCGAGCAGTTATTATTTCTCCGTACCAGGGTATTGAATTAGGATCTGATATGCTAGGATTTAATTTGTCGAATTTTACAATAATACCACTTAATATTAATTGAGGTATTAAGATAAAAGGAATTAAAATGTAAATTGTGATTACAGTTTTAAAGCTATCGGAGATAATTAATCCAAGCATATTAGCAAAACACCATGCGCTAAACAGGGCTAGCCAGTATTCGAAAAACATGCCTTTAATTTCGAGAATAGAGTTTCCTATTAAAGTAAATAAGAAAGCCTGAAACGCTGAAATTGAAAATAGAATTACAATCTTAGAGATTAAATATCCTGTTTTACTAAGATTAAGAAATCTTTCTCGTTTCAGAATTTTTCTATCCTTAATAATTTCCTCGGCACTTAAGGTTAAGCCTATAAACAAACCAACAATAACTGCCATAAATAAATATACAGGCAAA
Organism: Marinifilum sp. RC60d5; assembly: GCF_052400665.1. Taxonomy (NCBI): domain Bacteria; kingdom Pseudomonadati; phylum Bacteroidota; class Bacteroidia; order Marinilabiliales; family Marinifilaceae; genus Marinifilum; species Marinifilum sp. RC60d5. Next base: position 165,789 of record NZ_JBQTGK010000003.1, read on the forward strand.
TTACTATTATTGCTAAATGTATAGCCTAACTCGTTTCCTGCATCTATATTGTAAAATTTAATAATATATGATAAAATAAATGCGAGTAAAGGTGTTTCGAATAAATTAATAAACAGGTATTGTTTATTGGCTAATTTAGAGATAATATCTCGTTTGGTAAACACCAGGAATTGCTTAAACACCGAGGGGATTTTAAAAGTAATAGTTGGTAGGTCTTCACTATTTTCAATCTTTTTATTTGTGCTTTTATGATCTTTAAAACGTTGATACCATTGAGCTGGTGATACTTTTCTTGTTTGTGAAGGTGTACCATATTCATCTAGTACTTCAGACTCTACAATGTTAAATATTTGGTCGGCATCAACATTACCACAAGAAGTACATTCACTTTCTGTCTTGTTCGCTCTATTGGATTGTGATTTAAAATAGGTAATTGCATCTAAGGGGTTACCATTAAAAATTAAATATCCTCCAGTATCCAGTACCAGCAAACGGTCGAACATCTTAAAAGTATCAGATGCAGGTTGATGAATGACAACAAAAATTAATTTTCCTTTTAGTGCCAGGTTTTTAAGCAAATCCATTATTTTGGCCGAATCGCGGGAAGACAAACCTGAGGTAGGTTCATCTAGAAATAATACAGAAGGTTCTCTTATTAACTCAAGAGCAATATTTAATCTTTTTCTTTGTCCGCCACTAATTTTTTTATCCAGAGGATTACCAACTTTTAAGTTACGGGCATCATATAAGCCAAGATCTTTTAGTAGCTTAAGAGATATGCGAATTAATTGAAAATTAGTGTATTTGTCAAAGCAAAGTTTAGCATTGTAATAAAGGTTTTCGAATACCGTTAGTGAATCAATAAGTAAGTCATCCTGCGAAACATGTCCAACAACTCCTTCTAGTTTAGATTTGTCGGCAGTAATTTCATAACCATTAATTAAAACAGCTCCTTCGTTGGGTTTTGCTGATCCGTTTAGTACGTTAAGTAGGGTAGTTTTACCGGCTCCACTCGAACCGATGACACCAACCATTTTACCAGATTCTTCTTTAAAGGAAAGATCATGAACACCAATATTATTTTCTTTAAATCGATATTCGATATTTTTAGCTTCGAAAACCACGCGCTGGTGAGACCGATCTCTGTAAAATGTGCCAATTATATCACTAAAATAAATTGGGTCGATTTTAGGGTTTCGAATAGATGAGCCTTGATTTAACACATGAACTCTATCTGTATTTAACGGTTGGCCATTCATGAATAACTCTTCAATTTCTTTGAATCGCATCACAAACATGTTTACTCTTGGTAAGCGTAGAATCTTTATCTGGCCTACTAATCCTGGCGAGTAATAATTTTTGCCAGTATTTGTAATTGTTTTCGAATTGCTTACCGTTAAAAGACCATCGCTTAAATTAATTTCATTAAAATCATTTAATACGAAATTCTTTAGTGTTTGATAACTATTTTTTTGAAGGTTAAAGGTGTCTGATACTGTTTCTATAAAAGCAAATTCCTGTTCACTAATTTCATCTTCTGAACTAAGAAATTCAAGTAGCTGTATTAAAACAATTAATTTTTGACGATAGATTAACTCTTCATTTATTTCGGTACAAATTCTAAGTACCCGAACAGAACTTGCCGAGGTATACTTTTTAATTTTTGATTTTTTGGTAGTTCTGCGCTGATTTTCTTCGTAATGTTTATCGTATAGAGCTAAATAATCTTCTGCAGTTTCCTGATCGAGTTGCTGTTTAAGATACTTAGATACCATTCTGCGCCTTTCATTTGCGGAACTTTTAGGGTGCGCAATGATAGCGAAGAGTTGCATTAAAGCTTTTAATATTCTCTCACTCATAGAATGGTTTTAATAATAGGGTGTAAGTAAAAGTTGTAGTCTATTTTATATTTATTGTTTAAAGCCAATCATTAATAATACGAAACCCGAACTTATGTTTTTTTGATTTAACTTTGCTTCGATAGTACAATTCATGGTATTTTCGAATTTGAAATCCCAGTATGGTGAATTTTTATGATCGCGATTTGAGAAAATTAAATGATTTTCCTGATCGTAAATAGAGAAGATTACATTACCTTCATCTTTCCCGGTTGCACTAGTAATTCGATAGTGATTATTGGAATAAAAAGTGGTGTGAAATTCTGCAACTTCGCCTCCAGAAAGCAATGCCTTATATTGCTGTCCATCCGAAATAAATTCTGTCCCTAAATGTTTGGTGCAGTTTTCCAACGTAATGTCAGATTGAGCTTTTGAAATTGAACTTATTCCGAATAAAATTGAGAATAATAGAACTATATATTTAAAATTCATAAGTTTAGTTTTTCAAATTTTATTTAATGATGTACTCGCGAATTTTCTGGATTTTTTCTGAAATTTCGCTCAGTTGTTTTTTGCTCATAATCAATTCTGATTTACTCTTTACTATGGTAAGTTTTTTCTTAGAATCGGTAATTGGAGCAATATATTTGTATTGTTCTTCAATTTCATCGAAGGTATAAGCTAAATCAATTAATCTATCAACTAAAAAGTAGTAATCTTTAGATTCATTTGAATATGGAACCAATAGTTTTATTAGGTTTTCTAGAGGTCGCTTTTGTTCTGATATTCTATTCATTAATAGTTTGTCTGGATGTTTGCTTATTTGTTGAGTAAGAAGATAGATTGATTCAATCCAGCCTCCAGCTAAAATTAAAGCTCCAGTATTTTCACGATTATTATCTTTCAAATAATTATCAATTTTACGATAAGTATTACTGATAATAATTAAAAGAGAATCTCGATTTTCAATATTATTTTCAATTCTCGTTACTGTTGGCTTATCCATTGCATTATACAAACCAACCTCCTGAGATAAAATTTTAAGAACTGCAAAATAACTGGCAGCATCCTGAGTTTGTTTGTAGATATTAATGTATCCTAGGTCGGAACCATAAACACCAAAATTTACGGCTTTGCTAAAATTATCAATATAATCACTAGATTTTTTCGTTGAGTTTAACAAATCTTTATTATAAGATATTTCTGATTTTTCGAGCAGAAGAGAAATGTGATACGGTGAAGGCAGACTAAAAAGAATATTGTTGTACTTAAAAATATTCCCTGTTTTTTCTACATTTTTCATAATTTCTGTTTCTGTAGCCATATCTGTTTCTGTCTCCTTCGAATCAAACTCGGATGGTTGAAGAATAAAGAAAGTAATGATAGCGGCTATCGAAATGAGAATTAAAATTTTAATACTGTTCGGAATTCGTTTTTTCGACATTTTGTATAACTTAAAATTTATTAAGCCAATGTAGGAAGAAAAAATAGTTTCTCAAAGTTCTCAATATTACTCTTGCCTATGTGGAAAGTAGATGAAATACTAGAATTTTTTTTCAACCTGTTGATGGAAGTTCTTTCCATCGATTGGTTCTTATCTTGTATATTTTATTCAATCATTATTACTGTATTTATACGAAAAAGGATACATTTGAAGGCGAAAATTTTTAAAAGAAATTTAACAACAAACCTAAGATGATGAAAAGATTTTTCCTTTTAAGCTATTTCTTAATCAATTGCGGCCTTGTATTGAGTTTGCAGGCACAGCAAAAAAAATTGTCGATGGAGGATGCTATCCTCGGACAATGGAGGCAATTTTATCCTGAAAACCTTTCTCAATTGTCGTGGAAAGGCGAAAGTAATGTAATTTCTTATGCTACAGCTGAAGAAATTTTAGCTGCTGATCCAGGAAAAGAAGCCAAGGTAATATTTAGTTTGAGCGATTTGAATGAAATTCTAAAAACAGGAAATTGCAAAGAATTAAAACGTATTCCCAGATATACCTGGCTTAATAGTAATGTAATACAGTTATATGCAGGTAAGGAATTGCTTCAAATAGATATTGTTAATAAAAAGATAAAACTGAAACTTGATTTCAATTTTGAAGCCGAAAATAGTGAGTTTTGCCAGATTAATAATTCGTTTGCGTATACCCTTGAGAACAATTTATATATCAGTAATAAAGATGGAGAAATTGCTGTTACAGATAGTAAGGATAAGAATATTGTAAATGGACAAACAGTTAGTAGAAGCGAGTACGGAATTAACGGAGGAATTTTTTGGGGACCAAAGGGAAAACAGCTGGCTTTTTATCGTAAAGATGAAAGTAAAGTGAGTTCCTTTCCTTTAGTAGATATTAATACTCGAGTTGGGGAATTAAGAGAGATTAAATATCCAATGTGTGGAATGGAAAGTGAAATTGTAAGCTTAGGAGTTTATAATTTGGCTGCAAAATCTACCGTATGGATTAAACCTGACGATTTTGGTGATGATCAGTACCTAACGAATATTTCGTGGGGAGCAGAAGGGAATTACATTTATATTCAAGTGTTAAATCGTGCTTCTAACCATGCAAAATTGAATAAATACGATGCGAAAACGGGTGCATTTGTTAAAACCTTGTTTGAGGAAAAAGATAGCCGTTGGGTTGAGCCTTCGTATAAGTTAATATTCTTGAAAAATAAGCCGAATCAATTTATTTATCAAACCAATAATCGTGATGGATTTAATCATGCTTATTTGTATAATGTAGAAGGTAAATTGATTAAACAAATTACTGCTGGAGATTGGGAAATAACTGAAGTTTTAGGTTTTGACAATGCGGAAAAGTACATGTTTTATATTTCGACTGAGGTAAGTCCGATTGACAGACATGCGTATAAAGTGAATTTAAAATCAGGAAAACGCACGCGTTTAACTTTAGATGAAGGATATCACTCGGTAAAAGTTAGTGCCGATGGCAAATATATTCTGGATACTTATAGCAGTCTTAATGTGCCTCGAAAAATTGCTGTTGCCGATACCAAAGGTAAAGTAATTAAGGAGCTCGTAAATGCTGAGAATAAGTTGAAAGATTACAATTTGGGAGAGATTTTATTGGGTACAATTAAATCGGCCGATGAAAAAACCGACTTGTATTATAGAATGGTGAAACCAGCAAATTTCGATCCTAATAAAAAATATCCTGTTGTAGTTTACGTATACGGAGGTCCGCATGCACAATTGGTAACTAACTCTTTTATGGGCGGTTGTCGTTTGTGGGAACAGTATATGGCTCAGAATGGTTATTTATTATACATATTAGATAACAGAGGTTCAGCCAATCGTGGAAAAGAGTTCGAAGCGGTTATTCATCGCCAATGTGGTCAGCCCGAAATGGCCGATCAAATGAAAGGAATTGAGTTTCTAAAATCATTAGCTTATGTCGATGCCGATAGAATTGGAGTTCATGGTTGGAGTTATGGAGGGTTTATGACCATCTCTCTTATCACCAATTATCCGGATGTATTTAAAGTTGCTGTAGCTGGCGGCCCGGTAATAGACTGGAAATGGTACGAAGTAATGTATGGAGAGAGATATATGGATACTCCCGAAGAAAATCCTGAAGGATATGCGAAAGCCTCTTTAATTAGTAAGGCTAAAGATTTAAAAGGAAAACTATTAATTTGTCAGGGAGCTGTTGATAATACGGTACTGTGGCAGCATAGTTTAAACTTTATACGTGAATGTGTTAAGAATAATGTTCAGGTTGATTATTTCCCATATCCAAGAGCAGAGCATAATGTTCGAGGGCGAGATCGTATTCATCTGAAACAAAAGGTCAGCAATTATTTTGATGATTATTTAAAATAAAAGAATTAATTTTCGCCGGTTTCATTTTTTGGAACCGGCTTTTTTTATTCTTACTACTATTATTATTGTGAAAATACAGACTAATTATTCTAATATCTGGAAAATAGCTTATCCTATTATTTTGGGTAGTATTGCTCAAAATATAATAGCTTTAACAGATACTGCTTTTTTGGGACACCTAAGCGAAACGGCCTTAGGCGCAGCCGCTATTGCTACAATTTTTTATTTTGCAGTAATAATGTTAGGCTGGGGTTTTGGTTTGGGTGTGCAAATTGTAATTGCGCGAAGGTATGGCGAAGGAAACTACAAGTTGGTGGGGAAAACTTTCGATCATGCTTTCTATTTTTTGGTGGCTTTATCGATTCTTCTTTTAGGATTTATGGAAATTCTGTCGCCGCCAATTTTAAAAACTATTGTAAAATCGGACGCTATTTTTCAGGCTAGTAACGAGTATATTTCTGTACGAGCATGGGGAATTCTTTTTGCATGTATCAACCTTTTATTTCGTGCATTTTATATAGGAATTGCTAAAACAAAAATTATTAGCTGGAGCACAGCTTTTATGGCAATTATTAATATATTTTTCGATTATACCTTAATTTTTGGTGAGTTGGGTATGCCCGAAATGGGAATAAAAGGGGCAGCATTGGCTTCTGTAATCGCAGAAGCATCGGTTTTGGTGTTTTTTATTGTTTATACACTACGTAAAACTCCAATCGATAAATACAATTTGTTTGCATTTTCATATATTGATAAAGATCTGTATTGTAGATTATTAAAAGTTTCGTTTCCAATGATGATTCAGAATTTTTTATCCTTATCCTGCTGGTTTATTTTCTTTTTATTGGTCGAGAAAATGGGAGAGAGAGAGTTGGCAATCTCTAATATCATAAGAAGCATATATGTATTGATAATGGTTCCTGTTTGGGCTTTTGCTTCGGCAGCGAATACTTTGGTTAGTCAGGTAATAGGCGAAGGGCATGTAAAAGAAGTGTTACCAGTTATTTATAGAACTGTAAAACTATCATTTGTATGTGTTTTAGTGCTGGTAGGAATAAGTATGATTAATCCAGAACTTGTTATTTCTATTTATACAGAAGAGGCTGGTTTAATAGCAGATACAAAACCAGTATTGTATGTAATTTTTGGTGCTGCCTTACTGTTTCCAATAGGCATAACTTTATTTCAGGGAGTTTCAGGAACAGGAAATACTTTTCATGCTATGTTATTGGAAATTCTGGTTTTAACTTTTTATTTAGTAGGTGTTTATATGCTTATTCAGGTTTTTCGTTTACCAATTTCAGGGGTGTGGATTTCGGAATATTTTTATGCAGGTTTTCTTGCGCTTGCTTCCTGGCTTTACCTTCGGTTTGTGAACTGGAAAGAGAGTAAAATTTAAAAGTAATTTGTTTGATTCAAATTTATTCGAAGGTAATAGTTTCTGGTTGACCTACTTTAAAATCATTAAATTTAGGACGTTCCTCGCCCGATAAACGAAATCCTGCAGAACTAAAATCGCTGGGAGCATTTGGGTATAATGCAAATCGGATTTGTATGGTTTTAAAAACAAGGTTTTCGTTGTGTAATCGTACACCAAGACCTAAGCCGTAGTAGTAATTTTCTTTAAAAATATTTTTTTTATTACTTCCAATAATTCCCATATCAGCGAAACTGTAAAATGCGAATTTAAAACCGCCCAGCATATATGGTGTAAATGCAACTGTTTCCAGATTTAAACTAATTTTTTGAGTTCCGCTAACCTCTTCACTTTTAAAGCCACGAATACCATATTTATTATTAATAGTTATGAACTCTTCCGGAAATCGTCGTATACCAAGGGTGTATTTTAGGCTGCCAAAATTACGAAATCGCAAAGTGCCTAATTTTCGTATGCGGCTAAAAAAATTAGACTGAGCAATTAATGTACCCTGTTCAAATCTTTTGGAATTAAAAAAACCACCTATGGCAATCCGATTAAAAAGATAACTTTTTGTTTTGCGAACATAACTGGCTTTTTGCATATCAAAACCTAAATAAAAACGGTGCGAGTATTCACGATCTTCGTAACCTAAGTTCATTTGTGTTAAAAAGCCATAGGGAATATCCTCGGTTCTACCAAAATTGTAAATTAAATTACTTTTATAGTACTGAATCTGACTAATGCTTAATCCTGATAAGTAAAGAATATTATTGTGAAAGAATTGATTTAATTCTGGTCCTGTTTCTGGTCTTTTGAAAAATTTTCGACTAGAAATTCGTCCTGTTACAAATATTCGTCTTCTGGCAAACAGGTTTTTAGAGTCTAATTTGTAAGCCCTTCCGTACCAGATGTTTCCATAATTAAAATCCAGTGGTATTTCATTTAATATGGGATCGTCGTCCATAATCTCTTGCGATTTCATGGTTTTGGAAAGACTAAAACCTCCTGCTCTTTTGGTGTTGTAGGTTTCAAATTCTCTTTCAAAATCAATACCAACAACAGCTTTCTCGTAGGTGTTTTCGTAGGTAAAAGTCGCATCGATATACGATCTTTTTATATTCCTGATTTTATACATTCCAGAGTATCCGAATCTTTGATTTTCGTTTGATTCGTAATGAAATGTATTACTAAATTCATGACCAATTCCATATAAATTTCGGCTGTAAAATTCAAATTCTGTTGATAGATCGGAGCCAACATCTAAATCGATACCCCAGGAAAACTGATCTTTAACCCATAATTGAAGATCAACAAATTTATTTGATCCCGGAACAGGGATAACCCTAAAATAGGCATCCTTAATATAGTCTAGCTGACGTATTAGTCGTTCGTTATCGGCCAATTGATATGCGTCTAGTTTATCTCCTGCATTAATACGTAATAAACGTTTTAAATGGCCGCGTCGGCTTGTGTGATGTAATTTATTTCCTGTTGTTTCTATCCAGCTAGTGGCAACTTTTGTTGTATCGTACAAACTCGAACCAAAAGGTTCCAATACTCTTACTTCTATATTTCGTATGGTTCTGTTCTGATAAATAACAAAAGCAGTTTCGCTTCGTTCGGTTTTAATTGTGTCGGTAGGCGACATTTTATCCGGAGCAACGAAAAATAGTTTGTAAAGTTCTTTGGTAAACTTTCGTTTATAGGCTCTTCTTTTTATGGCATGATAGAATTTACTGCCACTTTTTTGTTCGTGTTTATTTTTTTCATGAACCGTATCCATTAAAAAAATAATAGTATCGCGCGAAATTATAATGGTACTGTCCTGCAAATGGCTCTTGGGCTTAGGTGAAAAAAGGGTGTCGGAAATTACTTGTTGCCCGTTTGCAATAATTGAGTTTCCGATAAAAAGAACCAGCAGAATATTATATGTTAAGAAAGTACGAATAAGGCCTGTTTTTATTGTCAATTACTATTCTTATATCAAAGATAAATAAATTGAGCTTGCGCTGAACATTTAACAAGAATTGTACCTTTCTTAACTTAAATTAATGAGAATTATTTTTGTCTATTTCAGATAATTTTTGGGAAATCTGTTTGATTTGCTTCTTTGGCCATTTCCATTTTCCGTCTTTGCGGATTTCTCCAGAAAGAATTTTGCCTTTAAAAATTTCCAGTGTTTCGGTTGCTGCACCAAAACCAAAACGTTTCATGCTTAATTTACCAATTAGTTTTGAGTATGGAATTCGCTCTTTTCCTTTAAAAAAAATTAGATAATAATAGGAAAGTATGAGCTCTTTGTTCTCATTATCAAATTTTAATTTAATAATAATTCGATTACGTTTTAGGAGCAAAAGCAGAATGTACATGAAAAATACAGCTGTAAAATATACAAGGTTTAACCCCACAAAAAACAAAAGAATTATTACAAGAAGTCCCAATAAAGAGAGTTCTTTCCTTATTCTTTTCTCAAGAGGATAATTAGAAGGGGATAATTCGAAATTTTCCATCAATTAATTTTTTGCATAGTTAACAAAAACGGTAGCATTATTCAAACTTGTAATCTGAAATAAAATTATCTACTAAGTTTTTAGTAATAATATTTGTCTACTAAAAAATTAGTACTAAGTTTGTAGTAGATTAATCTTAAAGTAAAGTTCGAAATGAAGGAATTAACAAAAGCAGAAGAACAGGTAATGCAAATTGTGTGGCAGTTGGAAAAGGCAAGTGTTAGAGAGGTTGTAGCACAATTTTCTAATCCAAAACCTGCATATACAACAGTGGCAACGGTAATGAATACTCTTGAAAAGAAAGGATTTGTTAATAAAATTCCGGCTGGAAAATCGCATTTGTTCACTGTAAAAATTCTTAAAGATGATTATTCTGGATTTAAAGCAGGAGCTTTGGTTACCAACTATTTTAACGGATCGTTTTCGAGAATGGCATCTTTTTTTGCCAAAGATAATAAGCTAAGCATTCAGGAGTTGGAAGAGATGATTGAAATAGCAAAGCGACAAATTGAAAAGGAGAAATAAATATGGCAGCTTTATCGGAATATTTTGTTCAGTCATCAGCAATATTAGCTCTATTTTACATGATATACTTTTTGTTTCTGCGAAATGAAAGGTTCTTTGTTGAGATACGAGCTTACTTAATGCTGAGTATGCTATTATCTATATTCCTGCCATTTGTAAAAATTCCTTATACGGTAATTGTCGAAGCAGTAAGTTCTCAGGTTCAGGTTGAAATGGGACCATTATTATCAGGAATAGTTAAAACCGAATTGGTGCAAAATAGTTTTTTTACAGTTTCTAATTTGATTTTACTATCCTATTTGGCAGTAGCTACTGTCTTACTGATTTTTAGTATGATAAAAATCAGTAAGATTTATAGATTAATATTGGGAAAAAAATACAAGCAGGTAGATAAATTTAAAGTAATTGTGCTCGAAAAAGAAATTCCTGCTTTTACCTTTTTTGGATATATTGTAATTAGTAGAGAGGAGTTTACCAACGAATCTTATAGAAATATATTGGCTCACGAAAAAGTACATGCTCAGCAAAAGCATTGGATCGATCTGCTTTTTGTTGAATTGATGACCATTGTTTTTTGGTTCAATCCATTTGTATGGCTTTTTCAACTAGCCATAAAACAAACGCATGAATTATTGGCTGATGACGGAGTAATATCGCGCGGCTTTAATATTGGACAATATCAGGCGCAATTAATTAATCAACTGATGGGAGCCGAAGTTGTTGGCTTAGCAAACAACTTTAATTATTCCATTAATAAAAAACGAATGATTATGATGTCGAAAGATAAAAGCCATGGAAACAGACGCTATAAATTGCTATTAATGGTACCAGCTATATTATTGGTAATAGGTTTTAATATTCAGATTATTGAGGTTCAGGCAAAGGGAGTTGAGCCTGTTGTATTGCAGAAAAATGAGGATGTAACAATTGCAGGTGTAGTTATTGCTGAAGATAATAAACCAATGCCAGGAGTGGCAGTTCTTGTGGAAAACTCTACTCTTGGAACTGTGACTGATATTTATGGAAAATTTGAATTGCAAGTAGCAAAAGATGCTAATCTAATGATTTCATTTATTGGCATGGAAACTAGAAAAATGGCAGTCGAAGATTTTATTTTAAATGGAAAGATAAAAGAGAATTACTTTCTGAAAATAAAATTAAAGGCTGATAAAGGAAATAATACGGCTAAAAGCAGTAGGATAACAAAAGACTTAAACAGAAAACATAGTTCTGCTGAGGGTGAAATATTCGTAATCGTAGAACAAATGCCCGAGTATCCTGGTGGTCAAGATGCTTTAAGAGAGTACTTTAAAAAATCAACAAATTATCCTAAATCTGCTAAAGAGAATGGAGTTAAAGGTCGTGTTTATGTAACTTTTGTTATTGATAAAGAAGGAAATGTAACAAAAGCCCGAGTGGTGAGAGGTGTAAATCAAGATTTTGATAAAGAAGCGCTTCGTGTTGTTAAGGCAATGCCAAAATGGGTACCAGGTCGACAAAGAGGTGAGAAAGTGAATGTTTCCTATACGGTTCCAATTAACTTTGGTTTAAAAGATGGTGAAGGGTATGGTGAGGTTGAGAAGGTGCAGTTTAAAAAAGGGATAAGTGTAAAAGTAGGAGATGCATTTACTAGCGTTGATGAAATGCCAATATTCCCTGGAGGACAATTGGAATTGCAAAAGTTTATTGCCCGAACTGTTAAATATCCCGAAGAGGCACAGAAAAAAGGTGAAACAGGTAGAGTTTTCGTGACTTTTATAGTCAATAAATTGGGTGTTGTAGATAGTGCTCGTATTGTTCGTGGTGTCAGTCCATCTATAGATGCCGAAGCGCTTCGTGTAGTTAAAGCTATGCCTAAATGGAAGCCTGGAAAAATGAAAGGTGAGCCTGTGAATGTTGTTTATACTGTACCCATTAATTTTGAACTACAGAAAGATCAGGGAATTATTATAATTGATAAGCTTGAATCTGATTCTTTGTCAAACAATATTGAAAAAAAACAGAAAAAAGGTGAAGAAACTGTTTTTGTTATTGTAGAGGAAATGCCAGAGTATCCGGGAGGACATAAAAAATTGAAAAAATTCATCGAAAAAAAGGTGAAGGCTCTGGATTCAAAATATTTAACCGGTACAAGATGTTTTGTAAGCTTTGTGGTAAATAAAAAAGGTGAAGTTGTAAAGGCTAAAGTGACACGAGGAACAAGAAATAAGGAGATAGATGCCATTGCTTTGCGGATTGTAAATAGTTTGCCAATATGGAAGCCAGGTAAGCAAAGTGGACAAAAAGTTAGTGTTTCTTATACTGTTCCTATTTATTTTAAGGCATAATAAAAATAGAAGAGAATAGGGTGCCCCAAACTTATAGTTTGGGGTTTTTTATACCTCATCATGTCTAAAACAATCCGTAGTATGATCGTTTACCATACCTGTTGCCTGCATAAAAGCATAGCAGATGGTTGGGCCTACAAATTTGAATCCTCGTTTTTTTAAGGATTTGCTCATTGCTGTAGCTTCATCGGTAAATGCAGGTACTTCGGATAATGATTTCCATGAGTTTTTAATGGTTTTACCCTTTGTAAAACTCCAGATATATTTATCGAAACTGCCATATTCTTTTTGAACCTCAAGAAATGCCTTTGCGTTTTTAATGGCCGAATTAATTTTTAATTTATTGCGAATAATTCCTTCGTTTTGTAGAAGTTCTTCAACTTTTTCCTGCGTGTAATTTACAATAATATTAGGATCGAAATTATCGAATGCCTTACGGTAGTTTTCACGTTTGTGCAAAATGGTAATCCAGCTTAGGCCAGCCTGAGCTCCTTCCAGAATCAAAAATTCGAACAGCATTTGGTCATCATGTAATGGTACTCCCCACTCATTATCATGATAATCGCAGTAAAGTAGATCGTTACCGGCCCAGTTGCATCGTGTTTTTTGTTGCATATTTTTGTTCGATTCTTGCATGCTATAGTGCTGTTATCTATTGTTTAATTTGCAAATAAATTAATCCTGTTAAAAGTGCAAAGCCAAAGCTTAGCAGTGTTCCAATTAATATGTACTCGGTAAGTTTTCTGTCTTTAGCACGAGAGAGATCTCCAAACCTAAAAACAGATTTTGCCGTAATTAATAAACCTATGGCTGCCCATTGGTTAAGGACTATAAAACCGAACACAAAAAGGCGTTCTAAAATACCAATATATTTACCAGCATGTTGTAATGAGTTGTTAGGATTATCTTCATCCAAAACCCATTTATTCATTATTAATTTCATAAATATTGCAGATACGTAGGTAACACATAATATGGCTAAAATTAATATTAAAGACTGGGTTGAGTATAGTAAATCAAATTTTACTGTAAATGGCTCGTAAATATATACCAATATTCCAATTACTATAATATGAGCTAATTGATCTAGAATGAAATACAAGTTATTGTGCTTAAAATTTAGTTTTACTAAATCTATAATATAGTGGCTTAATACAATTGTAATTATTATTGGCCAATAGGATATTTTAAATTGAAGAACTACGCAGGTTGCCAGCAAATGGATTAAAAGGTGATAATATAAATAAGGCGATTTATGCCTGTTTTGTTTTTTATTTTCGACCCACTTGTCCGATTGAAATACAAAGTCGCCTAATACATGAGCAATTAATAATTTTAATGTTAGTTCTATCATAATTTTGATAATTGAGCTCTATAAAAATTATTTATTTTTAAAATTTCTTCATATCCACCTCTTTTTAAGGCTTCGCTAATACTACTTTGCGATTTTCCTAAAAGTTTTGCTATTTCTTTTTGATGTTTATCAGGATTTTCCAGGCTTGTTTTTATTGTTTTAGCAACAGTATTACTCCAGCTATTTGCTGTTAGTAAAATAAGGCTCAAAATTAAATTGATGGTATTATCAAAGTCTTTATGATCCGATTTTATTGCTATAGTCCGTTTTTTGAGATTTTCAAAACACTCACCCGAATTTACATAAGCTCCTCCATTCGATTCGCTTACTTTGTATGCACTGTGGCTTTCTTCTCCTAAACCGATGCCTATTCTAACATCGTAGTTTTTTGTTTGTTTAAGGCTGGCTTTAATATGAAAAGCAGCAATTAATATATCTTCTGGCGAAATTACAAGTTGAAAACTATCACCTCTGTAAATTTCCCATTGTTTAGGTTCGTTACCGTATTTTTGTAATACTGTTTTTAGAGAGTTAAGCCATTCTGTCACATCTCCCTTTCTCGAATTAATTATATCACCTGTTAAAACTGCTTTCATTAATTTTTTATTCAAATATATCGGTTTTAAATCCGATATCAAAATATATCGGCAATAAAACCGATATGTATAAATATCGGTTTTAAATCCGATATGGGATTAATGTTAGCATCTATAACTAAATATTATTTTACTGATTTATAATAGATTCAATGTTTGCTCTGTCGTTAATGTTCGGAAATTTATCCAATATTTGTTTGGCTACAATTTTAGCCTGACTTGTGTGTTTGTATTTAATATGAAGATTTAATAAAGCTACGTAATAATTTGAATCTTCAGGATTTATTTTTATTGCACTATTTAAAAATTCTACGGCTTTATTAGGTTGATTTTTAAAATCATACATCATTGCGGCATTGTAGAAAATTCTAGGATTATCAGGAGAAAACTTAGCCGCTTTTAACAAGTAGGTCATCGATTCATCGTAGCGCTTACGTTCTGTTAAGAATAGGGCATAGGTGAACATTGTGCTTCCATCGTTCGGAACATTTTTCAAATAATCTTTCAATAAGATCTCAGCTTTTTTGTATTCTCCTTTATTGTTGTACAAAATTGCCAGATTAATCTTTATTGGGTGCAGCTCAGGATCTTGTTCTAGAGCTCTTTTATAGAATTTTTCGGCTTTATCGTTTTGTTTATTATTGTAATAAAAATTAGCCAGATTAAACTTTCCAGAAGGGAAATCGGCACTATATTCTAGCGCTTCAATATATTCTTTTTCTGCTCGTTCGAGTTGTGTTCGATATTTTACAGGTATCTGATCTTTGTTTACTGTATTAAGTTTTGTTGCACACTCAACTCTAATGGCTTTTGTTTGATCATTAAGCATTCCAAGTACTTTCTTAAATGATTCCTGATCATCCATCATTAAGTTCTGAAGGGCATTGTATCTAATGTGTCCATTAAAATTATTTAGCGCATCAAATAAAATATCTTTAGCTTTACTTTGGTAGTGCATTCCAAGTAGACGTATGGCAGTTGCTCTTATTATTTCAGGGTACACATCGTCATTATAAATATGAACCAAACCATCGAAACCTTTTTGACTGCCAGTTTCAGCTTCTTTAAAGTAAGTACCATATTGCGAATTTCGACTTGTGCCATGCCATTTTTCAACATAGTCTATAGCCCATTGTGTCGATTTATCAGCATGACATTGATTACAGGCATTAGGCGTTCCAAGCTCCTTGGTTAAGTCGGGACGAGGAATTCGGAAACTGTGGTCGTTTCGGTAATCGGGTCCCATATAAAATTGCGCAGGCATGTGGCAGTTAATGCAACGAGTACCTTCTCCAACTTCAAATTTAACTCCATCATCGGCAATTACAGCATCTCCTTTTTCTCCTTTCGATTTGTGGTAATGATGATTGTAAGTGTCGTAATCATCGGCACGGTGGCATTGTGTACACAGACGATTATCTTCGAACAAGCGTTTGGTACTATGTACATTGTGGCAATCGTTACATTTTACATCGCGCATATACATTTTACTTTGCGTAAACGAACCATAAACATAATCTTCATCTAATATCTGTCCATCGATATGGTAATTTTCTCCATTAGGCAAATTCGGAATGGTATGATTATAGATATCTGCACTATGCTTAAAATCGGAAAGCGAACCACGTCGAGTGTGGCAGCGAACACATAAATCAACATATTGCTTGTTATCGATTCCACTGGTTTTAACAACTAAACCAAAATTATTATGTTCGTCTCTGGCATAATCGGCTTTGGCTGCCCACTCGAGGTGTTTCGATGCAGGTCCGTGGCAAGCTTCGCAGCTTACATCTATTTCGCTCCAGGTAGTATGATACGAATCTGTATCAACATCGTATCCTTTTACTAAATTTGTTGAGTGGCAGTCGGCACACATGCCATTCCAGTTCTGAGCCTGATTGGTCCAGTGTAACCAGTTGTCGTGTTCTATCGTTTCATTTTTATATATGGCCTTGGCCATGTGATACCATACACTATCTTTCGAATTCCATGTTAATGCGAGTGTTTGCAGTCTACCACGGTCAAATTCTACTAAATATTGCTGTAGCGGATAATAACCAAATACATATTTAATCTCAAACTCTTCCAGTTTTCCTGATTCTCCATCAGTAAGAGCATAAAATTTATTATCTTTTTTGTAAAGCTTATGGGTCATTCCATTATACTCCAGAGATTGGTTGTTAAAGTTTCCTAAAACCGTAGAATCGTTAGCATGATCCATTGCTTTATCATGATCGGAGCCAACCCATTCATTGTACTCATTTAAATGGCACTCGATACAAGTTTCTCGCCCAACATATTGTGCTTCGGTGGGTGGTGTATTGCTGGCTCCATAAGTATTTATAAGCAGGTACAAAGGAATCGTAAGCAATGTAACTATCGATGCAAGTAAACTAATTCGTTCTGTTCTTTTGCGATTCTCCATTATGCGTAGGTTAATTGCGATTTGTTAAATGATGTTCTTCTTGTTGGTTTACTTGTATCAATAAATAATTCTCCGTTTTCTATGGTAATTGGGAATGTATCTAAAGGTCGGGTAGCAGGAGCTGCTAATACTTCTCCGAATTTGTTAAACTGAGAAGCATGACAAGGACAATTAAATCCTCCTGTTTTAGCATTTGTGTTCACCACACACCCAAGGTGAGTACATTTTATAGACATGGCAAGAAAACCACCATCTTCGTATCGTTTTAAAAAGAATTGTCCCGTTAAAAAAGGGTACAGCTTATTATTTTCGAAAGAATCAGCTTTTCCAGCATTAAATAAGTTGGTTTTTTTTCTGGATGTAGATGTTTTACTAACACTTCCTTTTATTAGAAAAATGGCCTCGATAGCTGCAGCAGCAACAAGTATTCTTTGTATGAATTTACGTCTGTCTATTTTCATTACAATAGTATCATTCAGTATTTTAAAAGATCATTAACATGCCTTCTCCTCGTAAAAAAAGAGAAATTAGTAACATGCTTATGTAAGATGATATTAATATGCTTGTGCAGGCCATAATTAATTCGGTACGGTCGGCTTTATGTTTTTTATTCCAAAATAATAGATATGCAGCAACAGGAATAACATATAAAAGAAAAGGGATAAGACCTGTTGAAATCCAAGATGGCCAAGTGGATAGCCATAAATCAAAATGAAGAAAATGATCTAGTATGTAAATCAATATAAAAGTAAAAATAAAGGCTAATATGCTTGATTGTATACAAATTCTTTTTCCTAATGGGGAGTTAAACCAAACGCCAATATTTATATTGGTATATTTAAAATAGGGAAGGCCCAAAAAGAATAATCCAGCAGAAAAAGGTATAATTATAGCGCTAAAAAATGGATGAAGATGAAGCAGTAATTCTTGTGCTCCTAAAAAGTACCAGGGAGCTTTGCTGGGATTAGGACTTTTTAGTGGATTGGCTTGTTCAAGTAGTGGTGCATGGTAAAATACTGATATTAGAAATAAGCCGGCAATTAAAATACTTGCAATCATTATTTCTTTAGAAACCAGATGAGGCATTACATCTACTTTTTGTTTTTCTTCCTGTTTTGGAACAGCAACACCACCAGCTTTGCGAACTAACCAAAAGTGCATACTCATTAGAAAAATAAAGAAAAGAGGAATTATACCTGTATGCAGCGTGTAAAAGTTAAGCAATGTATTGCCATCTACAGTTTCGCTTCCTCGTACCATATTGGCTATTGGATGCCCTATCATCGGAATGTATTCGATAATTTGAGTGATTACAGTAACTGCCCAATAGGCCAGTTGATCCCAGGGTAATAAATACCCCGTAAAACTCGATGCCAGAACTAAAAAAAATAGTAATAAACCGTAGATCCAGTTTTCGGCTCTTTTTTGAAAAATACTCTGCGAAAAATACACTCTTATTAAGTGTAAGAAAGATGCTAAAACCATAAGTTTAGCAGATAAATGGTGCAGATTACGAATAAATTGCCCAAATACAGTATTATTTTTTAATCCTAAAATAGAATCATAGGCATGCTCAACTGTTGGGATATATGAAAATCGTAGAATTAACCCGGTAAGCGATAAAATTATGAATAGTAAGGCACAAATACCTCCTAAGCCAAAGGTTCTGTTATATTTTATGGCTCTAGAATCAATTTTAGGTGGATGAAGGTGTAGAATAAATTTTTCTATGGATGAGGATGTTTGATCTCCTTTATTCTTGTTTGTCATTACTGGGAATATCAGATTTATATTGAGAGTACAAAGTAAGCGAAAAAGCTTGGAAATATAAAAAAAATATATCTATACGTCTGGTAGGTAATGGTCGTATTAATAGTTTTAAGAGGGGTAATTTTTATTATGCCGATATAACTAAAACTAAATCAATATAATATGTTTATTTGTATTGTTTTTATTTATGCTTTTAATTCAATAAATGGCTAATAATTTTATATAACTTTATACTTCAATAGTATCAATAGAATATTTTAATTGATGATTTTTAGCAATAATATTAAGCTAGAAATTTAAGGAGTCTTAAAACACAATAAATATATTATATGATAAAATTAAGATTACTATCCTACATCTTTACCGGCCTATTGTTATTTGGTTGTGCAGAGAAAAAAAGTGAAAAAAATCAGCCTAATATTATTTTTCTGTTTGCTGATGATCAGTGTTACAATACAGTACATGCATTGGGGAATGATGAAGTAATAACACCTAACCTTGATAAAATGGTTGCCGATGGAGCTACTTTTACTCAGGCTTTTAACATGGGAGCCTGGAATGGTGCAGTTTGTGCCAGTAGCAGGGCAATGATTAATACCGGGCGATTTGTTTGGAGAGCTTATGATTATGAAACTCATCAGAAAGATTTGGTGGATAATGGTCAAATGTGGGGGCAAATTATGCAATCGGCAGGTTACGAAACTTACATGACAGGGAAATGGCATGTTAAAACGCCTCCTTCAAAACTATTTAATCATACGGTTCATATTCGTCCCGGAATGCCCAAAGATACCTGGGATCATGCTACACAGGTAAAGCGTTTTGCCGAATTGGAAAGAACAAAAAAAGGTAAAGCTGAAGATTTGATGCCATTTGGGTATAATCGCCCTCAAAATGTGGCGGATACCAGCTGGCAGCCCTGGGATAAGAATAATGGTGGTTACTGGCAGGGAGGAAAACATTGGAGCGAAGTGTTAAAAGATGATGCGATCACTTTTATCGATTCTGCCAAAGGAAAAGAGAAACCATTTTTTATGTATCTGGCCTTTAATGCACCTCATGATCCTCGCCAGTCGCCAAAGGAATTTTTAGATATGTATCCATTGGAAAATATTTCGATTCCAGAATCTTTTTTACCAATGTATCCATACAAAGATAGTATTGGTTGCGGTCCTTCTTTGCGCGATGCGGCCTTAGCTCCATTTCCTCGTACCGAGTATTCAATGAAAAAGCATCGCCAGGAGTATTATGCTTTAATTACTCATCTTGATGAACAGATTGGGGAGATTTTAAAAGCACTTAAGGAATCGGGTGAAATGGATAATACTTACATTTTTTATACCGCCGATCATGGATTGGCTATTGGTGATAATGGTTTAATGGGTAAGCAAAATATGTATGACCATTCTGTGCGTCCGCCATTGTTTGTTATTGGTCCTGACATCCCGAAAGGGAAAAAGATTGATGCTGAAGTGTATTTACAGGATATTATGGCTTCGTCGATTGAGTTGGCCGGATTAGCAAAACCTGAGTATGTAGAATTTAAGAGTTTTATGTCGTTGGCTCGTGGAGAGCAGACAAAATCGAATTATGATGCCATTTATGGTTGTTACCGACCAGATATGCAACGCATGATTCGTACCAATGGTTTTAAACTGATAGTCTATCCTCATGGAAAAGTTATGCGTTTGTATGATCTAAAAAACGATCCGAATGAAATGAACGATTTGGCAGTTAAGCCTGAGTATAAAAAGAAAATAAAAGAATTGTTTACAAAATTGGTGGCTCTTCAGAAAGATATGGATGATCCGTTGGATTTGACTGAGGTTTTTCCTCAAGTATAATTGAGACAAATTTTTTTGAATGAAAAAGGAGCTTGAAATAACAATTCGAAGCTCCTTTTTTATTGTGATAAGTTCAAATTTTAAAATTCCAGTTCCATTGCATAATCAACCGGAACTTTTTTACCTCGCTGGGCACCAGGTTTCCAATTTTTCATTTCCGAAGCAATTATTTTAGCAGCTTCGGCAGCTACTTCGTTCGATTTTTTTAGGATTTGAATATTCGTTACTTTTCCTTTTGGAGATATAGTGAATCCAACAGTTGCGCTTCCTTCTAGTTTTTTTCCTTCGAAAAAGAATTCTTCCTTCAGTTTATTTTCTTGTTTTTTTACATGTTGTGCTAATCCGTAAAACCCCTGTGGATATTGTGGCATATCTTCAACAATCACAAAAACTGGTTCGTCGCTTTCGGGATATTCAGGTGCTGTTGGTGGCGGTGGAGGAGGAATGTCTCCTGCTTTTTTTAAATCTTTTGAAGAGATTCCAATTACTTCACGTTTCATGGTGAAATCAACATTTTTGATTCCTTCTCGAAAATCATTTTTGTTTAAAATACTTTGGTAGCCTACAAATGAGGCAACTAATGTCAATTTCTTCATGTTTGAAATCTCAATTTCGTATTTTCCATCCCAATCAGAAACAGTTCCAATTGTAGTACCTTTCACAACAATTGAAGTTCCTGGCATTGGATTTCCATTAACATCTTTTACAGTACCTGAAATTTTAAATACTTTCTGTTTTTCTTTGTTATCTTCAGAATCAACAGCTTTCATTATAAAGTCGTGTTTCCATTTGGATCCATTTGTTGATTTTAATGTAATGGTATTAGAAACCATTTCATAGTCTGGATGCGTAACAATTAGTCTAAAATCACCTTCGGCTGGCAATTCAAATTTATATTCACCATTAGCATTGGTAATGCTTTTTTTATTAGAGTCTTTTATGCTAACAGAGGCTTTCGAAATAGGATTGTTTTTCTTGTCTATAACCCTTCCTGTTAACTTTACAGTTTTAGATTTAATAAGTTTTTCACTTTTCTCTTTTTGTAATGTTTGTTTTGATGTATTCTTATTTGATATTTCGCGATTAATAGTGTTTTCTGTACTTTCGGTAGTTGTCTTATATGGAACTTTATAATTACTAAGATCAGAAAGTACTAAATCTTTTGTGCTGTTTTCGCTAGGCTTTACTGTTTTTAACTCTTTTTGTTCCTGCATTTTATATTCAGGTTGCGCAAAAGAGTACATCAATACTGCCAAAACGGGTAGAAGCCATATCATTCGATACAATTTTCGTTTCGAAGTTTTTTCTTTCGTCATCATTTTAAATCGGGTTGGGCCGAGGGCAAAATTAAGGTTATTGGCCAGACCAATAACTTTAGTGCCTATTAGCTGGTTAATTAATAATGCCTGATACCTGACTGGTGATTGGCCCCGGGATAATACACCTTTGTCGGCCAGGTATTCATGGTTTTGTTTAATTGCACGTTCAAACAGCCAAATAAATGGGTTGAACCAAAATAATACTGTTAACAGCTCTATGATGAACAAATCGATCCAATGGCGCTCTTGAATGTGCACTTTTTCATGAGTTAAAATGTCATTAATATCGTTTTGCTTAAAATATTCGGGATGAATTAATATTCTGTTAAAAAATGAGAATGGCATTTTGTAAATTGTATTCTCATGCAACAGGCAATCTTCAACTTTTTTAGGTGTTGTTTTATAAATAATCTGTATAGGTTTCCACGATTGAATAATTAGTCGTAGCAGAACAAATAGTAGTCCTAAGACATATAAGCCCCAAGCAATACTCCAAATGTTAATATTAAAAGCTTTTTTCTGATGAACTATAGTGCTTGAAATATTGCGTTGGAACTGATCAGTAAATTCAGAGCTTTGTAATGCTTGTGGGGCTGCAATTAAAACTTCATACCGAAGTGGAAAAGCAGCGCAAACTATAGCCAATATCACACTAACAATCAGAAAATAACGATTGGCCTTAAAATGTGTCATATTGCGCAATAACAACCAGTATAAAACATACATAATGCTTATGCTGACCGATGCTTTTAGCAGAAAGTCAAAATAAACATTCATAATTATTCATTTTTATTGTGATCTTGTTTCATTTCTTTTTCGGCTTGTTTCATGATGTTTTCTAAATCAGCAATATCCAAATCGTTTTCACGAGCAAAAAAACTGGCCATTTTTGGAAACGAACCGTTAAAATAATTCCTTAGCAATGATCCAAACTGAACTTTTGTGTAATCAGCTTTGCTTACTTCCGGAGTAAAGAGTTTGGTATTGCCAATTTTACGATGTTTTACAAAACCTTTTTTTTCTAAAACACTTAATACTGTAGCAACTGTTGTATAAGCGGGTTTCGAATCATTAAAATTACCGATAACTTCTTTTACAGTTCCTTCTTGTAAGTTCCATAAAATCTGCATGATTTGTTCTTCTGCCTTTGTAAGAGATTTAATATCCATATATGATTTTTATTATAATGCTACTACAAATGTAGTAGAAAATTTTTAAATACTACTATATATATAGTAAAAATTCTAATTTTATAGTAGTAGGATTCTGTAATGCCTAATTTTTAATCGTTTCATAGGTGTTTTGGCTTTGTCTTAATTTTTGTTTATCATCAATACTGTAAAAAAATACCTCTTATTTTATACTTAATGTACTGACTATATTATATTCTTGCATTACCTTTAGTGCGGTTTTCATAATTATAAAATATAAATAAGAAACAAATGAATAAATTACAATTGCTTACAGCTGTTGCTGTAATGGGATTATTGGCTTGTGGCTGTAATTCCAAATCGTCAAAATCGGATGGCAACACTAATAATGTGGTAAAACAAAGCAGTGATGTTTCTCAATTTTCTTTTGATAATGATCTGATTATGCAATCGGCTTTGGATGGAAAAATGGAAACAGTTAAGGAGGCGCTTGAGAATGGTTTTGATGTTAATTTTACAGACTCAAATAAACGTACGCCATTAATGTTAGCAGCGTACAACGGGCATTTTGATATTGTAAAATTATTAATTGAGAATGGGGCAGACTTAAATAATATTGATAATGTGAATCGAACAGCTTTAATGTATGCATCAACGGGTTCGTTCGAACGAACAGTTGGGCTTTTATTGCAATCGGGTGCTAAGCCAAATATGGTTGATAGTGAAGAAAACTGGACTGCAGCAATGATGGCAGCATCCGAAGGTCAACTCGAAGTGCTTAAGGTATTAGTATCGTATGGTGCCGATTTAAAAATGGTAGATGTGGATAATGAATCTTCATTAGATTTTGCAATTGCTAATGGGCATCCTGAAGTGGCTGAATATATTAAAACGCAAATTAAATAGTCGAATAGTCTTAAAGCTCGGATGTGTATGTAATTCGATATGGACTTAAAATTGAACAGCTAAACAACACAATCTAATGTTGTGAATTTTTTTAACATTATAAAAAAGGGATACGTTTCGGTATCCCTTTTATTACAATCAATTTTAATAGGCTCTTATTACTTTTTTTTCTCTAGCACCTCAACAAGATTGATATCGAAAATAAGTGCTTCGTTCGGACCAATTTTGTTATTACTACCTCTTTCACCATAAGCCAAATTAGCTGGTACGAACAATCTCCATTCCGATCCTTCGGGCATTATTTGTAAAGCTTCGGTCCAGCCTTTAATTACACGATTAACAAAAAAGGAAGACGTGTCGCCGCGTTCTTTCGAGCTGTCAAAAACAGTACCGTCAATTAAAGTACCGTGATATACGCATTTAATTCTATCAGTTTTATTTGCTGTTTTTCCTGATCCTTGTTTTAGAATTTTATATTGTAATCCGCTATCCGTAACTCTTACTCCTTCGCGTTTTTTATTTTGTTCTAGAAAATTTTGACCTTTTTGCAAATTTACTTTAGCTAATTCTTTTCTTACTGAATCTTTTTCTGCCTTTTTCTGATTGAATATTTTTCTTAAATAAACATCGGCACTCATTTCAGAGAAATAAGATTTTCCGTACACATACTCATTTAAAAAGCCTTTGTAAAAAGCTTCCTCGTTAATGTTGCTAAACTGATCGGTTCTAAAATCAGAGTACTTTTTTTTCAATTGTGTTTTGGCAATAGCTTTTCCAAAGTGTATGCGATTAAGCGAATCAATTTGAAAAGGTGCTCTTTCAATGGTTTTCTTAAAATTGTTGGCCTCTATAAAACCTAAGGCATAACTTACACTATCGGCAACTGTTGTAAAGTTCATTTTACCCGTACGGGGTACTTTTTTGCATGCATTAAAACACACAGTAGCAGCTAAAAAAGCAAGAATAAGACTACTTCTTTTCATCAGTTAAAATTTTTATTTAAAATTTGGTTATTTTTTGCTTTGTAATCAGGAATCAGATTATGGAAATTTATGTGGGTATTTTCTGATTTTTACAAGCGAAGCAAATTTATAAAATTGAAATAAAAAATAAAAAAATGAGCTGTTAAGATTTGTGCAAATTACTTTTTTAAGAATTATCTGTTTTAGATTATGTTTATTTGTAAAATATTGAAATTAATACTTTTAGTGTAAAACATATTAATTAAGAATTATATTCCGATATTTTTTTCTTTTTTAGTAGTAACTATTATTGCAATTAATACGTTTTAATAGGACTAATATGTAACTACATAACTAATCCCAAATGAGATATATTTCCTTAATTATATTATTTTTTTGCTACAATCTGTTTGTTGCTCAGGCTCAGATTGATAGTTTGGAGAATTTGCTGTCTCAGAAAAATGGGCTTGAAAAGGTTAAAATTTTAAATGAGCTTTCTTATTCATATTATAATTCTAATCCCGAAAAGGGAATTGAGCATGCAAAAGAAGCCTATGAAATTGCTTTTAAACTTGATAGTAAATCAGATTTGGCAAAATCATTGCAGAATTTAGGAATTAACTATTGGGCCGAAGGGGAACTTGATAAAGCTTTGGAATATTTCAATAAAGCATTACCGATGTATGTGGAATTAAAAGATTTTAGGGGAAAAGCATCAGTTTTAAGTTGTTTCGGAGTTGTCTATAAGAATTTATCTGATTTTGATAACTCCTTAGAATATTATTTTAAATCATTAGAGATATGTGAGCAGCGAAACTATACAGACATGAGTAGAAAGACTCTTGGAAATATTAGTTTGGTTTACCTCGGATTAAATAATTACGATAAGGCTTTAGCGTATATTCAGGAAGCAATTTCTTTAAGAGATAGTTTAGGGGGCAATAAAATTCTTCCAGCTCATTTAAATACGATGGGACAAATTTATGAGGCTAAAAAGGATTATGACAATGCTCAGCTTTACTATAATAAATCTTTAAAAGAGAATATTAAAAATAATGATCAATATGGAGTTACAATTTGCTTGTATAATATAGGTAATGCTAAATTTTATTTGAAGAATTATGAAGAAGCAAAAATGTATTTTCAGAAATCACTTGCTGTAAGTTCAAAAATAAGCGACCAAATTGGGATATTATATGCAAACAAAAGTATCGGACTTGTTTGTGCGATTCAGGGAAAAAATAATTTAGCCTTATCATATTATGATAAGGCTAAAGATTTAGCAAAAACATTGAAAGCAAAAGAGCAACAATTCGAACTTTACAGAAATTATTCTGATATATATAAATCGCAGGGGAACTATAAAAAAGCATTGGAATATTTTGAATTGTCTTCGTCTTTAAATGATAGTATTTATAACGAAAAAAGTTCGAGACAAATTGCTGAAATGGAAACAAAATATGCAAGCCATAAAAAGGAAAAAGAAAATGAGTTGCTACGCAAAAATAGTAAGATTCAAAATTTGGAAATTACGAAGCAAACACAATTTCGAAATGCAATAATAGTGTTGCTGGTGCTTGTTATATTACTTGTGTTTATTTTACTTAATCAATTTAAGATAAAAAAAGATGCTAATGCGATTCTCTCCGAAAAAAATATGTTAGTGGAAAAACACAAATTGGAATTAGAGCAAAAAAATAAAATCTTAACTAAGCAGTTTGAGGAATTACAATTGTTAAATGCAACAAAAGATAAATTTTTTAAAATAATTTCTCACGATTTAAAAGGACCATTTAATAGCATTTTAGGCTTTTCCGATTTATTAAATACTGATTATAAATTGCTAAGCGATAAGGAAAGAATTGCTATGCTAAAAGAAATTGATAAATCTTCGAAATTTGCTTACGAGTTACTATTGAATTTACTCACTTGGGCACAAGCTCAAATGAATGAAATAAAAATTAATAAGGAATTATTAAATCTTAAAGATTTAGTCGACACCACAGTTTCTCTTTATGGATTGAATGCCTCGTGTAAAAATATAGATATTGTTGTCGATGTGCCAGAATCTATTGTTTTGCCAATTGATGAACATACATCGATGATTTTTATGGGTAACCTTATAAATAACGCAATAAAATTTACACCCGATGGTGGTCTAATATCTATTACTACTACTTCTAAAGAAGATTATGTACAAATTCATATTCTTGATACAGGTGTTGGAATGTCTCCAGAGGTCTTACAAAAGTTATTTAAGATAGATGAAAACATATCAACTGAGGGGACTAATAATGAAAAAGGAACTGGATTAGGTCTAATTTTGTGTAAAGAGTTTATTGAGCAAAATGAAGGGACCATTAGCGTGAAAAGTACAATAGGTAAAGGAAGTGAATTTATTATTACAATGCCTAAAAACAATGACTAAAGGTTTTACAAGAAAATCTATTTGAGATTGTATCGCAAAGAAAAATCCCGAACTTCGCTAAGTCCGGGATTTTCTCTAACCACTATTTACTAACCTAAATCTAATCTATGAAAAAACTTTTTCTGTTTTTGTATGTAACAAATATAGCCTGTAAATTAGTTAATTGGATAAAAGAAAAGTTAAAGGATATTAAAAGAGAAAATTTAGAGAGCAGAAGATGCAAAAGTTGCATTAAAGTTACAATGTACCGCAAAGAAAAATCCCGAACTTCGCTAAGTCCGGGATTTTCTCTAACCACTATTTACTAACCTAAATCTAATCTATGAAAAAACTTTTTCTGTTTTTGTATGTAACAAATGTAGCCTGTAAATTAGTTAATTGGATAAAAGAAAAGTTAAAGGATATTAAAAGAGAAAATTTAGAGAGCAGAAGACGCAAAAGTTGCATTAAAGTTATAATGTATCGAAAAGAAAAATCCCGAACTTCGTTAAGTCCGGGATTTTCTCTAACCACTATTTACTAACCTAAATCTAATCTATGAAAAAACTTTTTCTGTTTTTGTATGTAACAAATGTAGCCTGTAAATTAGTTAATTGGATAAAAGAAAAGTTAAAGGATATTAAAAGAGAAAATTTAGAGAGCAGAAGATGCAAAAGTTGCATTAAAGTTACAATGTATCGCAAAGAAAAATCCCGAACTTCGCTAAGTCCGGGATTTTCTCTAACCACTATTTACTAACCTAAATCTAATCTATGAAAAAACTTTTTCTGTTTTTATATGTAACAAATGTAGCCTGTAAATTAGTTAATTGGATAAAAGAAAAGTTAAAGGATATTAAAAGAGAAAATTTAGAGAGCAGAAGACGCAAAAGTTGCATTAAAGTTATAATGTATCGAAAAGAAAAATCCCGAACTTCGTTAAGTTCGGGATTTTCTCTAACCACTAACTACTAACCTAAATCTTTAATCTATGAATATACTACCTCTTTGTAGTATACTTTTAAAGGTATTACATTGATTAGTTAATATCTGAAAAGAATTGTTAAAAAACATTAAAAAATATTGATTCGTAGTTTGTTAGAGTGCATATTTGTTTTCGGAAGAGTGATAGAAAAATGTATTCAGAAAAAATAATCTATTTTTTTTGTTTAGATTTTTAAGATATTGAGGCTGCAGTTTACGATTTCTTAATTTTTTAATAAGATTATGTACTCCATACTTCATTTAATTTATCTAATTTAGAAGCTTATCAAAAAAATAAATTTCGAAGTTATACCATGAATGAGTCTTTACTGAATGCCCTTATGCAACTTTTTGCTCTTATTGTTGATGAGCAAAAGCTTGGTTTTGAAATGGCAGCACGCGATGTTGTATCAGAATGGCTGCAAAAGCAATTCAGCAAAGAGTGGACTGAAAGATATCTTGAAGATTTTGATCGTTACTTAAAAGAATCGCATTGCGATGAAGATGGTCAGGCGTGTTTTATAAACAAGCACCTAGAGGTTGAACAGGTTTGTGGTAGATTATTAGAAGAGGTAGAGCAGGAGCAAAAAGTATGGGTTATGCTTCAGTTGCTCGAATTTATTGATGACACAGAATTTACCGGACCTGATGAGCTGGACTTGGTAAAAACAGTATCCAAAATATTTAGAATCCCTAAGTCCGAATTCGAAAATAGTCGCCAGTTTATTATTGGTGATGAATATTCGATACCCTTTAATGAGCACATCCTTATAATAGACAGCAACGAAAATTGGAAACATGAACTTGTAAAACATATTTACAGTTCCAGAATGAGAGGTCGGATTTTTATTTTGCATTTAGAAAGCACCAATACTATGATTATGAAGTATTTTGGTGAATATAACCTCTTTCTTAATGGGCATAATGTGAAACTCGATCGTGGCTATGTACTTTCTTTTGGTTCTGTGGTTAGAAGTCCTCGTATTGATCCGATTTATTATTCTCAAATTTCATCGGTTTTTATCGAGCGAAAAAATTTGTCGGATATTCATTTTACTGCTAAAAATGTTGAGTTTAATTTTCCAGGATCTAATAACGGTTTGCAACCGGTTAGTATGCAAATGGAATCGGGGCAGCTTGTGGGTGTTATGGGCGGAAGTGGTACGGGGAAATCAACATTTTTAAATGTCTTAAATGGAACATTGCCTTTAAAAAATGGTAGGATTTGCATTAATGGATACGATTTACATCTCGATGAATCTAAATTACAGGGAGTTATAGGATATGTTCCTCAGGATGATTTATTGGTTGAGGAATTAAGCGTTTATGAAAATTTATTTTATAACGCTAAACTATGTTTCGACGATACTTCGGATGAAAAGATAGAAGAAATAATTGATTCTACCATTGAAGATTTTGATTTGGTAGAAGCTAGGGATCTAAAAGTAGGAGATCCCATAAATAAGGTGCTGAGTGGAGGGCAAAGGAAGCGATTGAATATTGCGCTTGAGTTAATGCGCGAACCTTCGGTATTGTTCGTTGATGAACCTACATCCGGACTGTCGAGTATGGATTCGGAAAAGGTAATGCTTCTTTTAAAAAGGCAGGTATTGAAAGGTAAATTGGTAATTTGTAATATCCATCAGCCTTCGTCCGATATTTTTAAATTGCTAGATAAACTCGTGATGATGGATCAGGGAGGAAAGGTAATTTATTTTGGAAACCCTATTGATGCAGTAGTCTATTTTAAAACACAATCGCACTATGTAAAGGCAAACGAAAGCGAATGCTTAACTTGTGGTAATGTAAATTCGGAACAAATTCTTCGTATTATCGAAGCTCGAATGATGAACGAATATGGAAAACAAATTCGTAAGCGTAAGAGAAATTCCGATGAGTGGTACGAATTATATAAAGGAAATATAGAGAGTAATAATCCCGTAATAGAGCCAACGGAGAAAAAACAACTTCCTAAAAATTATTTTAGTATTCCTAAACGCTGGGATCAATTAAAAATATATCTATCCAGAGATATCAAATCGAAATTAAGTAATCGGCAATACATGCTGATTACCATTTTAGAAGCTCCATTATTGGCAATAATATTAGGCTATTTTACAAAGTATATCAGTGGTGCCGATGCGGAGCATACTTCCTATTTATTTTCTTTAAATGAAAATATTCCATCCTTTATTTTTATGGCTGTGGTGGTCGCTTTGTTTTTAGGGATGATTATTTCGGCCGAAGAAATTTTGCATGACAGAAGAATGATGAAGCGTGAGCAGTTTCTAAATTTGAG
Organism: Marinifilum sp. RC60d5; assembly: GCF_052400665.1. Classification (NCBI taxonomy): domain Bacteria; kingdom Pseudomonadati; phylum Bacteroidota; class Bacteroidia; order Marinilabiliales; family Marinifilaceae; genus Marinifilum; species Marinifilum sp. RC60d5. The sequence continues at coordinate 196,277 of NZ_JBQTGK010000003.1, forward strand.
CCGCGCAAGTTACCTTAATTCAAAAGTGATAGTAATGCTGATTATTTCGGCTATTCAAACTTTTTTGTTTGTAATACTGGCCAATACAATTCTCGAAATAGAGGGATTAACATGGGTATATTGGCTTGTTTTATATACGGCATCGGCATGTGCTAATTTAATAGGATTAAACTTGTCGGCAGGATTGAATTCTGTTGTTGCTGTTTATGTTTCAATACCTTTTATATTGGTGCCACAGCTTCTGTTTTCCGGGGTAATTGTGAGTTTTAATAAGCTGCATCCTGCTATTACTACCCAAAAATATGTTCCACTTGTCGGCGATTTAATGACATCGCGATGGGCTTATGAAGCCTTGGTAGTTGCTCAGTTTAAGGATAATGAATTTGAGAAAAAGTTTTTTCCTTATGAACAAAAAATGAGTGAAGCAGCTTTTCGTTCATCTTTTTTAATTCCTTTATTAGAACAAACTTATGAATCCTGGCTTAAAAATGAAAAAGAGAAAGATTTTTGTTTGGTTCGTAACGAATTATTAAAACTTTCTAAAATATATACTTTACCCGAAAATATTGAGCTATCAAGAATTTATTTACGACACTCCTCAGAAAATATAAATGCCTGGTTGGAGAAAGTAAAACAAGCTAGCAGAACAGATTATAAAAATAATTCGAACGAAAGAGATCGGGTATACAATGAATTGATACAGACCTTTGGTGATAGTGAAAAAGTATTCGAATTTAAAGAAAAATATCATAACGAAGCCATAGAGCAAATTGTACTTAATCGCAGAGAAATTAACAAATTAATTAAATATAAAGATGAGATAATTCAATTAAAGGATCCTGTTTTTCAAATACCAGGAGAAAGAAATGGAAGAGCTCAATTATTTGCTTCTCAAAAGAGATTAGGTAATTATTTAATTGATACTTTTTGGTTTAATCTGATAATTATATGGTTAACAACCATTGTTTTTTATTTTTCGCTTTATTTTGATGTATTGCGAAGAGTACTTGCATTTATCGAATTCTTAAGAGTTAAAATTCTACCCGAAGGCGACTTTAGAATTGCACGAAAACGTCAGAAATAATAAATATTTAAAAGGGTTCATCTGTAATTAATCCTTTTTTGCAGAGACTATGAAATATTTATATCTAACTTTTACCGAGGATACAAGATTTTTTAATTTAGATGACTATTTGTTTTATACCGAAGTACATCCATTTGCTAAAAAATCATTTGATCCTGATAAGGTGAAGAAGAATTTTGGATTAAAATAAATTATTTAAAAGGGCTGTTTTTTTTAATACAGCTCTTTTATTTTGAAATTTTGTCTTGTACGTCTTTAAGTTATAAATACCTTTTAATAAATGTAGTATCCTGCAATGAGAAAAGAGCCGAAAATTCGACTCTTTACGTATTATAAATGTTTTAAGATTTCTTCTGCATTCGATCTGTTTTTATAATTTGGATCATATTGTACATATTTTACTTTGCCGTCTTTCCCTACTACATAAGTTGCTGGCACGGGAAGTGTTTGGTCATTATTGCCATTAGAAATCGTAAGATCAATTCCATACTCCTTGTATTTTTCTATCAACTTTTTTTCTAATACAAAGTTAACACCATACTGTTTCATAATTTTAGAATCTGTATCGTGAACAATAGAGTATTCTGCATTTGTTTTCTTAATTGTTTTTTCAATGCTTACAGGAATTTCGGGTGAAATCGCAATCAAGCGGGCACCTGCTTTTTTAAATTTTCCGATATTTTCCTGTAAATGAGATAGGTGCTTGTTGCATAATGGACACCACTGTCCTCGGTAAAATACAAGAATTAATTGCTCACTTTTAAGTATTTCACTACTTATCACCTTTTCTCCATTTTGATCTATAGCTTTAAACATAGGAGCTTTTTGACCTACTAAAATACTGCTGTGATTTTTTTGTCCGTAACTGGCAAAACTAATTAGTAATGATACTAATATCAATAAATTTTTCATGATTTTTCGAATTGATTAAAAATAAAATACAAAGTAGTCTTTTATTATTCGCAAATCAAACCTTGTTGCCATGTATAAGGTTAATAATTTGTTAATTGTAGTAGTAATTGCAAAATTAAGATCATACTCAGTTTTGATAAAATTGGTGTTTTGTAATTGATAACATTTTATTTTGAGAATTGATTCAAAAATAATTTGCGAAGGCATAAAAAAAATCCCTCGTATATTTCGAGGGATTTTAATAATAAGAAGTACTCAATTATGCATCATTTAATTTTTCAATTTTATAGCTGGTATTTACGCCAGATTGTTTAAAAAGAATACCAACCGGACAAGTTTTTAGTGTTTGATCCAGGCATTTTTTTATTTTAACATCACTTGCTTGTGTATCAATAGATAAATGAATTTCAACATCTGTAAAAGTTAAAGCATCATTTTTTTGTTCTCCACTCATGTTAACATCCAGATAGTCAAAAGAAATTCTCATTTTTTGAGCTACGACATTAAAAATTGTATGTACACAGCCTGAATAACTCATTAAGCATAATTCTAAAGCACTTGCCCCAGTATCGCTTCCTTCTTTTGATACGGGTAAATCTAAAATTACGTTATGACCTCTATTGTTAGTGGTAGTAGAAGCATAACCTTTAGTCCATTTTGTTGTAACCTTCATCGATTTTAGTTTTTTGATTATATGTTATTGTAAATATATATAAATATTCAAATTGACATCTAGTTTTAAAAGTAAATTAAACAAATCTGTTTATTCTTCAGTTTAGCTTACAGTAAACTGACAATATTTCCTTATAAAGTGTTAATTAAGTGACATTTTTTCAGTTAAATTCTTGTTTACTCTAGTTGGTAAGAATTTTGAAAATATAAATTCTGAATACAAATAATGGAGATATGAACTTTAATAATTTTACAATTAAATCGCAGCAGGCAATTGAAAAAGCATTTCAGATTGCTCAGGGAAATAATCAGCAAGCAATAGAAACAGGTCATTTACTTAAGGGGATTGTTTCGGAAGGTGAGAATATTGTTGGCTTTTTAATGAATAAATTAGGTGTGCATGTTCAGAATTTCACCTTAGTTTTAGATAGGATATTAGAATCTTATCCTAAAGTAAGCGGAGGAGAGTCATATTTATCCAGAGATGCAAGTGCTGTATTACAAACAGCTACTGATGTTTCGAAAAAAATGGGAGACCAGTTTGTTTCCCTCGAACATATTTTGCTGGCATTTTTGAAGGGAAAAGATCAGATAGCTCAACTGTTTGAAGATAATGGTGTAAGCGAAAAGGATTTAAGTGCAGCAATAAAGGACTTGCGAAAAGGAGCTAAAGTTGATTCTCAAACTGCGGAGGATACTTTTAACTCGTTAAAGCGTTTTGCTGTTGATTTAAACGAAAGAGCTCGGAATGGAAAGTTAGATCCTGTAATTGGTAGAGATGAGGAAATTCGTAGGATTTTACAGATTCTTTCTCGACGAACAAAGAATAATCCAATATTAATTGGAGAGCCTGGAGTTGGGAAAACAGCCATCGCCGAAGGTTTGGCTCATAGGATTGTAAAAGGAGATGTTCCCGATAATCTAAAAAGTAAGCAGTTGTATTCATTGGATATGGGTGCATTAATTGCAGGTGCAAAATATAAAGGAGAATTTGAAGAGCGATTAAAATCGGTGGTGAAAGAAGTTGTAGAGTCCAATGGTGAAGTAGTACTCTTTATCGATGAAATTCACACTCTGGTGGGTGCAGGGAAAAGTGAAGGTGCAATGGACGCAGCTAATATTTTAAAACCAGCTTTGGCACGTGGCGATTTGCGCGCTATTGGTGCCACAACATTAAATGAATATCAAAAATATTTCGAGAAAGATAAAGCCCTGGAGCGTCGTTTTCAGAAAGTAATAGTAGATGAACCAGATACATTAAGTGCCATTTCTATTCTTCGTGGATTAAAGGAGAGATATGAAAATCATCATAAAGTTCAAATTAAAGATGAAGCAATTATTTCTGCCGTAGAGTTATCGCAAAGATATATTTCAGACCGTTTTTTGCCCGATAAGGCAATTGATTTAATTGATGAAGCTGCCGCTAAATTGCGTTTAGAGATGAATTCTCTTCCCGAAGAGTTAGATGAGATTGAGCGTAAAATCAAGCAATTGGAAATTGAAAAGTTAGCTATTGAAAGAGAAGGGGATGCTAAAAAACAAGAAGATTTGGCTCGTGAAATTGCAGAATTAAATGATGAGCGATTAAAATATCGTGCTAAATGGGAGGCTGAACGGGAAGTAATCGATGGAATTCAAAAGCATAAAGAAGAATTGGAATCGCTTAAATATGAGGCCGAAAAAGCTGAGCGTGAAGGTGATTATGGAAGAGTTGCCGAAATTAGATATGGAAAATTAAAAGAAGTTGAACAAGAGATTGAAGATCTAAATGAAAAGTTAAAACAAAATCAGAATTCGGATGCTTTAATTAAAGAAGTGGTAAGTAATGATGATATTGCTGAAGTAGTTTCAAGATGGACAGGAATTCCTGTCAACCGAATGCTTAAAAGTGAGCGACAGAAATTACTATCTCTTGAATCAGAACTGCACAAACGTGTCGTAGGTCAGCAAGAAGCCATTACAGCTGTTGCCGATGCAGTACGAAGAAGTAGAGCTGGACTACAGGATCGCAAGCGTCCCATTGGTTCCTTTATATTTCTGGGAACAACAGGCGTTGGAAAAACAGAACTGGCAAAAGCATTGGCCGAGTTTTTGTTCGACGATGAAAATCAGATGACTCGTATCGATATGTCGGAATATCAGGAAAGACATTCTGTGTCCAGGCTAATTGGTGCACCTCCGGGATATGTGGGCTACGATGAAGGTGGACAGCTTACCGAATCGGTTCGTCGTAAACCTTATTCTGTTGTCTTGTTAGATGAAATTGAAAAAGCGCATCCCGATGTTTTCAATATTCTACTTCAGGTTTTGGATGATGGCAGATTAACCGACAATAAAGGTCGGGTGGTCGATTTTAAGAATACAATTATTATTATGACTTCTAATGTTGGTTCTCAGTTAATTCAGGAGAAAATTGAACGTTTTACTTCTGATAATAAAGACGAATTATTATGGCAAGCCAGAGAAGAGGTTCTTGCTTTATTAAAAAAGAGCATACGTCCCGAATTTTTAAACAGAATTGATGAAAGTATTGTATTTACGCCATTAGAGCGCGAAGAGGTAAAGGAAATTGTAAAACTCCAATTTAAGATTATTCAGGAAATGCTACTGAAAAATGATATACAAATTAATTTGAGTGAATCAGCAGTAAATTATCTCGGTAATTTAGGTTTCGATCCGCAATTTGGAGCCCGACCAATAAAACGTGTTCTCCAAAAACAAGTGTTAAATGAATTGTCGAAGCAGATATTGGCCGAAAAAATTATTGCCAAGCAGAATATATTAATCGATGTTATGAGCGATAAACTTGTATTTAAAAATGTATAGCTCATATTTATGTAATTATATTTTAAAATGTAAAGAGAGTTTTGCAGATTTATTAGCAAAGCTCTCTGTTTGTATATTGCAATGGTTTGCAACGATTTTTTATTGAATTAATTGTAATTTTTAAGAGTTTGAATTTTTATTCCATTTCTTTGCTCATTATATTTAAAATGAAAATATCAAATTAATAATATAAATCAGTCCCACATGTCATTAAGTGAATTAAAAGCTGCCTGGCTCGAGAACTATAAAACAGCTCCTGCTCAGCTCGAAAAAATGAGCGAAATTAACGGATTAATTAGTGCATTCAATGCAAATGTTGATGCAGTAATTAAGGTGAGTGGAAAAAGCATAGAAACGTTAATTGCCGATAATAATTTAGATGCTAATATTATTGTTTCGGAAGGAGAGAAAGCCATCCGTAAAAATGAAGATGCTCTTCGGGGATTTTTACATTGCTTTAAAAGTGGTATTGCAGAAGAGTGGCTGATTGAAGAGGTTGAAGTTTTTGAGTGGTTGAATAAAAATGTTGGCTATGATAAAATGCAAATGGGAGGTCAAGGAGGTATTGTTGCCAATGTAATGGCCGTTTGTGGTGTTAAGCAGGTTTATGTGCATTGTGCATCGGCACCCAAAGAACAGGGACAGCTATTTTTAGATTTACCCAATCTTGTAACGACCAATCAAAAAGGAGATTTGCAACAAGCATATACAGTCGATCGTTCTGCCGAAAATGCTCTTATTCACTGGATAATCGAATTCGATAAAGGAGATACAATTACTATTAATGGGGAAAGTTATATCTGTCCTAAGGCAAATCGATTTATTGCAACCTACGATCCTTTAAATTTCAAATTACATGTCGATCAGAATTTCGATAGCAGAATGTCAAAAGAGGACATTAATCCTGAATACATTATTCTTTCGGGATATCAGATGTTGCAGGAAAATTTAGTGGATGGAACCAAAGGAACAGAGCGTATCGATTTATCGAAAAAAATGATTGCTGAATGGCGAAAATCTTGTCCAAATAATTTATTGCATTTAGAGGTTGCTTCAACTCAGGATAAAGTAATTAGAAAACATCTAATTGATAGCTTGGTAGAAAGTGTAGATAGTTTAGGTTTTAATGAACGTGAATTAATAGATATTCTGGAAGTTATTGGAGAAGAAGAACTGGCTGCAAGGTGTGAAGAACATACAAATTCTTCGAACCTGTTCGAGGGAATGCTAAAAATTTATGAGTACACAAAATGTCCAAGAATGCAATTGCACATGTTTGGCTTATATGTAACTCTTCAGCAAAAAGGATTTAAAGTGTCGGCATTGCAGAACCGCAATGGAATGCAATTGGCAGCTACTGTTGCTGCAGCAAAAGCAGGAACCGGAGCTATTGATACCAAAGATGTTTTGTTGTGGGCAAAAAATCACGAAGTATCGGCAGTAGGTTTAAACGAACTTAAAGCGTTAAGCCAAACAGTTAAAAATCATTTGGGTGATAATGATTTATTGTCAACAGGAATTTTTGAAAATAAGGATTTAGAAGTGATTGCAGTTCCAACAATTCTTATCGAAAAGCCTGTTACTTTAGTTGGAATGGGAGATACTATTTCGTCTGTATCTTTAGTAGGTGCATTATAAACAAGAAATAATTTATTGCAGGAGGAGTTTTTAGGTACTTGAGCTAAAAACTCCTTTTTTAATGCAAAAATAAATAGCTTCGTGGTACCTAGGCTATTCACCTAATGAACCGATTGTGTGGAGCAGTTCAAATTAGCTCTAACTAATCTAACTTTCTTTAATTCTAATTTGATAAAGCTAAAATGTAGTAGACCACTTAATTTTGCTTTAATTACCCATTGAAACAAGCCAAAAATTTATTAATCTGGCGAAAAAAGTAGTTTTTAAATTTTGCACACCAAATTTGCTGCCGAATAAAAAAGAAAAAAAAGAGAAAGAAAAGTATATTAAAAGAAAAAAATCTTTATTGAAATTTAAGTTTGGAGTTGTTATGCATCTAAATAAAGCTATTTTGTAAAATATAAATACATAAAAGTATATTTTCTTAGAAAACGTTTGCATAGGACGAAAAAATACACTTATATTGTAATGTATTTAATAAGTAAAACACACTAACCATTTGTGATATGCTTTTCATACTGTTGATTTTCTTGTTTTTATCTCAAGAAAGTCTAACCACTAACTAATCACTAATAATTAAGGCTTCGATTTTTTTCGGAGCCTTTGTTGTATTGCAATAATGAATAGTTTTTACAGTAAAACAGCGAAATTTTTCTTTGTTACTGCCGAATTTAGAATTAGGAAAGGAAAATTAATATGAAAATGATAGCTATATCCTATATAATATCTAGGAATCTATATACATTAAATAATTTAAATGTTAATAACGTGTTGATATGCAATCGTTTCCTAAGTGTGTTTTATAACACAAGGTAATTATGGACAAAAATCTTTAAAAGTGCTTTGATTTCTATTCAAAGTCCTTAAAATTTGCATAATCAAATAAGAGAATTTTAACGGAATAATTAAACAAATATTCTTAACAATGACACCTAAGTTAAAAGCGCAAGCCGGAACTTTCGAATCGAGTGATATTATGATCTTGATTGAGCCTGTTAAAAAGGATGCCGGACGCCGAGTAGATATTTCTTCGACAGTAATGCTTCAGTTCGAAGAGGATATCAAATCTACAGTAAATAAAGTGTTAGATGATCTTGACATTAAAGATGTACACTTAATTGCAAAAGATAAAGGAGCGCTAACACCAACAATTAAAGCTAGAGTAGAAACCGCAATCAAACGTTCTTTAGGTATTCAGGAGGGAACCATGTAATGGCTAAAAAGAAAAGAAGATCAATGTTATACATCCCTGGAAACAATCCGGCAATGATTCAACAAGCTGGAGTGTATGGATGTGATGCCGTATTATTAGACCTTGAAGATGCAGTAGCACTTAATCAGAAAGATGCTGCCCGTATTTTGGTTCGTAACATGTTACAAACGGTTGAATTTTACGATACCGAAGTTTGTGTGCGTGTAAATAATTTTCATACTCCTTTTGGGCTTACCGACCTTGAAGAAATTGTACCTCTGCAACCCGATAATATTCGATTTCCAAAAACCGAAACGGTAGCCGATGTAAAAGAATTTATGAAAGAGGTCCGTCGAATCGAAAAGGAACATGGAATTAAGAATCCTACAATGACCATTCACGTAATGATCGAAACAGCAAAAGGGGTAGCTAATGTTTATGATATTGCTGCTGCCGATCCTCGTATCGATGCAATTACAATTGGAGGACAAGATTTAACTGCAGATATGGGAATTATTAAAACCCCAGATGGTGTAGGTATTGATTATGCCCGAAAAAGAATTGTAATGGCTGGTAAAGCTTACGGTTTAGATGTTTTAGATACTGTTTTTGCCGATGTAAACGACGAAGAAGGACTTAAAGAGGAAACCGAATATATTAAAAAAATAGGTTTCGCAGGAAAAGCCTTAATTAATCCTCGTCAGGTTGATGCAGTTCATGAAGTATTTAATCCATCAGAAAATGAGGTGCGCAAAGCATACCGCGTTTATTCTGAATTTATTAAGAATAAGAAAGCTGGTATTGGAGTATTTGCTATCGATGGAAAAATGGTCGATGCTCCAGTTGTACAACGTGCTATCACAGTTTTAGAATATGCAAAGGTCGATTTAAAAGAAATCGAAGACAGCATAGAGTAAATTAGGTTTGGATTCTTAATTAAGAGATAATGAAAAACGCAATAGGAGTTGAAATTCCTGAATATATAGAAGGATTGGGTGAGTTAAAACCTTTCCGCGGTGTATGGCAAAGTATTATTGAAGATGAAGCTCCGGCTACAAATATTTCCAGAACACTAAAAGCAAAAAAACCGCATACTTCAAAACTTTGTACAAGCCTTGAAGATGCAATAAAAAAATGCGATGTTTTTGATGGTATGACAGTAACTTGTCATCACCATCTAAGAGGTGGAGATGGAGTTTTAATGGAAACCATTAGAATTCTTGATGAAATGGGAATCAAAGATATTACTTTGGCTTCTTCATCCTTAACATCGGCACACGATGGTTTAGTTCCTTATGTAGAAAAAGGAATGATTACCAAAATTTTTACCTCAGGTATTAGAGGAAGATTAGGGGAAACTATTTCGACAGGTAAGTTAAAATATCCCGCAATAATTCACTCTCATGGTGGTCGTGTACGAGATTTTTTAACTGGTAGAATTAAGCCAGACTTATCGGTATTAGCAGCTTCGGCAGCCGACGAGGAAGGAAATTCAACAGGTTCCCACGGACCTTCTGCCTTCGGATCGATGGGATATGCCGATATCGATGCCAGATATTCCAGAAATGTAATTGTTGTAACCGATAATTTGGTTGATTATCCTTGCTTGCCAAGTACTATTCGACAACATTTTATTGATTATGTTGTAAAAGTAGATTCAATTGGAGATGCAACTAAAATTGCCTCGGGTACCACTCGTATCACTAAATCGCCAATGGATTTACGTATTGCGCGAATTGCAGCAAATGTAATTGAGCATTCTGGCTTATTTAAGAACGGAATGTCATTTCAGGTGGGGGCCGGTGGTGCTTCTTTGGCAGTAGCTAAATTTCTTCGCGAAGATATGATACGCAAAGAAATTAAAGGAAGCTTTATGATTGGTGGTGTAACATCTTACGGTGTTGATATGTTGAATGAAGGATTGTTTCAGGCAATTTTCGATGTTCAGTCCTTCGATGCAGCAGTTAGTACTTCCGTATTAAATAACCCAAATCATATCGAAATTACCTGCGATCAGTACGCTAATCCTAATAATTGTGGTTCTATGACTAACAAGTTGGATGTAGTTGTATTGGGAGCTTTAGAGGTTGATGTAGATTTTAATGTTAACGTAATTACAGGTTCGTCTGGAGAAATTAGAGGAGCTTCAGGAGGTCACTCCGATACTGCATCAGGGGCAAATCTAACAGTTGTGGTATGTCCATCATTCCGTGGTCGTTTGCCAATTGTTAAAGATCGTGTTCATACGGTTGTAACACCTGGCGAAAGTGTTGATGTGGTGGTTACCGAGCGAGGAGTTTGTGTTAATCCATCGAAACCAAATCTTGCGGCAGCATTAAAAAAAGCAGGTCTTAAGGTTGTCGATATTTGCGAGCTTAAAAAAGAAGTAGATGAAATGACCGGTATTCCGGCAGAAAAACAATTGGGCGATAAAATTGTTGCTTTAGTTGAATACCGAGACGGAACCATAATTGATGTGATATACAATGTCGAAAATCTTTAGGTAGATTCCGAAAATATATTTATTATGCACCCTAATTGTAATTCTACTTTTAGGGTGTTATTTTAAACAGGTAAACAGTAGGCTTTAAAAATATGGATGAGGTGATTAAGGAAATATTAGCCGCGAAAGATCAAAGAGCTGAGGCAAGAATTCAAATTGCAAATCAGAAAAAGGCCTCTTTAAGCTTTAATTTGAATGTACCTGGATATCCAAAATCAAACGATAAAATTAAATCTTTTTTTGAGCATACATTAAAAGACTTAAAACGATATTTGTTATCTCATCGTATTGTTATTGAGCAGGAAAATGAGCAATGTAAGGCCGATGAAGCCGGCGATTTTTATATTGTTCCATTAACTGGTAATATATCTGTTTGCCAAATTAAGGAGCTTGCCGAGTCTTTCGAAATTAAACATCCACTTGGGAGATTGTTAGATATCGATATTACCAATTCAGAGGGAAGTCCCGTTTCGTCGGGTAAAGCAAAGGTATGCTATTTCTGTAATCAGCAGGCAGCCATTGTTTGCATGAGAGAAAAAGCGCATTCTTACGAAGATATGAGGAATAAGATAGATCGGGATATTTCCTGTTTTATGGAATCGGTTCGTCAAGATAGGCTTTGTAATTTTCTTTCGGCAACTGCCCTAAAAGCACTATTGCACGAGGTTTCATTGTCGCCAAAACCTGGTTTGGTCGATCGGTTTTCAAATGGTTCTCATCAGGATATGGATTTTTCTACTTTTTTAAATTCAAGCGCTGTACTTTCGGTTTATTTTAAAGATATCGCACAATATGGATTTATTTTTAACCAGGAAAACCCGAAGGATGCCTTACCAGAATTACGTCGCATAGGCTTGTTAATGGAGGAGGATATGTTCCGCGAAACACAAGGTGTAAACACTCATAAAGGAGCAATATTCTTGTTGGGATTTTCTCTTTTTATTAGTGCAAATCTTATAGCCAAAAATAAATTTTCTTATTCTGCTTTTGCAGATCAGTTAAAAAAGTTAAATGGGAATTTAGTTGAGCAGGAACTTGGTAAAAAGCTGTATTCTAAAGCAAAAACTCATGGAGAGGAATGTTTCGAAAAATACGGATCTAAAGGATTAGGCATTCGTGGTGAGGTGCAATCGGGTTTACCCTGTGTTTTTAATCATGCTATCCCGATTTTATCAACTCATTTAAAGGGTATTAGCTTGTTTACTGATAGTTTATTGCAGAAATCATTAAGTCATACTTTACTTGCATTAATTGCCAATAATAACGATAGCAATATTTTGTTTAGAAAGGGAATTGAAGTTTTAGAACAGTTAAAAGATAAAGCACGAATTGCTTTTAATAGTTTTAATACCAATAAGTTTAATAGTGATTATAAAGATTTACGGGATTATTGCAATACAGAAAATATTTCGCCAGGAGGTTCGGCAGATCTGCTGGCAGTAAGCTTTTTTATTTATATGGTAAATCAAGATTATAATTAATACTAAATAATAACAACAAAACAAATAACTTTTGTCATGATTTAAAGAGGCATAAGTATCTCTTTAACATCTTAAATAAAGAATTTATTTTCACTAAAATCTTTATTATTGAACACTGATAAACAAGTAATAAATCACACACTAAGAATACTTAAACTAACAAAACAAAGAAATAGAGATGGGAGTTGAAAATACAGATTACAGAGAAGAATCTTTGGATTTAAAAAACCCCTATGACATAAAATTGATTTCCAAATTTCTGGGCGCTTTGGGTTTCGATTTTGAAAGACGGGATGTTGATTATACAATGATTCTGTATAACTTGAATGGGGAAGTTATTGGAACCGGATCGTATAAGGGGAGAGTTTTAAAATATGTTGCTGTTGCTCCTGAGTTTCGCGAAGGTGCAGCATTTGCTCAAATTGTTACGCATCTTATCGATTTGGTAATACTTAAGCATAAGCATATTTTTGTTTATACAAAACCTCGAAATTTAGAAGTTTTTAAAGGTTTGGGATTTACCGAAATTGCAACAGCCGAGCCTTTATTTTCGGTTCTCGAATTTGGATACGAAAACATTAAAACGTATCAGGATTACTTAAGATCCATAAGGAGAGAAGTTAATGTAGGCGATATTGCAGCGATTGTTGTTAATTGTAATCCTTTTACAAAAGGGCATAAATATTTAATTGAAAAAGCCTGTAAAGAAAATCGATTGGTTTATCTTTTTGTGGTTGAGGAAGATCGTTCTTCTTTTACTTTCGATATACGTTGGAATCTAATAAAAGAAGAGCTTGGTAATATTGAGAATCTGGTAATGGTAAAAGGTGGAAATTATGTTGTTTCGGGAACAATTTTCCCATGCTATTTCTTAAAACAGGAAAAGGAGTGCGATATTGCCGATAAGCAGGCTGAACTGGATGTAATTACCTTCTTGCGTTATATTGTTCCTGTTCTTAATATTAATAAAAGATATGTAGGAACCGAAATGTATTCTCCGGTAACAGCAGCCTATAACCAGGCTATGATAAAATATTTGCCGGCAAATGGAGTAGAATTACTTGAAATACCCAGAATTACCTGTGGTGGGGAGGATAATTACATTTCTGCTTCGAAGGTAAGGCAGGCAATTCGAGAAGATAAATTAGATGAAGTTTTGGATTTTCTTCCAAATTCAACAAAGAATTTTCTACTGTCAGAGGAATCGTCTGAGATCAGGAAAAAAATAAGAGAAACAGTGACAAGACATTAACGAAAGCCGGATTTTATCCGGCTTTTTTATTTTCTTTTAATTTTTTGAAGCAAAAAAGACAAACTAGTGGGTTTTGTATTGTAAGTATATTTTGCAAAAATTAAATAAAACAATAAAATAATATTAAATAAGTAATTAAAATAGAGAGGAATATGGTAATTTTTATTACTAATATCATCGATTATAATGTAGGAAAAAGTTAAAACTTCTCCTCCAAACCAAAGCCATAAAAACACTTCATTTAAATCGTCAGTTCTTCTGGTTTTAAAAGTGTGAATAACTTGAGGAAGAGCACAAACAGCAAATAAAAGACTTCCTATCCATCCAATTATATCATTCATATTTAAGGGTATTATTTTTTTGCAAATGTGCTAAAAAATTAAATAGGAACGATTATTTTTGGTTTCTTTCAATAAGGAGCATGGTTCTGTCATCGTCAAATTTAGAAACGTTGAATGTGTGAATTATTTCTTCCTCAATTTCTTGGGGAGTTAGGTGTTCTGATTTTTTGTATTTATTCAATGCTAAATAGAGTGCATCATCATCAATCATTTCATTGTTTTTGTCGTTAACAGCTTCGGTGTATCCATCGGTGTAAAACAATAATTTATCTCCTTCATAAAAATCGTGAACTAAACTTTGGTATTGTGCATTTTTTATTACTCCCAATAAAGTTCCAACAATATTTAATTGCGATATGGTATCTTCGGTATAATCGTAGTAATAAGGGCGCAGAGCTCCTGCCGAAGCAACACTTATTTTATTGGTATTTGCTGATATGGATATTATACTTAGTGTTGTAAACACTTCGGTTAGCTGCATGTCTTTAAAAACATACTGATTAATTATCTCGAGAAATTTTCCCGGATATTCGACAAAATCCAGTTCTTTTCTATTTAGGAAAAAGTTAATTGTACTTCGAATGTATGCGATATAAGCAGGAACAAAAAACCAGGCATCCCATTTTTTACCCATAACATCACCAACAATTAAAATTTTCCGGTTTTCATCAACATTAATTATTTCATAATAATCGCCACCAGGTAATTTATCATAAGGCTGGTGTAGTATTTCAATATTGTAATCTTTCAATTGATCTGAAAAATTATTTTCAAATCTAATTGGTGATCTTTTAGCAGCTGTGTTTAAAGCATTTAAATATTTGTTTTTTAATTCATGTTCTCGTTGAATATTTGAATTAATTTGGTGTACGATTAATTTAGGATCCAATTGTTTGTATAGGAAACTATTGATTTTAAATTTTAGGAAAAAATCCATTTGTTCCTTATTGTTCGGATCTGTAATTAAAATGCTTAATGGTAAATGGTTAGAAATTATTTCGCTGATTTTTTCCAGAATAGAAACAGCCCAGCTAGCGGCATCATCAATAATTATTTCCCATGTATTTACGTCCTGTAAGGCCATAAAAAAATCAGAGTCGGTGTAAACAACTCTAATATTGGTTTTAATTAATTTTCTTGGTAGTGGAAAAGGTTTTATTCTATTTGCGCAATATATTAGAATGCCTTTTTTAAAGCTTATGTCATTTTTGCGAGCGTCGTCAAGAATATTTTTTCTAAGAAAAGATTTTTTTAAGTGAGACTGAATTTTAGATACGAAAACCTTTTGTTTAATAGGTTTTGTGATAAAATCATCAGCACCATCATTTAAGTTTTTAATCCAGGTTTCCTCTTCGTTGTTGCCAGATAAAAATATAAATGGTGTATGTTGATATTCAGCTAGTTTTCTAAAATGACGCACCAATTCATTGCCATCCATTAATGGCATATATAAATCGGAGATAATAAGATCGTAATGTTCGTTTTTGGCTTGGTCTATTGCCTCTCTTCCGTTTTTTGCAAGCGTTGTTTGATAACCTAAATTTTTAAGAGTAAACTCAATAAATTTTAGAATTACAATATCGTCATCAACAACAAGAATATGTGGAGAGACCTTAGCCATACTGGCAAATTATTCTGCCTTAGAAAAGCTGTTTATACAAGCTGTAGGATTCTGCAGAATATCAAAAATTGAATCCAACTGCATTAATTCTATTAATTCCATTACGTCTTTGTTTATATTACAAAGCTTTATTTGGCTTTTGTGTTCTTTTGAAGTTTTAAGAGCCGATAGAAGAGCTCCAAAACCAGAACTGTCAATAAAGCTTATGGCTTCAAAATCTACAATTAGTTTTGATTTAGGAACACTCAAAACTTCGTTCATTTTTTCTTTAGCAACACCAGCATTAAGAGCATATAAACGATTAGTTTCAATCAGTTTCATAACTGTAATTGTGTCGATGTTTTTGGTTTCTATATTCATAGTAAATGATGCAGTTAAAGTTCTTGTAAGGTTGATTTTAATTCGTTAACGGCTAATGGACAGCTTGACAAAAAAGTACTGACTAATTCTGGAATGTAATCTAATTTAATGTCACTTAGGGGTTCATGCATAACATTATTCCAATTTTTTTCATCTTCAGAACTTAGCTCAATACCTTTATCTTTTTTTAATTGTAATTCAGACTTAAGATTTCCTTTTGAATAATGTTCCAATTTTTCTAAACATTCGCCAATAGATTCCATTCCCATTGTGCGAACAGATGATTTTGCTTTATGGGCAACAGCTCCTAATCTATTCCAATCATGGGCTTCGAAATATGACGAAACTTCACCTGTAAACTCAGGTATTTGTTCTATGAAAATTTCAATCATTTCTCCGATAATACTATTATCGTTACCCGACATCTCCTTTAAATAGGACAAATCTGTGAGTTTTCCTTTTTGAGTCATTTTTGCAGGATGATCTTGTTATATAAAAAGTTGTTTATAAATATTAAGATACATATTTAAAACGAAAAAAATAATAGTTTATAATATGATTAGTATCTAGAAACCTCTCCAGTTTATTGTTTTTGCTAGTGCAATATTACTAAATTAATTTTAAATTACCTATTGAACAAGAATCGATAAATTGTCTCATATTGCTTGTGTTTATTAATGGTTTAGACTTGGTTTGTATAATTAATTTAGATCTCGTATGAATGTATTTATATGTTTTACCTTTTTTCTTATTTGAGGTAATTGCTTTAAATTATGGGTAATATTTAATTAAAATCGATGAATAATGGAATGTAGATTTACTTTTTTAAAAGTGCTAAGAAAAAGAATACTCTCTTAGTATGTTGCTAATATATTATATATCTAAAGCAATTTATTAAGGTTTAACTTTGTTAAGCTAAAAGTTATATTGGTTTTTTATATTGGTAATTAAGTGGTTATAATTTGTCGGTTATTCCTATTTGTATTTATAGAAATACTCTTAGTACAAATCTTATTGTTATTGGCATGGAATAATGATTTTTATTTGCAGGATTATCTTAATTTCGCAGATTCAACCAGTATTATGTTGTTTATTTGGAAGGAGTGTATTAGTTTTCTGCATAGAAAAAATGAAAAGCATAAAGTAATTTAGTTATGCAAACGATATCTGAGAAAATTTTTTACATTTGCAAATGCATAACGCAAACATAATACACTAGTTTTTTCTTGGGTGATTTTTCAAAGTAAAATAACTTTTACTTAAATATTACTTTAAACACAAAATACAATGAAAAGAACAGCTTTCACTAGTTTTCACGAAGAATTAGGTGCAAAAATGGCACCATTTGCAGGTTATAATATGCCTATTGAATACACTGGAATTAAAGATGAGCACTTATGTGTTCGTGAGAAGTTAGGTGTTTTTGATGTGTCTCACATGGGCGAGTTTTGGGTTAAAGGTCCAAAAGCCTTTAATTTTGTTCAAAAATTAACGACTAATGATGTTGCAGCTTTAGCTGATGGTAAAGTTCAGTACTCTTGTTTTCCTAACGGTAAAGGTGGTATTGTTGATGATTTATTGGTATATCGCGTAGATAGCGAGACTTATTTATTGGTTGTTAATGCGGCTAATATCGAAAAAGACTGGAATTGGTGTTGCGAAAATGCCAAAGAAATAGGTTTAGAAGTCGGTAGCGAATTATATAATGCTTCAGATGAGATTTGTCAGTTAGCCGTTCAGGGTCCCTTGGCATTAAAGGCAATGCAAAAAATTGTTGATGTTCCTGTTGAAGATATGGAATATTATACTTTTAAAAAAGCAACTGTTGCGGGTATCGAAAATGCAATTTTTTCTACAACTGGTTATACCGGATCAGGTGGATGTGAAATTTATGTAGCAAACGAAGATGGTAAGAAATTACTTGATGCTGTAATGGAAGCAGGAAAAGAGTTCGGTATTCAGCCAATTGGTTTGGCAGCCCGCGATACGTTACGTTTAGAGGTAGGTTTTTGCTTATATGGAAATGATATTGATGATGAGCATACTCCAATTGAAGCAGGATTAGGATGGATTACTAAATTTGTTGAAGGAAATGATTTTATCGACAGAGATTTCTTTGAAAAACAAAAGGCCGATAAACCTAAACGCAGACTAAAAGGTTTTGAATTAATTGATAGAGGAATTCCTCGTCATGGATATAAAATTGAAGATGCTGATGGAAACGAAATTGGTGAAGTAACTTCGGGAACTATGGCTCCTATGGTTGGTAAAGCAATTGGTATGGGATATGTGAAAGAAGGTTTTTATAAAGTAGATACAGAAATTTATATTAGGGTAAGAAAGAAAGCTTTAAAAGCTAAAATTGTAAAAATGCCTTTTTATAAAGGATAAGCTTACAGGTTTTTACTTCAAATTATATAGCAGGTGTACTTTGGTATGCCTGCTTTTTTTATCTGTGAAAACAAGGCTTAATTCAAACATAAATTTATACATTTGTAATTCTTATTAAGAATATTCTGCTGTTTTTGCGCTTTTTTGATACTCGAATTTTGGTTTTTTTCGAAAAAAAAATTGATAAATCGTGAAAATTGAAATAAACAAACTATAATATTTTGAATAAGAGAAATATTTAAAATAATTTCTGTGGGTTAAGGTACTGAAATTCAGACTGTAAATATTAATCTATATGAAGGGGGATGAAATGATTTTTTTTTGTTAAAAAACATCAAAAATAAACCTTAAAATCATTTCAAAATAAATTTTTATTTGCAAAATTTGCCTCAGGATATGGAATAATACAAAAATTTAAAACGTTTGAAAAATGAAAGTACACAACTTTTCTGCAGGCCCTTCAATCCTTCCGGATTTCACAGTTGAAAAAACTGCTGAAGCAATTACAAATTTTGCTGGAACAGGTCTTTCTGTAATGGAAGTTTCACACCGTAGCAAAGAATTTGTTGCAGTTATGGATGAAGCTATCGCATTATTCAAGGAATTATTGAACATCCCAGAAGGATATTCAGTTTTATTTTTAGGTGGTGGAGCATCAACTCAGTTTTGCATGATTCCTTACAACCTAATGGGAAAAAAATCAGCTTACCTAAACACAGGTGCTTGGGCAAATAAAGCTCAAAAAGAAGCAAAGCTTTTTGGTGAGGTAGTAGAGGTGGCATCTTCGAAAGATACCGTATACAACTATCTGCCTAAAGGATATGAAATTCCTGCCGATGCTGATTACTTCCACATTACTACCAATAACACAATTTATGGTACCGAAATAAAAGAAGATTTGGATATCAATATTCCATTGGTAGCCGATATGTCTTCAGATATTTTCTCTCGTCCGGTTGATGTATCTAAATATGCATTAATTTATGGTGGTGCTCAAAAGAACCTTGCTCCTGCAGGTGTAACTTTTGTGATTGTTAAAGATGAGATCTTAGGTAAAGTTGATCGTCAGATTCCTACCATGCTAGATTACAGAACTCACATTAAAGGTGTATCTATGTTTAATACTCCTCCAGTAGTTCCTGTATTTGCTGCTCTTCAAACTTTGAAATGGATCAAAGAAAAAGGTGGTGTCGCTGCAATGCAAAAACTAAACCAAGAAAAAGCTGCTGTTCTATACGACGAAATCGATCGTAACCCAATGTTTAAAGGTACTGTTCTTAATAAAGAAGATCGTTCTTTAATGAATATCTGCTTTGTAATGTCAGATGAATACAAGGAACTTGAAAAAGATTTCTTGGAATTTGCAACTTCTAAAGGAATGTCTGGAATTAAAGGGCACCGTTCTGTTGGAGGATTCCGTGCTTCTACCTACAATGCTTTACCAAAAGAAAGTGTGCAGGCTTTGGTTGACTGCATGAAAGAATTTGAAGCAAAGCACGTAAAATAATGTATATTTGATAAGCAGGAGAGAGAAATACTTCTGCTTTTCGTCATTCAGATGCATGAGGAACGACTAAAGTAATTCAATAAAGTAAAAAGTATTAAGTAAAAAGGTTTAAACTGAAATTACTTGAAGCTTGTAGCTTAAAAATTACTTCGATTTGGCTGACAATGACATTTTATTTTTTTAATTCAAATTTTCAAATAAAATGACTAAAGTATTAATTGCAACCGAAAAACCTTTTGCACCTGCCGCTGTTAGCGGTATTAGAGGTGTTGTAGAGGGCGCAGGTTATGAATTAGTTTTGTTAGAATCTTATACAGATAAAGCTGATTTATTAGCAGCAGTTGCCGATGTTGATGCAATGATTATCAGAAGTGATAAAGCAACTCGTGAGGTAATAGAAGCAGCTAAAAAGCTTAAAGTAATTGTTCGTGCTGGTGCAGGATACGATAATATCGATCTTGAAGCTTGTACAGAAAAAGGAATTGTTGCTATGAACACTCCCGGACAGAATTCAAATGCTGTTGCAGAGTTGGTTTTAGGAATGATGGTTTTCTTAGCAAGAAATGGATACAATGGAAAAGCAGGAGTTGAGCTCAGAGGTAAGAAAATTGGTATTCATGCCTATGGTAATGTAGGTAGATATGTTGGCGAAATTGCTAAAGGTTTTGGAATGAAAGTTTATGCTTTCGATCCATTTGTAGCTAAAGAAGCAATTGAAGCCGATGGGGTTACTGTTGTTGATTCGGTTGAAGAATTGTATAGTACCTGTAACTATGTTTCCTTGCATATTCCAGCAAACGATAAAACAAAAAATTCAATTAATTTTGATTTATTAAACAAGATGCCAAAAGGCGGTATTCTTGTAAACACAGCTCGTAAAGAGGTTATCGACGAAGAAGGCTTGGTTAAATTGATGGAGGCTCGTGCCGATTTTTCTTACATTTCGGATATTGCTCCGGATTGCAAAGACGAAATCGCAGCTAAATTCGAAGGCCGTTTCTTCTTTACTCCTAAGAAAATGGGTGCACAAACTGCCGAGGCAAATATCAATGCTGGTATCGCCGGAGCAAATCAAATTGTGAACTGTATCGAAAAAGGAGACGAAACTTTTAAGGTAAACTAGAAAATCTAGTGACTTTGTGAATTCGTGAATTTGTAATATAGAAAATAGATAGATTGTTAATGTTTGATTTCGAAAAACTAGACCTTTATCAAAAATCGTTAGATATGATTAAGTTGGTTTATGAACAAACAAAAGATTTGCAATTGATGAAAAGTTTGGATTAACAAATCAATATCGAAGAGCAGCAAATTCTGTAGCATTAAATATTGGAGAGGGGTATGGTGAAACTATCCCCCTCTCTTTAAAATATTTAAGAATATCCAAAGGTTCGATTCGAGAATGTTTGGTGTGTGCTGAAATAGGATTACAGCAAAATTATATTGATAAAATTCATTATAACGAGATGAGAACTATATTAACAGATTTATCTAAGATGTCTTCAGGTTATAAAAAATATCTTGAACGAAAACTTGATGTTAATTTTACAAAATAACGAAATTACAAAATAAGAAATACACAAAATTAACAACACAAACACAACTAACAATGGCTATCGTAAAACCATTTAAGGGCCTACGCCCACCAAAAGAAATTTCGAAAGATTTGGCTTGTTTGCCGTATGATGTAATGAATTCGGAAGAAGCTGCTAGAATGGCTGAAGGAAAAGATTGTTCTTTGCTTCATGTTACTCGCGCAGAAATTGATTGTCCTGCAGGAACAGATGTTCACTCGGAAGAGGTGTATGAAAAATCCGTATCCAATTTTAAAATGTTCCAGGAAAAAGGATGGTTAAAACAAGACCAGGAAGCTAAGTTTTATATCTACGCACAAACGATGGATGGAAGAACTCAGTATGGTATTGTAGCTAATGCTGCTTGCGAAGATTACAGAAATGGTGTAATCAAAAAACATGAACTAACTCGTCCGGATAAAGAGGAAGATCGTATGATTTTAACTCGTTATACCGAGGCTAACCTTGAGCCAGTATTCTTTTCGTATAAAGCTGTTCCTGAGATCGACGCGATTGTTGCAAACATCGTAGAGAATGAAGCTGCAGAATATGATTTTGTTGCAGAAGATGGATTTGGTCATCATTTTTGGCCTGTAAATAATCCAGCGACCAACAAAGAGTTGGAAAAATTATTTGCAACAAAAGTTCCTGCTACCTATGTGGCTGATGGACACCATAGAACAGCAGCTGCTGCTCGCATTGGCGATGAGTTTGCTGCTAAAAATCCAAATCATACAGGTGATGAAGAGTACAACTATTTTATGGCTGTACATTTTCCAGATAATCAATTAAAGATTATTGATTACAACCGTGTTGTAAAAGATTTAAATGGAATGTCTGAAGAAGAATTCTTAAATAAGCTGGAAGTTACTTTCGATGTAGAATGCATGGGAGAAGATATTTACAAGCCTTCTGCATTGCATGAATTCTCTATGTATCTTGATAGTAAATGGTATAAACTTAGTGCTAAAAATGGTACTTTCGACGATAAAGATCCTATTGGAGTATTAGATGTAACCATTCTTTCAGACCATGTTTTAAATAAGCTTCTTGATGTTAAAGATCTTCGTACAACTACTCGCGTAGAATTTGTAGGTGGTATTCGAGGATTAGGAGAATTAAAGCAACGTGTTGATTCTGGTAGTATGAAAGTTGCATTTGCATTGTATGCAGTATCTATGCAACAATTAATTGATATTGCCGATACTGGTAATATCATGCCTCCAAAAACAACCTGGTTCGAGCCTAAGCTTCGTTCTGGTTTGTTAATTCACAAGTTAGACTAAGAAAAACTTACTTGATATATTAAGAGGATGCCTGTGGGTATCCTCTTTTTTTTGTATTTTCTTAACAATTTGGTTAAAAAAATACTTAAATGTTTTGTTTGTTCCATTTCTTCCAATATATTTGCATTAACCAAACGGTTAAACCGGATGGTTTATTTTTTGAATATCAATTAACCAAATGGTTAAAATATGAAAGAGAAAAAAAAATCAATAGAAACAGAAGGGAATATTTTAATTGCTGCACGACAGATTTTTGCGAAGAAAGGTCTTGCAGGAGCAAGAATGCAGGAAATTGCGGATACAGCAGGAATAAATAAAGCATTACTGCATTATTATTTTACAAGTAAGGAAAAATTATTTGAACAGGTTTTTGAAGAAGCTTTTATGAAAATTATGAGGCCGCTTGCTTTGTTTTTGGCAGATGATTCAGATTTGTTTCAAAAGATCCGAAGCATTTGTCATGTTTATCATGAAGTGTTAATCGAATTTCCATTTCTTCCCAACTTTGTGCTTAATGAAGTGACTACAGATCCTTTTCGAGTTTTTTCGATGATGGAAATGGAAGGTGTAATAGAAGGAAAAGAAAAAACGGTACGGCAAATAAATAAAGCAGTTGAATTGGGTGAAATAAGGGCGATTGACCCTCAGGAACTGATCTTAAATATTGTTAGTTTATCTGTATTTCCTTTTGTAGCTCGCCCTATTGCAGAGGAATTATTGTTTAAGAATATCGATATGGATAAAATGCTTAAGACAAGAGCAAATCAAGTTGCCGATTTTGTAATTCAATCCATAAGAATATAATTTTTTGATATGAACACAATTTTTAGAAATAGTAAATACATTTTTTTACTAATCGTTTTTTTGAAGATTCAGATAGGCTATGGACAGGAAATGGTTTTGAGCTTAGAGCAAATTCAAGAAGAAGTACAAAAGAATTATCCATTAATGAAAGGGAAGGTGCTTTTAAATGAATCTTCGGTTTTAAATGTAGAAAATTTGAAAATTTCCTATTTGCCAAGGCTTTTTGTAAACGGACAAGTTAGTTACCAATCGGATGTAACGGGAATTAGTTTGCCAGGTGTAGATGCGCCCAAAGCCCCAAAAGATAGGTATGCCCTTAATCTTGATATTGAGCAATTGATTTACGATGGCGGAAAAACCAAAAGCCGGATTAAGGTGGAAAAGAAAAATTCGGAGGTAGAAATTAATGGGCTCGAAATTAAAATGTATCAATTAAGAGCAAGAGTAAATGCTGCTTTTTACGGAATACAACTGGTACGAAAAAGTAAATTGATATTGCTGGATAAGCAAAAAGCCATTTTGAATCGTCTGCAACAAATTGCTTCGGCGGTAGAGAATGGTGTTGTTTTACCTGCCAATTTAAAAGTATTGCAGTCCGAATTGCTATTAATCGATCAACAGGTGCAAGAGCTTAACTCAATGGAAGAATCTTCGTTTTCGGTTTTATCTAAATTGTCAGGAAGAAATTTAAAAACGGATGTAAAGCTTAAGGAAACTACTTACGAAGAAGTATTTATGAGCAATATAGATTTAGATCTTAAGCAAAGACCGGAATATTTGCTTTACTCTAGCCAAAAGTCTTTATTAGAAGCTCAAAAGGAACTATTAAAGAAAGATAGATCTCCTGTAATTACCGGATTCGGACAAGCGGGTTATGGTAATCCGACTTATAATCAGTTAAAGGATGAATTTGACACTTATTATATGTTGGGAGCAAAAATATCGTGGAATATTTTTGATTGGAAAGCAAATAGGCGCAAGCAAAAAGAAATAATTATTCGAAAAGATTTAATTAATAGCCAGCAATTAAGTTTTACTCAAAATCAGTTAATCGAAATGGATAATGAAACAAGTAAAATTAGAAAGTTTAATGTTTTGCTTGAAAAGGATGATGCTATAATTGAATTGCAGGTTGCAGTAAGTAAAAGTTCTGCTTCTCAGTTAGATAATGGTGTAATCACCTCAAGTGACTACTTAGAGGATTTGAATAAAGAAGTTCAGGCAAAACTAAATAAAGAATATCACAAAATACAATTGCAGCAGTCAATAGCTGAATACAACAGAATTAAAGGAATTTAAAGGATCAAAAAAATGAGAATTACAATAATAATAGCTATCGCCCTTGTGTTTTTAACATCGGCATGCAATCAAAACAATAACGAGTCGGACGCTTATGGTAATTTTGAAGCAACCGAATATACCATATCGGCCGAAAATAGTGGGAAAATACTATTTCTCGATATCCAGGAAGGTGATGTATTTACCAAGGCTGAACAGGTTGGATTGATTGATACAAGTCAGTTGTTTTTCCAGAAAGAACAGTTACAAGCACAGAGAAAATCGATAGCATCTGGGGTGAAAAATATTCTTTCACGAATTGCAGTTTATCAAGAGCAGTTGGATATTCTTAAAAAAGATAAAATTCGTATTGATAAGATGTTTGCAGATAAAGCAGCTACAAGTAAGCAAGTGGACGATATCAATGGAAATATATTGGTGGTTCAGAAACAAATTAAATCGGTAAAAACAGAAAATGCCAGAGTGCTTGGTGATTTAGAAAATGTGAATCGAAAAATTGATGCTTTAAATGATTTAATTGAGAAAAGTAAGATTTATGTTCCTGAGACTGCAACGGTTTTAGAAAAATATCGTGAGGTTTACGAAATGGTGAATGTAGGAACTCCATTATTTAAATTGGCCGATTTAAGAACTTTGGATTTACGGGTTTACGTGAGTGGTGATCAACTTTCGAGGTTGAAAATTGGCATGGAAGTAAATGTATTGATTGATAAAAATAAAGAAGAAAATCATACGCTTAAAGGAAAAGTGACATGGATTTCATCTCAATCGGAGTTTACACCTAAAATTATTCAAACTAAAAAGGAGAGGGTAAAGTTGGTGTATGCAGTAAAAATAAATGTTGTGAACGATGGTCATCTGAAAATTGGGATGCCTGGCGAAATTAGATTTTAATTTCTTATGGATGCAAGTATACGCATAAACAATTTGTCGAAAAGTTATGGGGATATTCAAGCACTTAATAATATCAATTTAGATATTAAATCAGGAGAACTGTTTGGATTAATTGGCCCCGATGGTGCGGGTAAAACAACACTTTTTCGATTGCTGGCTACTTTACTCTTACCCAATAAGGGAACGGCAACACTATGCAATATAGATAGTGTAAGCGAGTACAAAAAAATTAGAGGATTACTCGGTTATATGCCTGGTAAATTTTCGCTTTATCAGGATTTAAGTGTAATTGAAAATCTTACGTTTTTTGCAACGGTATTTAATACAACTATCGAGGCAAATATGGATATGATACATGATATTTGGGTGCAAATTGAACCTTTTAAGAATCGATTGGCAGGAAAATTATCGGGTGGAATGAAACAGAAATTAGCTTTGTGTTGTGCGCTAATTCATCAACCAAAAATTCTTTTGTTAGATGAGCCTACTACTGGTGTTGATTCTGTTTCGAGAAGTGAATTCTGGCAAATGCTGAGAGGTTTAAAAAGTCGTGGAATTACTATTGTGGTAGCAACTCCTTACATGGATGAGGCTAATATGTGCGAACGTGTTGCCTTAATTCAGGATGGTCAAATTTTACAGGTTAACACTCCTAAAGAGATTATTGATCAATTTGAAAGAGGTTTGTATTCAATAAAATGTGAAGACAATTATCAAACATTACTCGATTTAAGAGAATACAAGTATACCAATTCGGTTTTTCTTTTTGGACAAAGTTTACATTACACCGATATCCGAAATGAATTTTCATTCGGGGAAATAAAGCAATATTTAAAAAATAAAGGTCGCTTAAATATTGTAATCGAAAAAATACAAGCTAGTATAGAAGATTGTTTTATGGCACTAAGCACAAAATCAGAAGCTCATGAGTGATATGGAGAAAGTGATACGTGTTAAGAATATGTATAAGAAATTTGGAGATTTTACTGCGAATAACAATTTGTCGTTCGACGTATCGAAAGGTGAAATTTTTGGATTTTTAGGAGCCAATGGAGCTGGTAAAACAACGGCAATTAAAATACTTTGTGGTTTATCTTATCCAAGTTCAGGACAAATTAGTGTAGCGGGTTTCGATGTTTATACACAACGCGAAATGGTCAAAAGAAATATTGGTTATATGAGCCAGAAATTCTCTCTTTACGAGGATTTAACCGTATTTGAGAATATCCGTTTTTATGGTGGAATTTATGGCTTATCGAAAACCGAAATTCAATCGAAAGCCAACGAGTTGCTGAATAAATTAGATTTGCAGCATGCCAGAAATAAATTGATTAGTGCTTTGCCTTTGGGCTGGAAGCAGAAATTGGCTTTTTCGGTTGCTATTTTTCACAATCCTGAAATTGTATTTCTTGATGAGCCTACTGGAGGAGTTGACCCTGTAACCAGAAGACAGTTTTGGGATTTGATTTACGATGCAGCACGAAGCGGGATTACTGTATTTGTTACTACTCATTATATGGATGAGGCAGAATATTGCGATCGGGTTTCGATTATGGTAGATGGAAAAATTGAAGCGCTGGATACACCTGAAATGTTGAAAAAACAGTTTGATGCAGCCGATATGGATCAGGTATTTTTGACTTTAGCAAGACATGCTACAAATATTGAGTAAGGATAAAAATAATACGAAATGAATCGATTTATCGGATTTTTAAAAAAAGAATTTTACCATATTTTTCGAGACAAACGATCAATGTTGATTCTGTTTGGAATGCCCATTGTTCAAATCTTGCTTTTTGGTTATGTAATAAGTACCGATCTTAAAGATGTTAAAATGGCTGTTTTAGATCATTCTAAGGATGAGTATTCAGTTGAAATTATTAATAAAATTACTTCGTCGGGCTATTTTACATTATCCGATAATCTGCAGACGCTAGAAGAGGCCGATGCCGTTTTTCGAAAAGGAGATGTGAAATTAATTTTGGTTTTTGAACCCGATTTTGGAAAAAATCTAATGAAAAATTCAAAAGGGAATGTTCAAATTCTAACTGATGCATCAGATCCTAATACTGCAAATTTAGAGGTGAACTATTTGCAGGGAATTCTTCAGAATTATAATATCGAAATTAATAGCGGAAAGCAAATTCCATTTTCTATTCGAGCCAAATCGCGCATGTATTTTAACTCGAATTTAGAGAGTGTATTCATGTTTATTCCCGGTATTATGGCTACTATTTTAATGTTGGTGTCGGCCATGATGACTTCGATATCAATAGCTAGAGAAAAAGAATTGGGAACCATGGAAATATTATTGGTGTCTCCATTAAATCCTTTGCAAATAATATTAGGAAAGGTTACTCCTTACTTAGCTTTATCATTTATTAATGCTATGGTAATTGTTGGCATGGGCTATTTTGTATTTGGAGTTCCGGTTTTAGGAAGTTTTATATTGTTAATGGCCGAAAGTGTTTTGTTTATATTTTTGGCCTTGTCACTTGGCATATTTATATCAACAGTGGCAAAAAACCAACAAGTAGCTATGATGCTTTCCATGTTTGCATTAATGCTGCCTACCATTATTCTTTCTGGCTTTATTTTTCCAATTCGAAACATGCCCTTTCTTCTGCAGGTTTTTAGCAATATAATTCCGCCCAAATGGTTTATTATTATTTTGAAAAATATTATGCTAAAAGGTGTTGGAATAGAATATGTATGGAAGGAAACATTGGTATTAATTGCAATGACAATTGGTTTTATTGCTCTTAGCTTAAAAAAGTTTAAAACAAGATTGGAGTAATTACAGATAAGGAACAGTTATGAGAGTATTAAAATATTTATTGCAAAAAGAATTTTTACAGATTTTTCGTAACAAAGGAATGTTGCCCATCATCTTTGTAATGCCAATTCTTCAACTCTGTATTTTGTCGTTTGCGGCTACCTACGATATGAAAAATACAAACTTGTATGTTGTTGATAAAGATTTATCAAGTCATTCAAGAGAATTAATATCCAAATTTAACGGATCACCATTTTTTACAGTTAAAGAAGTTGGTTTTTCCGAGAAGGAAGCAGAAAAAGAGTTGTTTAAAGATAATATCGATGCTATTCTTGTTTTTAAGGAAGATTTTGGAAAAGCAGTCGATTTAAAATACAAAGCATCGGTACAAGTTTTGGTAAATGCCATAAATGCAAGCTCGGCAGGTTTGTACAATGCTTATATTAATTCTGTAATATTAGATTACAACGAAAGTATAAAATTGAATTTTGCAGGGAATAGTCAGAAAAGCCAGCACAATTTAGTTTACTCAACTTATTCTCACCAATTTAATCCTGAGATGAAGTACATACCATATATGCTGCCAGGTATATTAGTACTTTTGGTTACGGTTGTTGCCTTGTTTTTGTCTGCAATGAATGTGGTTCGTGAAAAAGAAATAGGAACCATAGAGCAAATTAATGTTACCCCAATAAGAAAATCGCAGTTTTTAGTGGCAAAACTAATTCCTTTTATGGTAATTGGCTTTTTAGAATTAGGCCTTGGTCTTTTGATTGCAGCCTTTGGGTTTAAAATTCCATTTCTGGGATCTGTTTGGCTAATTTATTTGGTTGCATTTGTATATCTGTTGGTTATTTTGGGTTTTGGTTTACTCATCTCTACCCAAACCGACACACAGCAGCAGGCCATGTTTATTGCCTGGTTTTTTATGGTTATTTTTCTTTTAATGAGTGGTTTGTTTACGCCAATTGAAAGTATGCCAGAATGGGGACAGAAACTAAATATTCTAAATCCAATTGCATATTTTATCAAAATCATTAGAATGATATTGCTAAAAGGATCTGGATTTTTTGATATCATAAAAGAACTGATAATACTAAGTATTTTTGCCTTATCAGCTATAACTTTTGCTGTTAAAATGCATCGTAAAGTATCATAAATTTGCACTTGAGTTTTTGCTTACCGATTAAAAGACTGTTTTTACCTATTTTTGCAATGAAAATTTGTACAAATCTGCTTTCTTTGAATAAAATCTAATTTAATGATTAAAACATATTTAAAGCCAATTTATAATACAGTCTGGAGAGTATTAATTGTTTTTTCGGTATTACTTCAGGCAAGTTTAATGCCATTAGATTTTTTGTTCGAACTAAGAAGTATGCACTGGTATCGCATGCTGGATTTGTTCATTTCAATCATTTTTTTTATAGATTTAATTGTAAACATCTTTATTTATCGGAATATTAAAAATAATACAAGACTTAAAGATATTTATTGGGATTCTTATTCGTCCTGGAAATTTTTTATTAGCGATGTTCTTTCAATATTGCCTTATGCATTGATATTCTCAAATCCGTATTTTCAATTTTTTCGCTTGTTTAAATGGATAAAAGTGTATAGAACAGTACGTTTTTTTCAGATTCGTAATATCCGAATGTCAACAAAAATTTCTCTTTGGTTTTTGGTATCAGGATTTTTTCTTTTTTCTCATTGGTTTACCTGTATTTGGTTGTGGATTCATGGCTTGGGAAGTAATTTTTCCAATGCCGATAATTATGTGAAAGCATTGTATTGGGTTATAACAACTTTAACATCTGTAGGATATGGAGATATTGTCCCTCACGGAAATATAGAGATGCTTTTTACCATATTATTGCAGATTTTAGGTGTTGGAGTTCTTGCCTTACTGGTGGGTACTATGGTTGGTATTTATGCAAAGAAAAATCCTACCGATCAGCGGTTTGAGGAGAATATGGAAAGGCTAAGAGCATTAATTCATTATCAGAAAATATCAAAAAACTTACAACAAAGAATTAGCGATTATTTTACTTACGAGTGGAAACAAAAATTGGGTTACGACGAAACTGAACTAATGGAGACTTTACCTTATGGTTTAAGAAATGAATTGCAATTAGAGTTTAAGAAAAATGCAATTAAAGATATTCCTTTGTTCGATTGTGTTAATGATCATTTTATTAGAGATATTGCTCAATACCTAACTCCTATGGTTTTAACGCCCGGCGATTATTTGTTTAGAAAAGGAGATATTGCACATTCAATGTTTTTTATACAGCGAGGAAAATTTAAGGTAATGTCGGAAAATGAAGAACTAGCAATTCTTAAGGCGGGTGATTTTATGGGGGAAATAGCCTTGTTTAAAAAATCGAATAGAACTGCAACGGTTAAATCGGAGGGATATTCAGACGTATACGAATTACAGAAAAAGGAATTTGAGAAGGTGCTTAAAAAGTATCCGCAAATAGCTGAAAAAATTAGTGCAAAATCAAAATTGAGAGAGAAAAGATATATTTAACCATTACGACCTATTAAATTTACATCATGTTTGCTCATTATCATAAAATAAATGAATTACTGCATTTGGAATTTCTTAAAATTGAAAGAAAACGGGTTGGAATTATTTTATTGTTATTTTTAATTGGTACACTAATTATTCCGGTACTTCATTTTTTTGTGCCCGATTTACTGCAGTCTACAATAAATAACACACAGTTTGTAGGGGGGGTATATACCTGGTGGTTTGTTTTCTTTTTATTCGAAGTGTTTGTTTTTATTCGAATACATTTCGGCATAAAATACAATAGATCAATCCCCAGAAAATTACTGATATTAAACTTGATAATGGAATTTGGAATTCCAGCAATAATTTTGTTTAAAGCAGTAAAATACGATAATTCATTGTTGATATTAGAGTATGATGGATTAATATTCTATTTTCTACTGTTAATGTTGTCGGCAATGCATCTTGATTTTAAAATTTCATTAGGAGCAGGAATATTAGCTTTTCTAGGATATTTGGGTGTTTCTTATTGGGGAATTCAGTTTTTACAACCCAAAGGAGATATAAATCAGATGTTGGAGATATATGTGATGAGAAGTTTCGGACTTTTAGTTGCAGGTATTATTGCAGGTGTTGTAGCTGTAGAAATTAGAACCAGGGTTAATAAGTTTCTCGAAACTAAAGATTATCAAAGCGAAATGGAATCATTACTCGGGCAACAGCTTTCTCATAAAGTGGCAAAAGAATTAATCTCACATCGAAACGATTCGGTTGGGCATAAGGTAGTTGGCTCAATAATGTTTATGGATATAAGGAACTTTACTACAATGGCCGATCATCAGAGTCCTGAAGAAACAATTGAATATCAGAATGCAATTTTCGATCCTTTAATTCGAATTATAGAGAAAAACGATGGTATAATTCATCAAATACTTGGCGATGGATTTATGGCTTCTTTTGGAATTGCTGTAAAAAATGAAAATCATGCTATTGATGCTTATAATGCAGGATTAGAAATTGTTGAGGTGATAAATAGTTTATGCGTTAATGCAGAATCAGAATGCACCCGAATAGGCATAGGTATTCATAGTGGAGAAGTTATCACAGGTAATATTGGTAACGAAATAAGAAAACAATTCTCTATTGCCGGTAAAAATGTAATAATGGCTTCTCGTATCGAGCAACTAAATAAAGAATTTAAAAGTCAATTTTTAGTGAGTGAACAATTTGCAAACTTATTGGATTGTAAAGAAGATTTAATTGATTTAGGTTCGGTTAAGTTGAAAGGTATTGACAATAAAATTGGTATTTATCAGGTTGGAGAAAAATGTAGTTGTATAAAATAAATTAAACTAAATAGGCGATAGGTTTGGATATTATCTACATAATAAATATTTTTATGATCCATTCGACTTTGAATGTCTAAACTAAATTTATTTAAAATGAAAAAAATTATTTTTATTGCAGTTGCCTTGTTTGTATCTGCTACAACTTTTGCACAAGAAGCTCATTTTGGAGTTAAAGCGGGAATGAACTTTGCAAATATGACTGGTGATGATATCGATGGAGATATGAAAGCTGGTCTTTATCTTGGTGGTTTTGTGAATTTTAAACTAACAGAAAAATTTGCATTGCAACCAGAACTAATTTATTCTCAGCAGGGAAGTAAAAGTGATGAAGGTGGCGCTGATGAAAAATTAAGAACCGATTATTTAAATGTTCCTATTATGGCTAAATTTTATGTTAGCGAAGGTTTTAATTTGCAAGTGGGGCCACAGCTTGGATTTTTAGTAAAATCAGAATATGAGCTAGATGATGTGGATGTAGATATAAAAGATGAAACTAAAGGAGTAGATTTTAGTTTAGGTTTAGGTTGTGAATACGAAATGGAATCTGGTTTTGGTATTAACCTTAGATATAATTTAGGATTATCTGAGATATATGATGACGGAGATCCAAAGCATTCAGTTTTACAGATTGGAGCATCTTTTAAATTTTAATTTTGCAGATAATATATTTATAAAACCACCGTTATTTTTTTATTTCGGTGGTTTTTTCTGTTTAAATATGTGTATCGTACTTGTTATTTTGCTTTAAGTAAATAGAATTATTATTTCATCTATTATGCTTAAAGTAAAGTATTTTGTGATTAAATGATTAAAAAATAGGATAAACATACTTATTTTTACTATTTTTAAATTGTTGTTAATTTAGAACGATATTTCAAAAAATATAAACATTTTTGTATCGAGTTCAGTACAAAGAAACATGCTAATGTGTTGAGTAAATGAATTGTGTTGTTGGAATTGCATGTTGAATCAATATTTTATTAAATGATTACAAGAAGAATTTTTTCCTTCCTTATTATATTATTACTGGTGTTTTTAGACCAGAATTTTAGTTTTTCAAAAGAAGGGAGCCTTGCTGTTCCTTTCGATAAAACTATCGAGGCTGTATCTCATAGGTTGTCCAATGAGCTTTCAGAAAGTGTTGAAACAGCCAGAGCAGATCGCTTAATTAAACGATTTTTAAGAAAGTGGGAAGTTGCTGGAGCAACTGTTGCTGTGGTAAAAGATGAAAAGCTTCTTTTTGCCAAAGGATATGGATATGCCAATAAAGAAAAACAGGAATTGGTAAAGCCTTCTCATTTGTTTAGAATTGCCAGTGTATCAAAATTAATTACTGCCACTGCCATTATGAAATTGCAGGAAGAAGGAAAACTTCATATTAACGATTATGCCTTTGGGGAACACGGTATTCTTAATGATAGTATTTACTCCAATATTCGGGATAAAAGAACTAAACGGATTACTGTAGAGCATCTTTTGAGACATTCGGCGGGATATTCCAGTAAATATGGTGACCCCATGTTTTTACCATTGTCCATTGCTAAAAAAATGAAGGTTGAGCCACCAATTAGTGCAGAAACAACCATTCAATTTGTTCTTTCTCGAAGATTACACTTTACACCAGGTAGTCGTAGTGGTTACTCTAATTTGGGTTATGTAATTCTTGAAAAAATAATAGAAAAAGCTTCGGGTAAAGATTATGAAACCTATGTGAAAACTCATATTTTACAACCAGCAGGAGTCTTTGATATGCATCTCGGAAAAAGTTTGCAAAAAGATCATTTTGTGAATGAGGTGAATTATTACGAACAATCTAATGCAATAAAAATATCAGCTTTTAATGGATCTGGTAAAACAGTATTTAGATCTAATGGAGGTAATAATCTGCAAGCTCTGGGTGGAGCTGGAGCTTGGGTTGCTTCGGCAGCCGAATTAATGAAATTTATGCTGGCAATTGATGGAGATAATGCTCATCCTGATATTTTATCGCCAAAGAGTGTGAGGTATATGACTAAGACAAATAAAAAGGGGTTTAGTCCTATTGGCTGGAAAGGTACAAGAAAAGGAACCTGGTGGAGAACAGGTACACTTGCAGGTAGCTCGGCTTTACTTAAGCATCAGGTTGGAGGATATAGTTTTGTAATTATTACCAACAGCTCTACATGGAGAGGTTCCGACTTTACTAAAGATTTAAGTGTGCTTATGAGCCGTGTGTTACGCTCAGTTAAACACTGGCCTTCGCAGGATTTATTTAATCACTTCGAGGCTAAACCGGAAGTGATTGCTCTCGATAAATTACCACAATTCGAAGATTGGAGTTAATCTTAAATCCATTTGAATGATCAACAGGTATAATATGTAAATGTTTAAGTAATATGTTGATTTTTGTATTAAATTGTAAGTTAAAATTACAATTAATTACAATTTGATACTTAAAAACTGTAAAAATTCTATTAATTGTTAATCTAGTTTGGTAGTTTTGCAATAATTAGAAAAACAACTTAAACACAAACATATTTTAAACAATGGAAACTCGTAGAATCTTAGCTATTAATCCTGGATCCACGTCTACAAAAATCGCTGTCTTTCAAGGCGATAAATCTGTATTTTTAAAAAATATAAAGCATACTGCCGAAGATCTTTCACAATTTATTCATATTTCGGAACAGTTCGAATTTCGCAAGAATATCATTATGCAAGAATTGCTTGATGCTGAAATTAGAATCGATCTAATCGAAGCTGTAGTTGGTAGAGGAGGATTGGTAAAACCAATTGAATCGGGTATTTATGAAGTGAACGATCGCCTTAAAGAAGATCTTAAAGTTGGAGTTTTAGGTGAGCATGCCAGTAATTTGGGTGGATTGATTGCCGATAATATTGCTGTTTCATTACCAAATGCTAAAGCATATATTGCAGATCCTGTGGTTGTTGATGAAATGATTGATGTTGCCAGAATTTCCGGTCATCCTGAATTTCAACGAGTATCAATTTTTCATGCTTTAAACCAGAAAGCAATTGGTAGAGCCTTTGCACAATCTATCGATAAAAAATATGAAGACATTAATGTAATTGTTGCTCATTTAGGAGGAGGAATTTCTGTTGGAGCACATCGCAAAGGAAAAGTGATTGATGTAAATAATGCTCTCGATGGAGAAGGACCATTTTCTCCGGAACGTTCGGGTTCATTACCTTCGGGAGCTTTAGCAAAGCTTTGTTTTAGTGGTGACTATACTCTTAACGATGTTAAGAAAATGATTAAAGGAGAAGGCGGACTTGTAGCTCATTTGGGAACAAACGATGCTTACGAAGTAGAATTAAAAGCTAAAGATGGTGATGAAAAAGCCAAATTAATTCAGGATGCTATGTCGTATCAGGTTGCTAAATCGATTGGCGAAATGGCAGCAGTTTTAAAGGGTGATGTCGATGGAATTTTATTGACCGGAGGTATTGCTCACAATCCTTATTTAGTAAATTATATTAAGGAAATGGTTTCTTTTATTGCACCACTTGCTGTTTACCCGGGCGAAGATGAAATGAAAGCTCTTGCCATGAATGGTTTTATGGTATTAAGAAACGAAATTGAACCAAAAATATATAATTAGATTACTAATCTTTTAATAATTAAAGCCTTCGATAATTGTCGAAGGCTTTTTTTATGCTTTTTTCTGAAATTGTATAGTTTTTAAGAAGTCTAAATTCAAATTAAGTATGTTCGTTTATGTGTTATGTTGATCAAAATAAAAATATTTATTGTGATTAGGGCTGCTGGAATATTAAATTTTATAGGCTATTTGGCATTTTTATATTTTTAAGTTAACTATTTTTTCACCTAAACAATTAATTTATTGGGTTTTAAACTAAATCAATTAAATAGAGAAAAATTTCTTTAATTTTTTTAACTTATTAGTGAAACTCTATTATTATTAACCTTTAAACCTTTAGTTTATGGATTTTCATGAAAAATTAGTGAACGATTTGGTTACCAAGCATGGAACAGAACGCGAAAATTTACTGCCCATTCTTCAAGGGGTAATTGATCAGGAACGGTATTTATCTGAAGAGGCTATTCTTAAAATTGCCAAAGAAATGAATATTCCAGCAGCCGATGTTTACGGAACAGCGAGTTTCTATTCTTTTTTAGATACCGAACCAAGAGGAAAATATGTTATTCGTGTTTGCAAAACCATAACCTGTGCAATGAAAGGTAAAAACCAAATTATCCAGGCTATCGAGCATTATTTAAAGGTAAAGGTTGGTGAAACTACACTTGATAAGAAGTTTACAATTTTAGAAACCAATTGTTTGGGCTGGTGTCATAAGGCTCCGGCAATGTTGGTGAATGATGATGTATACACCGAATTAACTCCCGAGATAGTGGTTGATATTCTTCGCCAATATCGAGAGAAAGACTAATCTTATAAATTTTAGTAAATCTAACATTTAAATACCCTTAGGTATGGCAACAATAAAGAAACAATTGCATAGAATCGATTTAATTTTTAAGAATGAAGAGGATTGTAAGGAAATTCTTCGACATGCACTAACAAGATCGAATCAGGAAGTAATTAATGAGATGGTAAATTCTGGGCTGAAAGGTAGAGGTGGAGCAGGATTTCCTACCGGATTAAAATGGAAGCTTACGGCAGAGCCTAAGGAAAAAGAGAAATATGTAATCTGCAATGCAGATGAAGGTGAACCCGGAACATTTAAAGATAGAGAGATATTAACAAGAGTACCTCATAAAGTACTATCGGGAATGGCCGTGTGTGCTAAAATTATTGGTGCACGAAAAGGATACATTTACTTGAGAGGAGAGTATCGTTTTTTGGTACCTGATTTAAAAAAAGAAATGAGAAAATTTCATGATATTCTGGATGATCTGGGTTTTGATTTTCGCGTTGAAATTTTTCTTGGAAGTGGAGCATATATATGTGGTGAAGAAAGTGCTCTTTTAGAGTCGATGGAAGGAAAACGTGGCGAACCAAGGAATAAGCCTCCTTTTCCGAGCGATAGTGGTTTTAAAGGAAAACCAACAGTGGTTAATAATGTTGAAACTCTGGCTCATTCCTATACAATTTTAAAATATGGAGCGAAAAAATTTAGAGATCTTGGGGTAAAAGATTCCAGAGGTTCTAAAGTATTTTCAGTTTCGGGAGATACGCCTATTCCTGGAATATATGAGTTGGAACTGGGTATGACCGTTCAGGAATTTGTAGATGATTTTGGTGATGGCGATACAAAGGCCGTTCAGGTAGGAGGTGCTTCCGGTTTTCTGGTGCCGCGTAAACGTTTTCAGAAAACAAATATTGGTTATCAGGGTAAGTTAACTGGTATTTCTTTGCCTACAGGAGGTTCGATGATGCTTTTTAATAGTTCCCGTTCCATGTATAATGTGCTAAATAATTATCTCGAATTTTTTGAAGAAGAATCCTGCGGACAATGCACGCCTTGCAGGGTTGGATGTCAGCAGCTTTTAAAAGGTATTAAAGCGGTAAAACGAGGAGAAAAGCCAGTTGCTTATCTCGATCAGCTATTGAAGCTTACCGATACGATGAAACTAACTGCAAAATGTGGTTTGGGACAATCGGTGGCTAATTCTTTTTCCTCTATTGTGGAGAATTTCCGAGAGGAGATGATCTACTAATAGAGAAGTTGTTCCAATAAACTATAATAATTAAAAACGTTTGATATGTCGCAAATGGTAAATTTAACAATCAATGGAATAGCTGTTAGTGTTGAGGAAGAAAAAACGATACTGGAAGCAGCTAAAAAATTACATATAAAAATACCTACACTTTGTTATCATAAAGATCTTTGTGTGGCAGGAAATTGTAGAGTATGTGTTGTTGAGCAAGTTGGAAATAATAAGCTTGTTGCTTCTTGTGCTACTCCTGTGGCGGAGGGAATGGAAATTAATACAAATACCCTTAAAGTTAGAAATTGCAGAAAACATATTATAGAGTTATTGCTTACTGAAC
Source organism: Marinifilum sp. RC60d5 (assembly GCF_052400665.1). NCBI lineage: Bacteria > Pseudomonadati > Bacteroidota > Bacteroidia > Marinilabiliales > Marinifilaceae > Marinifilum > Marinifilum sp. RC60d5. Next base: position 234,535 of record NZ_JBQTGK010000003.1, read on the forward strand.
ACAACGAAGAATGTACCAAGTGTTATCGAAATGGGCATTGTGAGTTGCAGGAGTTGGCTGCAGAATATCAAATTACCAATCAGGATTTTATCGATTTAGTGCCTGATAAAAATTATACTATCGATCAATTATCTCCTGCAATAGTAAAGGATGATTCAAAATGTATACGTTGCCAGCGATGTGTAAGAACATGTGCCGAAATTCAATCTGTTGGTGCTATTGCAGTTTCTCATAAAGGGGCCGAAATGAAAATTTCCACATTCTTCGATAGACCTTTAGATGAAGTTGTTTGTACAAATTGCGGGCAGTGTATTGTTCATTGTCCAACGGGAGCTTTAACCGAAAAATCGTATGTAGAAAAGGTTTGGGATGTAATAGCTGATCCGGATGTTCATGTTGTGGTGCAAACAGCTCCGGCGGTGAGAGTAGGACTTGGAGAAGAACTGGGAATGGAAGCGGGAACTCGTGTAACTGGTAAAATGGTTTCGGCATTACGACGTTTGGGTTTCGATTCCATATTAGATACCGATTTTACTGCCGATTTAACTATTATGGAAGAAGGAAGCGAACTATTAACTCGCTTGAAACGTGCTTTGGTGGATGATGATCCTAACGTGGCTTTGCCAATGGCAACATCGTGTTCGCCTGGTTGGGTAAAGTATATCGAACACAAATATCCCGAATATTTACCTAATTTATCTACCTGTAAATCGCCTCAGCAAATGTTTGGTGCTCTTGCTAAAACTTACTACGCTAAAAATATTAATGTTGAGCCTGAAAATATTGTATCAGTTTCAATAATGCCATGTACCGCTAAAAAATATGAGGCTAATCGCCCCGAAATGAAGGATAGTGGATATAAAGATGTGGATTATGTGCTAACAACAAGAGAGTTGGCAGTAATGATTAAGCAAGCAGGTATCGAATTTGAAAAATTACCCGACGATAAGTTTGATTCCATCATGGGAACATCATCTGGTGCAGGAGTAATATTTGGTGCTACAGGTGGAGTAATGGAGGCTGCTTTGCGAACGGCTTACGAAATAGTTACAGGAAGAGAGGTTCCTTTCGAGAATTTGGATATTTTACCAGTTCGTGGTTTAGATGGTGTAAAAGAAGCAGTAATTCCAATTGAAGGAACTCTTGAGGAATGGAAGTTTTTAGAAGGTGTAGACTTAAAATGTGCCATTGCAAATGGTCTTGAAAATGCTCATAGATTAATAGAGGAAATTAAAGCAGGAGATAGATTCTATCATTTTATCGAAATTATGGCTTGTCCGGGTGGTTGTCTTGGTGGTGGTGGTCAGCCATATCCTGTTGATGATGAAATTCGTTTAAAGCGTATGCAGGCTATTTATGCTGAGGATGAGGATCTTCCAATCCGAAAATCACATGAAAACCCCGAAATTGTTAAGATTTATAAGGATTTCTTAGAGAAGCCATTAAGCCATAAATCACATAAATTACTTCATACATCCTATGTAAAGCGCGAGCAATATTAGTAATTTGTTGTAAAAGAAAGATCCGGTGTAAACCGGATCTTTTAAAATATTATTAAAATTGATTGATTGTTTTTCTTATAGCAACCAATTTGCTAAGTAAATCTTCCAGATAGTCGAGGTGAAGCATATTTGCTCCGTCCGATTTTGCATTTGCAGGATCGGGATGAGTTTCGATGAAAATACCATCTGCACCAACAGCAATACCTGCTTTGGCAATAGTTTCGATAAGCTCAGGGCGTCCACCAGTTACTCCACCAGCCTGATTTGGTTGTTGTAGTGAATGAGTAATATCTAAAACCACTGGGCAATTGTTCTCTTGCATTACAGGAATTCCTCTGTAATCAACAATCATATCCTGATATCCAAACATATTACCACGATCGGTAAGTACAACTTGGTTATTACCCGATTCGCGAACCTTATCTACTGCAAATTTCATAGATTCGGCAGCTAAAAATTGTCCTTTCTTAATGTTTACTACTTTTCCTGTTTTGGCAGCAGCAACCAGTAAATCGGTTTGGCGACATAAAAATGCAGGAATTTGCAATACATCAACATACTGAGCAGCAATTGCAGCCTCTTCAGCAGTATGAATATCGGTTACGGTAGGAACTCCAAAAGTATCGCTTACTTTTTTTAGGATTTTAAGGGCTTTTTCGTCTCCAATTCCAGTAAACGAATCTAATCGTGAGCGGTTTGCTTTTCGGTACGATCCTTTAAAAATGTAAGGAATCTCGAGTTTATTGGTAATTTCGACAACTCTTTCGGCAATTTTCATTGCAATTTCTTCTCCTTCTATAGCACAAGGACCGGCTAAAAGAAAAAAGTTACCACTATTGGTATGTTTAATATTTGGAATGTTTGTTATCATGATTTCTTATTTTTTTACACAGCAAAAGTAATTAATTTTTAGAATCGATTTTTCCACCAGCCTTTTAATCGTTCCCAAATTTTTAATTCTTGCTGATTTTTTTGTGGAAAGTAAATTCTTTGGTTCTTAATCTCGTCAGGAAGAAATTGCTGATCGACAAAATTCCCTGGATAATCGTGAGAGTATTTATAATCTTTTTTATAGCCTAATTCTTTCATAAGTTTGGTTGGTGCATTTCTTAAATGTAGGGGAACAGGAAGATTTCCGGTTTCTCTTACCAAAGCCTGAGCTTTGCCAATGGCCAAATAGGAAGCATTACTTTTTGGCGATGTGGCTAAATATACGGTAGTTTCCGATAAAATAATTCTTGATTCGGGCATTCCAACTACATTAACAGCCTGAAAGCAAGCATTGGCAAGTAATAGGGCATTGGGGTTGGCTAAGCCAATATCTTCGCTAGCCGAAATAACTAATCGGCGAGCTATAAATTTAGCATCTTCGCCTCCTTCAATCATTCTGGCAAGCCAATATACCGAAGCATCAGGATCGCTGCCTCTAATAGATTTGATAAGAGCAGAAGCAATATCGTAGTGCTGTTCTCCATCTTTATCGTACATCGATGGATTTTCCTGAAGTTCTTTTAGCACTAATTTATTGTTTATTCTTATTTCATCGGTAATTTGAGAATTAACAACCAGCTCTAAGATATTTAGCAGTTTACGTGCATCACCACCCGAAAATTTTAATAATGCATCGCTTTCTTCAATCTCAATATTTTTCTCTTTTAAGTAGCTATCATTTTTTATTGCAAAATCGATTAATTGCTGTAAATCTTCCTTTTCCTGAGCTTTTAGTACATAAACCTGACATCTTGATAAAAGAGGAGAAATTACTTCGAATGATGGATTTTCGGTAGTTGCCCCAATTAAAGTAACTGTGCCATTTTCTACCGCTCCCAATAAAGAATCTTGTTGTGATTTGCTAAACCGATGAATTTCATCGATAAATAAAATTGGATTTGGTGTAGAAAAGAATTTCTGTTTTTCAGCTTTCGATATTACTTCACGAACATCCTTTACCCCCGAATTTACAGCTGATAAGGTATAAAAAGGACGATTTAATTGTTTGGCGATAATTTTAGCCAGTGTTGTTTTTCCCACACCAGGAGGCCCCCAAAGAATAAAAGAGGAGATATTTCCCGATTCAATCATTTTTCTAAGAACGGCTTTTTCTCCTACCAAATGTTTCTGCCCCAAATAGTTTTTTAAATCTGTAGGTCTTAATCGTTCTGCTAAAGGTTGGTTCGCTGTCATTTATGCTTGTAATATCAGGTGAAATAAATATGTTCTACTCTTTGTTACAATATCGTTTTATCACATTGTAAGCGTTGGGTAATCCTAATTCTCCGGCTAAACTTAAATCTTCGTAGGCTAAAGCTTTATTGTCCATAATTAAATAAACTAAACCTCGGTTGTAATAGGCTTCTTTAAAATTCGGATCCAATTGAATGACCCAGTCGTAATCGGCAATGGCTTTTTTAAGTTGTTTCGATTTTGCATAAGCATTTGCACGATTGTAAATTGCAAAAGTAAAGGATGGATCAATTTGTATGGCTTTGGTATAGTCTTTTATGGCACTTCCATAATCTACAATTACTTCCTTATTATTTTTTTTCTCACCTGGTCGCAGGCTAATAACCGATTCGTTGGTTAATCCTACCGATTGAATATAGTCGGTCATGGCAACAACAGCATTGGCTCTGTTAAAGTACGCGAAAACGAAATCTGGATTTTCTTCGATAGACTTGCTAAAATCTTCAATCGCATTGTTGTATTTTTTATCCATAAGCTGATAGGTTCCTCTTTGGAAATAAGCACCCGACTGTTTTGCGTCTATTTGTTGCGTTGCCGAGTTTAGTTGTTTATCGATAAGTTTTTTAGGATATCTTAAATGGTTATTTGATAGGGTAAATGCTGGATTGTAGTTTTGCTTTTGGTTGTAACGCATTATGGTTTGATCGTAATATTGAATTTTTCCGGCACGAAGACTATCCATACTTAGGTGTGTAATATGAAAATTGTCTTCCAATTCTATGCTTACGTACTTATCCTGAACGCGTCCTTTTATAATTTTTTCCGTGAATGAATCTCTCGAGTTTAGATCGATTAGTTTTTGGAAATTTTCGGTTGTATCCACAAGGGCCGACATGGCTCCATCGTTTTTCATTTTCTTATACTTTTCGATAATCAGCATTGCCTGATTTCTATCTTGCATAGATCCTTTACGGTCGTTTAATTGAATTTTTGCCGACGATCTGGCCAAATAGGCTTTTGCAAAATCGGGATAAATTCGAATAGCAGTACTATAATCTTTAATTGCACCGTAATAATCACCAATATCCATTTTAACAAAACCACGGTTAAAATAAATAAGCATGTTATCCGGATTCATCTCCAATACACTATTAAAATCATCAATGGCAGAATTATAATCACCAATCTCCGACTTTAAAATTGCTCTGTTGTAGTAACAGTGCGCATTATTTGGATCAATCTCTAAAACTTTATTATAATCATCTAAGGTTTTTTGTAAATTTTTTAATTCATGGTTGGCCATTCCACGGCTCATTAAAACTCGTGTATTCTCGGGTGCTAATTTTAAAGCTCTGTTATAATCTTTAATGGCTTCTTCGTATTCTTTTTTCTTAAATTTTAAATATCCTCTGTTGCCATAGGCATCGGTTGAAAAATTATTAAGCTGAATGGCTTTATTACAATCCTGAATTGCTCCATCGGTATCGCCTAAATTATCGCGAACAAGTGCTCGGTTTAAATAAGCTCCCATTAGCTCAGAATCAATTTGAATGGCTTTGCTATAATTTTTAAGTGCTTCTTTGTATTTTTTTAAAGAGGCCAAACTGTTACCCTTGCTAAAATATATATCGGCTAAATTGGGCTTAAATTGTAGAGCTTTATCAAAATCTTCGATGGCTTCAGTATATTTTTTTAGGCTTTGCTTGGCAATTCCTCTATATAAATATGCGAAAGTATAATTCGGATTTAACTCAATTGCTTTTGTATAATCAACAATTGCACCATTAAAATCTTCAAGATACGATTTTGCTAATCCTCTAAAAAAATAAGGTTCAGGTAGGTACGCTTTTACCCTAATAATATCATTAAACTTTGTGATTGCCTCGGTATAATCATCAAAATAGATAGCATTTCGCCCTTTGTCGAAAATGTTATTTGTATTAAGCTGAGCTGATACAGTGAAATGTAGTAAGAGTGTAATGATTACAGAAAATAATTTGCGCATTGTAAATTGTTTTGGGTAAGGCTTAAATTTGATCTACAAATCTATAAAATTAATATTTCCTTCTTTTAATAATCGGTTTATAATAACAAAAATTGAGCCTATCTATTTTCTTTTCTTATTAAAAAAGCTTAAATTATTAGAAGAGAAACGAACTAATCAGGAGGTGGTTATGGGCAATATTTTATTAAAGTATATGGAGAAGAGGTTCGAGTCTAAAATTATAGATCCGAATAAAGAAATATTCTGTAAAGGACCTGTTGTTACTATTTCACGCGAATGCGGATGTTCTGCAATTAATATTGCAAACATTATGGTTGAGAAATTAAGCGAAAAAACAGGTACACAATGGAATTGTTTAACTAAAGAGATTCTGGAGCAATCTGCGAAAGCATTGAATCTTAATCCTTCTAAAATTGAGTATGTATTTAACTCAAAAGAGAAATCAACCTGGGACGAAATTTTTGCAGCTTTATCTAGTAAATACTATCAAAGTGACAGGAAGATAAAAAAAACAATTGCAGATGTTGTTCAATCTTTTGCATGTAAAGGGAATTGTATAATTATTGGTCGTGGAGGAGTGGTTTTATCCAGCAATATTCCAAGATCTTTTCATATTAAGTTGCAGGCTCCTATAGAGTGGAGGGCTGCACAATTGCAAAAAGTATATAAACTTAGTATGGATGAAATGATAAAATATGCTAAGGATATTGATAAAAAAAGAGAAATACTTAGAAACTATTTTAATAAAAAGTCACTTGCAAATACTGTTTTTGATGTGATATACAACGCAAAGAATCTGAACGAAGAACAAATTGTGGACTCCACAATATCTTTAATGGAGAAAAAAGGTGTTTTAGGAAAACAAATAGTAATAGGTTAACTAAAGTTTTTTGTGTGTGAATTGTTGGGAATTTTATGGATACCTGGCAACTCTTTAAAAATATAATTTTGCTTAAAATTTTATGCGGTTACTTTTATATTATAATTGTGTGACAATATACAACTAGAAAAATACAGGTTTAATCGAAAAATATCGGTAAACTGACAAATATCGTTGTCTGGCATATTGTTTTTGTTACTTTTGCAACCGTTTGAATAGATAATTAATAAATAGCAAAAGCAATGAAAATAAAGTTCCTTACCATTGGGCTTTTGGCTGCCGGTTTATTATTTTCCGCATCGGCCGAAGCTAAAAAAGAAGTTAAGAAAGAAAAAGAATCCTATCAGTTTACTGATATTAAAAGATTACCAGCTACATCGGTAAAAGATCAGCACAGATCGGGTACTTGCTGGGCATTTTCCGGATTATCATTTATCGAATCGGAAATGATAAGAATGGGAAAACCAGAGGTTGATTTATCTGAAATGTTTGTTGTGTATAATTGTTACTCTGATAAAGCTGTTAAGCACGTAAGAATGAATGGAAAATTCAACTTTGGCGGTGGTGGTGCTTTTCATGATGTAACTTACGTTATGAGAAATTTTGGATTGGTACCTGAAAGTGTATACCATGGAATTAAATATGGCGAAGAAGGTCATACTCATGGAGAGCTGGATGCAGTTTTAAATGATTATGTAAGTGCTGTTATTAAAAATAAAAATCGTAAGCTATCTCCGGTTTGGCATAAAGGTTTCGATGGTATATTAGATGCATATCTTGGCGAGAAACCAGAGAAATTTGAGTATGAAGGAAAAGAGTACACCCCAAAATCGTTTGCTAAAGATTTTGTAGGTGTTAATGCCGACGATTATATCGAGATTTCATCATATACTCATCATCCATTTTACGAAAAATTTATTATCGAAGTACCTGATAACTGGTTGTGGGATGAGGTTTACAATGTACCTATGAACGAAATGATGGAAATTATGGAAGGTGCCATTATGAAAGGTTATACAATCGGCTGGGCATCAGATGTAAGTGAAAAAGGATTCATGTATAGAAAAGGAATTGCAATTGTTCCGGATGCTACAACAAAAAATATGACTGATTCTGAAATTTCGAAATGGGAATCGCTTTCGAAAGACGAGAAAGATGCAAAGTTAAATGGTGAAGCTGGTCCTGTTAAAGAGAAAGTAATTACTCAGGAAATGCGCCAGATGGCATTCGATAACTATACAACTACCGACGATCATGGAATGCATATTGTTGGTATTGCTAAAGATCAAAAAGAGAACAAGTATTTTATCGTGAAAAACTCATGGGCTGCCGATAGCAACAAGTACGATGGTTACTTTTATGCATCTTACCCATTTGTATCCTACAAAACAATGTCGTTTATGATTCATAAAGATGCTTTGTCGAAAGAAATGAAAGCAAAATTGGGATTGTAATTCTAATTGAATAAAATAAAGAATCCCGACTAAAAGTCGGGATTCTTTTGTTTTAAACTATTTGATTTATAGAGTAAACAGACTTTTTCTGTTTATTAATAACATTAGTCTAATGATAAGTGTGAAAAAAGCATTAAATTAGTAGTTCTAAAATTTGAAAATTATTTAACTATGAAAAAATTTATTTTATCTGTAGCTATTTGCTTGTTCTCTACAGCAATGTTTGCTCAATTATCTTCACCTATTAGTTTAGGGTTACATGCAGGATTGGTTAGTACAAAAATGGATTCGAAAATTCCTGGTGCGACCACTATTAAGGATAAAGCTGACAATGGAATGATGTTGGGGGCATTTTTAAGAGTTAATTTAAATAAGTGGTATTTGCAACCTGAGTTAAATTATGTTTCTCGTAAAAGTGAAGTTGTATATAATGGTGAAAGTGGTGATGTTAAAACAAAAAGCATGGATATTCCTATTCTATTAGGGTATAAGCTTGTTAAATTGCCAGCTTTTAAATTGAGAGCATTTGCTGGGCCTGTGGCATCTTTTAATATTGACGATAGTTTTTCAGCGACCTTAAAGAATCAATTCCAAAATGAAGATTTAAAAGGAGCTGTTTGGAATGCCAAAGTGGGAGCCGGAGTTGATGTTTGGAAATTAACTTTTGATGTTGATTATGAATTTGGATTATCAGATGTATCTTCTGAGTTTTTGAAAAAGAATAAAATGTTTAATGTAACCTTAGGTTTTAAATTGTTCTAAAAACCGAGAAAAACATATTGATTAAGACTGCCAATATAAATTGGTGGTCTTTTTTTTTGTTATTATTCAAAGAAAATTTCTTTCTTTAATCTTTCAAAGGCATAATTTTGTGGTAAATCTAAATTTTTAAAAATATAATTCCATGTCACTTTCTCTTAATTCAAAAATAAATCTGCTTAAAAAACTCGATTTTATGCTAGATCAGACCGAGGAAGTATTTCAATTTTTAGCACAGGAAGTAGATGTTATTGACTATACTTCAGGGCAAGTTATTTTTAAAAAAGGTGAATCGGGAGGAGCTGTATATGTTATAGCTAAAGGTTGCGTACAAATTCACGATCAGGAGCATATTTTTATAGAACTGGAAAAGGACCGGTGCTTTGGAGAGTATGCCTTAATTGATACTGAAAGTAGATCGGCCTCGGCAACAGCAAAAAATAAAACCAGTTTATTAATATGTACTCTTAAGCAATTAAAAAAAGCAGAAAAAAAGTTTGACATTAAAATAATAGATTCAATTCTTATTCCACTGCAAAATTTAAAAGAAAGAATGATTGTGAAAGATCATTTGGAAGAAGAGCTTACCAGACAAAAATTAATGATAGAGAGGCAAAGAAAAGAACTCGAACTGTTAAATGCCACAAAGGATAAATTTTTCTCTATTATTGCTCACGATCTTAAAAATCCGTTTGCTTCCTTAATTGGAGCTTCCGATTTTTTGGTAAATAGTAGTGGCGAATTATCAAATGAACAGCTTCATAATTTTCATTCCATTATTAATAATTCTGCTCGGCAAGGGTATCGTTTGTTAGAAAATTTACTGGAATGGTCGAGAATGCAAACCGGATCGATTGCCTGGAAACCAAAACAGGTTGACCTGTGGGATTTGGTGAACGAAGTAGTAAACTTGCTTACCGGAAGTGCAGAGCAAAAGCAAATTAGTTTAGAAGCAAAAATAGACGAAAATCTTATTGCTTATATCGATGCTAATATGATTAATACAGTAGTTCGGAATCTGATAACAAATGCAATAAAGTTTACGCCCAAAGGTGGTAAAATTATTGTAGAGTCGAAACTACTAAACGACTTTATAGAAATATCAGTCTCCGATAATGGTGTGGGAATAGATTCAGATAAAATAGATAAACTTTTTAAGATAGGCGAAAGTGTTGTTGGAATTGGAACCGAACATGAAACAGGTACTGGTCTTGGTTTAATTTTGTGTAAAGAGTTTGTAGAACAGCACAAAGGACAAATTTACCTTAAAAGTGAGTTAGGTAAAGGAAGTATTTTTGCTTTTACTCTGCCGGTTTAGTTTTTAAAATAATAAGCTTTTTTTGTGATGTCAAGAAAAGTGTCTGTTTGTAAGTGTTTTACGATTGTAAAAGTTACAATATTTAACTTTAATATTTAATTAGTTTTTAAAACCTTTCACGTAACATCTTTTTAAGTACTAAAATTATCTTGTTTTAAATTATTTTAGGGCTTTATTAACTTCCTCAATACGGTATGTTATGAGAATTTTACGGTTTGCATCAATTCTATTTTTTATTTTCTGTTTTCTTACTGGATATTCCAGTAATAGAAAAAAAGTATTAGTTCTACATTCATATCATCAGGGTTTGCGTTGGACCGATAATGTAAATCGAGGAATTCAGCAGGTGTTGGATTCAACAGGAAACAAATTTGAAATCGATTATGAGTATTTAGATACAAAAAGAAATCCATCCTCCGATTATCTGAGTAAACTGATAGAATTATATGATTTAAAGCTACAAAGAGAAAAATACGATGCTATTATTGTCTCGGATAACAATGCTTTATCTTTTGTTAAAAGTCATCGAACTAAATACTTTAAGAATACACCTATAATTTTTTGTGGAATTAATCATTTCGAAGATAAAATGATTGAAGGAATGAAAAATATTACTGGTGTGGCAGAAGAGATAGACTGGGATGGTGTAATTAATCTGATTCTTACCACACAGCCAAATACAAAAAATCTGGTTGTTATAAACGATAATAAAACAACTACTGCTAAATTAAATAAATTATTGATGCTCGATTTAGAGCAAAAATTCAAAGATAAACTGAAGTTTGTGTATTACGAAGATCAGGGAATGGATGAATTGATCAATAATGTAAAGAATATAAAGGGAGATACTTCCATACTTTTGTTAACATTTAATAAAGATAAGGATGGTAAATTTATTAGTTTTCAGGATAATCTTGATTTATTAATTCCGCAAAGTAAAGTACCCATATATATTGCGTGGGCATTTTATATTAATGAAGGTGTTATTGGAGGTAAGGTTGTGAATGGTAGTTTTCATGGGGAAATGGCAGCGAGAATGGCACAGAAAGTGTTGAGAGGGATTCCTGCCGATTCAATTCCAATTTATCGTAAGCCATTAGATCAATATGTGGTAGATTATAACGAGATAAAAAGATTTAAGATAAATAAGGAATCGCTTCCAGAAGAAACTTTTTTTATAAATTCTCCTCGTTCATTTTATAGCGAAAATAAAGAATGGATAGATATAATTCTGGGAATCACAATTTTAGCCTCAGTTATAATTGTGGTTTTATCGAAAGCAATTGTAAGACGCATAAGAGCTGAAAGAGCATTAATAAAAGAGCAAGATCGATTAAAAGTATCTATAAAGCATGAGCGCTTACTTGGTATTGCTGGTCGATTATTAAATGCCTCATCCGATTTTAAACATGTATTAGATGATGTACTTAAGGTAATGACTGAAGAATTAAATGTGGCTCGTATTAGTTTGTATTCTTTGCACGATTTTAACGATTCAGCCGTAAAAATTACAAGTCGTGTTTCAACTAAAGGGAAAAATATTAAAGATGTTGATCAGTTCTATTTTTCGGACTTGAAAGATGTAATTGCTAGATTACAAATGAATAGGAGTCTTGTTTCAAATGATTTACTTAACTTAAAGCAAAGTGAGCAGGAGTACTATCGTAAATTAAATATTAGTGCAGTAGTAATATTACCTGTGATGGTTGAAAATAAAGTAATGGGCATAATGGGATTTTCACAAAGCCAAATTCACAATTGGTCGAGAGATGAAATTTCAATCTTTTTTTCAACAGTTAATATGATTGCCAATGCATGGGAGCGTAACCAGTTAATGGATGCAAGAATTGAAGCAGAACAAAAAAATATAGAAGCCCTTCGCTTATTAGAGGAATCTTCCAGATTGGCATCTATAGGAGTAATGGCTGCAGGAATTACCCATGAAATAAACCAACCCCTAAATGCCATTAAAATTACGGCTGATAGTGTTTTGTTTTGGCAAAAAAGAAATCCAGGTGAACTGCCAGAAATGTTTGCCCGAAAAATAAAAACAATTTCCGAAGGAACTTCTCGTATAGACTCCATAATTAAGCACATGAGAACTTTTTGGGAAAAACCTCAGAATATATTAACTGAAACAGTTGATGTAGCTAAAGCTGTTAGTAGTTCTTTATCGTTAATAAAACGCCAAATTTATGATCATAGTATTGATTTAGAGTATGAACTGCTCCATAAAAAAGTGATGGTACATGCTAACTACATTCAGTTCGAGCAAATTGTCGTAAATTTAATAGTAAATTCAATTCATTCTTTGGATAAGGTGAAAAGAGATAACAAGCAAATTAAAATTGTGGTGCGAAAAGATCAAGCGAATGGAATTCTCGAAATTCATGATAATGGAACAGGAATTGAAGCAAGTATTCAGGAAAAAATATATGATCCTTTGTTTACAACAAAAGAACCCGAATCGGGAAGTGGTCTAGGTATGGCTATTGTTAAGTCTTTTATTGATCGTTTTCAGGGAGAAATATCAAACTATAACAACTCAGATGGAGGGGCTAGTTTTATTATAAAATTTAAATTACAGGAATAAAGTTTCTTAATTAATATATTACTGATTTTATGAAGGTACTTATCGTTGATGATGACAGGTCGAGTGGGGCAGCGGTTGCAGAGTTTATTGAGGAACAATTAGGTTATGAGATTAGTCTTTGCCATTCGGGCGACGATGCTTTGAATTTATTGCAGACGGATACTTATAAAATGGTAATTTCTGATATGAGAATGCCAGGTATGTCTGGAATAGATCTTTTAAAAAAGATTAAGGAAACTCCCGAAGGAGAATCTACTGAAGTGGTTATTATGACTGGTTTTGGTGATATGGAAACTTCTATAGAGGCTTTGAGAGGAGGAGCTTATGATTATTTGTTAAAGCCTGTTAATATTGAAGAGCTTGCAATTTTAATTGAACGTGTGGCCGAAAATATGAGGCTAAAGGAAGAAAATAGAGATCTGAAAGAAAATTTCCAGAAAGAAATTTCTTCAGTAAAAAGGGAAGAGGCCGAGCGTATTAATTACTATGAAACTACTATTCGTGAAATTACAAGTGTAGGAAAAATTGGTGTGTTTTCCGATGCTATGAGAGGAGTTGTGCGTATGGCTGTGCAATTTCATGCCGATAGATCGGTGCCTGTTTTAATCGAAGGAGAAACCGGAACAGGAAAAGAGGTAATGGCACGATTAGTTCATTTTGGAGACGAAGAGGAGGTGCTTCAACCTTTTATATCTATTAACTGTTCGGCAATTTCTCCTACTTTATTTGAAAGCGAATTATTTGGATACGAGGATGGTTCATTTACAGGAGCTCGAAAGCAAGGAAAACCAGGTAAACTGGAATTGGCACAAGGTGGAACTTTGTTTCTCGACGAAATAGGTGAAATGCCACTCGATATGCAGCCCAAACTATTAAGAGTTTTGCAGCAAAGAGAAATGTATCGGGTTGGAGGAAGCAAGCCAATAGAGCTTGATGTTAGAGTAATTTGTGCTACCAACAGAAACCTTAAAGAAATGGTGGCAGAGAAGACTTTCCGTAGTGATCTTTATTACCGATTAAATACAGGTAGAATTTATATTCCTGCATTGCGTGAAAGGAGAGAAGCAATTTTATCTTTTTCGCAGATATTTTTAGATGAGTACGCTAAAAAACGAGGACGTAAATTTAAATTTATAAGTAAGGATGCGAAAAAAATAATGCATGAATACGAATGGCCGGGAAATATTCGTGAGTTAAAAAATACAATTGAACGGGCAACACTTTTATATAACAATTTGGAATTAAGACCCGAACACATTAGATTTTTGCAAGCCGACGAGGAAGAACTAAATACTGGAGATCAGCCATTAACACCTGGTAGAATTGTATTGCCCGATGATGGATTGCACATTGAACAATTGGAATTAGAAATTGTACGAAAAGCATTAAAAAAATTCGATAATAATAAGTCGAAAACAGCCGAATATCTGGGAATAACAAGAAGTGCTCTTCGTAGTAGAATGAATAAGCTATAGAATTAGAAAGTTATTTTAAGCTAGAATTTCCCAAATAATAGTTTTTAGCTAATATCCTATAAAGAGGGTAAGTAAAGTTATTCAGACCTTTTTTTAATAGATAAATAAAATAGGGCAGAAGTCTGTTTGCCGGTATTCATGAAATACCGGTTTTTTTGTACTCTATTTAATATGTATAAAGCTATAGTTTCCAGCTTATAAAACTCCAGAAAGTATTTTTAAGCTTTTCTTTTTATTATCTTGTATTTTAACAGATCAATTGTTTATTGAAACAAGTTTGTCACTTTTTTTTCGAATTATCATTTCATCAAAAAAAACTTATTAAATTTCAATTTAACCTTACGAATATCCCAATACACCTCTTTTGTTCATGGTCTAATACCTCTTTAATATTGTATCATATTTAAATGTAATGCTACAGTCTTATAAATAGGCCTTATTCTAGTTATAAATTATAGCAGTATTTAAATATTAAAAAGATGATTAACAATTAATCGGAACGCTTTAGTAAAGTAAAATCAATTTAAAATTAGAATAATGAATTACGACGTAGTAATAATTGGTGGTAATCCAGCTGGAGGAGCAGCAGCAATTTCTGCAAAAATGTTGCATAAAAACAAATCAGTATTAATAGTTAAAAAAGAAGCAACATCACTTGTTCCCTGTGGTATTCCTTATACTTTTGGGACTCTTGAAAATATTGAGGCTAATGCCATTAATCCAGAACGTTTTAAAAAAGGTGGGGTAGATCTTCTTATAGATGAAGTAACATCAATAGACACAGATAATAAGAGATTAAGCATAAAAAATAGTGATTCCGTTTCTTACGATAAGCTAATTGTTGCTACTGGTTCTGTACCTTTTGTTCCGCCAATTCCTGGTGCCGATTTGGAAGGTGTGGTAACGATTCGTAAAGAGATGGAATATATTAAATCAATTCAGCCTCAACTAAAGCAAGGTGAAGATATTGTTGTAGTAGGTGCTGGTTTTATTGGTGTTGAAATGAGTGATGAGTTAAGCAAAGTATGTAAAAATGTTACGCTTATCGAATCGATGGATTCTATTTTACCGCTTGCTTTTGATAATGATGTTGTTGAACCAGCTGCTGCAATACTTAAAAGTCATGGAGTAAATATTCGCACAAATACCATGGTAGATAAAATTGAGGGTGTAAATGGAAAGGTAAGTGCGGTAAAATTAAAAGGTGGTGAAGAAATTAAAGCTGACCGTGTAATATTAGCCATTGGATATAGATCAAATATTACATTGGCAAAACAATGTGGAATAGAGATTGGTATTTATGGTGGCATTGTAACCGACGAATACATGCGTACGAATGTGAAAGATGTTTTTGCAGTGGGAGATTGTGTAGAGCATCATGACTTTTTTACCCGTAAACAATCAAAATTAATGTTGGCTTCAACTGCGGCTTCTGAAGCTCGTGTTGCTGGTATGAATCTTTTCGATTTACGAATTATTCGTCAGGTAAAAGGCAGTATTGCTATTTTCTCCAGTTCGCTTGATGATATTTCAGTAGGTGCTGCCGGTCTTACCGAAAAGCAGGCAAAAGCCGAAGGTTTTAAAATAATTGTTGGGCATCATAGTGGTGTCGACCATCATCCGGCAACTCTTCCTAATACTTCAGAACAGATGGTTAAGCTAATTTTTTCGGAAGGAAGTGGGGTGATTTTGGGAGCACAGGTTATTGGCGGCGATTCAACTGGTGAAATGATAAATATGCTGGGATTGGCTATTCAAAAAAATATGACTGCTTCTGAAATTGCATTAATGCAATACGGAACGCAACCTAAACTTACTGCAGGACCTACAGCTTATCCTGTTGCTTTGGCTGCCATGCGAGCTGTTCAGCAAATGTATAATTATAATTAGAAAGATTATCGAAGTTCGTATAAATACAGTAAATCTTTTGTTTTAGCTTAAGGTGTTTATAATAAATCCGTTAAAGAGAGTGATTGTTTCTTTTTAACGGTTTTTTTTTGTGCTGCTTGTTTACATTTATGCTTTTAGATTTATAAATAGATAAGCATAATAACTTATCTGGGTTTTATGTGATAATATTTAAAAAGTCTATTGGTTAAGTATAATATGACATAATGGGTAATTCGATTGCTTTTTAAGTTTACTTAACGTGTGAAAATAGTCCACAGTCGTGGAGAAATGCCACGTTTATTAATGTGTTGAAAATGTGCATTATAGGGCAAATGTTCAATTTTGCGTTCTAAATTTGTAAAAATGTTCAATACTGAACACTGTTTTTTATTGTTTCTACGGATAGTGTGCAGTAGTTAAGTGTCAGTAAATCAAGGATTAGTGTTTATTTATTCTTTATTCGATTAAATTCGAATATTTTGGCATTTTCTTTGATCTAGACTTGTTATGTTTTTAATTAAAATCTAAAGGGTATGGAAGTAAAAGCTTGTACACAAAATCAGAATTTATTCTCGGTAGAGAAGAGGAGAGACCTTTTGGATTCATTTTTAGCGAATTCAAATCGAATTGGAAACGACTCTCTAAAAGTAGATCAGGAATTATTTATTGAAGCAGCATGTAAAGAGAATATTCAATTCGAATTTGTGCGTTTAAACAGTCTTGATATCAATAAAAAATCATTTAATATTAGTAACGCGCGAAATGCTATACTAGAAGCTGAATATGCTATTGCTGAATCTGGAATTCTTGTTCTGGATTTGCATGATTCGGATCAGTTGCTTACCATATTTTTAGCAGAAACCCTACATATTATAGTGCCAGCTAGTAAAGTTTTGCAAACAATGGATGATTTGGAACTAATAACAGATAAAACAGTAGTGACTATTGGCAGAGGAATTGCTGGTCTAAATGCATCGGCAACTAATAAAGGTTTGAGTTTATCCTTAAAAGCTCTAAAAACAATGGTTTATCTTATCGAAGATTTATAGTGAAATTTTTGGGTGTAAAGTGATGATTAGCCTCTCAATTTGGGAGGCTAATTTTATGATGTAAATTGTATTTGTTATTTTTTGTTAGTAAATTTTCTTTCTACGATTTGACCTGTATAATATGCAATTACTAGCGGGATAAGTGCAAAGCCAGCATATTTATGTAATAAGCCATACTTATCTAAAACCGTTAAAAATATACCTGATAGCAATACAAAAAGCAAGTCGTATATTATTTTCTTTTTTCTCATAGTTAATTAGTGCTTTTCTTTTTGATATGAAATTATTTTATTTTCCTGTAATTGAGACTGTTGTTTACAGCTAAATTATCCCAAGACATGTTTGGCAAGTATTTTTTGAACATCGTAAACATTAACCGATTTATTAAACTTTTTTGCGATACTAGGTACTTGTTCGCTCGATACCCAGATTTTGAGTTCTGCATCCAGATCGAAGGTGCCGGCAGTTTCTATGCTAAAGCGCGATATGCTTTTGTAACTAATTGATAAATATTCAGTTTTTTGACCTGTTACTCCTTGTTTATCAACTATAATTAATCTTTTATTGGTAAATATAAATGTGTCACGAATAAGTTTAAAGCCAATTTCAATTTCTTCATTGTCTGTTAAAAGCAGTTCAAATTCACTTTTTAGTTTTTCTTGACTAATAGCATCTGCATTGCCCAATAAGGATGAAAATATTCCCATATTTTTAGTAGTTATATGATTTTGAAATTTTTTTATCTCGCATTTGTATTACTGATATTACTCAATTCTTTTATTTTTTTGACTTTAAACAAAATGTATTTATAGTATTTCACTTTTGAAAGAGCTGATTTAGCTAGATGATCTATGGTTTAGTTAATTAAAAGAAGTTGTTTAAGTTTAAATTGTGCATAAATCAAAAATATGTAAATAAAGGTAAGATATTTTGTTTTGTGCAGATATTTTTAATGTGACAATTTGTAAAATAATTAATGAGTACTTCTGATTTATAAATTATTTTTTGTCTGTTTTCGTAAAATAACTCCCCTCCAATGATTAACATAACTGATGTAAGTTTACTATTCTTAAATACGGTGTATTCTTTTATTTAAATCCAAAAAATAAAGCGTGTCAAATTGCACAATTGTGCAAAAATGCACATCCTTAAAATCTAAAACGTTCAAAATTGAACATGAGCGAAATCGTTTGTATATGAGGGTTTCGAAAACCTTTTCGATAACTAAAGTACATATTAATAGAAGGTTAAATGTTAGAATGATTCTAGATAAAAGGGGGTGGTGATTTTTGGCATTGCTATTGGTTAGGAGAAATGCAAAATAATAGGTGTAAACAGAATTCTAATAAAATAAGCTAAGTGTAATGAAAGATTTAGAAAGCTTTTTAGAGAAGTCCTCTTTAGTTGGAAATGAGAATATAATCTTGTCCAAAGAAGAATTTTCGCAAATATTAAAACAAGAGAATTTCGAATATATAAATGTTCCTGTTTTTAAGCAAGTAAAAGATATTAGAGCAGGTGAGAAAGGAATTGTTAATGCACTTGTTGAAGTAGACTACGCAATTGCCGAAACCGGTACTGTGGTAATAGATAGCTGCAATGAAAATAAAAGACTGGCAACTTGTCTTGCCGAAAAATTATTGGTAGTTGTTCCGCTAAGTAAATTGGTTTCCAGTTTGAATGATGTAGCAGATTTTATTGAGGAACGAACCGCAGATATGGGGGGGTATGTTGCTTTTATTACAGGAGCTAGTCGAACAGCTGATATTGAACGTGTACTTACCGTTGGTGTGCACGGACCTAAGGAGATGACAGTTTATATTTTGAATGATTTATAATTAGAAGCGATGGGAATTCACGACAAAATACAAGAGAAAATTAATGATGAGGTTTTGTATAAAAACCTAAAAGGTTTTGCTACAGCTTATAAAGCATCAAAAGAGAATGCATATAAAGGTATGGATTTTGAAGCTTTGCGTACTCGTGTACATGACTTAAAAGACCGGGATTTAAATAAAGTGATGCAACAATTTAACCTGTTTCGTGAAAATGTAGAGAAACATGGTTGTAAAGTATTTCAGGCAAAAACTGGTGAGGATGCTTGTAAATACATTGCTGAAGTTATGAAAAAGCACAATACCAAATATATGGTAAAGTCTAAATCGATGACTTCAGAAGAAATTTTGTTAAATCATTATTTAGAGAAAGAAGGATTGCAACCAATTGAGACTGATTTGGGTGAGTGGATTCTTCAATTGGCGAATGAACATCCATCACATATGGTTATGCCTGCTATTCATAAAACACGTCAGCAGGTAGCAAAAATATTTTCCGATTATTCGGGTGAAGATGTTGATCCTGATGATATCAAAGCAATGGTTGAAATTGCTCGCCGCTTTTTACGCGAATCGTATTTTAAAGCTGGTATTGGAATGACAGGTGCGAATGTTGCTGTTGCAAGCACGGGTACCATTGGTTTAGTTACCAATGAGGGAAATGCACGTTTGTCGTCAACTGTTCCTCCTGTACATATTGTATTGGTTGGATATGAAAAGCTTTGCGATGATTTTAATCAGGCATTGGATATTGTTCGCGTTTTACCAAAGAGTGCAACAGGACAAACTATTACTTCATATACTACATGGATTAAGGGACGAACACCTTCCTATAAAAACGAAGATGGAATAAAAGAAACTCATTATGTGTTTTTAGATAATGGGCGTTTGGCATTTTTTGAGCATCCAAAGTTTAAAGAGGCATTAAAATGTATTCGTTGTGGTAGTTGTGCTAATATTTGTCCAGCCTACGAAATGGTGGGAGGACATGTTTATGGTGACCGTTATATTGGTTCTATTGGACTTATATTAACAGCGCTTTATCAGGGTGATGATGCTGCAAAAGATATTCTAAAAATGTGTATTGGTTGTCGTGCCTGTTCGTTTAATTGTCCTTCAGGAATAGATCTTCAGTCTTTAATTTCGGAATTAAAACTAGTGGTTGGTAAAAAATATGGTATCAATCCAATTAAAAAGAAAGTGTTTAAAAATGTTGTTGCTAAGCCCGATCGCATGAGATCTTTATTAAGTGTAGGCTCAACATTTCAATTTCCGTTAACAAAAATAAATAAGACCAATCAGGAGAAAATTATAAGTACGGTTCCAATGATACCAAAAGAGATGGATTTTAGAAAATTTCCAGCTCTGGCTTCTAAGACATTTAGCAAACGTTTTTTTAAAGAAGGTTATGATCAATTTACTTCCGAAAGAAAAGTATTTTTTTATCCAGGTTGTGCGATAGAATATTTCTATCCTGAAATGGGATTGGCTATGGTAAAACTATTGCAAAAAAGTGGGATACAAGTTGATATTCCTAAGAAAGCAGCTTGTTGTGGTATACCGTCAATAGCTTCGGGTGATCCAGAGAATGCTAAAACAATGATTTATAATACTCTGGATAATTTACCTGAGATTAAAGATTACGAGGCATTATTGGTATTGTGCCCTACATGTGGAGGAGCAATAAAACATGAATTTTTAGATTTTACTGAGGAAGATCCTAATAGATATAAAAAAGCTTCGCAATTGGGTAGTATGGTAACTCCAATCGGGAAATTTATCGAAGAGAATAATATAAAATTTAAAGTTAAAGGAAATAAAAAAGTAACATATCATACTCCATGTCACGATTCCAGGTCTCTTGATTATTCTGCAGAATCTTTCCTTTCTAATTTAATCGGAAAACAATTTATACATCTTACCGATAGCAATGTGTGTTGTGGTTTTGGAGGTACTTACTCTCTTGATTTTGCAAATATATCAAATGGAATATTAACTAAAAAAATAGAAAATATTCAAGCAAGCAAGGCTGATATTTTGGTTACTGATTGTCCAGGATGTGTAATGCAAATTAATGGAGGTTTAATGCATAAAAAAGTACCTGTTAAGGTGCTGCACTTAACTGAGTTTATAGAAAATTATTTAGAGTTGTTATAACGAATAAATTTTTAAATATGGACTTCAAAAATTATGAAATAAACATGCAGGAAAGTTTAAAAGACTTAAAACAAAAGCTTGTTGCTTTGGATGTACTGATGCACAATTCTGCTATTGTTGGAGATCCTGTTAAGAATAGTGATTCTGTTTTAAAAAACTATAATAAATCAAATCCATTTAATAAAAAAAATAAAACTATTACTAATTAAAACCTAAATCATTTTTTATGGACGCATTATTAGCTTTTTCCCCAATTTTATTAACCATTGTCCTGATGGTGGGCTTCAACTGGGGAGCCAAAAAGGCATTGCCTTTATCATTATTACTAGCTATTGTTGTAGCTTTTGGAGTATGGAAAATAGATATCCACCATATATTGGGATATTCAGTATTTGGATTTCTTAAAGCCATGGATATTTTAATTATTATTTTTGGAGCCATACTTATTTTAAATACCATGAAGTTGTCGGGGGCAATGACTACCATAAACAATGGTTTTAGTGGAATTACTACCGATCGACGAATTCAGGCGATTATTATTGGTTTCATGTTTGGTGCATTTATCGAGGGAGCTGCTGGTTTTGGAACTCCTGCAGCATTGGCCGGACCACTTTTGGTAGGACTTGGATTTCCTCCTTTGGCTGCCGCAATGGTTGCTCTTATTTTTAACTCTGTTCCGGTACCTTATGGTGCTGTAGGTACGCCAATTAGTGGTGGTGCTATGGTTACTCTGGAACAAAATTTATCAAATATTGGAGCGAATCCCGAAGTGTTTAAATTGGCACTTACCAAATGGATTGCAATTCCAAATGCTTTAGTTGGTATTTTTATTCCATTATTGGGAATCATGATAATGACCAAATTTTTTGGTAAAGAGAAATCAATTAAACCAGCTTTGGCTGCAGCGCCATTTGCAATTTTTGCTGGTCTTGCTTTTGCAATTCCTTATGTATTAATCGCGTCTACATTAGGTCCTGATTTACCTTCTTTATTAGGTGCGTTTATTGGACTTGGTATTGTTGTTTTTGCAGCGAAAAAAGGATTTTTGGTTCCTAAAAAATCTTGGGATTTTCCTCCAAAATCAGAATGGGAAGCGAATTGGAAATCGAACGATAATAATGGTGATACCGGAGAGGCGAAAATGGGCTTGGTAAAAGCATGGATGCCTTATGTATTAATTGCAATTATTCTTGTGGTTACACGTATTCCTTCTTTAGGATTAAAAGGGTGGTTGGCTGCTCAAACTATTACTTTATCAGATGTATTAGGTATAGAAGGTTTAACTTATGTGTTAAAATGGGCTTATTTACCAGGAACAATTCCATTTATTTTGGTAGCTGTTATTACTAACTTCATGCATAATATGAATGGAAAGCAAGTTGTTGAATCGTGGAAAACCACATTTAAACAAATTAGTGGTGCTGCTATAGCTTTATTTGCTGGTGTGGCAATGGTTCAGCTAATGTTAAAATCAGGAACTAATGGTGCTGGAATGGATAGTATGCTTACAACTATGGCTACGGCTATTGCTGATCTTTCTGGAAATGCATATCCTGTTATTGCGCCTATTGTAGGAGTATTAGGATCATTTATGTCGGGATCGGCAACAGTTTCTAACTTATTGTTTTCTTCATTGCAATTCGAAACAGCTACTATTTTGGGTATTCCTCAGGTTTTAATTGTAGCAGTTCAAACAATTGGTGCTGCCTTGGGTAATATGATTTGTGTAAACAATGTTGTTGCTGTTTGTGCCACCGTTGGTTGTATTGGTGCCGAAGGAACAATTATTCGTAGAAACGCGATACCTGCATTTGTTTACTATTTAATGGTAATGATTGTTGTAGTGGTTTTAATTTCATCAGGGTTTAATCCGCTACCATTATAATATATTGGAGTCAAATATTCGTAATTTCGAATATTTGACTCTTTTAAAAAGAAATAAAACGTACATTAATTCACTTAAATCATCAGTTCGATTTGCAGTGATATAGATAATATTAAAAACAAAGGGTTATGTTGAAAGGAAATTATAAAAAGTTTTACGAGGAGATTAAATCTGATATTGAAACATCACGATTATATACTGATGAAATTAGAAACTTAGCCTATGGAACGGATGCTGGTTTTTACCGTTTGACACCTAAAATTGTAATTCGAGCTCAAAACGAAAAAGAAGTTACCAAAGCTATTAAATTGGCTAACAAATACGATTTGCCAGTTACATTTAGAGCTGCAGGAACAAGTTTAGCTGGACAGGCAATTACCGATTCTATTCTAATTTTTGCCGGAAAGAATTGGGAAGGTTACGAAGTATTAAAAGATGGATCTGAAATTCGTATGCAGCCAGGTTTGGTTGGTGCACGTATCAATAAAATTCTTGCTCCTTACGGACAAAAATTAGGTCCCGATCCTGCTTCTATCAATTCTGCATTGATTGGTGGTATTGTAATGAATAATGCTTCGGGAATGAATTGTGGTACTCACGAAAATTCATACAAAACCATTCGTTCTGCTCGTTTAATTTTTGCCGATGGTACTGTTTTAGATACTGGTAGCGATGAAAGTAAAAAAGCCTTTATGCAATCGCATGGCGATTTTGTTCGTAAAATCGAAGAAATTAGAGATCGTGTTAGAGCTAATAAAAAATTAGCCGATCGTATTCGCTACAAGTACAGTATTAAAAATACAACAGGCTTAAGCATTAATCCTTTCATCGATTATGATGATCCTTTTCAAATTATAGTAAACCTAATGGTTGGTTCTGAAGGTACTTTGGCCTTTATGTCAGAGTTAACCATGAAAACGGTCGTGAATCACAAGTTTAAGGCCAGTGCAATGATCTATTTCCATGATATTGTTACTGCTTGTCAATCGGTTGTAACCATGAAACCAGGTCCGGTACATGGCGCTGAAATGCTTGATCGAATTGCATTGCGATCGGTTGAAGATTCTGATGGTATTCCTGCTTTTATTAAAGATTTTCCTGATGGAGTTACAGCGATATTGGTGGAAACACTTGCCAATAGTCAGGAAGAATTGGATGGCAATATCAAAGAGATAAAAAATCTGTTATCGGCTTATGAAACTGTTCGTCCTATCGAGTTTACCGATAAACCAGAGGAATACTCTAAATATTGGGATATCCGTAAAGGTGTTTTTCCAGCTGTAGGAGGACTGAGAGAAACAGGTACTACTTGTATAATTGAGGATGTGGCTTTCCATATTGAAGATTTACCTAAGGCAACTTTGGATTTGCAGGAGTTGATTGCGAAATATGGATATAAGGATGGCGTAATTTATGGTCATGCTTTAGAAGGTAACTTCCACTTTATCTTTAATCAGAATTTTGATAAGCCAGAAGAACTGGAACAGTATATCAATTTTATGGGTGAGGTAGATAATTTGGTGGTTGATAAGTACGATGGTTCGCTTAAGGCAGAGCATGGTACAGGTAGAAATATGGCACCGTTTGTAAAACACGAATGGGGAGAAGAAGCTTACGAATTAATGAAAGAAGTGAAGCAGCTTTTCGATCCTAAGAACCTACTAAATCCTGGTGTAATTATTAATGATGATCCAAATTGTTATACTAAAAACTTCAAAACTTTAATGCCTGTTCACGATATTGTTGACAAATGTATTGAGTGTGGTTTTTGTGAAGTAAATTGTTTAACAGCAGGATTTTCTCTTTCGGCTCGTCAACGCACGGTTGTGCAGCGCGAAATTAAAAGACTGGAAACTACTGGCGAAAATTCAGAAAGATTAGCGGAGTTAAGAAAAGGTTTCGTTTATCTTGGAGAACAAACTTGTGCTGGTGATGGATTGTGTGCAACATCTTGTCCTGTTGGTATTGATACTGGTAAGTACATCAAATATTTAAGATCCTTAAATGTTGATACTCCTCGTGCTCAAAAAATAAGTGCTAAAGTTGCTGATAATTTCTCAACTGTAGGTTCTACAATTCGCGGAGGCTTAAAATTTGTGAATGGTGTACATACAGTTATGGGCTCGACTTTACTTGGTGGAATTGCCGGTGGATTTAGAAAATTAAGTGGTAATAATATTCCATTATGGACACCAGCCATGCCGAAAGGGGTAAGCGGGCCTAAACCTAAAGAAATTAATCAGGAAAATCCTTTAAAAGTAGTGTATTTCCCATCTTGTATTGCACAAACTATGGGACCTGCAAAAGGAGATCCATATAAAGAGCCATTGCATAAGGTAACACAAAAATTACTTGAAAAAGCCGGTTATGAGGTTATTTTCCCTGATGGAATGAGTAATTTATGTTGTGGTACGCCTTGGGAGAGTAAAGGGCTTATAAAGCATGCTGATCAGAAATCTTCTGAATTAGAAGCTGCACTTGTAAAAGCTTCCGAGAATGGAAAATATCCTGTTTTGTGTGATACTTCACCTTGTTTGTATAGAATGAGAAGAGTAATGGATAAAACATTGAAACTTTACGAACCAGTTGAGTTTATTCATGAATTTTTAATGGATAAATTAGAGTTCACTAAGGTTGATGAAGTGATTGCCGTACACCCAACTTGTACAACTACAAAAATGGGGTTAACACCTGTATTAAAAGCTGTAGCTGAAGCATGTGCTACTCATGTTATTTTACCAGAAGAGGTAGGATGTTGTGGTTTTGCCGGAGATAGAGGATTTAACTTCCCAGAGGTAAATAAATATGCGCTTCGTAAACTTCGTCCTGTAATTGATCAGTCAAAAGTAGTAGCAGGTTATTCAAATAGCAGAACGTGTGAAATTGGTCTAAGTACTAATGGAGGTGTACCTTATATGTCAATTATTTATTTGGTTGATAGAGTAAGTGTGGCAAAGGCCGAAACTCCTAAATTCAAGAAAAAAACACGCAAAAAAGAAAAAGTTGCGATCTAGTTAATTTATATGAGTTAATAGTAAAACAAGCAGGCACGATTATTTGCAAAATTATATGGTCGTGTCTGCTTTTTAAACCCAAATTAATTTAATAATCCTTAAAAAAGCATTAATTGAGTTTGTTCCAGCTAATGTTTGTTCCTAAAATTTAAACTATGAAAAAACTATTGGTAGTATTCTTAGCGCTTTTACCTGTCATTACTATTGCGCAGAAAAAAGAAGAAGTAAAAGTGAAATTAAGTGGTTTTGCAACTGCTGAAGCAATTTACGATACTCGAGAGTCGGTTACAGCTCGTGAAGGGGATGTTCTTTTATATCCAGCAGCAAAATCTTTTGATGCGAATGGTGCAGATAAAAATGACCGCTCTGAATTGTTCATGACTACTATTCATTCTCGATTAAATGTTGGAGTAACTGGATTTACGGCTTTCGGAGCTAAAGGATCCGCAACTGTTCAAGGTGATTTTGCAGGTACTTCGGAAAGTACAACTGGCTTATTTCGTTTGAGACATGCATTTGTTAAATTAGACTGGGGAAAAGATGAGCTTTTATTAGGAAAAACCTGGCACCCAATGTTTGTTACTTCATGTTTTCCAGATGTATTACATTGGAATGGTGGTTTGCCATTTAATGTATTGGCCAGAGCTCCTCAGTTAAGATATACACGCGAGTTAGGAGATAAAGGTTATGCCTTTATTGCTGCATTATCCGAAATGGATGCTAAATCTACTGGTTCTGATGGTGCTAATCCAAAATATGTGCAACAATCTGGTATTCCTGAATTTTCAGCTCAGGTAAAATATGATCTTGCAAAAGGGTTTACCTTAGGAGCAACTGCAGGTTATAAATTTTTAAAGCCACTTACTGAAACTGTTGGCACATCGTTGAAAACCGATGAACTACTTTCGTGTTATCAAATGAATGCCTGGATGACTTTAAAAACTGATAAATTTGTTTGGAATTTGCAGACTATTTATGGACAAAACATGTATAATTTTGTTATGCTTGGTGGTTATGGCGTTAAAAATGTGAAAGCCAATGGAGAATACGAATATACAAATATTAAAACTTCTTCAATTTGGTCTGATATACATACAACAACTGGTAATGTTCGCTATGGATTATTTGCAGGCTACACTAAAAATTTAGGTGCCGATGATGATTTGGCTACTGATCTTGACGGTGACTTTGTAGGTCTTTACAGTCGAGGTTCAAATATCGATTATGTGTATCAAGTGGGTCCTAGGTTAGAGTTATATTCTGGTAAATTTATGGTAGGAGCTCAGGTGCTATATACTGCTGCTGCTTATGGTACCACAGCGATAACAGGTAAGGTTGAAAATTCTTCTGAAGTTGATAGTTACCGTATGTCATTACATGTTAAATACTCTTTTTAGTAATTCGGAATTATAAATACTCTGTTTTTCATTTTTGTACGTTTAGTCGGTTGTTATAAACAACTGCATTTTTCGCCTCAGCATATTTGTTGAGGCGATTTTTTTTGAATTATACTTTCTTTTTTTTTGCAAATTAAGGATGAAATTAATTGTTCATATTAAAAAAAATATTTTTATATATAATATTGTGATTCAATATTTGTTATGTAGAAACACTATAAAAAACATGCAATTGTAATAAGAATGCATTAATAATTGAAAAATAACTTTATCTTTAAATCTATTACTACCAATTGGTAGATATGAGTTAAGAATATAACCTTACGATTGGTTAGTAGGTTAATTAACCCCTTTAGAATTGTGCCCGTGATTCCCCTATGTCACGGGCTATTTTTTTTTAATTTTTAAAAATAAAAAAAAGGTAACTCTTTATTAAAGAGTTACCTATGGGTTGATTTTTAGTTTATTATGATCTACATAAAGGATCAGCACCTATGGTACCAACTAAACTTTCAAGATATTCTTTTGATTTAACCTTATTCAGATTTAGTTTTGCTTTTTCGTATCGCGCTTCCAAACTTAATTCTTTTTTCCATTCAGAATTTAATTTGTTAGCCATGAACGATTCAAGATAAGAAATCTGCTTTTGGTAAAATTCAATATCAATTTGTTGCTTGCGCTCTAACCTTTCTTTATACCAATCAGAATTTACAACCAATTCTCTGTCGAATTGTTTTCTCAGTTCAGGATCAGAAATTTCTTTTCCATCATATTTTCCGTAAGCCATAATGCTTAGAAGAATTTTTAATGGTGGAATTGCAGCTTCAATACTCTTATCCTTAAAGTAATTGATTGCTACTTTTTCCTGTGCTTCGCAAATGTTTTTAATTCCATCTACATAAGCTTCCATATCCTGAATTTCAGGTTGCAGCATTCTTTCGTTAAATACATTTTGAGGTTCATCAAAAATGCGATTCATATAACGGAATAAGAATTCTTCAGTGATTCGATATCCCAAACGACTGGCATGAATTTTTTCTCCTTTATACTCAAAATCGTTTAGTTTTTCTAAAGACCCTTCTTTAATCAATAATTTTGGATCACGAGTTTCTTCTTTTAATCTACACCAAAGTTCAGGAATCAATAATGAAACATCATGATCGAAACGATTCTCTGTTCCTACATGTCCTGCAGCTGAAGAGAAACCCTGATATCCGGTAAGAATATAAGAAAGCAATGCATTATTAAGGTCGGTTGTTGGAGTCAACATATTAAAAGGACCTTTTGTAAGTGCACCTTCTGTTCCTGCTCCTGTTGTCGATGGTGATTTCCCTGTTAAACTACAGATAAAGTCCATAAACAATTCAGGTAATTCCTGGTAATGAATTGGATTGTATACACTTAAAGCGCGTATTCCAGCTTCTTTTTCAGGTGGATTGTTTCTTCTTCCTGGTAATACAGCGTTTACCGGATGGTGAACCGGCATATTCAAAGGGATTCTACGTGCCAAACGAATTCCTATTTCAGCCAAACGGTCATCAACAGGATTTACCAAGTCTGGTCGTATTTGAAGATATCTAGGGTTTTTAGATGGTGCTCCATCAACAATTCTAGGATGCGATGGAGTAATAAAGTAATTTGACTTTTTACTTTCTGCTCCTTGCTTAATTAATTCCTGAATTGGTTTGGTGTACATATCAAAACCAATAGCATCGGCTACTAATTCTTTACCATCTTCGGTAGTTAATGGCTCGTAGTTCGATGTGAAATTATTTCTCATGGAAAGATCAGCTTCAGCTTCTTTGTCGTAACCTCTATGGATTGCTTCATCAGGTCGCTGGAAGAATCTCTTCTCACAGTTTGTAGTGATTTTTACACTCTTATTATCATAAGCCTCGTTCAAATGATTCAGACTGTTTGCTGGTAATACAACTGAAGCCGTAATGTCATCTTCCATTTGAATTTTAGCTGCGGCAATAAAGTCCTGACGCAGTTTATTCAAATACCATGAATTATCATCAGCAAAACCAACACGAAGGTAGCTTGCAACAATTTTTCGGTTGTTGAATAATAACTCATGACCTTTTCTTCCGTTAATAACGTCAACCGAAAAGAAATCTCTCCAATTACTGTTTGTGCGATCAGGACGATAGAATCGTTTTATGAATAATACCAACGCTTTAACATGATCAGGAATTGAGTGTAAGAATTCATTGTACTCTTCGGTATAGTATTTCGATGGAGTTAATAGTTTTACAACCGAACCTAAAGATCTTTCGGAACTTAAAATTGTTCTTGAAGGAGTTGTTCTGTTTGGATGATCTTTCCAGCGTTGAGTGTAATCGTGATTAATTACCTCATCAGCTAAATTAAAATCTTTTTCCATGTCCTGAACATAGAAAGAACTATAAATAATCGCATTTAAAAGAGATTTAGAAATCTCAGATTTTCCTCCACCAGAAACAGTACATGGCTTGTGGCAAAATGTTCCTTCCGAAGCAGTACTTACAAGTCTCCATGATGGGGCAGAAGGGTGCTTCTCCATGTGCATCTTATATCCCGATGGGTGCACATAATAGTTATCAGGAACTAAACGAATGCTTTGTTCCTGTCCATCTTTTATCCAGCTTACTTTGCTTTCATATACATCAATGTTTGCATTTTCATTGATATAATAGATGTTTGGATATTCTTTATCAATAGCAAAACCTTCAGGGTAAACATCAATAGTTTCGCCAAATTGTTTAACTAATTCATCGTAGCTGTATTGTTTTTTCAATACATTTTTCATGAATAGAGTTCCACTAAAACCATCACCTAAGTTCTTTCTAGGGAATGCAATTGCACCTCCGGCATGTTCTTCTTCGGCTAAACCATATAAGTTTGCAGAAAAACTGATTTGGGTTTTAATCTCTTTTTTAGAGTAACCGAAATAATTGTCGGCTATTAAAGTAATAACTACACCTTTTTCGCTACGACAAGTTAATTTAAATGGTTGACCATCATTGTACAATTCAGTTTCGCTTTTCCAACATACTCCGTCACGTTTTTGACGCTCAGTAGCTTCGTTGTAATGAGGTAAGCCTAACTCTTTTTTTGTAAGATCAAGTAATTGTGGCGCCAAAACAATACATCCAGTATGTCCGGTCCAATGTTCAATATCTAAACCAGCATCATTTGCCGGAATATTAGGATCACCTGCATTACCAAAAATAGATTCAACAAAATCGAGGTTACTAACTAAGCTACCTGGAGCAAAAAAACGGACTTCCATTGATTTTTGTTCGATAACTCCTTTTACTTCCGGACAAACAATTGGACGTAGTAAAAGAGAAACCATCATTTTTACTTTTTCATCCTGAGTTGCAGTAAAAGGTAATAGTTGAGTATCATCATCAGTAGGAGGATTAAAAGCAGCATTTAAAAAATTTGCAAATGCTTTTTTAGGTACTTCAATTTTATCTAATGGTACTGGTAAACTGCCATCAACAATATGGAAAGAACCTTTTGTAGTTCTTCTATCGTGTTTTGGATTGTGAAGTACTCCTTGTTTTATTCTGTACGAACTTAAGAGTTTAGTAATATGTTCGTCTTTGTTCGGTGGTAAACTTAGTTCTCTAGCAATACCAGGTTGATCCAAAATAAATGTTGAAGTAGGTAGATTTGCTACTTCACTATCTGTGTCTTTAAGATAATCATTTAGAAAATCTTGTATACGTTGATCCGCAGGACATAAGTGGTCTGCCAGTAAACGGGATTTTGCCCGATAGTTTTGAATCAAGCTGTCTGTTAATTCGATGAATTTAGAATCAGCCAGTTGCTCTCCATTTTTTAGGGAATCACCTTTGTAAATAGGTTGCCCCATTGCAGCCAACTGAAGGTTAATGTAACGAATCAGGTTTTTTTGATTGTTTTTTGCCTTCTTTGGTTTTTTTTCAGTTACGCTTGGTTTTTTACTTTGCATATATCTCCAATTTTTATTTGCTTAGGGAATGACGGAACCAAATTTACTTTATTTTTTTACTTCGCAAAAATTCCTGCATTCCTTACTATTATTCCAATCCCTTTAATTTAACCGTGCTATTTTTAGACTGTTAAAATTGGATGAATCGAAAACGATTTCATGTTGAAGGTTTGATGTTAATTTAGATTAAATATAAATTAATAAAATTTTAAGAATTAAAAAAATAATGATGTTGTTGATACTAAATAAGTATAAAATTTAGTCAATTTTTATCGTTTTAAATGAAATAAACCTATTTTTTATGAAAAAGGAAGTAGGAAATAAGCTTATTTGTTAAGATGTTTTGATTGTTTGGAATATTTGCACCTAAAGAAATTTTGATTTTGTAATTTTGATCTTTCAACATTAATTTTACTAAGAATGCGTAGAGTTTATACTATTGGCGATTGTGTTTTAGATTTATTTTTCGAAAACAATAAACCTGTGGATGCAAGGCCCGGAGGATCATTTTTGAATTCATCAGTTAGTCTGGGAAGATTGGGTGCAAGTGTTTCCTTAATTAGTGAACTGGGAATTGATCGTATTGGAAATCAGATTTTAGATTTTTTGAAAGTCAATAATGTGAACACCGATCATATTGCTCAATTTAGTGATACTAATTCTAATTTGGCAATTGCCTTTCTCGATGAGCAAAAAAATGCGGAATATTCCTTTTACAAGACGCGAAAAGGATTAGATACATGTATTAAATTTCCTAAAAATATTAAAAGTGGAGATGTAATTCTGTTTGGATCCTTTTTGGCTATAAAAAAAGAATTTAGACCTGCATTGATTCGATTTTTAAAGGAGAGTAGATCGAAAGGAGCTTTGATAATTTATGATCCAAATTTTAGAGCACAACATCTCCCATTACTTCATGAAGTAGTACCATTTATAAAGGAGAATATTGAAGTCGCCAATTTAGTTAAAGGTTCCGATGAGGATTTTAAATTAATTTGTAATGCAAATTCAGCGAAAGATGCCAACAAATGGATTAGAGGTTTTTCATCTGCTACATTAGTTTATACAGCTAATAAAAACGCTGTAGTTGTGTGTACTGATGAAACATATAGTTTCGAGGTACCCAAGATTACACCAGTTAGTACGGTTGGTGCAGGTGATACAGTGAATGCATCTATTGCGTATTTTTTGCTTAGAGAAAACATTAATGCTGAACAAATTAATAAATTAGGAAAAGAACAAGTACGGGAATTGGTTAAAATTGCGATAAAATTTTCTCAGGAAGTTTGTTTGGGCTATGATAATTTTATTAGTACTGATATGGGAGAAGAATTTAGGCTATAAAAAACACCCCAAGAATGAATCTATGGGGCGTTTTTACTACATACAATTTACTGAATAAGAAAAGTAGCCGGACAAGGAAACTTTTCTCACCCCTTAATTCCGAAGATTGTAAAAAGGTAACCCTTAAAAAGTAAGTATTTTTATGTTTTTGTATGAACGATATATTTATGTGGATTAATAGTTTAATTTAACTGATTAAACTCGAGTAATGTGTTTCTTCTTAAGAATATTTAATGCTGTTAGCCAATTTGCCTTAGTTTGTGAAATCATATAAAAATAGTAACTAGAGAATACAAGCTTTAACTTGTCGATTGTTTACTTCTTCTTAAGGTGCAAGTCTTCTTGTTTTCCATTCGTTTTTTTCTAAATAGTATTCAATTCTGTCGTTTAAACGATTTTCCCGGCCTTGCCAAAATTCGAAAAGTTCCGGAATTATTCTATAGCCACCCCAAAAAACAGGTCTTTTAATTTGCTTATTGGTTTGAGATTTAAAATCTCTAATAATTTTATTTAGGTAGTCTCTGTTTTCAATTGCTTTGCTTTGCGGAGAAACAGAAGCTGCGATTCGACTTCCTAAAGGTCTTTCCAAAAAGTATTTATCAGATACATTTGAGGGGAGTTTTTCAACTTTTCCTTCAATTCTAATTTGTCTTTCTAATTCTGGCCAGAAAAACACAATGGCTGCGTAAGCATTGCTTTTTAGTTCTATTCCTTTTCTGCTATCATAATTGGTAAAAAAGCAAAAGCCTTGGTCGTCATATTTTTTAAGTAAGACAATTCGGGCCGAAGGTTTCCCTGTAAGTGAACATGTTGCCAACGTCATTGCATTTGCATCAGCAATATTTTTATCAATAGCATGTTGTAGCCAACTGGAAAACTGAATAAACGGGTTCGTGTTAATTTCAGATTCTAGTAGTTGGGTTTTTCCATATTCGTGTCTAATTTTTTTGAAATCATCTTTTAAAGCCATCTTATTGTAAAAGATTAATTGTTATTTGGATCGGTAAGAATATTTGGTTCAATACTTAAACCAGTGTAATTAAAATAGTAATGACCATCTTTTTCGGGGAACTGCATTCCTTGTTCGTTTTCAGCATCGGCATTGGCAATTCCCACATGGGCAAATAGAATTTTAGCTTTATGTTTACTGGCGTGCTTAATAATTTCTTCGGCCGCAAGCGGGCTTAGCGACCCAATATCTGGGTAAGTACTTGTTTTTACAACGATAAAATGCATTTCGTCGTTTTTCTTAGCTAATATTTGGGGATTTTTTTCGAATTCGATATTTACCGATACAATTTCGAATTCATCTTTTATATGCTTGTAAACCCATTTAATTCCTAATTCGTGTAGTTCTTCTCCGTTTAGTCTTTTATTATTCATATTGTGATTTGTTCATTCTACATGCGAATATCTTCTTTAATTAAAACAATTCCAAATAGAAAAAGTCTTACTGTTAAAAATATAACTATTGAAATAGAATTGTGCATAAAAAATGTTGTCCATAAATTCTATAAATGTTACATTGTAATTGTATACTAATTCTTTAATTGTAAGCCTATGCTTAATGTTGCATTGTTCGGACCTCCGGGAGCAGGAAAAGGAACTCAATCGGAATTTTTAATAAAGAAATATAATTTGTTTTACATCTCTACAGGCGATTTATTGCGTAAAGAGATAAAAGAAAAAAGTAGATTGGGTTTAGCTGCTCAGGGAATTATAGCTGCAGGAGGCTTGGTTTCTGATGAGATTATTGTTCAGATTATTGAGAAAACAATAACGGAAAATCCGGATGCCAGTGGTTTTTTGTTTGATGGTTTTCCCAGAACTTATATTCAAGCCTACATATTGGAAGGCTTAATGATAAAATTAAATACTTCGCTTAATTGTTTGATTAGTCTTGAGGTAGAAGAAGAAGTTTCGGTAACTCGCTTGTTAAATCGTGGTAAAACATCTGGTAGATCAGATGATAATGAGGTGGTTATTCGAAATCGATTAGCAGAATATCAGGATAAAACCATGCCTGTTTTACAGTTTTATAAAGATAAGGGTATTTATTTTGGATTAAATGGAAATCAGGCTATTGATATTGTAAGTCTCGATATTCAAAAAATTATTAATACTGAGTTGGCTAAAAACTTATTTAATGTAGTGTTGTTTGGTTATCCGGGATCGGGAAGAGGTTCGCAGGGTATTGCTTTGGCTAAGAAATTTGGTTTGGAGTATGTAGCAACCGGACAAATGCTCGAACGTGAGATTAAGAATAAATCGGAGCTTGGCAAACGTATTAATGAATTGTATGAAAATGGAGAATTGGTACCCGACGAAATTGTAGTTCAATTGATAGAGAAGAAAATTGAAAATTCTAATGGTGTAAAGGGTTTTATATTTAAAGGTTTTCCGCGTACTCTTGTACAATCTTACATTCTTGATGGTTTGCTAAAAAAGCATGGTTCTCAAATTTCTAAGATAGTAGAAATTGAAGTACCTACTTTAGAATTAATTAGTCGATTAGATGCCAGAAGTAAAACCAATAGATGTATGCCTTACGATAGAGACACGTCTAAAATTGTAAAGCGTTTGCAAGAACATGAAAATAAAACTGTGCCGGTAATTGAAAAATATAATCAACTGCATGGTGTAATAAAGATTGACGGTATGGGCGATTTCGATTTGGTTTTTGAACGGATATCAGAAGAATTGGAAAAATCCTGAAGCATCTCTGTAACTAAGTTTCTATATTTTATTCTGGGATTCTATTTTCGGAGTATCAATAGTTTAGTATTTTAAATGCCAATATAATCTAACGATAGGATTATGTTGAGGATTGGGATGCATGTAAATATCTAATCTTTACTACAATTTTGACACAAGGGTTCTAGATTAATTCGGGAAATTTTTTTATCCAGCGATTTGTGCAGCTTATTTAGTTTATCACAAGGATATTCTTCACATTCGGCACAGGTTTTAATTAGTTTTTTTCGTGCACATTCTCTTACCTCACAATCCTGACAATGCTGAAACTTTTTACCCCAGGGTTCGCGGCATCCTTTACAGGTAATTTCGCAGGCTTCGTATTCATGATTTTCATCAGACCAAAGTTTGGCAATTCTAATTTTGGCTTTCTCCTGATGCTTTTGGGTAGCAACATAAACCGGACAGGTAGAACAATCTATTCCGCAGTAAGCAATTCTTTTTTTATCCATGTTTTATTGAGTGTTAGGTACAATAATAATTACTTACATTTTAGTGTTTTTGTTTCAGCAGATACATATAAAAACAATCAAGATTTAATTTCTTATTATTTAAAGTAAGTTAAATGGAGAAAAATCTTTAATAAATGGAATAGAAGCGAAAATAAGAATGAAAAAATCAATTATCTACTAATTATTTTCGTAAAAATATCTTCATAAATGTTACTATAATCTTATGTTCTTTTTTACAAAATAATTATGCTTTAGTAATGTAGAAATAAAAAGAGTTCTTGTAACAGAACTCTTTTTTGTAGCTGATTCGATTTATAAAAAAAGAATACCTGCTTTTTTACAGGTTTCCCTTAGTTCGTCGGGCCATATACTCGATTGAACTTCTCCAATATGTGCTTTTTGAAGTAAATACATGCACAGGCGCGATTGTCCAATTCCTCCACCAATTGAATAAGGTAATTTACCATCCAGTAGTTTCTTATGAAACATTAGCTCAGTTCGTTTTTCTTCACCTTTAATTTTAAGTTGCTTTAACAAAGCCTCTTTATCCACTCGAATTCCCATCGATGAGATTTCAAAAGCCTGTTCTAAAATAGGATTCCATAAAAGAATATCGCCATTTAAACCATGGTACCCATTTTTAGTTGGAGTTGTCCAGTCATCGTAGTCTGGAGCTCTGCCATCATGAGGTTCGCCGTTGGCAAGCTGGCCACCAATTCCCATAATAAATACGGCACCAAATTTTTTAGCTACTATACTTTCTCTTTCCTTTGAGCTTAAGTCCGGATAGTCAGCTAACAGATCTTCTGCATGAATAAAAGTAATTGTCTCGGGCAATTGTGGTTTTAATGCCGGATAATACTCATTTAATAGGTATTCAGTTCTTTTTAATGATGCGTAAATCTGTTTCACATTCTGTTTAAGAAATTCAAGTTGTCGTTCTTCTTTATTGATTGATTTTTCCCAATCCCACTGATCTACATAAATAGAGTGCAGGTTCGTAAAATCTTCATCAGGTCGCAAGGCATTCATGTCTGTATATATTCCTTTTCCGGCAGGAATTTGAAGCTCACCAAGCATGTATCTCTTCCATTTTGCCAAAGAATGAACAACTTCGGCTGTTTGGTCTGCTAAACCTTTAATTGGAAAGGCTACAGGGCGCTCTATTCCATTTAAGTCATCGTTTAAACCAGTGCCTCTCATTACAATCATAGGAGCGGTAACTCTTCTTAATTTTAATTCCGACGATAATTGTACTTGAAACTGATCTTTAATAAATTTAATTGCTTTTTCGGTAGCTTCCGGATCTAGTGAGCTTTGATAGTTTTTAGGAATAATTAAGTTTTTCATGCTTTTTAATTTTGGTTATTAGATAAATATGTTAAAATAAAAAAGCCTTTCTTTGTGGGCGAGAAAGGCTTACTATGCGATATAGCAATATCCTTTCTTACCCAGTAGGAGAATTAGTATTGCTGTTATTGTAGTAAAAATGGTTCATTGTGTATAAATGTAAAAAGCCTTCCTAAAAATTTTTTAGGAAGGCTTTTAATAAAGTATTTTAAAAATATCTATAAGCTTTCCCATTCCAATGAATTATTATTCATCAGATTATTGAAAAAGATAGTATTGATATTTACTTGTTTCATGATTTATTTTGCTTGTAACAAATGTATGTTATTATATTGAAGTGCCAAAGTCTTACTTATTTAAAAGTTTACAATTTTTTACAGAAATGATATAGTTATGTACAGTTAAAAACTATTAATTATCACAATAGCAATGTTTTGTATGTGTTTTATTGAATTTTGGAATAAAAACGAAAATAATCAAATATTTGTTTAGTATTTAAATCAAATTACGTACATTTACTACGTAATAATTTTAAATTTTTTAAGTAATGCCTACAGGTACAGTAAAATTTTTTAACGAATCTAAGGGATTTGGGTTCATTAAAAACAGTGAAACACAAGAAGACATTTTTGTTCATGTTACAGGTTTGATCGATAAAATCGACCAAGGTGATAATGTAACTTATGATGTTGTAGAAGGAAAAAAAGGATTAAATGCGGTTAATGTAAAAATTGACTAATTTATCATTACAATATTTTTCCTTAGTTAAGCTCAATTTTAAATTGAGCTTTTTTTGGCTCTTATAACAATTGCTAAAGATAATTAATAGCAATAGGAAATATTTTTAAAAGTAAGATTTCACTATTTTTGTGCTATGATTAATAAAACCGAGGCTTTAGACTCATTAAATAAAATGTGCTCCGATACTTTAATGGAGCATCTGGGAATTGTTTATACCGAAGTGGGCGACGATTATTTGCTTGCTGAAATGGAGGTATCATCTAAACATTGGCAACCGATGGGAATTCTGCATGGAGGGGCTACTCTTGCATTGTGCGAATCGGCAGGAAGTGCATTGTCGGTAATTCATACCGATTTAAGTAAGTACGATGTAAAAGGTATGGAAATAAATGCCAACCATGTTCGGAGTACCCGTAAAGGAAAAATTATTGCTAAAGCTAAATTTATTCATAGGGGAAAACTGACACATCTTGTGGAAGTTAACGTGTTAAACGAACAGAAAAAACTTATTTCTGTTTGTAGAATTACCAATGTGATTATTAAAAAGTAGAAATGGATAGTTTGGATGACAAGAACAACAAGCGAATTCGAATTCTTCGCAAGTGTTTGAATAAAAATATTGCATTTTTTGCTTACTCATTACCAAATACAAAAGAAATTATTGCTGGAGTTCAAATTAAGAACGAGGCAAAAACGTATGAGGATTTATCTGATTTAGAAGGGTGTGAAGGTTTTGTGTTTTCTCCTTTCGATCAAAAAGGACCGCGAAAATCTTATTTTATTCGGAATGATATTGATTTTGATGATCCAATTACAGAGGATATTGAACTAATCGATAATTTTGTAGAAGAAGAAAGCCATATCCACGAAAGTGAGAGAGAGGAGTATGCGCAACAAATTGTTCGTATGCTTGATAAATTAAAACAGAAAAAGCTCGATAAAGTTATTCTATCGAGAATTTATGTTCTTAATAAACCTGGGCGATTACAGGCAATTTCTTATTTCTTAAAATTAAATGAGGCTTACCCAAATGCATTTGTTTCTATGCTTACTATTCCGAAAGTGGGATTGTGGATAGGTGCGAGTCCTGAAAGATTAATTGCAAGTAAGGGCAATAATCTGGAAACCGTGGCTTTGGCAGGCACACAAAAATTGGGATCGAGCCTAGTAGAAGATGTGGTTTGGGAGAGTAAGGAAATTGAAGAGCAGGCTTATGTAAGTAAGTATGTAGATAATTTATTGGAGAGTTCTAAAATATCAGATTACAAGCGAATAGGACCTTTTACTAGCAGAGCCGGAAATATAGTTCATTTAAAAACCCGTTACCAGATTAATGCCCATTTAAATTTTCAACAGAAAAGTGAATTTGTTCAGAATTTGCACCCAACGCCAGCCATTTGCGGATTGCCAAAAGAAAAAGCAATGGATTTAATTCGAAGCATTGAAAATCACGATAGAGAATATTATGCGGGATATTTAGGCCCAATAAAAGCAGATGGAAACCTTTCTTTATTTGTGAATTTAAGGTGCATGAAGGTTTTTGAAAATAAAATGGCTCTTTATGTAGGCGGAGGTATTACTGCCGAATCGGATCCCGAAAAAGAGTGGGAAGAAACCTGTTTTAAAGCGCAAACTCTCTTAAATGTGATTAAATAGGTGAAATTATTTTAAATTTGGGGTGACTAAACACAAAGGCAAACGCAGGAAGTGAAACTATTTTCACAAGTGGAGTGAGCTATATATTATGATGTTAGATAAGATTTCTACAAGAGAAAAAAATAAAAATATGGAGCGAAAATGTTCAGATATTAAAGGAGTGAAAGAGCTTATTGATATCTGTTGGTCAAAAGGAATGGAATATGTTATTGTTTCTCCGGGTTCCAGAAATGCTCCAATTAGCATCTCTTTTGCAAAAGATGAAAGAATAAAAAGCCTGGTGATTGTTGATGAACGATCGGCAGCTTATTTTGCATTAGGAATTGCCCAACAAACCCGCAAACCGGTTGGTTTGGTTTGTACTTCGGGTACGGCTTTACTTAACTACGGACCCGCTGTAGCTGAGGCCTACTATCAAAGATTACCTTTGATTGTAATTTCGGCCGATAGACCAGCAGAATGGATTGGGCAGGATGATTCGCAGGCTTTACCGCAGGATAATGTGTTTGGGCAATTTGTAAAGGCTAGTTATCAGCTGCCTTTAGATGCCAATAATGAGGATGATTGCTGGTATTTGAATCGAATGGCTAATGAAGCTCTTACCAAATGCCAAAATGATAGATTTGGCCCTGTTCATATTAATTTTCCGCTTAGGGAACCGTTGTATGGTGTTAAAAATTATCCGGATACAAACGAGCGCGTAATTGGCAAAATTAATTCTGTTGACGAACTAGCTGCTGATACAGTTGCTGCTATTGCTGATCTTATGAATTACAATCAGAAAATTCTGATTGTGGCAGGTTTGCTTTATCAGCAGGAAGAACTAAATGAGCTGGTTGGAAAATTGGCCAGAAATAAAAATGTTGTGGTTCTTACCGAATCGGTATCTAATCTTCATAGTAAAGAATTTTTGCCTTGTATCGATCGGGTAATTTGTTCGATAAAGGAAGAAGAATTAGCCGATTTTAAACCCGATTTATTAATTAATTTTGGAGGTCCATTGGTTTCTAAAATGATAAAATCGTTTTTACGGGATGCTAAGCCTAAAGAGCACTGGTACATAGGTAAAGAGGATCATTTTATTGATACATTTAAAAATCTGACTTCCCATATTGATGTTTCTCCTTTGTCGTTTTTCAGGCAATTAGTACCTCTTATAAAAACGAGTGATAGCTTATTTTCAGAGATTTGGAAAATGAGAGATGCCGAAATAGCTGACATTCATGCCGAATATGTTTCGAAAATTGAATGGAGCGATCTAAAAGCTTTTGAGCAGATTTTAAAAGTGATTCCTGAAGGTGGAAATTTACAACTGGCCAACTCATCGGTTGTACGTTATGCACAGCTTTTTAAAACATCGCATAAACTAACTTATAATTCGAACAGAGGAACCAGTGGAATTGATGGTTGTACCTCAACAGCGGCAGGTGCGGCTTTGGTAAATGAAAATAGTACGACCTTAATAACTGGTGATATTAGTTTCTTTTACGATTCCAATG
This sequence comes from Marinifilum sp. RC60d5, assembly GCF_052400665.1. Lineage (NCBI taxonomy): Bacteria > Pseudomonadati > Bacteroidota > Bacteroidia > Marinilabiliales > Marinifilaceae > Marinifilum > Marinifilum sp. RC60d5. Next base: position 275,692 of record NZ_JBQTGK010000003.1, read on the forward strand.
CTTTGTGGAATAAATATCTTAAGCCGAATCTTAAAATTATTCTGATTAACAATGGAGGAGGAGGTATTTTCCGATTTATATCTGGACCATCGGGAGTTGATGAGCTGGAAGAATATTTTGAAGCGGTTCAGGAATACAAAGCCGATAAACTGGCCGAAACTTATGGCTTAAATTATTTTTATGCCGAAAATCAAACGGAAGTTGAAGAAATACTTCCTGTTTTTTATGCAGCAAACGAAAAAGCTGCTGTTCTTGAAATTAAAACCCCAAGAACGATAAACGATCAAGTGTTAATTAATTATTTCAAAACTATAAAAGCTAAGGTATGACAACAAGAAAGTGGACTACCATTAAAGAATACGAAGATATTAAATTCGATTTTTTCGAAGGGATAGCAAAAATTACAATCAATCGTCCTGAGGTGTATAATGCATTTCGTCCGCAAACCAATTTCGATATGCTCGACGCCATGGATATTTGCCGCGAACGCAGTGATATTGGTGTAATTGTGTTTACAGGAGCTGGCGATAAAGCTTTTTGTTCGGGTGGCGATCAAAATGTAAAAGGTGTAGGTGGTTATATTGATGATAAAGGTGTACCTCGCTTAAATGTTTTGGATTTGCATAAGGCAATTCGTTCTATGCCCAAGCCGGTTATTGCTATGGTTAACGGTTATGCTATTGGTGGCGGACATGTTCTTCATGTGGTTTGCGATTTAACCATTGCTTCCGAGAATGCTAAATTTGGTCAAACGGGTCCTAAAGTAGGTAGTTTCGATGCCGGATTTGGATCTTCTTATCTGGCTCGTCAGGTTGGTCAGAAAAAAGCGCGTGAAATTTGGTTCCTTTGCAAGCAATACACAGCAGCCGAGGCCGAAGAAATGGGAATGGTAAATAAAGTAGTACCATTAGAGCAATTGGAAGATGAAACTGTAGATTGGTGTAAAACCATGCTTATGCGCAGCCCAATGGCTCTTCGTATGATTAAACGCGGATTAAATGCAGAACTAGACGGACAACGTGGATTAATGGAATTTGCAGGCGATGCTACTATGATGTATTACCTAATGGAAGAAGCACAGGAAGGCAAGCATGCATTTCTGGAGAAACGTGATCCTGAATTCCAGAAATTTCCAAAATTCCCAGGATAAATTCAATTCCGAATTTAGAATTACAAAGATATAAATTGATGCTCTCACTTTTGGTGGGGGTATCAATTCATACATCCCCCTTCAAAGGGGAATAGGGTCGTCTTGTTATAATCCCTACTCTCGAGAGGGGAGTAAGTGCAGTGGTGCAGCCATGTTTATTATCGGAGGGAAGTTAATTAATTTTGATGCTCTTACTCCTAGTGCGGCTATCAATAATAGATGCCTATACTAAATCTGCAATACATGATAGAATTAAAACCTCTGCATGAGCTTCATGCTCAATATTTCTACAACTGGTTTCAAGATGAAGAAGTGATTCGTTATTCTTTATCGATATTTCAAAAACTACAAACAGAAGATCAAGTAAGGGATTGGCTTACTGAAACCATAAATGATACCAAAGTCTATAAGCAGGGGATATTTTTGGAAAATACCGATCGCTTGATTGGCTATGCCGGTATTTGCGATTTATCTGTGAGTAATAAATCAGGTGAATATTTTATTTTTATTGGCGATAAAACATATTGGGGAAAAGGTGTAGGAACTGAGGTAACAAAGAAAGTTCTGCAGATTGGATTCGAAGAATTGGATTTGAACAGAATCATGCTAACTGTTTTAGAACCCAATATTGGTGGTCTTAAGGCTTACCAACGAGCAGGATTTACCATTGAAGGCAAATTGCGCGAAGCCTGTTATCGTAATGATGAATTTCACGATAAATTAGTGATGTCGGTTTTGAAGGGGGAGTTTGAGTTCTTAGACCATTAGTTTACGATTTATTAGTATTGAAAACTGTATGGCATTGTACGATTAAGAGTCACCAAATTGCTTCCGACGGATAAAGTAGGCGAAATTTATGTGGCAAAATGCTCTCGATAGATGGAGTTGTTAAAATCCACGTGGCAAAATGCTCTCGATAGATAGAGTTGGTAAAATCCACATGGCAAAATGCTCTCGATAGGTGGAGTTGTTAAAATCCACATGGCAAAATGCTCTCGATAGATGGAGTTGTTAAAATCCACGTGGCAAAATGCTCTCGATAGATAGAGTTGTTAAAATCCACGTGGCAAAATGCTCTCGATAGGTGGAGTTGTTAAAATCCACGTGGCAAAATGCTCTCGATAG